>NZ_CP016545.1:915000-2115000 GCF_001687545.1 Paraurantiacibacter namhicola | reverse complement strand
GCGATCCGGCGGAGCGCGTCGTCCCGCTGATCGCGCGTGCCACGAAGAATGCGGGCGAGCGGGCGCTGGTGGTGTCCGGCGATGCCGAGCAGATCGATCGCATCGACAAGGCGCTGTGGGAAATGCTGCCCGATGCCTTCCTGGCCCATGGCCGCGCCGGCGAGCCGCATGCCGCGCGCCAGCCGCTGCTGCTGTCCATGTCCTGCGAGGCGGAAAACGAGGCACGCTTCATCCTGCTGGCCGATGGAGCCTGGCGCGACGAGGCCTTTGCTTTCGAGCGCGCCTTCCTGATCTTTGGCGAAAGTGCACTGGACGGGGCGCGGGCCTGCTGGCGCATGCTGGGGGAGCGGGAAGACACGCCGGACCGCCATTTCTGGCTGCAGGACGGCAGCAAATGGCGCGAGGGGCCCTGAGTCCGGTAACCGTCACCGCACTTGCCCATCTCGCGGCGCGGCGCTAGGGGCGCGCGCAATCTGTTTACCCCTACATCCGAAGGAATTCCCCATGGCGGTTACCCGCACTTTCTCGATCATCAAGCCCGATGCCACGCGCCGCAACCTGACCGGCGCCGTCACCAAGATGCTGGAAGACGCCGGCCTGCGCGTCGTCGCTTCCAAGCGCATCCACATGACGGAAGACCAGGCTGGCGGCTTCTACGAAGTCCACAAGGAACGCCCGTTCTACGGCGAACTGGTCGAATTCATGACCAGCGGCCCGGTGGTGGTGCAGGTGCTGGAAGGCGAAGACGCCGTGAAGCGCAACCGCGACGTGATGGGTGCGACCAACCCGGCCGACGCCGAAGAAGGCACGATCCGCAAGACCTACGCCGAATCGATTGAGGCCAACACGGTCCACGGTTCCGATTCGGACGAGAACGCGAAGATCGAAATCGACTTCTTCTTCAACGAAGATGAAATCGTCGGCTGACCGATTCTTTCATCTTTGAATCACGAAAGGGCTGCCCTGCTTTCTGCACGGCAGCCCTTTTGATGTTTGTTGTGTAGCAAAGCGCCAAGTTTTTGAAGTGTCATCATTTCATGCGATAAGCGGCGCATGGATCTGTTGGGGGGAATCTTCGGCTTTAATCGCCTTTCGCCGCTGGAGCTGGCGCATGAAGTCATTCGTGCGACCAACGCCCGCGATTACGAGGCGCTGGGCACGCTGTGCGGCAAGCGCTTCGTATTCGTCGATGGCGAGGGCAGCCGGGTCGAAGGCTGCGATGAATTTGTCACCGCAGTGAAAGCGCTGGTCGCCGCCGCGCCGGACTTCACGCTGGACATCGACCGGTACGACGTGACCGGCGAAAATGTCGTGATGCACGGGCAGACAAGCTCCTCTAACCCCGATTTCACGTCCGAGGCGCTGTGGCGCATGGTCGTGCGGCGCGGGCGCGTGCAGTTCCTTGAGAATTACGTCGCCAGCGCGAAGCAGCGGCTGGTCAATTTCGTGCCCCAGCAGGCAGCTGCCGGCTAGAACTGCTCCGCTGCGCGCTGCAGGCCCGCCAGCCGTTTCGGCGCGACGCCTGCCCAGCTGCGGTGCATCCACTCCGCCACATGCTCCCAGTCCGTATCTGCGCGGTTGAGGATCAATCCGGCCCAGCCGCTCGCCCCGTAATAGGCTGGCTTGAACCACGTCTTCGGGAACTGCTCCACCAGCGTTGCCAGCTCGTCCTGGCCGGACACTTTCACCAATACGGCGATGTGCTCGCTGCCATGATGCGTTTCGCTGAAATGGGCGAAGAACTTGCCGCTCTTGCCGCCGGTGTGGAAAGCGGGCGCGCCGTGGCTCTCGCGCTCTTCGGCCTCGGGCAGGGCGAGCGCGATTGCGCGCACCCGCTCCAGCAGCCAGTCCGCCCGGTAAGGGCGCGAAACGAGTTCTTCCAGGCAATGCGGGTATAGCTGGTATTCCGCCATCTGCACGCGGCGGCGCAGGCTGGCCTCGTCCTCGCCCGGCAGGATGGGCACGGCCAGCTGGCCCAGTACCGGCCCATCATCCAGCTCCCCGGTCACGATATGCACGCTGCACCCGCCGTGGCTGTCGCCCGCGTCGATGGCGCGCTGGTGCGTGTCGAGGCCCTTGTATTTGGGCAGCAGGCTGGGGTGGGTGTTGACCATGCGTCCGGCCCATTGGTCGACGAAGCCGGGCGTCAGGATGCGCATGTAACCGCACAGCGCCACGTAATCGGGCGCGTGCTCGTGCAGGGAGGCCTGCATCAGCGCCTCATGGTCCTCGCGCGCCATGCCGGAATGGGGGTGGGCAAAGGTTGCGATCCCCTCGGCCGCGGCGACCTTCAGGCCGAATGCGGTTGGATCGTTGCTGCCGACCGCCACGATTTCATAGGGGCATTGCGGCAGGCGGGACTGGAACAGCAGCGCGGACATCGTGGTGCCGGTGCCGGACAGCAGCACGGCGATCCGGGCCCGCGGGGTCTCAGCCATCGTGCTGCGCGCTCCAGGCGGCATCGGCGCCCCAGGTGCCTGCCGAGCCGGAGACGCTGCAACCCTTCTCGCCTGCCTCGATATGGCCGATCCGGACCACCTCTTCGCGAGCTTCGGTCAGCCGCTCCGTCACCGCGGCGACGTTCGCCTCATCAACTGCCAGCACCATGCCGACGCCGCAATTGAAGGTGCGGGCCATTTCCGCCGGGTCGATATTGCCCTGCTGCTGCAGGAACCGCATCAGGCCGGGCTGCTGCCATGCATCGGCATCCACCATCGCACGGGCCCCATCGGGCAGCACGCGGGGGAGGTTTTCCAGCAGGCCGCCGCCGGTGATGTGTGCCAATGCTGCCACCAATCCGTCGCGGATTACAGGCAGCAGGCTCTTCACGTAAATGCGTGTCGGCTCGGCCAGCGTATCGAGCAGCGAGCGCTCGCCATCGAAGGGGGCAGGGGCAGTCATGTCCCACGCCTTGTCCTCCGCCAGCCGCCGCACCAGCGAGAAGCCATTGGAATGCACGCCGGAGGATGCGAGGCCCAGCAGGACCTGGCCTGCCTTCACGCCGTCGCCGGTCAGTTGCTCGCCGCGCTCCACCGCGCCGACGCAGAAGCCTGCAAGGTCGTAATCGCCCGGCGCATACATGCCCGGCATTTCCGCCGTCTCTCCGCCGATCAGCGCGCAGCCCGCTTCCTTGCAGCCATCCGCAATGCCCGCGATCACGCGCTCTGCAACGCCGTTCTCCAGCTTTCCGGTGGCGAAATAGTCCAGGAAGAACAGCGGCTCCGCACCCTGCACGATCAAATCGTTCACGCACATGGCGACGAGGTCGATACCGACGGTGTCGTGCCGGTCATGGTCGATGGCCAGCTTGAGCTTCGTGCCGACGCCGTCATTCCCGGCAACCAGCAGCGGATCCTTGTATCCTGCAGCCTTGGGATCGAAGAAGCCGCCGAAGCCGCCGATATCGCCATCCGCACCGCTGCGGCGCGTGGCCTTCACCAGCGGCCCGATGGCACGCACCAGCGCATTGCCGGCATCGATCGACACGCCCGCCTTGGCGTAGGTGTATTTTTCACTGTCCCCTGACATGTCCGCAGCCTTGGCGCATTCGCACTTGGATTTCCATGGGGGTTTGGGCAAAAGGCTGGCGATTTCCCCGATGACAAGAACCGCTCGCCTCCTTCGCCACAGCAACCCTGCCCGCATTGCCGGGCTGGCGGTGCTGTTTGCGCTGGCGCTGGCGGCTACCGCCTTGTGGGCGCAGGTGTCCGGAGACCGTGGTATTCCCCCCGTTGCCAGCAGCACCGATATTGATGTCCAGGGCATCGAGGTGGATGTGACCGGCGACAGTCCGGAAGACGCGCGCAACAAGGGCTGGCAGGAAGCGCAGCGGCTGGCGTGGAAGCAGCTGGGCGGTCCTGCCATTCCCGATTCGCGACTGAACGGTATGGTTTCTGCCATCGTGATCGAGCGCGAACAGCTCGGCCCGCGCCGCTATGTTGCGACGCTCGGCGTCATTTTCGACCGGCAGCGTGCGGGCGGCCTATTGGGCTCCGCCACGGGTCGCCGTTCGCGCAGCGCGCCGATGTTGACGCTGCCCGTGCTGATCGAAGGCGGTACGGCGACCATGTTCGAACGGCGTAACGGTTGGCAGCGCGCCTGGGCGCAGTTCCAGACCGGAAGCAGCTCGATCGACTATGTCCGCCCCTCCGGGATGGGGGGTGAGAGCCTGCTGCTGACTTACGGCCAGACCGGCCGCCGCAGTCGCACCTGGTGGAATACGATCCTGGACCAGTTCAGCGCCGCCGATGTGCTGATCCCGGTGGTGCAGCTGCGCCGGTCCTGGCCCGGTGGCCCGGTCACCGGCACCTTCACCGCGCGCTATGGCCCGGACAATACCTTCCTCGACGAATTCGAGCTTACGGCCAAGAACGAAGCGGCGATCCCGGCCATGTATGCGCAGGCGCTGAAGCGGTTCGACACCATATTCACCCGCGCGCTGCAGGACGGCACGCTGCGGCCCGATCCCTCACTGCTCAGCCAGAAGGTCTCCATCAGCCCCGAAGTGCAGGCTCTGCTCGAAGCATCGCGGCGCGAGGAAGCCGCGCGGCGCGAGGCCGAACGGCCCAAGCCTGCTGCAACGCCCGATGCGCCGGTCGCCTCCGAAGCGCCCGATCCGGATCAGCCGGTGGAAGTCGTCTCTTACGTCGTGCAATTCGCATCGCCGGATTCCGACACTTTTGCCGCGACGCTGGCGGCTGTGCGCAGCACGCCCAATGTCCGCGCGGCTGCAGTCAGCTCCATGGCCGTGGGCGGCACCTCGATCATGCGCGTATCCTACCAGGGCAGCCTGTCCGGCCTTGCCGCCGCCCTCCGCGGGCGCGGCTTTACGGTGGAGCAGGGCAGCAACGCGCTGCGCATCAGCCGCTGACGCGCGGCATGGGCCAGATTGCGCTTCCCCTTCGCAGCGGGGCCCGGGGAGGCCCGCCGCGCATCGTCATCGGCAATGCCAATGCCCATGTCGCCGATGCGCTGACTCAGCCTGAAAGCTGGCCCTTTCGCACCGCCGTGCTTACCGGACCGCCGCGATCGGGCAAGTCGCTGCTGGCGCGCTGGTTTGCGGCCAGCGGAAACGGCGCGGCCGTGGACGATGCGCAGGCGCTGGACGAGACTGAGCTGTTCCACCGCTGGAACCGCGCGCAGGCGGACGGCACGCCGCTGCTGGTGATCGGCGGCGAACCGCCTTGGGACATCACCCTGCCGGACCTGCGCAGCCGCATGGGCGGATCGTTGCAGCTGGAAATCGGCCAGCCGGATGACGCGATGGCGGGCGACCTGCTGCTGTCGCTGGCGGAGGAGCGCGGCCTGCCGCTGGAGCCGGATGCCGTACATTATCTGCTGCCGCGGGCGGAAAGGTCTGCCGCCGCGCTGGAGCGGCTGGTGGCCGAAATTGACCGGCTGAGCCTGGAACGCAAGAGCGCGCCGCGGCTTGCCATCTGGCGTGCGGCGCTGGAATGCCTACATGGCCCGGACGAGCCGCGCTTGCTTTAGCGCGCAGTTGGTGGGAGAATCGGCCACATGTTCGGCAGACTGGCAGCTTATCTCGACAGTATCCGTGCGCGCGACCCTGCGCCGCGTTCGCGGGCGGAGATCATGCTCTACCCCGGAGTCTGGGCGCTGGGCATGCACCGGCTGGCCCACTGGCTGTTCAACGGCGGCATGTTCTTCTTCGCCCGTTTCGTGAACCACACGGCGCGCTTCCTGACCGGGATAGACATTCATCCCGGCGCGAAGATCGGCCGCAATTTCTTCATCGACCACGGCTTCACCGTCATCGGGGAAACGGCGGAAATCGGCGACAATGTGACCATCTACCAATGCGTCACGCTGGGCGGCACCAACCCCACCAACGGCGAGGGCGGCAAGCGCCACCCGACGCTGCGGGATAATGTCATCATCGGCTCCGGCGCGCAGATCATCGGGCCCATCGTGGTGGGCGCGCGTGCGCGCGTGGGCGCCAATGCCGTGGTGACGGACGATGTGCCGGAAGGCGCCACAATGATCGGCCTGAAAGCCCGCTCCACGCTGGTCCCGGCCGAAACCTGGCTGCGCGAATTCATCCCCTATGGCACGCCGTGCGACGATCCGTGCGAGCCCGACATGACCCGCATCGACGAGCTGGAAGGCCGCATGCGCGCGCTGCAGGACGAGATCGAGATGCTGCGCGCTGAGCGTGAACGCGCCGAAGCTGCCAGCGATGATAAGCCCGCCCGCAAGAGCGGTTCCGCCACCTGATGGCCAGGTCCCGATGAGCGGCCCCAACGGCAGCGCCGCCGATATCCTGCAATTCCCCCATGCGCGCCCCAACCAGGTCGGTTTCGACCGGGACGAGCTGACGCGTATCCTGGGCCTCTATGGCCGCATGGTCGCCGCTGGGGAATGGCGCGATTACGCGATGGATTTCACGAAGGACTGCGCCACCTTCGCCGCCTTCCGCCGCACGGCCGACCAGCCGCAGATGCGCCTTGAGAAGCGCCCCGCGCTTCGGAACAGGCAGGGCATGTGGGCCCTGTTCGGCGAACACGGCCAGGTCCTGAAACGCGGCCACGACCTCTCCGGCGTCCTCGCCCCGGTAGAACGCCGCTTCTTCAAGCTGGTGGAAGACTGAGGCGGAGCGGGCTGCGCCGCTCAGGCAAACACATCCGCATGGCCCAGGTGCCGGCGCGCGATCTGTGCGCGCGTGATCTTGCGTATGGCGAGTGCCAGGCAAAGGGCCGAGGCCCCGAGGAACCCCGTCGCCAGCACCATCAGCAGCACCAGGGCCTCATCCGGCATCGTTACGAAGAATGGCGTGAGAAACTCCAGCAGGGCTATCACGGCAATTACCCCTGCGACGATCAGCCCGGCTATATGCGCGGCCCACCATCCCGACAGGATCGGTACCTCCATGTCGGATTGGTATTGGTCTTCCCCTTCGCTGCGAATGGCCAGCTCGCGCGCCACGCGCAGCGGTACGATCAGGTTCAGGAACGGGATGAAGAATCCGCCGGCCGCCCAGCCGGGCGTATAGCGCAGGCCGGAAACGCCCGCTTCTTTCAGATTGCGATGGGCCTGCCAGAACCACCAGGCCACCAGCGGAATGCAAAGCAGGCTGGCACCGATGAAGATAATCAGAGCAATGGCCACCGTTCCATAAAAGTAAACGGCACTTTCGTTCATCGGCACGAAGTAGCTTCCCAGCAAGCCAAGCGTCGCCAGCGCGCCGGAAACTCCCGCCAGTGCGAGTAGGATGCCCGTGACGATGCCAAGCGTCCTGATATGGCCGATCCCGGCCGGATGCGCGTCCATACGATTTGCCCCCTCTTTATTCCCCGCTCTTGCCTAACCCCGCCGAATTTCGCGCGCAATGCCCCGGGCGGCGAGTCTGCAGCCAGCAAGCGTATGGAAACCGCAACCATTTGCTGGCAAGGGGCAGGGCATGAGCAACAGACCCGTCGCCGCCATCGTCCTTGCCGCGGGCAAGGGGACACGGATGAAGAGCAGCCTGCACAAGGTGCTGCATCCGGTCGCCGGCCGCCCGATGATCGAACACCTGCTGGCCTCGCTGGACGGCCTTTCGCCGAGCCGCGTGGTGGCCGTGGTGGGCGACAGCCGCGAGCAGCTGCAGGACCGTCTTGGCGAGCGTGTGGCCTATGCCGTGCAGGATCCGCAGCTGGGCACCGGCCACGCCGTGCAGCAGGCGCAGGACGCGCTGGCGGGCTTTGAGGGCGATGTGCTGGTGCTGTATGGCGATGTGCCCTTCGTGCGCGCGGTCACCATGCAGGCCATGCTGGACCGGCTGGACGAGGATGACGGCCCGGCCGCCGTGGTGCTGGGTTTCGAGCCGGAGGATCCGCTGTCCTATGGCCGCGTGGTTGCGGACGGGGCAGGCCGCATCGCCAAGATGGTCGAATACAAGGATGCGAGTGAGGAAGAGCGCGCCTGCCGCCTGTGCAATTCCGGCCTGCTCGCTGCAAAATCTTCCGACCTGTTTGCCCTGCTGGACCGTGTGAAGAACGAGAATGCGCAGGGCGAATATTATCTGCCCGATATCGTCAACATCGCCATCGCGGACGGCCGCACCTGCGCTGCCGTGACCACGGACGATCCGGCCGAAGTGGGCGGCATCAACAGCCGCGCGGAACTCGCCGCGGCAGAGGCGCAGTGGCAGGAATACCGCCGCGAGGAAGCCATGGCGGACGGCGTGACCTTGCGCGCCCCAGACACGGTGTTCTTCAGCTACGACACGCAGATCGGCCGCGATGTGACGGTGGAGCCGCATGTTGTCTTCGGCCCCGGCGTCAGCGTGGCGGACGGGGCGACGATCCGCGCCTTCAGCCACCTTGAAGGTGCCAGCGTGGGCGAGGGCTGCGAAGTCGGCCCCTATGCCCGCCTGCGCCCCGGCGCGGAGATGCGCGCGGGCAGCAAGGTCGGCAATTTCGTGGAAATGAAGAAGGCCGTGCTGGGTGAAGGCGCGAAGGCGAACCACCTCACCTATATCGGCGATGCCACGGTGGGCGCGGGCGCCAATATCGGCGCCGGGACCATCACTTGCAATTACGATGGCTATTTCAAGCACCAGACGGTGATCGGCGAACGTGCCTTCATCGGGTCGAACAGCGCGCTGGTCGCGCCCGTCTCCATCGGCGCGGACGCCATTGTGGCGGCGGGCAGCACGGTCAGCCGCGATGTGGCCGACGGTGAACTGCGCATGGTGCGGGCAGAGCAGCTGGTCAAACCCGGCTGGGCCGACCGCTTCCATGACGCGATGAAGAAAAAGAAGAAGGCGGACAGCAAGTGAGCGAGCGATACCAAGGCAAGCCGTTCCTGGAGCTGGTCGACAGCTATGTCCTCGATTCCATCGGGCATCTGAACCCGGAGCAGGACAAGGCACTGACCGCGCGCGAGGCCGAGTTCCGCGACCTCTTCGGCGAGGAAGGCAACTGGCGCCAGATTACCGAGCGCCGCATGCGCTTTCCCGACGGGATGAGCCAGGCGATCTGCGAGGTCTGGACCAGCGGACGTGCGCGCTTTGTCGAGGCGAACGGGACGGAGCCTGACCCGCTGGAATTTACCCGCCACTTCGTGGACACGAAATTTCCGCACTGATGCGTGCGATGAAGGACTGAATCTATGTGCGGAATTATCGGTATCGTCGGCAACCAGCCGGTCGCCCAGCGCCTGCTGGATGGGCTGAGGCGGATGGAATATCGCGGCTATGACAGCGCAGGCATCTGCACGCTGCACGGCGGCGAACTGGTCCGGCGCCGCGCTGAGGGCAAGCTGGCGAACCTGGCAGAGGTGCTGGATGGGATAGAGACGCCGGGCGAAACGGGCATCGCACACACCCGCTGGGCCACCCACGGCGCGCCCACCACCTCCAATGCGCACCCCCACGCCACCGAAGAGCTGGCGCTGGTGCACAACGGCATCATCGAGAATTTCCGCCCGCTGCGCGAGGAAATGCAGGCCCGTGGCCGCACGTTCGAAAGCGAGACCGACACCGAAGTCGTCGCGCATTTGGTGTCCGAACAGGTCGAGGCCGGCATGTCCCCACGCGATGCGGTGAAGGACGTGCTGCCGCGCCTTCGCGGGGCATTCGCGCTGGCCATCGCCTTCCGCGAGCATCCGGACATGCTGATTGGCGCGCGGCTCGGCTCTCCGCTGGTCGTGGGCTATGGCGACGGGGAGACGTATCTGGGGTCGGACGCGCTGGCGCTGGCTCCGCTCACGCAGCGCATCTCCTACCTCGAAGAAGGTGACTGGGTTGTCGTGACACGCGACGGCGCGGAGATTTTCGACAGCGAAAACAATCCGGTGGAACGCGAAGTCACGACGTCCGGCGCATCTGCCTCCGCCATCGAGAAGGGCAATTACCGCCACTTCATGCAGAAGGAGATCTTCGAGCAGCCGACCGTGGTGGCTCAGACGCTGCAGAGCTATCTCCGGCCCGTGGAGCAGCGCGTCGCCCTGCCGCAGATCGATTTCGATATCACGGCCATCGACCGCGTCACCATCGTGGCCTGCGGCACGTCCTACTATGCCGGGATGGTGGCGAAATACTGGTTCGAACAGTTCGCCCGCGTGCCCGTCGACATCGATTTCGCGTCCGAATTCCGTTACCGCGAGCCGGTGCTGCAGCCCGGCGGACTGGCGCTGTTCATCAGCCAGAGCGGGGAGACGGCAGACACGCTGGCCGCGCTTCGCCATTGCAAGCAGGAAGGCCAGACCATTGCCGTGGTGGTCAACGTGCCCACCAGTTCCATGGCGCGCGAGGCAGACCTGCTGCTGCCGACCCATGCCGGGCCGGAAATTGGCGTCGCTTCCACCAAGGCCTTCACCTGCCAGCTGGCCGTGCTGGCCGCGCTGGCGGCGCATTTTGCGGTCAAGAAGGGCAAGCTCAACCGCGAGGAAGAGGCGGACATCGTCGCCCACCTGCTGGAAGCGCCGGCCTGCCTGAACGCCGCGCTGGACCATGACGAGGACATCGCGGCCATGGCGCATCTGATCGCCCCGGCGCGCGATGTGCTGTATCTGGGCCGTGGCCCGGACTTTCCGCTGGCGCTGGAAGGCGCGCTGAAACTGAAGGAAATCAGCTACATCCACGCCGAAGGATACGCCTCTGGCGAGATGAAGCATGGTCCCATCGCGCTGATCGACGAGGACGTGCCCGTCATTTGCCTGGCGCCCAGCGGCCCGCTGTTCGAGAAGACCGTCTCCAACATGGAAGAGGTCCGCGCGCGCGGCGGCAAGGTGGTGCTGATTTCGGACGCGGAGGGACTGGCCGAGGCGGGCGAGGGCTGCATGGCGACCATCGAAATGCCCAAGGTCCACCCGCTGATTGCGCCGCTGGTCTATGCCGTTCCGGTGCAGCTGCTGGCCTATCATGTCGCGGTGGCCAAGGGCACGGATGTGGACCAGCCGCGCAACCTGGCGAAATCGGTGACCGTGGAATAGGCGAACCGCCTGAAAACTTATCCGTATTTCCACGGCGGCCTTTACCCCGTTTTCACTATTCCCCGCTTAGGGCTGCTGGCGTGTCACAGGCGCCCGAAAACACCTATCCGCCACTGCCGCTGCAGTTGAATGCGCTGGAGCTTGCCGGTCTGCGCAAGCCGAAGGATGGCGAGTGGCCGGGCCTGCGCGCGCTGCAATATTCCAACCTGGCACCCACCGCACGGATGCGCGCCTTCGGGCACATTGTGGCCATGTGCCTGGCACTGTCCACTTATGCGCAGCAGGCGCCCATCCTGCACCTCGTGGCCTGGACAGTGGCGATTGTCGCGACCGTCTGGAACCGCCACCGTGTCGAGCGCAGCCTGGCCTTTGCCAGCGCCCGCACCATCGTGCGCAAGGGGGCGAAGCGGCATATCTGGTCCGTGGTGGCGCTGTCGCTGGCCTGGATCTGCGCGCCGCTGTTCATCGCGCCCTTCGGCACCGAAACGGAGCTGCTGGTGCTGGCCATCCTTGCAGCCATGCTGATCGCGGGATCGGCCCTGACATCGGTTGCGCCGCTCAACACCATCATCCTGTCCGTAATCGTCGGCATCACCATGACCGGCACGCTGCTGTTCTACGGCATGTGGCAGGTGGCCTTCGCCATGGCCTGTTTCTATTCGCTGCTGCAGTTCGGCGCACTGACGAGTGTGAAAACCTTCCTGACCGCGCGCATCGCGGAAGCGGGCGTGGCTGAGAAGTCCGAGACCGTGTCCCTGCTGCTGCGTGAATATGAAGAGAACGAGGCGGACTGGCTGTGGCAGGTCGATACGCATCGCCGCGTGCGCGCACCAAGCCCCCGTTTCGCCTTTGCGCTGGGCCAGGACCCGGCGAAGATCGAGGACGAGAGCTTCATCAAGCTCATCTCCGGCCCTTCGTGGGACAATGGCCAGTTTGCATCCTCCCTGCGAGACCTGGCGGAGCGGCTGAAGCGGCGGGAGAATTTCTCCAACCTGATCGTGCAGGTCGAAGTCGGCTCCGGCCGCCGCTGGTGGGAGCTTTCCGGCACGCCGATGCACGATGAGGAAGGTAACTACACCGGTTTCCGCGGCGTCGGCTCCGACGTGACCGAACAGCGCGAGAGCGACGAGAAGATCGCTTATCTCGCGCGTTACGACACGCTGACCGGCCTGCCGAACCGCCTGATGCTGACCGAGGCGCTGGGCGAGGCCATGCGCTATGCCAAGCAGTGGAGCACGCGCTGCGCCTTCCTGATGATCGACCTCGACCGCTTCAAGCAGGTGAACGATTCGCTGGGCCACCAGACCGGCGACAAGATGCTGGCGCAGGTGTCAGAGCGGCTGGGCGAAGTGATCTCGGAAAATGAGCTGGTCGGCCGCCTGGGCGGCGACGAGTTTGCCATCGTCATTCGAGACGCCTCCGACCGCGGCGCCGTGGCGCGGGTGGCAAAGAAGGTCATCACCGCGCTCTCGCAGCCATATGAGGTGGACAAGAACAAGCTGTTCATCGGCGCCAGCGTCGGCTCTGCCATCGGCCCGCGCGACGGGGACAGCGTGGAAGCGCTGATGCGCAGCGCCGACCTGGCGCTTTACCGCGCCAAGGACGAGGGCGGCGGCGAGCACTGCGTCTTCGAGCCCGAACTCCACGCCATGGCGGAAGAGCGCCGCCAGCTGGAAACCTCGCTGCGCCACGCGCTGGAGCGCGAAGAATTCAAGATCAACCTCCAGCCGGTGGTTGATGCCAACAGCGAAGCCGTCGTCAGCTTCGAGGCGCTGCTGCGCTGGCACAGCCCGGAACACGGCTTCGTCTCGCCAGCCAAGTTCATCCCGCTGGCCGAGGATACCGGGCTTGTCGTGCCGATCGGTGCGTGGGTGCTGGAAGAGGCCTGCCGCCAGGCCGCCACATGGCCGGTCGACGCGAAGGTCGCCGTCAATGTCTCGGCCGAGCAGCTGATGGAAAGCGACTTTGCTGAAACGGTCGTGCGCGCGCTCGATCTCAGCAAGCTGCCGCCGCGCAGGCTGGAAGTGGAAGTGACCGAAAGCGTCTTCGTGCGTGACGGGCATATCGCCAAGGCAACGCTGGAAGAGATCCTGGCGCTGGGCTGCTCCATCGCGCTCGATGATTTCGGCACGGGCTATTCCTCGCTCGGATACCTGCGCGAGCTGCCCTTCAGCACCATCAAGGTCGACCGCAGCTTCGTGCAGGGCGCCTCGCAGGGCAGCCGCGAGAGCCTGGCCATCATCAACGCCGTGGTCGCCATGGCCAGCAGCCTGGAAATGTCGACGACCGCAGAGGGTGTGGAGACACCAGCAGAAGCCAAGATGATCCGCGACCTCGGCTGCACCAAGATCCAGGGCTATTACTACGGGCGCCCCATGCCGGTGGACGAGGCCCGCGCGCTACTCGCCAATCCACGCTCCCTCGCGAAGCGCGACGCGGCCTGATTTTTCTCATGAAGCCGCCTCCGCGGCTTCGTCCTCCCGGCTGTTCCCTTCGCTGCGCTCCGGGGCCGGTCCGGGCGGGCGCTTGCCCTTGCGGTCCGCTGGGCGCGGACCGAACTCAAGCAATTCTACTGGCTTGGTCCGCTGATTCGGCAGGAGGGTAATGATTGCTACAGTCCGGTTCGCCGCAGGACGAACCGCAAGCGCGACTGCGCGCCAGCCGGTTAGGCCGTAGCCAAGGCGCACGGACGTGCGCCGCCCGGCGCTTGAGGGCCCAAACAAAAGGAAGCGGAGCCACAGCCTGCCAGAGCGACCGCGAGGTCGCGCCAGGTCAAACCTTTTCCAGCACGCTTTCGATGACGCCTTCGAACAACGCGCGGCCGTCGCTGCCGCCGTGGTCGGCCTCGATGGCGCGTTCGGGGTGCGGCATCATGCCCAGCACATTGCCGGCATCGTTCAGCACGCCCGCAATATCGCGCTGAGAGCCGTTGTAATTCTCGGCGTAGCGGAAGGCCACGCGGCCTTCGCCTTCCAGCCGGTCCAGCGTGGCTTCGTCGGCAAAATAATTGCCGTCGTGATGCGCCACGGGGATGGTGATGGCCTGCCCGGCCTCATACTTGCCGGTGAACAGGCTTTGCGCGTTTTCTACCTTCAACACCGCGTCGCGGCAGATGAAGTGTTGTTTAGCATTGCGCATCAGCGCGCCGGGCAGCAGGCCGGCCTCGGCCAGCACCTGGAAGCCGTTGCACACGCCCAGCACCGGAACGCCGCGACCGGCCGCATCCACCACGGCGCGCATGATGGGGCTGTTGGCCGCCATCGCGCCGGAGCGCAGGTAATCGCCATAGGAGAAGCCGCCGGGCAGGGCGATGAAATCAAGCCGGTCCGGCAGGTCCGCATCGCCGTGCCACACGCGGATCGCATCCGTGCCTGACACCTGCGAAACGGCAACCGCCATGTCGCGGTCGCAATTGGAGCCGGGGAATGTGATCACCGCGCCGCGAAAGGCCATGGCTCAGCCCTCCAACTTTTCGATGCGGTAATTCTCGATCACCGTGTTGGCGAGCAGCTTCTCGCACATCTCTTCCAGCGCGGCATCGCTGGTGTCGTCGGCGACTTCCAGCGTCACCGTGCGGCCGATGCGGACATCATCCACCCCGGCAAATCCCAGCCCTTCCAGCGCGTGATGGACGGCGCGGCCTTGCGGGTCGAGCACGCCGGGCTTCAGGCTGACGAGGATACGGACTTTCATGGGCCACCTTTTCACGTCTGGCGATATGCCGGATTCTGCCGCCGCCTATGCCTTGCGCCGCTGGCAGGTGCAAGCGCGCCCCATATCGTGCATTGGGGAGGAAATTGGATGGAGCGATACGATGATCCGTACGGAGCGGTTTGCCTTCGAGGGCGCGTAGGGACAGGTGCTGGACGGCCGGATCGATCGCCCGCGCATCGGCACGCCCGTTGCCGCGGTGCTTTTCGCCCATTGCTTCACCTGCACGAAGCAATCCATCGCCGCCACGCGCATATCGGAAGCGCTGGCCATGCGCGGGATTGCGGTGCTGCGCTTCGACTTCACAGGGCTGGGCGGCAGCGGGGGCGAGTTCGCCAATGCCGGCTTTGCCTCCAATGTGGAGGATCTGGTGGCCGCCGCGCGGGCGCTGGAGGCGCTGGGCATGCCGCCTGCCGTGCTGGTCGGCCACTCGCTGGGCGGGGCGGCGGTGATCGCTGCGGCAGAGCATATCGCCTCCGCGCAGGCCGTGGTGACTTTGGGTGCGCCATTCGAAGTCGACCATTCCTTCCAGCATTTCGGCGATGCCATCGCGACGATCGAGCAGGAAGGAGTAGCCGAGGTCGAGATTGCCTCGCGCACCTTCCGCATATCGAAGGATTTCCTGGAGCAGGGCCGCATGCAGCCGCAGGCGCAGCGGCTGGCGGCACTGGGCAAGGCGCTGCTGGTGCTGCACGCCCCGACGGATGAGCTGGTGGGGATCGAAAATGCGCGGCAGATTTACGAGGCGGCGCTGCATCCCAAGAGCTTCATCGCGCTGGACGGGGCGGACCACCTGCTGACGGGCGAGGGCGATGCGGCTTATGCCGCTGCGCTGATCGCGTCATGGGCTGCGGCGTACCTGCCGCCCGCGCCCACCGAAACGCGCGACTTGCCGGGCACGGTGCAGGTGGAGACGGCGGGCGGCAAGTTCACGCAGTTCGTGCGCACCCCGTCGCATGAATTCCTTGCGGATGAGCCCGCCAGCTACGGCGGCGACAACCTTGGGCCGACACCTTACGACATGCTGCTCGCTGCGCTGGGAACCTGCACCAGCATGACCATGCAGATGTATGCGGAGCGCAAGAAGTGGCCGCTGGAGCGGGTGATCGTGGATTTGGAACATACACGCGACCATCACAAGGACTGCACGGATTGTGAGGACGGCGAGGCAATCCAGGCCATCGACCGCGCGCTGACCATCATCGGAGAGCTGGACGACGAGCAGCGCGCCCGGCTGGTGGAGATTGCCGACAAATGTCCCGTCCACCGCACGCTGGAAGGCGAGCTGCGGATTTACACGACGCGCGTCGACTAGGCCCTATTCGGCAGCGCCTTCGGGCTCCACCACGCTGCGCGGCAGGACGGTGATTTCCAGCCGCTCACCCGGCTGGAGGTATTTCGCGGCGGCGGCCTGCAAGTCTGCCGGCGTCACGGCCATCACTACTTCGCGGGCGCGGGCGAAGCGGGCGATGCGCTCCGGTTCCGTCTGCGCGCGGTCGACCAGCGCCATCCAGCCGGCATTGCTGGACAGCAGGTTGCGATAGGTTTCCAGCAGCGGTGCGCGGGCGCGTTCCAGCAGGTCCATGGCGGGCGGACGGGCGATGAAGTCGCTCACGGTGGCCAGCATGGCCTCGCGCGCCGGGTCCACCTGGGCCACATCCACAGAAGCCGCGATGTTGAAGGTGCCGTAGCCGGTGTAAGTGCGGCTGAGGCTGACATTGACGCCGGGTGAGTAAGTCTGGCCCAGCTCCTCGCGCAGCACGTCTGTCAGGCGCAGGCGCATGACCCGCCCCAGCATTTCCAGCGTCAGGGCTTCCTCCAGGTCGCTGTCATCGGTGGCGGGCCAGCTCATGCGCAGGATCGCTTGGTCGGCCGGGCCCTCGTGCAGCACGGTGCGCGCGCTGCGGTCGGCAGTGAAGCCGCGGTCCCGCCGCCCGGCATATTCGCCGAAGCTGGCTTCGCGCTGCGGCAGTGCGCCGAAGGTGCGCGCGATGTAATCGATAGCCAGCGCCTCATCCACGTCGCCCACGATGGCGATCTCGATCGCGCCGTTCTGGAACCGCTCCGACATGTCGCTGCGCAATTTCGCGAAGTCGAGTGCGAGGTAATCGTCCATCGGCTGCACGGTGAAGCGCGGATCATCGTCCGAGATGATGCCGCCAAGGCTGTTGCCCAGCGCCGCGTTGGGCGTGGCATTGCGCGCCGCGAAGAAGTCGCGGATCTGCCGCTCGTAAACTATCTCGCCCTCGCGCCGGTAACCGGGGTCGGTCAGCGCGGCAGTCAGGACCTGCAATTGCAGCTGCAGGTCGCGCGGCGTGGTCGTGGCGGAAAAGCGGAACGTCTCCTCCTGCGCGCTGAAGTTCAGGCCCACGCTTCGCCCGGCAAGGACGGATTGCAGCTCGTCGATGGGATGCTGGCCGAGGCCGCCCAGCGGCAGCACGCGGACCATGGCCGTGGCCAGCGGGTTCTCACGCGTATTCAGCATCTGCCCGCCATCGATATTGACCTGCACCATGACGCGGTCTTCCTGCAGATCGGTGCGCTTGATATTCAGCATCACGCCGTTTTCGAAGCGGATCATGCGGATGCCGAGCGCCTCGTCCGTGCGATCTTCCACAACCGTGCCCGGGGTGCCGAAATCGGTGTAAGCAAACTCGGTCGCGCCGGTATTTTCCAGTGGGGCCAGTTCCACCTGCATGCCCGCATCCCAGCTTTCGCGCAGCGCGGCTTCGCCGCCTTTCGGGCCGGTGCGGCCTTCGAAACGGATCTGCGGATCGCCGAGCGCGATAGCATCGGCGCGCAGGGCCTCTAGCACGGCCTCAGGGGTGATCGTGTCCACCATCGCTTCGAAGCGGGCGAGGTTGCTTTCCGGCGTTGTCGGGATGGAGCCGCGCCGCACGAGGGCCAGCCCCTGCTGCACGTGATAGCCATTGCCGAAAGTCTGCGCGCCGGCAGCCGCGTTTTCCAACCCAGTGCGGATATTGGCGAGCTGTTCCGCAACCTCGGCCTCGGTAAAGCCGAATTGCAGGGCCCGCCGGTATTCAGCCTGCGCCGCCGCCAGCCCGCGCTGCCAGCCGCCCACGGCAGTATCGACGATGAGGTTGGTGGTGCGCGCTTCCTCGAAAACGTCAGAGGTTCCGAAGCCGGCATCGGCGAAAGGCGGGTCCTCACTGCGCGACAGGCTTTGCAGGCGGCGATTGACGATGCCGTATCCGATACGCTGGAGCAGGCCGATGCGCCGGTTCTCGGCAGTGTCGGGCCGATCAATCCACGGGCCGGTGCGCGCGATGGTCACACGCTCCGACAGCGCCGGATCGACATAGACCTGCGTCTCTCCGGGACGGTCGAAATCGAACGGTCCGGGGGAGGGCGGCGTGACGTCGCCCGCCGCCTGCCAGTCATCGAACTGGTCCGCGATCTTCGATTCCACCATGTCCGGGTCGAAGTCGCCGACCACCACCAGCACGGTGTTGGTGGGGCGATAGAGCCGCTGCCACATGGCGCGCAGCCCGTCCGCCGTGGCACCCTCGATTGTCGCAATCGTGCCGATGGGCAGGCGCTGCGCGAAGTGCGATGCGGGGTAGAAAAATTGCAGCCGGTTCTCGATATTACGCAGCTGGTACGTGTTGCGGGCGCGGCGTTCGGACAGCAGGACGCCCTTTTCGCGCTCCACCGCTTCCGGATCGAACAGCAGCTCGCTCGCCGTCTCGCGCATCAGGAACAGGGCGGTGTCCAGCAGTTCCTCCTCCGCGCGCGGCAGGTCCAGCTTGTAGATGGTGGCGTCGAAGCCGGTGCTGGCATTGGTGTCCGCCCCGAAGGCCAGGCCTTCGCGCTCCAGCAGCTTGATCATCTCGCCTTCGGGAACATTGGAGCTGCCGTTGAAGGCCATGTGCTCGATGAAATGCGCAAGGCCGCGCTCCTGCTCACTCTCCGCCAGCGATCCGGAGCCGATGTACATCTGCACCATCGCCTGGCCGGGAGGGGTCGCATTGCGGCGGATGAGGTAGCGCATGCCATTGGGCAGCGTGCCGTATCGCCATGCCGCGTCCAGTTTCAGGTCGCTGCCCTCGAAAGCCCATCGCGCGGCCTCTGCTGCCGTTTCCGGCCCTGCTGCATGGCCAGATTCAGGCGCGGAGGCCTCCGCCGGGACAGGCGGCGCGTCGGCGGCAGGCGGTATCGTGGCGCAGGCCGCCAGCGAGAAGAAACCCAGGGCGGCAGTCAGGACCTTTGCAATCATGCGCCCGCCCTTAAGGGCAGGTCACCGCCCATGCCAAGGGCGCGTCCCCAGCCTTGCGGGGATTACTTCTTCTTTGGCGGGGGGCTGGCGCGCAGCTTGCGATGGGCGGACAGGTCCAGCACTTCGCCCGGGCCACCATCGTCGTTCTGCAGCACGCCGAGCCGACGAGCGACTTCCTGGTACGCCTCCTCCTCGCCGCCCAGGTCACGGCGGAAGCGGTCCTTGTCCAGCTTCTCGTTCGTGTCCATGTCCCACAGGCGGCAGCCATCGGGGCTGATCTCGTCGGCCAGGATCACGCGGCTGAAATCGCCATCGTAGATGCGGCCGAATTCCAGCTTGAAATCGATCAGGCGGATGTTGGCATTGGCAAACATGCCGCACAGGAAATCGTTCACGCGGATCGCCATGGCGGCGATGTCCTGCATCTCCTCGTTACTGGCCCAGCCGAAACAGGCGATGTGTTCTTCCGCGATCAGCGGATCGCCCAGCGCATCGTCCTTGTAGTAATATTCCAGCAGCGTGTGGGGCAGCGGCTCGCCTTCTTCCAGGCCCAGCCGCTTGCAGATGGAGCCAGCGGCGACATTGCGCACCACGACTTCGATCGGGATGATCTCCGCCTGCCGGACCAGCTGTTCGCGCATATTCAGGCGGCGGATGAAATGCGTGGGGATGCCGATATGGGCGAGGCGGGTGAAGACATACTCGCTCACGCGGTTGTTGATCACGCCCTTGCCGTTGATCGTGCCCTTCTTCTCCGCATTGAAGGCGGTGGCATCGTCCTTGAAATACTGGATAAGCGTGCCCGGTTCGGGGCCCTCGTACAGGATCTTGGCCTTGCCTTCGTAGATCTGGCGGCGACGGGACATGGGCATGGCCTTTTCGAGAAGCTTGTAAACGCGAAGCGCCCCGGCTGGCACGGCGTGTGCCGCGTGCGGGCCGGGGCGATACGCGCGTTATACGAGCGCGCGCGGCGCAGCGCAATCCGCTGGCAGGCTTACTGCGCCTTCTGCTCGTCCATCCGCTTGATATAGCCGCCCTTGTACATGATGCAGTAGCGCAGCAGGTCGTTGTAATCGGCGGCATCGGTCCAGCCGCGCTTGGCCAGCTCCTTGCGATAGAACGCCAGCTCCGCATCCGTATCCCCGCCGGCGAGAATCAAATCCGTGCCCGCCGAGCAGATGGTCATGATGTCCTTTGTGGTTTCCACGTCTTCCGGGATGGCGGCCTGCGCGGGCGCCGTGGCCATGGCTGCAAGCGTGGCGACAAGGATCAGCTTCTTCATGATGGGTCCCCCTTGGTATCCGTGTCCCGATTAAACGCCCACGCCGGCCTAATTTCAAGCTGTTGCATACAGGCCAGTGCGCCGTTAGGCGGCGCGCAAAGTTTCCCGAGGGGTTGCAGTGATGAATATGCGTTTCCTGGCCGCTTGCGGCGTATCGCTGGCGGTGCTGGCCGCCATCCCGGCTTCGGCGAAGGATGAGGCAACGCATGCGAAGCCCCGTCCAGATTCGCCGGAACCAATCCTTACCTGGCACCCGACGAAGCAGGAAATCGTCGTAACGGCGTCGCGCGAAGGGCTGGAAACGCTGGAAAACTACACCGGCGGGATTTCGGTTTTCACCGATGAGGAACTGGAGGCGCGCGCCTTCACGGATCTCTCAAGCCTCAGCTATTCCGCGCCCAATGTCTCGCTCGATCCCATCGGCACCTTCCGCGGGGTGAGCAACTTCGCCATTCGCGGGCTCGGCGTGAACAGCTCCATCCCCACCGTGGAGCCGACCGTCGGCGTGTTCGTGGACGGGGTCTATATCGGCGTGAATGCCGGGACGGTGTTCGATGCGCTGGACGTTGAGCGGGTGGAAATCCTGCGCGGGCCGCAGGGCACGAGCTTTGGCCGCAACACCACGGGCGGCGCGGTATTGGTGCAGACTGCTGATCCGTCTACGAGCTGGGAAGGCCATGCCCGCGCCACGCTGGAAGGCCCCGTCGATGGCGGACGCGGACGCTGGGCAGCCACGGGCCGCGCTGTTCTGTCCGGACCCATCAGCGACACGGTAAGCTTCCGGCTTGGCGCGCTGCATTCCAGCGATCCGGGATACTTCCGCAACTCCGTGGACGGGCAGGCTTTTGGTGAGATGCGCACCACAGTGCTGCGCGGCGGGCTGGCTTTCAACACCACCGACGTATCGGTGGTCGGCAAGCTGGAATGGACCGGCAGCCACGGCGACGGTGCGGCGACGCATAACAATGGGCTGTTCGCGCGCGACACGTTCGAAATCGCCGTGAACCAGCGCGGCTTCTATCGCAGCGACAGCGTGCTGGGCACGGTGAAGGCCGAGGTAGAGCTGGGCGAGGGCACGCTCACCGATACGTTCGGCTATCGCGATTACAGCCTGGAAACGCGCAACGACATCGATTCCACGCCGGTCCCGATCTTCGAATCCGATACCGCCACCGCGCATCGCCAGTGGTCCAACGAGCTTACCTATCGGTTTAGCGGAGATGGCTGGACGGGCATCGCCGGCATCTACCTGCTGGACCAGGAGATCGGTTACGACGAATCGCGCGATCTCAGCTTCTTCGGCGCCGCGCCGCAATTCGGCGGGGGCGTGCAGGATCACACCTCCCTCGGCCTGTTCGCGCAGGGCACGTTATACCTGACGCAAGGGCTTGCCGTTCAGGCAGGCCTGCGCTGGTCGCGCGAGACGAAGCGCGGCGAGATAACCTATGTGCGCCCGCGTGCAGCCTGTTCCTCAATCGACGGGACCTGCCCCGTTACCGGTACGCGCGTCGCGGGTGAGAACAATGGCTTCAAGGACGAGCGGACGTGGGAGGCGCTGTCCCCCAGCATCACCCTGCAATACGAGCCGAACTCGAACGCGCTGCTCTACGCCAGTTGGGCGCGGGGCCACCGCAGCGGCGGATATAACCCGCGTATCACGCAGCCTGCGCAGTTCGAGGATGTCAGCGCCCGCCTCGGCTCCTTCGCTTTCGACCAGGAGCGGGTGGACACATTCGAGCTGGGCGGAAACTGGCAGCCATCGCGGGACTTCTCCGTGCGCGGCGCAATCTTCCGCACTTACGTTGACGATTTGCAGCGCGAACTCAGCGTGCCCAGCTTGAATGCGGGCGGGCTTGCGCAATCGATCTACAACACCGCCGATGCGCGGATCGACGGGCTGGAGCTGGAAGTGACGGCACGCCCGGCAATCGGCCTGCAACTGGGCGCGCATCTGGGCCTGCTGGATGCGGATTATACGGAAGTACGATTCGACCTGACGGGCGACGGCGTGATCGACGGTGCGGATTTGGCGCTGGAACTGCCGCGCGCGCCGAAGCTGAGCTTGGGCGGATCCGTAGGCTACGAAACCAGCGTCGGTGATAGCGACGTCCTGTCGTTCTACGCCAGCTTCCAGCACCGCGGCCGCTACGCCTATACGGACAACAATTGGGGCTGGAACGACGCGTCGAACCGGCTCGATGCCTCGATCAGCTATCTTCTCGGCGGCAGCGAAGCGGATGTGACGCTGCGCATCTTCGGGCGCAATTTGCTGGATGAGGTGCAATTCGGCGGGGACACGCAGCTGCCCTTCGGCGGCGGGCCGTTTTCCAACGGCGTGGCAGCGCCTTTCGACCCGCGCCCTGCAGCGGGGACATTCTCCCCGCTGCTGGATGGCCGCACGATCGGCGTGGAAGTGGGCGTGGCCTTCTAAAGCCAATAGTTTCCGTCATTGCGAGGAGCCGAAGGCGACGCGGCAATCCAGCTTCGACCGTCGACGCTATGAGCGAGCATGGGAGATGGATTGCTTCGCTTTGCTCGCAATGACGAAACAAAACGAAAGGATGGGCGGCAAGGCCCGCCTCAGAGGTTCGCCGCTTCGAATTCGCTGTCGTATTTCGCGATCAGGTCGCGGTCGTCATGCTGCCACGGGTGGAAGCCGGGCAGGAAATAGGACACCCAAGGCCCTGCCATGCGGCGCAGGATGCCGGGCTTTACCAGCAGGTATTTCCACAGCCGCCAGCGCGCCCGCAGGCCGGTGATGCCGTCCTGTTCCAGCAGGTCCAGCGCATCGACGGTGCGGTTGCGCACAAACATGAAGGTGACGATGGCCATGACCCGCGCCTTGACGGACCAGCGTTTGAACCGGCTCCAGTCACGCGTGGCGTGCAGCCATGTGTCGTATGCGACGCCCTTGTGCTCGATCTCTTCGGCGGCGTGCCATTTCCACAGCTCCGCCTGCTCGACATCGGCATTGGTGAAATGGCGCGGGTGGCGCAGGAATTCATGCGCGAACATGGCGGTAAAATGTTCCAGCGCGATGGTCGTGGCCAGCCAAGCGATGGGCGGGCGCGATTTTGACAAGCCGATCTGGTGCTCCACGCGCGCTTCGATGCGGCTGGTGTCGTAACCTGCATCCGTAGCGGCGCGGTTGAAGGCAACGTGTTCGCGCGTGTGGTTCACCTCCTGCTTGATGAAGGCGCGGATTTCAGCCTCCAGCTTGGGCGGCGTGCCTTCGCGGAAATGGCGCACGGCGTCGATGAACAGGCCCTCGCCGCGCGGGAAGCAAGCGGACAGGCTGTTGAACCAAGCGGTTGCGATGGGATCGCCGTTCAGCCACCAGCGCGCCTGTTCGCTGCCCCGCCCGAAACGGCGGTCGCGCACATTGAGCGTCAGGTCGGCTGGCGTGGGCGCAGCCTTGCCGCGCGATTCGCCGCGCTTTACAGGTTGGGGGAAGGGGGCGTTCATGTGACTTGGATGCATCCTGCAAAATAGATTGTCAATGGATACTTACATCTATGTCAGTAAAGAAACGCCTAACTCCCGAGGAAAGCCGCGCTCAGGCGCTGGCGGCCGCGCGGGAGCTGCTGCTGGAAGCCGGGCCGCAGGCTGTGACGCTGAAAGCGGTGTCGGGCCGGGTGGGGCGCACGCATGCGAACCTGCTCCATCACTTCGGCAGCGCGGCGGGGTTGCAGAAAGCGCTGGCAGGGCACCTGGCCAAGGCGGTGTGCGAGACGATCGGCGATGCCGTGCGGGCCGCACGCGCCGGGATAGGCTCCCCGCGCGAGGTGGTGGACCTGACCTTCGATGTCTTCGACAAGGAAGGCGGCGGCGCGCTCGCCAGCTGGATGCTGGCAAGCGGAAACGAGGACGCGCTCGATCCAATCGTGGAGACGATCCACCAGCTGGTCGATGACCTGAACCCGGAAGAGACGCTGCCCGGCACCCAGCCGGTGCTGCATGAAAACACGCTGACGCTGGTGCTGCTGGCACTAGGCGACGCGCTGATGGGCGAGCGGCTTGCCGGTTCGCTCGGCGTGCGGCGCGAAGTGGCGCGCGAACAGGCCGAAGCCATGCTAATCGCCGGCTTCATGAAGGCCGGTGTGGAGGGCGTGGACTAGCCGCTATTCCCCGGCGTGCAGCCGCATCCATTCGGGTGCATGTTCGGCAGGGACGTCTGCCACGCGCAGGTGGTCGACTGCCAGGCCGAGCTCGGGATAGGCCGCCTTGCGCCGCTTTTCCTCGCTCGCATCCAGTGGGACCACCACCAACCGCCGGTTGACCTTCTGCCGCCAGTTCATGCGCGCGGTGTTTTCCTGCCCGATATAACATCCCTTGTCGAAGGCGACGCCGTTCAGCTCTACCGCATTGGTTTCCAGCCACAGCGTGTCACCCATTTCGCCGCGCCCTTCCGGCACGCCGAGCGAAAGGCGGTGCGCGCGGTAGGCATCGTCGGCGGTGTCATCCGCCACATCTGCTGCCGCCAGCCAGCGCCGTCCCATGGCGGGCAGGCGCGGATCGGGCGTGCCTTCGCCGTTCTGGCCTGCCTGCCAGTGCACGGCCAGCGCCGGGTCCACCGCGATGTCCAGTTTGCGGCGCAGGCGGTAGAGAGAGAGCCGCTTGGCCAGATCCTCCGCCGCATCCGATTCGCAGTCCAGCAGCACACCGTTGTCGCCGTCCGCCCAGACCAGGAAATCGAACATCGTCTTGCCCTGCGGTGTCAGCAGCGCGGCATAGACCGGCAGCGCGCCTCTCACATCGTTCGTCACCAGCCCCTGCAGGAAAGCACGCGGATCCTCGCCTGCATCGGTGGCGGAAACGCGCACCACGGCGCGGGCGGTCAATCGGGTGGCGGTCATGGGTTACACATAGGGGGCGGGCCGCCTAAGGGAAGGGATGGCATTCGATCCCTCACAATTCGCCCAGGTCGTTTTCAGCGGCGGCGGCATCCGCTGCTTCTGGCATGGCGGCTTCCTGTCCGAGCTCGGCGATATCGAGGCCTTCGCGCCCCAGCGCATCTCGGGTGTATCCGGCGGCGCTCTGTCGGGCGCCGCGTGGATCGGCGGCGTGGAGACGGACCTGCGCGCCGTGATGGACGAGGCATTCCGCCACACGCAGAGCAACATCGCGGCAGGCAAGAGCAATTATACGCCGCACGAGGAAGTGTACCGCGCGGTGGTGGAAACCGCGCTGGATGCGCGCGCGATCGAGCGGATCTGCGACGGGCCTTCCTTCCAGATTTTCCTTTCCGCCCCGCCGCGCTGGATGCCGGCCAAGCTGATGGCGGCGCTGATGCTGGTGGCATACAAGGCGGACCAGAACGTGCGCTCCACCCCGCACCTGGAATGGCCGCGCGCGCTGGGCCTGCAGAACCTGTGCGTCGATGCGCGGGCCGCGGCGCGGCAGGGCACGCTGGTGGACCTGATCGTCGCCGCTGCCACCATCCCGCCCGTGTTCGACGTGCCCGTGTGGGAAGGGCGCCGCGTGCTGGATGGCGGCATGCATGACAAGGCGCCCATGCCCCAGCCCGATGAGGGGCGCACATTCGTCCTGATGACCAGCCGGTATGACAATTGCCCCGATGTGCCGGGCCGCACCTATGTGATGCCGAGCGAGGCGGTGGCGGCGGATAAGATCGACTTCACGCAGCCGGATAAGGTGCAGCAGACGTGGGACCAGGGCGTGCGTGACGCCAAAAGCTGGCTGGCAAGCGGGGACACGGCAGACTAGGGAAGGGCGCGATGACCGACACGCTGACAATCCGCCGCCCAGACGACTGGCACGTTCACCTTCGCGATGGCGATATCCTGCGCGGCGTCGCGCCTTATACCGCGCGCCAGTTCGCCCGTGCGATCGTGATGCCCAATCTCTCGCCCCCGGTCACCGACCGCCACCGCGCCGCCGATTACCGTGCGCGTATCATGGCAGCCGTGCCCGAAAGCATGGCCTTCACGCCGCTGATGACCTGTTACCTGACCGACGACACCGATCCGGCGGACGTGGCCGAAGGCTTCGCGAACGGCGTCTTCACCGCCGCCAAGCTGTACCCTGCCAATGCCACGACGAACTCCGCGCACGGCGTGACGGATGTGGCGAATATCATGCCGGTGCTGGAGCGGATGGCCGAGATCGGCATGGTCCTGTGCGTGCATGGCGAGGTGACCGATGCGCATGTCGACGTGTTCGACCGCGAGAAGGAATTCATCGACCGCACGCTCGCCCTGCTGGTGGAGCGCCTGCCGCAGCTGAAGGTGGTGTTCGAACACATCACCACTTCGGACGCGGTCGATTTCGTGGATGCGAGCGGCCCGCAGGTCGCCGCCACGGTCACGCCGCAGCATCTCTGGATCAATCGCAACGCCATGCTGGTGGGCGGCATCCGCCCGCATGCCTACTGCCTGCCGGTGGCCAAGCGCGAGGAGCACCGCCTTGCCCTGCGCCGCGCGGTCACGAGCGGTTCGGCCAAGTATTTCCTCGGCACGGACAGCGCCCCGCATGACCGCGCGGCCAAGGAAAGCGCCTGTGGCTGCGCGGGCATTTTCAACGCGCCGCATGCGCTGGAAAGCTATGCGACCGTCTTCGACCAGGAAGGCGCGCTCGAACATTTCGAGGCTTTTGCCAGCGAGAACGGCCCGCGCTTCTACGGCCTGCCGCTGAACGAAGGCACGGTGACGCTGGAGCGGGCCGAGGTGCAGGTGGTCGACACTATAGATGCGGCCGGTACGCCTGTCGTGCCGTTCCACGCAGGCGAGACGATTGGCTGGCGCTTCGTGGGCTAGGCCCTCTGCGGCGTTGCCTTGGCCGACCGCCTGCCGCGCAGGATCGAGACGATGAATAGCCCCACCGCGCACCAGATGGCGACGAAGGCCAGCAGCCGCGCCGGGTCCAGCTCTTCGCCGAAGACCGTCAGGCCCAGGATGAACACGATGGTGGGCGCGGTGAACTGCACGAAGCCGGTCAGCGTATAGGGCAGGCGCCGCGCGCCCGATGCGAAGAGGAACAGCGGGATCGCCGTCATCGCCCCGCCAAAGGCCACGGCCAGCGCGACGTCCCATCCCTGAAGCAGGGCGGAACCCGCAGGCTGGAAGGCGTAATATAGGACGGTGGCCAGCGCCGCCGGAACCAGCAGTAGCGTCTCCAGCGTCAGCCCGGCCAGCGCACCAGCCTTCACCGTCTTGCGGACGAAGCCGTAAGTAGCGAAGCTGAAGGCGAGCACGATGCTGACCCACAGCGTTGTCGGCGCGCCCACGGCCAGCACACCCACGCCCAGCGCCGCCAGCGCCACGGCCAGCCATTGCACCGTGCCCAGCCGCTCGCGCAGCAGGACCAGGCCCAGCAGCATCATGACAAAGGGCGTGATGTAATAGCCAAGGCTGGCAGCCAGGACGTGCCCTTCGTGGATTGCCCAGACATAGACGACCCAATTGACCGCAATCAGCACCGCGCTCGCCAGCAGGCGCAGCATCGTCGCGCCGTCGCGAATGGCCACGCGCACCTCGCCAACCCCGGATGTGAAGCGCAGCATCAGCAGGCACAGTGGAAGGCTGAAGAGGATACGCCAGGCGACGAACTCCACGTCCGGCACGCTCTGCACCAGGATCAGGTACAGCGGCATCGCACCCCAGAACATGTGCGCGCCGAGGGCCTGCAACAGGCCGCGCTTCAACTCGCGCTGCTGATCGGGGGAGGTGTCCACGCGCCGCCGCTAGGCCTGCGCGGTGCGGCACGCAACAGCAATTCGTCGCCGGAAGATTTCGCTTCGTCGCAAGAGCCCGAACCTGACAGCGGAGTTGCCCAGCGTTCAGGAAAGCAGGCGTAATTATGAACTCCTTCGAGACGCAGACTCGATGAGGAGACACCTGATGACGAAACTTCTTCCCGCCGCCGGCCTTGCGCTGGCCGCTTCCGCCCTGACGCTTCCCGCAGCCCCGGCCATGGCGGCCGAGCTGCCTGCCGCGCCTGCTGCCATCACCCATGTGCTGGACCAGCATGCGCCCGGCTTGGAAATTGCCGAGCATGGCCGCCACCGTAAGTGGAAGAGGGGCCATCGCCACGGCGGTTACGAGCGGTATGACGACCGCTACGACGATCGCTACGACCGCCGGGGCCAGCGCTATTATGACGAGCCGGTCTATCGCAACACGCGCGTCTGGCGCGGGAATGACGGGCGCGTCTATTGCCGCAAGAGCGACGGGACGACCGGGCTGATCATCGGTGCCGCAGCGGGCGCGCTGCTGGGCCGCGAGATCGACAAGAACGGTGACCGCACCATCGGGACCGTGCTGGGCGCAGCTGCCGGTGCCATCATCGGCAAGAACCTGGACGACGGCGTTCGTTGCCGCTGATCGGGCTGCCGATCGGACCCCGCCAAGGGTCTTGATTACAACAAGTTAGCGGGCCGGCCTTCCCCTGTTGGGCCGGTCCGTTTGCGCGGCTCCTACGGGTCGTATTGTGGGGGGTCGCGCCAAGGCGCTCGTCTTTCTTCGGAGGGGCGGGCGCCTTGATTTTTTGGGGCCACACGCGCCCTTAACCCCTGCCGCGCTATGGCATTGCCTCAACCGATGGAAGCAAAGCCGTGGCCCGATTTGCCAATCTTGTAATACCTGTCGCCCTGCTGGCCTTGTCTGCCTGCGGTGGCGGTGATGAGCCGGTGAAGCCGCAGCCTGACAGCGATCCGCTGCTGGACGGCGCGCTTGCCGAACAGATCATGGTCGATCCCGACCTCGTCGGACAGAACCAGGCGGCGAACGTCGCTTCGGTCTCCGCGCCCGATGGCTCAATCCCGGCGCTGGACATGGACGTCGATACCATCTCCGCCGCGCGGCAGGAGGCCATAGAGCTGGTCGGCGGCACGGGCGCTATGCGCAAGGCGCCGGAACCGAAAGAGGTGAGCGGGGCCCTGCCGGAATCCGCTGCCCTGACCGCCGCCGCACGCGCTGCGGCTGCTCCGGGAGGCAACAGGAATTGCGCCGAAGACGTGAATTACACCGCGAAATGGGCGGCGCGCCTTCCCGCTGCTTTCCCCGTCTATCCGCGCAGCGCCGTGCAGGAAGCCGCCGGGACGGACGGCAATGGCTGTGCCCTTCGCGTGGTAAACTTCCAGACGCCCGTCGACATCGATGACGTGACCAGCTTCTACTACACGCGCGCCACGGCCGCCGGTTACAGCGCGCAGCATGTGAGGGAAGGCGGCGACAATGTGCTGGGCGGCGTGAAGGGCCGCGCGTCCTACGTGATCTATGCCCGCACGCTGCCCACAGGCGCGACGGAAGTGGACATGGTGGTCAGCGGCGGCTGATCAGCTTTCCTTGAACCCCACGCCCACACTGGCTCGCGGCTGTTCCATTTCCGTGCTGGTGACCGGATAGGCGCAGTAATCCGCAGCATAGAAGGCCGCCGGGCGATGGTTGCCCGACAGGCCCACACCGCCGAACGGCGCGGCAGAAGATGCCCCGTTGGTCGGGCGGTTCCAGTTGACGATACCGGCGCGGATATTGGCCCAGAAGCGGCTGTATTCGGCCGGACTGCCGCCGATCAGGCTGGCGGACAGGCCGAAGCGCGTGTTGTTCGCCTCGGCAATCGCCTCGTCGAATTCGTCCACCTTGATGATCTGCAGCAGCGGGCCGAACAGTTCCACGTCGGGCCGGTCTGCCATGGCGGTGGTGTCGATGATGCCCGGGGTCACGAAGGGCAGGCCCTCGCGTGGGCGGCGCATGTGGCTGATCGCCTTGCCGCCGTGGGACATCAGGTAAAGGAAGCTCTCGGTCAGCTGGTCTGCCGCCTCGTTATCGATCACCGGGCCCATGAATGGGGCGGGATCGTCGAAGGGCGCGCCGATGATGATGCGCGAGGCAAGCGTCTTCACCGCGCCCACGACCTCGTCATAGATGCTGGCTTTGACGATCATGCGGCGTGCCGCCGTGCAGCGCTGCCCGGCAGAGGTGAAGGCGGACTGGATGACCAGCGCCGCCGCGTCGGAAACCTTGGGAGTGTCCCACATCACGATGGGGTTGTTGCCGCCCATTTCCAGCGCCAGGATCTTGCCAGGGTTGGTTGCCAGCTTCTTGTTGATGGCAATGCCCGCCGTGGCGCTGCCCGTGAAGAGGACGCCGTCCACACCGGGATGCGCGACCAGTTCCTTGCCCTCGTTCGGGCCGCCCACGATCATCTGCACTACGGCGGCGCTGATGCCCGCCTTGTGGAAGCACTTGATCAGCAGCTCGCCCACGGCCGGCGTCTTCTCGCTGGGCTTGAAGACGATGGTGTTGCCGGCGATCAATGCTGGCACGATGTGTCCGTTGGGCAGGTGAGCGGGAAAGTTGTACGGCCCCAGCACAGCCATCACGCCGTGCGGCTTGTGACGCAGGGCTGCCGTGCCCTGCAGCGCGCTGTCGAGTTTGCGCTGCCCCGTACGGTCGGCATAGGCGCGCACGGAAATCTCGACCTTGCCGATCACCGCTTCCACTTCGGTGCGGGCTTCCCACAGGGGCTTGCCCGTCTCGCGCGCGATCAGTTCGGCGAGCTCTTCCTGCACCTTGCGCACTTCATTGGCGAAGCGGCGCACGAGTTCGATGCGCTTTGCCAGCGGCTGCGCGGCCCATGCAGGCCAGGCGCGGCGCGCGCGGTCGACGCATTCCTCGACATTCCCCACACGGCTGCGCCAGATTTCCTCACCCGTTGCGGGTTCGGTCGAAACAATTTCCTGAAGGCTCACCCGGACATTCCCCCAACGCCAGCAGCCATTGCGCGGCGCGCTAATCTCTGAGGCCGGGCGAAGACCCGGCAAATTCGTGAGGCGCCATCTAGGGCCAAAAACCTATTTCCGCAATCGGTTGGCATGGCCGGACGGCTCCGGCGCAGGGCCAAGCGCGTTGCCCAGCGCGCGGATGGCGGAAACCTTGCGATCCAGCACGTCCCAGTCGTCGCGCAGGCAGCAGGCATCGAGGACGTCGTTCACCTCGCCGATCTCCAGTCCTTCCGGCTCGGCCGCCTGCCAATATTCGCTCTGCGGACCCACGGATTCGCGGCCTTCCAGCGCCTCTGCCAGCTCGCCCTCGGCATGCGCGCCGAAGCGGTGGCGGTGGAAAAGTTCATGCGGGGCAAGCGCGCCCGCCTTTATCGCCCGCTCGCAGGCGGAGACGAGGGCGGCATCCTGCGCCGCGCCGCGGCTTTCCACGCCCAGCCGCCAGCACCAGCGCCGGGCCAGCGCCGCGCCGTAGAGCGCTGGAAACCGCTCGATCGCGGCCACCAAAGGCGGGGCCTCCACCAGCGGGCGCAGTGCGATGGCCAATTGCGCGCAATTCCAGTGGATCGCTTCCGGTTGGCGGCCGAATGCATAAAGGCCCGAATGGTCGAAATAGGCGGCCGTAAAGCCGGGATCCCATTGCGGCAGGAAGCGCCACGGGCCGTAATCGAAGCTTTCGCCCGTGATGTTCATATTGTCGGTGTTGAGCACGCCGTGAACGAAGCCGGCGGCCATGTAGGATGCGGCAAGATCGGCCAGCCGTTCCACCACCTGGTGCAGCAACTTTACGGCAGGGACATCACCCTCCGGCGCATCGGCGGGCGCTTCGGGGCCGGGATAATGCTCCAGGCAATAATTAACCAGGGCGGCCAGGTTCTCCCGCTCGCCAAGGTCAGCGAGCCGCTGGAAACTGCCGATGCGGATGTGGCCGTGGCTCAGCCGTGTCATCACGGCGGAGCGGACCGGCGGCGGCTCGTCATGCCGCTCCAGCACCTCGCCCGTCTCGATCACGGCAAAGGTCTTGGAGGTATTTGCCCCCAGCGCCTCGAGCATCTCCGTCGCCAGGATTTCGCGAATCGCGCCGCGCAGCGTCAGGCGTCCGTCGGCCGTGCGGCTGTAGGGCGTGGTGCCGCTGCCCTTGGTCCCAAGGTCCAGCAGGCGGCCTCCCGCATCGCGCAACTGCGCAAACAGGAAGCCGCGCCCGTCGCCAATATCGGGATTGTACACGCGGAACTGGTGGCCGTGATAGCGCAGGGCCAGCGGGCGCGGCAGGTTGCCCTCCAGCGGTTCGAACCGCGCGAAGTGGGCAAGCCACGCCGCCTCGTCCAACCCGTCCAGCCCCACCGTCTTGTCATGCCGGGAATTGCGGAAGCGCGGGATGGCCTGCGGGAAATCCGCCGCCTCCACGGGATCGGCCAGCCAGTCGGCGATTGCCTGTATCGGCGTGTCAGGCCGGTAATCGGCAGCTTGCGGTTCGGGGCGCATCTGGCATTAGTGGCCCCGCATGCCCGCCGTAACAAGGCATGTGCGGATTCGAGCAGGGGACAGGCCATCGCCGGCAGCGACGAAATCTACACTATCGGTACGTGGGAAACGGCCGATGGTCTGACGCTGAGCTTTCGCGATTATGCCGGGCGCGCGGACCGCCCGGCACTGCTGTGCCTGCACGGCCTGACCCGCAATGCGCGCGATTTCGGCCCCCTGGCCGATGCCTTTGCGGGCGAGTGGCGGCTGATAGTGCCTGAGATGCGCGGGCGGGGGATGAGCGATTACGCGCGCGACCCGGAAACCTATCGCATTCCCAATTATCTTGCCGATGTCGATGCGCTGCTGGGGCACCTCTCGCTCGAAGAATATGTCGGTGTGGGCACGTCCATGGGCGGGCTGATGCTGGCGCTGATGGCGGCGCGCGACGGCAGCCGGATGAAGGGCGTGGTGCTGAACGATATCGGCCCGGTCGTGGAGAAGGCAGGGCTGGAGCGGATCGGCGAATATGTCGGCCTCGGCCGCAGCTTCCCCACATGGATGCACGCCGCGCGGGCGCTGCGCGAACAGGCGCGGGCGGACCACCCTGGCTTCGACATTGCTGCCTGGCTGCAGCACGCCAAGCGCATGATGGTGGTGGGCAACAATGGCCGCATCGCCTTCGATTACGACATGAAGATCGCAGAGCCCTTCGTGCGCGATGGCGAGAAGGAGACGGCCGATCTGTGGCCCGCTTTCAAGGCGCTGGGCGGCAGGCCCGGCCTGTTGCTACACGGCGAATTGTCCGACCTGCTGAGCGCCGAGACTGCCGCGCACATGGCCGCCGATATCGATGGCATGGACGTGGCGCTGATACCGCAGACCGGCCATGCTTCCACGCTGGAGGAGCCGGAGGCGCAGGCCGCCATCGCCAGCCTCCTGGCACGGGTCGCCACATGAAGACGAGCCGCAAATGAAACCCAACCAACGCCCGCGTATGCTGCATGTCCATTCCGGCTTCGATCCCGGCGGCAAGGAACTGCGCTGCGTCCAGTTGGTGCGCGCCTTCCCGAAGGCGGACCATGTCATCGTCAGCGGCGATCCGGAGCGGATGGGCGCGGCGCGCTTGTTGCAGGGGCTGGGCAATGTCACCTTCCCGAAGGACTTCCCGGCGCTGACGGGCAAGCCATGGCCGGGCCGCCTGAAGAAGATCGCCGCCGCCATGGCCGGTTTCGACCTGATCCTGACTTACAATTGGGGCGCGATGGATGCGGCGATGGCGCACACGCTATTCGCCGATGTCTACCGCCTGCCGCCGCTGGTCCATCACGAGGATGGCTTCAACGAGGATGAGGCCAAGCGCCTGAAGAAGCGCCGCAATTTCTTCCGCCGCATCGCGCTGGGGCGCTGCGCCGCGCTGGTCGTGCCGAGTGAGACGCTGGAACGCGTGGCGCTGGAGACCTGGGAATTGCCGCGCACCAAGGTCCGCCGCATCCCCAATGGCATCGACGTGGGTGCCTTCTCCCGCGCGCCGAAAGCGGACGCCCTGCCATCGCTGATCAAGCGCAAGGGCGAAAAGTGGGTAGGCACGCTGGCCGGGCTCCGTGCGGTGAAGAACCTGCCCGCCATGGTCCGCGCCTTTGCCGCCCTTCCGGAAGAATGGAATTTGGTTATCGCCGGTGAGGGGCCAGAACGCGCCGCGATCGAGGCGGAGGCGGACCGGCTGGGCGTGGAGCACCGCGTCCACCTGCCGGGCTTTGTCGATGATCCCGCGCGGATCGTGGGGCTATTCGATATTTTTGCGCTCTCCAGCGAATCCGAACAGCAGCCCATCTCCGTGATCGAGGCGATGGCTGCGGGCGTGCCCGTTGCGGCGCCCGATGTGGGCGATGTCGCGGGCATGGTGGCGGAGGAGCAGGCCGAATTCATCGTCGCCCCGCCGGTTGGCGAGAACCTCGCCCCGGCGCTGGCCGCGCTGGCAGGTGATGATGCCCTGCGCGAGCGGCTGGGCAAGGCCAACAAGCGCAAGGCCCGCGCCGAATATGACGCGAAGACGATGATCGAACGCTACCGCGCGCTGTATTGGGGGATAATGGGCCGCAACCCCTGAAATTGCGGGCAGGGCACGCGCCTTGGCGGTGACTGCAGCCATGACGCCGCTTTCATCCGCCATTCACGCTGCGGGGGAGACAGTGCCTCGCAAAGATTGAATTGCGTGGGCCATGCGCTAAACAGCGCGGCGAAACGCCATATTGCCGAGGATGAACGCCCCCGTGGCCCTGACCCCCAAGACACCCAAGACGACCGAGGAAAAGAAAGCCAAGGCCACCGATGCGGAGCAGGACATGCTGCTGCGCGAAGTGGACGATGCGGTTCGTCAGGACGATGCGGCGCAGTTCGCCCAGAAATACGGCAAGATCGTTATCGGTGTGCTGGTTGCGGGCCTGCTGGCCTTTGCCGGTTTCCTGTACTGGCAGGGTCAGAACGAAGGCGCGATGGAAGGTAATTCCGAAGCGCTGATCGGCGCGCTGGACGAGCTGGAGGCGGGCAATCTCGCCACTGCCAAGAGCGAACTGGCCGCCCTTGCCGACGGCGCGCCCGGCCCGGCCGCTGCGGCTGCCATGCTGCAGGCAGGCATTGCCGCACAGGACGGCCAGCCTGCGCAGGCCGCAGAGATGTTCGCCGCCGTGGCCGCCGATCCCGAAACACCCAAGCCGCTGGCCGACCTCGCGCTGATCCGCTCCGTCGCGGCGAATTACGATGCGATGGACAAGGCCGAAGTGGTGACCAAGCTGAAGCCGCTGGCCGTGCCGGGCAACGCCTATTTCGGATCCGCCGGGGAACTGGTGGCCATGGCTTACCTGGAACAGGGCAAGGAAGACCTTGCCGGACCGCTTTTCGCGCAGATTGCGCAGGATGAAACCGTGCCCGCCAGCCTGCGGGCCCGCGCGCGCCAGATGGCTGGCGTGCTGGGCTACGACGCTGTCGAGGATGTAGACAGCACGCTGGAAGAATTCGGCGGCGAGACGGCCGGCACCGCCGGCTGACGCCCGACCAAGGAAATGCCAAAGAGATGAATGTGAAAAACAGCAGCGGCCCGTTCGGCCTTTCCATCGCACCGCGCAGCCTGATGCGCGCTGTCCTTGCCACCGGGCTTGCCTTCGCGGCCAGCGCATGCGGCCTGTTCGGCGGTTCCGACGATGGCGACAAGACGCCGACCGTCGGCAACCGCACGCCGATCCTGTCGCGCATCGCATCGGCCGTGGAAGCGGACCCGTCGCTGGCGGGTACGGCAGTGGTGCTGCCGCCCGCGCGTGAGAACGCGGAGTGGTCGCAGGCCGGTGGCAATGCCGCGAAGAACCCGGGCCATGTCGCCCTGTCCAACGCGCCGGGCCGCGCCTGGACGGCCAGCATTGCCGGTTCGTCCAAGAAGGTGAAGCTGGCGGCAGCCCCCGTCATCGGAGGCGGGATGCTGTATGCCGTGGGCACCGATGGCCGCGTGCACGCCATGGATGCAGGGACCGGCGCTTCGGTCTGGACTTACCAGTTCGAAGTTTCCGATGACCTGCAGCGCAGCCGTTTCGGCGGCGGTGCGGCCTATTTCGACGGCCGTGTCTTTGCCACCAGCGGTGCGGGCGACGTTGCCGCACTGGATGCGCGCACCGGCCAGCAGCTGTGGCGCGTGAAGCCCGCCGGTCCGCTGCGCGGTTCGCCCACCATCGCCTACAATTCCGCTTACGTGATGAGCCAGAACAGCGAGATCTTTGCGCTTTCGCTGACCGATGGCAGCGTGGTGTGGCAGGATACGGCATCTGGCGGCCAGTCCGGCGTGTTCGGCGTCGCCGCGCCCGCTTCGGGCCAGAGCACGGTCATCGCAGGCTATTCCAGCGGCGAGCTTGTGGCCTATCGTTACGAGAACGGCCGCGTGCTGTGGTCCGACGCGCTTGCGCGCACCTCCATCAGCACCTCCGTCAGCACGCTGACCGACGTGGATGCCGACCCCATCATCGACCAGGGCCGCGTTTACGCGCTGGGCCAGGGTGGCCGCATGGCCGCTTACGAGCTCGTGACCGGCCAGCGCCTGTGGGAACTCAACCTCGCTGGGATCTCCACCCCCACTGTGGCTGGTGAATGGGTCTTCACCCTGACCGACGATGCCCGGCTGCTGGCCATCCAGCGCACTACGGGCCGCGTCCGCTGGATGACGCAGCTTGACCGCTGGCGCGATGCCGAAGACCGCGAAGGCCCGATCTTCTGGCAGGGCCCCGTGCTCGCCAGCAATCGCCTGTGGATCGCCAGCTCGCGCGGCAAGCTGCTGTCCGCCGACGTGACGACGGGTGAAGTCAGCGAAGCCTATGAGTTCAAGGCTCCGGTCAGCCTGCCTCCGGTCGTCGCCATGCAGACGCTGTATGTGCTGGACGATGACGGGACGATCACCGCTTTCCGCTAAGCGAAAGCCACGTTAATTTTCCTGCGGCCCGCCGTCCTTTTCCGGGACTGCGGGCCGCAGCCTTATCGGGCCATTAAGCCTTTTCGCTTATGGGCAGGCGCGATGACCGCGCACATGCCAATCGCCAGTTCGCCGCCTGCAAGGCGCAGGGGTGCGCCCGCGCGCCCGATCCCGGCCAGCGACGTGTCGACCAGTGTCGGCCTCGTCGGCCTGGCGACGCTGCTGGCGTGGATCGCCTTCTGCCGCGCCTGGCCGCAGATCGCGCCGGTGTTCGGGGCCGATCCGGCATCAGGCGTGCTGAGCGGTCCGCTGGCCGCGCTCGCAGCCATGGCGCTGACCGGCCTTGCCATGGGTATTTGGTCGGTGGTGGTGGACAAGGTGCACCTGCGCCCCTCCACCGGGATCGACTGGTCCAATCCGCGCCCGATCGACCAGGCGATGGAAACCGCCAGCACCAAGATTGCTGCCCTGTGGGTGACATACGGCGTGCTGGCCGGCCTCTTCTGCCTCGGCCGCTGGTACTGGGACGGGCAATACCTCTTTTCCATGCAGGTGCTGGGCTGGGCGGCAATCCCGCTTTTCGTGCTGTGCGTGCCCTATGTGATCTGGCTGGACCGCTACATGATCAGGCCGCGCGACCATGCCTGGCATTTCGGCGCCATGCTGCTGCGGCGCGAGGCGTGGGACCCGCATGAGGTGAAGAAGCACTGGCGGGCCTGGATCATCAAGGGCTTCTTCAGCGCCTTCATGATCTCCATCCTGCCCTTCGGTTTCCGCGCCGTGGTGGAGGCGGATTTCGGTGCCGTACTGGGCAATCCGGTGATGCTGGGTGTGCTGCTGTTCGAGCTCCTGTTCGTGATCGACGTGCAGATCGGCACGGTGGGCTATTTGCTGACGCTGCGCCCGCTGGACGCCCATATCCGCAGCGGCAATCCCTTCTTGGCCGGCTGGGTTGCGGCACTGCTGTGCTACCCGCCCTTCGTCTTCGCCTTCATGGGCAATGGCGGGGTGATCCAGTACGAAAACAACACCGCAGGCTGGGGCCACTGGTTTGCAGGTAACGAGCCATTGCTGTGGGCCTGGGCCGCCATACTGGTCGCGCTGACGGCCATCTATGCCTGGGCCACCGTGGCCTTTGGCATCCGCTTTTCCAACCTCACCTATCGCGGTGTGCTGACGCATGGGCCATATCGCTTCACGCGCCACCCGGCCTATCTGTCGAAGAACCTGTTCTGGTGGCTGAGCGTGATGCCATTCATCACCGTCAGCGGTTCCACGGTGGACGTGATCCGCAACACGATCTTCCTGGGCGTGGTGTCCGGCATCTATTACTGGCGCGCGAAGACCGAAGAGGCGCACCTGCTGGGCGAGGACGAGAAATACCGCGATTACTTCGAGTGGATGAACCGCCACGGCATCGTCACTGCCCCGCTGCATCGCCTGCTCGAAAAGCTGAAGCCGAAAGGCGCGATCGCGCCGCAGCCTGCGGAATAGCGCTTAGAAAGCGTATTTGTAGACGCGGCTGACGTCGCCGTTCCATTCGCCGTGATACATGTCCAGCAGGCGCTGGGCGGGCACCTTGCCGCTCTCGACGATCTCATCGAGCGTCTCGAGGAAGCCCGTCTCGTTATCGCCGCCGGTATTCAGCTGCGCGCGGGCGGCAAGGCCCTGCCGCGAGATGGCCATCACGTCTTTTGCAAGGTCGCGCAGGCTGCCGCCGCCGGGGATCGGCGCGTCCAGCGCCTGCTTGGGCACGGCATTGCGCAGCGCCTCGCGCTCTTCCATCGACCAGTCCTTCACCAGCGCCCATGCGGCATCCAGCGCGCCCTGGTCGTACAGCAGGCCCACCCAGAAGGCGGGCAGCGCACAGATCCGGCTCCACGGCCCGCCATCTGCGCCGCGCATCTCCAGGAAACTCTTCAGTCGTACTTCGGGGAAAGCGGTGGAAAGGTGGTCCCACCAGTCGCTTTCGGTCGGCAATTCGCCGGGCAGGGCGGGGAGCTCGCCTTTCAGGAAATCGCGGAAGCTCTGGCCTGCGGCGTCGATATACTTGCCGTCACGGAAGACGAAATACATCGGCACATCCAGCATGTATTCCGCCCAGCGGTCATATCCGAAGCCGTCCTCGAACACGAAGGGCAGCATGCCGGTGCGATGCGGATCGGTGTCCGACCAGATATGGCTGCGATAGCTAAGGTAACCGTTGGGCTTGCCCTCGGTGAAGGGGCTGTTGGCGAAGAGCGCAGTGGCGAGCGGCTGCAGCGCGAGGCTGGTGCGGAATTTGGCCGCCATGTCCGCCTCGCTCGAATAATCGAGGTTTACCTGAATGGTGCAGGTGCGCAGCATCATGTCGAGGCCCAAGCTGCCCACGGTGGGCATGTGCCGCTTCATGATGTCGTAGCGCCCCTTGGGCATCATCGGCAGCTCTTCGCGGGTCTTGTCCGGCCACATGCCCAGACCAAGGAAACCCACACCGCATTTCGCGCCGACTTCCTTTACCTGCGCCAGGTGGCGCCCGGTTTCGTTGCAGGTTTCGTGCAGCGTCTGCAGCGGCGCGCCGGACAGTTCCAGCTGGCCTGCCGGTTCGAGGCTGACCGTGCCATCGTCGCCGGCCATGGCGATGACCTTGCCCGCTTCTTCAACCGGCTCCCAGTTGAAGTCTTTCAGGCTTAGCAGGATGTCGCGGATGCCGCCGGGCTCGTCATAGCTGGGCGCGTGCTTCGTCTCGGTCTTGAAGACCAGCTTCTCGTGCTCCGTGCCGATGCGCCAGTCTGCCTTCGGCTTCTCGCCAGCGATCATGGGGGCGACCAGCTGGTCGCGGCTTTCGATGCGCGGTTCGTCCGCCGCCGATGCCTTGCGCGTGCTCATGGGCGCAGGCGATAGGGAAGCGGGCGGCGGCGCGCCAGACTATTTCGCGTCACGCTCCCCAATCGCCGCACACGCCCATCCACAGCGCGGTCGCGGCAATCGCGGCCGTTTCACCGCGCAGGATGCGGGGGCCAAGGGTGATGGCGCGGGCCTGCGGCAGGGCGCGGATGGCCTCGCGCTCCGCATCGTCGAACCCGCCTTCCGGGCCGGTGAGCAGCGCGCCGGGGCCCGATTGCGCGGTGAAAGCCTCTGCCGCGGGCGCGCCGCCCAGTTCGTCCGCGAAGAACAGCGCGCGGTCTTCCGGCCAATCGCGCAGCAGGGAATCCAGCTTCGTGACCTCGCCCAGCTGCGGCAGGGCGGTGCGCGCGCATTGCTCGGCGGCTTCAGTGATTTGCGCGCGAGCGCGGTCCCCATTCAGCTTGTCCGCCACGCAGCGCCGCGTCAGCACCGGCACGATACGCGCCGTGCCAAGCTCGGTGGCTTTTTCCAGCACCAGGTCGAACCGGTCCTTCTTGAGCAGCGCCGGGCAGAGCCAGAAATCGGGTACCTCCTCGCGCGGCTTCAGGTGAGTGACGGGCATGAGCACGAGGTCACGCTTGCCCACGCTTCCCACCTCGCACGCCCATTCCCCGGTGATGTCGTCGCACAGCGCCACCGCGCTGCCCACCTGCACACGCATGACGCGCAGCAGGTAATGCGCCTGCGGCCCGTCCAGCGGCACGGGCACGCCGGCTTCGATCTGCCGGTCGACAAACAGGCGCGGCGCGCTGCGCGGGGGCCATGCGGGTAGGGCGGGCATTGCGCAGGCCTAGCCGATATGGTGAAGCAGGCACAATGTCCGATCCCGCCACCATCACGCCCGACAGCGAGCATAAGGGCCTAGTCGCCCTGCTGCCGGCTCGACTGCGCGATTATGCGCTGCTGGCCCGCTTCGACCGGCCTATCGGCTGGTGGCTGCTGTTCTGGCCCTGCGCATGGGGCATGTGGCTGGCGGGGCGCGGCGTGCAATGGCAGCTGCTGGGCTGGTTCCTGCTGGGCGCCATCGCCATGCGCAGCGCGGGCTGCGTCTATAACGATATCGTGGACCGCAAGCTGGACGCCAGCGTAGCGCGCACGGCCAGCCGTCCGCTGGCGAGCGGGCGGGTGAGCGTGAAAGCGGCTTGGGTGTGGCTCGTGTCGCTGTGCATTGTCGGCCTCGTGGTGCTGCTGCAACTCAGGTGGCAGGCGCAGCTGGTGGCGCTGGGCAGCCTTGCGCTGGTGGCCGCCTATCCCTTCATGAAGCGCATCACATGGTGGCCGCAGGCCTGGCTCGGCCTCGTCTTCACATGGGGCGCGTTGGTCGGCTGGGTGGCGATCCGCGGAGACCATCTGGACGTGATGGCTGCGCTCTACGCCGGGGCATTTTTCTGGTGCATGGGCTACGACACGATCTACGCCGTGCAGGATATCGAGGATGACGCACTTGTCGGCATCAAGTCCAGCGCGCGGCGGCTGGGACAGAACGTGCGCGGAGGCGTCGCCGGGTTTTACGCCGCGGCGATTGCCTGCTGGGCGCTCAGCTTCTGGCTGCTGCGGGAAGACTGGCTGGCGCTGCTCGCCCTGCTGCCCGCAGCGCTGCACCTGCTCTGGCAAACGTCCACGCTGGACGGGACGGACGGCGCGAACGCGCTCCACCGCTTCCGCTCCAACCGCTGGACCGGCGCGCTGGTGGCGCTGGCATGCCTTGTGGTGGGCAACGCCTGACGGCTAATTGCGCGCCCAATCCTTGCTGGCAGGCTGCAGCGACCCGAGGAATTTCTCCGCCGTATCGAGGTATTCCTGCCGCTTGGCCTTATTCATCCGGTCCCATGTGGAATAGACGCGGCCCACGCGGGCGTTACTTTCCAGCCGGTCCCGATTCTGGTCCATGAAACGCCAGTAGAGCGAGTTGAAGGGGCATGAGCCTTCGCCCACTTTCTTGCTGACCGAATAGGCGCATTCACCGCAGTAATCGGACATCTTGTTGATGTAGTTCCCGCTGGCGGCATAGGGCTTGGACGCCAGCTTCCCGCCGTCGGCATAGAGGATCATGGCCGCCACGTTCGGCAGCTCCACCCACTCATAGGCGTCGGCATAGACGACGAGGTACCAGTCCTGCACCTCGCGCGGGTCCAGCCCGGCGATCAGCGCGAAGTTCCCGAGCACCATCAGGCGCTGGATGTGGTGGGCATGGGCATTCTCGCGGGTGGTGCGCACGCAATCGGCCATGCAGCGCATCTCCGTCTCGCCGGTCCAGTAGAATTCAGGCAGCCGCCGCTGCGCATTCAACATGTTCGCTTCGGCCAGATGCGGCATGTGCAGCCAGTAAAAGCCGCGGACATATTCGCGCCAGCCGATGATCTGGCGGATGAAGCCTTCCACCGAGTTTATCGGCGCCTCGCCATCGGCATAGGCCTTTGCGGCGCGCTGGCACAGCTCCAGCGGGTCCAGCAGGCCAAGGTTGATGCTGGTGGACAGCATGGAGTGATAGAGGTCGTCCTGCCCGTGGACCATCGCGTCCTGATAGGGCCCGAAACATTTGATGCGCTCGTTGAAGAAGGCGTCGGCCGCCTCTTCCGCTTCCTCGCGCGTGACGGGCCAGCCGAAGATCTCGAGCGAGCCGAAGTGGCTGCCGAACCTGTCCTCGACCAGTTCGATTACCTCCTGTGTGATGGCGTCGGGTTCGAAGATGGGCCGCTCGGGCGGGTCCATTTCCTCTTCGGGGCTCTCGCGGTTCTCACTGTCGTAATTCCACTCACCACCGGTCGGCCTGAGATTCCCTTGGCCGTCCTCATTCATCAGCAGGCCGGTCTTCTTGCGCATCTCGCGGTAGAAATGTTCCATCCGCAGGGTCTTGCGGTCCTCGGCCCAGTCGCGGAATTCGGCCAGGCTGCACACGAAGCGATCATCGTCGAGGATCTCGACCTCGCAATCGAACTTGTCCGGCCACTGATCCATGTCCTGCTGCACGCGCCATTCGCCGGAATGGACGACATGGACGGCGCGCGGATCGTGGCGCTCGATGGCTCGGGCGACTTCGCCGGTGAAGCTGCCGGAATTGTCCTCGTCCGTCAGTTTCACGTAATCCACCGTCCAGCCGGCATCGCGCAGCTCTGCGGCGAAGTGGCGCATGGCGGAAAAGATCAGGACGATCTTCTGCTTGTGGTGTTTGACGTAAGTCGCCTCGTCCCAGACCTCCATCATCAGGATGACGGTATCGTCCTTGGTCCGCCCCCGGATGCTGGCGAGGTTGCGGGTCAGCTGGTCGCCGAGAATGGGAACGAGGACGGGATTTGCCATGCTGGGCCAACGCACATTGCCTGCGATGGTGCCGGTCGCATCCCGTCCGCCGTTTCCGGGAGTTACAGCTTGGCGATCTGTTCGCGCGCGGCCGCAACGCCTTCCTCGATGGCTTCGGGGCCGTAGCCGATCTTTTCGACGCGGATGATTTCGACATTATCGATGCCGAGGAAACCCATGAAGGTCTTCAGCAGGCTTTCCTGGTGATCCATCGGATTGTCCTCGCCATATTCGCCCCCGCGCGTGGAGGCGACGATGATCCGGCGATTGCCGGCCAGCCCTTCAGGCCCGCTTTCGCTGAAGCGGAAGGTGGTGCCGGGTACGGCCAATCGGTCCATCCAGGCCTTGAGGTTGGAAGGGACGGAGAAATTGTACATGGGCGCCCCGATCACGACGGTGTCCGCTGCCAGGAACTCGTCGAGCACGGCTTTCTCTTCGGGATAGGCGCGCTCCACCGCCTCTTCATGCGTGTCGGGCGCGGTGCGATTGGCGGTGGTGGTCACCGGGTCGAGATGCGGCACGGGATTGCTGGAAAGATCGCGGCTGGTCACGTCCGCGCCGGGGTTCTTGGCCGTCAGGTGATCGAGAATAAGGCCGGTCAGCCGGCGGGAAACCGACTGCTCGCCGGTGGTGGCGCTGTCGATCCTGAGAATTTGCATCGGGAAGTCTCCGTGGTTACTATTGGTTACTAGGAGGCCATATGGAGACCACCATGCCAGGGGCGCAAGACGGCACATCCGCGCGCGATAGGAACAGCGCTGTGACCATGCCGGTTCCTGACCAGCCTTCGTGCGAGGCGGTGAACGACCTGCTTTCGCGGGTGGGCGACAAGTGGACGGTGCGCGTGGTGATGTCGCTGACCGGCGGCGCGCTGCGGTTCAGCGAGCTGAAGCGCGGCATCGGTTCCATTTCGCAGCGCATGCTGACGCGCACATTGCGCGCGCTGGAACGGGACGGGATTGTCAGCCGCACGGTGACGCCGAGCGTGCCGGTACGGGTCGATTACGCGCTCACCCCGCTGGGCGAGAGTGTAGCCAAGCCGATTGCGCATCTCGGAAACTGGGCCATTGCCAACCAGGCGGAGACCCTCCGCGCCCGCGCCGCCTATGACAGGGCACAGGACGTGGGTTAGTTAGGCAGGCCTCAGTCGAGGTTGGGCCGCAGCCACCGCTCCACCTCGGCCAGTTCCATGCCGCGCCGCGCTGCGTAATCTTCCAGCTGGTCGCGCCCGATACGCGCCACGCCGAAATAGCTCGATTCCGGATGGCCGAAATAGAAGCCGCTGACTGCACTGGTGGGCAGCATGGCCTGGCTTTCGGTCAGCACCAGCCCGGCGTTTGCCTCCGCGTCGAGCAGGTCGAACAGGATTGGCTTCAGCGAATGGTCCGGGCAGGCCGGATAGCCGGGAGCAGGGCGGATACCGCGATACTGCTCCTTGATCAGCGCCTCATTGGTCAGCTGCTCTCCCGGCGCATAGCCCCACAGGTCGGTGCGGACATGCTGGTGCAGGCGTTCGGCAAACGCCTCCGCGAAACGGTCCGCCAGGGCTTTCAAAAGGATGTCGGAGTAATCGTCCTTGTCTTCCAGGAAGCGCTTGGAATGCTGCTCGATACCGTGGATGCCGACGCCGAAGCCGCCGATCCAGTCGCCATTGGGATCGATGAAATCGGCGAGGCAGTAATTCGCTCGTTCGCGCGATTTCTTCACTTGCTGGCGCAAGAAGGGGAGCAGGACATGCTCCTCGCTATCGGGCAGGTGGACGGTCACATCGTCGCCGTCGCGTGCGCAGGGCCACAGGCCTGCAACGCCGCGTGCGGTGAGCCATTTTTCGCCTACGATGAGGTCCAGCATGGCATCGGCATCGGCCTTCAGCTGGGTGGCGGTTTCACCCACCACCTTGTCGGTCAGGATGCCGGGATAGGTGCCGTGCAATTCCCACGCGCGGAAAAAGGGGGTCCAGTCGATGACCTCGCGCAGGTCCGCCAGGTCCCAGTCCTCGAACACATGCAGGCCGGGCTTGGCCGGAGGGGCGGGCTTGTCGCTGTAATAGCAGTCGTAGAAGTTCGCCCGCGCTTCCTCGATGGTCAGCAGGACGGACTTTGACTTGCCTTCGCGCGCGGCGCGCACCTTCTCGTATTCGCCCGCCGTGGTTTCGACGAATTCGGTCTTCTGCGTGTCGGACAGCAACCGGCTGGCAACACCCACCGCGCGGCTGGCGTCGAGCACGTGGATCACGGGCCCGTCATAGGCCGGATCGATCTTCAGCGCGGTGTGCACCTTGCTGGTGGTGGCTCCGCCGATCAGCAGCGGCAGGTCCATTTCGGCGCGCTGCATTTCCTCGGCCACGGTCACCATCTCGTCCAGCGAGGGGGTGATGAGGCCGGACAAGCCGATGATGTCTGCTTTCTCGTCGCGCGCGACTTCCAGAATCTTCGACCACGGGACCATCACGCCAAGGTCCACCACGTCATAGCCATTGCACTGCAGGACCACGCCGACGATGTTCTTGCCGATATCGTGCACGTCGCCCTTTACGGTCGCCATCACGATCTTGCCCTTCGCCTTGCGCTCGGCTTCTGGCAGCAGGTCCTTTTCCGCCTCGATGAAGGGGATGAGGTGGGCGACGGCTTTCTTCATGACGCGGGCGGATTTCACCACCTGCGGCAGGAACATCTTGCCGCTGCCGAACAGGTCGCCGACCACGTTCATGCCGTCCATCAGCGGGCCTTCGATCACCTCGATGGGGCGGCCGCCGCGATCGCTCGCCTCCTGCCGCGCCTCTTCGGTATCGGCCACGATATGCGCGTCGATGCCCTTGACCAGCGCATGCTCCAGCCGCTTGGTCACGGGCAGGCTGCGCCATTCGGCCTCGGCCTTCTCGTCCACCGCAGACTTGCCGCGATAGCTTTCGGCCAGGTCCACCAGCCGCTCCGTCGCGTCCGGGCGGCGCATCAGGATCACGTCCTCGCATGCCTCGCGAAGTTGCGGATCGATGGAATCGTACAGGTCCAGCTGGCCCGCATTGACGATGGCCATGTCCAGCCCTGCGGGGATGGCGTGGTAAAGGAAGATGGAGTGCATCGCGCGGCGCACAGGCTCATTGCCGCGGAAGCTGAAGCTGAGGTTGGAGAGGCCGCCGCTGGTGTGCACGTGGGGGCAGGCCGCCTTGATCTCGCGCACTGCCTCGATGAAGTCGAGGCCGTAGCGGTCATGCTCCTCGATCCCGGTCGCCACGGCGAAGATGTTGGGATCGAAGATGATGTCCTCAGGCGGAAAGCCGTTTTCCGTCAGCAGCTTGTAGGCGCGCGTACAAATTTCGACCTTGCGCTCCTTCGTGTCGGCCTGGCCTTCCTCGTCGAAAGCCATGACCACCACTGCGGCACCGTAATCGCGGCATTTCGCGGCGTGTTCCAGGAACTGCGCCTCGCCTTCCTTCATGCTGATGGAATTGACGATTGGCTTGCCGGATACGCACTTCAGGCCCGCCTCGATCACGTCCCACTTGGAGCTGTCGATCATCACCGGGACGCGCGCGATATCTGGTTCCGCAGCGATCAGCTTCAGGAAGGTGGTCATGGCGTTTTCGGCGTCGAGCAGGCCTTCGTCCATGTTGACGTCGATGATCTGCGCGCCGTTTTCCACCTGCTGGCGGGCGACCTCAACGGCCGCTTCGTAATTGTCAGCCATGATCAGCTTCTTGAAGGCCGCCGAGCCGGTGACATTGGTCCGCTCACCGATATTGATGAAGCGCGCTGTGGTATTGTCGGTCACTGGAATAACTTTCGGAATCTTTGGTCAGGCTGCGACGGAGAAGGCTTCGAGCCCTGCCAGCCGCATCTTGGTGTCGCGCGCAGGCACTTCGCGCGGGGGCAGGCCGTCAACGGCCTTTGCAATCGCTGCAATGTGATCCGGCGTGGAGCCGCAGCATCCGCCAAGGATGTTGGCGCGGCCATTCTCGGCCCACAGCCTGACAAGCCCGGCGGTGGTTTCGGGTGCCTCGTCATACTCGCCCAGTTCATTGGGCAGGCCGGCGTTGGGATAGGCCATCAGCAGCGTATCGGCGATGCCGGACAGCAGCTGCACATGCGGGCGAAGCTGGTCCGCGCCGAAGCTGCAATTGAGGCCGATGGTCGCCGGGTTGGCATGGCGCACGGCGTACCAGAAGGCTTCCACCGTGTGGCCCGACAGATTGCGGCCCGAGAGGTCCGTCAGCGTCATGGACAGCATGATCGGCACGTCGCGGCCAAGGTCTGTTTCCAGCTGCTTCACGGCCATGATACCGGCCTTGGCGTTCAGCGTGTCGAAGATCGTCTCGATCAGGATGAAGTCCGCGCCGCCTTCGACAAGCGCAGCGGCCTGTTCCTTGTAGACGGCAACAAGGCTGTCGAAATCGATCTCGCGGAAACCGGGGTCTTCCACGTCGGGGCTGAGCGAGAGCGTCTTGTTGGTCGGCCCGATGGCGCCGGCCACGAAGCGCGGGCGGCCGTCCTTCGCTTCGTATTCGTCTGCCAGTTCGCGCGCGATACGGCCCGATGCGACGTTGATATCGCGCACAAGGTCTTCCGCCGCATAATCGGCCTGGCTGATGGAATTGGCGGAGAAGGTGTTGGTGGATACCACGTCCGACCCGGCATCGAGGTAAGCGCGGGTGATGTCCGCGATCACATCGGGCCGGGTGAGGGCGAGGATGTCGTTATTGCCCTTCTGGTCCGCATTCAGCTTCAGGTCGCCGGCATAGTCCGCCTCGCCCAGCTTGCGTTCCTGGATCTGCGTGCCGAAGGCCCCGTCGAATACCAGGATACGCTCCGCAGCCGCGGTTTTCAGTTTCTCGCGCGCGCTCATGCGGCTTTCTCCTGCTTGTTCGGCTTCACCGGGCGCAGGCCAAGCATGTGGCATGTCGCATAGGCGAGCTTCGACTTGTTCAAGGTGTAGAAGTGATAATCCCGCACGCCTTCGGCATAGAGGCGGCGGCAGAATTCGGCGTTGACGGTGGAGGACACCAGTTCGCGCGCCTGCGGCTGGTCGTCCAGCCCTTCGAACAGATCGGCGATCCAGTCCGGCACTTCGGCCCCGCATTCGCTGGCCATCTTGCGGGTGCGGGCCAGGTCGGTCACCGGCAGGATGCCGGGCACGATCGGCTTGTCGATACCGGCCGCCGCCGCGCAGTCGCGAAAGCGCAGGAAGGCATCGGTGCTGAAGAAGAACTGCGTGATGGCGCGGCTGGCACCGGCATCCAGCTTGCGCTTCAGGTAATCGAGCGCCTCGTCCGCGCAGCGGGCTTCCGGATGCACTTCCGGATAGGCCGAGACGGAGATTTCGAAGGGGTGCAGACCTGCCAGCCCCTCTACCAGTTCGGCGGCGCAGCCATAGCCATCGGGATGCGCCTGGAACGGCACGTCCAGCGCGCCGTCGCTGTTGGGCATGTCGCCGCGCAGCGCCACGATGTGGCGGATACCGGCGTTCCACAGCCCGTCGGCGACCTCCAGTGTCTCTTCCTTGCTGGCGTTGACGCAAGTCAGGTGCGCGGCAACCGGCACGTCCGCCTCAGCTGCGATACGCTCGCAAATCGCCTTGCTGCGTTCGCGCGTGGAGCCGCCCGCGCCATAAGTGACGGAGACGAAATCCGGCCCCAGCGTGGCGAGCGTCTTGACCGCATCCAGCATCTTGTCCTCGCCCGCGTCCGTCTTGGGCGGGAAGACTTCGAAGGACACGCGGATATCGCCCGGCAGGCCGGCAAAGATCGGCTGGGTGGCGAAATCGCTCAGGTCGGGGGCATTGTCGGATGGCATCAGAGTGCGGCCTTCTGCTGGCTGTCTTCGGGCAGGGCGCGGCGGCGCGCTGTCCAGATCGTTACGTCGAGTTCCCGCCCGGGCACATGGACCGGGTCGGCGGGTTCGAAACCGGTTTCGGCCAGGAGTGCGGCCATGGCAGCATCGTCAAAACCCAGCCGCGCATGGGCGTGGCGGGTGCGCAGTTCCTCGCGCTGGTGCGCTGCCAGGTCGATCACGGCGATGCGGCCATGCGGGCGTACCACCCGTGCAGCCTCTCGCAGCGGACCGGCAGGATCGGCGGCGAAATGCAGCACCTGGTGGAACAGCACGGTATCGAAGCTGGCGGCGGGGAAGGGCAGGTCGGTGAAATCGCCCTGCACAAGGTCCACCTGCCCGGGGCCCAGCGCCTGCAGCCGCGCGCGGGCGACGCGCAGCATGTCCAGGCTCTTGTCCAGCGCAGTCACCTTCGTGGCGCGGGGGGACAGCAGTTCGGCAATCCGGCCCGTGCCCGTGCCGATATCCAGCAAATGGCCGAGCGCGGCGGGGCCGAGGGCACCCAGCAGCGCGACTTCTACCGGGCGTTCCGGACCGAAGCTTTCGCGCAAATCGTCCCAATCGTCGGCATGACGGGCGAAATACTGTTCGGCCTCACGCTCGCGCGCGTCGCGGATCGCGGTCAGGCGGGCGCGGTCGGCCTCTATCTGCGCCGCAAAGTCCGTGTCTTCCCGCTCTGCCAGCGCCAGCAGGCGGGCAAGCGTTTCCGCCACGGGAGAGGGGGCTCGCTGGCCGCCATCGCGGGCCGAGGGGCGCAGGAAAACCGAATTGCCTTCGCGCTGGCGCGACAGCAGCCCGGCATCGACCAGCTTGGCAACATGCTGCGATACGCGCGGCTGGCTTTGCCCAAGTACCTGCGCAAGCTCACCGACCGAGAGTTCCATGCGCGCAACCAGCCGCATGATCCGCAGGCGCGAAGCATCGGCAAGGGCACGCAAGGCGGGTTCCAGCAGCATCTCCATAAGAATATAACAAATCCGTTATATTGCAAGCAGCGATGTCACACGAAGCTGTAGGGATCCACGTCCACATGCACACGCACGCCGCGCGGGAAATCCAACGCGCCGAGCCATTTGCGGATTACGTCCTGCAATTCCGCGCTGCGCCGGGCGTTCAGCAGCAGGCGATAGCGGTACCGGCCGCGCAGCAGCGCCATGGGGGCGGGCGCCGGGCCGAGCACCGCGATATCGGCAAGGTCAGGCCGCGTGCCGCCAATGGCACGAGCAGCATCGCGCGCTTCCGCCTCGTCCTCGCTCGACACGATGATGGCGGCCCAGCGGCCGAAGGGCGGCGCACCGGCATCGCGCCGTGCCTCTGTCTCGGCCTCGTAAAAGGCATCGCGGTCGCCATTCGCCAGCGCGGCGATGACCGGCGCATCGGGATGGCGGGTCTGGATCAGAACCTCGCCTGGCTTAGAACCGCGACCTGCGCGCCCGGCCACCTGCGCCACCTGCTGGTACGTGCGCTCTGCTGCGCGCAAGTCCCCGCCTTCCAGCCCCAGGTCCGCATCGACCACGCCCACCAGCGTCAGTTCGGGGAAGTGAAACCCCTTGGTGACCAGCTGCGTGCCCACGATGACGTCGATCGCGCCGCCTTCCGCCTGCGCCACGAATTGCGCCGCGCGTTCGGGAGAATTGAGCGTGTCGCTGGTGACCACGGCCACGCGCGCCTCGGGCAAAATCTCGGCCACCTCATCCGCGATGCGCTCCACGCCGGGGCCGCACGCGACCATGCAATCCGGCTCCCCGCAATCGGGGCAGGTCGCGGGCGGCGCTTCCTCGTGCCCGCAATGGTGGCAGGCGAGTTTCTGCGTGAAGCGGTGCTCCACCAGCCAGGCGCTGCAATTGCTGCACTGGAAGCGGAAGCCGCAATTCCGGCATAGCGTCAGCGGGGCGTAACCGCGGCGGTTGAGGAACAGCAGCGACTGTTCGCCGCGCTCCAGCCTTGCCTCCATTTCCTTGGCCAGCCGCGGAGCGAGCCAGCGCCCGCGCTCCGGCTTCTCTTCCGTCAGGTCCACCAGCGAGATATCCGGCAGCGTCGCCCCGCCGTACCGGCTGGCGAGCTCCACGCGGGTGTAGATGCCGCTTTCGGCCATCTGCAGGCTCTCCAGCGCGGGCGTGGCACTGGCCAGGATGACGGGGATCTTCTCGAACCGGGCGCGCATCACGGCCACGTCGCGGGCGTTGTAGCGCACGCCGTCATCCTGCTTGAAGCTGACCTCATGCGCTTCGTCCACCACCACCAGGCCGAGGTTCGCATAGGGCAGGAATAGGGCAGAGCGGGCGCCGACCACCACCTGCGCATGTCCGGTGGCGATGGCTCGCCATGCGCGGCGCCGCTCGGTCGATTTCAGGCTTGAATGCCATGTGACGGGCGGCGCGCCGAAGCGCTCCTCGAACCGGCGCAGGAAGTTTTCAGTCAGCGCGATTTCGGGCAGCAGGACCAGCACCTGCCGCCCCAGCCGCAGCGCCTCTGCCACGGCCTCGAAATAGACTTCGGTCTTGCCGGACCCGGTGACGCCGTCGAGCAGGAAGGGCGCGAACTGCCTTGCAGTCACGGCCTCCACGAAGGTTCCGGCTGCCTCCACCTGGCTTTCCTCCAGCACCGGCTCGTCATGGTCGGCGCGCGCCTGGGGGTAGGGGCGGTCGCAATCGACCTCCACCGGCTCCAGCACGCCCTGGTTGACCAGACCGCGCAGCACGGCGTCGGACACGCCGGCCGTCTCGGCCAGCTCGCGGATGGTTGCCTGCTCGCCTTCCAGCGCCGCCATGGCCAGTTCGCGCTTGGGCGTCATGCGTTCGGGCAGGCCGCCGGACAGGCGGTATTCGGTCATGGTGGCGGGGCCCTTCAGTGCCCCGCCGCTGGCCAGCACCATGCGCGCGACATGGGCGATGGGCGCGCAATAGTAATCCGCCGTCCATTCGATCAGGCGGCGCAGTTCCCCCCGCAGGGGCGGCACGGGCAGCACGTCCAGGATCGGGCGCAGCTTGGCATCCGGAACAGCCTCACCCGGCAGGCGTTCAGCCTCCCAGACAATGCCGATGATTTGCCGGGGGCCCAGCGGGGCGCTGACCACGCTGCCGGGCACCACCTGCATGCCATCGGGCACGCGGTAATCCAGCGGGCCGAGCGCGGCATTGAAGATGAGGAGTCGGACGCGGTTCATGTGAAGCTGTGTCTATATGGTCGGGCCTGTGCCGGTGTCCAAGCGCCGCATGGAAATGGAGAGTGAATATGTCGCAAGAAATCCTGATCGGTCGCCGCAATTTCCTGCGCAACACCGCCGGTGGCGCGCTGCTGGGAGCGAGTGCGATCGCCCTGCCGGGCTGCGCAGGCCTTGGCGGGCCACTGAGCTTTACCGATGCGATCCGCCGCCTGCTGTACCTCTCCAGCGAACGCGCCTTTGCGCGGCTGGTGGAGCCGGGCGGTTACTGGGACGGTGTCGTGGCCGATGTCGGCCTTGGCAACATGCTGGGACTGCGCGGCGATATCCTGGGCAGCATCCTGACCAGCGCCATCTTCCGCGACCGGCTGGCAGACGCCTTCAGCGGCTTTGCGGCCGAAGCAGCCTATAACGTAGCGCCCGTGGTGGCGGATACGATCCGCGTCATCGGCCTGCAGAACGCCATTGCCCTTGTGCGCGGCGGCCCGACAGCGGCCACCGGCTTCCTGCGTGAGAACATGGGCGTATCGCTGGTGGAGGCCATGGTGCCAGAGCTGGCCGATGCCATGCGCCTGAGCCGTGAACCGCTGGTGGGCCAGGCACTGTCGCTGATTTCCGGGCTCGATGTGGCGGGTGTGGCAGACCGCTTCGCTGGCAATATCGACACGGCGATCTGGACCGAAATGGGCGTGGAGGAAGCCGCCATTCGCGCCAATCCGCAAGCCACTGGCGATCCCACAATTATCGGTGTATTCGGTGGTGCAGGTCTGCTCGGGGGATAATTCCATGCGCCCATACCTGCTGGGTCTTGCGCTTGTTTCGGTGGTTGCCGCGCCCGTTTCCGCACAGGAAGCGGCCGACGATGCACCCGCCGCGCAGATGCCCGCAGGCAGCATGAACGCGGGCGTTGAGGAGGCGGTGACGCTGCCCCTGCGCGTCAAGCCGGAGACTGCCGGCGTCGACCTGCCCGCCGCCTGCCGCGACGGTGTCGTGAACGAGGCTCCCCGGCGGACCGGGCCAAGCTACGGCCCCTCCGTCCCCGACGATGTGAAGCCCGCAGCCCAGACCAACCCCTGCCTCGCCCCGGAATTCCGCCCCCGCGCGGAGAGCGAGGTGCTGTACGAGCAGCAGCGCGTGTTCGAGGGCTATTCGGACGAAAAGGCCCGCACCGGCACGCCCAATCCCTGCGTCTGGAAGCAGGACGGCACATCGTGCACCTTCACCGTGCGCGCCACGGGCAGCAACCGCACCCAGAACCGTTCCGACGATCCCTTCCGCCGCGATTAGGGCACTCGCCTGACAGTATTTGTCATTTGTGATGACAGGCCTCCGGGCGCAGACTCCTGCGGGCGCGATGGCGCGCGATTGGGGAGTTCCGGCATGCGGACTGTATCGTTTCTTTTGGCCAACTTGGCTGTCTTGGCGCCGACCCAGGCCCAGGCCCAGGCCCAGGCCCAGACCCAGACCCAGGCCCAGACCCAGACCCACGACCAGCCTGTAGTGGTCATGGATGAAAGCTGGACGATCGGCGGGCAGGATGGCGATAAGCCTGTCGACCCGGACTTGGATTTCGGCGTCGATTACGACTTCTCCCGGTCCGCGGTCGACTGCAGCAAGCTGCCGGCGGCCCCGGCAGATCAGGCGGACGCCGCCTTTTGCGAACGCGAGCGCCAGATGGCGCAGACATGTGCAAAGCCCCCGATCGAGCTGAGTTTCGATGACGCAGTCGCCTGTCGCAGGTGGCAGGACCGGCAGCGGAGCGCTGGCTTGACGGACGGGGACAGCCGGCCGCAGCGGTCCATCAGCTTCGGGCCATCCTCGAAACCACGCGTCACGAACCGCGAAAGCGTCGATCCGGACGAGCGCTACCGCGTCCGGCAAACTACCACGCAGAATGCCGACGGCACGGTCTCGCGCACGCGCAGTGGCTGCGTAAAGAACGCAAGTGGAGGAACCACTTGCTCCTACCGCCGGGGAACGGGCTCGGACGAACGCAGCCTTGAGCGGGCGGAACAGGCGCTGGACAACGTGCTGGGTGACTGATTGGCGAACAGCCACTGGCCCTGCGCCAATGCCCTGCTATAGCGCGCAGCAATGGCCGATGAATCCCCGCAGGACCGTTTCAAGACCGCGCTGACCGCGGCGGCGCGCGCCGTTTCGCGAGAGGCGGAGGCGGAGGTGAACTTCACCGCCGATACGCCGTCCGCCAGTGGCAAGCTGCTGCGCGTACCCGCGCCGGGCCGCAACCTGCCGCCCGAGGCTGCCAGGCAGGCCCGCGGATTTGCCGACAGCTTCAGCCTTCGCCTGCGCCACCATGACGCCTCGCTGCACCGCAAGGGCATGCCCGGCGAGCCGCTAGCGCGCGCGGTGTACGAGACGATCGAGCGTGTCCGCTACGAGGCGCTGGGCGAGAAGAATTTCACCGGCATGCGCGAGAACCTCGCCAGTGCCATCGACCTGCGCACCCGCGCCGACCCGATCTCCCGCGCCACCGGCAGCGAGGATGTGCCGCTGGAGACCGCGCTCGGCCTGATGCTGCGCGAGGCGCTGACCGGCCAACCGATCCCCGATGCGGGCAAGGCCGGCGTGGAGATGGTGCGCGAATTCGTGGAAAGCCGCACGGGTGACGATTTCGAGCGGCTGGCGGGCATGGTGGACGACCAGGAGGCGTTCCAGTCGCTGAGCGTGGACATGCTGCGCCACCTGGAACTCATCGCCCCGGAAGCCCCGCCGGAAGAGCCCGAGGACGGCCTCGATCTCGACGAGGATTCGCCGGACGAGCAGGACACCGACCAGGACACCGGCGAGCAGGATGCGGGCGAGACGTCCGAGCAGGAAATGCGCGCCGAGATGGGCGAATCCGACGGGGGCGACGAGGACGAGGACAGCCTGTCCGAGCAGGACATGAATGACGGCGATCCGGGCGAGGACGGGGACGAGGGCATGATGCCCGTGCGCCCGAACCGCCAGTGGACCGACGTGCCTGACAGCTTCGATTACCAGCCTTTCACACAGGCGTTCGACGAAGTGGTCGAAGCCAGCGAGCTGTGCGACGCGGAGGAGCTGGACCGGCTGCGCGCCTATCTCGACAGCCAGCTGACCGGCCTGCAGGGCATCGTAACCCGCCTTGCCAACCGCCTCCAGCGCCGCCTGATGGCGCAGCAGAACCGCAGCTGGGATTTCGACCAGGAAGAAGGCCTGCTGGACGCCGCCCGCCTCGCCCGCGTGGTCATCAGCCCCGGGCACTCGCTGAGCTACAAGGTGGAGCAGGAACAGGACTTCAAGGACACGGTCGTCACCCTGCTGATCGACAATTCCGGGTCCATGCGCGGGCGGCCCATCAGCATTGCGGCGATCAGCGCGGACATCATGGCCCGCACGCTGGAACGCTGCGGCGTGAAGGTGGAAATCCTCGGCTTTACCACCCGCGCGTGGAAGGGCGGGCAAAGCCGCGAGAAATGGCTCTCCGACGGCAAGCCCCAGGGCCCCGGCCGCTTGAACGACCTGCGCCACATCATCTACAAGAAGGCGGACGAGCCCATGCGCCGCGCGCGCCGGAGCCTTGGCCTGATGATGCGCGAAGGGCTGCTGAAGGAGAATATCGACGGGGAGGCGCTGCTATGGGCGCACACCCGCCTGCTCGCCCGCCCGGAGGATCGCCGCATCCTGATGGTTATCTCAGATGGCGCCCCGGTGGACGACAGCACGCTGAGCGTGAACAGCGCCGGTTACCTCGAAATGCACCTGCGCAAGGTGATCGAGTGGATCGAGAAGCAGAGCCCCGTCCAGCTCGTCGCCATCGGCATCGGCCACGACGTGACCCGCTATTACAAGCGCGCGGTGACGATCATGGACGTGGAGCAGCTAGGCGGCACGATCATCGAGCAGCTGGCGGATCTGTTCGAGGTGGAGTGATGGTAGGAGACCTGCTCGCTTTTATCGACACGCTAGCCAGAATTATTGGATGGGTGGTGATAGTCGGCGCTCTTTTTTGGGCAATTTCGCGTCATTTTGCCGATCGAGCAGCCTATGAACATTCTGTACGTGACCGTGAGGCAGAATACGCATTCGCCCAGTATCTAAAGCAAGAAGATCCAGAACGCTATTCTAGATACGTCGATCATAAAAGGATCTACGCTCTCGAAGACCCAGAGCTGCACTGGCACCAAGTGGCTCAGCGAGTCGGAGTGCCGACTGCAGAGATCATAAAAGACCGACAATCATGACCAACCTCCGCCTCTTCAATTCCCTCACCCGGCAGGTCGAGGATTTCCGGTCCGTCCATGATGGCGAGGCTCAGGCGAATTTGTTCGAGGTGGAGTGAAAACAAGAAAGGGAGAAATCATGCAATTGGGAGCATTTTCGATCAGCCTTGCAGTCAAGGACCTGGCAAAATCGCAGTCCTTTTACGAGAAGCTGGGCTTCCAGCGGACCGGGGGCGATGATCATTACGCCATACTGGTCAACGGTGGGACCATGATCGGCCTCTTCCAGGGCATGTTCGAAAACAATATCCTGACGTTCAATCCCGGCCTTGAGAATACGGCAGAATCCTTCGCTGCAGGAAAGCCGCTCGGCAGCTTCACCGACGTCCGCGAGCTGCAGTCGCAGTTGGAAGCAGAAGGCATGGAATTCGCCGACAAGACCGATCCCGCAGGCACTGGCATCGGCAGCTTCGTGATCACCGATCCGGATGGCAACGCAATCCTCGTGGACCAGCACTTCCCGCGCCCTGAGTGACGTTGCGCCGCGCTTTGCTCTGGTGGGAGGGTGTGGTTACGCACGGCCCAGGGTGCGGGCGAAGTCCACTTGGCAGGGCGATAGCGAATAGCGGCCTCACGCTAACTCACGGTTGACCGGCAGGGCCTCCTGCGGCCAATGCGCCTGCAGCATGACCAACCTCCGCCTCTTCAATTCCCTCACCCGGCAGGTCGAGGATTTCCGGCCCGTCCATGATGGCGAGGCGCGGGTCTATACGTGCGGGCCGACGGTCTACAATTACCCGCATATCGGCAATATGCGCGCCTATGTCTTCGCGGATATCCTTGGGCGGACGTTGAGCTGGAAGGGCTACAAGCTCACCCATGTCATCAACATCACCGATGTCGGCCACCTGACCGACGATGCCGATAGCGGCGAGGACAAGATGGAGAAGATGGCGGCGGAGAAAGCCCAGTCCATTTGGGACATCGCGCGCCATTATACCGAGGCGTATTGGGCGGACGTGAAGGCGCTGAACATCCGGCAGCCCGCCGAATGGTCCGTCGCCACCGATTACATCGCGGAGATGATCGACTTCGCGAAGAGCATTGCCGGGCGGCATTGTTACGAGCTTGAGAGCGGCCTCTATTTCGATGTCTCAACCGTGGAGGATTACGGGCGGCTGGCCCGCGCGGTGACGGAGGACGGGGAAGGCCGCATCGGTGCCGTGAACGGCAAGCGCAATCCGCAGGACTTCGCCATCTGGCGCAAGACCCCTGCGGGCGAGACGCGGCAGATGGAATGGGACAGCCCCTGGGGCAAGGGCGCGCCCGGCTGGCACCTGGAATGCAGCGTGATGAGCGGCAAGCTGCTCGGCTTCCCCTTCGACATCCATACCGGCGGTATCGACCACCGCGAGATCCACCACCCCAACGAGATCGCGCAGAACCAGGCCTTCTGCGGGTGCGGTGGTTTAGGCGAAGTTGCCAATTCCGGCGCGCGTGTGTGGATGCACAACAATTTCCTGGTCGAACGATCGGGCAAGATGAGCAAGTCGTCGGGCGAGTTCCTCCGCCTCCAGCTGCTGATCGACAAGGGCTACCACCCGCTCGCTTACCGCATGATGTGCCTGCAGGCGCATTACCGCAGCGAGCTGGAGTTCAGCTGGGACGGGCTGGAGGCCGCGCTGGTGCGGCTGAAGCGGATGGTGATGCAGGCGGAGCGGCTGCGCGATGTCGAAACCGGCACGCCGGACCATCCGAAATTTACCGCGCTACTCGAAAAATTCGACGCGGCGATCGGCGACGATCTTGGCACGCCCATCGCCCTGACCGCGCTGGAAGAGGCGCTGGCAGTGAAGAAAGTCGATGCCGGCATCAAGCGCTCCGTGGTGGAGCGCATGGACAGCGTACTTGGCCTTGGCCTGCTGGAGCTGAAACGCGAGGACCTGCGCATCCGCCCCAAATCCGCGACCACAACCGAAGCCGAAATCGAAGACGCGCTCGCCCGTCGCAAGGCCGCGCGGGCGGAGAAGGACTTCGCCACCTCCGATGCCTTGCGCGACGAACTGGCCGCGATGGGCGTGGAGGTCATGGACGGCGACCCGCTCGGCTGGGAATGGAAACTGGGCTGAGGTCGGGTCCGTCAATGGGAGACGAGGGATGATTGCGAAGCTGCTGTGGGCCGTATTGGCGCTGATCCATGCGATGCCCGCTGCGGCATTCTTCCGGCCGCAATTGCTCACTACGCTCTACGGCTTGCCTGCGGGCGACCCTCTGTTCCTGCTGATGCAACACCGCGCAGCACTGTTCGCCGTAATTGTGATCGCCTGCCTCTGGGCGCTTTGGGATCCGCAGGTGCGCCGCCTCGCCAGCGTCCTGACGGCCATCAGCATGCTGGCTTTCCTCGCGCTGTATTTCAGCAATGGCAGCCCGCCGACCCTCAGGACAATCGCGCTAGTGGACCTGGCGGGCTTGCCCGTTCTGGCGGCGGCGGCATGGATGGCCTGGCGCAGCTAAGGCGGTGCGCTCCACTTCGCCCACCCCGCTGCGACTAGGCGCCGCTGCGCGCCGCCAAGTCTCGCAAACCCCTCCCGCTTGCGGGAGGGGAAGCAGAGCTTGGCGAACGAAGAGAGCCTAGCGGCGCGAAGTGGACGAAGCCAGGCGCGTACGCCTCAATCCTCCTCCAGCATCAGCAGTTCGCACGTCACCCGCATCGCAGGATCGGGCGCGATCGTGTGATCGACTTCAACCACGGCGGCATCGGCCACCAGCTGGCCGGGGATGGCGAATTCGTGATCGGGCAGGAAGGCGATGAAGCTCTCGCCCGCTTCGCAGGCTTCCGCGCCTTCGAATACCAACACCAGGCGGTGGCGCGTGCCGGCAAAGGTGATGCTGGCCCAGCTGCGCTCGGTATGGCTCTCCACTCGGGCGCGGTTGCCCGCGAGGAAGATCAGTGCCTCGCGCAGACGTTCGCCCGCGCTGCGGCGGGGCCTCCGGCGGACGGGCGGAGGGACGACGGCTGGATCAATATGCATGGGTTTCTTCCCGGTATCTGTTCATGAAATGTTCCACCCGTTCTTCCGTTGCGCGGCGGGGCAGGCGGCCATTGCGCAGGTCCAGCACGAAGCGCGGATCGCGCGTGGCCAGGCGGCCAAATTTCGTGGCGGGCATGCCGGTTCGGCGCAGGAAGACTTCGATCTTCCGGATGAGCATTGGGCGACCTCCTTTGCGGGTGGGCAGGGCGATGACGGTTCGGTTCGAGCGGGGGCGAGTCGCCCCGATGACCCGACTCGTTGCGCTTGAAATCCTACTTGTCTAGGAAAAATCCTATGCTATAGGAAATTTAATGGTAAACGCTTCCGAACCCGACAATGGCCGTGCCCGGCTGGTCGAACTGGCCGAGGCGCAGCGCGTCTCGCTTGCCGCCCTGTCCCGGCTGATTGGCCGTAACCCCACATATTTGCAGCAGTTTGTCCGCAAGGGCAGCCCGCGTAAGCTGGAGGAGCAGGATCGCCGAAAGCTGGCGGAATTCTTCGGCGTGGCGGAGGCGGAGCTGGGCGCGACGGGGGAAAAATCCTCCATTTCGGATCGGATTGCTCCTCGCCTCAGCACGGGCTGGGTCGACGTGCCGCGCCTTGCCGTCGATGCCAGCGCCGGTCCAGGGACGGTCGCCGCAGGCGAGGCCGCTTACGACACCTTCCGCTTCTCCGAACGCTGGCTTGCCGAGCAGGGCCTGAAGGGCGCGCAGCTATCCGCCATCACGGTGATGGGCGATTCGATGGAGCCGACCTTACGCGCGGGAGACGAGATCCTTGTCGACACCCGCAAGGGGCCGTTGCGCGATGGCATCTACGTCCTGCGCCTGGGCGACGTGCTCCACGTCAAGCGCCTGCAATCCGGCCCGCCCGGCCGCCTGCACCTGCTCAGCCAGAACATGGCCTACCCCCCGATGGAAGTCGCGGCGGAGGATGTCGAGGTGATCGGGCGTGTGGTGTGGAAGGGCGGGCGGGTTTAGCCTTGCCCGGCTGACCAGACTGCCTCGCGGAAGTGTTGGCTGGTCGCTTCGTCGAACCCTATGAACAGCACCCGGTCCAGCGCGACCGGATTGTCGCGGATGAACTGCCTCACCGTCTCGACCGCGACCCGTGCCGCTTCCGAGAGTGGAAACTTGAACCGGCCCGTCGATATGGCCGGAAATGCAATGCTGCGCAGCCCGTGTTGCTGCGCGAGTTGCAGGGATTTCTCGTGACAGGCGGCAAGCAATTCTCGCTCGCCTTTGTCCCCGCCTTGCCAGACGGGCCCGACTGTATGGATGATATGGCGCGCCTTGAGCCTGTAGCCGGACGTGATCTTCGCTTGTCCGGTCTTGCAACCACCCAGCAGGCGGCATTCATGCACGAGGTCTGGCCCGGCAGCCTTGTGGATCGCCCCATCGACGCCTCCGCCGCCAAGCAGGGATGAGTTTGCCGCATTAACGATGGCATCGACGTCGCATTCGACGATGTTGCCTGTAACAACTTCGATGATCTGCTGGCTCGGTTTTGTCATGCCGAGTGCGTAGCGCAGCGGAAATGACGCGTTAAGCGCTAGCTTGATTCTTGGGAGGCGACGCGCCACCTCCCGCGCCATGACACAAGCCCCCTCCATCCGCGCAGCTATAATTCCCGTCACGCCGTTCCAGCAGAACTGTTCGCTGGTGTGGTGCACGAAGACGATGCGCGGGGCGCTGGTCGATCCGGGCGGGGAGCTGGAGAAGCTGAAGGCCGCAGTGGAGAAGGCGGGCGTCACGCTGGAGAAGATCCTGCTGACCCATGGCCACGCGGACCATTGCGGGCAGGCGGGAATGTTGGCTGCGGAGCTGGACATCCCGATCGAGGGCCCGCACGAGGACGACCGCTTCTGGATTTCACGGCTGGAGGACGATGGCCTGCGCTTCCAGATGGAATGCAAGACCTTCGAGCCCACGCGCTGGCTGGTCGATGGCGACACGGTGACCGTGGGCGAGCAAACTCTCGAAGTGCTGCATTGCCCCGGCCACACGCCCGGCCACGTCGTGTTCTTCCACCGCGACGCGCAGTTTGCCTTCGTTGGTGACGTGCTGTTCCAGGGCAGCATCGGGCGAACCGATTTCCCGATGGGCAATCACCAGGACCTGCTGGATGCGATCACGCAGAAGCTGTGGCCGCTGGGCGACGGGGTAACCTTCGTACCCGGGCACGGCTCCACCAGCACCTTCGGCCAGGAGCGTGCCAGCAACCCCTTCGTGGGCGACGCCGTGATGGCGCGCGGCTGAGGCTTACTCCGCGTCCGCGTGCGGTTCGGCCCCGGCTGCTTCCTCGATCACTTCCAGCGGAGAGCTGGGTTCATGGCTGACCGTCAGCCACAGGCCCGCGCCCGCAAGGATCAGCAGCGTCGCCATGGTGATCATCGTACCGGCCTGCCGGCCCCTGTGCGGATAATCGCCGTCCATGCCGATGGCGTGCGCCACGCGGCCCATCAGGTACACGATACCGATGATCAGCAGCCACAGCCCGCCCTTGCCGGCAATTTCGAGGACAGCGAGCAACGCCAGCACGAAGGGGGCGCTTTCCACGAAGTTCAGCTGAGCGCGCATGCGGCGTTGCAGCAGTTCATTCCCGCCATCGCCGTGCAGGGTCTTCGTATCCAGCCGCATCCGCCCGATCCGCGCCATGTGCCAGATGGTGATAAGCGCTGCGCCGGAGGCGACTGTCAGTGTGGCGGGTAGAATCATCTTCGGTAGTCCCCTCGAATTTGCGCCCTTGGCGTAACAGCCCTCGCATCGCTTGCAAGCCCGCTGAAATTCTGTATAGCGCGCGCCTTCACCGCATCCTGCCGGTCCCGGCCCCTTTGCTTGCGCAAGGGCAAGGGCGCGTCTAGGGCGGCAGTCGAACAATTTGAAATTCAAGGAACAGGTGCCGCAATGGCTGTCCCTAAGAGAAAAGTATCGCCGCATCGCCGGGGCAATCGCCGGGCACACGATTCGCTGAAGGTCGAAGCATTCCACGAATGCTCGAACTGCGGCGAACTCAAGCGTCCGCACAATCTGTGCCCTGCTTGCGGTTTCTACAACGGCCGCGAAGTTCTCGCCCCCAAGGGCATCTGAACTTCCACCCGATAACGGGAGATAGCGCATGAGCCTGCCGCGTATCGCCATCGATGCGATGGGCGGTGATGAGGGCGTGCGCGTGATGGTTTCGGGCGCAGCTTTGGCCCGTCATCGCCACGAGAACTTCCGTTTCCTGCTGGTCGGCGACCAGGATCGCATCAAGCGTGCACTGGATGATCATCCCGGCCTCGCCAGCGCGTCCGAAATCCTGCACTGCGAGGATGTGGTGGGCGGTGACGAGAAGCCGACCCAGGCGCTTCGCCGTGCCAAGACCACCAGCATGGGGCTGGCCATCAACGCCGTGAAGGCGGGCGATGCCGGGGCCGCCGTCTCTGCTGGCAATACTGGCGCGCTGATGGCGATGAGCAAGCTGGCCCTGCGCACCATGCCGGGGATCGACCGGCCCGCGCTGGCCGCGCTCCTCCCCACACTGGAAGAGCATGACGTGATCATGCTGGACCTTGGCGCCAACACCGAATGCGATGCCCGCAATTTGGTGCAGTTCGCCATCATGGGCGCGGCCTATTCGCGCATCGTGGAAGGCAGCGGCGCCCCGCGCGTGCGGCTGTTGAACATCGGCACGGAAGAGATCAAGGGCACGGACCAGGTGCAGGAAGCAGCCGTGATGCTGCGCGCCGCACGCGGCCTTGCCATGGCGTTCGACGGCTTCGTGGAAGCGGACCAGATCAACCGCGGCAATGTGGACGTGGTCGTGTCCGACGGTTTCTCCGGCAATATCGCGCTGAAGGCCATCGAAGGTTCCGCGCGCTTCGTGACGGACCTGCTCAAGAACGCCTTCCGCTCCAGCCTGCGCAGCAAGTTCGGCTTCCTTGTCAGCCGCCCGGCGACGGAGCTGCTGCGACACCATCTCGATCCCAACAACCACAATGGCGCGGTCTTCCTGGGCCTGAACGGTGTGGTCGTGAAATCCCACGGCAGCGCAAATGAGAAGGGCGTGGCCAATGCCGTCGCCGTCGCCGCGCGCCTCGTGGAAGCCAAGCTGACGGAGCGCATTGCATCCGACCTGGCCGAACTGGGCGAGGCGAACTTGCGCCAGGCCGCCAAGGCCGCGCACAAGGACGCTACGTGATCCGTTCGGTCCTGAAAGGCACCGGCTCCGCCCTGCCGGCGCGCTGCGTCACCAATGCCATGCTGGCCGAAACCGTCGACACCAGCGACGAATGGATTCGCGAGCGCACGGGCATCACCCAGCGATATATTGCGGGGGAGGGCGAAACGACCTCCTCACTGGCGACCGAAGCGGCGCGTGCTGCGCTGGCCGATGCCGGGATCGATGCGGGCGAGGTGGACCTGATCGTGCTGGCCACGGCCACGCCGGACCAGACATTCCCCGCCACCGCCACGCGCGTGCAGGCCGCACTGGGCTGCAATGGGGGCATCGCCTTCGATGTGCAGGCCGTGTGCTCCGGCTTTCTCTATGCGCTGGCGACGGCGGACAGCATGATGCGCAGCGGCATGGCAAAATGCGCGCTGGTGATCGGCGCGGAAACCTTCAGCCGCATCCTGGACTGGGAAGACCGCGCGACCTGCGTGCTGTTCGGCGACGGGGCCGGCGCATTCGTGCTGCGCTCCGAAGAGGTGGCGGAGGATGGCCCGGGCATACTGGCCAACAAGCTGCACGCCGATGGCGACCATATCGACCTGCTTTATGTGGATGGCGGGCCGTCCACCACGGGCGATGTAGGCATGCTGCGCATGAAGGGCCGCGAGGTCTTTCGCCATGCTGTGGGCAATCTGGCAGGCGTGATGAACGAGGTGCTGGAGAATGTCGGCCTGACGCCGGGCGATGTCGACTGGGTCGTGCCGCACCAGGCCAATATGCGCATCCTCGATGCCACGGCGAAGAAGCTGAAACTGCCGCCCGAAAAGGTGGTGGTCACGGTGGACCAGCATGCCAACACATCCGCCGCGTCCGTACCCCTGGCTTACGACGTTGCGCGCAAGGACGGACGGATCAAGCCGGGCCAGCTGGTGGTGCTGGAAGCGATGGGCGGGGGCTTCACCTGGGGCGCCAGCCTGCTTCGCACCTGATAATTTCCACCGGAAACGCGCGGAAAACCTTGGAACCTTGAGATTTTCCGTCCATTCGTTACAACGTACCCAAAGGGTCGCACCGAAACGGAGTACCGCTCGACCATGATGCGTTCTGTAGGAACCCTTACCCGCGCCGATCTGGCGGACAGCGTGAACCGCAAGCTCGGTTTCTCCCGCGCCGAAAGCCTCGCGCTCGTGGAATCGATCCTCGACAAGATGTGCGACGCTATGGTTGATGGTGAAAACGTCAAGATTTCCGGCTTCGGCACCTTTGTCCTGCGGGACAAGAAGGAACGGATCGGCCGCAATCCCAAGACCGGCGTCGAAGTGCCCATCACATCGCGCCGCGTGCTGACTTTCCGCGCCAGCAAGAAACTGAAAGACAGGGTCGCCGCCGCGTGAGCAGGGCCGGCGTATCCGCGCCCGTCTTCAATGACGGCAAGGCGGACGATGCGCTGCGTACGATTGGCGAAGTTGCCGCCGCACTCGGCCTGAAGCCGCATGTGTTGCGGTATTGGGAACAGCAATTCCCCATGCTCGATCCGCTGAAGCGCAGCGGCGGGCGGCGCTATTACCGCAAGGACGATGTCGCCCTGATCCAGCGGATAGACCGGCTGGTGAATGCCGAGGGTTATACGCTGAAAGGTGCGAAGCAGGCGCTGCATACGGATGACGGGCTGGCCGACGCGCCGCTGAGTGCTGCGCCGGCGAAGGAGCCTGCCGAAGCGGGCGGATCATCTGAAATGCTGGTGCAGCTGAAGGCCATCCGCGCCCGGCTGGCCGCCGCGCTGGAGGCCTGAGCGCCGCTTACCGGCCGCCGATTGGGCCCAGTTCCGGATCGAGATCGCGCGGGCGGGCGAAATGGATCAGCCTGCCGCATCCCGGCCCGATGTCTTCCCACTTTTCGATCGAAAGCTCGAACACGGCGTAAGTCGCGGTGGGGAACTTGTCTGCCAGCGCATCGAACTTGGCATCTTCCGATTCGCTGTCGACCAGGCGGAAGACCATCTCGTGCAGCCCAGGATTGTGCGCCGCGACCAGCAGATTGGTGACCGCGTCGTCTTCCGCTGCGGCGATGGCGAAGATGGTGGGGCTGTCGGCAAGGTAAAGCTCGTCGGAGAAGTGCGGCTCTGGCGCCAGCGCGGCACCTTCCAGCGTCTGGCGCACGCGCGCGGCGGTGCTGGCGCGGATGCTGTCCCACTTGAGGCCGTAATCGCGAATATGCTCCCCGATCAGCTTCGCCCCGCGGCGCCCGCGATCGTTCAGCCCGCGGTCGAAATCACGCTTGGCGATATCGTCCCAGTCCGACTTGGCATGGCGCAGGAGGCCGAGGCGTTTCATCCGGTCTGCTCTCCTTCGAGACTCGCGGCGCGTTCGGGATCGGGCGCGCCGATCCCCAATGCCACGCGGTCTAGGGCCTCCGCAAGCGGAAGGCGCAGCACCGGCGTGCCGGGCGGGAATGCGGTGAGAAGTCGGCTGGGGAAAGCGGGCGACATTACGATGAAATGGCCCTTGTCCTCCTTGCTGCGGATCAGCCGCCCGAAGGCCTGCGCCAGCCGGGCACGGATGATCCGGTCGTCATAAGCGCCGCCGCCATTGGCCGCGCGCCGCGCGCGGTGAAGGATGCTGGGCTTGGGCCAGGGCACCTGCTCCATGACCACGCAGCGAAGGCTCTCGCCCGGCACGTCCACGCCATCGCGCAGGGCGTCGGTGCCCAGAAGGCTGGCGCGCGGATCGTCGCGGAAGATGTCCACCAGCGTGCCCGTGTCGATCGGGTCCACATGCTGGGCGTAAAGCGGCAGGCCTTCGCGCGCCAAGCGGTCCGCGATGCGTCCGTGCACCGCGCGCAGTCGGCGGATTGCGGTGAACAGCCCCAGCACGCCGCCGCCGCAGGCCTCGATCACGCGGGCATAGGCGCCTGCCAGGCCCGCAAGATCGCCTTTCTTCACATCGGTGACAATCAGGACTTCGGCGCGGTTGGCGTAATCGAATGGGCTTTCCGCCGCCGCCAGCAGCGGCTCGTTATCGAGATGGTTTGCGCCGGAGCGGGCCACGGCCTCGGTCCAGTCGTCCGCATCGCGCAGTGTGGCGCTGGTCAGCATCACTCCGTGCGAGGGTTCCAGCACCACCTTGGCGAACGGTTTCATCGGGTCGAGGAAATGGCGGTGGATGCCGATGTCGAATTCGCGCGCGTCGCTGCGGTCGACCGCCAGCCAGTCCACGAAGTCCGGGTCCGCCGGGCCACCCAGCCGGTCCAGCAGCGCTTCCCACGCAGCAATGGTGTCGATCCGCCAGCCGAGCGCGTAGCGTGCCCCTTCGATCCGCGCGCGGCCCTGCGCGTCGAGCCAGTCCGGCCCGTCCTCGAACAGCTTTTCCAGCCGCACGGAGAGCTTCATCAGTGGCTGGCGGATTGCGGCCAGCGCGTCCGCCGCCTGCTGCGCCAGTTCCACGAAATTGCCTTCGAGCTGCGCGGCCTCGGTCTCGATACCGTAGCCCGCCTCCTGCCCGCTCTCATCGCGCGCATAGGTCAGCGAGCGGACCGCGCCGAGCAGTTCCTCGATCGGGCCCGACGGGATGCCTTCGATCAGGCGTTGCATCCAGCCTTCGCCGGGCAGGGCCTCTGCCGCCTCGATGGCTGCGGCGACTGCATCGCCGCCTTCCTCGTCATAGCCGGAAACATCGGCCAGCCGCGCTGCCAGCCCGCGCCTGCGGCCCTTGCTGCCTCGTTCCGGCCCCATGATCCAGCGCTTCAGCTCGATCGCCTCCGCCCCCGTTAGAGCGGCGGAAAATGTGCTGTCGGCGGCGTCGAAGACATGGTGTCCCTCGTCGAACACGATGCGCGTCGGGCGCTGCGCATGATCCCTTCCGCGCGCCGCGTTGACCATCACCAGCGCATGGTTGGCGATAACCAGGTCCGCTTGCGCGCTCGCCCGCTGGGCGCGTTCGATGAAGCATTTGCGGTAATGCGGGCACCCGGCATAGACGCATTCGCCGCGCTGGTCTGTCAGGCTGCGGATCGCGCGGCTGCGGAACAGCGTGCCCAGCCAGCCGGGCAGGTCCCCGCCGATCATGTCGCCATCCTGCGTATAGGCCGCCCAGCGCGCCACCAGCTGCGCCAGGATCGCCGCACGGCCGCCGAAGCCGCCCTGCAGCGCATCCTCCAGATTCAGCAGGCAGAGGTAATTCTCCCGCCCCTTGCGCACGACAACGGGGCGCGATCCGTCCGCGCGCCGTTCCGGCCACGCCCGCGCGCTTTCACCGCGCAGCTGGCGCTGGAGGTTCTTGGTGTAAGTGCTGACCCAGACCGTGCCCTGTGATAGCTCGCTCCACAAATTTGCCGGGGCAAGGTAGCCCAATGTCTTGCCGATCCCGGTCCCGGCCTGTGCCAGCAGGAGATGCGGGCGGCCCTTTTCGCCGCGCGGCGCGAAGACGCGGCCCGCCTCGCGCGCATAGAACTGCTGCCCCTCGCGCCGTTCTGCCCCTTTGCCCGTCAGCTGCTCCAGCCGGCCCTCGATGGCCTTTTCGTCCATCGCAACCTGCGCGGGCTGAGGGCGGTCTGGCGCTTCTTCCCATTCGGGCAGGGTGGAAAAAAGCCACTTCTCCGCCCGGTCCGGCTTGCGGACATGCGGCGCGATGACCTGCGCCCAGGGCCAGCGCATGCGGCCTAGCGACTGGAGCGAGGACCATGCGCCCTCCCGCTCCTCCCAGTCTTCCGCCTCGCAATGTTCCAGCAGGCGCGAGGCCGCGCGTTGCAGCAGCAGCGGCACATCCGCGTCGCCTTCCGCTTCCGGCAGGTCTAGCGCCTGCGCCAGCCCCTTGGGCGTGGGCACGACGAACTTGGCGGGATGGACGAAGGCGTACAGCTCCAGCAGGTCCAGCCCGCTGAGGTCCGGATAGCCGAGCCGGGTGGCCACCAGCGGCGCGTTCAGCACAAGCAGCGGCGTATCGGCCGCGGCATTGACCGCCGCGCCCTTGCCGCAGCTGCGCGTCTCGCCATTCGCCTCGCGCAGCCAGGTGCCGGCATGGCTGGCATGGATGGCGGGAAGGGGGAGTGCGGCGAGCATGTCTGCCCACTATGGGAAGGGAGAACGAAAAGTAAACGGCGCGCCCCATGGGAGCGCGCCGTTTGCACATATATTCGGCTTGGCCAGGCTTAGTCGCCGCCCGTACCCGTGCTGCCAAGATCGCCCTTTTCGCCTACCGGCACCACTTCCTTGAAAGTGTGCGTGACGTAGGGGAAGGGGATCTCGATACCGGCATTGTCGAGGGCCTTCTTGATCGCCTTGATGGCCTCGCTCTTGGTCTGGCGCAGGTCGCGCGCGGCGGACTGGGCGTACCACTGGACGAGGAAGTCGACGCTGCTGGCGCCGAATTCCTGCGCGTAAACGATCACGGGCTTGTCCTTCACCACCGCATCCACGGTTTCCATCGCTTCGTAGATCACCTTCTGCGCATGCTCGAGGTCGGTATCGTAGGACACGCCCACGACCACCTCGTTCCGGCGAACGCTCTCATCAGTCAGGATCTGAACCGCATTCTTGAACAGCATGGCGTTGGGCATGATGGTCAGCTCGTTCGAAAGCTGGCGGATATGCGTTTCGCGCAGGGTGATGTGTTCCACCTTGCCGCGCACGCCTTCCACTTCGATCAGGTCGCCGATGCGCATCTTTTCGCGCAGCATGATCAGCACGCCAGCCATGAAGTTCTCGAAAATGTCCTGGAAGGCGAAGCCGATGGCCAGGGCGCCGATGCCAAGGCCTGCGATGAGGCCAGCGGGCGTGAAGCCGGGGATGGCCACGATTAGCGCGAGCATGATGCCCAGCAGCCAGATGAACAGCTTCACCATGGTTTCTATCAGATTGCGCAATGACGGGCGCAGGCTGGTCTTGCCTATCAGCATGTCTGCGATCTTCACGGCGAACCTGGCCACCAGCCAGGTCAGGATCAGCACGACAATGGCGATGGCGATATTCGGCAGTGCGGCTACGAAGCCTGCGGCCATGCCCTGCAGCTCGTCGCGCAGGAGGGCGATGTAATTCATGTGTTGGGTCCCCTGTGTCTTTGCAGTTCAACAAGAGCGAAGCGCGAGGGTTCCGAAACGGAGTTCGCACTTGCAACACGGCCTTGGCTGGGCGACAGGCTGCGGACATGAGCATGACCGAACTGATGGAAGCCGCACGCGTATCCAAGGCCTGGCCGTTCCAGGAGGCGCAGCGGCTGCTCAAACGTTATCCCGAAGGCGCGAAGCCCGACGGATCGCCCATCCTGTTCGAGACCGGTTATGGCCCCAGCGGCCTGCCGCATATCGGCACCTTCCAGGAAGTGCTGCGCACAACGCTGGTCCGCCGCGCATTCGAGGCACTGATCGGCGCGAAGCCGGAAGACGGCAAGACGCGGCTGGTGGCCTTCAGCGACGACATGGACGGCCTGCGCAAGGTGCCGGACAACGTGCCGCAGCAGGACCTGCTGACCGCCAACCTGCACAAGCCCCTCAGCCGCGTGCCCAACCCTTTTGAGACAGAGTACGACAGCTTCGCTGCGCACAATAACGCGATGCTGCGCGCCTTCCTCGACCGCTTCGGCTTCGATTACGAATTCGTCGCGGCGAGCGAGAAGTACAATTCCGGCGCCTTCGACGAGGCATTGCGCGGCGTGCTGGCGAACAACCAGGCGATCCTGGACATCATGCTGCCCACGCTGCGGGCCGAGCGCGCTGCGACCTATTCCCCCATCATGCCGATCAGCGAGCAGACGGGCCACGTGCTGCAGGTTCCGGTGGAGGTGGTGGACGCCGCGGCCGGTACGATCCGATTCACGGATGAGGACGGCACGGTGACCGAGCAGTCCGCGCTGGGCGGCAAGGCGAAGCTGCAGTGGAAGGTGGACTTCGCCATGCGCTGGGTCGCGCTGGGCGTCGATTACGAGATGTATGGCAAGGACCTGACCGACACCGGCCTCCAGTCCGGCAAGATCGCGAAGGTGCTGGGCGGCCGCAAGCCGGAAGGCCTGATTTACGAGCTGTTCCTGGACGAGAATGGCGAGAAGATCTCCAAGTCCAAGGGCAACGGCCTGACGATCGAGCAATGGCTGGAATACGGCAGCGAGGAGAGCCTCGGCTTCTACATCTTCCCCAATCCCAAGAGCGCGAAGAGCCTGCATGGCGGCGTGATCCCGCGCGCGGTAGATGACTACTGGCAGTTCCGCGAACGGCTGGCGGAGCAGGAGCTGGACAAGCAGCTGGGCAACCCGGTCTGGCACCTGGCGCGCGCCAATGGCGGGTTCGAGGGATCGGAAGCGCCAGGGGCGGGCGATACGCTGCCGGTCACCTATTCGCTGCTGCTGAACCTTGTCGGCGTGTTGGGTGCGGAAGCAACGGAAGAGCAAGTTTGGAATTACCTGCTCTCATACGATGAAAAGGCTTATGGGGTTGGTTTCAATGAAGGTGCTTCGCAAGAAGCACAGTTCGATGTCGAGCAAACCATCAGGAAGCTGATCCGGACCGCGCTCGCCTACAACCGCGACTTCGTCGCCCCGCACCTCGTGAAGCGCGCGCCCAATGCCAGCGAGGCGGAAGCGCTGCGGGCGCTGGATGCGTATCTGGCGGATGCGGCAGAGGACACTTCGGCCGAAGACCTGCAGACGCAGGTGTATGAGATCGGCAAGCGCGAGGAATTCGGCTTCGAGAACCTGCGCGACTGGTTCAAGGCGCTGTACGAGACCTTGCTGGGCAGTGAGCAGGGCCCGCGCATGGGCAGCTTTATCGCGCTCTACGGCATCGCCAACAGCCGCAAGCTGATCGCCGAGGCGCTGGCCAAGGCCTGAGCGAAGGCCTGAGCGTGGGCCTCAGTTCCAGTCACGCGTGCGATACCAGCGGGTGAAGATGTACTTCACCCCGCGGATCACGGGCGTTCCGGCATGCATGGTGTCGAGATTGGGCACGCCGTCGGCATCGGCATTGTTCCACACCAGCAATGCGCCGGTCTGCGGCGTGACGGACAGGCCGACTTCGGTAAAATCGGTTGTACCGCCTTCCTCCACATCGTTGAGGAACGCCATCGCCGTGATGCATCGCTGCCCGCCACGCGCCATTTCCCTGTCCCAATAGGAGCTGTCCTGGTGGAACCAGTCGTGGTGCGGTTTGAACTGCTGCCCCGGCAGGTATCGCTGGCCCTGGATCGCTTCGCCCCAGCCACTGTCCAAGCCTAGGAAGTCGTCGATCCGGCGAGAGATCTTGCGCACGAAGGGATCGTCGCGGTCCACATCGCCAGAAGAAGACGTGCGGTAATCATCGTCTTCCGCGCCTTCATAGACACTGCTGGGGCGTGCCACGCCGTCGATCATGTCGCGCAGCCGCTCGCATTCGGCGGGGCTGTAGAACGCGCCCACGGCCCAGATTTCCGCGCGGTCCGTTGGCAGCTTGTAAGCCGCCGGATTGTCCGCCAGCCGCTCCCGCACCCGCTTGCCCACCGCGCGCAACGCGCCCTGGTCCGGTATCTTGCCGCTGTGCCGTGTGTTCGTGTCAGCCATCGCAACCCGCTTATGCAAAAGCGGCCGCGCTGCACAAGGGTATTGAACAGGGGGATTGGCCGGCCGCGCAAATGCAAACCCCCGGACTCCTTGCAGAGACCGGGGGTTCACCTCCCGCCTTGGCGGCGATGGATCTTACCAGAAGAAGTCGTGGATCACGTCCACCACTTCGCCGGTGTAGGTGTCGACCAGCAGGACGTCGTCGTAATAACGCACCCAGCGATAGTCACCGTATACGGCCGGCAGGCGATAGCGCCACGGATCGGAGATCCAGTAATTCCGGCCGAAGAACAGGCTGTCGAGATAGAACCCGATGCTGATCCGGCTGTAACGGTAATCGCGGTACGGCGCGTAATAGCGCGGCGCGCGGTAGATGGTCCGGTTGGCGCTGCGATAGCGGTGCCAGTTGTACCGGTGGTTATTGCGCCAGCGGCGATCCCAGCGGCGCTCGTACCGGCTCTGCGCGCGGCGCCCGTCGCGGTAGCCGTTGCGATAGGTGGAGCGGCGATCGCTGCGATAATCGCGCGTGCCATCACGATACCCTTCTCGGCGACCTTCGCGATAGGCGTTCCGGGTGTCGCGCCTTTGTTCATGGCGGCGGTCAACACGCCGTTCGTATCGGCGATCTGACCTGCGTTGATCTTCGCGGCGGTTAACGCGTCTATCTACGCGCTGCTCAACCCTACGCTCGGTACGTCGCTCGCCCCGGCGATCCTGACGGCTCACACCCCGGCGCTGCTCGACGCGCGGGTTGCTGCGGCGTTCTGACCGGCTTTCGCCCCGGCGATTGTCGCGTCGCTGCGCGCGGCGTTCACCGCGACGATTGTCACGGCGTTCGGCCCGACGTTCGCTGCGATTGCTGCGCGGGTCCTGGGCTCGCTGCGTTTCCGCGCCAGCATTGCCTGATGCATTCGCGAGCGCGGTTGCGGGCATGACCGTCAGGCCCATCGCCGCCGCCAGCGCGCCTAACGCCGTGGACTTGAAGTACTTGGATAATTGCATGGCGACCTCTCCGAAAAGGTTTGTGAGGCCGCACTCCCACGACCCGTGATACGTCCTGATACGCATGACGTCATGACACGAAACTGAACCGGGCGTTTAGGCTGGCGTTCATGTTCGCCGCGCCTGCCGTGAACGGGGAGCCGAAGTGCGGTTGGCGCGTTGGGCCTTCGATGGGAGACGAGAAAGACACGCGCCTGGCCATGCTCGCCGCCGTCCGGGAGGACCTCGATGCGAAGCTGGCCGAGGCTGCCCGCAGCAGCAAGTCGCCGATGCACACGCCGGTGGTTTCCACCGCCGATGGCGATGCGCGCATCATGGTGCTGCGCGAATACGATGCGGCGAGCGGCACGCTGCGCTTCCACACCGATATCCGCGCGCCAAAGGTTGAGGTCATCCAGGCCGCCCCGCGCCTAGGCGTGCTGGCTTACGATCGGGAGGCGCGGCTGCAGATTCGCCTGACCGGCACGGGCCGCATCGAAAGCGAAGGCCCGGTCGCCGATGCCGCATGGGCCGCCTCCGATGCCTTTGCCCGGCGCTGCTACCTGGGCGCCGCGCCGGGTGAGGCTTCCGAAGAGCCTGACACCGGCCTGCCATCATGGGTGGAAGGCAAGCGCCCGACTGAAGAAGAGCTTGCGCCTGCACGCGCCAATTTCGCCGTGCTACTGGTGCAGGTGGACCGGTGGGACTGGTACCACCTGCACCACATGGGCCACCGCCGCGCGATCTTTACCGGCCATGGCGACAGCCGCGAAGGCAGCTGGGTCACGCCCTGACGAATTGCTCTGCGTCGCAATGGGTAAGCTGCGCGCTCAGCTTCCGAGATCCTCCACGCCGTCGCAGCTCGCCAGCAGTTGTGTGCCGAAGGGGCCGGAGCGGCTGCCCAGCACCGTCCCATCATCCCTGGCGACCATGTAGGTGGTGGCATTGCCGCCTTTGTAGCCCATCTCCACCAGCCATGCCTTGCGCGGGCCTGCGGGCGTTTCGATAGTGTCCTCGCCAGCCACGTGGATGCGGAAGCGTTCACCGCTGCCGCTGTAACTGAAGATCGGCGGCTGGGCCGAATAATCGCGCTCAAGCGGCGCTGCGTGGAGGAGGGGGGACCACAGATTGCCTTCGAGCGTGCCGGGTTCCACTGCCTTGTCGACCGTGACGACGCCTCCGGTTGTCCGGTCCATGGCGCGCCCGACCACGCGCCCGTCCACATAGCTCAGGCGCGCGATCTCGCGGCCACCCAGCACCGAATGGAAGGCCACCGGCTGCAGGCTGGAGCGGTCGAGCAGGAAGTGATCGACGAAGGTGAACTTGCGCGCAGGCATCACCTGCTCGCTGACGATATGCCAGGCGGGGCCTTCCACACTCGTGCTTGCGGTGATCGTCTCGCGCTGGAAGCCGACGGCCGTCCCGTCCTGCGTGATGGCGTAGCAGGCCTGCCCCTCGTGCAGCCGCGTGCCGTCGAAAGCCGATGCAGGCGTCGCGGTAGCGGCGTCGGCCTGGGTGGGGAGGAGGGCGAGTAGCAGGGCAGAAAGCATGGCGATAAGCTCCTTTGCTCACCGGCATATGCCCTCCGCCGCCAGGCCGAAGCGCCAATCGACCGCCAGCCATTACAAGGCGACCAGCACCGTCCGATGCCTCGTAGACTTAGGCCGGACGCCCCGCCCAGTAATCGAAGGCGCGCTGCTGTACGCCGCGCACGAATTCCATCGCCTGCGCGCCTTCCCATGCGCCGGTGTAGCTCAGTCGCTCCGCGACGCCGGTCCACCAGCCTTGCCCGGGCAGCCGATCGCTCTCGCGCACGACCAGCACGGCCAGCTCCGGCTCGGCTGCCGCCTTCGCATCCTCGTCGATCCGGTCGAGCGTCTTGCACAGGTTGCGCATCTTGGGCCGTGTGAAGCGATGCCCCAGCGCGTCCAGCATCTCGGAATAGCTGACACTGCGCCCCTCTCGCGCCGCCGCAAGCAGGACAGCGCGCACCTTCGCCACATCGGCAATGTCACCGGGACTGGCGGGCGCGGTGATGCCCTCAGCTTCGAGCCATTGGGCGAGGGTGGAGGGGATGCGGGTGGGCATGGGTGCAGTTGTAGTCCCATGCTCTATCTTCGTCACCCCGGCCACCGAGCCGGGGTCCCGCTCCCAATTGCGCGAAACGCTGCCGAAGCGGGACCCCGGATCAAGTCCGGGGTGACGATAGTTTCCGCTAGCGATGTTTCGGCCGTCTGACGCATCCGCGCCGACGATGCTGAATTACCTCGTCAGCTTCTTATACGCCAAGCGCGTAGGCCGATCCGCAGCATCGCCCAGACGGCGGCGCTTGTCTTCCTCATACGCCTCGAAATTCCCCTCGAACCACTCAACATGGCTGTTGCCTTCGAAGGCCAGGATATGCGTCGCCAACCGGTCCAGGAAGAAGCGGTCGTGCGAGATCACCACGGCGCAGCCGGCGAAGTTCTCGATCGCCTCTTCCAGCGCGCCCAGCGTTTCCACGTCGAGGTCGTTGGTCGGTTCGTCCAGCAGCAGAACGTTGCCGCCTTCTTTCAGCATCTTGGCCATGTGCACGCGGTTGCGTTCACCGCCGGACAGCTTGCCGACGTTTTTCTGCTGGTCCTGCCCCTTGAAGTTGAAGGCGCCGACGTAAGCGCGGGTGGACATGTCGTGGCCGTTGACCTTCATGTAATCGAGCCCGTCGGAGATTTCCTCCCAGACGTTGTTGCTCGCCGTCAGGTCGTCGCGGCTCTGGTCCACGTAGCCCAGGCGCACGGTGTCACCCACGTCCAGCTTGCCGCTGTCGGGCTCTTCCTGGCCGGTGATGATGCGGAACAGCGTGGACTTACCCGCGCCGTTGGGGCCGATCACGCCGACGATGCCGCCCGGGGGCAGCATGAAGTCGAGGTTTTCGAAGAGCAGCTTGTCGCCATACGCCTTGGTCAGGCCTTTGGCCTCGATCACCTTGCCGCCCAGGCGCTCGGGCACCTGGATGACGATCTGCGCCTTGCCGGGCTTGCGGTCCGCCTGCGCGTCCTGCAGCTGTTCGAACTTGCGGATACGGGCCTTGGACTTGGTCTGGCGCGCGGCGGGCGTCTGCCGGATCCACTCCAGTTCGCGGCTAAGCGACTTCTGGCGGCCGGATTCCTCGCGGCTTTCCTGCTCCAGCCGCTTGGCCTTCTTCTCGAGGTAGGTCGAATAATTGCCTTCGTAGGGGAAGTAGCTGGAGCGATCGAGTTCCAGGATCCACTCCACGACATTGTCGAGGAAGTAGCGATCGTGGGTGATCATCAGCACCGCGCCGGCATATTCCTTCAGGTGGTTTTCCAGCCATTCGACGCTTTCGGCATCGAGGTGGTTGGTGGGTTCGTCCAGCAGCAGGATGGAAGGCTTCTGGATCAGCAGGCGGGTGAGGGCCACGCGGCGCTTCTCACCGCCGGACAGGTTGTCCACCGGCCAGTCGCCCGGCGGGCAGCGCAGTGCCTCCATGGCGATCTCCAGCTGGTTGTCGAGCGTCCAGCCATCGACCGCGTCGATCTTCTCCTGCAGCACGCCCATCTCTTCCATCAGGGCGTCGAAATCGGTGTCGTCCTGCGGGTCACCCATTTCGGCGCTGATGGCGTTGAAGCGCTCGACCATCTCGGCCGTCTCGCCCGCGCCCATCTTGACGTTTTCCAGCACCGTCTTGCTCTCGTCGAGCTGCGGTTCCTGCGGCAGGTAGCCGACGGTGATGTTCTCGCCCGGCCATGCCTCGCCGGAGAAATCCGTGTCGATGCCCGCCATGATCTTCATCAGCGTGGATTTACCCGCGCCGTTGGGGCCCACGATGCCGATCTTGGCGCCCTGGTAGAATTGCAGGTTGATGTTCGCCAGAACGGGCTTGGGGGCACCGGGGAAGGTCTTGGTCATGTCCTTCATGACAAAGGCGTATTGGGCGGCCATTTCGGGTCCTTCGGGATAAATGCGTTACGATGTTCGGATTTGACCGCGCAGATAGGCTTTGCGCGCGCGGGGGGCAAGACCGCTCTGGCGGCCCGGCGCAGAGCTGCGCGGCGTTTTCAGCCGGATTTAACCGGTCTGGGTTATGTGCGAGCGCGTGATGAGGATCGTGTTCAAACTGCTGCTGCTGTGCGCCTCGCTGGCGATAGGATACGCGCAGGTCGCGGACCGTCTGGCGTCCTTTGCGGGCGAGGGCACGGACTGGGTGGGGCTGGGCCTGTATGGCGCGGTCGCCGGCCTCTGCGTCGCCAGCCTGCTGATTGCGGCCTTCCTGCAACGCGCGTGGGTTCGCTGGAGCTACGCCGTGCTGTTCGCCTTCGGGTCGCTGCTCGTGGGCGGATACCAGCTCGTGGTGGCAGAGCACATGTCCTACGAGGCGTTCCTGAACATGAGCCAGGCGGGCGGGTCCTTCCACGAGGCATGGGCGCAGCACGGATCGGTGATGCTGCTGGGCTTTGCGGAGGCGGCGCTGCTGCTGCTGGGCGTGGGGCTTGGGCATGGCCTGCAAAGCCGCTGGCTGGGCTGGCGCGCCGCGTGGCTGCCGCTTGTCATCACGGCGCTGGTCATCGCCATGATGTTCCAGCGCGGCGGAGAGGGCGGACGCGGCCTTCCGCCGAGCCATATCGGCCTGGCCTATGCGGCTTTTCATGCGGGCGAGACGCTGCTGTCCCCTGTGGCCGAGCGGCAGGACGTAGCCATCCAGTCGGGCAAGCCGCTGGCCGCGCAGGACATCGTGCTGGTGGTGGATGAGAGCATTGCGGGCAATTACCTCGACATTAATCACTCAGGCGGCGCGCGTTCGGGCCTGTTGGGCGTGGAGGGCGCGCACAATTTCGGGCTAGCGGCGGCGATCTCCCACTGCAGCGCCTCTGCCAACCAGACGCTGCGCTATGGCGGCACGCGCGATGATTACCGGCGGATCAATGCGGAGATGCCCAGCATCTGGAGCTACGCCAGAGCCGCGGGTTTCGAGACCGTCTATATCGATGCGCAGCGCGAAGGCGGCGCTTACCAGAACCTGATGGACGAGGCGGAAATGGCCGCCGTCGATCGCTGGATCCAGTATGACGGCGTGCCGGTGCTGGAGCGCGACCACCGCGCCGCACGCGACATTGCGGCATATTCGCGCGACGGGAAGCGCCAGTTCATCTTCGTGAACAAGGTCGGCGCGCATTTCCCGATCCACGACAAGTTCCCCGACGAATTCGCCCGCCACCAGCCGATGCTGCCGCGCGGGTCCTACCGCGATATCGTCGACACGGGCGAGCGAACGGGCTTTGGCGGGCAGGCGCAGGACTGGGTGCGTTACCGCAATTCCTATCGCAACACGCTGGACTGGAATGTGGGCGGCTTCTTCGACCTGCTGCTGGCGCAGGCGGACCGGCAGGCAATGACACTGATCTATACCGCAGACCACGGGCAGGATCTGCACGAGGATGGCGGGCCCAGCCGCGACACGCATTGCTCGCCGGAGCCGGAACAGGCCGAGGGCGTGGTGCCGTTGGTGGTCCTCGATGCGCCGGAGGGCGGGGCGTTCGACTGGGCAGCCGCTGCCGCGCGCAAGGCGCCGACCAGCCATTACCGCATTTTCCCGACCCTCCTGCAGCTGATGGGCTATCCGGAAACGGCGGTCACGGGGGCATACGGCGCGGACCTGCTTTCCTCCGAGCGCGATCCCTTCACCTTCAACACCCGCTTCAACGCGCGGCTGGGGCGCGAGCCGCGATGGCTGCAGGTCGATCCCGATACGCTGCCGACGCCGCCTGCCAGCGATACCCGGCAGGACTGAACGGTCTGTTTGGTTACGCCCTCGACAGGCGGGCGCGGGCGCATTAGCCATGCGTCCCATGATCAAAACCAAACTCGCGCTCGCCGCGCTCTCGCTCTCCCTCGCCGCATCCCCCATCGCCCTTTCGGCGCACGAACCACCCGCCAATGCGACGGTGGAGCAGATGGCCGACCATGCGCTGGAATACGACAAGCTGGCTTGGGACTTCGTGGAAGGCATCACCACCGAAGTCGGCCCGCGCCAGGCGGGTACGGAAGCGGAAAAGCGCGGCCGCGAATGGGCGATGGCCTGGATGCGCAAGCACGGCTTCCAGAACGTGGCGGACGAGCCGTTCGAGATGGAAACCTGGGTGCCGGGCACCATGCACCATGCGGAAATCACCAGCCCGTTCCCGCAGCCGCTGGTCATCCAGCCGCTGGGCGGCAGCGCTTCCACCGGCCCAGAAGGCATCACGGCGGAAGTGGTCTATTTCGAGACTATCGGCGATCTGAACGCCGCGCCGGAAGGTAGCCTCAACGGCAAGATCGCTTACATCAGTCACTCCATGACGCCGACGCAGGATGGCTCGCAATACGGCTTTGCCGGCCCCGCGCGCTGGGTGGGTGCAAGCATCGCCAAGCAGAAGGGCGCGGTCGCCACTGTCATCAAGTCCGTCGGCACGGATTATCACCGCAACCCGCACACCGGCGGCACGCGCGTGGTCGAAAACATGATCCCCGCAGGCGCGCTGACGCTGCCTGATGCGGCGAATCTTGAGCGGATGTTTGCGCGCGCCGATGGCAAGCCCATCGTGATGAAGCTGGTGCTGACGCCGGAGAACATCGGCACGCAGGTGAGCGGCAATGTCCTGGGCGAGATCGTGGGCCGTGATCCCTCCCTGCCGCCGATCCTGGTGGCCTGCCATATCGACAGCTGGTGGAACGCCCCGGGCGCCTTCGATGACGGCGCGGGCTGCGGCATCGTGGCCGCTGCTGCGCTGAATGTGGCCAAGTCCGGCCAGCCGCTGCGCACGATCCGCGTACTGATGGCGGGCGCGGAAGAAGTGGGGCTGTACGGCTCCGTCGCCTATTCCAAGGCGCATATCGACGAGCCGATCGGTGTGGGTATCGAAAGCGATTTCGGCGCGGACCGCATCTGGCAATTCCAGAGCAATTTCCGCGAAACCAACCCGCAGCTGCATGCCATGCTGGCAAGCTCCGTCGCGCGTTTCGGTGTTGCAGGTTCCAGCACGGTCGCGACGGGCGGGGCGGACATCAATATATCGCGCGACCAGAAGGGCCCGATCATCGACCTGCAGCAGGATGGCACGCGCTATTTCGACCTGCACCACACGCCGGACGATACGCTGGACAAGATTGATCCCGTGCAACTGCGCCAGAATGTCGCGGTCTGGACCCAAGTGGTCGGCATCCTTGCCAATTACCCCGGCGATATCGCCACGGGCGAGTAGCCTCAGCCGCGGACCAGGCCTGCCATCGGCGCAGCCTGCCGACCGGGGAACAGTGTGGCCATGGCGCGCTGCGGGTCCAGCGCGAAATGCTCCGCCGCGCTGCCGGCGATCACTGCCTCCAGCGAGGCCGTAGGCATGAGGTCGCGCCCTTCCAGCAAGGAGGATGAGGCCAGCCCCGGCCAGTCCGCCACCACGCGCCCGCCGCGCACCGCGCCGCCCAGCAGCATGGCCGCGCTGGCTGTGCCGTGGTCCGTGCCATTGGTGCCGTTGATGCGCGCCGTGCGGCCGAATTCCGTGGCGACGATTACCAGCGTGTCGGTCCAGCTATCCGCCATGCCGGCTCGGTAGCCGGAGAGGAAGGAATCGAGCCGGCCCACCGCGCCGCCGATCTGGTTCGGCTGGCCCTGGTGGCTGTCCCACCCGTCGGACTCCACCATCATGATGCGCGCGCCGTCCGCGCCCGACATCAGCGATGCGGCCAGCGCGCCGGCCTTTTCCGCATCGCGAAGGTTTCGCATCTGCGTGTCGCCCGCCATCGCGCGGGTCTGCAATGCCTGGTCCCACAGCCGCGAGAGTAGCGGATCGGCGGCATACATCGCGCCCACACGTTCGCTGTAGTTTTCCGAGGCCGCGCGCAGGCGCGTGGGGGCATAGCTGCTGGTGGGCTGCGGCCCCTGCAGGGCCAGCGGGATCGATGGCGCGAGCGCCAGCGCGCGCACGCTGCCTGGTGTCATTAGGCCGACCAGACGGTTCATCCAGCCATCGCGCTGCACATAGGGCTTCGCGCCGCCGCTCTCGATCAGGTTCTGCGCATCGAAATGCGACCGCTCGCGGTAGCTGGAGGCTGCGGCATGGACGAAGGCTGCCTCGCCGGCCGCATACATTGCGCCGATCGTCCCGAGCATGGGATGCAGTGCGAAAAATCCATCGAGCGCCTGGCGCTGTTCCAGATCACCCATCCATGGCCCGCGCAGGCCGGACAGTTCCGGATCGCCCAGCGGGGCAAGCAGGTCCAGCCCGTCCGCCGCGCCGCGCTGCAGCACGAAGAGGAACCGCTTCTCCGTATGCTCAGCCGCCAGCGCGACGCGCGGTGCGAAGGCCGCTGCGCTGCCGAGCCAGAGGCCGGAATGGAGCAGGGTGCGCCGGTCAATCATGGTTATCTCCGCATCATTTCGGGCGAGGCGAGGAGCAGCGCCGCCGCTTGCTGGCGATTATCCGCGCCGCGTATCGCCGTTGCCGTGCTGTCATTCAGTGCCCGCGGAAACAGCGCCTGCGCCAGTGCCAGCGCATCAATGTCACCGGCTTGCTTCGCCAGCGTCTCTGCCGCTTCCACCCGGCGGATCAGCGCATCGGGCGCTGCCCAGCTGGCGGCGATGTCGTCATATCCCTTGGGCGAAGTGGCAGCCCAGCATGGCTGGCCCAGTTCCCGCAGCGTGCCATGCAGCAGGCGCGGCTCGAAATCGTCCAGCCCCAGTGCGCGGAAGCTGGCGATGGTCCAGTCCCACGGCGTACGGAATTTCGGCCGCGAGCCGTCCCACGCTTCGGGCGAGTCCACCATGGCGCGGTAAATGGTGGGCAGGTCGCCATCGCTATCCAAGAAGGCGCGCTCCAGCCGAGCGACCATTTCAGGCGGAGGATCGTCGGCGGCAAAATGCCGGGCCAGCTTCGTGGCGACATGCCGCGCCGTGGACGGATGGGCGGCAAATGCGTCCAGCATGGCGAGCGACTGTTCCGGACCGGCTTGCGCATAGCTGCGACCCAGCACGGTGCGCGTGCCCGGCTCGTGCTGGAATTCCGACCATGCAAGCCCGTCGCCGATAGGCTCGGCCCGCCGCGCGCGGGGCAATCCCTGCATGGTCCAGCCGGTCATGGCGCGGGCGAATTCGGTCACATCCTCCTGCGAATAGCCGCCATTCACGCCCAGCGTGTGCAGCTCCATGATCTCGCGGGCGAGGTTTTCGTTCAGGCCAAGTTCGCGGTTCCGCCGCCCGGCGCGCTGCGCCAGCTGGCTGCTGGGACCGGTGGAATTGGACTGGTCGAGATAGGCGAGCATGGCCGGATGCAGCACGGCCGCGCGCAACAGGTGACGAAAATTGCCCATGATATTGGGCCTTATCGCCTCGAATTCATGCGGACCGACCAGCGCGGTCGTCTGCCGCTTGGCGATGGAGACGGTGAAGTGATTGGCCCAGAAATGCACCAGCCTTTCCGGGAAGGGGGCGTCCGTGCGAACCGCGACCAGACCGCGCGCCGTTACGCTGCCGAGCAGCATGCCGCGCAGGTCCTGGCGCTGAACATCATTGGGTTTGTCCGCCGGGTCCTCGTCCCCCATCTGCCGCGCGCGGCGACGATTGGAGAGGAATTCCGTCAGGCCCGCGACGCTCTCTGCCGTGCCGGGCAGGGCAGCGATGGGGGCAGGGCGCGGATCGAACCGGTCCAGCTGGTCAAGCAGCCAGCCGCGAAGGTCTGGCGGCGGGCGTTCCCCGGCGCGGGCTCCGAGGCCGAAACGGTTCCAGGCGATGGTTATATCCGACATGGCCGCCATCCTGCCGCGCGAAGCCTGAATGACAAGTAACCGGCTGTAACGAAATGTCGCGGTGTCAGGTGAATTCCCGGGCGATCAGCCGCGGTATGAGGGCGGCCTGAGCCAATGCGCGCGCGACCAGGAAGACCGTGAAAGACAGCCACAGCCCGGCATTGCCCATTGGCCATGTCAGCCAAAGTGCGGCCACATAGACCAGCGCCGCGACGGCCATGGTTGCAAGCAGTTGCCGCGTCCAGCTCGCGCCCACGAACACGCCATCAAATACGAAGCCGGCGACTCCCGCAAAGGGAATGATGAACAGCCAATACGCCTGCGCCTGCGCCGCCTCGCGCACGGCGTCTGTCGCAGCGAAGCTCGCCAGCACCGGATCTGCCAGCAGCACGAAGGCGAGCGACACTAGCGCGGCCGCCATCAGGCCGCGCAGCAATATCGCGCGGATATGGGCGGTGAAGCCATCGCGGTCGCGCGCGCCCAGCCGTTCGCCGTTCAGCACTTGCGCCGCATTCTCAAACCCGTCGAGCAGCAGCGCGGTGAAAACGAACATCTGGTAAAGGATGCCATTGGCCGCCAGCACGGCCGCGCCGCGTTCCGCACTGAGGCGGGTGAGGGCGGCCAGCGCTACCACCAGGATCAGGGTGCGCAGGAACAGGTTGCGGTTGACGGCGAGGAAGGGGCTGAGCCTGCGCCAGCCGAAATTCGCCCGCTCCGCCGCCGCTGCCAGCAGGCCGCGCAATGTCTCGCCGCGCAGCACGATCGCGCCCACCACCAGCAGTTTTGCATATTCGGCGATGAAGCTGGACCAGCCGACCCCGGCGATCCCGAAATCCAGGCCCAGCACGAACCACAGGCCGAGGCCCACATTGGCGATGTTGTAAGCGATCTCGAACCACAGCACGGCCATCATCCGCCGCTGGCCGACAAGGTATCCCACCAGCGCCAGGTTCGCCATCACGGCGGGCGCGGTCCAGTAGCGGATATCGGCATAGATACGCGCTGCCTCCAGCACCTCGCCCCGTGCGCCCAGCGCATCCAGCGCGGCAGGCAGCAGCAGCGGCTTGGCCAGCAGCAGCAGGCCCGCGATAACCGATCCTACGACCAGCCCGCGAAACAGCACGTCCGCCTGAGCCTGCGCGCCTTCGCGCGTGCCGGCCTGCGCGACCAGCCCGGTGGTCCCGGTCTTCAGGAAATTCATGACGGTGAAGAGAACCGCGAACAGCCGCGCGCCCACGTCGACCGCGCCCTGCGCCGCGGCATCGCCCAGCCGCCCCACAATCCACATATCACCAAGACCAATCAGCGCGGTGGCGACATTGGTGACCATGGCGGGCAGGGCAATTGTCCAGATGATGCGCGGATCGACCCGGCCGGGTTGGGCGGCGGCAGCGGTCATCGGCGGATCACCTGCAAGGCGTTGCTAAGTTCAAGAAAAGTGGTCGGGGAGACAGGATTCGAACCTGCGACCCTCTGTTCCCAAAACAGATGCGCTACCAGGCTGCGCCACTCCCCGACACTCTTCGATTTGCCGACCACGCCGACCCCCATATGCTTGGGGCGGTGGTGGGCCCGGCAGGACTCGAACCCGCGACCTAGCCGTTATGAGCGGCCAGCTCTAACCAACTGAGCTACAGGCCCCGCCAACCGGGATTTGCGCCTAGACGCAAGGGCGGGCGCTGGCAACCTGCGAAACGCGCGGATGATCACCGGACCACTGCGTCCATCACCTGGGACACGCTGGCGGGCTTCACATCGCGCGCGGCGAGATGCGCAAAAATGCGTCGCCACCAGTCGTACAGCGCGTCCAGATCGGCCTCGTCGCGCACATACGGCGTGTGTCCGGGCGCGAGGGAGGGGCTGTGGAAGCTGAAGTTCAGGATCGGCAGGCCCATGTCGATGGCGATGTCCGTGCCCTTCAGCGCGTCCTCTATCGGAATGCCCTCAGGCGTGAGCGCGATGCGTTCCAGCAGGCCGAGCTTGGAGGCGACACCGCGCAGCCGCGGCGCGCGCCAGAACACCGGGAACAGCGCATCGCCCATCTGTCGCAGCAAGCCCCAGAACACCGTGGTCAGCGGCAGCTCCAGCAATTCCTTGGCATCGTCCAGCCAGTACGGCTCCAGCGGATGCGCGGTGTAATCCGGCCCACCGGCAGCCGCGTAATCGAACTTGGTGCGCACGGATGTATCGATGGCAATGCCGGCCTCGCGCAGGATCTGCGGGGTCGAGCCACCCGCGCCATACCGGCCTGCGCGGTAGATCAGCGGGGCATGGCCGAAATTCGCCTCGATCGCGTCGCGCAGATTCAGCAGCTTGGCGCGCTCCAGTTCGGGCGGCAGGTTGCGGGCGTAGGAGTGGCGCTCGGTCACCTCTTCTTCGAAAGGCGGATTGACCCAGGGGTGCAGCTGCACGCCGATCTCCGCCTCGCCGGCATCGAGCGCGGGCTTGAGGATTTCCGCCGCCAGCCGCGATTGCGCAATGGGCCAGTCGATGAGGTAGATCGGCACCACGCCCTGTCCGGCGCAGAATTGCTGGAATCGGCCGAGCTGGGAGACGTGCTCAAGTCCGTGCTCCTCGCGGGAGAGCGGGCGCGACCAGTCGAATTCTTCCTCGGTGTCGACCGTCAGGATGAAACGCTGCCCGAACCCTTGCGCAAAGCGGGCAGGGCGATGCCGTGTCGGTGGGCGGTCGATGGCATCCATGATGTTGGCTGGGCGTCCCTTGCGCTGCGTCGCGTCAGCCGCTTTCGCTATGGCGCGCGGGGGATTGGGTCAAGGCGGGCAGCGACAGGCGCAGCCGGTCATCCACCAGTGATAGGTCTCCGCCCGCGGCCATGGTCTCCGCGCGCACCAGCCGCAGCGTGAAACCGCTGCCGAACATGCCCGCAGTGACGGCACGCGCTTGCGGGGCGACCGATGCGGCGAAGGGATCATCATCATCGCTCATCGCGGCGGGAAGGTCGCATTCCAGCGCAATGGTTTCGCCGTCACCGCTCAGCGTGAGGTCCAGCCGCTCGCCCGGGGCCATGCCGCCGGCCAGCGTCGCCAGCAGGCGCCAGGCCAGCACTTGCGCTTCGTCCCCGTCCAGACCGGCCGTGAAGGGCCCGCCACTGGCTTTCAGGGTCATCTCGGCAGAGCGCGGGCGCAGCACGCCGCCCAGACGCTGCAAGGTATCGGCGACGACCTGCCGGATGTCGGCCTCGCCTTCTTCCATGTCCACCGCGCCGGTTTCCAGCTTGGCCAGCCGGTCCACCTCGTCGAAGCCGGCCAGCAGGCGTGCGGCATCCACACCGATGGCAGCCGCCAGCGCGCGGTAGCTGTTGGGGGCGGGGCCGAAGATCTGCTGCTGGATGATTTCCGCAAAGCCCTGGATCGCGTTTACCGGAGTGCGCAATTCATGCAGCACCTGACGCATGCGCTCGCCTGCCGGGTCCGGGGCGGGCCGGGCTGCAGATGCAGGCTGGGGGCGCCGCAGGCGGCCGCGGTAACCCATGAAGGCGCCATCCGCCTCGCGGAAGAAGGGCGCGGCATCGAAGCGCCAGTCGCCCTCCAGCCCCTCCAGTCCCACAAGCTGCACCGGCACGCCGGATAGCGGCTGGCGCAGTCCCATGGCGCGAAGGGCGGTGGCGGGAAATTGCAGCAGGCTGGCGCTGCCCGCTTCCCCGGCGAGGAGGTTGGGCAGCAGGTCCGCAAATTCGCCATGCGCCCATGCGACCGTGCCCGCTGCATCGAGCTCCAGGTCGAGATGTTCGGCGTGCGCTTCGCCCTCTTGCGTGTCGTCGAGCGGCAGGCGCTTCTGGTCGCGCCGCAGGGCCTGCCGTTCGCGGAAGCTTTCGATCCGCTGTAACAGCGCGCCGACACCGTCCGTCCGTTCGCGCGCGGTGGCGGGCTCGGCAGGCTCCGTGGCGTCGGGCGTGGGGGTGGCGGCAGTAACTGGCGCGGGCGTTTCAGTCACTTCGCGCGCCTCAGTAGAGACCTCGGGGCTCACCTCGTCGCGCAACACGAGGTCCTGCACCCCCAGCCGCTTCAGCAGGTCCCGCACGCGCGGCGAGAGGTCGCGGCGATGGCGCAGGAAACCGCGCGCATTGACCGGCAGGCGCGGGATGAGGTCGAGCCACTCCGCCTCGCCCAGCCGCGCGGTGGCAACGGCGGCGGCGGCGGCCTGCGGATCGCCGCCCGCCAGCCATTCCACCAGCGCCGGATTGCGCAGCCGCTGGCCGGGCTCGCGCAGGATTTTGGAGCGTTCGGTCGCCGGGATGCGGTCTTCCAGCTCCGTCAGCCGCTCTACTGCCGCCTCGGCCATTTCCTGGCTCGCGATCGCGCCGCGGGTGCCCAGCAGGTCCAGCAGCTGCCTGTACTGCGTGCGCACGCCCTGCTCCGAGGCAGCGCGCTGGCGCAGCACAGTGGCAAGGCGGTCGTCGAACAGCATTTTCTCTCCGGCACGGGTTACGCATCCGGCGCGCGCAGGGCGCACCGGGGCATGGTGTCCCAATACGGGTTTTCCGCGAGGCTGCTCCCGCCCAGTACCGCTGCGTTGCAAAGCGGGACAATTGCGGGCATACATAATAATGTTACTGTCCGGCGCGCGATTATGTGTGGATAATTGCCGCAGTGTGATGTTCTTGGAGGGGTCTGGGGCGATGGCGACACTCGATACGATCGACCGGCGGCTGCTGGCCGAATTGCAGGATGAAGGCCGCGTCACGAATGTGGAGCTGGCGCAGCGCGTTGGCCTGACCGCGCCGCCCTGCCTGCGCCGCGTCCGCACACTGGAAGAAGAAGGCGTCATCAAGGGCTACCATGCGGAGCTCGACGCATCGAAGCTGGGCTTCGCCATCACCGTCTTCGCCATGGTCAGCCTGAAGAGCCAAGCCGAGGAAGACCTCCGTGCGTTCGAAGAGCATATCATGACGCTGCCCGAAGTGCGCGAATGCCACATGCTGAACGGCGAGATCGACTTCATCCTGAAGATCGTGAGCCGCGACCTGCAGAGCTTCCAGGAATTCCTGACCGGCAAGCTGACGCCTGCGCCGAATGTGTCGAGCGTGAAGACCAGCCTGACCATCCGCACCAGCAAGCACGAACCGGGGGTTCCGCTGGGTTGATGCCGTCCACGACGCTGGGCCTTCTGGCCAGCGCGAGCGTGATCCTCGCGCTGCAATTCTGGCATGCGAATTATCTCGACCGGACGCTACCGAAACGGCGCAAACTGCCTGTCTGGCTGCGCGGCCGGGCGGACTACAAACGCCGGACGGCGCTGCGGATGCATGCCTATTACCAGATCTTCCTGACGGTCCTGCTGCTGCTCATCGCGATCAAGCAGGATATGAACCCCGGCCCGCGCACGAACCTTGAAATGGTGATTGCATTCACGGGTGTGCTGCTGATGTTCGCGCTGCTCCAAGTGATCAATTGGTGGCTGCTGATGCGCTGGTTCCGCAAGGGCGAGCCGCCACTGCGCTGATCAGTCGAGGTCGAACAGGTCGCCCAGGATCGTGGCCTTCTCCGCATCGATGCGGTCCGGGTTGGGACTGTCGTACAGCACCAGCAGCTTCGTCTCGCCGTCCTCGCCGGTCCAGTATTCGATGCCTTCGGGATGGTCGGCGTCCAGCTTCACCGGCAGGTCGAACAGGCGTTCGGGGCGGTGGAGGCGGACAGTTTCCTCGTGTTCAGGCGGCTCGTTTGCCCAGTCCTTCCAGCGATAGATGGCGCAGCGGCCATCCAGGTCCTGCGTCGGGCCGGCCAGGATCAGCAGGTCGTCGCCGTCGTCGCTCGCCAGCAGGTCGCGTATGCCCAGGCCGCCGAGGTCGCACAGGCGAATCATCGGCGCGCTCGGCAGGTGCAGCTTGCCGCTCTTCTTCGGCTCGATCTGCGGTTCCACCAGCACGGCAAAGGTCTGGATCGTCGGCCCGCGCAGGCCCAGCGCCACGCGCTCGGCCTTGACCGCAATGCCTTCGATATCGAGCCCGCCCTCCTTGGCCGCCAGCGCGCAGGACGGGCCGAGGAGGGGGTGTTTGGCCAGATAGCGTTTCAGTTTGCTGCCTTGGTCCTTGCGCTGGCGAACGAGGCCGGCGTGGCGATCGCCATCGTCCTTCACAGGGATGGCATGGCCTTCCTCGTCGAACAGCAGCGGGATGCGCGCCAGCACGCAGCGCGGCCGCGTGTCCTTCAAATCCGCGATATGGGCGATATCGATGCAGTCGGGCGTATCGCCATCGTCGCGCGGGTCCGGTCGGGTGCGCGAATGGCTGCCGGTGACCCAAAGCCAATTGTCGGAAATGGCCATCCCTTCGATGTCCATCTCCTCCTCCGGATCGCGCAATTCCACGAAGTCATGCAGGTGGAACGCCTTGTGGTCGCCCAGCCAGCCGTGCTGCGCCGGGGTCAGCCGCTCGACGCCGTGCGCCTCGTCGCCCGCCACGAACAGCGTCTGCCCGATGACGCCGCAGGCCGAGATGTCCCACAGCGGATGCTCGTCATCCTCGCTGGCATCGCCGCCGAAGGAGAGCTTGATATGGCCGACGGGCTCGCGCGGGGCGGGCAGGTTGTCTGTCTTGGTGAAAGGCTGGGGAGCCAGGATATTCACGCTCATGCCAGACCAATGCCGCAGGCGGCGATTGGTTCATGGCGGCGGCGTCAGCCCTCGCGCTTGGCCAGCCACTCCTCCAGCCACTTGATCGTGTAATCGCCGCTCAGCACGTCGGGTTCGCGGATCAGTTCCTGGTGCATGGGGATGGAGGTCTTCACCCCTTCCACCACCATTTCTTCCAGCGCGCGGCGCAGGCGCATGATGCAGCGCTCGCGCGTGCGGCCGAAAACGATCAGCTTGGCGATCATGGAATCGTAATAGGGCGGGATGGAATAGCCTGCGTAAAGGCCGCTATCCACGCGCACATGCATGCCGCCGGCGGCGTGGTAATAGGTCACCTTCCCGGGGCTGGGGGCGAAGGTCCAAGGGTCTTCCGCATTGATGCGGCATTCGATGGCGTGGCCCTGGAATTCGATTTCGTCCTGCGTCACGGACAGGTCGCGCCCATCGGCGATGCGGATCTGTTCGCGCACCAGGTCCATGCCGGTGATGGCTTCCGTGACCGGGTGTTCCACCTGCAGGCGGGTGTTCATTTCGATGAAATAGAACTCGCCGTTTTCCCACAGGAATTCGATCGTGCCCGCGCCGCGATACTGCATGTCGCGCATGGCCTGCGCGCAGACCTCGCCCATGCGCATCCGGTCTTCTTCGGTGATGACGGGGCTGGGCGCTTCTTCGAACACCTTCTGGTGGCGGCGCTGCAAGGAACAGTCGCGCTCGCCAAGGTGGATCGCCCCGCCGCGCCCGTCGCCGAACACCTGGAATTCGATGTGGCGCGGATTGCCGAGGTATTTCTCGATATAGACGGTGGCATCGCCAAAGGCGGCCTTCGCCTCGCTGCCCGCCTGCTGCATCAGCGTTTCGAGCTTTTCGGGGCTGTCGCACACCTTCATGCCGCGCCCGCCGCCGCCGCTCGCGGCCTTGATGATCACGGGATAGCCGATTTCAGCCGCGATCTTGCGCGCCTCTTCCACTTCGGAGACGGCGCCGTCGCTGCCCGGGACCAGCGGCAGGCCGAGCTCGCCCGCGGTCTTCTTGGCGGCAACCTTGTCGCCCATGGTGCGGATATGTTCGGGCTTGGGGCCGACCCACACCACATCATGCGCTTCCACCACTTCGGCGAATTGCGCATTTTCGGACAGGAAGCCGTAACCGGGATGGATGGCATCTGCACCGCTGATTTCCGCAGCGGAGATGATCGCGGCCTGGTTCAGGTAGCTGTCCGTGGCAGGCGGCGGGCCGATGCACACGGCATGGTCGGCCAGCCGCACATGCATGGCATCGGCATCGGCGGTGGAGTGCACCGCGACCGTCTCGATACCCATTTCATGGGCGGCGCGGTGGATGCGCAGGGCAATTTCCCCGCGATTGGCAATCAGCAGGCGCGAAATGCCCATGTCAGGAAATCACCACCAGCGGCTGGTCGAACTCGACGGGTCCGGCGTTCTCGACCAGAATTTCCGTGACCTTCCCGGCCTTTGGTGCGGTGATCGGGTTCATTACCTTCATGGCTTCGACGATCAGCAGCGTGTCGCCTTCCTTCACCGTGTCGCCGACGGACACGAAGGGCGGGCTTCCCGGCTCGCCGGATAGATAGGCAGTGCCGACCATGGGCGACTTCACGGCATCGGCATGGGAGGCCGGTGCGGCATCCGCAGCCGGGGCGGCGGAGGCGGCAGCGGGGGCGGGCGCAGCGGCAGGTGCGGCGGCGATCATCGCAGGCGCCGGTGCAGCAGCGGCAACCGCTCCGCGCGAGACGCGGATTTTGCGGTCCCCGTCCTCTACCTCGATTTCGGTCAGGCCGGTTTCGGCCAGCATATCGGCCAGTTCACGAACCAGCGCGCTATCGATTTTCATGCCGGCAGAGCCGGACTTTCCCTTGGTGTCGGCCATAAGGTCCTCTTGAGGGGGTCTGTTGCAGAACCGGCTATTCCGCGCGCGCTGGCTTGGCAAGCCTTGCCGCGAATTGCCGTCCTGCGATTTCCTGGGTCAGAGGCGCGCGGCGGCGTCCAGCGCCATTTCATAGCCCACCGCGCCGAAGCCCGCGATTGTGCCGCTTGCCGCCATCGCGACGAAACTCTTGTGGCGATAGGCCTCGCGCGCATGCGGATTGGACAGGTGCACTTCGATCACCGGCACGCGGATGGCGCGGATGGCGTCGTAGAGCGCAAGCGAGGTGTGGGTGAGGGCACCGGCGTTCAGGATGACGGCTTTCGCCTCCACGCCCTGCGCCTCGTGCAGCCAGTCGCACAGGTGGCCTTCGTGATTCGACTGGCGCATTTCGATCTCGATATCGAGCGCGGCTGCCTGGTCGTGCAGCTTGCCGGCAATATCGTCGAGCGTTTCGGAGCCGTAGATGTCGGGCTCGCGCGTGCCCAGCAGGTTCAGGTTGGGTCCGTTGAGGATGTATACGGTGGAAGCCATGATGTCCCTTGCATCGCCACGCCTTGTTGCGTGATTTGCCAGCGGCATAGCGATGCAAGGGCCCATGGCCAAGGGTTTGCGGGGATGGGCCGGTGTGCGGCGTGCGCGGCGGCGGCCTAGCGCTCCACGCCCTTGATCTTCCCCCACTGGCGCGCGGCGGTGTAGCCGAGGTAACCCGTGCCGAAGAGGGCATAGAGCGGCTCCGGCAGGCCAGCGAGATAACTGTTCATGCCTGATGCGATGTCCTGCGCCACCTGCGGCTTGAAGGCGGCGAGCAGGCCCATCGGGATGGCCGAGAGCAGCAGCACATACATGACATAGAGGAAGCTGGGCCGGGCGCGGCTGGTCCACGGATCCTTCGAGTTTGCCTCCGCCACGATGGCGGCAATCTGCACTTCCAGAGCCTTCAGCTCCTGCGTGCCCTGCAACTCCAGCAGCTCGAGCTTGGCCCGCGCGCGGGCTTCCTTGTCGGGGATGATCTTGTCGATGATGGAGGCGATGGGGCCGATCAGGGTCTCTATGATGGACATGGCGTTTCCTAGCGAAGCGGTTCAAGGGAATCGCGCCGGTGAACCGTATTGGTTCGTGTAGGAAAGGAGATTGAGCTTGCGCCGATGACACGAGCCATATCGGCGCAACGCGCCGCAAGGGCGACCGCCCGCCCGCAGGCGCCCCGCAGCGCAGCGGAGGGGACAGCGCCGAGGAGGAGCGCGCGGACGCGCGCTCTAAACCAACAAGAAACTAAAACCACTGGTCGGGAAGACAGGATTCGAACCTGCGACCCCCACACCCCCAGTGTGATGCGCTACCAGGCTGCGCTACTTCCCGAGACCAGTGGAGCGCGCGCCTATAGGGCGGGTATATCGGCATGGCAAGCGTTGCCACGCGTGCACTCGATTGCCAGCCATTTGCTTTGCTGCTAGGCGCGGCGCCGACGGGAAAACGCGATGGCTTTACCTTCGCGGCAACGCTTCCCACATCCGCGCACCAACCGCATTACTGGACCAAGGCCGCCGTTTCATGATCGAGTTTCTTATCGCCGCCGCACCCCAGGGCTCCGGGCTCATGGGTTTCGTTCCCATCATCGGCATGATCGCCATCTTCTGGTTCCTGCTGATCCGTCCGCAGATGAAGCGGCAGAAGGAGCACCAGGCGAAGGTTGCCGGCCTGAAGAAGGGAGACCAGGTCGTCACCGCAGGCGGGCTGATCGGCAAGGTCGTGAAGGTGGATGAGAATTACGCCGACATCGAACTGGCGCAGGGCGTCCGCGTCAAGGCCGTAAAGGCCACCATCGGCGACATCATCCCGCCCGGTGGCACGGCCGCAAACGACTGATCCGGCACACCAGACTTTCAAGGCCAGACCCGACATGCTCGACTTCCCCCGCTGGAAAAAGATCTTCCTCTGGGCGATTACGCTGGTGGCGATCGCCGCGGCGCTCCCCTCCATCACCTCGCTCAGCGGCCTGAAATGGCCGTCCTCGCTTCCCGATCCGGAAGTGAATCTCGGGCTCGACCTTGCAGGTGGCAGCCACATCCTCCTGGAAGCGGACCCGGCGGAAGTCGCCGCCACCCGGCTGGAAAAGCTGGAGGAGCAGGTGCGCGACGCGCTGCGCCGTAACGAGCCGCGCATCGCAATCGGCGACATCTCCACGCGCGGCAACCGGCTGACCTTCATGCTGGAAGACCCGTCCATGGTGGACGCGGCGCGCGAGGCGATCCTGCCGTTTACGGACGGTGCGGGCACGGTGCGCGACTGGAATATCGAAGTTGTCGACGGCAGCCGCTTTATCCTGACGCCGACCGAGGCCGGGCTGGAGAATGCTATCCAGACGGCGATGGAGTCCGCAACAGACGTGGTACGCCGCCGTATCGACGGGCTTGGCACGCGCGAGCCGACCATCATCCGCCAGGGGGACACCCGCATCGTGGTGCAGGTCCCCGGTCTGGGCGATCCCGAAGCGCTGAAGGAATTGCTGGGCAAGACCGCCGCACTGGAATTCAAGCTGGTCGTGCGCGAAGCAAGCCAGGACGAGGTCCTCTCCGGCCTCGCTGCCGAAGGCCAGGTCTTCCCTTACGCGGAAAGCGCCGGCCTGCCGGGCGGCGTGGTCGTGGAGCGGCTGGGCGGCATCAGCGGCGAGACGCTGACCGAGGCGCAGCAGAGCTTCGATGCGCAGGACAATTCGCCGGTGGTGGACATCACCTTCGATCCCGATGGCGCGCGCAAGTTCAGCCGCATGACCACGCAGAACACGGGCGAGCGTTTCGCCATCATCCTTGACGATGAAGTGATCTCCGCCCCCGTCATGCGCGAACCCATCCGCGGTGGCCGTTCCCAGATTTCCGGCGGTTTCACGGTGGAAAGCGCCAACCAGCTGGCCATCCAGCTGCAATCGGGCGCGCTGCCCGTGGCGCTGGAAGTCGTGGAAGAACGCACTGTCGGGCCGGACCTTGGTGCCGATTCGATCCGCAAGGGCATGCTGGCCATGGGCGTCGGTTCGCTGCTGGTGGTGGTGCTGATGATCGCGACCTATGGCCGCTTCGGCGTCTATGCCACGGCCGCACTGGTCCTGAACGTGGGCATGATCCTGGGCATCATGGCGGTGATGAACACCACGCTGACGCTGCCCGGCATCGCGGGTTTCGTGCTGACGATCGGCGCGGCGGTGGACGCCAACGTGCTGATCAATGAGCGAATACGTGAGGAGCGAAAGCGTGGGCGGCGCGTCGTTGCGGCGGTGGAAAATGGCTACAAGGAAGCCAGCCGCGCGATTTACGATGCCAACATCACCAACTTCATCGCCGGTATGCTGCTGTTCCTTTTCGGCTCCGGCCCGATCCGCGGCTTCGCGGTCGTGCTGATCATCGGCCTTTTCACTTCGGTCTTCACGGCCGTCACGCTCACCCGCATGTGGGTTGCCGGATGGCTTCGCAAGAAGCGCCCGAGCGAGCTGCACGTCTGAGGCGGGGAGGACGAAACCATGAAACTCCTGAAACTCGTACCCGACGATACGAACATCCGCTTCCTGCGGTGGCGCGTGCCTTTCTACGTCGTCAGCCTGATCCTGATCGCTGCCAGCTGGGGGCTGGTAATGACCAAGGGCCTGAATTACGGCGTCGATTTTGCGGGCGGACAGGAAGTGCGCCTGACCTTCGAACAGCGTGAAGAGGCACCGATCCCGGCGCTGCGCGATCTGGTTGGCGGGCTTGGCTATGGCGAACCGACCATCCAGCGTTTCGGCGATGCGAACCAGGTTTCGATCCGCATCCGGCTTCCCGAAAATATCGAGGCAATCGAGGGCGGCGCGAACGCTGTCGGCAACGAGGTGATCGCCGCTATCGACGCCGAATATCCCAACGTTCGGCGGGACGGGAACGAGACGGTTTCGGGCAAGGTCGCCAGCGAATTCCGCGAGAAGGCCGTCTATGCGTTGCTCGCCGCCATGCTGGCCATTGCGCTGTATATCTGGGTGCGGTTCGAGTGGCAGTTCGGCGTGGGCGCGCTGTTTGCGCTGTTCCACGACGTCAGTCTCGCGCTGGGCATGTTCGCGCTGTTCCAGATGGAATTCAGCCTGCAGATCATCGCCGCCATCCTTGCGATCATCGGTTACTCGCTGAACGACACCATCGTGGTCTATGACCGTATTCGCGAGAACCTGAAGAAGTATCGCAAGATGCCGCTTCCAGAGCTGCTCGACCGGTCCGTGAACGAGACGCTGGCGCGTACCGTGATGACCAGCCTGACGCTGCTGATCGCGCTGCTGCCGCTGCTGCTTTTCGGCCCTGCCAGCCTGTTCGGCCTTGTGGCCGCGATTACGCTGGGCATCTTCGTGGGTACCTACAGCTCGGTCTACATGGCCGCGCCGATCCTGATCTGGCTGGGCGTGAACAGCAACAGCTTCGTCCCCGAGGAAAGCGTCGCGGACAGGCAGGAGCGGCTGGCACGCGGCGAGGCCTGAGCGCCTCCGCCGCGCGCGGCTTCAGCCCGTCAATCTGTCGCAATGGTCGGCCAGCGCCTGCGCGTTGGCCTGCCAGCTGAACCGCTCGGCCATGGCCGCAACGGCTTCGCGCTCCGGCGGATTGTCGAGCAGGCTGGTGATACCGCGGGCAATCGCCCCCGTATCGCGATCCACGATCACGCCTGCGTCCGGGCTGGTGACAACTTCGCGTGCACCGCCCGCATCGGTGATGACCAGCGGCGTGCCGCAGGCCAGCGCCTCCACCCAGGCATTGGCCAGGCCTTCGCTGGCTGACGGCAGCACCATCGCATCGGCGGCGGAGAGGACGGGCGGCAGCAGGTCGTGGTCAAGCAGGCCCAGGAAATGCACCCGGTCGGCGACGCCCAGCTCCTGTGCCAGCGCCGCCAGGGAGGGCTGATCCTCGCCCTTGCCGACCAGCAGCAGGCGGGCAGGGCGCTCCAGCATGGCGAGTGCGCGAATCACGAATTCCTGCCCCTTGCGCGGGATCAACGCGCCGACTGTCACCAGCAACGGCTCTTCCGGCGCGATGGCAATGCCAAGAGCCTCTGCCACCTGGCCGCGCAGACCGGGGTGTTGCAGCGGGCGGAACCGGTCGCGGTCCAGCCCGGTGTAATGCAGCGTGATTTTCTCGCGCTCCATGCCCAGCGCTGCCATGTCATCCGCCAGCGGGCCGCAGACCGCCAGCAGACCCGCCGCCTGGTCCGATGCTTCCAGCATCTTTGCCTTGGCATACGGCTTTGCGCCCCAGAAATGCACGTCCGCCCCGCGCGCCTTGATGGACAGCGGCAGTTGCAGGCGATGCGCGACCTGCGCGGCGGCAGGCCCGTCCGGATAGAAGAATTGCGCGTCCACCATGTCGAAAGGCTGGCTGGCATGCAGGCTTTCCGCCAGCGGACCCACCGCGCGGGCGATGGCGGAGGGGTTGAGCCTGCCGCCCAGCTTGGGAATGAGCGGGAAGGTGGGGCGCAGCACGCGCACGCCGCCCTCCACGCCGTCCACCGCGGCATCGGCCAGCGCGCGGTATTTGCCGAAGCGGATGGGCGGCACGCCGATGGGGTTCACCACGGTCACGTCCCAGCGCCCGGTGGCGGCAAAGGCTTCCAGCGAGCGCGCGACAAAGGTTCCGAAGCGCGGATTGACGGCGTTAGGATAGAGGGTGGAGATGGACAGGACGCGCTTCACAGCTTGCGCACCAGCATCTCCGCCACGGCGAGCCATTCCGGGTTGTCGATCACGACCTGGCGCTGGCCTGCACCGGGCGGCAACAGGCCAACAAGAGTGCCTTGCCGGTCGATCAACCGGCCGAAGGCGAAGCGCCCGCCGCTGCGCGGGACCAATATGTCGCGGTTTATCAGCCGGCCTGCCTCGCTCGGCGCGAACTGGCGCAGCCACAGCTGGTCGCCGACGCGGTATTCGCCCTGCGGGACCTCCACCACCACGCAGACGAGCGGGCTGCTGGTGTCCAGGTCGGTGGGCAACACGGCATCGTGCGGCTTGGCGAGCGGTTCGGCCCCGGCTTCGGTCAGGCGTGCCACGATCTTGGGATCGTCGCGCTCCTCCCCCTTCAGCAGCATTTCCGGATCCACGCCCAGCGCCGCGCCGATGCGGTTCATCCATGCGAGGGAAAGGTTGCGCATGCCGGTCTCGAGCCGCCCGATGGTCTGCGCCGTGGTCGCGGGCGTGCAGGCGGCGGCCACCTCTGCCAGGGTCATGCCCTTCTGCTTGCGGATGTCGCGGATACGGTTGATCACGATGCTGGCCCCTCAATAACCAATTCGGTTATCTATTTCCTACATCGCTAACCGCTGTCAAGTGGCCCTTCATCTGGCAAGCAGGAGATTCGGATGCAGCGCGAACTGGTGGAACGCGAATTGACGCAGGAAGGCCCGCGGCGCAGGGGCGGCGTGGCCAAGCGCAGGCGGTCGGTGACGGTGAACCTGGCCGAAAACCCGCTGTCATGGCTCCACGCCCGCGGCCACCTTGACGACCGGCTGCTGGCGGCTGGCGAGTGCCTGCGGATGGATTTCGAGCGGGCGCAGCTTGGCCCAAATGTCACCATGCGCTGGGACGCGGTGCGCATTAAGGGGACGGGCGAGACCGGCCTTGCGCCCACCGAGCGGCAGATTGCCGCACGCCAGCGGTTTGACGGGGCCATCGCCCATGCGGGCAAGGGGCTGGAGGATATATTGTGGCGCGTGGTGTGCGCGGGGGAGACGTTGCCCGTGGCGGAAAAGGAGCTGGCCTGGCCCGCGCGCAGCGGGAAGCTGGTCCTGAAAATCGCGCTGGAGCGCGCTGCGGACTTCTACCGCCTCGGCTGACCGGCGTCCTGCCTGGCGTCCTGTTCGGCGCGCGCGGCCATCCTTGCGGCAAGCCTTGCATTGTCTTCCTGCGACAGGCGCCGCCCGACGGACAGTGTGACGACGGCGAATATGCCCAGCATCAGCACGGCGCATCCGCCCACCACGATGTCGTACACCGAATATCCGCCCCAGCTGGGGACGTCCGGCCCGCCGAAGATGATACCCAGAGTCAGCGCGATGAAGATCATGCGGATCTCCGTCGGGCCCAGCCCGCCGTGGGAGAGGTGGAATTCACCCGTCACCTTGGCCAGCAGGAACGTGTGGATCGCCAGCAGGAAATATCCTGCTAGCGCCAGCAGGGCGATCTCTATGCGGACGTATGGGCTAAGCCCCAGTCCGCCCAGGATCACGAAGCCGGCCATCATGTCCGAGCTGTGGTCGATGAAGAAGCCGTAATTGGGCCGTTCCATGCGGCGATAGCGCGCGATGCTGCCGTCCAGCGAATCCCCGAACCAGTGGACCCCGAACAGCGCGATTGACAGCCAGAGCAGCCAGGGATGCTGCCCGCTGAATGCAAAGCAGAGCCCGATGCCGATGGCAGCGAGGGCCGCCAGCAAGGTCAGCTTGTCCGGCGTGACCCATGCGGGCATGCGCTCACAAAGCCAGTCGAGCAGCCGCCGTTCCGCCTTGGTGAACGGCGTCTGCTGGATACGGTCCACCTTCTCGGGATTGTCCTTGGACAGTGCCATGGCGCAGCCTATCGCGGTTTGCCGCTGTCAGGGCAAGCGTTGTCACATGTCCGCTACAATTGGCGCAGCGATTATTCGCCAGTGGGGTAGAAGAAGCGTTCTTCCGCGATCTTCCCGTCGCGCACGGTGTATATGGCGGTTTCGTGGAATTCGTTGCGCTCCCCGTCCATGGTCACATCCATGCTGTAATTCACCGCGAATTGATCGCCCACCACATAAGGCCCGGCACATTCGAAGCTGTGCACTTCGGCATTGGCGTTCCACCAGTCGTGTTTCTGCTGCAATTGCTCGCGTCCCTCGCAGCGGGACATCGGGCCTTCGCCTGGCTCGCAGCTGACGATATCGTCGGCCCACATCGCGGTGTAATCATCGGCACGATCCTCGCGCACGGCGGCGGTAAAGTCTTTGGCAAACTGGTCGATCGACATGGCAAATCCTCTCAAAACTATGCGGCAGGCGTAGCAAAGCCATGTGGTGCGATTGTGGCAGCATACCGCATTGAGCGCGGCGGCGGTTTCTGGCAGCACACAGGCCATGAGAGGGACGGCACTGATATACGGCCTTGCCGCAGGGATCATCGTGATGGTCCTGCAATTCCTGCATTACCTCGATTTCGTGCGCAGCCTGCCGACGCAGGTCTATATCATCGCCATCGCAGTCCTGTTCGGCGCGCTCGGCATATTCGCGGGATATCGCCTTACGCCCCGGCCGCCCGCTGCCGATTTTCGCCGCAATGAGAAGGCGGCCGCATCGCTTGGCCTGACCGCGCGCGAGATCGACGTGCTGGACCGGCTGGCGACGGGGGCGAGCAACAAGGAAATCGCCCGGAAACTTGGCGTGTCCCCGCACACGGTCAAGACGCACATCGCGCATGTCTATGACAAGCTGGGTGTGCACGGGCGCGGCAAGGCGGTGGACATGGCGCGGCGCCTGTCATTGTTGCCCTGAGGCGCTGCATGGCCCGAACGGGCGAAAAGGCCGAAATCACCCATATGGGCGATGGCGCGCGGCCCGGCTTGCGGCATGGACCTGCCACTTGCAGCAAAGGAGGCTTCCCATGTTTCGTTACGCCCTGATCTTCGGCTCCATCGCCGGGGTCGTCGCCATCGCCATCATATCCCTGATCCTGCTGTCGGTAGGGGGTAATCACTCTTCCAGCGAGTTCCTCGGCTACCTCGTCATGCTGGTGGTGATGATGCTCGTCTTCGTGGGCATCAAGCGGTACCGCGACATGGAGCAGGGCGGTGTGATCCGCTTCGGAACCGCTCTGGGGCTGGGCGTGGCCATCACCGCCGTCGCCGGCGTGTTCTACGTGCTGAGCTGGGAGCTATTCCTGGCGGCCACGGATTATGCCTTCATCACGGAATACAGCAACGGCCTGCTGGCAGAGGCGCGCGCCATGCCCGACGCCGTGCAGAGCGCGGAGCGGATCAAGGAAATCGAGGCGTCGGTGACGCTGTACCGCAACCCGGCATTCCGCATGATGATCAGCTTCATCGAACTGTTCCCGGTCGGGCTGTTCGTATCGCTGCTGTCGGCGTTCCTGCTGCGCAAGCCCGGGTTCCTGCCCGCAAATTCGCCCGCCTGAGCCGGTCAATCAGCGGCGCGGGTCGGGGGGGCTTGTTATCCCTCGACCTGCTCCGCCAGCTCCAGCCAGCGTTCCTCTGCCGCGTCCTTTTCGGCACGGGCGTTTTCGAGGCCCTTGGTGATGTTGGCGAATTTCTGCGGATCGGCGGTGAACAGGTCCGGGTCCGATAGGATCTCCTCGCCCCGCGCGATGGCAGCCTCCAGCTCCACGATACGGTCCGGCAGCAATTCGTAATCGCGCTGGTCCTTGTAGGAGAGCTTGGCCGCTTTCGGCGGCGGAGGGGGAGGCGGCGGCGCGGGCGGAGCCGTGTCGCCAGCGGCCTTCTCCTTGCGGCCTGCGCGCTGCGGGCGTTCCTTGCGCTTGCGTTCCCAGTCGGCATAGCCGCCGGCCACCACGTCCACCTTGCCGCTGCCATCAAGGCCCAGAGTGATGGTGACGGTGCGGTCCAGGAAGTCGCGGTCGTGGCTGACCAGCAGCACGGTGCCTTCGTAATCGGCGATCACTTCCTGCAGCAGGTCCAGCGTTTCCAGGTCGAGGTCGTTGGTCGGCTCGTCCAGCACCAGCAGGTTCGATTCGCGGGCGAATTCGCGCGCCAGCAGCAGGCGGCTGCGCTCCCCGCCTGACAGCGTGCCGACCTTGGTGTCGACAAGTCCGGGATCGAACAGGAATTCCTTCAGGTAACCCTGCACATGCTTGCGATTGCCGCGCACGTCGATCCAGTCGCCACCTTCCGCCAGCACCTGCCTTATGGTCTTGTCCGGCTGCATCAGGCTGCGCTGCTGGTCGATCATCACGCCGGAGAGCGTTTTCGCCCGTGTGACTTCGCCCGTGTCGGGCTCCAGCTCGCCCGTCAGCATCTTCAGCAGCGTGGTCTTGCCCGCGCCGTTTCCGCCGACCAGGCCGATCCGGTCGCCGCGCTGGATGCGCAGGGAGAAGTCGCGGATGATCGCCCGGTCGCCATAGGACTTGGAGATTTTCTCCGCCACGATGACGGACTTTGTCTTGTTGTCGTCGCTCGCCAGCTTCAGCTTCGCGCTGCCGGCTGGGCCGATCATGGCGGCGCGCTGGGCGCGCATGTCCCACAGCTTCTCCAGCCGGCCCTGGTTGCGCTTGCGCCGCGCGGTCACGCCGCGCTCCAGCCAGTGCGCCTCGATCTTCAGCTTGGCATCCAGCCGCTCGGCGGCGCGCGCCTCCTCGGCATAGACTTGCTCTTCCCACGCCTCGTAACCGCCGAATCCCACTTCCTTGCGGCGCAGGTTTCCGCGGTCGAGCCACAGGGTCGCGCGCGTCAGGCGCTTCAGGAATTCGCGGTCGTGGCTGATGGCGATGAAGGCGCCGCGATAACGCTCCAGCCAGCCTTCCAGCCAGTCGATGGCGGACAGGTCCAGGTGGTTCGTCGGCTCGTCCAGCAGCAGCAGGTCCGGGTCCAAGGCCAGCGCGCGCGACAGGGCGGCGCGGCGTTTCTCGCCCCCGCTCGCCGTGGCGGCGTCACGCGACATGTCGATGCCGAGCTGGCCTGCGATGGCCTCCACCTCGTGCTCCGCCGGGGCCTGTCCGCCATCGGCAGTGCTGTGCAACGCGAAGTCCATCAGCGTGTCGAAGCCGGTGAAATCCGGCTCCTGCTCCAGCAGCACGATATGCGTGTGCGCCTTGGTCTTACGCGTCCCGCGGTCCGCCTCGATCCGGTCCGCGATCAGGCGGAACAGCGTGGTCTTGCCAGCGCCGTTGCGCCCGATCAGCGCAATGCGATCGCGCGGGCCGATATGCAGGTCCAGTGCCTCGCGATCAGGCCCGCCGAACAGCCAGCGGCCGCCTTGCTGCAAGCCAAGGCCTTCCCAGGAAAGGATTGGTGGTTCCGCCATGCGGGCCAGCTAGGGGCGGGGGCCGGGATAGGCAAGCGCCGAAGCGGCGGAACCGGCCCGTTCAGCCGCGCGTAAGTCCATCGCCCGCAGCTTTCGTGCTGCAACAAGGAGTATCCGCATGTCCCGTTTCGCCATTCCCGCCGCGCTCGCCATCGCCTGTGCGCTTCCCGCCACTGCCCACGCAGCGGAGGTGCAGGTGCAGGCAGCCGGTCCCGTGATCGAACTGACGGTGACCGAGCAGGTGAAGGCCAAGCCCGACATCGCCACCATCCGCACCGGCGTGACCACCCAGGCGCGCACTGCGGTGGAGGCCATGCGGCTCAACGCGCTGGAAATGACCAAGGTGATCGAACGGCTGAAAGCGCTGGGCGTCGATCCGGACGATATCCAGACCACCGGCGTGCGGCTGGGCGCGGAGTATGATTACAACAACCAGACCCGCCGCCAGGTCTTCCGCGGCTATTCCGCCAGCAATGGCGTGATGGTGACGGTGCGCGACGTGGCGAATGTCGGCCCGCTGCTGGATGCGCTGGTGGCGCAGGGCGCGACCGATATCGGTGGACCGGATTTCTCCATCGAGGATGACAGCGCAGCCCGCGAACAGGCGCGCGAGGCCGCCGTGATGAACGGCCGGGCGCAGGCGCTGCAATATGCGCGCTGGAACGGCTATTCCGACGTGCGCCTGATTGCGGTGGAGGAAGTGATCCGGCCCGGTATGCCGCAGCCCGTCGCCCGCATGGCTTCTCTGGACGTGATGGAGGAATCCGCATCCACCCCGATCCAGCCCGGCATGGTTGCCACGGGTGTTACCGTGACGCTGAAGTACGAGATGGTGCGTTAGGGCAACGCCTTAGCTTTCGCATTGTTGGCAACAACATTCACCGGTTGTTCAAAGCCTTTGCATTAGGCAGGTTGTCGAAATGAAACATCTCCTCGCCTCCTGCCTTGCGGCTTCGCTTGCACTGACCGGCCTTGCTGGCGGCGGCTTTGCCGTGGTCGATGCGCATGCGCAGAGCCGCGGCGACCAGAAGAGCGCGCGGGCGGAGATGCAGGCCGGGCGCGGCATGCGCATTTCGGATATCGAACGGCGCATCGTGCCGCAGTTCCCGGATGCGAAATACCTCGGCTTCGAATATGATTCCCGCGCCGGGGTCTATCGCCTGAAGTTCATGCGCGGCACGCGCGTGATCTGGGTCGATGTGGACGCGCAGACAGCGCGCATCCTGCGCGTCCAGCGCTGATCGCGGCTGGCGGTCGCACAATCCTTTCGCTTCCACTGAAACAGGCTGGCGCTTGACGCGTTCATCTTCAAAGCCCATCCCGCATGGCCACCGGATTGGCGGCGCGTGCGGTAAGTTTGCGGCGTGTTTGCAGGGGACAAGATAATGCGCATCCTGATCGTCGAGGACGAACCGACACTGGGCCAGCAGCTGAAAGGCACGCTGGAGCAGAACGGTTACGCCGTCGACCTTTCCACCGATGGCGAAGACGGCCATTTCCTCGGCTCGACCGAGGATTACGATGCCGTCGTGCTCGACCTCGGCCTGCCGGAGATCGACGGGCTGACCGTGCTGGGCATGTGGCGCAAGGAAGGCCGCAACTTCCCCGTGCTGGTGCTGACCGCGCGCGACAGCTGGAGCGACAAGGTCGCCGGGCTGGACGCGGGCGCGGACGATTACCTTGCCAAGCCGTTCCAGACCGAAGAGCTGATCGCCCGCCTGCGCGCGCTGATCCGCCGTGCTTCGGGCAATGCCAGCAGCGAACTGGTGGCAGGCGATGTGCGCCTGGACACCCGCAGCGGCCGCGTGACACTGGCCGGGGAGCCGGTGAAGCTGACCGCGCAGGAATACAAGCTGCTCAGCTACCTGATGCACCACAAGGGCAAGGTCGTCAGCCGGACAGAGCTGATCGAGCATATCTACGACCAGGATTTCGACCGCGATTCGAACACGATCGAGGTCTTCGTCACCCGCATCCGCAAGAAGCTGGGTGCCAATGTCATCACCACGATCCGTGGCCTCGGTTACAGCCTCGACGACCCCGACGATCCCAGCCGCGAGTGATCCTGCGCCTGCTGATGCTGCCCCGCCTGCCGGGGACGGCACGGCTGGCGCTGCGGATGGCAGCGGCGGGTTCTTCGGCGCGCATACGGGCAGCCTTGCCCGGCGCATGATGCTGATTGCAGCGGGGTGGATTTCCATCCTGCTGCTGTTTGGCGGGGTGGCGCTGGACCGCACGCTGACCGCGCTGGTCACCGGCCAGTTCGACGACCGGCTGGAATACCTCCTCAACGCCATGGTCGGATCGGCCGAGATCGGCCCCGATGGCGAGGTCTATTTCAACCGGCCGCTGGGCGACCAGCGCTTCCTTGAGCCCAATAGCGGCCTGTACTGGCAGATCTCCGGCGAAGGCTATGAGGATTGGCCCAGCCGTTCCCTGTGGGACCGGACGCTGGACATTCGCGCAGACGAGCGCGACCCGGACCCCGATTTCTACGACAGCGGCCAGTTTGCTGGTGAGCCGCTGCGCGTGGTCGAGCGCAGCGTGCAGCTGCCGGGCAGCGAGACGACGTGGAAGTTCGCCGTAGCCGGCACGCGCGACGAGCTGGACGAGCAGATCGGCGAGAACCGCCGCATCCTGACCATCTCCTTCGCGATCCTGGGCATCGGCCTGTTCCTGATGGCCATGTTCCAGACGCTGTATGGCCTCGGCCCGCTGCGCCGCATCCGCCGCGCCATCGCGCGCATCCGCACAACCGGCCGCAACCGCGTCACCGACCCGCTGCCGCGCGAGGTCCAGCCCATGGTGGACGAGCTGAACGCCCTGCTGGAGCATTCCGAGCGGCAGGCGCAGGAAGCGCGCACCCATGCAGGCAATCTCGCCCATGCACTGAAGACACCGCTGACCGTGCTCACCAATGCCGCCAGCGCGCGGTCGGAAGATTTGGACGATACCGTGCTGCGCGAAGCGGCCACCATGCGCCGCCAGGTCGACCACCACCTCGCCCGCGCGCGAGCGGTGGGCCGGCGCGCCTACGGTCTCTCCCGCTCCAACGTCATGGAAAGCGCCGAGGCGGTCGAGCGCGCGGTTGCGCGGCTTTACCCCAAGGTCCGATTCGACCTGGACGGGAAGGGCGCCTGCGATGTCGCGATAGAGCGGCAGGATCTCGACGAATTGCTCGGCAACATTATCGAGAATGCCGCGAAATACGGCGGTGGCAGCGTATTCATCACCGTCGATCCCGATCCCGAAGCGCCGCTCGCATCCATCTGGGTGGAAGATGACGGGGCCGGTATCCCGGAAGAGGAACGCTCGCGAATCTTTGGCCGCGGGGCCCGGCTGGACACCGAGAAGCCCGGCACGGGGCTGGGCCTGTCCATCGTGAACGACGTGGTGGGCATTTACGGCGGCACGGTCGAACTGGACGAGAGCGAGGACCTGGGCGGCCTGCTGGTGATCCTGAACCTGCCGCGCGCCGCTGCGGCAACGGCAGCCGACTGACGCTGCAAACCTTTCACCGTTACTACGGCTCGGTTCACCCACCGGTCAGGCTTGTATCGTTAAGTATCAAGCCTAGAAAGCTGAACGCTCCGGAGAACACGATGACCCGTTTCCGCATTGCCCGCCCGCTGCTGATCGCAGCCGCCGCCGCCTCCCTCGGGGGCTGCATGGCCTTTGACGACTATGGCTATGGCGGCGTGTCCGTCGGCTATGGCAGCGGCTATTATGAGCCGTATTACGGCTGGTATGACGAGTATTACTATCCGGGCGTCGGCTACTACGTTTACGACGTCTACGGTTCGCGCCACCGCTGGTCGGATCGCCATCGCCGTTACTGGGAAGGGCGCCGCCACGGACACCGCGAATTCCGCGAGCATTGGGGCGATTACGAGCGCCGCGCCGAGCGCCGCCGTGACCGCCGCGAAGCCCGCCGTGAGGCGCGCCAGGAGGAGCGACGCGATGCCCGCCGCGAGGAGCGCCGCGATGCCCGCCGCGATGCCCGCCGCGAGGAGCGCCGCGATGCCCGCCGCGAAGCGCCTCGTAGCGAGCGCGGTGCTGCCTTCCGCGGTGACCGCCGCAGCGAGCAGCGCGAGGAACGCCGCAACGAACGTCGGACCGAGCGCCGCAGCGAACGACGGGGCAATCGCCGCAATGAGCGGCCTGCACAGCGCCAGCCCCGCGCGGAACGGCCCACGCAGCGCCAGCCCCGCGCGGAACGGCCCACGCAGCGGCAGCCACAGCCGCGGGCAGAGCGTCCTGCTGCACGGCCTCAGACCCGTGAGCGCCCTGCCCGCGTCCAGCGCAAGCAGGATAGGCCGAACCAGCGCGTCCGCCTCCCCGATGAGGATTGAGGGCGGTCAAGCCAAGTAATGAGAAAGGCCCGGAACCGCAAAGGTCCCGGGCCTTTTTCATGTCCGCCATCAGCCCGTATCAGGTGGGCTGGGGTTCGCGCTGGATGAGGCCGATGGCACGCTCGATCACGGTGCGACCGTTGGCCGGCTTCGGGATGATCGGTGCGTCCAGTGACCGGATCGCCTCGCGCAGACGGTCGAGATCGCCCGAGTGCAGCAGGTAAGGCACGGCTCGGCGCTCCAGTTCGCGGGCGACGGGGATGCAATTGCAGTTCTCGGGCAGCGTGAAGTCGAGCACCGCCACGGCAATATCGTGATCCTTTTCGAGCACGTCGAGCGCATCGTCCACGCGCGTGGCAAGCACCGGCTCGCAGCCGAGGTCTTCGGCAGACAGCTCCAGGTCCATCAGGATCAGGGGCTCGTCCTCCAGCAGCAGGATACGCGGTTTCATCGGTTCTTCGTCCCGATCGGGAATTCGATCCGCGCGCGCAGCCCGTCTTCGTGCCAGTCACGCTCTATCGTCCCGCCGGAAATGCGGATCAGCCGGTCCATGACGATATGTCCGGTGCCGCTCGCGTCCGGCTGAGTCGTCACGGGCGGCCCGCCGGTCTCCGTCCAGTGAATCACGACATTGGGCGGGGAGTCGCCATTCTGGCGTTCCCATGCGACCTTTACGTGTCCAGAGCCATTCGACCATGCGCCATGCTGCTTGGCATTATCTGCCAGTTCGTGAAGCACCAGGCCGATGCCAGAAATCAGCGCGAAGGGTACGCTCAGGCCGTTGCCGTCCAGCGTCAGGTGTTCCCCGTCCGGATCGTGCGGCGCGAGGATAGAGCGGATGGCTGTGTTGAGTTCGATGAAGCCGGTCGATGCCTCGTCCAGCGTGGTTTCGTATGCGCGGCCCAGAGCCTGGATACGCTCGTTGATTTCTTGCGCTTCCGCAGTGATCCCGCGTGTCCGGCCCGTGATGTTGACGATTCCGGTAATCACGGAGAACAGGTTCTTCATCCGGTGTGACAGCTCGCGCGCCATCTCCCGTGCGGTATGTTCCTGTGCTCTTGCGGCCCTTACGTTGGATACGTCCCACTGGCTGCCGAAGAAATACAGCAATTCGCCCGCATCATTGTAGATCGGGCCCAGGTGCAGGGCATTCCAGAACGGTTCGCCATTCTTGCGGTAATTGAGCAGCTCCACGACCGTGACATCCTCGGTCTCGATGGCGGTGCGGATTTTCTCGATCGGCTCGGGGTCCGTGTCCGGTCCCTGCAGGAAACGGCAGTTACGGCCGATGATTTCCTCTTCCTCATACCCTGTCAGGTTGCGGAAGGCGCGGTTGGCGAAGACGATGGGCATGTCCGGCTGGTTCGGATCGGTCAGGCAGATCGCCATGCGGGTCTGCGCCATCGCCTGTTCGAACAGCACGCCGGACGATCCGGAGAAGGAGTCGCCCGGGTGATCAGCGCGGAACTGGCCCGGGGCCGCATCATGACGCGGGATGACATCGGCCTGTGCAGGCCTGTCGGTGCGCATCTTGGCGTTTTTGGGATCTTCGCGATTCATAATAGCGTCGCGTTTGGAACACGCCGCAAGCGGGGCTGTTCCCGCTTAAGTTAACTTAGATTAACCCTCGCGGGCCTGTTCGTGATGTCGGATCACTTCCTCGATCACGAAGCGGATGAATTTTTCACTGAATTCAGGGTCCAAATCCGCTTCCACCGCCAGGGCGCGCAGCCGTTCGATCTGCCTTTTTTCTCGCGCCGGGTCGGCCGGGGGCAGCTCCGCGCGCGCCTTGTAATGGCCAACGGCTTGGGTGATGCGAAACCGTTCAGCCAGCATGTGCACCAGCGCGGCATCGATATTGTCGATCGAGCGGCGGAATGCGCCCAGCACCTCTTCCGGAGGGCGGGTGTCGGGATTGCCGTTCATGGACGGCTCGTTCGCCCTCAGGTCATGTGCATTGGCCATTTGCAACGGTTAGCAGGCGCAATCCGCGCTTGCCAAGCGAGTGCTGCAACGCCACATGCCATGCCATGAGCGCACAGGTCGTAGAATTCCCGCGCAAGGAGCCTTCGCTGGCCCCGATCCTGTCGCTGACCGCGACGGCGATGAATTCCGTCAATTCCGTCATCCTGGACCGCATGCAGAGCGAGATCCCGCTGATCCCGGCGCTGGCCGGGCACCTGATCAGCGGCGGAGGCAAGCGCATGCGCCCGATGCTCACGCTCGCCGGGGCGGAGCTGGTGGGATATGGCGGCACGCGCCATCACAGGCTCGCCGCTGCGGTGGAATTCATCCACACCGCCACGCTGCTGCATGACGATGTGGTGGACGGCAGCGAGACGCGGCGCGGCAAGGAAACCGCCAATATCGTGTTCGGCAACCCGGCCACCGTGCTGGTGGGCGATTTCCTGTTCAGCCGCGCGTTCGAGCTGATGGTGGAAGACGGCAGCCTGAAGGTGCTGAAGATCCTGTCCGGTGCCAGCGCCATCATCGCGCAGGGCGAGGTGGACCAGCTGGTCGCACAGCGCCGGATCGAAACGAGCGAGGAACGCTACCTTTCCATCATCGGACGCAAGACCGCCGCACTGTTCGCCGCCGCCAGCCGCATCAGCGCCGTGGTCGCCGAATGCAGCGAGGAAGAGGAAGAGGCGCTAGACGCCTATGGCCGCAACCTCGGCATAGCCTTCCAGCTGGTCGACGATGCGATCGATTACGACACCGGCACGGCCGAGATGGGCAAGGACAAGGGCGACGATTTCCGCGAGGGCAAGATGACCCTGCCCGTGATCCTCGCTTACGCCCGCGGCGACGCGGAAGAACGGCTTTTCTGGCAGGATGCCATCGCCGGCTTCCGGATCGAGGACGAGGACCTGGAGCACGCCACGCGGCTGATCCAGCGCCACGATGCCATCGCCGCCACGCGCGAACGCGCCCGCCATTATGCCCAACGCGCCTGCGACGCGCTCAGCATCTTCCCGGAAAACAAGGCCCGCGCCGCGATGGTGGAAGCCGCGCAATTCGCGGTGAGCCGGGGGTATTGAAAAACACCCGTCATCCCAGCGAAGGCTGGGATCTCTAGCCGCTTGCGCTCCTTCCGAAACAGATCCCAGCTTAGCCTGGGATGACGAAATGGATTAGGGCTCACCATCGTGCCCGACCAACTCCCCATCCACGCCGTCTTGCCGGACCTGCTCGCCGCCCTGCGCGAGCGGCCGGGTGCGGTGCTGGTTGCGCCGCCGGGGGCGGGCAAGACCACCGCGGTCGCGCCTGCGCTGCTGGACGAGCCGTGGTGCAGCGGCACCATCATCCTCACCAGCCCCCGCCGCGTGGCTGCGCGCGCTGCGGCAGAGCGGATGGCCCAGATGCTGGGCGAGAAGCCGGGCGAAACCGTCGGCTATCTCACCCGGCTGGATGCGAAACGCAGCGCGAAGACGCGTATCCTGGTGGTGACCGAGGCGATCTTTGTCTCGCAAATCCTTTCCGATCAGGAGCTTGCAGGCATCTCCGCAGTCCTGTTCGACGAGGCGCATGAGCGGCATCTCGACAGTGATCTCGGCCTTGCGCTGGCGCTTGAGAGCCAGTCTGTCCTGCGTGAAGACTTGCGCGTTCTGGTGATGAGCGCGACGATCGATGGCGCCCGGTTCGCGCGGCTGCTGGGAAAGGGCACGCCTGTTATCGAGAGCGAGGGAAGGGCGCATGACCTGCACGTGGAATGGCTCGGTTCCAGTCCGGAAAAGCGCATAGAGGACGCCATGGCGAGCGCCGTGCTGCGAGCCTGGCGCGAGGAGGAGGGCGACATTCTCGCCTTCCTGCCCGGCGTCGGCGAGATCGAGCGGGTGCGCGAGCGGCTGGAAGCGCGGCTGCCCCAAGCGCCGATCCTGCCGCTGCACGGACAGGTCCAGCCTGCCCAGCAGCGCGCGGCCATCCGCCGCGATGGCGAAGGGCGGCGGCGCATCGTGCTGGCAACGGCCATTGCGGAGACCTCCATCACGCTGGAGGGCGTCTCCGTCGTGGTCGACAGCGGGCTTTCGCGGCGCGCGGAGTTCGACTTGGCGGCCGGCACCACGCACCTGATCACCACACGCGCAAGCCGTGCCGCGGCGGCGCAGCGGGCAGGGCGTGCGGCGCGTACCGGGCCGGGTGTCGCCTATCGCCTGTGGGAGGAGGGCGGCCATGCCGGGCGGCCCGAATTCGACCCGCCGGAAATGCTCACCGCCGATTTGGCGCCGCTGGTCCTGAGTCTCGCAAGCTGGGGCGTGGCGGACCCGGCGAGCCTTGCCTTCCTCGATCCGCCACCGGCGCCTGCCGTGGCCACGGCGCGGCAGCGGCTGGCGGCGCTCGGCGCGCTCCTTCGACAGGCTCAGGATGAGCGGTGGATCGTGACCGAGTTCGGCAAGCAGGTGGCGGCCCTGCCGATGGGGCCTTGGCAGGCTGCCATGCTGCTCCACGGGGCCGCGCGCGGGCAGGCGGAATTGGCGGCGAAACTGGCGCTGCTGCTGCAGGAGCGCGGCCTCGGCGGGCGCGGCGAGGACCTGGCGCAGCGCCTGCAACGCTGGGAGGGCGACCGCTCCCCTCGAGCCGCTGCGAGCCGCAAGCTGGCGCAGGGCTGGGCAAAGCGGGCTGAAAGGCAGTACTCCGCTCATGCTGAGCCTGTCGAAGCAGGGTTGAAAAGCGCCAACCCAATTCGCCCTTCGACAGGCTCAGGACGAGCGGAGCTGGGGCAAGTCCCACCCGCCATCCTCCTCGCCCTCGCGCTGCCGGACAATATCGCGCGCCGCCGTGATCCGTCCGGCGAAATCTGGCTGTCGGCTGGCGGGCGTGGTTATGCGCTCGATCCGGCGAGCCCGATTGGGGCGCAGGAATGGCTTGTCATCGGCGATGCCACCGGTAATGCGAAGGGCGCGCGGATCACCGCAGCGCTGCCGCTGGAGCGCGGCGATATCGACGCGCATCTGGCCCACCGCACAGAGCGGCGCACCGCGCTCAAATGGACGGGCGACCGCGCCGAACCGCGTCTCGAGAGCCGTCTCGGCGCCATTACCCTGGCGAGCGGGCCGGACCCCGAGCCGGACGAGGAGCATATCGCGCAGGCTCTTGTGGACAAGGCTCTGGATAAGTCCGGGGAAAAGCTGTCGGCAATCGTCCCGGCAGACCTCGCCGCCCGCGCGCGCTTTGCAGGGATTGCCGAGCTTTCGGACGAGGCCCTGCGCGCGAGTGCCGCCACATGGCTCGCCCCGCTGCTGCATGGCCGCCGAGACCTGAAGGTGCCGCGCGGCAAGGTGGTCGATGCGCTGCTGGGCCTGGTCGACTGGGACACGCGCCAGCGGCTGGACCGCGCCGCACCGCCCGAATTCACCAGCCCGGCCGGCACGACACATGCGATCGACTACACTGGGCCGGACGCTCCAGCCGTGGAGGTGCGCGTGCAGGCCCTGTTCGGGCTGGACCGGCATCCAATGGTCGGCGACACGCCGCTGCTCCTCAAGCTCACCAGCCCCGCCGGCCGCCCCATCCAGACGACGCGCGACCTGCCCGGCTTTTGGCGCGGCAGCTGGGCCGATGTCGCGAAAGACATGAAGGGCCGGTATCCCAAGCACCGCTGGCCCGAGGAACCCTGGACCGAAAAGCCCAGTTTGAAGACAAAGAACGCGTTTAATCGTTAGCCTCAAGCGCCGGCGCCGGCGTCCGCCCGCTTGGCTATCCTCGCCGCTTTCCCTCCGCTTCGCTATGGGGCGGCTCCGGGCGGGCAGTCGCCCTTGCGGTCGGCTATGCCGACCGATGGTTTAGCATTGAGGCTGTCAGGATTTCGCATTAAGGAGGCCCCCATGCAGGCCCGTATCTACAAACGCCCGAAATCCGCGATGCAGTCTGGCAAGGCGCTGGTCGACCAGTGGATCCTGGAATTCGATCCGGCGGAGGCCAAGAAGGCCGATCCGCTGATGGGCTGGTCCGGCAGCGGCGATACGCAGGCGCAGGTGCAGCTGAAATTTCCCGATTGCGCCGCCGCGCAGGCCTATGCCGAAAAGCACGGCATCAGCGCCCGCGTGCACGCCGTGCCGCCGAAGACGCTGAAGCTGCAGGCCTACGCCGACAACTTCCGGTAATCGGCTGCCACCACGCGCAGGCGCTTGAAATTCGCCGCAACCCACGCCATATGGCCGCCCGGGAGTCGGGTGGACGTTTGCGTTCGCTCACCGGGTCAGGGCCGGAAGGCAGCAGCCCAGGTGGATTGCGGCGGGTCGCCCGGCTCCTTTTCCATTCCATGTGCAGATTTGGTTGCTCCCGGCATGACAAGCGGGCGGCAAGCCCCTACCTAATCATGCATGGGTGATTCACCGGACAACACTGACGGCCTGCCATGGGCGACCGAGCCCGACGAGGAAGCGAAGCCGAGCGCGGCCGAGCTTGAAGCGGCCGGCCAGGATTCGATGTTCGGTGAGCCGCAGCCCGCAGCAGCGCCCGCTCCCGAACCCACACCTGAAGCCGAACCCGCACCGGCAGAGCAGGCCGAAGCCCGGCAGCCCGCCGCCGCCGCGCCGCAGCCCCAAGTCACATCCAAGCCTGCGCCCAAGCCCGATGCCGCGCAGCCTTACCGCGTGCTCGCCCGCAAGTACCGCCCGCAGACCTTCAGCGAGCTGATCGGGCAGGACGCCATGGTCCGCACGCTGGGCAATGCGATCGAGCGTGACCGGCTGGCCCATGCCTTCCTGATGACCGGCGTGCGCGGGGTGGGGAAGACCTCCACCGCGCGCCTCATCGCCAAGGCGCTCAATTGCGTCGGGCCTGACGGGCAGGGCGGGCCGACCATCGATCCGTGCGGCCAGTGCGAACCCTGTACGGCCATCGCGGAAGGCCGCCATATCGACGTGATCGAGATGGACGCCGCCAGCCATACCGGCGTGGACGACATGCGCGATATCATCGAGGCGGTGCGCTACGCCTCTGTCTCCGCGCGCTACAAGATCTACATCATCGACGAAGTCCACATGCTCAGCCGCAACGCCTTCAACGCCATGTTGAAGACGCTGGAGGAGCCGCCCGCGCATGTGAAATTCCTGTTCGCCACCACGGAAGTGGACAAGCTGCCCGTCACGGTGCTCAGCCGCACGCAGCGCTTTGACCTGCGCCGCATCCCGGCCGACATGCTGCAGCAGCATTTTGCCAGCATCTGCCGGCAGGAGGACGTGGAGGCCGAGGACGAGGCGCTGGCGATGATTGCTGCCGCGGCCGAGGGCAGCGTGCGCGACGGGCTTTCCATCCTGGACCAGGCCATCGCCCATGCGGACATGGAAGGCGGAGGCAAGGTCACTGCAGAAAAGGTCCGCGACATGCTGGGCCTGGCTGACAAGGGGGCGCAACGCCGCCTGTTCGCCTGCCTGCTGGAAGGCGATCCGCAGGGGCTGCTTGCCGAAGTGGACAAGCAATATGCGCTGGGGGTGGAGCCGCTCGCCCTGCTGCGCGCCGCCATGGAACTGGCGCACCGCATCGCTCTGACACAGGTGGGCGGCGGCGAATCCGATGCGCCCACGCTGGAAGAGCGCAAGGATATCGAGGGCTGGGCCGGGCAGCTGACGGCAGCGCAGGTCCACCGCCTGTGGCAGCTGCTGCTGAAAGGCTATGACGAGGTAAAGGGCGCGCCCGATCCGCTGGTCAGCGCGCAGATGGCGCTGCTGCGCGTGCTGCATGCGTCCGACATGCCGGACCCGGGCAGCCTGGTGAAGAAGCTGGAAGAGCTGGCCGCCAATGCGCCTGCACCGGGCGCGGCTGGCGCGGCCCCTGCTGGCGGCTCTGCACCCGCCGCCGCCCTCGATTGGGCGCAGCTGGTGGCCACTGTGCGCGATTCCGGCGTCAATGGCGCGATGTCGCTGGCCAGCATGCTGGAAATGCAGGTGCGCGTGGTGGAACTGGCGCCCGGCCGCCTGGTCTATGCGCAGCCCCACGGTTTCGACGACGATATCCTTAAGCCCGTGCGCGAAGGCCTGAAGGCTGCGACCGGCCAGCCCTGGACGGTGGAGAAGTCCTCCGCCGAAGGGTCGCCTACGCTGGTCGAACAGGCCGATGCGGCGCGGCAGGCAGAGGCCGATAGGCTGCGTAACGACCCGATGGTGAAGGCCGCCTTCGCAGCTTTCCCCGATGCCGAACTGATCGAAGACAACGCGCCGGCCGCCGCTGCAGGGCAGGGCTGGAGCCGACGCGCCTGAGGAGCATGACGATGGAAAACATGGAAGAAATGATGAAGGCCGCGCAGGAAGCGGCAGAGCGCATCCAGAAGCAGATGAACGATGCGCAGGTGAAGCTGGACACCATCGAGGTGGAAGGCGCCGCCGGCGGCGGGCTGGTCAAGATCCGCTGCTCCGCCAAGGGCCGCATCCTGGGCGTTTCCATCGATGACAGCCTGATGAAGCTGGAAGAAAAGCAGGTGCTGGAAGACCTTGTGACCGCCGCCTTCAACGACGCGCGCGGCAAGGCGGACCGGGCGGCAAACGACCAGATGCAGGAAATCCAGTCCGGCATGGGCCTGCCGCCGGGCTTCAACTTCCCCGGCATGGGATAGTGGAAAAAAAGAGGAGAGCTGGAATGCCCAGGCACACCGCCCGCACCGTCTTGTGTTCAGCACTGGCGTTCACACTGGCGGCGGCTGTTCCCGCTGCTCCCGCTCTTGCCCTCGACGAGCCCATCGAAATGGTGGTGTCAGAGGATGGCGATCACAAGACGCTGACGCAGTCGGTTATCGTGGATGCGCCGGTCGCCGACGTTTGGGCTGCTTTCGTGACGGAGGAAGGCTATTCGTCCTGGGCCGTGCCGCACGTGAAGATCGACCTGCGCATCGGCGGCATGATGGAATCCAGTTACGGTGAAAGCCTGACGATCGGCGATCCGGCCAATATCAAGAACCAGATCGTCGCCTTCGTGCCCGAACGCATGCTTGTTTTGAAAAATGTGCAGGCACCGGCAGGGTTCGCGGCGCGCGAAACGATGGACCGGCTGACATCCGTTTTCGAGTTCGAGCAGGTGTCGGAAAACCAGACGCGGGTGACCGTCCATGGGATCGGCTACGGATCGGATGAGGAATCCTTGAAGCTGATCGAGTTCTTCAAGGTCGGCAACGCCTGGTCATTCCAGCAGCTACAGAAGAAATTTCCAGGCGACTGAGCGCCGCGCGTTCGGCGCAGAGGCTGGAGGGCGGCAAGCCTTTCCTACCGTCACGGCATGCGGCACGTGCCGGGCATGGCCTCCCAATTCCTCTTTCGCAGCGCCCCTGCCATTCCTTCGAACCGGCCCTGCGGTTTTTGCCCCCTGGACTGTGTAGCACCTGTAACACCTTTCAGCTTCGCCCCGCGAAAGCTGAACGGCAGGGCATCCACAGCTATCGGGCAGTGGCGCATTGCGAGGCGCGGGCAGGCTCCCCATATCCGGTGCAAGACAGCGGGCGCGCTGCGGACAGCCGCCTGCCAGCCAGACGGATATGCATGACATGAGCCAGTACCCCCTCCTCCCCTTGCGCGACATCGTGGTGTTCCCCGGCATGGTCGTCCCCCTCTTCGTGGGGCGCGACAAGTCGGTGGCTGCGCTGGAAGCGGCGATGGATGCAAAGCGCGACATCGTGCTCCTCTCTCAGATCGACCCGGCGACGGACGATCCGGGCCGCGAGGACCTGTTCGACGTGGGCGTCATCGCGCAGGTGCAGCAGATGCTGAAGCTGCCCGACGGTACGGTGCGCGTGCTGGTCGAAGGCATGGCCCGCGTGACCGTGACTGCGATGGAGACGCAGGGCGACCATGTCGTTGCCACGGTCGATGTGCCGGACTTCACCGAGGCGACCGGGCCGGAAGCGGAAGCCGCGATCCGCGGCGCGCTGGAGCAGTTCCTCGAATACGCCAAGCACGACAAGAAGCTGCCCGACGAGCTGGACGACGAACTCGGCAAGATCGAGGATGCGGGCATGCTGGCCGATACGCTGGCTGCCAACATCAACGCCAAGGTGAAGACGAAGCAGGAGATCCTGGCCGAAGCGGACCCGATGAAGCGGCTGGAGCTGGTCTCCGCCGTGATGGATGGCGAGCTGTCCGTTCTGCAGGTGGAGCGCAAGATCCGCGGCCGCGTGAAGCGGCAGATGGAGAAGACGCAGCGCGAATACTACCTCAATGAGCAGCTGAAGGCGATCCAGACGGAGCTGGGCGGCGATGGCGAGGACGGCGACGAGCTGGCCGAACTGGCCGAGAAGATCGAGAAGACGAAGCTGTCCAAGGAAGCCCGCGCCAAGGCCGTGGCCGAGCTCAAGAAGCTGAAGGGCATGCAGCCCATGAGCGCCGAGGCAACCGTCATCCGCAACTACCTCGACGTGCTGCTGGGCCTGCCCTGGGGCAAGAAGAGCAAGCTGAAGAAGGATATCGGCAAGGCGCAGGAAATCCTGGATGCCGACCACTACGCGCTGGACAAGGTGAAGGACCGCATCATCGAGTACCTTGCCGTGCAGGCGCGCACCAACCGCCTGAAGGGCCCGATCCTGTGCCTCGTCGGCCCGCCCGGTGTCGGCAAGACGAGCCTGGGCAAGTCCATCGCACGCGCCACGGGCCGTGCCTTCGTGCGCCAGTCGCTTGGCGGCGTGCGGGACGAGGCGGAGATCCGTGGCCACCGCCGTACTTACATCGGCAGCCTGCCGGGCAAGATCGTCACGAACCTGCGCAAGGCTGGCAAGTCTAACCCGCTCTTCCTGCTCGATGAGATCGACAAGCTGGGCCAGGACTTCCGCGGCGATCCCGCCAGCGCGCTGCTGGAGGTGCTCGACCCCGAACAGAATGCGAAGTTCCAGGATCACTACCTCGAACTCGATATCGACCTTTCGGACATCATGTTCGTGTGCACCGCCAACAGCCTGGACCTGCCGCGCCCGCTGCTGGACCGGATGGAGATCATCCGGCTGGAAGGGTATACGGAGGACGAGAAAGTCGAGATCGCCCAGCGCCACCTCGTCGCCAAGCAGGTCGAGAACCACGGCCTGAAGGACGGCGAGTTCGCGCTGCAGGAAGACGGCCTGCGCGACCTCATCCGCTACTACACGCGCGAGGCCGGTGTCCGCACGCTGGAGCGTGAGATTGCCAAGCTGTGCCGCAAGGTGCTGCGCCGCATCCTGGAAGGCGAGACGGAAGGGGTGACCATCACGCCGGAGAACCTCTCGGATTTCGCAGGCGTGCGCCGCCACAAGCACGGCATGGGCGAGGAAGAGGCGCAGATCGGCGCCGTCACGGGCCTCGCCTGGACGGAGGTGGGCGGCGAATTGCTGACCATCGAAAGCGTTACCACGCCGGGCAAGGGCGAGGTCAAGACCACGGGCAAGCTGGGCGAGGTGATGAATGAAAGCATCGCTGCGGCCTTCAGCTTCGTGAAAGCGCGCGCGCCAGCCTATGGCATCAAGCCCAGCCTGTTCCAGCGCAAGAACGTCCACATCCACCTGCCCGAAGGCGCCGTGCCCAAGGACGGGCCGAGCGCGGGCATCGGTATGGTGACTTCCATCGTCTCCACGCTGGCGGGCATTGCGGTCCGCCCCGACGTGGCGATGACGGGCGAGGTCACACTACGCGGCCGGGTGCTGCCGATTGGCGGCCTGAAGGAGAAGCTGCTGGCTGCCCTTCGCGGCGGCATCACGACCGTGCTGATCCCGCAGGAAAACGAGAAGGACCTCGCGGAAATTCCGGACAATGTGAAGGAAGGGCTCGAGATCGTGCCCGTCAGCCATGTCGACGAGGTGCTGGAGCGCGCACTGGTCGCTCTGCCGGCCGCGATCGAGTGGACGGAGGCGGACGACCTTGCCAGCCAGCCTGCGCCGGCGGACCGGGGCGGGGCGACCGCTCACTGAGCAAATGCGGTAAAAAAGGCGGCCCGATTGCTGCAGCGCAGCGACTCGAATACCGCGCGCGTTTTGATCGCGCTGCGGTCCATGACCTTTGTTATGCGAACCGGCCAAACTCGCCAGCCGATGGTCAAAAAACCATCAAGATTGGCCGATTCTGGCCGGTTTAGCCTTTGACAGCGGGGTCAAAAACGTTTCAAATCCGCCGTCATCGCTTGGCGATTCAGGCACATAACAAACCACAATCGAGGGGCTTACTTCACATGAACAAGAACGAACTTATCGGCGCCGTCGCAGACTCCAGCGGTCTTTCGCGCAGCGATGCGACCAAGGCGGTCGAAGGTGTGTTCGACACGATCACCAGCACGCTGTCCAAGGGTGATGAAGTTCGCCTCGTCGGCTTCGGCACGTTCTCCACGGCAAAGCGCAAGGCCTCCACGGGCCGCAACCCGCGCACTGGCGAGCCGATGACGATCAAGGCTTCCACTCAGCCCAAGTTCAAGGCCGGCAAGGGCTTGAAGGACGCGGTGAACTGATCCGTTTCCGACGGGGTGACCATCACCCCGTCGCAAAGAGAAAGGCCGCACCCCAGCTGGGATGCGGCCTTTCTCTTTGGCTGCTGTATAGGGCAGCCCCTGCCGTCAGAACCCGATCAGGGCTGTCGGCGAAGCGGCGGTCTTTGCATCGATGGACCAGGTCAGGCGCCGCGTTCCATTGCCGAGGTCTTCCGGACCTTCGTCGGTGTTGTTGGCCAGGATCTCGCCGTCGGTCACGATGGCAAACGTGCCTTCGATATTGGCGAACTGCGGCATCTTGTCTCCACCGCTTCCCATCATCGCCATTCCGAGCAGGCCCATATTGGGGCTCATGCCGTTGGACCCGGCGCCGCCTTCGCCGCCGGTGAACGCCGGGGCATCTATCCGCACCTTGCCGCCGTCACGCCGGTAGGTTGCCAGGAAGGGGGTGACAGACGGCATGCCTTCGACGGTAGGAAAGGCAAAATCGTGGCTGAGCGTGCCGCTGATCGAGTAGCGCACATCGAAAATGCCTTCGCCGCGATAGGTCACGCTGTCCCAGCCTGCCTGGCGCTCGAGCCTGGACGCGATCTGGTTGCCGGCTTCGGGATCGGACGGATCGAAACCGAACATGGCCTGCATCTCGGCCATCTCCTTCGCCTCGCGCTCTGCACGCGCCTCGGCCTGGGCGTCCCATTCCTCGCGCTGCTGGGCGATCTCTTCCTCGGTGCAGTCGCGGTCTTCGTAGGTTTCCTCGTCGAAGCAGGACGGTGTGAATTCGGCCGCCGCCTCTCCGTCCAGGTCCTTCGCGAAGTCGGTCAGCATGAAGAATACGATCTCGCCATCATAGGTGTAGGTGAAGCTGCCGTCCTTGTAGAGCGCCAGCTGGCTGCCGAACTTGCCCGGCGAGAAGAGGCAGCCCGTCAGGAGCAGGCTTGCTGCCACCACGAGGCACGCATTGCGCATGCGGTTTAAAGTCTTCGTCATTTGATCCCCCGTCTCTTGTCGTCAATCCAACTTGCGAGTCGATGTAGCATAAAGTGCGATTGCCGCAGCATTCGATACATTGAGGCTTTCCATCGCATCGCTGATAGGCAGGCGCGCGAGGGCATCGCAGTGCTGGCCGATATTGTGGCGCAGGCCTTCGCCTTCTGCGCCGAGAACGAGTGCGACAGGGCCCGCGGGCAGCGCCTCTGCCAGCGTGGCTTCCGCTTCCCCGGCCAGCCCGATGCGCCAGTATCCGGCGTCCGCCATCTCTTCCAGCGCGCGAGACAGGTTGACGACGCGCACCCACGGTACACGTTCGAGCGCGCCGGATGCGGACTTGCCGATCACGCCGCCTTCGGGCGGGGCATGCCTGTCCTGCGTGACGATGGCAGATGCACCGAACGCGGCGGCTGAGCGCAGGATCGCGCCGACATTGTGCGGGTCGGTCACCTGGTCCAGCACCACGATCGGGCGCGCGGCTTCCCCGTCCAGCGCTTCATCCAGGAAGATGTCGGGCAGGGGCTCGCATTCCAGCACGAGGCCCTGGTGCGGCGCGTCCTTCGCCACCAGCCGTGCAAGGTCCTGCACCTCCGCATATTCGACCGGGAAATCTGGCGGCAGCTCGCCGTCCAGCGTCTCGATCCCTTCGCGCGTCGCCCACAGCTTGCGATACTCGCGCCGCGGATTCATCAGGGCAGCTTCTACCGCATGCCGGCCCCACAGGCGCACGGCACTGCTCTTGCGCTTGCCCGAACCGCGCCCGCCTTCCATGCGACCGGCGCGCCCGCGCAGCGCCTTTTGTTTCCCGCGTTTGGCCATCGAATTCCTTCCTTTGTTCCCGCCCTGCCAGCGTGACCATTGACAGGCAAGCGCGGCTTCGCCATTGGGCGGCGCACTCGGCCGGAAGCGCCCCCTTGCGGGGCACTGGCGGGTATCACCCGCAGACCGGCTCTCCGGTGGACAGGTGGCCGAGTGGTTAAAGGCAGCAGACTGTAAATCTGCCCGCGCAAGCGTACGCTGGTTCGAATCCAGCCCTGTCCACCACAGAGCCTTCACTCTCCCGTGCGAATTTCAAACAGCTTCCTTGTCGGCAAATCCCCATCGGCCTAGACGGGAGGCATGTCAGGTGAATTGAGCGACAATCAGGGCCGCGGCGATGCTACGTGGAGCCTGCCAGCAATACATCCCGAAGGCCGGAAATACGGGCTGGCCGCGATCGGCGTAAGCCTCGTTTTCCTGCTCGTCCTGGATTGGGAAATCATCGGCTGGCCGCTGTTGCTGCTTTCCGCAGGCGTCTTCGCATTCTTCCGCGATCCGGAACGGGTGGTGCCGCAGGACGACCGGCTGATCCTGTCGCCCGCCGATGGTCTCGTCACGCAGATTGAGCAGGTGCCACCGCCGCCCGAATTGCAGGGGCCGGGCAATCTTGGCGATGCAGGCCTGGGCACGGAGCCCGCCACGCGCATTTCGATCTTCATGTCTGTGTTCGACGTGCACATCAATCGTAGCCCGGTTTCGGGAACGGTGCAGCGCGTCGTCTATATCCCCGGCCGCTTCATGAATGCGGATCTCGACAAGGCTAGCGAAGAAAATGAGCGCCAGCACGTGCTGGTCAAGCGCCCGGACGGGACGAATATCGGCTTCACGCAGATTGCCGGTCTGATAGCGCGGCGTATCGTGCCCTTCATCAAGCCGGGGGACATGGTTGCGGCCGGGCAGCGGGTCGGCCTGATCCGCTTCGGCAGCCGCGTCGATGTCTACCTGCCGCGCGGCACGGGTTCATCCGTGCTGCTGGGCCAGCGGGTCATCGCCGGCGAAACGGTGCTTGGCGAATTAGGACAGAGAATTTTGATCGAAGGGGTGAGCCAGTGAGCCAGGGTATGCGACCGCAGGACGAGGACCGTCCGATCGATCCGGGCCCCGCATGGCTTGGCCCCAAGGCGAGTGAAGAGGACGAGGGCAAGCCTGCAGGCCGGATCGCGGGCGGGCTCAGCCTGCGCGCTGTCATTCCCAGCGCCATCACCGCCGCCGCAATCTGCGCGGGCCTGACCGGCATCCGCTTTGGCATTTCGGGTGAGTGGGAAAAGGCACTGCTTGCCATCCTTCTCGCCGGCCTGCTCGACGGGATCGACGGGCGCATTGCCCGCTTGCTGAACGCGCAGTCGCGCTTCGGGGCGGAAGTGGACAGCCTGGCGGATTCGATCGACTTCGGTGTCGCCCCCGCGCTCGTCCTGTTCATGTGGAGCCTGCAGGACCTGCCGCGCTTCGGCTGGTTCGCCAGCCTGCTGTTCGCCATCTGCTGCGTGCTTCGCTTGGCACGCTTCAATGCGCGGATCGACTTGGATGAACAGCCGCACAAGTCGGCCGGCTATCTCACCGGAGTTCCGGCGCCGGTCGGGGCGGGGCTTGCCTTCTTCCCGATGTATCTGTGGATCGCCAGCGGCGAGGAGATGTTCCGTCAGCCATGGCTCGTGGCCATCTGGGTCGTTGCCATGGCGGTGCTGATGATTTCCAACATCGCCACGCTGAGCTGGAAATCCTTCCGGCCGCGCCGTTCCATCAGGCTGGAGGCGATAGCCGTTGCCGGCCTGCTGTTCGCAGCCCTGCTGACAGAACCGTGGTGGACGCTGGTTGTGATCTGCGCGATCTACCTCGCGCTGATGCCTTATGCCGTGTGGTCTTACGCCCGGGTCAGGCGGCGGCGCGCCGAGCGCGACGCGGACGCGGAGAAAAAGCCGGTCGAGCCGTTCGATGTGACGGGCGTTCCGCGATAGGGCGCAGGCTTGCGAGCTCCGCAAGAACTGCCTTGGGCGCGTTGACAGCCATCGGCTCCAGCGCAGCAATCTCTCCCTGGATCCGGTTCATGGCAGCAATGCCATGGCGGATCGAGCGCGCCGAAACGGCGATGGCAGCTACGGCGACGAGGCCGATAAACAGGGATGTAACGACTGCCAGCATGACTTTGCCCTTTACCTTGGTGTCGCCGACAAGCCGGTGGACAGCCTGTGGGAGACTTGTGGAAAACACCTATTCCGGTTAACCAGTTCCCGGCTTCGGTGCGTCTGAGCCCTTTGTTCCTGTTTTGTTCTCGCGTGTCAAGCGCGAAGAACGGCAGTGCGAATTATTTTTGCGACAAATTGATGCTGGAATTTGCGCGCCAATGCGCTATGTGCCCCCGCGTCCGGCGGGATTTGGCGCGATTTTCGCTTATCCGTCACGGGCAAATTCACATGGATGGCCATCCATACCGGTGCCGCAGGCGGGATCTCCGCCACGGTTCCCCAGGCTGTCCAGAGGAACAACCGGAAGGAATTATATTATGGCGGCTCCTACCGTCACGATGCAGCAATTGATCGAAGCCGGATCGCATTTCGGCCACCAGACCCACCGCTGGAACCCGCGCATGAAGCCGTACATCTTCGGCGCGCGCAACGGTGTCCACATCATCGACCTGTCGCAGACCGTGCCCCTGATGGCCCGCGCCCTCGACTTCGTGCAGCAGACCGTCCGCGCAGGCGGCAAGGTGCTGTTCGTCGGCACGAAGCGCCAGGCGCAGGATCCGATCCGCGAAGCTGCGCTGCGCAGCGGCCAGCACTTCGTCAACCATCGCTGGCTGGGCGGCATGCTCACCAACTGGAAGACGATCAGCCAGTCCATCAAGCGCCTCAAGGCTCTGGACGAGCAGCTCGCAGGCGAGATGACCGGACTGACCAAGAAGGAAACGCTGCAGCTGACGCGTGAGCGCGACAAGCTGGAAATGTCCCTTGGCGGTATTCGCGACATGGGCGGCATCCCGGACGTGATGTTCGTGATCGACGCCAACAAGGAAGACCTGGCCATCAAGGAAGCCAACGTCCTTGGCATTCCCGTGATCGCCGTGCTCGACACCAATGTCGATCCGGAAGGCATCGCTTTCCCGATCCCCGGCAATGACGATGCCAGCCGCGCTGTGCGCCTGTATTGCGATGCGGTTGCCGAAGCAGCCAGCACCGGCAAGGGCGAAGGCGTTGCGGATTCCGGTGCCGATGTCGGCGCCATGGAAAACCCGCCCGAAGAAGCTGCCGCCGCAGCGGAACCGGCCAAGGCCTGATCATCCCGGTAAGGCCGGCGCCACAGTGCGCCGGCCCCGCCAACAGCAAGCTATCTGCGCCGGACCATCCCTATCGGTCCGGCGCCCCAATCATATTCAGGAGTATACGACATGGCAGGTTACACCGCTGCTGACGTAAAGGCCCTGCGCGAGAAGACCGGCGCGGGCATGATGGACTGCAAGAAGGCGCTGGCCGAAACCGATGGCGACGTGGAAGCCGCGGTTGACGCGCTGCGCGCCAAGGGCCTTGCCGCCGTGCAGAAGAAGTCCAGCCGCACCGCTGCCGAAGGCCTCGTGGGCGTGGCCGTGGAAGGCACCAAGGGCGTTGCCGTCGAGGTGAATTCCGAAACCGACTTCGTCGCCAAGAACGACCAGTTCCAGGACTTCGTGCGCAAGACCACCGAAACCGCGCTGAAGCAGGATTCGGACGATGTCGACGCGCTGAAGGCCGCCGATTACCCCGATGGCGGTACGGTGACCGAGAAGCTGACCAACAATGTCGCCACCATTGGCGAGAACCAGCAGGTTCGCCGCATGAAGACCGTCTCCGTCTCCGACGGCGTGGTCGTGCCTTACATGCACAATGCCGTCACCCCCGGCCTCGGCAAGATCGGCGTGCTTGTCGCGCTGGAAAGCTCGGCCGACAAGGCCATGCTCGAAGGCCTCGGCAAGCAGCTGGCCATGCACATCGCCGCTGCTTTCCCGCAGGCGCTGGACGCTGACGGACTGGATGCGGACGTTATCGAGCGCGAGCGCGCCATCGCCGCCGAAAAGGCTGCCGAATCCGGCAAGCCCGCCGAAGTGCAGGAAAAGATGGTCGAAGGCGCGGTGAAGAAGTTCGCCAAGGAAAACGCGCTGCTCAGCCAGGTCTTCGTGATGGACAACAAGACGCCCGTCGCAGACGTCGTGGCCAAGGCCGGCAAGGAAGCCGGGACCGAAGTGGTCCTGAAGGACTATGTCCGCTTCCAGCTGGGCGAGGGCATCGAGAAGGAAGAAAGCGATTTCGCCGCGGAAGTGGCAGCAGCCGTCAAGGGCTGAGGCTTTCCGCCATTCGCCGATTTTCAGACGGCCGCCGGACACCACGTTCGGCGGCCGTTTCCTTTTTCGGGGCCTGCCCGTTCTGGCCATACCCTTACAATTGCTGACAAACTGGTGCAGCTTGCAGTCATGCGTTGCTGGCTAGGGCCCCAACAGCCGCCACGACCCGGCATTGGAGGGGACCCGAAATGAAACCTGTTTTCCGCCCAGCAATACTCGCATCGGCCGCCATCGCGATGGCCGCAGCGAGCGCAGCTCCGGCCAGTTCGCAGATCCCGCCCGGGGAACTCGAAAACTACTTCCAGATCTACGCCTGCAACAAGATCGACGAGCCTGTTCGGTTCGCGGTCACATCGGGTGTCTCCTACAATGACTGGGAAACCATCGGTTGGTGGACCGTCCAGCCGGGCGAATGCAAGAAGGTCATCTGGAACCGCTGGATCGACATGGAAAAGAAGCAGGGCCAGCGCGCGCTCTTCATTTATGGCGAGACCGACGGCATCCTCGGCGGCGCAATCTATAAATCCTGGGAAGGCGACGGCGTGGAAATCTGCGTTCCGCGCAAGGACCGGAAATCCTTCACGAACTATCGGCTGGAAATGCGGGACGGCGAGCCTGCCGTGCGCAAATGCGATCCCTTACGGGAAAAGCGGGTGACAACGGACACGCTGGAAACCCACCCCGTGGAATACACGCATGCGATCTACAATTTCGGCAAACAGTAAGGCTGTCCGCAATCGATAGCGCGGGCAGATAGCCGCGCCCGCCAATCGCGGGGGGCGGTAATCTTCAGCTGCCTCCTACGGTAACCAGCCATATTTGCGGCCGGGTGAAGAGCCGGAAGGGCAGCACGCTGGTGCCGAGCCCGCCCGATGTGACCAGCATATTGCCTCGCTCGCGCGTGACGCCGCACGCGTAACGCTGGCCGTAGCGCGACATCGTGGCCGGGGAGCCGCCCCATGGCCAGGCAATCTGCCCGCAATGCGTATGCCCGGCGAGCACCAGGCCGCTGCCATCGGGAACCTGCGGGAAGATATCCGGGCTGTGCGTCAGGATGATGAGCGGGCCAGACAATCCGCGTGCCGCGCCCAGCGTCCGTTCAAGGTCGGCACGTCCGGTGAAGTCATCGTCCACGCCCGCGATTGCGAGCGGGCCAGCCTGCACCGCGTCATTGGCCAAGACGGAAACGCCCGCCTTCCCAAAGGCCTCCGTCACCTCGCCAATGTCCAGCCAGTGGTCGTGGTTGCCCGGTACGGCAATGACACCCAGCGGGGCGACTAGCTCGGCAAGTGGCTCGATAGCCTCCTGCGCCGAATACAGCTGCGTCGCCGTTCGCTTCTCGCTGACCATGTCGCCCGCTATCAGCACCAAGTCCGGCTTGAGTGCATTTACCTGCTTTACGATCCCGCGAAGGCGGGAGGGCGGCATGTCCGGGCCGGCAACGTGGATATCGCTCAGGAGCGCAATCCTCACGGGCAGGTTGGCAGAGCCCAATTGGGTGCTGAACGCCACGCTGACCACTTCGGGCACCGCCATCGTATCGGACCAGGCTTTCCCGGCCAGCCCGACCGCCAGGGCAAGGGTTATCGCGAGTGCGAGCTTGCGCTTCCGTTTGCGATATGGTCGCTGCTCTTGGCCGGGCTGGTGGATCATGGGTGCGCAATCGCCGATGGGTGGCTGTGGCGCAAGCCGCATGCCCCCTTGGCAGTCTGCGCACCGCTCTCTAAGGCGCTGTCAGTGCGATAGTTTCGCCAGAGAGGAAATCACGCCCGCCATGTCCGAGATGCCGCCCGTCAAACGCGTCCTGCTGAAACTTTCAGGCGAGGTGCTGATGGGGGAGCAGGGCTTCGGCATCGATCCGGCCTTCGTTCTGGAACTGGCGAAGGAAGTGAAGGCGGCGCAGGAAACCGGCCTTGAAATCTGCCTGGTCATCGGCGGCGGCAATATCTTCCGCGGCATGGCAGGCGCAGCGCAGGGCATGGACCGCGCGCAGGCCGATTACATGGGCATGCTGGCGACCGTGATGAACGCACTGGCCATGCAGAGCGCGCTGGAACAGCTGGGCGTACACACCCGCGTGCAGAGCGCAGTGGAAATGGACCAGGTCTGCGAACCGGTGATCCGCCGCCGTGCGGAACGGCACCTCGAGAAGGGCCGCATCGTGATCTTTGCTGCGGGCGTTGGCGCACCTTATTTCACAACCGACAGCGGCGCGGCCCTACGCGCAGCGGAAATGCGCTGCGACGCGCTGCTGAAGGGCACCAGCGTGGACGGTGTCTATGACAGCGACCCCAAGAAGAACGCGGGTGCAAAGCGTTACGACACGGTCAGTTACGACCGTGTGCTGGCAGACAATCTCAGGGTAATGGACGCCTCCGCCGTGGCGCTGTGCCGCGACAATGATATTCCCATCGTGGTCTTCTCGATCCGCGAAAAGGGCAACCTCGCGCGCGTGCTGGCGGGCGAGGGTGTGCAGACGATAGTGAAGGGAGAGGCCTGATGGCCCAATACGACAAATCCGATATTGAACGGCGGATGGCCGGCGCGGTGGAAAGCCTGAAGGGCGATTTCAGCGGCCTGCGCACCGGGCGCGCCAATGTCTCGCTGCTCGATCCCGTGGTGGCCGAGGTCTATGGCTCCATGATGCCGATCAACCAGGTCGCGACCGTCTCCGCTCCCGAACCGCGCATGCTCAGCGTGCAGGTGTGGGACAAGAGCAATGTCAGCGCGGTGGAGAAGGGGATCGCCAAGGCGAACCTCGGCCTCAACCCGATGACCGACGGCCAGACCATCCGCCTGCCCATGCCCGACCTCAACGAGGAACGCCGCCGCGAGCTGGCGAAGCTGGCCGGCCAGTATGCGGAGAAGGCCAAGATCGCCATCCGCAACGTGCGCCGCGATGGGATGGAAAGCCTGAAGGAAGACGAGAAGAAGAAGGAAATCTCTGAAGACGACCGCAAAAGGTCCGAGGAAGAGGTCCAGAAGCTGACCGACAAATATGTCGCCGAAGTCGATGAAGTGACCGACGCGAAGGAAAAGGAAATCATGACACAGTGATGCCTGGCGAGGCCACACAGCGCCCGCTCATCCTGAGCCTGTCGAAGGATGTCGCGCGCCGCCTGATGGGGCTTCGACAGGCTCAGCCTGAGCGGATTTTCTGATGGGAGACGAAACCGGTAATCGCGCGCGCCACGTCGCCGTCATCATGGATGGCAATGGCCGCTGGGCGAAGCGCAACCACCTGCCGCGCGCCATGGGGCATCGCAAGGGTGTGGAGGCGGTGCGCGCGCTGGTGCGCAGCCTTGGGTCGCTCGGCATCGAATGCATCACGCTTTACGCCTTCAGCTCCGAGAACTGGAAGCGGCCGGAGGAGGAAGTCGGCGACCTGATGCAGCTGATGCGCCGTTTCATCAAATCCGACCTGCCGGAATTCATCGCCAACGATGTGCAGCTGAAGATCCTGGGCGACTGGCGCGGGCTGGATGCCGATATCGTGGCCAGCCTGGAGGATGCGCTGGAGCGCACCAGCGGCGGCAGCCGGACGGTGGCCGTGGCGCTCAATTACGGCAGCCAGCAGGAAATCGCCCGCGCCGCGGCCAAGGCTGCATTAGAGGGTGAGGTGACGACCGAGACGATCTCCGCCAATCTCGACACTGCCGACCTGCCGCCGCTCGACCTGCTCATCCGCACCAGCGGCGAAGTCCGGCTGTCCAATTTCCTGCTATGGCAGGCGGCCTATGCGGAAATGGTCTTCGTCGACACGCTGTGGCCCGATTTCACCGTGGACCACCTGAAAACCGCGCTGGACGACTTCGCTAACCGGGAGCGGCGCTATGGCGGGCGGTGACGAAAAACCCCTCCGCAAGCGCGACCGCTTCAAGGCGGGAATGAAGCGCCTCACCACCGTCCCGCTCTCCGTCCGCACGAGCGACTTGCCCAAGCGCGCGGCGAGCGCAATGGTGATGCTGGCGGTGGCCGGAGCGGCGCTGTGGTTCGGCGGCTGGTTCCTCGACGCATTCATCGCGCTGATTGCGCTTGCGACGGCGTGGGAATTCCTGCGGCTGGTAAAGCGGATCGGCGGTCCGCTTGCCTGGCGTATCGTCGGGATGGCGGCCGGATTGGGCTATATTGGCTTTGCGGCTTGGACACTTGGTGAGTTTCCTGCTTCCAAAGTCGCAATTTGTGTCGGCATTGTCGTTTGTGTCGACACCTTCGCCTATTTTTCTGGACGCACCTTCGGCGGACCGAAGATTGCACCGCGCATTAGCCCGTCGAAGACTTGGGCTGGATTATTCGGTGGCGCGCTCGGCGCGACCATTTTTCTTGCTGTTGCCATGCAGTGGGATCGTTTGAGCTGCGCATGGTTGCAAGAACGCGGGCCGGAATTTGTTACCGTCGGAGCGCATCAGTTCGGTTTCATTGAACCCTTTTGTAGCTATTGGACAGCAGAGTTCAGCGATTACGGCTTGATCGCTCTGATAGGGTTTGTTTTCGCAAGCGTCGCGCAAGCAGGCGACTTTCTTGAAAGCTGGCTGAAAAGGAAAGCCGGTGTGAAGGATTCGTCAAATCTGATCCCCGGTCACGGTGGAGTCTTCGATCGCGTCGATGGCGTGATCGCTGTCGCATTTGCTGTCGGCGTGCTTGGCTTCGTGCTCACATGACCCGCACCATCACCATCCTCGGCGCGACGGGCTCCATCGGGGCATCCACGCTCGATCTTGTCCGGCGCAACCGCGAGGCGTGGCGGGTCGTTGCGCTGACGGCGAATTGCTCGGCGGAGGAGCTGGGCGCGCTGGCGCGGGAATTCGATGCGGAGCTGGCGGTGGTGGGCGACGAGAGCTGCCTGCCGGACCTTCGCGCTGCGCTGGGGGATGCGCGCACAGAAACCGCGGGCGGCGCGCAGGCGCTGTGCGAGGCGGCTTCCCGCCCGGCGGACATGGTGGTGGCAGGCATCGTCGGCACGGCGGGCCTCGCGCCCGTCATGGCGGCGGTGGAGCAGGGCGGGGCCATCGCGCTCGCCAACAAGGAAGCGCTGGTCTCGGCCGGCGAGGTGCTGACCGCTGCCGTCGCGAAGCACGGCGCAACCTTGCTGCCAACCGACAGCGAGCACAACGCCATCTTCCAGTGCCTCGCAGGCAATCGCGTGGAGGATGTGAAGCGCATCACGCTGACGGCCAGCGGCGGACCCCTGCGGACCTGGAGCATGGCCGAACTGGACGCCGCGACCCCCGAGCAGGCCGTCGCCCATCCGAACTGGTCCATGGGCGCGAAGATCAGCGTCGATTCCGCCACGATGATGAACAAGGGCCTCGAGTATATCGAAGCCTTCCACCTGTTCCCCGTGGGCGTGGAGCGGCTTTCCATCGTGGTGCATCCGCAGAGCGTCATCCATTCCATGGTCGAATACCGCGACGGCTCCACGCTGGCGCAGTTGGGGCCGAGCGACATGCGCGTGCCCATCGCCAGCTGCCTCGCCTGGCCGCAGCGCATGGACACGCCGATGGACAGCCTGGACCTTGCTGCCATCGGCCAGCTGACCTTCGAGGCGCCGGACGAGGCGCGCTTCCCTGCCACGCGGCTGGCGCGCGAGGCGCTGCAGGCGGGCGGGGCGGCCCCGGCGGTACTGAACGCAGCGAACGAGGTGGCGGTCGCCGCCTTCCTCGCCGGTCAGGTGAAATTCACGCAAATTTCGTCATTGGTGGCGCAGACCCTGGAAACCGCCATGCCCGATGCACCGGCCACGCTGGACGATGTCCTGGCCGTGGATGCCGAAGCGCGGGCGCGCGCGGGCGAATTGCTGGAGACCGCCTGACCCATGTTCGAATCGACGCCTGTCTGGATGTGGGTCCTCGGCTTCCTGCTGGTGCTGGGGCCGCTGGTGACGCTGCACGAGCTTGGCCATTACCTCGTCGGGCGCTGGTTCGGCGTCGGCGCGCAGGCTTTCTCCGTCGGCTTCGGCAAGGAACTGGCGGGCTTTACGGACAAGCGCGGCACGCGCTGGAAGCTCTCCGCCCTGCCGCTGGGCGGCTATGTCCAGTTCAAGGGCGACATGAATCCCGCCAGCGTCGGCCAGGCCGACGAGGAGGCGGAGGACGCCACCTTCGGCATGGGCACGCCCGAGGCACTTGCCGAAGACGAGCACCGGCCTGTGCAGGGCGCAGGCTTCCATCATGCGAAACTATGGCAGCGTGCGCTGATCGTGGCCGCCGGGCCGGTGATGAATCTGTTGATTGCCATTGTTATTTTTGCTGCTTTTTTCGCGGCTGTTGGCAAGCCAGCGCCAGTAGACCCTGCCGAAACCAATGTGGTGCGGAATTTTGCGCAAGCGTCGGCTGCGAGAGATGCCGGACTTGAGATTGGCGACCGTATTGTAGCGATTGATGGCGATCCGATGGTCGAGTTCCAGAATATCTCTGACAAGGTCATCATGAGGCCCAATAAGCGCATGGTTCTGGAGATCGAGCGCGATGGGAAGTCGTTCGAGATTCCGGTAGTGACTGAAGCCTTTTTGGCGACCGATCAATTTGGGAATAAGTCGATGATCGGTCGGCTCGGTATTTTCAGCAACCAGATCACGTTCGAAGAGGTGGGCGTTCTTGAATCCATCGCTCTCGGTTGGCGGGAGTGCGTGCGCATTACCCGCATGATGATCTTAGGCATCGGCCAGATCATCACGGGAAAGCGCAGCGTGAAGGAGCTGGGCGGCCCGATAAAGATTTCCAAATACGCCGGGGAGCAGCTCAGCCTCGGCGCAATGGCCTTTGTCAGCTTCGCCGCGCTCATCTCTCTTAATTTGGCATTCATTAACCTGCTGCCAATCCCCGCCCTCGATGGTGGGCACCTGGCATTCTATGCGGCGGAAGCGATCCGCCGGAAGCCTGCCAGCCCCCGATCGATGGAATTGGCGTATCGCACCGGGATCGCACTTGTGCTGGCCCTGATGCTGTTTGTCACGGTGAACGACATCGCCTCGCTGCCCGTGTTCGGCGGCTAGGCGGGGAAAAGGAAACACGGCTGACACCTACCGGCAACGGTCCGCTTGATTGCACCGCCACCATCGGGCAAGGGCTTTGGCCTGGGTCCCGGCACGGTCGGGGCTATGTTCCCGGGGGTCGGGAACGGCAAGGGACAGGCAGGAATGCCAACCGCGCCGCAGGAAAAGTCGACACGAGATTGGACGGTATATGAGCCGCAGGGCCAAGACCATCAAAGCCACCCGTTATGCAACCGCCCTGCTGGGCTGCACCGCGCTTGCGGGCATGCCGCTTGGGGTGTCCGCACAGGATGCACCGGCAACGCAGGCACAGCCTGCCGAGACGCAGGCCCAACCTGCACAAAATCCGCCGGCTCCCGCCGCGCAGGATATGACCGTTCGCACGATTGCCGTGGCAGGTGCGCAGCGCCTCGAGCCGCAGACCATCGTCAGCTACATCCAGCTTCAACCCGGTATGGAATACACGGCTGCCGTGGCCGACCAGGTGCTGAAGGACCTTGCCGCGACGGAGCTGTTTGCGGATTATTCGATCACCTTCGATAACGGCAATGTCGTCATCCGCGTGGTGGAAAACCCGGTGATCAACCGTATTGTCCTGGAGGGCAACAAGAAGATCAAGGACGACAAGATCCTGCCGGAAATCAAGCTGGCCCCGCGCCAGATCTTTACCCGGTCCAAGGTTCGCGCCGACGTCACGCGCATCATCGAGCTGTACAAGCGCCAGGGCCGCTTCGCCGCCACGGTCGAGCCGAAGATGGTCCAGCTCAGCCAGAACCGCGTGGATGTCGTCTACGAGATCACGGAAGGGCCCAAGTCCAAGGTCCGCGCCATCAACATCATCGGTAATGAGGCATTCTCCGATGGCGATCTGAAGGGCGAGATGATCACGCAGGAAGCCGGCCTGCTGAAGATTTTCAGCAGCGGCACCAGCTATGACCCGGACCGCCTTGCTTTCGACCAGCAGAAGTTGCGCCAGTTCTACCTGACCGAAGGTTATGCCGACTTCCGCGTCGTTTCCGCCGTTGCGGAGCTGACGCCGGACAAGAAGGACTTCATCATCACTTACGTGGTGGAAGAAGGCGAGCGCTACAAGTTCGGCGAAGTGAAGGTCGACAGCCGCATCCGCGATTTCGACAGCACGCGCCTGACCGCGGGCCTGCCGATGGAAACCGGCGAGTGGTACAATGCCAAGACCGTTGAAGACACTGTCGAGCAGCTGAGCGAGACGGCTGGTGCATTCGGCTATGCCTTTGCCGATGTCCGCCCGGAATTCGAACGCAATCCCGAAACGATGACGATGGACATCACGTTCACCATCAACGAATCCGACCGGACCTATGTCGAGCGTGTCGACATCAACGGCAACACGCTGACGCAGGACAAGGTCATCCGCCGCGAATTCCGCGTGGCAGAGGGCGATGCCTTCAGCTCGCTGGGCGTCAAGCGCACCACGGCCCGCATCAATTCGCTGGGCTATTTCCAGGAAAACTTCGAGGTTACGCAGGTCGAAGGCTCCTCGCCCGACCGGATTGTGCTGGAAGCCAACGTGCAGGAGCAGGCGACAGGCGAACTCTCGCTCTCGGCGGGTTTCTCCAGCCTTGAAAGCTTCATCTTCCAGGGCTCCATCCGCCAGCGCAACTTCCGCGGGCGCGGGCAGACGATCGGCCTCTCGGCGAACTACTCGCGGTTCTCGCAGTCCGCATCGCTGAGCTTCACCGAGCCTTACGTGTTCGACAAGAACATCTCCGCCGGTATCGATATCTACCGCAAGGACTACAACAACGGCTATTTCGACCGCGACAGTGCGACGTTCGAGCAGTCCACCACCGGCTTCCAGCTGCGTGCCGGCCTGCCGCTGACAGAATACAGCTCGGTCCTGGCCCGTTACACGCTGAATATCGACGATATCACCGTGGATGAGTCCCTGTATTTCGCCGACTTCGATGGCGATGGCATCAGCAGCTGCGAACCGCTGCTGGTGGGCCGTTACCTGTGCGATGCGATCGGTTCGCGGACCAGCTCGATCCTCGGCTTGTCGTTCATCTACAACGCGACGGATAACCGCATCCGCCCGACGCGTGGCCAGGCCGGCAGTGTCAGCCTGGATGTGGCCGGCCTCGGTGGGTCCGTCCGCTACGCACGCCTGACGGGTAACGCTGCGAAGTACTGGAACTTCGGCAGCGGCTTCATCTTCTCGCTCAGCCTGGAGACGGGCGTCATCAAGGGCTTGAAGGATCGCGGTGCCAATGCTGACGATGTGCTGCTGAACGACCGTTTCTTCCTTGGCGAGCCGCAGATCCGCGGCTTCGACATCCGCGGCGTCGGCCCGCGCGTGGTGCGGCGCTTCTATACGCAGGACGGCAACGGCAACACGGTCCTGACGCCGATCGATGACGAGCGCCAGAGCTCGACCGACGCCCTTGGCGGTACCGGTTTCTACCTTGGCCGTGCCGAGGTGGAGATCCCGCTGGGCAGCGGTGCGCGTGAACTGGGCCTGCGTCCGTCCGCCTTCATCGACGTGGGCGCCGTCTTCGGCCTCAAGACGCCGCAGCTGGTCAACAGCCCGTTCCCCGCCGGCCTGTTTATTCCCAGCCGGGATGAAAACGGCAACGAGCTGTTCAGGGAAGACACCCTAGATAACATGGGCAATGTCGTGAGCAGCGATGTCGTGACCAACCCGCTTGACCCGGGTGGCAATCCCAACACGCCGCTCGGACGTCGCCTGCCGCCGTTCGTGGAGGAATTCTATGGCAATTCGCCTAGCCCCCGCGTCTCGATCGGTATCGGTGTGAACTGGAACTCGCCGTTCGGCCCGTTCCGGATCGACGTCGCCTATCCCCTGCTGAAGCAGGAAGGCGATGAGACCAAGATATTCTCCTTCAATGTAGGAACGCAATTCTGATGAAAATTCTCCTGAAGTCCGCATTGGCTGCCGGCCTTGCGCTCGGCACGCTTGCAGCACCTCTGGCAACTGCACCGGCAGTCGCACAGACGCGTGCGCCCGGCGTTGCCATCGTGAACATCCCGGCCGTGGTCGCAAACTCCGCCGCCTACAAGCAGGCCGAGCAGCAGCGTCCGGTCACTTACAAGCAGTTCTACGACCAGGCGGAACAGCGCCGCGCAGCCATTGGCGCGCAGCTCCAGCCGCTCTACACCGAACTGCAGACCCTGCAGCAGTCCGCCAATCCGGACCGCAACCGGATGCAGCAGCTGTCCCAGCAGATCCAGCAGATCGAGGCCAATGGCCAGCGCGAACTGCAGCAAATCCTGGCGCCGGTGATCCTGTCGCAGGCCTATGTCGAAGAGCAGATCAACGCCCAGCTTTCGCCCGCCATCAAGACGGCAGCCGACAAGAACGGCATCACGCTGGTCATCAGCCCGGACAATGTCCTCTACGCAGACAGCACGTACAATCTGAACCAGGCTGTGCTGACGGAACTCGACGCGCTCCTGCCGAGCGTGCAGATCGTTCCGCCGCAGGGCTGGCTGCCGGCCGAACTGCGCGAGCAGCAGGCACAGGCGCAGGCCCAGCAGCAGGCTGCTCCGGCAGCAGCTGCACCGGCCGCATCCGGCCGCTAAGGTCCAGAGACGAGGGGCAGGGGCATGAGCGAAGAAGCGTCGTTCGACATCGTGAAGGTGCTGAAGGCCCTTCCGCATCGCTATCCCCTGCTGCTCGTGGACAAGGTGCGTTCCATCACCCTTGGTGAGCGCATCCACGCGGTAAAGGCCGTTTCGTTCAACGAGGAATACTTCCAGGGCCATTTCCCGGGACGCCCGATCATGCCCGGTGTCTTGCAGATCGAGGCCATGGCGCAGGCCGCCGCGATCCTCGGGATCGAGACGCTGGAACTGGCCGGGACCGGCAAGCTGGTCTATTTCATGGGCATCGAAGGCGCGAAGTTCCGCGCCCCGGTGGAGCCGGGCTGCCTGCTCGACCTGCATGTGGAATTCACCCAGAAGCGCAGCCGAATCTACAAGTTCAAGGGCACGGCCAGCGTTGAGGGCAAGACCACCTGCGACGCCGAATTCACCGCGATGATCGCCGACCCGCCGGGTTGACGCGCAACGCTTGCCAAACACTCAAACGCGCCTTAAAGGGCGCGCTTTCCCGCACAACAGCATGTCCGGTCGGAACCGGGCCGCGCTAGCAAGGACTTATGCCATGAAGGCCGATACGCACCCCGATTACCACATGATCACCGTCAAGATGACGGATGGTACCGAATTCCAGACGCGCTCCACTTGGGGCAAGGAAGGCGATACCATGAACCTGGAAATCGACCCGACCAGCCACCCGGCCTGGACCGGCGGCCCGCAGCGCCTGCAGGACGGCGGCCGCGTTGCCCAGTTCAACAAGCGTTTCGGCGGGCTTTCCCTCAAGAAGAAGTAAGCTTTCCGGTTACGGAATATGCAAAGGGCGGTCCCGCGGGGCCGCCCTTTATGATTCGCGCGGCGTCCTTTCGAACCGCATAACCCCGACATAGCTGTATTCACCCGTGTCGGCGGGATGGTTCTGCCCGTCGAAGACAGGCGTATCGGCCAGGTCGTAGATCGACATGCCATCGACGCAGGCAAGGCTGACGCCGCAATTGTCCGGTTCGGACCGCAAATCCTGCAAGACATGGATGCCGCAACGCGAACAGAAGTGATGCTTCGCGATCTCGCTGCCGAATTGATAGGTCGACAGGGCCTGCTGCCCTTTCGTGACTGCGACGTCGCTCTTTGGGACATCGAGCATCACGATGCCCTTCATGGCGCAGATCGTGCAGTTGCAGCGGCGGATCAGCGGCTGTTCGGGCATGGCGAAGCGGAAGCGCACTGCGCCGCAATGGCAGCCGCCTTCGCGGTGGCCGGCCGTGCTCACCCCCACGGCCTTTCGCGGTACCACTTCGTAATCACGTATTTCAGGCCTTTGCGCACCTTCATCGCGTGATGCATCGTCGCGGCGTTCAGCGTCCCGTCGGGGCGCTTGTTGTTCCAGCAGACGAGCCGGCCCTGCTCAGGCTGAAACATCTTCTTGATGACCTTGAACCGCGTCGCGCCGCCGGCTTCCACATCGTTCAGATAAACCATGAAGGTCCAGGTGCGCTGGCCCGCGACATGGGTAAACTTGTGGAAGTCCTGTCCGTTCGGCTCGAAATAGTCGGTGTGCGCCTTGAATTCCTGCCCCGGCTCATACCGCTGCCCCTGCACGGGCTCGCCATGCGCGGGGTCGATGCCATTGATGGCATACAGTTGCCGCTCAAGGTCCTGGATGATGGGATCGGACGGGTCGAGATCGCAGGTCTCGCTGGTGCGGAAATAACTGTCGCCATTGGGATCGGCGATGGTGGAGGGGCGCCGGTCGCGGTCGATCATGTCCATCAGTTGCTGGCACAGTTCCGGCGGGAGGAATCCCGGCACGGTGTACATCTGCAGCCTGTCGCTCGGCACCTTGCGAACGCCGGGCGTGTTGCCCAGCAAAGCGGTGTCGGCTTCTCCCGGATTCGTCATGCCAGCCTGATAACGCGCGTGCAGCGCGCAACCAAGGCTGAAATATTGTTGCGTTTGCAGGCGTATCGCGCAGTTTTCACTTTGCATCGCAGGCCGCTTGTGCAACAGGCTCGCCCGCGCGCCATTCGCCGCTTGACCGGCGGGCGCAGCAGCCTAACAGCCCCCATGCGGCTCAGGCTGTGGCGATCGTAGCTCAGTTGGTTAGAGCGCCGGTTTGTGGTACCGGAGGTCGGGGGTTCGAGACCCCTCGATCGCCCCATTTTCCAGCCTGTCCGCGCAGATTCGAAGCGACAAGGTTGGGGCTCGCAACATGACGGCATTCTGGACCGAAAGCGATTACGACGCGCATGAGCGGGTCGAGCTGGTGCACGATCGCAAGTCCGGCCTGACGGCGATTATCGCCCTGCATTCCACGCATCTCGGCCCCGGCGCGGGCGGCACGCGGTTCTGGCACTATGCCGAGCCGAAGGATGCCATGCGCGATGCCCTGCGCCTCTCCCGCGGGATGAGCTACAAGAACGCCATGGCCGGCCTGCCGATGGGCGGCGGCAAGGCGGTCGTCCTGCTCGACAAGGACCGCACCAAGACGGCTGAGATGCTCCACGCCTTCGGCGACGCCGTCGAGGCGCTTGGCGGCAATTACGTCACCGCCGAAGATGTCGGCGCCAGCGAAGCCGACATGGTCACGATTGCGCAGCGCACGGCGCATGTCTGCGGCCTTCCTGCCGAAGATGGCGATGCCGGCGGCGATCCCGGCCCGTTCACGGCCATGGGCATCTATCACGGCATCAAGGCGGCGGTTCAGCACAAGCTTGGCAAGGACAGTGTGCAGGGCGTCCATGTGGCTCTGCAGGGCACGGGCAGTGTCGGCGGCGGAGTCGCGCGCCTGCTGGCGAAGGACGGGGCGAAGCTGACCCTGGCCGATATCGATCCCGCGCGCGCCGAGCAGCTGGCAAAGGAATTGGGCGCCAATGCCGTGGCTGCGGACGCGATCATGGGCATCGCCTGCGATGTGTTCAGCCCCAACGCGCTGGGCGCGATCCTGGATGACGAAGGCATTGCCCGGCTCGATTGCGCCATCGTGGCCGGCGGGGCGAACAACCAGCTGGCCCGCGCGCATCACGGCAAGGTGCTGGCGGAGCGCGGCATCCTGTATGCACCCGATTACGTGATCAACGCCGGCGGCATCATCAATGTCAGCCTGGAATATCTCTGCCGCCAAAAGGGCGCGCCCTGCGACATCAACGAGGTGCGCCGCCGGATCGCGCAGATTCCCGGCCGCCTGACCGAGATCTGGCAGGAAAGCGAAGACACGGGCGAGCCGTCCGATGTCGTGGCCGACCGCATGGCCCAGGCCCTGATCGGCCGGGGCTAAGCCCGTTCAACCCCTTTCATGGTGCATCGCAAAATGTTGCGGGCTGCGAAGCGCGCTGATACAGGCCGCGCCCTGTTTGCGTGTTGCAGCCACGATGGCCTTGCGGACGCATTGACCAAGGGGCGTCAATCCCGATGAGCGCACAACCCGGCATTGCTGCACACGGCGAAAAGGACAGCGCGAAGCTGAAACTTGCCGTGGGCGCAATCGGTATCGTCTTCGGCGATATCGGCACCAGCCCGCTTTACGCTTTCCGCGAGACATTCGTCGGCCCGCACCCGCTGGCGCTGGACGATCTGCACGTGCTGGGCGTGGTCAGCCTGATTTTCTGGTCCATGACGCTGGTCGTGGCCATCCAGTACGTGTCCATCCTGATGCGGGCGGACAATAACGGGCAGGGCGGTTCGCTGGCCCTGATTGCGCTTATCACGCGCCACCTTGGCAAATCCAAACACAGCTGGCTGATCGTCTTGCTGGGGGTCTTTGCGACAGCGCTTTTCTACGGCGACAGCATGATTACGCCTGCCATTTCGGTCCTGTCGGCCGTGGAAGGCCTGACCGTGGTGGACCACCGGCTGGACCGGATGGTGATCCCCATCGCGCTGGTCCTGCTGATCGGCCTGTTCGTGCTGCAAAAGCGCGGGACGGCGAAGGTCGGCGCGCTCTTTGCGCCTGTCATGATCGTCTATTTCACGATCATCGCCTTCATGGGCATCGTCCAGATCGTCCAGACGCCGGAGATCTTCTACGCGCTCAATCCCTGGTACGCGGTGCAGTTCTTCATCACGGACAAGTGGCTGGCCTTCCTGGCGCTTGGTTCGGTCGTGCTTGCGGTGACCGGCAGCGAGGCGCTGTATTCCGACATGGGCCATTTCGGCCGCGGTCCGATGAAGCTGAGCTGGTTCGGCTTTGTCATGCCCTGCCTGCTGCTGAACTACTTCGGCCAGGGCGCGATGATCATGGGCCTGGACGATGCCGGGGCGGCAGAGGCCATCCAGAGCCCGTTCTTCTACCTGGCGCCCGAGGCCTATCGCTTGCCGCTGGTGATCCTGGCCACATTCGCCACGTTCATCGCCAGCCAGGCCGTGATCAGCGGCGCCTTCAGCATCACCCACCAGGCGATCCAGCTGGGCTTCGTGCCGCGCCTTTCCATCCGCCACACCAGTGATGAGCATTCCGGCCAGATCTACATCCCCAGCATCAACTGGGCGCTGATGATCGCCGTGATCGTGCTGGTGCTGACCTTCCAGAATTCCTCCAACCTCGCCAGTGCATACGGCATTGCGGTTACAGGTGCGGTGACCATCGACACGCTGCTGATGGCGGTGTTGCTGATCGGCGTGTGGAAGTGGCCGAAGTGGATCGCCATTCCGGTGGTCGTCCTGTTCCTGATTGTGGACGGCGCCTATTTTGCCGCGAACCTGACGAAGGTGCCGGAAGGCGGCTGGTTCCCGCTGCTGGTGGGCGCGATTGCGTTCACATTGCTGACGACGTGGTCGAAGGGCAGGTCACTGCTGCGCGGGCGCATGAAGGAAGTCAGCCTGCCGCTGGACATCTTCGCCAAGTCCGCCCGCGGCAGCACTGCGCGCGTCCCCGGCACGGCGATCTTCATGAACTCCGGCAGCACCGGCACGCCATCTGCGCTGCTGCATAACATCAAGCACAACAAGGTGCTGCATGACCGGATCGTGGTGCTGACGGTCCTAATCGACGATGTGCCCTATATCGCTGAGGAAGACCGGATCGAATGCACGTCGCTGGGCGACGGCTTCTACCGCGTGATCCTGCATTACGGCTTCATGCAGGAAACCAACGTACCGCGTGCGCTGGACGATGTGACGATGTGCGATGGGAAGTTCGACATGATGTCGACCAGCTTCTTCCTCAGCCGCCAGACGCTGCTGATGGCGGACAATCCCGGCATGGCCGTGTGGCGCGAGAAGCTGTTTAGCTGGATGATGCGCAACGCGGCAACGCCGATGGAATTCTTCCGCCTGCCCACCAACCGCGTGGTGGAACTGGGCAGCCAGGTCGAGATCTGATCGCGCAGCCCGTCAGTCCACGGGCGGCGTGGTCTCGGCTTCCTTCTTGCCTTCCAGGTCCAACCCGTGGCGCATCAGCATGGGAAGCTGGCTGAAGGTGAAGATAAAGCTCAGCGGCATGAACAGCCACAGCTTGGCCGCCAGCCACGCCTCGAAACTGATCGTGTAGATCAGAACGGTGTTGAGCACGGCCAGCGCCAGGAAGAACCAGGCCCAGTTGCGCGACAGCTTCAGCCAGCCTTCGTCGCTCAGCCCGTCGAAGGCGGCTTCCAGCAAATATTTCAGCAGCGCCTTGCGCTTCGCATATCCGATAAGCAGCGCCGCGCCGAACAGCACGTAAATGATGGTCGGCTTCCACTGGATGAAGCGCTCGTCCCGGAAATATATCGTCAGCGCGCCGAAGCCCACGATCAGCGCGGTGGAGAGCCACAGCATGGGCGAAACCTTGCCCAGCCGCCATTTGCTGACCGCCAGCGCGATGACGGCCGCGACGATAAAGGCGCCCGTGCCGTTGATGACGGCCATGATCTCGCCCGCGGTGTTGTTCCCGTCGGGACTGGTCAGCTTGTAGACGGCAAAGAACACTAGCAGCGGGCCGTAATCGACCAATATGTTGATCCAGCCGGACTTCGGCTTGGCGGCGATGGGCGCCTGTGAGGGGGCTTCTGCTGTCATTTTTCTCAGTCCAATTCCCGCTCATCCTGAGCCTGTCGAAGGATGTTGTGAAAAGCTGCAGGGGGCTTCGACAAGCTCAGCCTGAGCGGATTTGCTGTGTCGTAGATTATGCCACACCCGCAATCACGCGTGCCACCAGGTCCGGGTCGAAGGGGCGCAGGTCGTCCATCGTCTCGCCCACGCCGATGGCGTGGATCGGCAGGCCGTACTGCTCCGCCGCCGCAACTAGGACGCCGCCGCGGGCCGTGCCGTCCAGCTTGGTCATGATCAGGCCGGTGACGCCCGCCACTTCCTTGAACACGTCGATCTGAGAAAGCGCATTCTGGCCATTCGTGGCATCCAGCACCAGCACGACGTCGTGCGGCGCCTCGGGGTTCAGCTTGCCAAGGACGCGGCGGATCTTCGCCAGTTCGTCCATCAGCTCGCGCTTGTTCTGCAGGCGTCCGGCGGTGTCCACCACCAGCGCATCGATGCCTGTATCGGTCGCCTGCTTCACAGCATCGAACACGATGCTGGCGGGATCGCCGCCTTCGGGACCGGTGACGATGGGCAAGCCGATGCGGTCGGCCCAGACCTTCAGCTGACCGATGGCAGCGGCACGGAACGTGTCGCCCGCCGCCAGAAGCACGCCGTAATCGTCTTCCTGAAACAGGTGGGCGAGCTTGGCGATGGTGGTGGTCTTGCCGCTGCCGTTGACGCCGATCACCAGCACCACCTGTGGGCGGGGGAAGGCGGTGACCTCCAGCGGCTTTGCCACCGGGCGCAGGATGGCGGCGATTTCCTCCGCCACCGCTTCCTTCAGCTCGGTTTCCGTGATGCTCAGGCCAAAGCGCTTTTCCGCCAGCTTCGCGCGGATGCGGCCGGCGGCAGCGGGGCCAAGGTCGGACAGGATCAGCGCGTCCTCGACATCGTCCAGCGTTGCATCGTCCAGCTTGGCCGTGCCGACCACGCCCGTCAGGTTCTCGCCCAACCGCTCCGACGTCTTGCGAAAGCCGCCAAACAGGCGGTCCGACCATGTCGATTGCGTGGGTTCACTCATGAAAGCAGGCCTTTTTTGTGTCCGGTCGGCGTGATGGGCAGGATTGTGCCGCGCGCTGTGCCAGGCGGCACGGCAACACGGGCGAAGTTCTCCGCATAGCCTGTCCCGTCGCTTTCCGCGACCACCTGCAGGCGCTGCCCGACGAGGGAGGTCAGCCATTCGTCGCGCAGGGCTGCGGCTTCGGCGCGAAGCGTAGCGGCGCGGGCCTTTACCGCGGTCCGATCGACCTGCGGCATGCGCGCGGCGGGCGTGCCGGGACGGGGCGAGTAAGGGAATATGTGTGCGTGGACGATTTCGCATTCACGGATGATGGAGAGGTTATCCGCATGATGCGCCTCCGTCTCCGTCGGGAAGCCGGCGATCAGGTCCGCGCCCACTGCGATGTCGGGGCGGGCAGCCTTCAGTCGCTGCACCAGCTCCACCGCTTCCGCGCGGCTGTGGCGGCGCTTCATGCGTTTCAGGATCAGGTCATGGCCGTGCTGCAGGCTGAGGTGGATATGCGGCATCATGCGATCGTGCCCGGCAAACAGCTCGAACAGCTCCTCATCCACCTCGATACCGTCGAGCGAGGACATGCGCAGGCGGGCCAATTGCGGGAATGTGTCCAGCACTGTGCGGACAAGCGTGCCGAGCCGCGGCGTGTCAGGCAGGTCATAGCCCCAGCTGGTGACGTCCACGCCGGTCAGGACCACCTCGGCTGCGCCGTGTTCCAGGTGGCGCTCCACTTCGCGCAGCACTTCTGCCGTCGTCAACGAACGGCTAGTGCCGCGGCCTTGCGGGATGACGCAGAAGGTGCAGGAGTGGTCGCACCCGTTCTGCACGGCGACGAAGGCGCGGGTGTGCTTTACGCTGGGCGCGGGTGCGGGGCGGGGCGCGATATTCCACGCGCGCGGGTCCAGCTTGGTGGTATTCGCGACCAGCCCGTCGACTTCGGGCATGGCTGCAAGCTGTTCGCGCTCGATATCGGCGGCGCAGCCTGTCACCAGCAGGCGCGATCCGGGGCGCGCGCGGCGGGCACGGCGGATCGCTTGCCGGGTCTGGCGCACGGCCTCGCTGGTCACGGCGCAGGAATTGACGATGACCACGTCCTCGTCATCGCGCAGCATCGCGCGAATGTTCTCGCTTTCCGACAGGTTCAGGCGGCAGCCGAGCGATATGACTTCCGGAGCATGGCTCACGCGTAATCGTCCCATTCGAAGCTGCCGCGATAGCTCTCGATCGCCGGGCCCGTCATGGTGATGCTGGCATCGTCGGATGGCCACGCGATGTGAAGGTCGCCGCCCGGCAGGCCGACGGTGACGGCGCGGTCGACGAGCTTCCTTCGCATCGCGGCAACCGCCGTGGCGCAGGCACCGGTCCCGCAGGCGCGGGTCAGGCCGGCGCCGCGTTCCCAGACACGCAGGCGTATGCGACTGCGAGTCTCGATGGAAGCGACATTCACGTTCACGCGCTGCGGGAAGAGCGGGTCATTCTCGATGACGGGGCCCAGCCGTTCCAGCTCTACCGCGTCGCAATCGGGCACGAGGAACACGGCATGCGGATTGCCGACATTGACGGCGACGGGGCGTTCAAGCGCCTCCCAGCCTACCGGCATGTCCAGCGTGTCCATCGGGTCCGCTAGCGGGATGTCCTGCCAGTCGAAGCGCGGCTGGCCCATATCCACTTCAATGCCTGCATCTGCGGGCGCGACATGCAGCAAGCCTCCAGCCGTGCGGATCGTGGCGGGTTTCCCCAGCAGCAGGCCAACGGCGCGGGTGGCATTGCCGCAGGCCTCCACTTCCCCGCCATCGTGGTTGAAGATGCGCATCGCGATATCGGCATTATCTGCTGCGCCGAGCACGATCAGTTGATCGCAGCCAATTCCCGTGTGCCTGTCCGCCAGAGCGGAGGCCATCGCAGGCGTCATCTCGGGCAGGGCCTGCGCGCGCGCATCCAGCACGACAAAGTCGTTGCCCAGACCGTGCATCTTGATGAATTCAGCGCGCATTGCCGCCAGTTAGGGGGCAGCGCGTCCAGAGGCAATGCCGGGGCGTGTCGGCCCGGCGCTCAGCTGGCCTTGGCCAGGCCCTCGTCACCGGGCTGATCGCGTTGTGCATCGCCCGCAAGCCGGCCTTCCTTACGCAGCATTTCGCGCGTTGCAGCGGCATCGGCAGGATGGCCGTAGAAATAGCCCTGGCCTTCCAGCTCACCCAGCTTGGCCAGCTGCGCCAGGACCGTCTCGTTCTCCACGCCCTCGGCCACTATGGGCATGCCCATGCTGCGGCCCAGGGCCACGATGGCGCCGACCATGGCACCCGAATCGCTTTCGCCGCCCAGCTCCGTCACGAAGCTGCGATCGATCTTGAGCCGGTCGAAGGGCAGGCTGCGAAGCTGGCTGAGGTTGGAATAGCCGGTTCCGAAATCGTCGAGGCTGACGCGCACGCCCTGGTTCTTCAGCGAGACCAGGATGGAGCGCACCATGGCCGGATTTTCATGCAGGCAGCTCTCGGTAATTTCAACGTCCAGCCGGTGCGGCGGGAAGCCGCTTTCCGAAAGGATCTTCAGCAGCTTCTGGGCAAACCACGGGTCGCGCAATTGCAGCGGAGAGATGTTGATCGCCAGCGAGAGGTTCGCATCCCACTCCTTGGCATCGTCCAGCGCGCGGCGGATCAGCTGTTCGGACAATTCGGAGATAAGCTCCATGTCCTCGGCCACCGGAATGAAGACTTCCGGCAGCACCGTGCCCAACTTGGGCGAGTGCCAGCGCGCCAGCATCTCGAAGCCGGTCAGCTCGCCCGATCCAAGGGCAATCTGACGCTCGTAATATGGCACGAATTCGCCGCGGCCGAGGCCTTCGCGAATCCCGTTTTCCAGCTCGCGGCGGAAGCGAAAATCGCTCTCCATGCGCGGTTCGAACCAGACGTGGCAGTTCCGGCCGCGGCCCTTGGCGTGGTACATTGCGATATCTGCGCAGTGCAGCATCCATTCGGCGTCCTTGCGCTCGTCTTCACGCTCCGCATCCGCATCGCTGCGGGCAATGCCGATGGACACGGTGATGCCGTATTCGGATTCCTCGTGCGTAATGGGTTTGCCCATGGCTTCGAGGATGCGCAGGACGACCTTCTCGATCCGCTCCTGGTCATCGCTCTCGAAGGCGATGGCGCAGGCGAATTCATCGCCGCCCGTGCGTGCCAGGATTCCGCCGACGGGCATTTCCCGGGTCAGGCGCGCTGCAGCCTCACGCAGCACGGCGTCGCCGACCTGGTGGCCGTTCTGGTCATTGACCTGCTTGAAATTGTCGAGGTCGAGTACGAGCACGGCTGCGGCCTGCTCATTCTCGCGGGCAGCCTGGATCAGCTCATCGATCCGGGCATTCGCGCTGCGGCGGTTGAGGCAGCCAGTGAGCGGGTCCGTCTCGGCCAGCAAACGCGCCGTTTCTTCTGCGCGGCGGCGTTCTTCCACTTCGCGGCGCAGCTCCGTGTACCGCCGCCATCCGAAGATCACGAGTGCGATATTGAGCAGCAACGCGTTGGTCAGAAGCAGGTCGGGCGGGGCCGCCGTGCCGAACCAGCTGTCCAGTACTTGCGGCATGATAGTGCCGCCGGTCCCCACAAAGAGGATCAACGCAGCGGCCGCAATGCCTAGCGTCACAATGTCGCGGTCTGCCTTCTGCAAGGCAGCCGAACGCGCGCCATCTTCGGCCTTTGCGCGTTTGCGGAATGCGATCACTCGTCCAGTCCCCCTAACTCGAAGGTCCGGGCATAATTGGTCAATGTCACTTTTCGGTTAATTGCGGTGAGGGGTCGGTTTCGCTAGGCCCGCCAGCCTTAGCTTGCAGGAGAAATTGCGTGGCCCGTCACTGGCTGATGAAATCCGAACCCTTCAAATACAGCTGGGACGACCTGCAGCGCGATGGTGAGACGGTATGGGACGGGGTTCGCAACCACCGGGCGAAGAACAACCTCGCCGCGATGGAGGTGGGCGACAAGATCTTCTATTACCACTCGCGCGAAGGGCTGGAGATCGTGGGCATCGCCGAGGTGAGCGAGGCGCATATCACCGACCCCACCGATCCGGAGGGTAAGTGGGCTGCGGTGAAGATCAAGCCGGTCCGCACACTGGATAACCCCGTGACCCTGAAGCAGATCAAAGCTGCATCGGACCAGCTGCCCGATATCGAGCTGGTGCGCCTGTCCCGCCTGTCCGTGGCGGAAATCCAGCCGGACGAGTGGGACATCATCTGCAAGATGGCCGAAGGCTAAGGGCGCAACGGGCCTTAGCGGGCGCGCAGCCCCTCGATCGTCACGCCCGATGCGGCGATCACGTCCTGATCCTGCAGGCAGTGGATCAGGCGAAGGCCCTTGGCGGAGACAGCCTGCTGTAGCGCCTCGGCAAATTCATCCGCCGTTTCCACGCGCCAGCTCTGCGCCCCGAACGCTTCGCCCAATTTCGCAAAATCCGGATTGGCAAGGCTGGTGCCGCTGACACGGCCGGGAAATTCCCGTTCCTGGTGCATGCGGATCGTGCCGTATGTCCCGTTGTCCACCACGATAACCAGCAGATCGAGGCCGTATTGCGCGGCCGTGGCCAGCTCCTGCCCGTTCATGAGGAAGTCGCCGTCGCCCGCCACCGCGACGACGCAGCGATCGGGCAGGGCCAGCTTCGCCGCGACTGCTGCGGGCACGCCGTAACCCATCGCGCCCGCGGTCGGCGCCATTTGCGAAGGATAGCCGGCATAGGGCCAGTACCGGTGCCACCAGCTGGAAAAATTGCCGGCCCCGTTGCAGATCACGCTGTCCGCCGGGAGGATCCGCCGCGCGGCGGCCAGGCATTGCGCAAGGTCCAGCTTTGTCCCGTCGCTGCCGGGCGTATTGAAGGCCAGCCATTGCTCATGCGCCTGCTGCCCGGCATCGAAGGACAGGATGTCGTGGTCCCACAGGTCCGCGCCCTCGGCAAACTCGCCCATGTCGGCGCAGATCGCCAGGTCTGCGCGATAGACGCGCTGGAGCTCCTCCGGGTCGGGATGGACATGGACCAGCAGCTGTCCGGGATGGTCCGGCGTGACGAGTTCATAGCCGTCGGTCGTGGCCTCTCCCATGCGTGCGCCCACCACCAGTAGCAGGTCTGCCTGCCTGATGCGCTCCAGCAGCTTGGGGTTCGGGCCGTAGCCCAGGTTTCCGGCATAGACCGGCGAGTCCGGGGAAATCGCGTCCTGCCGCCGGAATGCGGTGGCAACCGGCAGGCCGATGTCTTCGGCGAAACGGGTGAAGTGCTCGCGTGCCTTGGCATTCCAGCCTGCGCCGCCGACGATGGCGACGGGGGAAGACGCATCGCCGATCATCGCCATCATGGTGGCCAGCGCGTCGGGGCAGGGGGCCTGCGCCGGGCGGTGGACGAAGGGGCGCGGCTCCAGCCCCTCGACCTCGTCCGACAGCATGTCTTCGGGCAGGGCGATGACCACCGGGCCCGGACGGCCGGAGGTGGCGGTGGCATAGGCGCGGGCGATGTATTCCGGGATCCGCGCGGCATCGTCGATCCGGGCAGACCACTTGCAGATCGGGCCGAAATAGGCCGCGAAGTCCATTTCCTGGAAGCCTTCGCGGTCGCGCATCTCGCGCGCGACGTCGCCCACGAACAGGATCATGGGCTGCGAATCCTGCATGGCTACGTGGACGCCGATGCTGGCGTTGGTGGCGCCCGGTCCGCGCGTGACGAAGGCGACGCCGGGCCGCCCGGTGATGCTGCCATCCGCGCAGGCCATGAAGGCCGTACCGCCTTCCTGGCGGCAGATTATGGTTTCAATTCCGTCGCTATCGTGCAGGGCATCCAGCACGGGCAGGAAGCTCTCCCCCGGCACGGTGAAGATACGGCGGCATTCCTGCGCTTTGAGGCACTGGACGAGGAGCTTGGCGGCGCTTTGTTTCATGCGAAACCGATTAGCGGCGCGCCGCGGCGGCGGCAATGCGGCGCGGCGCACAAAACGCTCATGGTTGCCGGATTGGGTTAATGTCCCCGCTGTGGACAGGCGCATAAAGCCGGGGTTCCAAATGGTTAGCACCGCGTTAACCCCCTCGTCATGAGAAGAGCACTGGTCCTTACCGATGAGTCGGCCCGTCACCCTTTCCGGGCCAGCTTGCCCGCCTATGTCTGCAAGGACACGCGGCGTCGCCATCGCGCCTGGCGGGTGCCCTTCGCTGTGAATGCAGAGGATGTGCGCGGCTTTGCGCTCGCCTATTCCGCCTGCTTCGTCGCGGTGATGACCTTTATCTGGTAACGCCTCAGGCCGGGGCGGTCTCCGCCGCGTGGATCGCGGCATCCTGCTCCGCGCGGTAAAGTTTCATTCCCAGCCACACTGATACGAGGCACATGGCGCTCGACAGCAACACCTGCTCCGCCAGCGGTATCCCGATCGTACTGAGCGCGAAGGCCAGCAGCGAGCCGATCACCATCGAACCCGAATTCACGATATTGTTCGCCGCGACCGTGCGGCTGGCCATATTTGCCGCCACGCGCGTGGTCAGGAAGGCATAGAGCGGCACCACGAACATGCCGCCGAAAATTGCGATCAGCAGAAGGCTGCCGAGCACTACCCAGGCCAGCGGGTAGGACAGGAACATCGTCACATCCATCAGCTCGTCGCTGCGCAGCCCGGCATTCCATGCCCGGCATACCATGTAGAACAGCGCCACCATGATCCCCATCATCAGCACGGATATCGGGGCATAGCGGGCCGACACCCGGCCCTTCAGCAGCAGATTGATGGTGACCGATCCCACTGCCACGCCGACGGAGAAGGAGACGAGGAACAGGCTCGCCACCTTCGGATCGGCCAGTAGGACGTTCTTGGCCAGCGGCGGGAACTGGATGAACAGCACGCTGCCGATGGTCCAGAAGAAGCTGATAGCGATGATGGCGTAAAGGATCTCGCGGTTCTGCATCGTGTCGCGCAGCAGCGCCCAGGACGATGTGAAGGGATTGTAGTCGATCTTTTCCTTCTCGCCTTGCGGCGGGGCAGGCGGGACCTGCCGCGAAACGAGGTAGCCCATCACGGCAAAGGTAACGATGGCGAAGGCGGCAATCTCGACATTTTCGGACAGCAGGCCCGCCAGGATCGTCCCGCCCATGATGGCTATATAGGTCCCGGCCTCCACCAGGCCGGTGCCGGCCAGCACTTCATCCTTCTTCAGGTGCTGCGGCAGGATCGCGTATTTGATGGGGCCGAAGAATGCCGATTGCACGCCTGTGCCGAACAGCGTTGCCAGCAGCAGGGGGATGGCCACCGCATCCACCGCTATGCCGTTCCACGCCATGAACAGGCCCACGGCACCCACGCACATCAGCACGATTTCCGCCGCCTTGATGCGCCGGATCAGCACGGCCTTGTCGCGCAAATCGGACAATTGTCCGGCGATGGCGGAGAGCAGGAAGAAGGGCAGGATGAACAATCCGGAGGCGACGCTTGAGAACATCGTCTCGCTCTCCGCCGAATTGTAGATGGTGTAGACGACGAACAGCACCATCGTCGTCTTGTAGACGTTATCGTTGAAGGCGTTGAACAGCTGGGTGGCGAACAGCGGCAGGAACCTGCGCCGTTTCAGCAGGTGGGTGGAAGTAAACATCGTGCCCCTTGCATGGCGCCATCCGGCGTGTCCGGGCAGCTTAGCGGTGGAATTGCCGTGGGCAAGGCAAGCGGGGTCCTTTTTCCGGCACTCCGAACACGCTAGGGCTGCTGTCAGTCATGCTGAGCCTGCCAAACGTCCTGACCCTTTCGCGCATCGTCGCGATCCCGCTGCTGGCCTTCCTCCTGTGGTGGCCAGGCTGGGAACTGGGCTATGGCCTCGCCTTCGCACTGTATTGCGCGATGGGCATCACGGATTACTTCGACGGCATGTTGGCGCGCTCAAGCGGAGCGGTGAGCAAGCTGGGCATCTTCCTCGATCCGATTGCGGACAAGATCATGGTGGCCGCCGTCATCCTGGTGCTGGCGGCGCAGGGCGTGCTGCGCGGCCCCTATGTGGGCGACGCGCATGTGATCGCCGGGCTCATCATTCTGGTCCGAGAAATTGCAGTATCGGGGCTGCGCGAGTTTCTGGGCGGCCTGCAGGTCAGCATGCCCGTCAGCAAGCTGGCCAAGTGGAAGACCACTTTCCAGCTGGTCGCGCTGGGATCCCTGATTTTAGGGCAGGCGCTGCCTGGCTGGACCATGCCATTTGGCGCGATAGACGTGAACGTGCCGCACACCGTCGGCCTCACCACCTTGTGGGCAGCGGCCATCCTGACGCTGGTAACCGGCTGGGATTACCTACGCGTCGGCCTGAAACACATGGATTGAATCGCGGGCCGGAAGGCCGCGCAAGATCAGCCCAGGCGCGCACCGTCGACGATGGCGTCGCTGGCCCAGCTGTTCGTTTCCAGCGGGATGCCGAAGCGGTCGCGCGGATCGCTGGCGTCGAATTCCTCACCCGGCATGTAGCCCAGGCTTTCGACCAGGCGGCTGTGCAGCGGCACTTCGAACTTGACCCCGGCATTGCGGCCGCAGCGCCACACGATGCGGCCCGGCATCACCGTCATGTCGTTCAGGTGGACCTGGACAATGGCGTTGACCGCTGCGTCCGGGTGGCCCGTCTCGATCATGCAGCCCCCGCATGAGAGGTTGTACAGCTGCACGAAATCGCGACCACCGCTGATCGTGCAGGCAATTTCCCTGTCGGTTTCAAATCGATTGTAAGAACGCATGACCCGGTCCTGTTTTACTATTGTCCCGGATGCACTTTCCCAAATGGAGGTAAACTTGCGGTAAAACGCGTGTTAACCCGCTCTCAACTCTTCCGCGAGCAGGCGAAACTCGGCCGATCGCGGGGAATTTCGCCGCCAGATCAGGGCGATCTCGCGGTTCGCATTCTTGCTCTTCAGCGGCCGCGCGACGATATCCGTATCGCGCAGGATCCCGGCATCCACGGCCATGCGTGGCAGCATGGTCAGTCCAAGTCCGTTGTCCACCATCTGCACCAGCGTGTGCAGGCTGGTCCCGATCATGGTGGCGTTATCGCGCAGTTCCGGCCGGTTGCAGGCGGCCAGGGCATGCTCGCGCAAGCAGTGGCCATCTTCCAGCAGCAGCAGGCGGCCTTCGTCGATGGAGCCGGGGGAGACAATCTCAGGTGGATCGCGGGGGTCATCCTTGGGGAAGGCCACCATCAGCTCGTCGTCGCAGATCTTCGCGCTTTCCACTTCGCCCGTGGCAAAGGGCAGGGCAAGCAGGACGCAATCCGCCCGGCCATGATGCAGGCTTTCCACCGCATCGCCGCTGGTCTCCTCGCGCAGGAACAGCTTCAGCTGCGGGCGCTCGCGGCGCAGGCGCGGCAGGATCTTGGGCAGCAGGAAGGGCGCGATGGTGGGGATCACGCTCATGCGCAATTCGCCGGACAGGGGCTTCCCGCTGGCCTGCACCAGATCGGACAGCTCCTCCGCCTCGCGCAGCAGGCGGTGTGCCTTTGCCACCACCTGGTTGCCCAGCGGCGTGAAGCGCACGACGCGGCGGCTGCGTTCCACCAGCGTTACGCCCAGCAGGGTTTCCAGCTCGCGTATCCCGGCGGACAGGGTGGACTGCGACACGAAGCTGGCTTCTGCAGCACGCCCGAAATGATTGTGTTCGTGCAGCGCCACCAGATATTGCAGCTGCTTGATAGTGGGCAGGTACGTGCTCACTCCTGCGCGGTCTCGGGGTCGGTCTCGGGCTCCGGGTCAGGCTCGGTGGATTCGGCGGGCTCTTCGGGGCCTTTCGCAATGTCGGCAATGGGGGCCATCTTCAGCCTGCCACCCTCGACGGCAAAGGCCAGCTTTCCCTCCACCAGCTCGACCGCTTCCTTGCCGAACACCTCGTAACGCCAGCCTTCCAGAACGGGCAGGTCGCGCACGCCGGCGGCAAGCGCCTCCAGCTCGTCGGACCGGGTCAGCAGGCGGCTGGCGATCTCGATTTCGCGGCTGCGGATCTTAAGCAACAGCTTCAGCAGGTCCGCCACCAGCGCGCCTTCCTTGCCCAGCGGCGCGCCGCGCTTGGGCTTGGCCGGCATTTCGGACTTGGGCAATTCCTCCGCGCCTTCCAGCACCTTCATCAGGCGGCGACCGATGTCATTGTCCTTCCAGGCGTTGGAAAGGCCGCGCACCTTGCCGAGGTCCGCCTGTTTCTTGGGCGGATGGCTGGCGATGTCGGCCAGCGTCTCGTCGCGCATGATACGGCCGCGAGGAATGTCCTTGTCCTGCGCTTCGCCTTCGCGCCATGCGGCCAGCGCCTTCAGCCGGCCCAGCACCATGGCGTTGCGCGACGGTGCGCGGATCTTGCGCCACAGCTTTTCGGGATCGGCGTTGTAATTGGACGGGTCGGCCAGCTTTTCCATCTCCGCATTCAGCCAGGCACCGCGGCCGGTCTTGATCAGCTTTTTCAGCATGCGCGGGAATATCTGGGCGAGGTACGTCACATCGCCGATGGCATATTCGATCTGCCGTTCGGTCAGCGGGCGGCGGCTCCAGTCGGTAAAGCGCGCGCCCTTGTCGATCGTCTTGCCCAGCCAGCTTTCGACGAGGTTGGCATAGCCGATCTGCTCGGACTGGCTGATGGCCATCATCGCAATTTGCGTGTCGAAGATGGGATGCGGCGTCTTGCCGGTGAAGTTGTAGACGATCTCCACGTCCTGACCGCCGGCGTGGAAGATCTTCAGGACCTCCTCATTGTCGCACAGCAGGTCCCACAGCGGGGAGAGGTCGATGCCGTCTGCCAGCGGGTCGATGGCGGCGGCTTCCTCCTCATTGCCAAGTTGCACCAGGCAGAGCAGCGGGTAATAGGTATTCTCGCGCATGAATTCGGTGTCGACGCACACGAATTCGCTTTCCGCCATCTTTTCGCAGAAGTCGGCCAGCGTATCGCTATCGGTAATCAGCGGGTGTATCTTCATCGTCGCTTTTCAATCTGTGGGCGGAGTGCCGCCCCCGGGCCGGGCCCAAGGAAACCGTGCGGTTGAAGGCCGCGCCGGGCAAGGTAGCGGGAGTGCCCTGCGCACGGCAATGCCGCGCAGGCAGCTATGCACCGCTTCGCGAGCGCGCGCTGTAGAGGGGCATGGCCAGGGGTCAAGCTGGTCTTAACGGTATCAGCGTTAGGGAGGCGGCCATGCGGCATGACTTCCACCACGATGGCGACTGGATCGGCAGCGATATCGGCGTGTTCGATACGGACGCGCTGGCTGCCTGCTATCCGGACAGAGCGGCGCGTTTCGGCCATCTCCTCGCGCACCGGCAGTCCCTCTCATGGCCCGCGATCCGCGATGCGCTTGCCAGCGGCGCCCGCTCGCTGATGGAGGTGCGGGAAGATACGCCGGAGGGCCGCTTCCGTCCGCTCGCGGACCTTCCGGACGATTTCGGATCCTTGCTGGACGATCTCGCCACGGCCAAGCGCTGGATCATGCTGCGCGACCTTGCGCGCTGGCCGGATTTTGCCGATGTCGTTGCTGAGATCGTGACGGCCATCGGCCCTGTCGCGGAGAGCCCCACGGGCGCGCTGCTGCATCCGGTGGCGTTCCTGTTCGTCAGCTCGCCCGGGCTTCTGACGCCGCTGCATTTCGATCCGGAGTACAACGTCCTGTTGCAGATTGCGGGGAGCAAGCACTTTACAATTATCTCCCCCGAAGCGGGCCTGCCGTCGCCGCAGGACAACGAATATTACCATGCATCCGGCGACAATCTGCTGGAGTGGAGCGAGGGAGCCGCGCGTTTCGCGGTCCCGCATGAGCTGCGCAGCGGGGACGCCCTGCACGTGCCATTCAAGGCGGCGCACACGGTCACCGTGGGTGAGGAGCCGTCGGTTTCACTCTCGGTCACGTGGCGCTCTCGCAGCAGCCTGCTGCAGGACGATGCGTGGAGCTTCAATGCGGCGATGCGCCGGGTGGGCGTGGCCATGCCGCCGCCGGGGCAGTATCCATGGCTGCGCGGCGTGGCCATGCGGGCGCTCAGGCGCCTGCGGCTGGCCTGACACCGGCCAGACGAACCTTGACAAAACGCCGCCCGGTGGCTGTTAGGGGCGCGCTTTTGCGCGGCGCTCCAACGCGCGCGCAATTCCCGCTTATTCCGGCAGAAAGTTAGAGCTCCCCATGCACGCCTATCGTACCCACAACTGCGCCGCGCTCCGCCAAAGCGACGTCGGCGAGACCGTCCGCCTGTCCGGCTGGGTGCACAAGAAGCGCGACCATGGCGGCGTGCTCTTCATCGATTTGCGCGACCATTACGGCATCACCCAGATCGTGGCGGACGAGGATTCGGACGCGCTGCCGATCCTGGAAGGGCTGAAGCTGGAAAGCGTCGTCACCATCGATGGCGAGGTGAAGGCGCGGGCCGAGGCGACCGTCAATGCCAATCTGCCTACGGGTGAGATCGAAGTCTTCGCTCGGGCTGCCACGATCCAGAGCCGCGCGGAAGAATTGCCCATGCCGGTGGCCGGCGAGCAGCATTATCCTGAGGATATCCGCCTGAAGTACCGCTTCCTGGACCTGCGCCGCGAGACGATGCACCGCAACATCATGCTGCGCGCCAAGGTGATCGAGAGCCTGCGCGGCCGCATGCGCGATCAGGGCTTCACCGAATTCCAGACGCCGATCCTGACCGCCAGCAGCCCGGAAGGCGCGCGAGACTTCCTGGTGCCCAGCCGCATGCACAACGGCAAGTTCTACGCCCTCCCGCAGGCGCCGCAGATGTTCAAGCAGATGCTGATGGTGTCCGGCTTCGACCGGTATTTCCAGATCGCACCCTGCTTCCGCGACGAAGACCTGCGCGCTGATCGCAGCCTGGAATTCTACCAGCTCGATTTCGAGATGAGCTTCGTGACGCAGGAAGACGTGTTCCAGGCGCTGGAGCCCGTGCTGGCCGGCTGTTTCGAGGAATTCGCGGACGGCAAGAGCGTAACGCCGTCCGGCAGCTTCGCGCGCATCCCCTATGCCGAAGCCATGCTGAAATACGGCACGGACAAGCCGGACCTGCGCAACCCGCTGGTCATCAGCGATGTCACCTCGCATTTCGAGAAGTCCGGCTTCGGCCTGTTCGAGAAGATCGTGGGCGGCGGCGGGCGCGTGCGCGTGATCCCGGCGCCCAGCACTGCGGACAAGAGCCGCAAGTTCTTCGACGACATGAACAATTGGGCGCGCGGCGAAGGCTTCGCAGGCCTCGGCTATGTGACCCGCAAGGGCGGTGAGTTTGGCGGTCCCATCGCCAAGAACCACGGGCCGGAGCGGATGGAAGAGCTGTATAACGAGCTCGGCCTTGGCCCGGACGACGGATTGTTCTTCGCCGCCGGCAAGGAAAGCGAAGCGGCCAAGCTGGCAGGTGCCGCGCGCACGCAGGTAGGCGAGCAGCTGGAGCTGATCGAGCAGGATTGTTTCAAGTTCTGCTGGATCGTCGACTTCCCGATGTTCGAATATGACGAAGAGCAGAAGCGCGTCGATTTCAGCCACAATCCCTTCTCCATGCCGCAGGGCGAGATGGAAGCGCTGGAAACCAAGGACCCGCTCGATATCCTGGCCTGGCAATACGACATCGTGTGCAATGGCTACGAGCTTTCCAGCGGCGCGATCCGGAATCACCGTCCGGACATCATGTACAAGGCCTTCGAAATCGCCGGCTATTCGCAAGAGGAGGTCGATGCGAACTTCTCCGGCATGATCAACGCCTTCAGATATGGCGCGCCGCCGCATGGTGGCTCGGCCCCGGGCATCGACCGCATCGTGATGCTGCTGGCAGGCGAGCAGGCCATCCGCGAGGTCATCGCCTTCCCGATGAACCAGAAGGGCGAGGACCTGATGATGGACGCACCCAGCGCCGTCTCCGCCCAACAGCTGCGCGAGCTGGGTATCCGCATCGTGGAGCCGCCCAAGGCGGCCGCTGCGGAAAAGACGCCGACCGGCCAGGCAGGCGACGGCGCCTGAGCAGGACGCGGATTGGCATAGAAAAGGGCGCGAAACCAATCGGTCTCGCGCCCTTTTTCATGTGTGATGTGGGTGATTAGTCCATCTGGTTTTCGACCATGTCGCCAAAGCGTTCGCCTTCCGAAATCTCGGCATAGGCCTGCTGCACGACCTGGCGCTCTTCCATCTGCAGATCGTCATCGTTCAGCGCGCTTTCGAACTTTCCGCGCAGGTAATCTTCACCTTCCTCGACACGCTCTGCGGCATTCTCGTCGCCATTCTGGAACATGTCCGTCACCTTCATCCATGCCTGGTGCAGCTCACCCGACACCGTGCCTTCGGTGACGAGCTCTTCGCCCTGGCGCTGGAGTTCGGAATTCAGCGTGTTGAGCGTTTCCTGACGCTCGGTCAGCCGCTTGCTGAGTGCCTGCTTCATCGCCGGGCTGGAAGCGGATTCCGATGCCTTGCGATAGCCTTCGACCGAATCGAAGGTGGTGTCGACCAGCGTCTTGAATGCGGAGGTTGCCATGGAATATGTCCTTGAAATCAAAGTTGATGTTACCTGACCAACGGACGTGGATTGGGCCTGTTCCGGCCATTCGGCGGCCCATGGCACCGTTCGGCGCGCAGCATAGTCGCCCTGGCGCATCGGCTAGCCCTTGCGCTCTTACGCGCCGTTCATTAGGGCGAAAGGCGAGAGATTAACTCCCAAACGAGAGGGAACAGAATGAGCGATACTGCCGAACGCGTTAAGAAGATCGTTGTCGAGCACCTGGGTGTCGAGGAGTCCAAGGTGACTCCCGAAGCCAGCTTCATCGACGATCTGGGCGCCGACAGCCTCGACATCGTGGAACTGGTGATGGCGTTCGAAGAAGAATTCGGCGTCGAGATCCCCGACGATGCGGCTGAGAAGATCAACACGGTCGGCGACGCCATCAAGTACATCGAAGAGCACAAGGGCTGATCATTCGCCCATGCCGACCCGCCTCATCATAGGGCGGGACCTGACAGGCCCGACCCCCTTAGCGGGCCGGGCCTGTTGCATTTTTCGGAGACCAATATGCGCCGTGTCGTTGTAACCGGGCTGGGCCTTGTCACTCCGCTGGGCGGGGATGTGGATACGTCCTGGGCCAATCTCATCGCTGGCAAGAGCGGGGCGGGGCCGATCACCCGCTTCGATGCGAGCGACCAGAAATGCCAGATCGCCTGCGAGGTGAAGGGCAAGGATCATGAATTCGGCTTCGACCCGGACAAGCGCGTGGACACGAAGGTCCAGCGGCAGGTCGATCCCTTCATCGTCTACGGCATCGATGCTGCTGGCCAGGCGCTGGAAGATGCCGGCCTGACCGACATGGACGAGGCGACCAGGGCCCGCGCCGGCGTTTCCATCGGCAGCGGCATCGGCGGCCTTCCGGGGATCGAGAGCGAGAGCCTGGTGCTGGCGGAACGCGGCCCCGGCCGTGTGTCCCCGCACTTCGTACATGGCCGCCTGATCAATCTGATCGGTGGCCAGGTCAGCATCAAATACGGCCTGATGGGCCCGAACCACGCGGTCGTGACCGCGTGCTCCACCGGCGCGCATTCGATCGGCGATGCCGCGCGCATGATCAAGGATGACGATGCCGACATCATGCTGGCGGGCGGGGCGGAAAGCACCATCAACCCGCTGGGCGTGGCCGGCTTCGCGCAGGCCCGCGCGCTCAACTCCAGCTTCAACGACCGGCCGACCGAGGCCAGCCGCCCCTATGACAAGAACCGCGACGGTTTCGTCATGGGCGAAGGCGCGGGCGTCGTGGTGCTGGAAGAATACGAGCACGCAAAGGCGCGCGGCGCGACGATCTATGCCGAAGTGGTCGGCTATGGCCTGTCCGGCGATGCCTATCACGTCACTGCGCCCCATCCCGAGGGCAAGGGCGCCGAGGCTGCCATGCGCATGGCGCTGAAGAAGGCCGGCATGGAGGCGTGCGATATCGATTACGTCAATGCGCACGGCACCAGCACCATGGCCGACACGATCGAGCTTGCCGCGGTTAAGCGCGTGCTGGGCGATCATCTGTGCGGCGCCAGCATGAGCAGCACCAAGTCCGCCATCGGCCACTTGCTGGGCGGCGCGGGCGCGGTGGAGGCGATCTTCTGCATCCTGGCCATCCGTGACCAGATTGTACCGCCGACGCTGAACCTGGATGATCCGGACGAAGGCACGGACGGAGTCGACCTCGTTCCGCATCATGCCCGTGAGCGCGAAGTGCGCGCGGCGCTGAACAACTCCTTCGGTTTCGGCGGGACAAACGCCAGCCTGATCATCAAGCGCGTCGAAGACTAGGATGGCGCGCAAGGGTTGCAGCTTCCTGGCCGCCATCGCGCTGGCCTTCCTTGCCGTGGGCGGCTGGTTCGCCTGGGGCTGGTGGGGCACCAGCGCCGTCGGTGAGGAAGACCAGACCTTCATCGTGCCCAGCGGCTCCAGCCTGACGGCCATCGCAGGCAAGCTGGAGGACGAATCGATCATTTCCGACGCGCGCGGCTTCCTGCTGCGGGCCAAGGTGTTCGGCGGCGGCGAGGCCATCAAGGCGGGGGAGTTCATGCTTCCTGCAGGCGCCAGCCCCGCCACGATCCTGAGCACGCTGCAATCGGGCGATGTCATCCGGCGGATGATCACCATTCCCGAAGGCATGCCTTCCATCCTTGTTTACGAGGCGCTGATGGCGGAGCCGCTGCTGACGGGCGATATCGCCGTGCCGGCAGAAGGCAGCGTGTTGCCGCAGACCTATGACTTCGAACGCGGAGAAAGCCGCGGGGCCGTGCTGGCGCGCATGCAGCAGGCCATGAGCGAGACGATTGCCGAGCTTTGGCCCAAACGGTCGGCCAGGACCGTCGCGAAAACGCCGAACGAAGCCGTCACGCTGGCCAGTATCGTCGAGAAGGAAACCGGCAAGAAGGAAGAGCGCGGCATGGTCGCCGGGCTGTATTCCAACCGCGTGCGCACCGGCATGATGCTGCAGGCCGATCCGACGATCATCTATCCCATCACCAAGGGCAAGCCGCTGGGCCGCCGCATCCGCCGCAGCGAGATTGCCGCGATCAACGATTACAACACCTATACGATGGTTGGCCTGCCGCGCGGCCCCATCACCAATCCCGGACGCGCGAGTATCGAAGCGGTGCTCAATCCGGTCGACACGGATGTGCTGTTCATGGTGGCCGACGGCACGGGCGGACACGCCTTTGCCAAGACGCTGGACGAGCACAACGCCAATGTCGAAAAATGGTTCGCGATCCGGCGCGAGCGCGGCGAGATGGATTGAAGCGGTCTTGAGCGGGCAGGGCGAGCACGATGATGCGCCATTCATCCTGACGGCGCAGCTGCCAAAGGACATGGCCGCCTGGGCCACGGCGCTGCGGACCGAGCATTTCCCGCCGGAACGCAATTACCTCGACGCCCATGTCACCCTGTTCCACGCGCTGCCGCGAAGCTGCGAGGCGGAACTGCGTGAATGCCTTGCGCGCCTTGCCGGCGAATACGCGCCGCCAGCTGGCCATCTGGAAGGCCTGATGTCCCTGGGCGGCGGCACGGCGCTGAAGCTGACCAGCGCCGAAATGCTTTCAATCCGCGAGGAAATCGCCGATCGCTTCCACGGCATGCTGACGTCGCAGGACCAGCACAAGCCGCGCCTGCACGTCACCATCCAGAACAAGGTCACTTCGAAGGAAGCAAAGGCGCTGCAGGCGCGGCTCTCGCCCGAGATACAGCCGCGCGACTTCGCCTTTCGCGGCCTTGCCCTGTACATCTATCGCGGCGGCCCGTGGGAGTTCGTGCGCGACTTCGCGTTTCGCGGTTGACCGCCTGCCAAGCGCGCCCTAAATGCGCCGCCTTGCCCCGCGGGTCAGATCGTGTGGCGGAGTAGCTCAGGTGGTTAGAGCAGCGGAATCATAATCCGCGTGTCGGGGGTTCGAGTCCCTCCTCCGCTACCATTTTCCCTGATTCAGAAACCAATCGCCCGGCGGCGCGTCCTGACTGTGTAGCTTCAGGGGACGCACTATCTTTATTGAGAACGAATTGTTGGATGCAGCGCTTCGCGGCCTGATCCTGGGCGGGGTTGGCCTTGGATGGGTCGTGCTGATCGTCCGTTTCACCGGGCTGCGGTCCTTTTCCAAGATGACCAGCTTCGACTTCGTCACCACGGTTGCGCTGGGTTCATTGCTGGCCGGTGCGGCGCAGGCGAGCGACCTGCCTGCCTTCGTGCAGTCCATGGTCGGTATCGCCGGGCTGTTTGTCTTCCAATTCATGATATCCAAGGGCCGCAAGGTCAGCGACAATGTGGAGCATGTGCTTGCCAACAAGCCGTGCATCCTGATGCGCGATGGTGTGATCAACGAGGCCGCGCTGTCGCAAACACGCGTCACCCGCGCCGACCTGCTGGCGAAGCTGCGCGAGGCCAATGTCATGGCTTTTTCCGAGGTGCGCGCGGTGGTGCTGGAAAACACCGGCGACATCTCCGTGCTGCATGGCAAGGAGCTGGATGACGACCTGCTGGAAAGCATTGAGGAAATCGAGAAGGACGGCTGAATTGCAATACACGGGGCGCCCGTGTTGCAGTGCAGCGTGCAATCTGTAGGCTGCACGTCATGGAAGACCTTCCCCCGCCGCCATCTCTCGCGCACCTGCAGGGGCAGGGACCGGTCGCCCTATTCCTGGACTTCGACGGCACGCTGGTCGAGCTGGCACCTACGCCGGACGCAATTACCCCGCCGGACGATATCGCGCGCCGCATCCGGGCCTTGTCCGATAGGCTGGATGGCCGCGTGGCCGTGGTGACGGGCCGCGCACTGGACGACTTGCAGAAGCACACTGGCCCCCTGAGTGTGGCACGCGCAGGGTCGCACGGCAGCCACTGCCTCTCCGCCGATGACAGCATCTTGGGCGACGCTCCGCGCGAGCTCGACAGCGATGTCGTGAGCAGGCTGGAGACATTTGCCGCCAAGGAAGGCTTCCGCTTCGAGCGCAAGAGCCACGGCGCGGCGCTGCATTATCGCAGCGATCCCTCCCTGGAGGATAAGGGCCTTTCCTTTGCACAGGAACTGGCATCCGACGCCGGGCTGGACCTGAAGCGCGGCAAGGCCGTGATCGAACTAATGCACCCCGGAGCCGACAAGGGCAGCGCGGTGCGCGCTTTCATGCAGACCGACATCTTCGCCGGCGCGACGCCAGTGTTCGTGGGCGATGATGTAACGGACGAGGATGGCTTTGGCGCCGCCAGCGATCTTGGCGGCTTCGGCGTCCTTGTCGGCGAGATGCGAGAGACCGCGGCCAGCCACCGGCTGGACGGTGTAACCCAAGTACTGGATTGGCTGGACCTTTGACCCAAAGCACGCAGAACCTCGAACTCTGGCCGATCGGCAATTGCCAGGTTTCCGGCCTGATAGACCGCACTGGCTCATTGGTGTGGGGCTGCGTTCCGCGCGTCGATGGCGACCCGACCTTCTGCGCACTGCTGAATGGCGAGAAGCAGGATGCCGGCGTCTGGCGCTTCGAACTGGAAGGGCAGGTCAGCGCCAGCCAGGAATACATCCGCAACACGCCCAACCTTGTCACCACGCTGGAGGCGGAGGATGGCAGCGCGGTGGAGATCCTCGATTTCTGCCCGCGCTTCGAACACACCGGCCGCATGTACCGGCCCGTGGCGTTCTGCCGCATCGTACGCCCGATACGCGGCAATCCGCGCCTGAAAGTGGTGCTGCGGCCGATGAAGAACCACGGCGCGGCCCTGCCGGAGACGACCAACGGCACGAACCACATCCGCTACCTCATCGATCGCCATCCGCTGCGCCTCAGTACCGATGCGCCGGTTGGATATGTGTTGGAAGGCCGGACCTTCCGGATCGAGGATGATACGCATTTCTTCCTCGGCCCGGACGAGCCATTCCAGGGCAATCTGCGCGAGCAGATGCGCCGCATGGAACAGTCCACGCGCAAATACTGGCAGGAATGGTCGCGCGGGCTGGCCACGCCCTTCGAATGGCAGGACGAGGTTATCCGCTGCGCCATTACGCTGAAGCTGTGCCAGCACGAGGAAACGGGCGCGATCGTCGCCTCGCTCACCACCTCCATCCCAGAGGCGCCCGGCAGCGAGCGGAACTGGGATTACCGTTACTGCTGGATCCGCGATTCCTATTACACCGTGCAGGCGCTGAACCGGCTGGGCGCGCTGGACGTGCTGGAAAAATACCTCGGATACTTGCGCAACATCGTGGACAATGCGCGCGGCGGGCAGATCCAGCCGCTGTATTCGGTGATGGGCGAGAGCGAGCTGGACGAGACGACGGCTGCGCATCTTGCCGGCTATCGCGGCATGGGCCCGGTGCGGATCGGCAATGCGGCCTACAAGCAGGTGCAGCACGATTGCTATGGCCAGATCGTGCTGCCCACCGTGCAGGGCTTTGTCGACCGGCGGCTGCTGCGCATCGCGGACGAGAATGATTTCGAGAGCCTGGAGCAGGTGGGCGAAACCGCCTGGGCCATGCACGACCAGGCCGATGCCGGCCTGTGGGAATTCCGCACGCGGGAGGAGGTGCACACCTATTCCGCCGTGATGAACTGGGCCGCCTGCGACCGGCTGGCCAAGGTGGCCGACCATCTGGGCAAAGCCGACCGCGCAAAGCTGTGGCGCGAGCGCGCGCAGGCCATCACCGCGAAGATCGAGGACAAGGCCTGGAAGCCGGATGCCGACGGGGAAGGGGGCCATTACGGCGCCAGTTTCGAAAGCGACTACCTCGATGCCAGCCTGCTGCAATTGCTGGAGCTGAATTACGTCACGCCCGATGACGAGCGCTTCCGCCAGACTTTCGAGCAGATCGAGCAGGAGCTGCGGCGGGGCGAACACATGCTGCGCTATGCGGCAGAGGATGATTTCGGCGCGCCGGAAACCGCCTTCAACATCTGCACATTCTGGCTGATCGAGGCGCTGGCCCTGATGGACCGGCAGGACGAGGCGCGCGAATTGTTCGGCACGATGCTGGGCCATTGCACCGACAGCGGCCTGCTGAGCGAGGACATGGACTTCGAGACGGGCGAGCTGTGGGGGAACTTCCCCCAAACCTACTCGCTGGTTGGGGTAATCAACTGCGCAGGACTGCTGTCAAAGAGCTGGAGCGAAATCAGATGAGCCGACTGATCGTCATATCGAACCGTGTCGCCGTACCCAAGGCACGCGGGGCGGCTGGCGCGCAAGGCGGGCTTGCCGGAGCGCTGAACTCCGCGCTCAAGAAGAATGGCGGCATCTGGTTCGGCTGGTCCGGCGGCGAGTGCGAGGAATATACCGGCGACATCAACATCCGCCGCAGCGCCGATGGCGTGACCACCGCGACCATGGACCTGGCGAAGCAGGACGTGGACGAATATTACAACGGATACGCCAATTCGACGCTGTGGCCGCTGTTCCATTACCGTATCGACCTGACCGAATATGACCGCGAATTCGGCAAGGGGTACGAACGTACGAACGAACGCTTCGCCGAAAGCGTCCAGCCCCTGATCGAGCCGGACGACATGGTCTGGGTGCACGATTATCACCTGATCCCGCTGGGCGAGCGGCTGCGGGCGCGCGGCATCAGGAACAAGATCGGCTTCTTCCTGCACATTCCCTGGCCGCCGACGCGGCTGTTTGTCTCGCTGCCGTTCCACGAGCGGCTGGTGCGCACGATGCTGCATTACGACATCGTCGGCTTCCAGAATAACGAATGGCTCGAAAGCTTCCTGCACTACTGCCGCAAGGAATTGGGCGCGGAGGTGGACGAGGACACGGGCCGGGTCACGCTGGAGGGCCGGTCCTGCATCGCGCGGGCCTATCCCATCGGCATCGATTACGATCACTTCATGGAAAAGGGCGACACGGGCGAGGCGCGCAATGCGCAGCAGCGCATGGTTTCCTCCACCCGCCGCCGCACGGCCATGATCGGGGTGGACCGGCTGGATTATTCCAAGGGCCTGCCGGAACGTATCGACGGCATCGGCCGCTTCTTCGACCGCTTCCCGGAGCGTGTGCGTGACCTGGTCTATATCCAGATCGCGCCGCCCAGCCGCGAGGATATCGGCAGTTACCAGCATATCCGCGCCACACTGGAGCAGAAGACCGGCCAGATAAACGGCGCGCGCAGCGAAGTGGACCTCGTGCCCATCCGCTACGTCAACAAGGGGCATAGCCAGGAAGAACTGTTCGGCTTCTACCGCGCGGCGAAGATCGGCCTCGTCACGCCGCTGCGCGACGGGATGAACCTGGTGGCGAAGGAATATGTCGCCGCGCAGGACCCGGAGGATCCGGGCGTCCTGATCCTGTCACGCTTCGCGGGGGCAGCGGAGCAGATGCAGGACGCGCTGCTGATCAATCCGCACAGCCGGGACGATATCGCCCACGCCATCAACAAGGCGCTCGACATGCCGCTGGAGGAGCGCAAGGCGCGCTACGAAAGCCTTATCAAGACGGTTCGCGACGACAATGTCATCGACTGGACCGAGAACTTCATCGGCGATCTCGAAGCGGTGGTCTGCGACGATTGAGCCGCAGCCGCTCAGGCGGAGCTGCGATGCGGTGCGTAATCTTCGTTCATCCGCTGCTGCTCGGCCAGGAATTCCTTCAGGTCGCGGTGACCGGAACGGGCCGTGCTGGATTCCAGCACCTGGTTCACGCGCCACAGCAGGAACTTGGGATCGAACGGCTTGCGGATATAATCCTGCGCGCCGTTATACAGCGCCTGCTGTTCGTCCTCCGCGCCCTTCATGCCAGTAAACATGATCACCGGCAGGTCGTAGAATTTGGGGCTTGAGCGCAGGTGGCGCAGGAACTTGCCGCCGCTCATGCCGGGCATGTTCTGGTCCAGCAGCAGCAGGTCCGGCCGCCGCCAGCGCAGCAGGTTCATCGCCTCTTCCGCATCGCTGACCCAGCCGCAGGCGTGGCCGGCATTGATCAGCACCTGGCTGGCGGCTTCGGATATGATGTCGTCATCGTCGATGATCAGGATGAATGCCATGCGCGTGTCTCCGTGGAAGAGGTCCCGGAGCGATATTCGCAAATGGCGGTTTGCCAGTGGCTAACGCCGGCCTAGGTAGTCGCCGCTAGAATACTGCCATGGCTGCGTGGAGCACCAGCGCGATCAGCACCAAGCTGGACAGCGTGAAAAAGGCGAAACGCACGATCACGCGGTTCCAGACTGCCTGGACCAGCGAATGCGCAACGCGCAGCGCCAGATAGGCCCAGCCCAGCCATTCGTTGAACCCGTCCCCTGTGCCCGTAAGCGCGATGACGATCGCGACGGCGTAGAACACGGTCGGCGCCTCATGCAGGTGGTTGTAATTGTCCGCCTTCCACTGGACCTGTGGCGGCAGGACCCTGTTCAGAGACTGGTCCGGATCGCGCGCCGCGGCGTCCGGATCGATGCCGCCCGCCTTCATGGCCGGCAAGCGCGTGGCATACATCCACAGCCATACGACCATGGTCCAGGCCGCCAGCAGCACCATGGGCTTGAGTATGCCCATGCCGATCAGCTCGCCGCCCATCACGCCAGCGCCAGGAACAGGGCGCGCAGCGCGAGATAGACGAGGGCGAGCGTGCCTGCCGTGAAGAGCGCCAAGCGCACCGGAATGGTGTTTACCAGCGCCTGCCACAGCGAGTGGACCACGCGCAGGCCGGTGTAGATCCATGCCGCGATGACGGTGTCACTGGTGGGGCCCATGATGGCCAGCATCAGGACCGTGGCGTAGAACAGCGTGGGCTGTTCCATCAGATGCGTGAAATTGTGCGCCTTCCAATTTACATGGTCGGGGATGCGGCCTTCAAGGTCCTGCCCGCGGCCACCGGGGCGCGATGCACTGACGCTGCCGGTCTTCCCGCTCGCCTGGCGCATCGCCTTCATGGCGGGAAAGCGCGTGAAGACCATCCAGAACAGCATGATGATCGACCAGACCACCAGCGCTGCTGCCGGTGCCAGAATTGCGGTGTTTTCCATGCTGTCTTTCCCCTCCTGAAGCCGGCTGCTGGACTGCGCTCGGCAGCCCAGGTTGTCAATTGCTACTCACCTGCCAGCACGGATGCGAAACTGGCAGGATCGACATTGCCGCCGGTCAGCATCACGGCTGTGCGCGGGCCGGGCGGCAGCTTGCCTGACAGCATCGCGGCTAAGGCAACCGCGCCGCCCGGTTCAAGGACTAGGCGTAGCCGCTCGAAGGCATATCGCTGCGCGGCGCGGGTTTCTGCCTCGCTCACCCAGATGCCGCGGACATCGTGGGCGCGCATCACGTCGAAATTGACCTTGAAGGTGGCGAATGTCTGCAAGGCGTCACAGGCGGTCGTGGGCGGGTTCTCGCCCACGCTGCGGCGTACGCCATCGGCCAGGCTGCGTGCGACATCGTCCCAGCCTTCCGGCTCCACTGTGACAATTTCCGCATCGGGGCAGGCGAGGGCGAGGCCGCTCGCCAATCCTCCGCCGCCGCAGCAGGTGACGATCCGTTCCACCGGCCCGCCAGCCTGCCGGTTCATCTGCCCGGCCAATTCCACGCCGGCGCTGCCCTGTCCCTCGATGACCCAAGGGTCGGCAAAGGCGTGGACGTAAGCGCAGGCGCGCTTGTCGCACAGGGTCATGGCTATCGCCTCGCGGTCTTGCTTCATCCGATCGTATTCCACGATCTGCGCGCCCATTTCGCGCACCCGGTCCATCTTCACGCGTGGTGCGTCGCTGGGCATGATAATCGTCGCGGGCATCAGCAGCTCTCGCGCCGCCCACGCCACGCCCTGCGCATGATTGCCGCTGGAAACGGCGACGACGCCGCGCTCCCGCTCGCCTTTCGGCAGGCTGACGAGGCGGTTCCACGCACCGCGAATCTTGAACGCGCCCACGGGCTGCAGGCACTCGGCCTTGGCCCATAGCGTGGAACCATCCAGCTCCACCGGCAGTAGCGGGGTTGGAGGCAAGATTTCGGCGATACGGCTTGCCGCAGCCGTCACCCCATCGCGCGTCGGTGCGCGGGTAGGCTTGCGGAGTTCGGCGCGCTGGTCCATCTCGCCATCCATACGCAATTCCGGCCCGGATGGGCCAGAGCCAAAAGGACGACGAATGGCCGACGATACGATCAACGATACGCGCCCAAATGATCAGAGGAAGGCAGAGCTGCTTTCGACGGAAGTGGAGCACATCGACATCCGCGAATTCGACGCGCGCCCCATCGTCGATTCCATGCGGAAGATGAGCTTCACCAGCCGCGATCTCGGCCGCGCGACGGAAATCTACAACCAGATGCTGGCGGACAAGGACTGCACTATCTTCTTGGTCATTGCCGGTTCCACCAGTGCCGGCGGCTGCATGGATCTGTATGCAGAGCTGATCCGATCCAACATGGTCGATTGCGTCGTGGCGACGGGCGCCACCATCGTGGACATGGATTTCTTCGAAGGGCTTGGTCACAAGCATTACCAGGCCAACGAGGTGCCGGACGATGACACGCTGCGCAGCCTGTACATCGACCGCATCTACGACACCTATATCGACGAGGAGCAGCTGCAGGACTGCGACTTCACCATCAACCGCATCGCCAACGGACTTGAGCATCGCGGATATTCCAGCCGCGAATTCATCCGCGAGATGGGCAAGTACCTGGTCGAGCATGGCAAGAAGGACAACAGCCTCGTCAAGCTGGCTTACGAGCATGACGTGCCGATCTTCTGCCCCGCATTCGTGGACAGCAGCGCCGGTTTCGGCCTGGTGAAGCACCAGGTGGACCAGATGGCGAAGGGCGAGCCCTACATGATGATCGACGCCGTGGCCGATTTCCGCGAGCTGACCGACATCAAGATCAAGGGCGGCGAATCCGGCCTGCTGATGATCGGCGGCGGCGTGCCCAAGAACTTCATCCAGGACACGGTCGTGTGCGCGGAAATCCTGGGGCACGAGGATGTCTCGGTGCACAAATACGCCGTGCAGATCACGGTTGCAGACGTGCGCGACGGGGCCTGTTCTTCCTCCACGCTGCAGGAGGCTGCCAGCTGGGGCAAGGTTTCCACGGCGATCGAGCAGATGGTGTTCGCCGAAGCAGGCAGCGTGATGCCGCTGCTGGCATCCGATGCCTATCACCGCGGCCATTGGAAAACGCGCGAGAAGCGCCGCTGGGCCAAGTTGTTCCACGACGAGGGGTGAGGGGCCGATAACCGCCTTACCCACCCGTTTGGGAACAGCGGGGCGCGGCAAGCGTCAGACCATCAAATTCGCTTGCGAATTTGCGTTTGCGCACTATATCGCCGCTTCCAGCTGCCCCAAGGGACACCCACCGCAAGGCAGCCTTGTTGAACTTCAGTGTTTGGGGGTCCCTTGAATTGCACGCTTTCCCTGACGCCAAGGCTGTAATCCGCGAACTTGCGCCGGACGAACCGGTGCTGCTGCTGCGTCCGCAAGCTGCGGCGCGGGCCGCGAGTTTCTTTGCCAAGGGTTTTCCCGGTAAATCGCTTTACGCGGTGAAGGCCAATCCTTCGCCCGATCTGTTGCGCGTGCTGTGGGACAGCGGCATCACGCATTACGACGTCGCCTCCATTGCGGAGGTGCGGCTGGTGCGCCAGACACTGCCCGATGCGGTCCTGTGCTTCATGCACCCGATCAAGACGCGCAGCGCCATCCGCGAGGCTTATCATCAGCATGGCGTGCGCATCTTCAGCCTCGATACCGAGGAAGAGCTCGCCAAGATCGTCGAACAGACGCGCAGTGATGCGGGCGTGGACGCCGCAGACCTGAGCCTGCTGGTGCGCCTGCGCGTTTCTTCCGAATATTCCGAGCTTTCGCTGGCCGCCAAGTTCGGCGTGGACCTGGCCGATGCAGCGCCGCTGCTGCAGGCCGTGCGCCAGCATTGCGACGCGCTGGGCGTATGCTTCCACGTTGGCAGCCAAGCCATGACGCCCTTCGCCTATGTCCAGGCGCTGGAGCGCGTACGCGCAGCCATCGCAGAGGCCGCTGTCACGGTGGACATCGTGGATGTGGGCGGGGGCTTCCCCAGCATCTATCCCGGCATGGAACCACCGCCGCTGGAAGATTACTTCGCCCTGATTCACCGCCATTTCGAAGCCCTGCCGATCTCCTATTCGGCGGAGCTGTGGTGCGAGCCGGGCCGCGCGCTGTGCGCCGAATATTCCAGCATGATCGTGCAGGTGGAAAAGCGCCGCGGGAACGAGCTCTATATCAACGATGGCGCCTATGGTTCGCTTTACGACGCGGCGCATGTCGGCTGGCGTTTCCCGGTCCGCTCGCTGGAGGATGACCTGGAGCAGCCGGACGAGGAGTTCGCCTTCTACGGGCCAACCTGCGACGATGCCGACTTCATGCAGGGCCCCTTCATGCTGCCGGGCGACATCCAGGCAGGCGACTATATCGAGATCGGGATGCTGGGCGCTTATGGCGCAGCCATGAAGACCGGCTTCAACGGCTTTGGTGAGCAAGTGGTGATCGAGGCGCAGGACGAGCCGATGGCCAGCCTTTACCGCGGCGACCGGGCCGATCCGCGCAGCAGCGACAATGTGGTGAGCCTGCGCTGAGCAACGCAGCGCAGCGCAGCAGGGCGCTTAGGCCGCCTTGCTGGTGACGACTTCCATGAAGGCAGGCGGGCTCTTGGGCGTGGCATTGCCGCCCAGCTGTTCCACCGAATAGCTGCCGTCGGGCAGGCTGGTGAGCGGCATGCCCGCGGCCGCCAGCGCATAGGGTGATACGCGGTGGCGCGTGCACAGGCCGTTTGCGCCATCGCTGACCAGCTGCTGTTCGAATTCCACCGCGAAATCCGCATCGCCTGCACGCGTCACAACGCCCACGGCCAGCTGGCCCGCGCCCAGGTCGAGCACGATGGGCTCGCCCTGAGGGACGCCCGCCAGCCCTTCCACGCGCGCGCCGGTCTTGGACAGGTCGCGCAGCATGGCGTTGTAGCGATGATCCTCGTGGATCACGCCAATGCGGCGATAGACGCTGCGGCGTTCGGGGCGATGGCGGTCCGGACCTTCCGGCTCGATCTTGAAGCGGCCGTCGTGGATCCGTGCAAGCACCTGTTCCTGCGGCATGGCCTTGGCATACAGCCAGCCCTGGATAAGCGTCGCGCCCTTGCTGCGCACGACTTCCAGCTGGTCGAAAGCTTCGACGCCTTCCACCGTGGTTTCCATGCCCAATGCGTTGGACAGGCCGACGATTGCAGCGATGATCTTCGCGCTGTTCTGGTCAGTCTCGGTGCAGGAATCGACGAAGCTCTTGTCCACCTTCAGCTTGTCGAACGGCGCCGCGCGCAAATAGCTTAGCGAGGAATAGCCGGTGCCGAAATCGTCGAGCGCGAGGCGTACGCCCAGCTTCTTCAGGGTCGCGAAGGTCTTGTCCGTCACTTCGCTGTCGCCCAGGAACACGCTTTCGGTCAGCTCCAGCTCCAGCCGGTCCGGTTCCAGGCCCGATGCGGCCAGCGCCTTGGTCACGATGCCGGGAAATGCGGGATTGGTGAACTGCTTTGCCGAGACATTCACCGCCACGCGGACGGTGGACGGCCATGCCAGAGCAGCTTCGCTGGCCTGCATGAGCGCCCATTCGCCGAGCTGGTTGATGAGGTCCGATTCCTCCGCCACCGGGATGAAGACGCCAGGGCTGACAAAGCCGCGCTCCGGGTGCTCCCAGCGCATCAGCGCCTCAAGGCACTTCACGGTGCAATCCTCTGCCAGCACCACGGGCTGGTAATGCAGCTCCAGTTGGCCCGTTGCGAGTGCTTCGCGCAGGTCGTCGACCAACAGCTGGCGCTCCTCTTCCTCGTCCTTCAGATCGGTCGAGTAGAAGCGGAACTGGCCGCGGCCGCCCTTCTTGGCGGCGTAAAGCGCAAGGTCGGAACTGCGCACCAGCTCCTCGCGCTCGACGCCGTCAAAGGGCGCCACAGCAACGCCGACCGATGTGCCGATCACGGCGTGCTTGTCATCGATGGGGTAGGGTTGGGAGACGATCTGGATAATCTTGTCCGCCAGTTCGCCCAGCTTGCCGCGGTCTTCGAGGTCGGGCAGCAGGACCTGGAATTCGTCGCCGCCAAGCCGGCCGATTTCGCCGCGGTCGCCCACGACGCTGCGCAGGCGCTCGGCCACCTGCTGCAGCAGGCTGTCGCCTGCCTGGTGACCCAGCGTGTCGTTCACCTGCTTGAACCTGTCCAGGTCCAGCATCAGCAGCGCACAGCTGCGCTTGGCAGGCTTGAATGCCGCCAGCATGCCGTCGATCCGGCGGTCCATGTATACGCGATTGTGCAGGCCGGTCAGCGCATCGTGGTCCGCCAGGCGGTTGTCGATGATTTCGCGTTCGTATTCGACGGTCACGTCGCGCGCCGATCCGCGATAGCCGACGAACTTGCCGCCATCGTCGAATTTGGCGCGGGCGTTCAAGGTCCACCAGGTCTGTTTCACTTCGCTGGCGGACTTGCCGACCGCGAAGCGCACGACCGTGCTTTTCAGCTTGGAGCGGGATTTCAGCAGGAACTGGAGCGGGCGGCCGCTGGTGTCGGGATTGTCGCGATCGGTCTCGAACAGGACGGTCAGCGGCTGGCCGAGCAGGTCGGTCTGCTCACGGCCGAGCGAACCTGCCGCGCTGTCCGAAAGATATGTCAGGCGCCCTTCGGCGTCGGAGGCCCAGAGCCAACCGATTTTCGCGTCTTCGAAGTCATCGAGAATGGCGAGCCGGCCCTGTGCGTTCTCGCGCGTGACGATGGCGATCTCGCCCGATGCCAGCGGATCGCGCACGTCACCGCTCGGGGCCAATTGGCCGCCAAGGGACTGGAACATGCGTTTCATGGACACGTGTGGTGCGACTCCGCTCGAATATCGAGGGGAAGCAATGCAGCAACAGGGTTATTATTCAGCTAACAAACGCGCCGAAATTACGCGGCTTTTGCCAGTTCGAGGTCCAGCCGGTCCCAGATTTCGACGAGCGCCTTGGTCAGCTCCGCCATCATCGCTTCGGTATGGGCCGGGCCGGGGGTAAAACGCAGCCGTTCCGTACCGCGCGGGACGGTGGGGAAATTGATCGGCTGAACATAGACGCCGTATTCGGCCAGCAGGATGTCGCTGATCCGCTTTGCGCGGACGGGATCGCCCACCATCAGCGGCACGATATGCGTGCTGGACGGCATGACCGGCAGGCCGGCTTCGGCGAATTGCGCTTTCAGCGATGCCGCGGCGGCCTGCTGGGCATCGCGCTCCACGCTCGACTGCTTCAGGTGCTTCACGGCTGCCAGCACGCCGGCGACAAGCACCGGGCTGAGCGAGGTGGTGAAGATGAAACCGGGGGCATAGCTGCGAATGCAGTCGATGATCTTGGCGCTGGTGGCGATGTATCCGCCCATGACGCCGAAGGCCTTGCCCAGCGTACCCTCGATAATGTCGATCCGGTGCGCAGCCTCGTCACGCTCCGTAATCCCGCCGCCGCGTTCGCCGTACATGCCCACGGCGTGGACTTCGTCGATATAGGTCAGCGCGTTGTACTTCTCGGCGAGGTCGCAGATCGCGTGGACCGGGGCGACATCGCCATCCATGGAATAGACGCTCTCGAAGGCGATCAGCTTGGGCGTTTCGGGATCCTCGGCAGCCAGCAGCTCTTCGAGATGTGCGAGGTCATTATGCCGGAAGACGCGCTTCTCGCAGCCTGAATTGCGGATGCCGGCAATCATGCTGGCATGGTTCAGCTCGTCGGAGAAGATGATGCAGTTCGGCAGCAGCTTTGCGAGCGTGGACAGCGTCGCGTCGTTGGAGACGTATCCGCTGGTGAACAGCAGCGCGGCTTCCTTGCCGTGCAGGTCCGCCAGCTCGCGCTCCAGCTCCACATGCAGATGCGTGTTGCCGCCGATATTGCGCGTGCCGCCGCTGCCTGCGCCGACATCGTGCAGCGCCTCTTCCATCGCCTCGATCACCTTCGGGTGCTGGCCCATGGCGAGGTAATCGTTGCTGCACCACACGGTGATGGGCTTGGGCCCGTTATGTCCGTGGAAGCAGCGCGCGTTGGGGTATGCGCCCTTATTGCGCAATATGTCGATGAAGACGCGGTAGCGCCCCTCGGCATGCAGGCGATCAATGGCCTGGTCGAAGACGTGTTCGTAGTTCATCGCTTCGGGGGCGCATCTAGGCGGGTGCGGCGCAGCTTTCCACCCGAATCTTTGCGAATGATTCGCAGTCAGAAACCGGAAATCTCGTTCAGTCCGTATGTCGCCAGTGCCGGGGCGAGCTCGCGGGCCATATCGATGTCGCCCGTGGCGATGAAACGGTCCGGACCTGAGCGCTTGAAAGACTGGCCTTCTGTCAGGCGCGCGACCTGCCGGGCGATGCCATCAGCGCCGTGCACGAATCGCACATTTTCGCCGAAAACCTGCGCCAGTTCCGGCTCCAGCAGCGGGAAGTGCGTGCAGGCCAGCACCACCGTATCGATCTGCGCGCCGTCTTGCTGGGACCGAAGCCCCGATACCGCGTCGGCAACGTCTGCCAGTGCCACATCCTGTCCGCGCAGCCGCGCCTCCGCCAGTCCGACCAGGCCAGGCGCGGCGTGGCGCAGCAGCAGCTTGTCGCCTGCGAAGCTGGCCTCCAGCCGGTCGACGTAGCCCTGCCGGATGGTCGCCTGCGTGCCGAGCAGGCCTATGGTCCCGCTGCGGGTGAGGGCGGCGGCAGGCTTGATCGCAGGCACCGTGCCCACGATCGGGATCTCCAGCACCTCGCGCACCATGCCCAGCGCAATGGTGGAGGCGGTGTTGCAGGCGATGCAGGCGAGGCGCGGCTGGTATCGTTCTGCCATCCGCCCCAGCAGGCCGCAGGCGCGCGCGGCGACCTCTGCCTCGGTCTTCGTGCCGTAGGGCAGTCCGGCCAGGTCGGCGGCGTAGATGACGGGCGCTTCGGGCAGGACTTTGCGCAATTCGGACAGGATGGTGAGCCCGCCGACGCCGGAATCGAACAGCAGGATGGGGGCGCTTGGGTCCATTTCGGCCTCATACCGTTCGCCCTGAGCTTGTCGAAGGGCCGCTTTTGCTTCTAGCACTGCGCATAAGGTGAACGGCAGGGGTAGGGCAACAGGCCCAGCTTCGCTTCCGACAAGTTCAGCCTGAACGGTAAGGGGTATTTGTGGACATTCTTCTCGCGGCATTACTGGGCTACGCCTTCGGTTCCATCCCCTTCGGCCTGTTGCTGGCAAAGGCCGCGGGCAAGGGCGATATCCGCCAGATCGGCAGTGGCAATATTGGCGCGACAAACGTGCTGCGCAGCGGCAGCAAGGGACTGGCGGCGGCGACGCTGTTGCTGGACCTGGCGAAGGGGCTGGTGCCTGTGCTGCTGGCGCGGGAATTTTTCGGTTCGGCTGACGGATATGTCTCGCCCGCCGCCGCCGCGGCGTTGGGTGCTGTGCTGGGCCATTGCTTCCCCGTCTGGCTGGGTTTCAAGGGTGGGAAGGGCGTTGCGACAAATGCCGGTGTCAGCTTCGGCCTCGCCTGGCCCATCGGCCTTGCTTACGCGCTGGTCTGGATCGGCGTGCTTGCCATCACCCGCATTTCCTCGCTCGCCGGCATGAGCGCTGTCGTCGCCGCCGCGATCGGCGCGGCACTGCTCGGCTATCCGCTATTCGTGCCCGTCCTGATGGTCATCGCCCTGCTGATCATCTGGCTCCACCGCGCCAATATCGGCCGCCTGATGCGCGGTGAGGAACCGAAGGTGGGGAGCAAGAAGTGAACCCCAGCGAAGGCTGGGGCCTCCAACGGTTGAAGCGCAAATTTGCGGGAGGCCCCTGCCTGCGCAGGGGCTCACAGCCATGACCAAGCTCTCCCAAACGGAGGCCTTTGCCCGCATCCGCCTTCTGCGCTCGCCCAATATCGGGCCGGTCAGCTACGCCCAGCTCCTCGCCCGGTTCGGCACTGCCGAGGCTGCACTCGACGCCCTGCCGGACATGGGCAAGCGCGGCGGGCGGCAATACCGCGCGGCGCCGGTCGCGAAGATCGAGGACGAAGTCGCCGCCGTACGCAAGGCTGGCGCGCGTTACCTGTTTCACGATGCGCCGGATTATCCGGCATTGCTGGGCGAGATCGGCGGTGCGCCGCCTATCCTGACGGCGCGCGGCGACCTTTCGCTGGCCAGCAAGCCATGTGTGGCGATGGTTGGCGCGCGCAATGCCAGCGCGGCGGCGGTGAAACTGGCGCGGGACTTCGGCAGCGAGCTGGCGGAAGAGGGCTTCACCGTCGTGTCCGGCCTGGCGCGCGGCATCGACGGGGCGGCGCATGAAGGCGCGCTGGCGGATCCCTCGCGCGCCACCATCGGCGTGATCGCCAGCGGCATCGACATCGCCTATCCGCCGCAGCACGAAGACCTGCAGGAACGGATTGCGAGCGAGGCGCTGCTGCTGGCCGAACAGCCACCCGGCACGCAGCCGCGCGGCAGCCACTTTCCCACCCGCAACCGCATTATCGCAGGGCTGGCCGCTGGCACGCTGGTGGTGGAAGCCGCGCTAAAGTCCGGCAGCCTCATCACCGCGCGGCTGGCGGGCGAGGCGGGGCGCGAGGTCATGGCCATCCCCGGCAGCCCGCTCGATGCGCGAAGCCACGGCTGCAACCAGCTGATCCGCGACGGCGCAGTGCTGGTGCAGGACCCCGCCGATGTCGCAGAACTGCTGCGCGGCTTCGACGGCAGCCCGCGCAGCACCTTCCGCGAAATGGCCGCGACATACGACCATGTGCCGGATGATTTTGCCGATGCAGAGCCGGCCGATGTCAGCGACCTCCTGACCACCGCACCCGTTGGCGTGGACGAGCTGATCCGCCAGTCCGGCACCACCGCGGGCGCCGTCCAAATGGCCTTGCTGGAACTGGAAATTGCGGGCAGATTACAACGACATGCCGGGGGACGTGTAAGCTTGGCGGGATAGCGTGGGGGCGCATATGGAACACAGAGAACTCGACGTCGGACGACTGCTGGCGACGATCTGGCAGCTGACGAAAGAGAATATCGGCGCCGTGCTGCTGACCGGCGGAATCCTCGTCGCGCTCGGCATGATTGTCGACATCTATTTCTTCGAGGAATGGTGGGCGGACTTCACATACACAATTTCGCAGTTCGTGATTGGTTACATCCTGAGCCGGCGGCTCGCCATCGCGACGGGCCTGATGGAGGAGCCATCCAGCACGGGCTTTGGCGAGTATTTCGGCCTTTCGGTCATCTTCGGTATCGGCACCACGCTCGCGGGCTTGTTGCTCCTGATCCCCGGCATCCTGCTGACGGTGAAGTGGATGCTCGCCTTTCCGGCGCTGTTCGATGACAACAAGGGCCTGAGCGGTACGGAGCCGCTTTCGGAAAGCTGGGAGCTCACGCGGGGCCCGACATTCTGGCGGCTGTTGGCAGCCTACTTGGTCAGCCTGCTGTTGGTGGGCGTCACCTTCCTGGCCTATTGGAACTTACCGTTCGAAGAGAACGCGGCATATTACGGCATCCTCGCCGCTGGGCAGGTCGCCCTTGCGGGCAGTGTCATTTACACGATCCTGCTCGGCTACGCCTCCTATCTTGAACTGCGCGACGACAGTGCGGAGGCGGCGGAGGTGTTCGCCTGACACGGCGAGCAGGCGGTTGGTGACCTTGCACGCGCATGATTACGAACGGGCAGGGATAGATTTAGGGGGATTTTGACGTGAATGACGACGTAAGCCTGGGCAGCATCCTGTCGCGCACTTTCGGTATTGTGAGCGATGCAGGGCGCGCGACGCTTCTTTACACGCTGGTGCTTGGCGGACTGACAGCGGCAGGCATCCTGCTGGGCTATATCGATACGTCCGAACTGCGCGCAGGCTTCGGCGGCGGCTTCGTGGTCGACGAGCATACCTCGCTTGAAGCCGGTCTCTTCGAACTCGGCCTGTTCGTGCTCACGGTGGTGGGCATGTACATGGTCCTGCGCGAACAGCTTGCCAGCCAAGGCAGGCTGGGGCGCTCTTCCGGATCGTTCTGGCTGTTCCTGGGCATGTCGATCCTTGCCCTGCTGGGTGTAGGGTTAGGGCTGCTGCTGCTGGTTGTGCCGGGCCTCTTCCTGATCGTGCGCTGGTCTGCGGCCAATGGCTTCGCCGTGTCGCGCGGCCTTGGCCCGGTCGACGCACTGAAAGCGAGCTGGGAGGCGACGGACGGCCATTCCTGGTCGATCTTCTTTGCCGGTCTCATCCTGGTGTTCGGCGCTTCGATCGCTTTCGGCGTCATCATGGCCTCGATGATGGCCATCAGCGCGCAGGTCGCTGGCGTGGTGGCCGGCCTGCTCGATGCCTTCGCAGATGTGCTCAGCTACGCCTTTTCCATCGCCGTTTTCTGCGCGGTGGCGAGTGACGAGGAGGAAGCAGCAGCAGTCTTCGCCTGAGCGCCGACGCCGCGGCAAATCAGTCCGCCAGGCAGTCCGCGTCGCACAGGCGCGTCGCCTGCAGATATTCGACGGCGGACGCGGACTCCTCCCGCTGCTGCCGGTATCGGAACGCGAACTGCTTCATATGCATCGCTTCATCGCCCTTGATGACGATGGCCATGAACAGCTCGTAACCCCCGTTTGTGGGGCTCTGCGGACACATCAAGCCAAACAGTGCAGCTTCCCGCCCGTTGTGGTCGATCGCACTCGGGTCGAAGACGTTCGCGTCAGGGCATGAGGCCCGGGCCTGGTCGACCCACATCGCTGCGAAGTCTATCGCGGACCAATCCCTGTAGGAGCCGAGGGAAATGGTCGTCGCCATGCGGGTCCAGTTCTCCAGCGTCTCGCCTTCCGGGATTTCCTCCCGGATCGACTGGTCCCCCACCGTCTGGTCATGCGCCGTGTAGAAGCCTTCCAGTGGCGGCGAGACGACCCGCTCCTGCGCCGATGCGGCAGAGGCCGGCGTCAGCAGTGCGGCGGCAAAGGCGGCGAAAGCGGTGATGATGCGATCCATGCCTTGTGCGATAGCGCCATTTCGGTCAGGCGCAAATCGTCGAATTAAGGGGCAAAAACCGACATGAGCGAGAATGCGCCGTCCGTTGGCGACATGATGAAAGCGGCTTTCGCAGTAATCGCGCGGCACCCGGTGGCCTTTGCTGCCTATCTCGCTTTCGTGCTGCTGCTTGGCAACATCGGCCTGTTCACACAGGCTCTCGACGAACCGTACCTGTTCATGTTCTTGCCAACACTGCTTTGCTGGCTCGCCCAATTCCTGCTGTTCAGCCACCTTTTGAATGGCCCGATCCGCGACGGCCTGCCCTGGCGGCTGTTGCCCTCTTTCGTGGGTCAGGCCGTGATGGTCAGCCTGGCAATCAGCATGGCTATGCAGATTTTCATTGTCCCGGCGCTGCTGCTGGGTGCGCGGTGGATCGCGGCGCCCAGTTTCCTCATGCGAGCGGAAGAGGGCGCGGTTCGATCTCTGTCGCTCAGTTGGCAGGCGACAAGCGGCCTCACGATGCGCACCACCACCGCGCTGTTCGTGATGGTGCTGGTTTCGTTTGTGCTGGTGACGGTCGCGACGACGATCAGCAGCGCCCTGGGCCTTTACGAGCAGGGGATATTCGCTCTGCTCCAATTGGTGTTCGTCGGCCCGCTCGCCCTGTCGGTGGCGCTTTATGGCCTGCTGGACCGCGATTACGACGCGCTTACCGACGTTTTTGCCTGACCACGCCAAAACGCGCTTGACCATGCTCAGCAACCGCCACCACTCTCGCGCGTATACGCATACGCACACGTAAGGCCTGAAATTTAGGGACGCCCCGGAACCTCCATGCAACTTGTTATCGTAGAATCCCCCGCCAAGGCGAAGACCATCGAGAAGTATCTCGGCCCCGGCTTCAAGGTGCTGGCCAGTTACGGCCACGTCCGCGACCTTCCGCCCAAGGACGGGAGCGTGCGCCCGGACGAGGATTTCGCGATGGACTGGGAGGTCTATTCCGACAAGCGCAACCGGGAGCAGGTGAAAGCCATTTCGGACGCGGCGAAGAAATCCGACCGCCTGATCCTGGCCACTGACCCTGACCGCGAGGGCGAGGCGATCAGCTGGCACGTGTTGGACCTGCTCAAGAAGCGCAAGGCGCTGCCCGCCGATGTGCAGCGCGTGACCTTCAACGCCATCACCAAGGCCGCCGTGACGGGCGCGATGGAAAAGCCGCGCGAGCTGGACCAGGACCTGATCGACGCATATTTGGCGCGCCGGGCGCTCGATTACCTCTTCGGCTTCACGCTCAGCCCGGTGCTGTGGCGCAAGCTGCCCGGTGCCAAGAGCGCGGGCCGGGTGCAGTCCGTGGCGCTGAAGCTGATCGTGGACCGCGAGCGCGAGATCGAGGCCTTCCGCGCGGATGAATACTGGTCCGTCGTCGCCAAGATGGAGCAGGACGGCACGGCTTTCGACGCGCGCCTTGTCCGCTTCGATGGGGAGAAGCTGGAGAAGCTGACGCTCGGCAATGAAGGCAGCGCCATGGCGGCGAAGAAGGCGGTCGAGGACGGGCGCTTCACGGTGGAGGAGGTGGAGACCAAGCCCCTCAAGCGCCATCCGTCGCCGCCGTTCACCACCAGCACGCTTCAGCAGGAAGCCGCACGCAAGCTGGGCTTTTCGGCCAGCCACACAATGCGCTGTGCCCAGTCGCTGTATGAAGCGGGCGCGATCACTTACATGCGTACCGACGGCGTGCAGATGGATGGCAGCGCCATCAGTGCCGCCCGCCGCGCCATCGCGGACCGCTATGACGGGCACTACCTGCCTGAAAAGCCGCGCATGTATTCCAGCAAGGCCAAGAATGCGCAGGAAGCGCACGAGGCCATCCGGCCCACCGATTTCAGCCGCGACCGCGCCGGATCGGGGGACGAGGGCAAGCTGTATTCCCTGATCTACAAGCGCGCAATGGCGAGCCAGATGGCGGCTGCCAACCTTGAGCGCACCACCGTGACGCTGCGCGATCCCACGGGACGCCACGAGCTGCGCGCCACGGGTCAGGTCGTGAAATTCCCCGGTTTCTTCGCGGTTTACCAGGAAGGCTTCGACGACAAGGATACAGACGACGAGGACGGCCTGCTGCCCGCCATGGCCAAGGGTGACAGCCCGGCCAAGAACGGCGTGGATGCCACCCAGCACTTCACCCAGCCGCCGCCGCGCTTTGCGGAAGCGAGCCTGGTGAAGCGGCTGGAGGAGCTGGGCATCGGCCGCCCGTCCACTTACGCCTCCACCATCCAGACCCTGCGCGACCGTGATTATGTGCGGATGGAGAAAAACCGTTTCTTTGCAGAGGATTCCGGACGGCTCCTGACAGCATTTCTGGAGCGGTTCTTCCCGCGTTACGTCGCTTACGACTTCACCGCCGGCATGGAGGACGAACTCGACGAAGTCTCTGGCGGGCGCGAGGAGTGGAAGACGCTGCTCAGCCAGTTCTGGAAGGACTTCAAGCCCAAGGCCGATGAGGTCATGGAGCAGATGCCCTCCGAAGTGACCAAGGCGCTCGACGTCTACCTGGAGGATTACCTGTTCCCTGCGCGCGAGGATGGCCACAATCCGCGCTGGTGTCCGGTGTGCGCCGAGAATGGCCGCGAGGGCGGGGAGCTGCACCTGCGCGGCGGCCGTTTCGGCGCCTTCATCGGCTGCGAGAATTACCCGGAATGCAACTTCCGCCGCCGCTTCGGCCAGCCCGGGGCGGACGATGGCAGCGACGATGCTGTCATGGGCGAGGATCCCGAATCCGGCCTGCCGGTGGAGCGCAAGACGGGCCGCTTCGGTCCCTACGTCCAGCTTGGCGAGGGCAAGGAGGCCAAGCGCGCCAGCATCCCCAAAGACCTCGACGATTTCGACCTGGAATGGGCGCTGAAACTGCTCGCCCTGCCGCGCATCGTCGGCGCGCATCCGGAGACGGGGCTGGAGATCGAGGCCGCCATCGGCCGCTACGGCCCCTACCTGCGGCATGACGGCAAATACGCCAAGCTGCAGGGCACGCGCGACGTGTTCGACGTGGGCATGAACCGCGCCGTGGACCTGCTCGCCCAGGCCGCAGCACAGCGCGGCGGCGGACGGCAGAAGGCGGAACCGATCAAGACGCTCGGCAAGCATCCCACCTCCGAAGCTGAGATGAAGGTAATGCCCGGTCGCTACGGCCCCTACGTCACCGACGGCACGACCAATGCGACCATTCCCAAGGACATGAAGCCGGAGGATGTGACCGAGGCGCAGGCGATCGAGCTGATCGACGCCCGCATCGCCAAGGGCCCGGCCAAGAAGAAGGGCCGCAAGAAGGCCCCGGCCAAGAAGAAGGCTCCTGCCAAGAAGAAGCCGGCAACGAAGAAGAAGCCAGCGGCCAAGAAGACGGCCGCCAAGAAAGACGCCGACTGATGGGCAAGGAGCGTTTCGAGCGTCACAAGCAACCTTGGACGGGCGAGGAGGCGGGTCAGCTCCGCACTCTCGCCGCCAAGGGGCAGGGCCTGAAACAGATCGCCAAGGCGCTGGGGCGCAGCGAAGATTCCACCAAGGACTTCGCCAAGAAGAACAAGATCAAGGTGGCGAAAAAGCGGTAGCTCCCGCCCGGGCTATTTCACCCAGTCCAGCCCCATTTCCTCGTACATTTCGCGGTTTTCTTCCCAGCGTTCGTCCACCTTTACATGCAGGAAGAGGTGAACTTTCTGGCCGAGGATCTCGCTGAGTTCCTTGCGCGCGGCCTCGCCGATTTCGCGAATGCGGGCGCCGCCCTTGCCGAGCACGATCGGCTTGTGGCTTTCGCGGCCGATCACGATCTGCTGGCGGATTTCCACGCTGCCATCCTTGCGCGGAGTGTAGCTTTCCGGTCGCACGGCGGCGGCATAGGGCAGCTCGTCATGCAGCTGGCGATACAGCTGTTCGCGGGTGATCTCCGTCGCCATCAGGCGCTCGCTGGCGTCGCTGACCTGGTCGTCCGGGTAATGCCACGGGCCTGCGGGCATCAGGCCCGCGACATGCGCCTTGAGTTCCGGCACGCCGTCGCCCGTTTCGGCGGACACGAAGAAGATTTCATCGAAGGCGACCTTGCCTGAAAGCTCCTGCGCCAAGGCGAGAAGCGGTTCCTTCACTGCCTTGTCCACCTTGTTCAGCACCAGCAGCTTACGCTCCGGACGGTCCTTCAGCGCCTCCAGCAGCGGCTCCAGCTCGTGCCGGCGCTGCTTGATCGGGTCCACCACCAGCAGGATGGCATCGGCGGATGTCGTACCTTCCCACGCGGCGTTGACCATGGCCCGGTCCAACCGGCGCTTGGGAGCGAAGATGCCGGGCGTGTCCACCAGGATAATCTGTGTGTCGAACTGATCGTCCTTGGCCAGCGCGATGCCCAGAAGGCGGGCACGGGTCGTCTGCGCCTTGTGGCTGACGATGGCGACCTTCTGCCCCACCAGCTGGTTGACCAGCGTGGACTTGCCCGCATTGGGCGCCCCGATGATGGCGGCGACACCGCATTTCTGCTTGTTGTCGGTCATCCGTATTGCTCCATGAAAGCCTTTGCCGCTGCGGTTTCGGCTTCCTGCTTGCTATCGGCGGTGGCTTCCGCTTCACCCACATTCTTCACGCTCACCCGCACGGTGAAGCGCGAGGCGTGGTCGGGGCCAGAGCGGTCGACGAGTTCGTATTCCGGGCCCTTGCGCTGGTTGCCTGCCGCCCATTCCTGCAGTGCGGACTTGGGATGTTTCATCCGGCCCGTGCCGCCTTCCAGCAGCGGCTGCCACAGCACGTGGATCAGGTCGCGCGTGGCATCGAAGCCCGCTTCGTTGAAATTGGCGCCCAGCAGGCTTTCCATGATGTCGCCCAGGACGTTGACGCTGTCCGCCGCGCCATCGTCGCGGGCCTGCTTGCCCAGCCGGACATGGCCTGCTGCGCCAAGGTCGCGTGCCACCTGCGCGCAGGCCTGCTTGGAGACGAGGGCATTCAGGCGCTGGGCCAGCTTGCCTTCCGCCGCCGGATTGTTGGCGAACAGCCATGCGGCCACGGTCAGGCCCAGCACGCGGTCACCCAGGAATTCCAGCCGTTGGTAATCCACCTCTTCCGCGCGGCTGCCATGCGTAAGCGCTTCCAGCCACACGGCCTCGTCGCGCACGGTGAAGCCGGATGCGTCCAGCCACTTGCGCGTATCGCCTTCAAGGCTGCTCACAGGCCATCCCCGATGCGGCTGCCGCGCGCGGCGGTGAACCATGTCCACGGCTTGATCCAGCTGGCGCTGCCATCGGTGGAGAAGGCGATGAAGCTGGCGCGCCCGACGATGTTTTCCGCCGGCAGGTAACCGACGCCGAAGTCCGCCTCGGCAGGGAAGCGGCTGTCGAGCGAGCTGTCGCGGTTGTCGCCCATCACGAAGACGTGGCCTTCGGGCACGATCTGCGGCGTGGTCTCGTCCGGGTTCACGCCCCAGCGATTGAGGCCGGTATCGGCCCCGAAATCGAGCACGTTGTAACTGCGTCCGCCGGGCAGCGTTTCCTTGAACTGCGGGTAGCTGCAGATGGTGGTCCCACCGCGCAGCTCCACAAAGCGCTGGTCGCGGCACAGCGTGTTGGGGCTCGCCTCGACCTCGAAATTGGCGATCCGCTGCTTGGGGATCGCCTCGCCGTTCAGGAACAGCTGGCCGCCGCGCATCTGGACGGTGTCGCCGGGCAGGCCGATAACGCGCTTGATGTAATCCTGCCGGTCGACGGGATGCTTGAAGACCACCACGTCGCCGCGATCGGGCAGGGCATCGGGCACGCGCCCGTCCCACAGCTCGATATCGAAGGGCATGCTGGCCTGCGAATAGCCATAGGGCCATTTGGCGGTGAACAGGTAATCGCCCACCATCAGGCGCGGCAGCATGCTCTCGCTGGGAATGGAGAAGGTGGCGAAAACGAAGGTGCGGAAGATCAGCACCACCACGATCAGTTTCAAAAGGAAAACGGCGAAGCTGCCTTCTTCCTTCTTCTTCGGGGTCGTTTCTGCCTCTGCGCCTTCGGCGGGCGTGGTGTCTTTGGTGGTATCCATCGGGCAAGGTGCATGTTTCCTGCCGCCTTTGCGGTCAAGCGATTTACCGGCAGGAAGGGGCAGAACCGGGTTTATTTCAGGCCGCCAAGCCCGTAGCGACGCTGGCGAACCCGATACGGAGCAAACACCCCATGACCGACGCCCGCGACGCCGCCTGGAAGAAGCTGGACCTGCATCCCGATCCGCGCCTGCAAGCGATGTTCGCCGCCGATCCCGACCGGCTGGCCAAGCTGTCGGCCCGGCTGGAGCTGGGCGACGGGTCGGAAGATGCACCCGGCGGCATCCTGTTCGACTGGTCGAAGACGCATCTGACCGATGAGCTGATGACCGATTTCGAGGCTCTGGCCGAGGCATCGGACTTCGCCGGCATGCGCGCGAAATTGTTCTCCGGCGAAGTGGTAAATCCCACGGAAGGCCGCGCGGCGGAACACACCGCCCTGCGCGGCGTGGGCAAGGACGCCAGCGTGGAAGAGGCGGACGCTCTTCGCCGCCGCATGGGCCTGCTGGTGAACGCCATCCACGACGGCGCGCTGGGCGATGTGAAGCACCTGATCCACATTGGAATCGGCGGCAGCGCGCTGGGCCCGGCGCTGGCGGTGGATGCCCTTGCGCGTGACCTTGCCAAGGTGGACGTGCATGTCGTCTCCAACATCGATGGCGTCGCACTGGAGGAGGCCTTTGCCGCCTGCGACCCGCAAACCACCATGATCGCGGTGGCCAGCAAGACCTTCACCACGATCGAGACGATGACGAATGCGGCCTCGGCGCTGAATTGGCTGAAGCAGCAGGGCGTGGACGACCCTTCCGGCCGCGTCGTGGCGCTTACTGCCAATCCGGACGCGGCGGTGGAATGGGGCGTCGATGAAACCCGCATCCTGCCCTTTGGCGAGAGCGTGGGCGGGCGCTATTCCATCTGGTCCAGCATCGGATTCCCGGTAGCCATGGCCATCGGCATGGAGGAATTCGAACAGATGCTGGCCGGCGCGCGAGCGGTGGACGAGCATTTCCGCGACGCCGATGGCCGGGCCAATCTGCCGCTGCGCGCCGCCTTCGCAGACCTGTATTACAGCCGCATCAAGGGTGCGCAGACCCGCGCGGTCTTCGCCTATGACGAGCGGCTTGGCCTGTTCCCGGACTATCTCCAGCAGCTGGAAATGGAATCAAACGGCAAGGCGGTGATGGCCGACGGCACGCCGCTGGATGGTGAGAGCGCGCCCATCACCTGGGGCGGCGTCGGCACGGATGCGCAGCACGCGGTGTTCCAGCTGCTGCACCAGGGCACGCGGCTGGTGCCGGTGGACTTCATCGCCAGCATCGCCCCGGGCGATATGCTGGATGCAGCGCACCACCGGATCCTGCTTATGAATTGCTTCGCGCAAGGCGCGGCCCTGATGGCCGGCAAGGAGAGCGAGGATGCGGCGCGCGCCTATCCGGGTGATCGGCCGTCCGCCACCATCCTGTGCGACGATCTGGACCCCGCCACGCTGGGTGCGCTGATCGCGTTCCACGAGCACCGCACCTTTGCCGCCGCGGTGTTGTTGGGGATCAACCCCTTCGACCAGTTCGGCGTGGAACTGGGCAAACAGATTGCCAAGCAGATCGAAGCAGGCGATGTGACATTCGACCCCAGCACCCAGGCGCTGCTGACTGCCGCGGGCCTCTCTGGCTGAGATGAAACCAAGGATTTGAAGAGATGATCGTTACTATCGGCACGGCCATGGCGCTCGCAGCGGCAGGCACATTCGGTGACCCCGGCTTCCCCACGCAGGAGGAAGTGCTGGCCTGCCAGGAGCCGGTGTCCATGGTGATGGCAACGACCATCATCGAGGTCGAGCAGAACAAGGACAACCCGGACCCGGACATGGTCGCGATGTCCGACCGCGCAGGCCTGGCAAATGCCAAGCTGCTGGCGTGGGAGCAGTATTATGCCGGCTACCTGTTCGACCACCCCGAGTTCGAAGAGCGCGCAAAGGCCCGCAACAAGGTGCTCGCAACCGCGTCATTCGAATGGCTGCGCGCCACGGACAAGACCGAAGCGGAAATGGCCGGCATCAAGGGCACGGTCGCCAAGGCCTTCGAATGCATCGCCATGACCGAAGCGCACGACTTCGTCGCCCGGTCGGCCGGTTGAGCTAGTTCTTGCCGAGTACGTCGCTGAATTTGTCGTCGAACTTGATGTAGCCGCCCTGCCAGCCGTTTGGCAGGCGAATGAACGTCAGGTGCCAGCGTGTGATCATCCGGTCATGCTGGCAAAGGTATCTATAGCTTGCGAGCAGGGTGGCAGCGCTTTCCTGCTGGTAGACGTGGCACTCGCGGAGCGGCCCATACAGCGTGATTGCGTTGTCGAACTGCCTTTCAAGGTCTGACAGCGCAACTGGCTTGATCAGGCTTTGCCCGGCTTTCACGAACAATGCCTCCAGCGCCTCCCCGGTCCGCCCTTCTTTCATCCGGGCGAAGAAAGCCTCGCGGATCGGCGCAGTGGCAGCGTCGGCGTCGGCCGTGTTTTCGGTTGCGGCAGCATCCTGCGCGGCGGCCGGTGTGGCTGTCAGTGCCATTGGTGCAAGGGCCAGGGTCGCTGCGAGCCATTTGCCGGACATATCGGTCTCCTCAATGCGCTTGTAATTGTTCGCCCATGAAGGCGGCCACGTCGCTTAGCGCCACTTCGCGGTCCAGATAGGCCTCGCCGATGGAGCGGAGCAGGACGAAGGGCAGGGTGCCTGCGTCCATCTTCTTGTCGTGCAGCATATGGGCGACGAGCGCCTCGCCGCCGCTATCTATGCCGAGCGCGCTGATTTCGGACGGCAGGCCCGCGGCGTCCACGGCCTGTGTGACACGTGCGGCATCCTCCAGCGAAAGATTGCCGATGCGTGCGGAGTAGCGCGCGGCCAGCACCATGCCCAGCGCCACCGCCTCGCCATGCAGCAGGCGGTCGGAGAAGCCGGTTTCCGCTTCCAGCGCATGGCCGAAGGTGTGGCCAAGGTTCAGCAGCGCACGCGTGCCGCTCGTCTCGCGCTCATCCTGCGCCACGATGCGCGCCTTGGCTGCCACGCTGCTTTCGACGGCATATGCCTGCGCCCGCACATCTCCGCCGATGACGTCCGCGCCGTTTTCCAGGCACCAGTCGAAGAAGCCGGCATCGCCAAGCACGCCGTATTTCAGCACTTCGGCATAGCCTGCGCGCAGCTCACGGGCGGGCAGGGTGGCCAGCGCGCCAAGGTCGGCCAGCACCAGCGATGGCTGGTGGAAGGCCCCGATCAGGTTCTTGCCCGCCGCCGTGTTGATTGCCGTCTTCCCGCCCACGGAGCTGTCCACCTGTGCCAGCAGCGTGGTGGGCAGCTGGATGAAGCCGCAGCCGCGTTTCAGCATGCTGCACGCAAAGCCGACGAGGTCCCCGATCACGCCGCCGCCCAGCGCCAGCACATGATCGCCGCGCTCGACTTCCTCGGCCAGCAGCCAGTCGGTCACGCGTTGCAGGCCCTGCCAGCTCTTGGCCGATTCGCCCGGGTCCAGCACCAGCCAGCGCGGCTGCTTGCCTGCCGCCGCCAGCGAGGCGGACAGCGTATCCTGCCACTGCGCCGCGACATTGGCATCGGTAACGATCGGGACGCGGTCCTTGCGCAGCAGCGCCCCGCAATGGGTCGCCGCGTCCTGCAGCAGGCCTTCGCCCACGCGCACTTCGTAAGATCGGCCGGCGAGTTCGACCGGGATTACAGCCATTGTTGCAGTGCCTTCGCTATCCTGAGCGCCGCATCGCCGTGCGGCCCGGGGCTGCTGGTGACATGGACCGGGGCCTTCGCATAGTGGCTTTCCCGCTCCGCCTTCAGCCGGGTCACGATTTCCTTCGGGTCGCCCTGCCGCAGCAGCGGGCGGGTATCGCGCCGCGTCACACGCTCCACCAGCACATCCGTCTCGCAATCGAGCCATACGGCGATGCCGCGCTGCAAGATGAGGTCGCGCGTATCTTCCTGCACGAAAGCCCCGCCGCCGGTGGCCAGCACGCGCGGCCCTTCCTCCAGCAGGCGCATGATCACGCGGCGTTCCCCGTCGCGGAAATAGGCCTCGCCATATTCCTCGAAGATCTCGCTCACGCTCATCTGGGCGGCCTGTTCGATCTCGTCATCGGCATCCGCGAAGTCCAGGTCCAGCAGCGCCGCCAGCCGCCGCCCCACGGTGGATTTGCCCACGCCCATCATGCCCACCAGCACCACGGGCCGGTCCAGCCGCGCGGCCAGGCCCGCCAGTTCGGCCGGGTCCATCCGCAAATTGTCGGGAGAAGCGGGATCGGTCATTGCCGCATTGTCTATACTTGCGCTAACCCGCTTTGCCTACCGCCCGCACGGCGGATCGGCCCGCATCGGGCACGGGAACTGGATTGATGGGACTACGCACTTTGATCATCGCCTTGGCTGCTATCGCCCTGTTCGTATTGCTGCTGGCCTGGCTGGACGGCGGACAGGTGGAGCTGCGCCCGATCGAACAGGATGTCGACCTTGGTCCGGGAGAGCCGGTATGAACGGGATGATCAGGCCGCGCCACGCCTTTGCAGGCGCAGTGCTGCTGGCAAGCTCCGCCATGGCGCTCGCCGCACCGGAATCGCTGCTTCCGCCCAACATGGCGGGGCCGACGCCCGCGCCGACAGCCGCGCCTGCTCCTGCGCCAGCGCCTGCGACCACTTCCTCGCCGGTCGTGCAGCCCCTGCCGGGCGACAATGCCGGTGGCGGCTCTTCGAGCAGCGCGCCCTCGCGCGGCAGTGCCGTGGTCCTGCCGCCCGGCTTCCCGACGCTGGAGGAGCTGGAGCGGATGGAGGATGAGGAGATCGACCGCGTCCTCGGCCTGAAGCCCGATTTCGATACGCCGCCCGCCGCCCAGCGCGCCCTGCGCCAGGTTGGCGTGATCGGCCCTGAAGAGGGCGGCTTCCCGGTGGCCGCACTGGCCGGCCAGCCCGCCACGCTGGTCGCCGCGCTGGTCGGGGAAAACAGCGGAGACCTCGTGTCTCGCTGGGGACATATATTGATGCGCCGCACGCTGGCCAGCCGCATGGATGCGCCGGACGGGATGGGCCCCATCGCCTTCGCTGCCGGCCGCGCCGCGCTGCTGGGCCGCATGGGGGAAAGCATGGTGGCCAGAGCGCTGGTACAGGATGTGGACACGCGCAACTACAATGCGGCGCTGTCCGGCGTTGCGCTGAACTCCTACCTGATGACGGGCGACGTGCTGGGGATCTGCGCTGCGCGCCAGCTCAACCCCGAAGTGCGCGACGATGCCAGCTGGCAGATCGCAGGCGCGCTGTGCACCGCTTATCGCGGCGATGCACGCGCGGCCGACCGCCGCCTGACCGGACTGATGCGCGAAGACGAGATCACCGACATCTCCGGCTTTTTAGCGCAGCGATACGCCGGGGCCGCTGGCGAAGGCCGGCAGGCCGTCACCATCGAGTGGGACGGCGTAGAGCGGCTGACGCCGTGGTCTTATTCGCTGGCCCGCACGCTGGGCGTGGAGATACCGGCAAACCTGCGCCAAGATGCCGATCCGGCCTTCGATTATGCGGATGTACTGATCCCCGCCACGCCGCTGGCCGACCGGGTCGCCGCATCGGGCAGGGCGGCGGAGCGGGGCATCCTGTCCTCTGCCGCCATGGTGGACCTGTATTCACAGGCTTACGCAGCGCAGGACTTCCCGGACAAGGCACCCGCCCGCGCGCTGCGCCGCGCCTATGTGGGGGAAACGAATGCCGATCGCCTTTCCGCCATGCGCGAATTGTGGGGCGAAGGCACGCCCGACTATGGCATGCTGGTGCTGACCGCCACGGCGGCCGCGCGCCTGCCGGTCGATGGTGAACTGGAAGAAGATGCGCCCTGGCTCATCGCCTCAATGCTGTCTGCCGGGCTGGACCGCAACGCCATGCGCTGGGGCAGCGTCGTGAACGAAGGCTCGCTGGGCTGGGCGCTCTTGGCGCTGGCCCAGCTGGAGCGGGATTCCCCGGTCGACGACGGCGCGCTCAGCGATTTCATCGGCGATGACGAGAGCGAGGGTCAGCGCAAGGCGAAGTTCCTCGTCGCCGGCCTGGCAGGTCTGGGCCGCCTCGACCCGGCAGACGCTGCCGATGCGGCGGAGCAGCTGGGGCTGGATTTCACGCGCGAAACGCCATGGAGCCGCGCCATCGGTCAGGCGGCGCAATATGGCAATGCGCCCCTGGTCGCGCTGCTGGCAGGCCTGGGCATGCAGGGCAGCGGCTGGGAAGCAATGACCGGGCGGCACCTCTTCCACATCGTGCGCGCGCTCGACACGGTGGGCCTGTCCGCCGAGGCGCGCATGATCGCCGCGGAAGGTGTCACAAGGGGCTGATGGCCGGGGAAGTCGATAGCTTCCTCGCCATGCTCGCGGCGGAACGCGGTGCGGCGGCCAATACGATTGCAGCCTATCGCCGGGACCTGGAGCAGGCCGACAGCCTGACCGGCGGAATTGCGGGCGCGGACCGCGCTGCTCTGGAGAGACTGGGCGGGAAATGGGCGCAGCTGGCGCCCAGCACGCTGGCGCGCAAATCCTCTACGCTGCGGCAATTTTTTGCCTTCCTGCAGGACGACGGGCTGCGGGACGACGATCCCTCCGGCGCGCTGCCACGCCCGGCTGCGCGGCGTCCGCTGCCCAAGATCCTCGACCACGCGCAGGTGGAGGCGCTGTTCCACCGCGCCGAGGAAGACGCAGCATCGGGCAAGCCGCCTGCCATCCGCCTGCTGTGCCTGCTTGAGCTGCTATACGGATCGGGCCTGCGCGCGACGGAGCTGGTCTCGCTGCCGCTGTCGGCCGTGCCGCGCGATGCGCCTTTCCTGACCGTGACGGGGAAGGGCGGCCAGCAGCGCATGGTCCCGGTGTCCGGCCGTGCCAAGGAGGCGCTCGCCCGATGGCTGGATGTGCGCGGCGAAGGGCGCTTCCTGTTTCCCTCGCGCGGGGACAAGCACCTGACCCGCGTGCGCCTGTTCCAGCTGCTGAAGGATCTGGCTGCGCGCGCCGGCCTGGATCCGGCCAAGGTCAGCCCGCACGTCCTGCGCCATGCCTTTGCGACTCACCTGCTGGAAGGCGGAGCGGACCTGCGCGTGCTGCAGACCCTGCTCGGCCATGCGGACATCGCGACCACGCAGATTTACACGCATGTCGATTCCGCCCGCCTGGTCGCGCTGGTGAATGAGCGGCACCCGCTTGCGCGCAAGGGCCAGCGGGGTTAGCGGCAAGGCATGACAACCTTCCTGGAATTCGAAAAGCCTGTCGCCGCGCTGGAAGCCCGCATCGTGGAGCTTCGCGAGGCCGCCGGCGAGGACGTGGACCTTTCAAACGAGATACAGCGGCTGGAACTGAAGAGCGCGCAATTGCTCGCCAGCACCTATGCCGCACTGACGCCTTGGCAGAAGACGCAGGTCGCGCGCCACGGCAGCCGCCCGCACTTCCGCGATTACATCGACCTGATGTTCACCGATTTCATGCCGCTGGGCGGGGACCGGTTCTATGGCGAGGATAACGCCATCGTGGGCGGCATGGCGCGGCTTGATGGCCGCAAGGTCATGGTGATCGGCCACGAGAAGGGCAACGATACGCAAAGCCGCATCAAGCACAATTTCGGCATGGGCAAGCCGGAGGGCTATCGCAAAGCGATCCGCCTGATGGAACTGGCCAGCCGCTTCGAACTCCCGGTCGTGACACTGGTGGATACCTCCGGCGCATTTCCCGGCATCGAGGCGGAAGAGCGCGGGCAGGCCGAGGCCATCGCGCGCAGCACCGAAGCCTGCCTGGCGCTGGAGACCCCGATGGTCGCCTGCATCGTGGGCGAGGGCGGTTCGGGCGGCGCTGTTGCGCTGGCGAGTGCCGAACGCGTGCTGATGCTGGAGCACGCCGTTTACTCCGTCATCAGCCCGGAAGGCTGCGCATCAATCCTTTGGCGCACGGCGGAGAAGGCTCCCGATGCGGCCGGCGCGATGAAGATGACCGCGCAGGACCTGCTGCAGCTGGGCGTGATCGACCGTATCGTGCCGGAACCCGTGGGCGGCGCCCACCGCGATCATGCCGGCGCGGCGGCAAACCTGTCCTCCGCCATCCGCGAGGAGCTGGAGATGCTGGGCGGCAAATCGGCCAAGCAATTGCAAAGACTGCGTGAAGAGCGATTCCTGCAGATCGGGACCGAGAAGAAGCGCCGCCGCCGCTAGCCGCGGCGATACGGGAACATCGCGGACGCCTGCGGGTTCGTTCGGGCAGAGATACCGGCGGTCTGTTCCAGGCCGCCATTGCCTGAGGGAGCCGAAGTATGAGCGTCAAGACAACTGCCCGCGTGAAGTCCGCCCTGTTTGCAGGGATTGCGACGCTTTCCCTTTCCGCCTGTGCGTCCGTGCCCGGTGCCAATGTCGCGCCCGGTACGCCAATCACCACGGAAGAGGCGCAGCTGGGTGCGAAATACCACCCGCAATTCGTGGCTGAATTCGGCGGCGAGATGACCGGCCCGCAGGCGACTTACGTGCGCCAGATCGGCCAGAACATCGCCGTGCAATCCGGCCTTTCGGGCGCGCGCAACGATTTCACGGTCACGCTGCTCAATTCCTCGGTCAACAACGCCTTCGCCGTGCCGGGTGGCTATGTCTATGTGACGCGCCAGCTGGTCACGCTGATGAATAACGAGGCAGAACTGGCCGGCGTGCTGGGCCATGAGGTCGGCCACGTCGCCGCACGCCACTCTGCCAAGCGGCAGGCCGCAGCTCAGCGCAATTCCGTGCTCGGCGTGCTCGGGGCAGTGCTGACCGGCGCGGTGCTGGGCAACAACCCGCTTGGCCAGCAGTTGCAGCAAGGCTTCCTGCAGGGTTCGCAGCTGCTGACGCTCCGCTATTCGCGCAGCCAAGAATTGGAAGCAGACGCTCTGGGCGTCGAATATCTGACCAGCGCCGGTTACGATCCGCGCGCCATGGGCACCGTGCTGCAGAGCCTCGCCGCGCAGAACGCGCTCGACGCTTCGCTGCAGGGCCGCGACGCGACGATCCCGGAATGGGCCAGCACCCACCCCGATCCCGCCAGCCGCGTGCAGAACGCGTTCAGCCTCGCGCAGCGCACCGGCGTGACCGGCGTCACCAACCGCGACACCTTCCTCTCCCGCATCGACGGCATGATCTATGGCGATGATCCGGAACAGGGCGTGATCGAAGGCCGCGCCTTCATCCACCCGGAACTGCGCCTCAGCTTCGTTGCGCCGGAAGGCTTCTACATGATCAACAGCACGCGCGCCGTTTCGGTAAACGGCAATGGCGGGCAGGCGCAGCTGACCACGGCGGCCTATAATGGCAATCTGGACAGCTACGTCACGCAGGTCTTTGCCTCGCTGGGCAACGAACAGCAGCAGATTCGCCCGCAATCGGTGCAGCGCACTTCGGTCAACGGGCTGACGGCCGCGGTGGGCCAGGCACGCGTCAACACCGGACAGAACAATGTGGATGTCACCGTGTTCGCTTACGAGTTCAGCAACAGCCAGGCGTTCCACTTCATCGGCATCACCCCGGCCGGCCAGTCGGGCGTGTTCAGCAGTATGTACCAGTCCATGCGCCGAATCAGCGCAGCGGAGGCCGCGCAGGTCATCCCGCGCCGGATTGACGTGATCACGGCGCGCAGCGGCGATACCGTCCAGTCCCTGTCACGCCGCATGGCTTACGACCGGGCGCAGGAAACGCGCTTCCGCGTGCTGAACGGCATGGGTTCCGGAGACCGGGTGGTGGCAGGTCAGAAGTACAAGATCGTAATCAAGTCCAACTGACGCGCCGCACGCTGCGGCACGGACAAAGGGGCGGGGCGCATATCGCGCTCCGCCCCTTTTCCTTTGCCGGAATGCAGTCCGGGCAAAAGAAAAGGGCGCCCGGTTTCCCGAGCGCCCTTCCTGTAAGCTACCGGTTTAACCCGGTCGTCTGATTAGACGTTGCCCTTCGACATCGTGGTCGAGACCTTGTTGAAGGTCGTGGACAGTTCGTTGCCGAGGCTCTGCATGGCAGTGATGGCAGCAACGGCGATCAGAGCGGCGATCAGGCCGTATTCGATTGCGGTGGCGCCCTGCTCGTCGCGGATCAGCTTGTTGAAAAACTTCATGGTCAGTCTCCTGGTTCGTATTCTTCGGTACCCGGCCCGCCATTGCCTCAGTAGAAGCTCTGATCGGACGTTTCCGGGGATAGGGTTCAAATGTTGAGAAATTCCTAACCCGGTGTTCGATTTTCCGACATCGAGTGGGGCTTAGACATTGCCCTTCATCGCGGTCGTCGTCTTCTTCTCGACATTGGTCCAGACGCCTTCATCGCTCGAACCGAGTTCTGCGATGCCGCCGGCAACAGCCAGGAAGACAAGAGCCAGGATCAGGCCATACTCGACCACCGTCGCGCCGCGTTCGCATTTTGCGATGCGGGCAAGAGTGAACATGAAACGCATGGGATTTCCCCTTTTCCGTGGTCCTGCACGGGTTTCTGGTCCCACATCCCTAAGATTTGGTTTACGCGGACCTCCGAAATGGAAAAAAATCCGACATGGATGGCAGTCGTCGCCGTGGCGATGGCGGATGGGGCAAGGCGCTGGCTGCTGCAGCAACGCCCTGCGGGCAAGCATCACGCGGGCCTATGGGAATTCCCCGGCGGCAAGGTGGAAAGCGCGGAATCCCCCCGCCGCGCGCTTGTCCGGGAGATTGCCGAGGAGCTGGGCGTGACGCTGGATGAGCATGCGCTCGTGCCGGCAGGCTTCGCCGAAGGGACCGGGGGATCGCCCGAAATGCCGATTGTCCTGTTTCTTTACACCTGCGCTTTTCCCGGCGGCGCGATCACGGCGCATGACGGGCAGGAATGGCGCTGGGCCACTGCGCAGGAGGCCGGAAGCCTGACCCTCGCCCCGATGGACCGGCAGCTGCTGCAATTTCTGCCCGGCTAGCCCTGTTTTGGCCAAAACAGGGCCAAAGAGGTGTTGCCAAGCCCGCATGCCCCGCTTATGTGCCGCCCCCTAGCGCGCGCCCGTAGCTCAGCTGGATAGAGTACCTGACTACGAATCAGGTGGCCGGAGGTTCGAATCCTTCCGGGCGCGCCAAACAAGGCCATCCTCCAACCGGAGGGTGGCCTTGTTTGGTTCTGTCATGGAGGATGCGGACTTCGCACTCGAAGCGCCGCAGGCGCGCAGAGGGCCAGAGCCGCGAAGCGGCGGCGGCCAATCCTTCCGGGCGCGCCATTATAAAGGCCAGTCACCCCTGCGGTGGCTGGCCTTTATAGTTTCGGGTCACGGCAGGTTCGAACTTCGGAGTCGGAGCCGCGCAGCGGCGGAGACGGGTGCGCGCGCAGCGCGTGCCCAATCCTTCCGGGCGCGCCGCCACACCAGCTGCCTCTTCCCTCACATCCAGCAATCGTGGAACCGCCCCTGCCGCTTCCGGTTAGTCCTGCAACAGCAGGAGAACACCGATGTCCCAAGATATTTTCGCCCGCCTCAAGGAAGACCACGACCATCATCGCGAGATCCTCGACAAGATGGCCGAGACGAGCGGCGAGACCGAGGAGCGCAAGCAGCTGCTCGAACAGTTCACGAAGGAAGTGAAGAGCCATGCGGCTGCCGAGGAGCAGGCGCTCTATTCCACCATGCTGCGCAAGCCGCCCACCACGGACGAGACGCGCCATTCCGTCGCCGAGCATCACGAGCTGAACGAGGCGCTGAACGATCTGGCTGCTACGGACATGTCCTCCAGCGCGTGGATGACCAAGTTCAAGCAGCTCGACCACGATTACCGCCACCACATCGAGGAAGAGGAAGAAGATCACTTCCCCGATTTCGAAAAGCACCTGACCGATGAAGACCGCGAGCACATGAAGTCCGTGTTCGATCGCCGCAAGAAGGCGGAAAAGGCCGAAGTCGAGGTCACGCCGGAAGAGGCGGAAGAAGCCAAGGAATGAGCCTGGCTGCACAGGGGGTCTGCAGCTTGTGAAAGAAGAGCCGGACAGCGAGTCGAAGCCGAAGCCGAAGCCCAAAGAGGTCTCGCGCCTGGAAGATGGCGTGGAGCCCGGTGTGTGGCGTTATGTCCATGCCGAGCGTGCGACCGTGATCGTGGACGCGGCGGATTATTTCGCCGCGATCCAGTCCAGCATGCTGAAGGCGCGGCGCCGCATCATGATGGTGGGTTGGGATTTCGATACCCGCATCCACCTGACCGAAGGGCGCCGCTGGTGGCAGCGGATCAGGACCAGCAAGTATCCCAGTCGCCTGGGCAGCTTCATCGTCTGGCTGACCAATCACCGCGACGACCTGGAAATCCGCATCCTGAAATGGAGTTTCGGGGTGTTCAAATTCGTCGTGCGCGGCGCGATGTGGGCGGATCTGCTGCGCTGGTTCCCCCATCGCCGCATCGACTTCAAATTCGACAATGCCCATCCCGTGGGTTGCAGCCACCACCAGAAGATCGTGGTGCTGGACAACCGGCTGGCCGTGTGCGGCGGCATCGATATGACCATGGAGCGCTGGGACACGCCCGACCATGACGAGCATAACGAGGCCCGCAAGACGCCGGACGGCGCTGAGTACGGCCCTTGGCACGATGCCACGATGATGATGGAAGGCGAGGTTGCCGGCGCGCTGGACGATCTTGGCCGCGATCGCTGGGTCAGGGCGGGCGGCAAACCGCTGGACGAAATCGAGCCTGCCGACCGCAGCCTGTGGCCGGACGGGCTGGACGTCATGTTCGAGGATGTGGAAATCGGCATCGCCCGAACCCGCGCGGCTTACCGCGAATGGGACGAGGTGCGCGAGATCGAGCAGCTGTTCCTCGACCACATCGCCCGCGCGAAGCGATTTATCTATATCGAAAGCCAGTACTTCGCATCGCGCGTGCTGACCGAGGCAATCGTCTCGCGGATGGAGGAGGAGGACCCGCCCGAAGTCTTCGTGGTCCATCCCGCCAATGCCGATGGCTGGCTGGAACAGCAGGCGATGGACCATGCCCGCGCCGAGCTGGTGCGCTGCATAGAGGAGGCGGACCATAAGCACCGCTTCTCCATCTGGGTGCCACATTCAGGCGAAACGCCGATCTACGTGCACGCCAAGATCATGATCGTGGATGACGAGGTGCTGCGCATCGGCTCGGCGAATTTCAACAACCGTTCGCTGGGGCTGGACAGCGAATGCGACCTGTTCATCGATACCGCCCGGCCAGGCAATGACAGGCACGGTGCCGCCATCGCAGGCCTGCGTCACGCCTTGCTGGGCGAACATGCCGGGCTGGACCCCGATGCCGTGGCGGAGGCGCTGGACACCCACGGCTCCATGAGCGGCATGGTCGACCATGCGGACAGCACCAACCATCGCAGCCTGCGCCGGTACCATCCGCCGGAGCTTGACGAGACGGAGGAGAAGCTCGCCCATTCGCAGCTGCTCGACCCCGAAAGCCCGGAAGACATGTTCGAACCGTTTGCGAAGGGCGGCCTATACCGTAAGGGGGGCCGGTTGCGGCGTCTCCGCAATCGCATCTTGCGCAAGGGGAATGGATGAATGGGTAGCCTGGTAGGTCCGGACGAAGACAATCCGATCGGGAAGCCTCCCGTGCCGGAAAACGTGCAGGACGCCATTCGCACCCTGATCGAATGGGCAGGTGACGATCCCACGCGCGAAGGCCTGCTGGATACGCCCGCCCGCGTTGCGCGCGCGTGGAAGGAATACTGCCTCGGCTACACCGAAGACCCGTCAGTGCACCTGTCGCGCGTGTTCGAGGAAGTCGGCGGTTACAACGAGATCGTGCTGCTGAAGGACATTCCCTTCCAGAGCCATTGCGAACACCACATGGCCCCGATCATCGGCAAGGCAGCCATCGCTTACCTGCCGACGGACCGCGTCGTGGGCATCTCGAAGCTCGCCCGCGTCCTCCACGGCTTTGCACGTCGCCTGCAGGTGCAGGAACGCCTGACGGCCGAAGTGGCGGACTGCATCTGGGAAAATCTGAAGCCGCAGGGTGTGGCCGTGGTTATCGACGCCCAGCACGCCTGCATGACCGCCCGCGGCGTGCGCACACCCGGCGTCGGCATGGTCACCAGCCGCATGATGGGCACCTTCCTGGAAGACCAGCGCAGCCGAAAGGAAGTGCTCAGCCTGATGGGCTACTGATTAAAATGGGCGCACTTTGCGCCGAGTTGAATGCTCACTCAAAAACTTGATTGAACGTTCAATCAAGTGGTGCTAATGCGTGGGCATGAACTCTGCGACACGCGACATCATCATCCGCACGGCGATGGACCTCTTCTGGGTCAAGGGATACCAGTCGACATCGATCTCGGACATTCTGAGCCGCAGCCAGGTCCATTCCGGCAGCCTCTACCATTTCTTCCCCGGGAAGCAGGACGTGCTTGTCGCGGTGCTCGAGACCTACCGTGACGAGATCGACGTCGGACTGCTCGACCATGCGTGGCAGGGCGTCGACGATCCAATCGACAAGATATTTGCCTTGCTCGCCGGCTATCGGATGCATCTGCTGACGACGGATTTCCAGTATGGCTGTCCCATCGGCGGTCTCGCCCTCGAAATCCATGAGCCGGACCCCCGCGTGAGGGAGCTTCTTGACCAGAATTTTCGGAATTGGGTCGACGCTGTCGAGAGTTGTCTGATCGAAGCGAAGGATCGCTTCCCAGGCGATCTTGACCGGCGCGCGCTGGCCGAATTCATCCTGACGATCATGGAAGGCGCAATCATGCAGGCCAAGACCGCGCGCGACATTGCGGTCTTCGACCGCAACGTGAGCGTTCTGCGCAATCATATGGATCTGCTTCAGCGGCAGGCCGAGCGCGCGTGAGGGATGGCGCCGCAGGGCCCGTCCTCATGTGAACACGCGGCTGGCGACCAGCAGGGAAGCGGACTTCAGCTGTATTCACGAAGGGGAGAATGACGATGGAAGTGAACTGGTTTGCTGTCATTGCGGCAGGTGTTTCCGCCTTCATGCTGGGCGGCATTTGGTATGGCCCGCTGTTCGGAAAGATGTGGCAGGCCGAAAACGGACTGTCCGACGAACAGCTTGCGGAAGGAAACATGGCGAAGATCTTCGGGCTGGCGCTTGTCCTGTCGCTGGTCGCTGCATTTGTCTTCGGAATGTTTCTCGGTCCGGATGTAGATGTACAGTTCGGCGCAATGGCAGGCTTTTCAGCCGGACTGTTCTGGGTCGGCGCAGCGCTTGGCATCGTCTATCTCTTTGAACGCCGCAGCCTGAAGCATTGGGCAATCAATGCGGGGTATGTGACGCTGCAATTCACGCTTTACGGCGTGATTTTCGGCTTGCTGTCCTGATCGGCGCGCCGGGAGTGAATGGCGATGGCGACACCTGAAGAACAAGCCGCATCGATGATTGCCAACCTGCCGGACAAGACCGGCAAGCCGCTTGGTGAATGGCTGGAACTCGTCGGACGGACACAGCTCGACAAGCACGGGAAGATCGTGATCTGGCTCAAAGCCGAATACGGGATCGGACACGGCTTCGCGAATTTGATCGCTGCGAAGGCGCTCGAAAGCGATCGTCCAACCGACCCGGTGGCGGACCAGTACTCCGGCGCAAAGGCCGCGCTCAAGCCGATCTATGATGCCATCGTGGCATTTGCAGAAGGGCTGGGCGACGATGTCGAGATTGCGCCGAAGAAAGCGAGTGTGAGCCTTCGGCGTGCCAAGCAGTTTGCGCTGATCACGCCGGCCACGAAGACTCGCATTGACCTTGGACTGGCCCTGAAGGGCGAGAAAGCCGGCGGGCGGCTGGAGACCTACAACGCCATGTGCTCTCACCGGGTGCGCCTGCAAATGCTCGAGGATTTCGACGACGATGTAAAGGGCTGGATGCACGAGGCGTACTCCCGCGCGGATTGAGGCCCCCGATCAAAAAAGGGCGCCGCAGCGGGCGCCCTTTTCGGTTTGGTCAGCTTGCGGGTTTGCTTACAGCTGGCCCAGCATGTGGTCCGCGCTGGAGACGTTGAAGTCGCCGGGCGCTTCCACGTTGATTTCCTTAACCACGCCGTCTTCCACGATCATGGAGTAACGCTGGCTGCGCTTGCCCATGCCGAAGCCGCTGCCGTCCATCGTCAGGCCCAGTGCTTCTGCCAGTTCGGCATTGCCGTCTGCCAGCATGGTCACGCTGCCTGCATCCGCGCTCTTGCCCCAGGCGTCCATCACGAAGGCATCGTTGACGGAGGTGCAGGCGATCTCATCCACGCCCTTGGCCTTCAGGTCGCCGGCCTTCTCGACATAGCCGGGCAGGTGCCGGGCGGAGCAGGTGGGGGTGAATGCACCGGGTACGGCGAACAGCGCCACTTTCTTGCCGGCGAAGTACTCGCCGCTCTGGATTTTCTCGGGGCCTTCGGCGCCGGGCTTAACCAGCGTCACATCGGGCAGCTTGTCGCCTACGGAAATTGCCATGTTGTCATCTAATCCTTCATCGTCCCGTCCGCCTCCCACATAGGGGAAGCCGCTGGCGAGACAAGGTTGCGCTTGGGGTTTGCCCTGCGCGCCCATCATCGCTATGTGGCCCGCCATACCCCGGCAGTGCACGGAGCCCCGGCACGCCTCCAGCCAAAACACGACAGGAGCACCCGCGCGTGACCGACACGAAGCATTCGCACGAATATATCATCAAGGACATCTCCATGGCGCAGTACGGCCATGACGAGATTGCCATCGCCAACACCGAAATGCCGGGCCTGATGGCCGTGCGCGAGGAATACGGTGCGGAGCAGCCGCTGAAGGGCGCGCGCATCACCGGTTCGCTGCACATGACCATCCAGACCGCCGTGCTGATCGAGACGCTGGTGGCGCTGGGCGCGGAAGTGCGCTGGGCAACCTGCAACATCTTCTCCACGCAGGACCACGCTGCCGCCGCCATCGCCGACCAGGGCATCCCGGTCTTCGCCGTGAAGGGTGAAAGCCTGGCCGATTACTGGGACTATGTCGGCCGCATCTTCGACTGGTCGACCGACAGCGATCCCGACCAGACCGCCAACATCATCCTGGACGATGGCGGCGATGCCACCATGTTCGCGCTGTGGGGCGCCCGCGTCGAAGCCGGCGAAGAACTGCCCGAGCCTGCCAATGCCGAGGAAATCGAATTCCAGCGCGCGCTGAAGGCCTATCTGAATGAAAAGCCGGGCTACCTCACAAAGAGCGTCCAGAACATCAAGGGCGTGTCCGAGGAAACCACCACCGGCGTCCACCGCCTGTACAGCCTGGCCAAGCAGGGCAAGCTGCCTTTCCCGGCCATCAATGTGAACGACAGCGTCACCAAGTCGAAGTTCGACAACCTCTACGGCTGCAAGGAATCGCTGGTCGACGCCATCCGCCGTGCCACCGACACCATGCTGGCCGGCAAGGTCGCTTGCGTCGCCGGCTTCGGCGACGTCGGCAAGGGTTCGGCAGATTCGCTCCGCAATGGCGGCGCGCGCGTGATGGTGACCGAAATCGACCCGATCTGCGCCCTGCAGGCGGCGATGGAAGGTTACGAGGTCGTGACGATGGAAGAGGCGACCAAGCGCGCCGACATCTTCGTCACCACTACCGGTAACGAAGACGTCATCACCGCCGACCACATGAAGGCGATGAAGCCGATGAGCATCGTGTGCAACATCGGCCACTTCGATTCCGAGATCCAGATTTCGGCGCTCGACAATTACGACTGGAAGGAACTGAAGCCGGGTACGGACGTGGTGACGTTCGACGATGGCAAGTCCATCATCATCCTGGCCAAGGGCCGCCTGGTGAACCTGGCCTGCGCAACGGGCCACCCCAGCTTCGTGATGAGCTGCTCCTTCACCAACCAGGTGCTGGCGCAGATCGAGCTGTGGAAGAACACCGACCAGTACGAAAACGACGTGTACGTCCTTCCCAAGCACCTCGACGAGAAGGTGGCCGCGCTCCACCTCGACAAGCTGGGTGTGAAGCTCACCCAGCTGAGCCAGCAGCAGGCCGATTACATCGGCGTGCCGGTGGAAGGCCCGTACAAGCCGGAGCACTATCGCTACTGATGTGAATCCCTGCGAAGGCAGGAATCTCCATCGGCCTTGGCGAGGCGCCGTGGGGAACCCCGGCCTTCGCCGGGGATCGCGGCAGAGACAAAAAGGGGCGATCCGGTGTATAACCGGGTCGCCCTTTTCGTATGTGCGGTTGCAACCTTCAGGCGCGCCGCATAGCTGTCGAAACATGGAATTGTCCCCCACTGCGCTGGTGCTGATCGGGCTGCTTCTGGCGGCGTGGACCGGTGCGGCAATGTGGGCGATCCTGTCAGCCCGGCGCGAAGTGGCAAAGGCGCGCGCGACGCGGGCTGCGGCGCGGCGTCTGGACCGGATGATTGCGGACAGCCCGGCCGTGCCGCTGCTGGTGAAGGCGGACGGGAAGCTGGAAGGGCCGGACCGGCTGGCCGCATGGCTGGGCCTGGATGCCATGCCCGGTTACCTGTCCGAGCTTGACCAGGCGCAGGTGGGCCTGACGGCCGACCACCTGGAGGAACTGCAGGAGGCGGTGCGCCGCACGCAGAAGACCGCCTCGCCTTTCTCCATGGTCGTGACCCCGCGCGGCTCCACGCGAAGCCTCGCCGTGCGCGGGCAGGCGGCCAATGCGCAGGTCGCGCCGCATGGTGCAGCGCTGCTGTGGTGGTTCGACTTCTCCGAAAGCCAGGGCGAATTGTCCCGCCTGCGCACCGAGACCGCGCGCGCCAAGAACGATTTCGCGGCGCTGGTCGGCCTGATCGAGGCCGCGCCCATGCCCATGTGGTTCCGCGGCCCGGATATGAAGCTGCGGCTGGTCAACTCCGCCTATGTCGATGCTGTGGGCGCGAAGGATGCCGCCACCGTTGTCGAAGGGCAGGTGGAGCTGGTCGAGGCGGTGGACGGGCTGGAAGCTGCGCAGGTCGCAGGCCAGGCGCGCGACCAGGACTTGCCGGTGGAACGCATCGTCAACGCCACCATCGGCACGCAGCGCCGTACCCTGCGCGTATCGGACCTGCCGCTGGGCGAGGAGGGCGTGGCCGGTTACGCCATCGATATCGAGGAAATGGAGGAGCAGGCCCGTGCCTTTCGTGCGTTCCGCGAGGCGCAGCGCAACATGCTGGACCAGCTTTCCATTGGCGTGGCGCAGTTCGATGGTGAGCGGCGCCTGGCCTTTGCCAACCAGCCGTTTCAGCGCATCTTTGGCATGCCCGCCGCCTGCCATGTCGACCCGCCCGCCTTCGACCGTTTCCTGGACATGGCGCGCGACAAGGCGCGCCTGCCCGAAACGCGCGACTTCCCGGCTTGGCGCGCGGAGCTGCGCGACTGGTTCACCACCGATGTGGCGCAGGAAGAGGCGTGGACACTGCCCGATGGCACGCACCTTCGCATCATCGCGCAGCCCATGCCCGATGGCGGGCTGGTGCTGGTGGCGGAGGACCGCTCCGAACAGCTGGCGCTGTCCGCCACGCGCGACACGCTGCTGCGCACCCGCACCGCCACTTTCGACAACCTGTTCGAATCGCTCGCCGTCTTCGCGCCCGATGGCCGCCTGCAGCTGTGGAACCGCAGCTTCGGCAAGCTGTGGGGACTGGAGGAGGAGCTGCTGGACCGGCACCCGCTGATCCAGACGCTGCTGGAAAAGCTTGCGGCCCAGCTCGCCCGCCCCGGCCAGCGCAAGGCCATCGGCGAAGTGGTGCGCTCCGCCACGCTGGACCGCCAGCAGAAGGGCGGACGCGTACAGCTGGCCGACGGCCGCACGCTGGAGTTTGCCGGCGTCCCGCTGCCCGATGGCAACGGCATGCTGACGTTGCTGGACGTCACCGACTCCGTCCGCTCCGAAACCGTGCTGCGCGAACGGGCCACCGCGCTGGAGGAAGCCGACGCGCTCAAGACCCGCTTCCTCGCCAACATGTCCTATGAATTCCGCACGCCGCTAACCTCCATCGGCGGATTTGCCGAACTGCTGCAATCGGGCGTCGCGGGCGCGCTGAGCGATCAGGGGCAGGAATATGTCGCAGCAATCGTCGCATCGGTGGAGCGGCTTTCCACCCAGATCGAAAGCGTGCTGGACCTGACGCAGAGCGAGGCGGGCCTGTTGCCCATGGCGCTGGACGAGGTGGACCTGCTGCAATTCGTCACCAATGTTGTGCGCGAGCGGGAGGAGGCGATCGAGGCAAAGGACCTTACGCTGGATTTGCGTGGCAGCCGCTCTGCCGGGAAGGCGCAGCTGGACCAGCGCCAGATGGCGCGCGCCGTGGGCAATGTGCTGGACAACGCCATCTCCGCCACGCCGCGCAAGGGCCGCATTCTTGTTTCGCTTGAACGCGGCAAGCAGGCGGCGCGGATCGTGGTTTCGGACAATGGCCCGGGCATGAACCCGGCAGAACTCTCCCGCGCGCTGGAAGGCCACCGCGTGGGCGCCGATGCAGAAGGGAAGGGCAAGCGCGGGCTCGGCCTCCCGCTCGCCCGCCAACTGGTGGAGGCTCATGGCGGCCGCCTGAACCTGCAGTCCGAAAAGGGCGCGGGGACCACTGTGACAATTGTGCTGCCGTGATTCTGCTTGGCTCCAACACCGCTCGTGCTGAGCCTGTCGAAGCACGCCAGCGCCACGCCAGCCTCGTTGGCGCTACGCGCCCTCTACGAGTCCGACAAGCTCAGGATGAGCGGAGGTAAGTGTGACTCACGACCTGCCCGATCTGGCCAGCATGGACGCTTTCGGACAGCGCATCGCACAGGTGATGCGCGTGGGCGATGTCATCTCGCTGTCCGGCGGGCTGGGCGCGGGCAAGACCACGCTGGCCCGCGCCATCATCGCCGCGCGCGGGCATCGCGGCGAAGTCCCGTCGCCCACCTTCACCATCGTGGAAGTCTATGACGACCTTGCCCCGCGACTGGTCCATGCCGATTTCTACCGGCTGGAAGATCCATCCGAAGCCGCCGAGATCGGGCTGGACGATTATCGCGACGGGGCAATCCTGATCGCCGAATGGCCTGAAAACGCGGGCGGCTTCGCGCAAGAGGCGGGCTGCCTGCAAATCACGCTGGAAACCGTGGGCGAGGGACGCAAGGCCATTGTCGCGGGCGGCGCCGCTTGGCAGGAACGCATGCCATGAGCGCACCAGATTCTGCCGAATTGCCCGATGGCATGCACGCCTTCCTTGCCGGATGTGGATGGGACGATGCGATGGTCGATCCGATCCCCGGCGATGCAAGCTTCCGGCGCTATTTCCGGCTGGCCCGCGCGGATGGGGACAGGGCGATGCTGATGCACGCCCCGCCGCCGCACGAGGACCCCGCGCCCTTCCTGCACGTCGCGAAATGGCTGGCGGAGCACGGCCAGCGCGCGCCCGCCATCTTTGCCGAGGATGCCGCGAAGGGCTGGGTGCTGACAGAGGATTTCGGCGACGATCGCATGCGCGACTGGCTGGACGAGCATCCGGCCGGTGAGACTGGAGCCTATGGCGCGGCGGTGGATGCGCTGGCCCGCCTGCACCGCGAGCCTGCAGGCCCGTTCCCGCCCTATGACATGGCGACATATTTGCGCGAGACGGACCTGTTCACCGAGTGGTATTGCCCGCTGGCAGGGCTGGAGGTCGACGGCGATGGCTGGCGCTCCGCGTGGGAAGAGGCGCTTGCCCCCATGATGCCGCGACAGGCGCCCGGCGTGACCGTGCTGCGCGATTACCATGCGGAGAACATCATGCTGCTCGGCCCCGCGAACGACGGGACGGGCGCACAGGGCCTGATCGATTTCCAGGACGCTCTTGCGGGCCATCCTGCCTACGACCTCGTCAGCCTGCTGCAGGATGCGCGGCGCGATGTCTCCGAGGAACTGGAAGCGCGAATGCTGGAGCGGTACGCGGCCGCAGCGCAGCCCGGCGCGGATTTTCGGGCCGATTACGCGCGGCTCGGCGCGCAGCGAAACGCCAAGATCGTGGGCATCTTCGCCCGGCTCAACACACGCGATGGCAAGCCGCGCTATCTCGGCATGATCCCCCGCGTCTGGGCCGCACTGGAGCGCGATCTGCAGCACCCGGCGCTTGCCCCCGTTCTGCAATGGTTCGATGCCAATATCCCGCAGGATGTGCGCGACAATCACGGGGGCAAATTGCAGTGAACGAACTCGCCAGCGATACCGCGATGGTGATGGCCGCCGGCATGGGAAAGCGCATGCGCCCGCTCACCGCCTCGCAGCCCAAGCCCATGGTGCGCGTGGCGGGCAAGCCCCTGATCGACCACGCGTTGGACCGGCTGGCCGATGCCGGCGTGACCAAGGCGGTGGTCAACGTCCATTATCTGGCCGATGCGCTGGAAGCCCATGTGCTGGAGCGCAAGATGCCGCGCGTCACCATCTCGGACGAGCGCGATCAGCTGCTGGAAACCGGCGGCGGGCTTGTGAAGGCGCAGCACGAACTGCCCGATCCCTTCTTCTGCCTCAATTCCGACAATATCTGGCTGGATGGCCCGGCCAGCGCCTTCCACGATCTCAGCCGCGCCTGGGATGCGGAGAAGATGGACGCGCTGCTATTGCTGGTGCCGCACACCGGCGCGCGCAATTTCGATGGCAAGGGCGATTTCCACATGGACGCCATGGGCCGGCTGATCCGGCGGCGATCGGGCCGCGTCGCGCCCTATATCTACACGGGCATCCAGCTGGTTTCGAAACGCCTGCTGCGCGATGCGCCCGAAGGTCCGTTCTCGACCAACATATTGTGGACCCGCGCGATGGAGGAAGGCAGGCTGTTCGGCGTGAGATTTACCGGCGAATGGTACGAAGTGGGCACGCCGCAGGCGATCCGCCCGACGGAAGAGGCGCTGAAGCTTGGCTGAGCGTCAGGCGCCGCAAGTCTATTCCATCGCCGCCCATCGCGGCTTTGCCGACGCACTGGTGGCGGGCCTGTTGCCGCGATACGCAGAGGATGGCTTCGGCCTCGCCCGGCTGACGCTGCTGCTGCCCTCCAGCCGCGCCGCGCGCACCTTGCAGGAGGCGTTTATCCGCCTGTCGGGTGCCGCGGATGAAAGCGGGGGCCTGCTGATGCCGCGCATGGCGGTGGTGGGGGACCTGGACCTCGACGAAACGCTCGGCCCGCTGCTCGATCCTCTGGGCATGGGCGCGGCGATCCCGCCTGCCGCCGATCCGCAGCGCCGCTGGTTCCGCATCGCGCAGTTCATGCCGGAGGCCTGCCGCAAGCTGGGCCGCGAGGTGCCGCCACCTGCCGCCCGGCTGCGGCTGGCGCGCGAAGTCGGCGCGGCGCTGGACCGCTTGCAGGTCGAGAATATCGATCCCGGCGCCTTGTGGGAGGAGCGGGTCGCGCAGGTGCTGGCCGAGATGGCGGACCACTGGAAGGCCAATACGGCGTTGTTCCACCTGCTCGTGACCGAATGGCAGGCCGAATTGCGCGAGCGCGGCGAAGTGGATGCCGCCACCCGCCGCAACCGCCTGTTCGCACATGCTGCCGAGCGGTGGCGCGCCAATCCGCCGGAAACGCCCATCGTCGCAGCCGGCGTAACCAGCGCCGCGCCGGAACTGGCGAACCTGCTCCGCGTGGTCAGCGAGTTGCCGCGCGGGGCGGTGGTGCTGCCCGATCTCGACCTGTCGATGGACGATGCCGTCTGGACAGAGCTGGGCAGTGCGGGCGATCCCGATGGCGAGACGTTGCTGGGCGCAGGCGATGCGGTCACCCATCCGCAATATCACCTGAAGCTGCTGCTCAATCGCATGGGCGTAAACCGGGGCGAGGTGCAGCAATGGCACCGCGCCGGGCTCGGCAAGGGCCCGCCGGAGCGCAGCCATGCGATTTCCAACCTCTTCCTGCCGCCCGAAGCGAGCAAGGGCTGGGTGGACCTCGAGGCAAAGGAACGGCGCCTGTCCGGCGTGCGAATCATGAACACGGCCAATCCGGAGCATGAGGCGCAGTCCATCGCCCTGCTGGTGCGACAGGCGATTGCCGAGCCGGAGAGGCGCGTGGCGGTCGTCACGCCGGACCGCTCGCTGGCGCAGCGCGTGGTGCATCACTTGCGCCGCTGGAACATCGCGGCGGACGATTCCGCCGGGCGGCCGCTATCGCAGACGGTTGCCGGGCGGCTGTTCCTGCTGCTGGCCGATGCCGCCGCGCAGGAATTGCAGCCCGTGCCGCTGATGGCGCTGCTGCAGCATCCCTATGCCGGAGGGCAGGATGCCGAGGCGCGCGAGGCATGGCTGCGCAATGCGCGCCTGCTCGACCGCAAGCTGCGCGGCCCGCGCCCCGCGCCGGGGCTGGAGCCGCTGCGCGCGCATATCGCCAGCATCGTGGCCAGGGGAGAGGACGGCGCGCGTGGCTGGTGGGCGGAGGTGGAGGCTGTCGTGTCCCCGCTGCTGGCGCTTGGCGCGAAGGAAAGTGCCCCTCTGTCGGAGATCGTGGACACGCTGGTCGCCTGTGCGGAGCAGCTTTGCGGCACGCGCATCTGGGCGCGGGAGGATGGGCGCACCCTGTCGCGCTTCGTCGGGGACATGCAGGTCCATGCGCGCGAATGCGGGCCGGAGCTGTCGCTGGAGGATGCCGTGGCCGTGCTGCGCGAGGCGATGGACGCCGTCGCCGTGCGCCCGCCCTTCGGCGGCCATCCGCGCGTCGCCATTTACGGCCTGCTGGAAGCACGCATGACGCGGGCGGACCTGGTGATCTGCGCCGGGCTGAACGAGGGGACATGGCCGGGTACGCCCGCGACAGACCCGCTGCTCGCGCCGCCATTGCTGCGCGCGCTGGGCGTGCCGGGCGGCGATTTCCGCATCGGTCTGTCCGCGCATGACCTTGCCGGACTGCTCGGCGCGCCGGAAGTCGTGCTCTCCCGCGCGGCCCGCAACGCCGAGGGCCCGGCGATCCCCAGCCGCTTCCTGCTGCGGGTGCAGGCGTTGCTGGGTGATCTGCTGAAGGATTACCGCGAGACGGATATTCCCGAGCTGGCGGAGGCGCTGGATTATGCGCCGCCCGCCGAGGCCTATCCGCGGCCCGAGCCGAAGCCGTCCAGCGTCCAGCGACAGGTTGCGATGCGCGCGACCTCGCTCGATAATTTGCGCTCCGATCCCTACCAATTCTACGCCAACGCCATCCTCGGCCTCTCCGCCATGGAGGGTCTGGACGAGGAGCCATCCGCCGCGTGGAAGGGGACGGCGGCGCATGAAATCCTGAAACGCTGGCACGAGAATGGTGGGCGGATCGAGGACATCGCCGATGCTGTGCTGGCAGAGGAGAATGCTCACCCGCTGATGGCCGGCCTGTGGCGTCCACGCCTCGTCGCCGCGCTGGAATGGGTGGTGCAGGAAGTCTCCGCGCAGGATGGCCGCAAGGTGCTGGCGTGGGAGGAGAAGGGCGAGTGGATGTATCGCGGCGTCACCATCCGCGGCCGGGTGGACCGGGTCGACCGGCTGGTGGACGGCTCGCTCGCCATAGTGGATTACAAGACCGGCGGCCCGCCCAGCGGCAAGATGGTGGAGCAGGGCTACGCCTTGCAGCTCGGCATCATGGGCCTGATGGCGCAAGGCGGCGCGTTCGATGGCGTGGAGGGCGACCCCGCGGCGTTCGAATATTGGAGCCTTGCGAAGAAGGCTGACCAGTTCGGCTATGTCGCCAGCCCGGTGAAGGAGAACGCGCGCCAGAGCGGCCTGCCGCTGGAGGATTTCCTTCCGGTCACGAAGGCCTATCTCGACGATGCCATCGACCGCTGGATTGCGGGCAATGAGGCCTTCACCGCGCGGCTGAACCCCGACGTTCCGGTCTATAACGATTACGACCAGCTGATGAGGCTGGACGAATGGTTCGCGCGTGAGGACGACGCCAACGAAGAGGGGGACCCGGCATGAGCGGCGAAGTCTATCCCCTCGCCGGCGAGCAGCAGAAGGCCGTCGACCCGCAGGACAGCATCTGGCTCTCCGCTTCGGCCGGCACGGGGAAGACGCAGGTCCTCTCCGCCCGTGTGCTGCGCCTGCTGCTGCAACCCGGCATTGGTCCCTCGCAGATCCTGTGCCTGACCTTTACCAAGGCGGGCGCGGCGGAAATGGCGACGCGCATCAACGAGGTGCTGGCCCGCTGGGTGCGGCTGCCGGACGACAGGCTGGGCATCGAGCTGGGCAATATCGGTGCGCCGATCACGCCGGACACCCGCGCCCGCGCTCGCACGCTGTTCGCCAAGGTTCTCGATTGCCCGGGCGGGGGCCTGCGGATTGATACGATCCACGCCTTCTCGCAATGGCTGCTCTCCGCCTTCCCGGAAGAGGTCGGGCTCACCCCGGGCACCCGCGCGATGGAGGACCGGGACCGCGACCTGCTGGCGCGCGATGTGCTGGCGGACATGCTGGTGGAGGCGGAGCGGGCGCAGGACACGGCTACGCTGGAAACCATCGCGCTGCTCAGCCGCAGGCTCGGCCCCGATGCCGTGCAGGGCTTCCTGATGCGCTGCGCCGATGCGCGCGCCGCGTGGATCGGCCACGGCGCATGGCGGCCGCCAATGGCGGGCCGCGTGAAGCAATTGCTTGGCATGCCCGCCGATGCGGACGAGGCGTGGGTGGCTGAGGCGTGCAGCGACGAGGCCTTCCCGGTGGACGCCATGCGCGGCCTGCTGCCTGCGCTTGAAGGCTGGCAGACCAAAGCGGCGGACACGATCCGCGATTTTACGACGCGCTGGCTGGAGATGACACCGGCGGAGCGGGCCGAGGCGTTGGACGGTTTCTCGCAGCGCAATTGCATCCTGAAGAAGGACGGCGATCCCACCATCAACAAGGGGGCGGAAAAGAACGATCCGTCCTTTGGCGACAAGCAGCAGAACATCGCCGATGCCGTTCGCGAAGTGCGCGGGCGCAGGGCGCTGCTGGAGCTCGCAGGCTGGCTCGCCCCCGCGCTGGAGCTGGGCCGGATATTCGCACTGGCCTGGGACGAGGCGAAACAGCGCGAAGGCTATATCGATTTCGATGACCAGATCCGCAAGGCTGCGCGCCTGCTGGGCGATGGCAACCTTGGCCCGTGGATCCGCTACAAGCTGGACCGGCAATTCGACCATGTCCTGATCGACGAGGCGCAGGATACCAATGCCGCGCAATGGTCCATCGTGGAGGCGCTGACGGGCGAATTCTTCAGCGGGCTTGGCCAGCGGGGCGAGCGGCTGCGCACCATCTTCGTGGTCGGCGATTACAAGCAGGCTATCTTCCGCTTCCAGGGCACGAGCCCGGAGAATTTCGAGGCGGCCCGCCTGCGCTTCCGCCGCGAAATGGACGAGGCCGCTGCCAATGCCGAGGCGCTGCGTGACCCGAATATCCAGCCGCGCAAGCTGGAGGAATTCGGCCTCGACCAGAGCTTCCGCACCGCACAGGACATCCTCGATTTCGTGGACAAAGCGGTGGCAGCGGTCGGCTGGCAGGCGATCGGCCTGCGCGAGCCGCCCGGAAAGCACAGCGCCTTCAATTCGGGCCTGCCCGGCCAAGTCGTGATCTGGCCCCCGGTGGGCGGGGAGGAAGACCGCGAGGCATCGGGCGAGGAGGGCGCGGAAGGCTGGCTCTCGCGCCCCGAACGCGTGCTGGCGGACCGGATCGCGCGGCAGGTCAGGGCGTGGATGGATACCGGCTTCCCGCTGCTGAAAGGGCAGGACGGCAAGCCGCGCCGCGCTGGGCCGGGAGATATCATGGTGCTGGTGCGCAAGCGCCGCGACCTTGCCGGGCTGATCGTGGCTCGCCTATATGCGCGCGGCGTGCCGGTGGCAGGGGTGGACCGGCTGCGGCTGGGCGCCCCGCTGGCGGTGAAGGATTTGATGAGCGCGCTGCGTTTCGCAGCCCAGCCGCTGGATGACCTGGAGCTGGCGAACCTCCTCGTCTCCCCGCTGGTCGGCTGGTCGCAGGATGACCTGCTGGAGCATGCATATCGGCCGGACAAGCGCTCGCTCTGGCGGCATCTGCGGCGCGGAGACGCTGCGCCAAAGGTGCGGGAAACCGTTGAGAAGCTGAACGAATTGTTGGCGCGCGCGGACTTCGAAACGCCGCTGGCGCTGCTGCACTGGATGCTGACCGAAGGCTGGCAGGGGCGCCGCAAACTGGTCACGCGTCTGGGCACGGAAGCGAACGATCCGATCGACGAACTGCTCGGCGCGGCGCAGAAATATGCCGCCACCCACACCGCCAGCCTGACGGGTTTCATCCACTGGTTCGATGCCGGCGACGGGGAGCTGAAGCGCGAGGCGGGCGCGGGCGAGGGGCTGGTGCAGGTGATGACCGTGCACGGATCCAAAGGGCTGGAGAAACCCATCGTTATCCTGGCTGATGCTGCTGGCAGGCCCGGCGGCATGGGCCCGGAAGTGACGCTGGAAGAGGCCGAGGCACGCGGGCTGGAACAGCTGATGGAGAAGCACGAGATCCCAATCCCGCGCCTGCCATCCGCCGACCGTGCCGGTCCCGTGGCCGAGGCGCATGACGCCGCCACGGCAGCGGAGCTGGAGGAGCACTGGCGCCTGCTTTACGTCGCCATGACCCGTGCGGAGGAGGCGCTGTTCATCGCCGGATCGCTCGGCTCGCGCGACAAGGCGCCGCATGAGGATAGCTGGTATGCCCGGCTCGATCCGTTGTTCAATGGCGACTGGCAGGATGATCCCATCTGGCATGGCCGCAAGATGCTCGGCAGCGCGCGCAGTGACATGCCCGGTGCCTCCGGCGCGGCGAAGGGCAGGGACGATACAAAGGCGTCCGCATTGCCGGATTGGGCGGTGCGGCCCGTTGGCGCAGAGCCGCGCCCGCCGCGTCCGCTCGCGCCGTCCAGCGCCGGGGCGGATGACAGTCCCGCGCCGCCATTCCCGCCGGGCGGGGATGCCGATGCGGCCCGTCGCGGCGTTTTGATCCATGCGCTGCTGGAGCGCCTGCCGGATGTCCCCGCGGACGAGCGGGAGGCACGCGCGCTCGACTGGCTGGCGCGCCATGCGGGTGACATGGACGAGGGCTATCGCGCCGAAATGGTCGCCAATGCGCTGGGCGTGTTGGCGCAGGACGGTTGGGCCGCGATCTTCGGGCCCGGCGCGCTGGCCGAAGTACCGCTCGCTGCGACGGTGGACGGGCAGGTCATAGCCGGCACGGCGGACCGCCTGCTGGTGGAGGAGGACCGCGTGCTGGTGGTCGATTTCAAGACCGCGCGGCGTCCGCCGGAAAGCCTCGACCAGGTGCCCTCCGGCACTCTGGCTCAAATGGGCGCCTATGCCGCTGCGCTGGGCGTGATCTTCCCGGGCAAGCGCGTGGAGGCAGCCGTGCTCTATACGCAGACCCCGCAGCTGATCGCGATTCCGGGCGAAATGCTGGCCGCAAACAAGCCCCGCTTGCGCGAAGGTGTGGAAAGCTTTCGCGCCTGACGTGTTGTCTAAGCGTGTGCCGCGCCTAGATGGGGCGGCGAAACGAGACGAAATTCAGGAGAGCCGCAATGGCCACCACCACCGTTACCGATGACAGCTTCCAGGCCGATGTGCTGGATTCCGACAAGCCCGTGCTGGTCGACTTCTGGGCCGAATGGTGCGGCCCGTGCAAGATGATCGCCCCCGCGCTGGAGGAAATCAGCGAGGAACTGGGCGACAAGGTGACCATCGCCAAGATGGACATCATGGAAAACACCGAAACGCCCGGCAAGATGGGCGTGCAGTCCATCCCGCTGCTGGTCCTGTTCAAGAATGGCGAGGCCGTGTCCCAGAAACTGGGCGCAGCGCCCAAGGGCCAGCTGAAGGAATGGATCGAAAGCGAGCTGTAGGTCCGGCGTGAGCCCCGGCGAAGGCCGGGGTCTCCTGCCGGTTTGGCATTAAGCGTCAACTTGCGCCCCAATTGACGGAGGTCCCAGCCTTCGCTGGGGCTCACTTCGGTGGAGCTCTTCAGGCCATGGCGGCAAGCCGCTCCGCCAGCCCATCCCACAAACGCGAAGAGGCCGCACCGATAAGACCGGTGCGGCCTTTTTCGTCGACGCGGTAGGCATCGCCATTGGGCCGCGCGGCCTTTCCGCCCGCCTCGTTCAGCCAAAGCACGCCCGCCGCATGGTCCCACGCCAGCGTGCGCTCGAAGATCGACACGTCGTTCTCGCCCAGCGCCAGGCGCGGATATTGCTCGGCCGCGCAATAGGGGATGTCGGTGAGGGTGTAATGCGGCGCGATATGTTGCTGCACGCGCACCCGCTCCTCTGCGTCCATGAACAGGAAGCTGATGGCGGCCACGGGCTGGTCCTGCCCGGTCTCGCGCGCCTGCACCCGCTCGCCGTCCACCCATGCGCCCTTGCCGCGATGGGCGATGCAAAAGCGCCCGGTCAGGCAATCGAGGATCCAGCCCGTGTGCGCCTCGCCGCCCGATGCCATGGCCAAAAGGATCCCGAAGGGCGGCTTGCCGGACGCGAAATTGCGCGTGCCGTCCAGCGGGTCGATGATCCAGCAATCGCCGGACAGGCGCTCCAGTACCGCAACGTCCTCATGAGCGGCTTCCTCGCCCACCACGGCGAGGCCGGGCATGATTTTCTCCAGCCCCGCGCGCAGGGCCTCCTCGCTCTCGCGGTCCGCGATGGTGACGGGATCGTTGGCTTCCCCGTCTTTGGCCTTGTCTTCAACCTCCCCGCTGGCGAGGTTGCGGTAGCGCGGCAGGATGATGCGCTGCGAAACATCGCGCATCAGGCGCTCTACTTCGCCGTCGAAAGCCATGATGTCGCTCACGAGCGGTAATCCGCGTTGATGTCGATATAACCGTGCGTCAGGTCGCAGGTCCAAACGGTGGCACTGCCATCGCCCATCGCGAGATCGGCTTCGACACGGATTTCCTGCCCCGCGAGATGTTCCGCCACGGGCGCCTCGTCGTAATCCGGCACGGGCTGTCCGTCGCGCGCGGCCCATGTGCCGCCAAAACCGATGGAGAGCCTGTCACGGTCCGCCGGTTCGCCCGCCTTGCCCACCGCCATGACCACGCGGCCCCAGTTCGCATCGCCGCCTGCGATCGCCGTCTTCACCAGCGGGGAGTTGGCGATGGCGAGCGCCACGCGCCGCGCGCTTTCGTCAGACGCTGCGCCCGACACGCGCACTTCGATGAACTTGCTCGCCCCTTCGCCGTCGCGCACCACGAGGTGGGCGAGCTGGCGGCACACGTCCTGCACGGCTGCGAAAAAAGCATCCGCGCCCGGCGCGTCCCATCCGTCCAGCAGGGCATTGCCAGCCTTGCCGGTGGCAAAGGCCAGCACGGTGTCGCTGGTGGATGTGTCGCTATCCACGGTGATGCAGTTGAAGGTGCCGGCATTTGCGCGGCTGAGGCATTCCTGCAGGAAGGCGGGGGCCACGGCGGCATCGGTGAAGATGTAACCCAGCATGGTCGCCATGTCGGGCGCGATCATGCCGCTGCCCTTGACGATGCCGACCAGCTCCACGCGCGTCTCGCCCAGCATGGCGGAGGCGGAGGCCCCCTTGTCGAAGGTGTCGGTCGTGGCGATGGTCGCGGCGGCGTCCTGCCAGCTGCAAGGCTCCGCCTGCATCACCGCGGCGACGCCATCGCGCGCCTTGTCCTTGGGCAGCGGCACGCCGATCACGCCGGTGGAGCTGACGAAGACCTCATTGTGCGCGCAGCCCAGCCCATCGGCCACCTGCGCCATGATCTGCTCCACCGCCTCGCGCCCGCGATAACCGGTAAAGGCATTGGAATTGCCCGCATTGACCACCAGCGCCCGCGCGTGGCCGGCCTTCACCTGCTCGCGCCCCATTTCCACTTCGGTGGAGCAGCAGACATTGCGCGTGAAGACGCCCGCCACGCTGGTGCCCTCGGCCAGCTCCACGAAAGTGAGGTCGCAGCGGTCCCAGTCCTTGTAACGCGCGCGGGCCACGCGCGGCACTGCGCCGGCAATCTGCGGCATGTCGGGGAAGGGCAGGGCAAGCGGGCTGCGGGTCAGGTCCATGGTCCAGCGGTTGCGCTATCGCCCCGCCGTGGTCAAGCCGGGTTGGGTGCTGCCTGCGGACCCGTGGCCCGCCGCCAGACGCGCCCCGGTTCCATCACGCGCGCCAGCCATGCGGAGGCGAATACAGTAAGGACGAGCGCGATGACGGCGCCATGCCACGAAATCTCTTCCAGCAGCAGAAAGGTCATCATTTGCGAGGCGATGAGGATCGGCATGTGCACGGCGTAAAGCGGGAATGAGATGCTGCCGAGCCACGACAGCCCCGCATGCCATGCCGCCGAGGGCTGACACTGCGCGATCAGCCAGAAACAGGCTGGCAACGCGAAAAGGACCACGGCGGCTTCCAGCCACGCGATGTAGGCTCCGGCCAAAGGCAGAAGGGCGACGGCCGCGATTGGTAAAGCAAGCCGCAGCATCCATCGATGCCATGGGGTGACAAACGCTCCGCGAAAGTGGCGCGCGATCAGCATGCCCATGCAATAGCTGAAGACGATACGCGGCAGGGCGAGTGCGAAGTCGTCGACATGCGCGCCAAGGTTGCCATGTCCAGATGCAAGAATGGCTCCGCCATGCGCAGCTCCGGCCAACACGACGATGGCGATCAGGGCGCGGTCCTTCCATCGGTCCAAGAACCGGGCGTGGGCTCCATTGGCCAGCAATTCCCAGAACAGGCTCCACTGCACGACATTGAGCGGGAAAATCGCCTCCGCCACGAAGAATGCCGGCACGAAGGCAAGCGCCAGCGCAAACTTCAACGGGATCAATTCCGCTCCCGGCGTGATCGAAAGGAGGCAGGCGGCCAATAAGGTTCCTATTGCTGCCAGCGGCCAGAACCGCAGAATGCGCGCCCGGAAAAAATCGCGCGCGCGCATGCCCTTTGCGTTCTTCGCAGCGACCACGGGCGTCAGCACGAACCCACTCAGCAGGAAGAACAGATCCACGAACAGATAGCCGCGCTGCATCGCTTCGCCGACAGGGAAGAAGCCGGGCAGGTGAAAGGCCAGCACGCCGAATGCGGCGACGCCGCGCAGGCCGTCCAGCAGAGGCAGGCGCGCAGGCGCTTTCGTTTCTTTTGTCCAGTCCTTGCTCATTCGCCTATACCCTAGCCCGGCCCTTCGAGATGCCCGTCAGTACGCGCGCTACGCGAACATGGTTGATACCCGGTAAAACCCTTTCGGCATAAGGGCGCATCTGCCATCACTAAGCCGGATCTTGCCGTCGGCACGAAAGGGTAGAGTATGCGGAAATCTTGGGTCGCAGTGTTGCTGCTTGCGTGCAGCGCATCGACCGCGCCTGCTACGGCGCAGTCGACAGAGGAAGCGGTCGAGGAGGCCGCAGTCGAAACCGTCGCAGTAGTCGTCGATATCGAAGGCGCCGATGGATGTGCGCGCGTCATCGAAGATGGCGAAGAAGCGATCGTTTGCGACCGCGCCTATTTGAACAGGACCGGCATCCGGCATGCGGATTATCCAGCCGAAGCCTGGCGGAATGACGAAGAAGGGCGTGTCTACTTTGAAGTGGCCCATGCAATCGATGGCTCGATTATCGACTGCCGGATAACCGAATCGAGCGGCAGCGAGGTGCTCGACGCAGCGACGTGCCCGATTGTGCTCGAACGCGGCGAGGTCATCCAGGAAGGGCTGAACAAAGCAGCTGGAACGGTTCGCGGAAATCATTACTGGCGCAAGCGCGAGCCGCAGTTCGGCATATTCTCAGTGGCGATCGCATATACCGTCGGCGCCGATGGTCGGCTGTTCGATTGCGAGATCGTAAATATGGCCGGCGACGTCCCGCGCAACATGCGAGAGGACTTCGGGGGAAACCCGTGCCCGAACAGATCGAGCGAGCCACCTTACCGCGACGAAAACGGCGTGCCGATCAACAAGCGTGTCCAATTATCGATCGAAGTCACGGAGTTGCCGCTTCCGGCGGAATAGGAGCGAAACATGGCCGCTTGGAACATTTGCCGTTTGGGCGCTGCATCGGTGGCAGTTGCCTTCGTTTTGCCCGCCGCAGCGCAGGACGAAGGTGTCACCCTTAGCGTCGAAGAGGTCGTTACATACGAGCCGGTCGGCCCGGACACGCCCGGTCGCCCGGCAACGCCGAAAACCTCGCCCGGAAGCTGGCTCACGGCGGACGATTACCCGGTCGAGGCGCGCCGTGATGGTCGCGAAGGCAATGTGAGCTTCATGCTACAGGTCGGGCCCGATGGCAGGCCGATCGGTTGCACGGTGACGGAAAGCTCCGGCTCAGCCGACCTCGACGCCGCCGCCTGCGATGCCCTGATGCAGCGGGCGCGCTTCGATCCGGCGCGCGACGATGCAGGCAAACCTATCGCCAGCACATACCGCAACCGCATCATGTGGAAACTGGATACGCGCGATCTGCCCGAACCGACCGTTATCGAGACTTACCTGATCGTCGGCACGAATGGCGAGGTGGAGGAATGCGGCGTTACGAAGGCCGAGGGCGGGTTTGGTCCCAGGGCTCGAATGTTCTGCGAAACGGCCGGGCAGGCGCGCTACGTCCAGCAGCGCGACGAGGACGGCAATCCGGTACGCATGCGTGTCACCACGCGTGTGCAGGTAACGCACGAAGTGGTGGAATGACCACGCGCGCGATGGACTTTCCCGCAATCGTCGCTATCTAGCGCGGCGTATGTTGCGCCAGCTTCTTACCCTGCTTGCCCTGTTCACGGGCCTTGCCGCCACCGGCGACGTTGCGCATGCGCGCATGGCGAGCGTGGAGAACGTGGCGCAGTCCGTGCTGGTGGACGAGGTTTCCACCGTGCACACGCAGGGCATCGTGGCCCTCGCCCAAATGCCGGATGCGCGCATTGCCGCAGTCCGCCCGCAGGCCCCGCGCCATGCAGAGCCGCCGCGCGTTTCCGCGCCCGTGCTCGTCCCGGTCGACCGCGCGCGCGAATAGCGCCGCAGCCTCAGCCAATACCGCTTTCATGCATGCTGCCGCGCCATGGCGTGCGGCCACACATCCGTTATTTTTCAAAGGTATACGCCCATGTTCGGCTCTCTCGGCAAGGCCCTGTTCGGCTCTTCCAACGATCGTTACGTCCGCTCGCTCGACAAGATTGTCGGCACCATCAACGCCATCGAACCCCAGCTGGAGGATTTCTCCGACGAGGAGCTGAAGGCGCAGACCCAGAAGTTCCGCGACATGCTGGCGGACGGCAAGACGCTGGACGATATCCTGCCCGAAGCCTTCGCCACCGTGCGCGAGGCGTCCAAGCGCGTGCTCGGCATGCGCCATTTCGATGTGCAGATGGTGGGCGGCATCGTGCTCCACCGCGGCGAAATCGCCGAAATGCGCACGGGTGAGGGCAAGACGCTGGTGGCAACGCTCGCCACCTATCTCAACGCCATCGAGGGCAAGGGCGTCCACGTCGTGACGGTGAACGATTACCTGGCCAGCCGCGATGCGGAATGGATGGGCCGCCTGCATGGCTTCCTGGGCCTGACTGTCGGCACCATCGTGCCCAACCTGCCAGAGCACGAGCGGCGGGCCGCCTATGCCGCCGACATCACATACGGCACCAACAACGAATTCGGCTTCGATTACCTGCGCGACAACATGAAGCACGAGCGCAGCCAGATGGTGCAGCGCCCCTTCAATTACGCCATCGTCGACGAGGTGGATTCCATCCTGATCGACGAGGCGCGGACCCCGCTGATCATCTCTGGCCCGACCGATGACAAGCAGGATCTCTACATCGCGCTCGACGAAATCGTGAAGAACCTGGAAGAGGAATATTACGAGAAGGACGAGAAATCCAAGAACGTCCAGCTGACTGAGGAGGGGATCGAGGAGGTCGAGAAGCGCCTCGCCGCCGCCGGCCTGCTGGAGGGCGAGAACCTGTACGATGTCGAGAACACGCAGGTCGTGCACCACCTCGACCAGGCGCTGAAAGCTATCGTGATGTTCAAGCGCGATACGGATTACATCGTAAAGGACGACAAGGTCGTCATCATCGATGAATTCACCGGCCGCATGATGGACGGTCGCCGCTGGTCCAACGGCCTGCACCAGGCCGCCGAGGCGAAGGAAGGCGTGAAGATCGAGCCCGAGAACCAGACCATGGCCTCGATCACTTTCCAGAACTATTTCCGCATGTATCCCAAGCTGTCCGGCATGACCGGCACGGCCGCCACCGAAGCGGGCGAATTCTGGGACATCTACAAGCTGAACGTGGTGGAGATCCCAACGAACGTCCCCGTCCAGCGCATCGACGAGGAAGACGAGTTCTACAAGAACACGCTCGACAAGTTCGCGGCCATCGCGAAATCGATCAAGGAAAAGAACCAGATCGGCCAGCCGGTGCTGGTCGGCACGGTCTCCATCGAGAAGTCGGAGCTGCTCAGCCAGTTCCTCGACAAGGAAGGCGTGAAGCACGAGGTGCTGAATGCCCGCCAGCACGAGCGTGAAGCGCATATCGTGGCGCAGGCCGGCCGCATCGGCGCCGTTACCATCGCCACCAACATGGCCGGCCGCGGCACGGACATCCAGCTGGGCGGCAATGTCGACTTCCGCATCGAGGCCGAGCTTGCCGACATGGAAGACGGCCCCAAGCGCGACATGGAAGTGGACCGCATCAAGGCCGAAGTGGAAGCCGAAAAGCAGAAGGTGCTGGAAGCGGGCGGCCTGTTCGTGCTGGGCACCGAGCGCCATGAAAGCCGCCGGATCGACAACCAGCTGCGTGGCCGCTCCGGCCGCCAGGGCGACCCGGGCCTCTCGCGCTTCTACCTCTGCCTAGAAGACGACCTGCTGCGCATCTTCGGCCCAGACACGCTATTTTCCAAGATGATGAACTCCAACCTGGAGGACGGCGAGGCGATCGGCTCCAAGTGGTTGAGCAAGGCCATCGAAACTGCGCAGAAGAAGGTCGAGGCGCGCAATTACGAAGTCCGCAAGCAGGTCGTCGAATACGACAACGTGATGAATGACCAGCGCAAGGTTGTGTACGAACAGCGCGCGGAAATCATGGACTCCGAAACGGTGGACGACGTGGTGGTCGACATGCGCAACGATGCAGTCAACGCCATCGTCTTCAGCCACGCGCCTCCCGGCTCCTATCCCGAACAGTGGGATGTCGCGGGCCTGAAGGAGAAGGTCTCCGACGTCTTCGGCATCGATCTGCCGCTGGAAGACTGGATGGCGGAAGACGGGCTGGACCCGGAAGACATCGAGGAGCGCCTGTCCGCGCAGGCGACGGAGAAAATGGATCGCAAGATCGCCGAATCCGATCCCTCCGTCTGGCGCCAGGTGGAAAAGCAGGTGCTGCTGCAGCAGCTGGACCACCACTGGAAGGAACACCTCGCCACGCTGGATGCGCTGCGCCAGGTCGTGTTCCTGCGCGCCTATGCGCAGAAGCAGCCGATCAACGAATATAAGCAGGAAGCCTTCGGCCTGTTCGAGAACATGCTGGAGACGATCCGCGAGGACGTGACCCGCATCCTGCTCAACAGCCAGCTGCGCATGGCCCCGCCGCCGCAGCAGGAACTGCCCGACCTGCCCGAATTCCTGACTGGCCACATCGATCCGTTCTTCGGCACGGACAATTCCGATGGGTCCAGCAAGCCGACCGGTGCGGAAGCGATGCTGGGCGCGCTGGCGGGTTCGGCCGCTGCGGCAGCCGGGCCGGGCGGGCATTTCCCGGACGACCCCTTCAAGGACCAGGCCGTCAGCCGCAACGCGCCGTGCCCATGTGGCAGCGGCAACAAGTACAAGCATTGCCACGGGGCGATGTGAGGAAGTGAAATTCCCGTCTTGCAAAGCGGGTGCGCCAGCCATATAGGCGCACCCCTGCCCGCCAGCCGGTGCTATTCCCCGATAGCTCAGCGGTAGAGTAGGTGACTGTTAATCACTTGGTCGTTGGTTCGAATCCAACTCGGGGAGCCACCCGGCGGCAGGCATGAAAAAGGGCGCGAGGCTTAACCGCTTCGCGCCCTTTTTCATGCTCGGGTCCGGCTGCGGACTTTAGGAGCTTTCAGTCGCAGCCCAATTAGGCAGGCGCGAAAGTCGGCCATTGTCACGGAGGCGTCCCTTGTCGGAGTAGACGAACCCTAGGAGATAGAAAAGAAAGGCCACTGCAGGCACCACCCAGTCCCAGACTCCGCCCGAGAATCCGAACCTTCCCGCTAGTAAAAATACGATGGCAGCGGCACCAATGCCTAGGACAGCATTCACAATTCCCCAAGAGGTTTTGAGCTGAAATTGTCGATCATGGTCTAAAGCGGTTTCAAGTCGCTCGTGATAATCTGCCAGCCTTTGCTCGAGCTCAACAAGCTGTTCTCTTAAAATGCGACACTCGGGCGAATGCTGCTCCATGTTGCCATCCTTCTCTAGCCTTTTTCGCGCACACTTACCTGACCGACAGTCTGATCAGCCCACGAATTGCTCCGACACGATCCGCTCGTCCAGCGAATGGCCGGGGTCGAACAACAGGCTGAGGCGATCATCGCGTGCAATCTCGATGCTGACTTCGGCGATGTCGCGCACTTCCTTCTGGTCGGCCACGGCGGCCACGGGGCGCTTGTCCGCCTCCAAGATGCGGAATTTCACCGTGCTGCGATCGGGCAGGATGGCCCCGCGCCAGCGGCGGGGGCGGAAGGCGCTGATGGGGGTGAGGGCCAGCAGCTCCGAATCGAGCGGCAGGATCGGCCCGTTTGCGGAAAGGTTGTAAGCGGTGGAGCCAGCTGGCGTCGCCAGCAGCACCCCGTCGCACGTCAGGCGCGGGATGCGCACCTTGCCGCCCACCGACACCTCGATCCGCGCGGACTGGCGCGTTTCGCGCAGAAGGCTGACTTCGTTGATGGCATTGTACTGGATCGTCTCGCCGTCCTGCGTGGTGGCGGTCATGCACAGCGGCGCGATCGTGAAGGGCTTCGCCTTGGCGATCCGCTCCGACAGGTTCAGGTCCTTTCGATAGCGGTTCATCAGGAAGCCGACCGTGCCCAGGTTCAGCCCGTAAACCGGGATTACGCGGCCCCCATCCAGCATGCTGTGCAGCGTCGCCAGCATGAAGCCATCGCCGCCCAGCACCACGGCGGCATCGGCTTCCTCCAGCGGGACCCAGTCGCGCGTGCCTTCCACCTGCTCGCGCGCTTCCTGCGCCTTGTCCGTGTCTGAGGCGAGCAGAGCCAGGCGTTCGAATGGACCGGCCAATGCAGCCTCCCTTTGCTTGCCGCCGATGCAGCGGGTTCCGCTTCCTATGGAGCGCCGTCCCGAATTGCAACGCGGGGCGAAGCGGGGCATGACGCGGGCGCGCACCCGGTGCAGGGCGCGTGCATGACAAGTGTCACCTTCATGGTCGATCGCAGAACCCGAACGGACCGCCGACGTCCCAGCCGCCACCCGCTGGCGGATGACCTTGCGGCCGCCATGCAGACCGGCGTGCTCGACATCCTGTTCCAGCCGCAATTCGCCTGCAAAGACAACGCCCTGAGCGGCGCGGAGGCACTGGTGCGCTGGGAGCACGGGGTGCACGGAGACCTGGCCGGCGATGCGGTTTTCGACATCGCGGCCGGCAGCGGGCAATCGCTGGCGCTTTCTGCCCATGTGCGGCGCGCGGCGCTGGCCGAGGCAACGAAATGGCCGGAAAACCTGCGCCTGTCGCTCAATGTGACCGCGCGCGACCTGGAGGAAAGCGACTTCGCCGAGGCCGTGCTTGAGGAGCTGCGCGAAAGCGGCTTCCCGGCGGATCGGCTGACGCTGGAAATCACGGAGCAGGCGCTGCTCGACGATGTGGAGGAATCCGCGCGTATCCTTTCACGCCTGACAGCGGCCGGGGTGGCCATCTCGCTCGACGATTTCGGGGCGGGGTTCTGCAACTTCCAGTATCTGAAAGCCCTGCCACTGGCGGCGCTGAAGCTGGACCGCAGCATGGTGACGGGCGTCTGCAGCGACCCGCGCGACCTGGCGGTGTTCCGGGGCATCGTGGCCATGGCCAAGGCGCTGGACCTGCGCGTGGTGGCGGAAGGGATCGAGACCGAAGCCCAGCGCGACGCCGTAAAGTCCGAAGGCTGCGACCGCTGGCAGGGCTTCCTGGGCGGGAAGCCGATGCCGGCGAAAGAGTTCGCCAACCTCATCTAACGTCATCCCAGCGCACGCTGGGATCTGTCACAATCAGAGCGCGGACTACGCAGAGATCCCAGCTTCCGCTGGGATGACGATCATTCTTACGCCGTTACCCGTTCCTTCTTCCTCGAACGCCGCACCACGCCGCTGAGGCCCTTGGTCAGCTGCATCAGGCCGTTGAGGCGGCTTTCCGGGCTGCTCCATGCGCGGTTGATCACCAGCTTCATGTCCGGGCGCAGCTTGGCGGTTTCCTTGCCGCCCTGGTTCAGGCGGTCGACATAGGCGATCAGGCCCGGGCCGTCGGGGAAATCGTCCTTGTGGAAGCCCACCAGCGTGCCGCGCGCGCCCACGTCGATCTTGGCGATATTCGCCTCGATTGCCTGGTGCTTGATTTCCATCAGGCGGATCAAATTGGTTGTGGCGTCCGGCAGGGGGCCGAAACGGTCGATCATCTCGGCGGCCATGCCCTCAATCTCCGCCTTGTCTTTCGCATCGTTCAACCGGCGATACAGCGCCATGCGAACGGCAAGGTCAGGCACGTAATCTTCCGGGATCATGATCGGCGCATCCACCGTGATTTGCGGGCTGACGCTTTCGGGCTTGGCTTCCAGACCCATCTCGCCAGCCTTGGCGGCCAGGATCGCGTCCTCCAGCATGGATTGGTAAAGTTCGAAGCCGACCTCGCGGATATGGCCGCTCTGCTCGTCCCCCAGCAAATTGCCCGCACCGCGAATGTCGAGGTCATGGCTCGCAAGCTGAAAGCCCGCACCCAGCGAATCGAGGTCGCCCAGCACCTTCAGCCGCTTCTCCGCCACTTCGGACAGGGCCGTATCCTTGGGCGTGGTGAGGTAAGCGTAAGCGCGCAGCTTCGCGCGGCCCACGCGCCCGCGTAGCTGGTAAAGCTGGGCCAGGCCGAAGCGGTCGGCGCGGTGGATGATGATGGTATTGGCGCTGGGCAAATCCAGCCCGCTTTCCACGATGGTGGTGGACAGCAGCACGTCGTATTTCTTCTCGTAGAACGCGCTCATGCGCTCTTCGATCTCGCCGGCATTCATCTGGCCATGCGCGGTCACCGCCTTCACTTCCGGCACATTCTCGCGCAGCCAGCCTTCCAGCACTTCCATGTCGGAAATGCGCGGCACGACGATGAAGCTCTGCCCGCCGCGGTGGTGTTCGCGCAGCAGGGCCTCGCGCATCACCATGTCGTCCCATTCCATCACGTAAGTGCGCACGGCCAGCCGGTCGACCGGCGGCGTCTGGATGGTGGATAGCTCGCGCAGGCCCGTCATCGCCATCTGCAGCGTGCGGGGGATGGGCGTGGCGGTCAGCGTCAGCATGTGCACGTCGGCGCGCAGCTGCTTCAGCCTCTCCTTGTGAGTCACACCGAAGCGCTGCTCCTCGTCCACGATGACAAGGCCCAGGTCCTTGAACTGCGTGTTCTTGGACAGGATGGCGTGGGTGCCGATGACGATGTCGATATCGCCGCTGGCAAGGCCATCGCGCGTCTCCTTCATCTCCTTGGAAGAGACGAGGCGTGACAGGCGGCCGATCTTCAGCGGGAAACCGGCGAAGCGTTCGGCGAAGTTCTGGAAATGCTGGCGGGCAAGCAGCGTGGTGGGGGCAACCATCGCCACCTGCTGGCCGTTCATGGCCGCGACGAAGGCTGCGCGCAGGGCGACTTCCGTCTTGCCGAAGCCGACATCGCCGCAGACCAGCCGGTCCATCGGGCGTCCGCTTTCAAGGTCGCGCAGCACGTCGGCAATGGCGGCTTCCTGGTCATCGGTTTCGGACCAGGGGAAGCGGTCGACGAACTGGTTGTAGCTTGCCTCCTCCGGCTCGATCACCGGCGCTTTCTTCAGCGCGCGAGAGGCGGCGACCTTCATCAGCTCGCCCGCGATGGCCTGGATGCGCTCCTTCAGGCGGCTGCGGCGTTTCTGCCATGCCTCGCCGCCCAGCCGGTCCAGCGTGGCACCTTCCTCGGAAGAGCCATAGCGGCTGAGCACGTCGATATTTTCGACCGGGATGAACAGCTTGTCCCCGCCGGCATATTCCAGCCGCACGCAATCGTGCTGGCTCTTGCCCACGGCGATGGGCTCGAGGCCCAGATACTTGCCGATGCCGTGTTCGGTGTGGACCACCAGATCGCCGCGGCTGAGGGATTGCAGCTCGGCCAGGAAGGCGTCCGAATCCTTCTTGCGCTTGCGGCGGCGCACCAGCCGGTCGCCCAGCAGGTCCTGCTCGGTGACCACCTCGATCTCGTCGTTCGCGAAACCTGTGTCGAGCGGCAGCACCATGGCGGCGGCCCTGCCTTTTGCCGCCTTGCCCAGCGCATCCTGCCAGCCTTCGGCCAGCGCCATGTCAGTTCCGGCTTCGGAGATGATCGAGGCGATGCGCGCGCGCGATCCTTCGGAATAGGCGGCGAAAAGCGGGCGGCGACCGGCCTTGCCGACTTCGGCGAAATGCTTCGCCGCCGCTTCATAGACATTCGCGCCCTGCGAGCGTTCGGGCGTGAAGTCGCGCGCGCTGCGGAAGCCGAAATCGATCACGCTGTCGCTGCCGGGTTCGGCAAAGATGGTGGTGCGGTGGACAGGGTGGCTGTCCAGCGCGGCCTTGTACTCCTTGTCCGTCAGGTAAAGCGCATCGGGCGCGAGCGGGCGGTAGCTGCCCTTTTTCTGCCCGGCGATTTCCGTGCGCTGGCGGTGGTAATCCGCAATGTCGGACAGGCGCTCCTCCGCCGCCTTCAGCGCGCCGGAATCCACGACCACCACGTCGTCATCGGCCAGGTGGTCGAACAGGGTGACCAGCTTTTCCTCGAACAGCGGCAGCCAATGTTCCATGCCTGCCAGACGCCGCCCGTCGCTGACTGCCTCGTACAGCGGGTCCTGCGTGGCGTTGGCGCCGAACATCTCGCGGTAGCGGCCACGGAAGCGTTTGATACTGTCGGCATCCAGCAGCGCCTCGCTGGCGGGCAGCAGCAAATGCCCTTCCACCGTGTGCGTGGTGCGCTGGGTGGCGGGATCGAACAGGCGCAGGCTTTCCAGCTCGTCGCCGAAGAAATCCAGCCGCAGCCCGCCTTCCAGCCCGCTGGGGTAGATGTCGAAGATGGAGCCGCGCACGGCGAATTCGCCCGAATCGACCACAGTGTCGACGCGGCTGTATCCCTGCCGCCGCAGCAGCTCGATCAGGCTTTCGTGGCCGATCTGGGTGCCCGGTTTCAGCGCCCGCACGCTCTCGCGGATGCGGAAGGGGGTGAGGGCGCGCTGCAGCACGGCATTGATGGTGGTGACCACCAGCTGGCTGGCGCGCGGCACGGTCTGCAGCTTGTGCAGCGCGGAGAGGCGCCGCGCGGAGACGGAAAGCGCGGGGCTTGCGCGGTCGTATGGCAGCGAATCCCATGCGGGAAACTCGATAACCTCCAGCTCCGGCGCGAACCATGCGGCGGCATCGGTGACGGCGCGCATGGCGGCATCGTCCGGCGCGATGAAGACCGCGCGGCTGGTGGCGGCGCGGGCAAGGTCCGCCATGACCAGCGGCTGGCTGCCGCGCGGAACGCTGGACAGGGTGATCGGGCGCGAGGCGGCAAGGATGCGGGAAAGGTCAGGCATTGGCTTCCTCAATCGCCAGGCGGCACATTTGTTTCAGGCGCACGGAAACCCGCCGATGCGTCTTTGGAAGGGCGACACCGGCGGGCCGTGAATGACAGCGCCGCCAGCCATGAGGGGGGAAGGCTGCGCGCTGCCGTATGTTATATGGTGACGAAATCCAGTTTTTGGAGGGCGACAAGCTGGGGCCCGGCAAATTTTTCCGGCACATCCTGCGTGCGCAGGGCCCATGCCATGACGTCCACATCGTCCTCGTCCAGCAGGTCTTCGAACCATGCCAGCTCCGTTTCGCTCCAAGTGGCGGAATAGCGGTCGAAAAATCCGCCGATCATGTAATCCGCCTCGCGCGTGCCGCGGTGCCAGGCGCGGAATTTCGCGCGGGCAAGGCGGGTGGCAAGATCGTGCTGCTGTGTCATGACTGGCACGTAGTCCACCGGCGTGCTTAAGAGAACCCCGCAATGCGCCCCGATATCCTCAACCCCCTCTTTGCCGAGACCGGCACGCTGGACGGCGTCGGCCCCAAGCTGAAGAAGCCTCTGGACCGGCTGGGCCTGGAGCATGTGAAGGACGTGGCATACCACCTGCCCGAACGCTTCGTGACGCGGCTGAAGGTGGAGAACCTGGACCAGGCGGGCGAGGGGGAGCAGGTGATCGTGGCCCTGACGCCGACCGAACACCGCGCGGCGCGCTCGGGCCGCGGGCCTTACCGCGTGCTGGCGCAGGACAGCGTGGGCAATATCTGCGCGCTGACATATTTCGGTCGCGCGAGCTACACGGCGAAGAAACAGCTGCCCGTTGGGGAGGAGCGCTGGGTGGCGGGGCGGCTCGATCGCTATGGCGACATGCTGCAGATCGTCCATCCCGACCATGTCGAAAAGAGCCCCGATGCGCTGGTGGCGAGGCTGCGCGAGCCGGTGTACCGGCTGGCGGAAGGCCTGACCCAGCCGCGCGTGGCGGGACTGGTGGAGCAGTCGCTGGCGAAGCTGCCGCAGCTGCCCGAATGGTGCGACGCCGCGCTGAAGCTGCGCGAGGCCTGGCCCGATTGGGCGGATGCCCTGCGCACATCGCACCGGCAGGAGGCGGAGAAAGCGCGCGACCGGCTGGCCTATGACGAGATCCTGGCCAATTCGCTCGCCCTGATGCTGGTGCGCGCGGCCAATCGCCGCCGCAAGGGCCAGCCTTTGCAGGGCGACGGGCATCTGCGCGACCGCCTGCAACTGCCATTCCCGCTGACCGGGGCCCAGCGCCGCAGCATCGACGAGATCGTGGCCGACATGGCGCAAGAGGCCCCCATGCTGCGCCTGCTGCAGGGCGATGTCGGCGCGGGCAAGACGGTGGTGGCGCTGGAGGCCATGCTGGCGGCGGTGGAGGCCGGCGCGCAGGCGGCGCTGCTCGCGCCCACCGAAATCCTCGCCCGCCAGCATTTCGAGACCCTGCGCAAGATGCTGGCCCCCACGGGCGTGGAAATCGCCATCCTTACCGGGCGCGACAAGGGCAGGGTGCGCGAGAGCACACTGCTGGGGCTGATGGATGGCAGCATCCAGATCGTGGTCGGCACGCATGCGATTTTCCAGGACACGGTGAATTACCGCAATCTGGCATTGGTGGTGATCGACGAGCAGCACCGCTTCGGCGTCGGCCAGCGACTGCAGCTTGCGGCCAAGGGCAAGCGCACGCCCCACACGCTGGCGATGACCGCAACGCCCATCCCGCGCACGCTTACGCTGGCGCAATATGGCGAGATGGACGTCAGCCGGCTGGACGAGATGCCGCCGGGCCGCCAGCCAATCGACACCCGCGTGATCAATGCGGAGCGGATGGACGACGTGGTCGGCGCGGTGGAGCGGCACCTGACGAGCGGCCAGCAGGCGTACTGGGTGTGCCCAATGGTGCGCGATAACGAGATGGACGACATCGCCGCGGCCGAGGCGCGCTATGCCGCCTTGCGCGAACGGTTCGGCGAAGACGTTGTGCTTGTCCACGGCCAGCTGAAGCCGGAGCTGAAGGACGCCGCGATGGAACGATTCGCCGCGGGCGAGGCGAAGCTGCTGGTGGCAACGACCGTAATCGAGGTGGGCGTGGACGTGCCCAATGCCACGCTGATGGTGATCGAGCAGGCGGAACGCTTCGGCCTTGCCCAGCTGCACCAGCTTCGTGGCCGCGTAGGGCGGGGCGCGGAGAAATCGACCTGCCTGCTGCTGCGTGGTGGCGCGCTGAGCGAGACTGGCAAGCAGCGCCTCGCCCTGATGCGCGAAACGCAGGACGGCTTCCGCCTGGCCGAGGAAGACCTGGAGCTGCGCGGCGGCGGCGAACTGCTCGGCACGCGGCAGAGCGGCGATACGCCTTATACGCTGGCAACGCTGGAACAGGTGCAGCGCCTGCTGCCCATCGCCAATGACGATGCAAAACTGCTGGTGGACCAGGATGCAGCGCTGGAGACGCCGCGCGGGCAGGCGGCGCGCGTGCTGCTTTACCTGTTCGAGCGCGACTGGGGTGTGACACTTCTGCGCGGCGGTTAGGACAAGTCAGCCTATCCGGGCATTTACGCCTGCGAATTACACATAAATTAACTACGTGATGGCAATTCGCGTGGATGGACGTCCGGCGGACTCAGATAGGCGGTTGGCGATGGATTGCCGGGGTGGCTGCGCTGTATGCGCTCGCCGCGGCGATTTCGCTTGAGGCCGCCATGCGGTCCGACGGCATTGCCTTCGTCTGGCCCGCCAGCGGCGTGGCTGCGGGCGGGCTGCTGATGACGGCGGTGCAATGGCGAAAAACGCTGCTTGGCGGCATCTTCGTCGCCAGCGTCCTTGTAAACCTGAACGCCGGCTCCTCACTCGCGGTGACCCTGTGGTTTTCCCTTGCGAATATTGTGGAAGCCTATCTTGTCTGCCGCATCGCGTCAGGACGAGACGGGGCGAGCGGTTCGCTCAACCTGCCGCGCTGGGTCGCGCGGCTGGCGCTGGGCGCAGTTGCTGGCAGCATCGCCAGCGGGACGATTGCCTCCCTGGCCAAGATCGGAAGCGGGCAGGCGCTCGAGTTTTTCCTGTCGTGGACCAGCACTGTGCTGCTCGGCCTGTTGGTCGTGACGCCGCTGGTCCTCGCAGCGGGCGACCGCAAGATGCGCCGGGTCGCCCAGATCACGGACGGGCGCGTGCTTTTGCGCAGCGCCCTGTTCCTCGCCACGATCGCCGTCAGCGTGGCCGCCTTCGCGCAGCAATCCGCCCCGCTGCTTTACCTGCCGCTGGCGATGGCCATGCTGATGACCTATTTCCTCGGCCCGTTCGGCGCGGCCTCGGCGGTGTTCATTGCGGCGCTTCTTGGATCGCTGTTCACCGCCAAGGGCATGGGCTCGGTCCACCTTGTCGAGGGCGGGCCGCAGACGCGGGCGCTGTATTTCCAAGTGTATCTGCTGGTGATGCTGGCCTCCACCATGCCGGTGGCGACGCTGCTGGCCCGTTCCCGCGCCGCCGCGCGGGAGTTGCGACGCAACAATGCTTTCCTCTCTGCCGCCGAGGCCAAGGCGCATGTCGGCCATTGGCGGCTGCAGTTGGAGCCGGAGAGCCTGTACTGGTCGGACGAGGTCTTTGCCATTCACGGGATGGAGAAGGGCAGGAGCCCCGACCTTGCGCTGGCGCTGGAAGCCTATCACCCGGCGGACCGGGAGCGCGTGTCCTCTTCCATCAAGGGATCGCTGGCCAGCCGGGAGCCCTTTTCATTCGAAGCGCGCATCCAGCGGCCGGACGGGACCATCCGCCATGTGGAATCGACTGGCGAGCCCGAACTGGAAAACGGCGAGGTCGTGGCGATGTTTGGCGTCATTCTCGACATCACCGAACGCTGGCAGGTGCTGGAAGAATTGCGCCGCGCCCGCAACCTGGCGCGCAAGCAGGCGCGCGAAGCCACGAAGCTGGCCGATACGGACCAGCTGACGGGCATCGCCAGTCGCCGCAAATTCATGGAGCGACTGTCCGAGGAAATCGCGCGCGCCGAGGAGGGCGGGGGCAAGCTGTCGCTCATCATGTTCGACGTGGACCACTTCAAGGCCTTCAACGATTCCCACGGCCATGCCTTTGGCGATCTGGTGCTGCGCATGGTTGCACGCGAGGCGGCTGACAGCACGCGCGGGCAGGACCTGATCGGGCGGATCGGGGGCGAGGAATTCGCCATCATCATGCCCGGCGCCGGCATGGACACCGGCACGCTAGCGGCAGAACGCATCCGCCAGCGCGTCGCGAACCTTCGGATAGAGGATGACAGCGGCGTCGCGCAGAATGTCTCGATTAGCCTTGGCATCGGGGAATGGACCCCTGGCGCGGACGAGGTATGGCTGATGCAGGCGGCCGACAACGCTCTGTACGAAGCAAAGCGCGCCGGACGAAACTGCCTGCGACAGGCGGCTTAGCGACTTTCCTACAGCATCGCAGATGACGCAGCGCGCACGGCATGTCCGGACCTCGCCCTCGCTCCCTGTTTCATCCCGCGCGCAGGGCCGGTTTGCGCGGCGCCGGATTTTGCGCCCAGGACTGTGTAACACCTGTAACACCTTTCAGCTTTGGGGCCGGAAAGCTGAACGGACCGGGCGCGTGGTTAAGCCGCCGTTCGGGCGCCAGCGCGCAATCGCGGTTGCCTCCCATGCCAGCGCGCCGTAAGCCGCGCGGCAACCTGCAACCCATCTGCGAGCACCCAAGCTTGATCCTCTCCCCCTTCGAATGGACCATCGCCAAGCGCTACATGATGCCGGGCAAGGGCGAGGGCTTCATCGCGCTCGTCGCCGGGATCAGCCTTGTGGCCGTGATGCTGGGCGTCGCCGCGCTCGTCATCGTGATGAGCGTCATGAACGGCTTCCGCGCCGAGCTGCTGGACAAGATCGTGGGCCTGAACGGCCATGCCATCATCCAGGCTTACGGCGACGACCTGGAAGGTTGGCAGGACATACTGGAGGACGTGCGCGAGACGGACGGCGTGGTCAGCGCCAGCCCGCTGATCGAACAGCCGCTGCTTGCCAGCTTCAACGGCCGCGTGGATGCGGTGCTGGTGCGCGGCAACACGCCGGACGACATCGGCGCACTTGCCCCCAACGTCGTCGCCGGCAGTCTCGACGGCCTGCAGCCCGATGCCTCGCGCGTCGCCATCGGATCGCGGCTGGCGCAGAACCTGGGTGCGCGGATGGGCGACACCATCACCATCATCAACCCCGCCGGGCGTTCGACCCCCTTCGGCACGGTCCCCCGCCAGGTCGGCTACGAGATCGCCGCCATCTTCGAAGTCGGCGTCTACGACTATGACAACGCCTTCGTCGTCATGCCCATACCCACCGCGCAGACGCTGCTGCTGAGCGGGGATACGATCGGCATGATCGAGGTGACGACGGAGGATGCCGATACGGTGCAGCAGACGCTGGCCCCGCTGAACGACCAGCTGGAGGGCCGGGCGGTCATCTCGGACTGGCGCACGATCAACTCCAGCCTGTTCGAGGCGCTGGAGATCGAACGGGTGGCCATGTTCTTCGTGTTGTCCATCATCGTGCTGGTGGCAGTGTTCAACATCCTCTCCTCCCTCATCATGCTGGTGCGGTCCAAGCGGCGCGACATCGCGATCCTGCGGACCATGGGCGCGACGCGGCGCAACCTGCTGAAGATCTTCGTGACGGCCGGCTTCCTGATCGGGGCCATCGGCACGTTGGCGGGTGTTGCGCTGGGCTTCGTCGTGCTGCTGTTCCGGCAGGCCATCGTCAGCGGCATCGGCTTCCTGACCGGGGTGGAGCTGTGGAACCCGCAAATCCGCTTCCTGAGCGAACTGCCCGCCAAGACCAATCCGGCGGAGGTGATCGCCATCGTCTCGCTGGCACTGGTGCTCAGCTTCCTCGCAACGCTCTATCCGGCCTTCAAGGCTTCGAGCACGGATCCGGTGGAGGTGCTTCGCTATGAGTGACCCCAAGGCAACCGATGTCGTACGCCTGACGGGCCTGACGCGCAGTTTCGAACAGGGCGGTGTGAAGATCGACGTGCTGCGCGGCGTGGACCTCGCCATCGCACCGGGCGAGATCGTGGCGCTGCTGGGCCCGTCCGGCTCCGGCAAGTCCACCATGTTGCAGGCGGTCGGACTGCTGGAAGGCGGCTTTGGCGGCAAGATCGAGATCACTGGCATCGACGCCACCCAGCTGGACGGGGACGAGCGCACAGCGCTGCGCCGCACGCATCTGGGCTTCATCTACCAGTTCCACCACCTGCTGCCGGACTTCACCGCGCAGGAGAATGTGATCATCCCGCAGATGGTGGGCGGCACCTCGCGCGCCGATGCGGAGGTGCGGGCGGACGAACTGCTCGGCGCTCTGGGCCTCGGCCAGCGGCGCACGCACCGGCCGAGCCAGCTTTCGGGCGGCGAGCAGCAGCGCGTTGCCGTGGCCCGTGCACTGGCCAATCGCCCGCAGCTGGTGCTGGCGGACGAGCCGACCGGCAATCTGGACGAGGCGACGTCCGACAAGGTGCTGGGCGAGTTTCTGAGCCTGGTGCGCGGGCAGGGCAGCAGCGCCCTCGTCGCCACGCATAACGAGCGACTGGCCGCGCGAATGGACCGCATCGTGCGCCTTCACGAAGGCCTGCTGGAAGAGGCGACGCCGCGACCTGCCGCCTAGGAGGAGAGGGTGATGTTCGAGATGCCGATGCTGGCACTGGCGCTGGCCTTGCAGGCCGCACCTGCCGGTGCCCCGCCGCCCGCTTGCGACACGCAGGCGCATGCCGCCTTCGACTTCTGGATTGGCGAGTGGACGGTGACGCCGCAAGGCAGTGACGCGCCGATCGCTCACAGCAAGGTGGAACGGCTCTACAATGGCTGCGCAATTCGCGAGAACTGGATGCCCTTCAACGGGCAGGACGGCGGCAGCCTGAACGCGCTCGACCCGCAGACGGGCCGCTGGCACCAGACGTGGATCGGCTCCGCGCCCGGGCGGGTCGAGTTCGTCGGCGGTTCTGCGGAAGAAGGCCGCATGGTGCTGACCGGCAACTGGCCATCGCCCGCCGCCCCGCACCAGCTGATCCGCATGACCTACACGCTGCAGGATGACGGCAGCGTCCGGCAATTCGGGGAGGCGTCGCTGGATCACGGTGTCACCTGGTCCACCGCATTCGACCTGGTCTACCGTCCGCGAAAAGCGGCTGTATCGGGGCGTGGAGCCAGCCAATAACTGGTGGACACGGGCCGCGCAGGTCTTCGCTTTTGCGCCGTGGCAAACTACATGTCTTGCATGGCATTCGCTCCCTTCGTCCCCCTTCGCGTGCTCTCCAGCTATTCCATGCTGGAAGGCGCGATAGACCCGAAGGCGATTGCCAAACTCGCCAAGGAACGCGGCTTCCCCGCCATCGCCATCTGCGACCGAAACGGCTTGTACGGCTCCAGCGCATTCGCCTCTGCGTGCAAGGGTGAGGGGATCCAGCCCATTGTCGGCATGCTGCTCGGCATCGGACGCGAAGACAGTGAGGGCGAGGTGGATTACCTGCCGCTCTATGCGCAGGACGAGGCGGGGTGGGAGAACCTCTGCCACCTGGCCAGCCGCGCGCACCTCGACCGTCCGCTGGAATATGCACCGCATGTGCTGCTGGAGGATCTGCGCGGCCACACCGACGGGCTGATCGCCCTGTCAGGCGCTGCGGAAGGGCATGTGACGAAGCTGCTGGCGGACGGGAAGGCCGATGCAGCCTCCGCTGCCCTCGCGCATCTGGCGGGCCTGTTCCCGGGCCGGTTCTACGTCGAGATCGCGCGGCGCGGTAACGCGGTGGAAGAGGCGGCCGAGGCGGCCCTCATCGACCTCGCTTATGCGCAGGACCTGCCGCTGGTGGCGACCAACCCGGCCAATTTTGCCGATCCACACATGCATTCCGCGCATGACGCCATGCTGTGCATCGCCAGCTCCAGCCAGATCGACAGCGCCGACCGTCCTCGATCCAGCGACCAGGCCTTCGTGAAATCCGCGCCGATGATGCAGGAGCTGTTTGCCGACCTGCCCGAAGCGCTGGAGAACACGCTGGTGGTTGCGCAGCGCTGTGCCTTTGCCCCGCCGCGCCGCAAGCCGATCCTGCCAAGCCTTGCGGGCGACCTGGAGGGCGAGGCCACGGCGCTTGCCGATGATGCGAGGGCCGGTCTCGAAGCCCGGCTCGCGAAGTATGACGCGCTGTCCGAAGAAGAGCGCAAGACCTATTTCGACCGGCTCGATTACGAAGTCGGGATCATCGTATCGATGGGCTTCCCCGGCTACTTCCTAATCGTTGCCGACTTCATCAAATGGGCGAAGGACAACGGTATTCCCGTGGGTCCAGGCCGTGGTTCGGGTGCGGGCAGCCTGGTCGCCTGGGCGCTGACCATCACCGATCTCGACCCAATCCGGCTGGGGCTGCTCTTCGAGCGGTTCCTGAACCCGGAACGTGTCTCCATGCCGGACTTCGATATCGATTTCTGCGAAACGCGGCGCGGTGAGGTAATCCGCTACGTCCAGGAGAAATATGGGCACGACAAGGTCGCCCAGATCATCACCTTCGGCAAGCTGAAGGCCCGCGCCGTGCTGCGCGATTGCGGGCGCATCCTGCAGATGCCCTATGGCCAGGTGGACCGGCTGTGCAAGATGGTGCCAAACCATCCGACCGACCCTTGGACGCTGCCGCGCACGCTGAACGGCGCGGCGGACTTCAAGCGCGAATATTCGAACGATAACGAAGTGAAGCGGCTGGTGGACCTCGCCATGCAGCTGGAGGGGTTCCCGCGCAATTCCTCGACCCATGCCGCCGGCGTCGTGATCGGGGACCGGCCGCTCAGCCAGCTCGTCCCGCTATACCGCGATCCGCGTTCGGACATGCCGGTGACGCAGTTCGACATGAAATATGTCGAGGACAGCGGACTGGTGAAGTTCGACTTCCTCGGCCTGAAGACGCTGAGCGTGCTGCGAAAGGCGGTGGACCTGCTGGAAGAGCGCGGCGTCACCGTCGATCTCGACACGCTGGAATGGGACGATGCCGAGGTTTACCAGCTGATGCAGCGCGGCGACACGGTGGGCGTGTTCCAGCTGGAATCGGAAGGCATGCGGCGCACGCTGACCGCCGTGAAGCCGACCAAGTTCGAGGACATCATCGCGCTCGTCTCGCTTTACCGGCCGGGCCCGATGGACAACATTCCCAGCTTCGGCCGGCGCAAGGCGGGGGAGGAGGATATCGTCTACCCGCACCCCAAGCTGGAAGGCATCCTTGAGGAAACCTACGGCATCTTCGTCTACCAGGAGCAGGTCATGCAGGCCGCGCAGATCCTGGCGGGATATTCGCTGGGCGATGCAGACTTGTTGCGCCGCGCCATGGGCAAGAAGGTGCAGGCCGAGATGGATGCGCAGCGCCAGCGCTTTATCGATGGCTGCTTGGAAATGTCGCAAATCCCGAAGGATGAGGCGAACCGCCTGTTCGACTTGATCGACAAATTCGCCGGATACGGTTTCAACAAGTCGCACGCCGCCGCTTACGCTTTGCTCAGTTACCAGACCGCGTGGGTGAAGACGCATTACCCCGAAGAATTCTACGCCGCCTCCATGTGCTTCGACATGCACCAGTCGGAAAAGCTGGCGATCTTCGTCGACGATCTGCGCCGCAACGGGAAGAAGCTGCTGGGGCCGGACATCAACCGGTCGGAATCGAAGTTCACCGTCGAGGAAACCGACGATGGCTACGCCGTCCGCTATGCGCTCGCAGGCATCCGCAACGTGGGCGGCAAGGCGATGGACGCCGTGGTGGCCGAACGCGAAGGCAGCGGCGAATTCGAAAGCCTGGAGGACGTGTTCAAACGCATGCCGCACGGCGCGATGAACCGCCGCCAGCTGGAAGGGCTGGCAGCGGCCGGCGCCTTCGATGCGCTGGAGCCAAACCGAGCAATGATCCTTGCCAATGCCGACATGCTGCTAGCGGTCGCCGACGCGGCTGCGCGTGAGAAGACGAGCGGGCAGGCCGGGCTGTTCGGAGGCGAAGACCATGTCGAACCCTCGCTGAAGCTGGCGGAGGCAGATGCCTGGAGCCGCCCGGACCAGATGGCTGCAGAGCGCGAGAATTTCGGCTTCTACTTCGCGGCTCACCCGGTCGAGCAGTACCGGCAGGTCGCCAGCGCGAATGGTGCGCGCTCCTATGCCAGCCTGATGGAAACGCGCGTCCAACCCGGGGAGCGGCATCCCGCCGTTGTCGCGGCGATGGTGGAAAGCGTGAACAAGGGCCGCACGCGGCGCGGGGCCGACTTCATCCGCGCCGATTTCTCCGACAGCTCCGGCCAGTTCAGCGCAGCGTGTTTCGAGGAAGGGCTGGTGGAAGATTTCCAGCGCTGGGCCGATGAGGGGACCTGCATCCTGCTGAATGTGGAGCTGGACTCGCCCAGCGCGGACGAGCCGCCACGCGTGACCGTGCGCGGGGCGCGACCATTGTCGGACGTGACCGGCAATCTGCGCCTGCTGCTGACGTTGGACGTGACGTCGCAGGAGGCGTTGCAGCACTTGCAGGGCAGCCTGCAACGCGGCGCCGATGCACGCGGCACGGTGGAGGTGACGCTCCATCTGGACGAAGAGCGCACTGTCTCCATGCGCCTCGGCCGCGATTTCGACCTGGGCGGCGACCTGGTCGACCGGCTGACCGAAATTCCCGGAATCGCAAATGTAAACTTGCGTCCGCTCTCCGGCTCGGCAAGGTTGCGCCTTGTAGCCTGACATCAGATCGGGCCTGAGCTGATTGGAGAGTAAAATGCTGGGCGCCATGCAAGAATGGGACTTGGTCATGTCCCACGCGATCGATCACGCCGCGCGCGAACACGGCGATCGCGAGATCGTGACGCTGTGGAGCGACCGGAGCGAGACCCGCACCGACTGGCGCGGCATCCACCACGATGCGAAGCGCCTGGCAGAAGCCCTGCGTGCCATGGGCATCCAGAAGGGTGAACGGGTCGCAACGCTGGCGATGAACCACGCGCACCACCTCTCCAGCTTTTATGGCATCACCGGCATGGGCGGGGTGGTCCACACCCTGAACCCGCGCCTGTTCGCGGACCAGCTCGCGTACATCGTCAATCACGCCGAGAGCCGCGTGCTGTTCTACGATGTCGCCTTCAAGCCGCTCGTCGATGCGATGAAGGAGCACTGGAAGACTGTCGATCACTACGTGTGCTTCGATAATGGCGAATATACCGACCTGCTGGACCAGCATGACGGCACCAGCGAGTGGACGAAGCTGGATGAGCGCGATCCGCTGCTGCTGTGCTATACCAGTGGCACGACGGGTGATCCCAAGGGCGTGCTGTACAACCACCGCGGCAACATGCTGCATTCCATGGCCAGCCTGCAGACCAGCAGCTTCGGCTTCGAACCACGCAGCGTGATGTTGCCGGTCGTGCCCATGTTCCATGCCAATGGCTGGGGCATCCCATGGGCGGCCCCCATGGGCGGTGCGAAGCTTGCCTTTTCAACCATTTACGAGCCGGACGTGCTGCTGGACTTCATGCACCGCGAGAAGGTGACGCAGAGCGCCGGTGTGCCGACCGTGTGGCTCGGCCTGTTCCAATATATGGAAGCGACCGGCAAATCGCTGCCGGACACGCTCGACATGGCCGTGATCGGCGGCGCTGCTGCCCCGCGCGCTATGGTCGAAAAACTGATGGAAATGGGCTGCGAAGTCGGCCACGCCTGGGGCATGACCGAAACCAGCCCCATCGGCACCGTCGGCATGGTCCCTGCCGAATGGGAAGACATGAGCTTCGACGAGCGCGCTGCCCGCAAGACGATGCAGGGCAAGCCGTTGTTCGGGACGGAAATCCGCCTGGTGGACCTGGACGATCACAGCACCGAACTGCCGCGCGACGGCGAGACGAGCGGTGCGCTGCAGATCCGCGGCGCATGGGTTGTGAAGCGTTACTTCAAGCAGGACGAGGACTGCGTGAATGAGGACAATTGGTTCGACACCGGCGATGTCGGCGTGATCCATCCGCACGGCACGCTGGAGCTGACCGACCGCACCAAGGACCTCATCAAATCCGGCGGCGAGTGGATCAGCAGCGTCGAGCTGGAAAATGCTGCCGTCGGCCATCCTGCCGTTGCGGAAGCCGCCGCCTTCGCCATCCCGGACCTGAAATGGGACGAGCGCCCGATGCTGGCCCTGGTCCTGAAAGACGGAAAGAGCTGCGACCAGGCCGAGATGCAGGAATTCCTGAAGGACAAGGTCGCCAAGTGGTGGATCCCCGAACGTATCGTGGTGCTGGACGAAATTCCACACACTGCGACCGGCAAGATCAGCAAGAAGGACCTGCGGGCGACCTATTCGGATTGATCATCCGTTCGCACGCAGAGGGCTTACAGTAGCCGCATCTGCCCGCCGGGCGCGGGTTTGCGGAACTGGCTGCAATCGAGGTCGAATTTCGCCTTCCCGATGCCGGCGCGCTTGCAGGCAAGGCGGAAGCGCGCACGGAACAGCTCTGCCCAGACGCCATTCGGCTTGAAGCGGCTGAAGAAGTCTGAGTCGTTGTCCTTGCCCCCGCGGATCGAGCGGACGATCGACATCACTTTTCCCGCACGATCGGGATAGTGCACATCCAGCCATTCGCGGAACAGCGGCGAAACCTCATGCGGCAGGCGCAGCGGTATCCAGCCGGCGCTGGCCACGCCGACGGCCGCCGCGCGCTGCACGATCTCCTCCATGAATTCATCCGTGATCGAGGGGATGACCGGAGAAACGGAGCAATGGGTCGGCACGCCAGCCTCTGCGAGCCGGCCCAGCGCCGCAAGCCTCTTCTCAGGGGCAGAGGCCCGCGGCTCCAGCAGGCCTGACAGGCGCGGATCGAGGCTTGTCACCGAAATGGCGACAGCCACGAGGCCCAGTTCTGCCATCTCCGCAAGCAGGTCGAGGTCTGACAGGACACGGTCGGACTTGGTGGTGATTGTGACCGGGTGACGACAGTCGAGGCACACTTCAAGCAGTTGGCGGGTGATCCGATAGCGGCCCTCGATCGGCTGGTAGGGATCCGTGTTCGTGCCCATGGCAATGGGGGCCGGGCGGTAATTCCGTCGCGCCAGCGTTTCGCGGAGCAGCCGCGCGGCATCGGGCTTAGCAAACAGCTTCGTCTCGAAATCGAGGCCCGGCGAGAGGTCGTGATAGGCATGCGTCGGCCGCGCAAAGCAATAGACGCAGCCATGCTCGCATCCGCGATAGGCATTGATGGAGCGATCGAAGGCAATGTCGGGCGATTGGTTGAAGCTGATGATGCTTCGGGGATGTTCTTCCGTGACGGTCGTCGTCAGCTTGGGAGCAGGGCCATCCAGCGCCTCGCGGATGTCGCGCCATTCGCCGTCGATCGACCTTTCCGCCAGCCCGAAGCGCTGCGGCACGCGCGCACTCGCCGCCCCGCGCCCGCCGATGGCGGCCCGGGCGGAATCGGGTTGGGGCAGGGCGTCGTCCATCCCGGCAGCATAGAACGAAAAGAGAACAAAAGAAAGGTTTCAGCCGAGCGCGATCTGCATCGTGGCAGCACCCAGCCACAGGGAGATCAGGAGGACGGATTCCCAGCCAATCCCCGCCGGGCCTTGGCGCTCTCGCCTCAGCAGTCCCATCAACAGGATTGCCGTCATCAGGCCGACCAGCGCCATCCAGAACACCACCCGGTCGCTGAGCGCGTGGTACAGGCTGCCTTCGCGGTAAGCGATGTCGCTGGCGGACAGGAACAGGGCGTCGAACATGTTGCCGCCGATGATACCGCCGATGGCCAGTTGCAGTGCGCCCTGCCGGACGGCAGCGATCGTGGTCACCAGTTCGGGCAGGGAGGTCACGACGGCAGTGCCCAGCGCGCCGACCACGCCCTGCGAGATGCCGAGCCGTCCGGACAGCTCCAGCCCGCTTTCGCCAACTACATAGCCGCAAATGCCCACGACCAGCAGGAGCCCGCCGAAGCTGGATGCGAGCATGAAGGTGGAGCGTGCGTCCTGCTCCTCCTCTTCATCCTCGCAGCGTGTGTGCTCGGTCTGCCGGGGCTGCCACATCGGCTCCAGCTTGATGCGGTGGGCGTTGTGCAGGCCGATCAGGTAAACCGCGACCAAGACGGGGCTGACGGGATGGATGGCCCAGATGGAAAATTCCGGCGTCATCACGGCCATGATCGGCAGCACCGTCAGGATGATCAGGATCGTCGCCTGGCCAAGATTCACCGCGCTGGCGGCAGCATGCTCGAGGTTCACCTTGCGATAGAACACGTCGGCCAGCGCCAGGAACATGGTCTGCGCCGCAATGCCGCCAAGAGCGTTGGAGGCCGCCAATTCCGGCGCGCCGTTCGCAGCCGTGCTGATCGATGTGACGATGCCGGAGATGCTTGTCCCTGCGCCCAGCAACACTGCGCCGACCAATGCCTCGCCCAGTCCCGTACGGTCTGCGAGAATATCGGCGATCCGGGCCATCTGCGTGCCGAACAGCGCGATAACTATGGCTGCCCCGGCAAAGGTGATCAACAGCGCCTGCGTACCCAGTCCTGCGATATCCGGCATGCCATCCCCTTGAAGTTGCAAGGAGGATAGCGGGCGGCGCGGGCCGAGGTTCCCTTATTTCTCCCGCAGGCGCGGCATCAGTTCCACGAAGTTGCAGGGCCGGTTGCGGCTATCGAGCTGCTCGGAAAGGATGCCATCCCACCCGTCCTTCACCGCGCCGTTGGAGCCGGGGAGGGCGAAGAGATAAGTCCCGTCTGCCACCACTGCACAGGCGCGGCTCTGCACCGTGCTGGTGCCGATCGTCTGCAGGCTGAGATAGCGGAAAACTTCGCCAAAACCGGGAATGTCCTTCCCGCCATGCGCATCGCGCACGCGGTCCAGCGCCTCGGGCGTGACGTCGCGCCCTGTCAGCCCGGTGCCGCCGGTGGAGATGACTGTGTCGATGTCGGGATCCGCAATCCATGCGTCCAGCTGCGCCGCGATCAACGCTGCGTCGTCCCTCAGCAGGGTGCGTGCGGCAAGGTTGTGGCCGGCACTGTCGATACGCGCGGCCAGTATGTCGCCGGAGGTATCTTCGTCCGGTCCGCGCGTGTCCGACACTGTCAGCAGCGCGATATTGACCGGGGTAAAGCGGCGCGTCTCGTCGATGGCCATCAGCGCTGCCCGCCCATCACGCGGCTGTCTGCGCCGCCTTGCGCGCCCGGAAAGTCTGGCCATGCATTCTCGGCCAGCGCCTTGCGACTGGAGGAGACGGCCTGTGCCTGCCGCTCATACATCCAGTAATTGCGCATCACGATGGCCACATAGCCGCGCGTTTCCCAATAGGGGATGCTCTCCATCCACAGCAGGGGATCGCCCTGGTCGTTGATCTCGCTGTTCCAGCGCGTGATCGGCGTCAGGCCCGCGTTGTAGGCCGCCATGATCTTGGGCAGCTGCCCGCGAATGGCGGAGTTATCGCGCAGCATCTCCAGGTTCCGCTGGCCGAATGCCAGGTTCACGCCGGGATCGAAGATATCGACGCTGCCGGTGCTCATGTTCAGGCTGGGCGCGTGCTGGCGCACGGTGATGGGCGTGATCTGCATCAGGCCCTGCGCCTGCGCCGGGCTGACCGCGCGGGCACGGAAGTTCGATTCCTGCAGGGTGTGGGCGTAGGCGAGTGCCGGATCGACCTGCCAGCCCGTCACCGGCTGCCACTTCGCGACCGGATAGAAGACCGCCGGATCCGCGTACTGACCGTCAGGCGCGTTATAGGCCATGTACAGCTGCGTCTGCGGGAAGCCCAGATCCCGCGCCAGGCGGGAGAGAGCAGGGTAATGCTGCGTGTTCCCGATGCGCGCTTCATGCAGCAGGACCTGGCTGGAAAGCTCGTCCTCGCCGATTTCGGCAAGGGCGATGGCGACCTGCACATTCGTGCGCCCGCCTACCTGCTCCCAGTCCCGCGCGTCGAAATGCGGCGATTCGACCCGGTCGGGCAGGGCGCGCCCCAGCTGTTCCGCGGCCAGCATGCCGTACAGGGTCTGGTCGTCGCCTGCCGCGCCGCGCAGGAATTCCGCAGCCATCTCCGGCTTGCGGCACCGCGTGGCGGAGCGGCTTGCCCAGTAATAGGCTGCCGCGCGCAGCTCGGGGTTCTCGGCCGAGTAGGCCGCGCGCTCGAAACCGCTCTGCGCCAAGGTGCAATCGCCAAGGCGCCATGCGGCCAGGCCTACGACCCATTCGCCTTCCGCCACCCACGGGCCGCTGCCTGCGCTGACGGTCTGCGCCATGGCCAGCGCGTCGGCGTCGCGGTTCTCGATGAAATAGGACCATGCGACCTTCTGCCGCCATTCCGCGCGGGCCTCTCCGCTCAAGGTGGAATCGACGCCGTCCAGCAGGATGCGCGCGCCGTCCGGATCGTCATTCTTGATCCGTTCATTGATGGCGTTGGAAACCGAACCCGGCATGGTGCCATCGCTGACACTGCGCGGACGGATGCGCTTCGGCGGGCCGGACCGTCGCGAGAAACTGCGCTGGTATGGCAGGTCGGGCATGAACTCCGCGCCGCGCGTCACGGAGAGCCGGGCAATACGTTCGGCCTGCGGCAGGTTCGTGCCGGTCGCCAGCCATGCCTGCAGTGCAGGCAGCTCGATGCGCGGGGATGTCGGGGCGAGGTAATATTCCGCCCATGCCACGGGATGAAGCAGGCCGGCAGGGCGGCTGCTCAGCATCGCCTCCACGCTGCCCCAGTCCTCCCGCCGGATCGCGCGGAAGACCTCTCGGTAAAACGCCTGCTCTGCGTCGGAGAGCTGGCGCGGCGCATCCTTGCCGGCCGTCTGCGCGAGGTAATAGCTGCGTGTGTCGCTCCCCTGCGCATTGGCGGCGGGGACGGCGGCGAGGGCGGAACATGCGGCAAGTGCTGCGGTAAGGGCGCGGATCACGCGGGGGTTTCTCCGGAAAAATCCAGCCATTTGCGCCAGAACCCTGCGCGGAAGGCGGGCCTCTGGTGAAGGGCGGCAAGGGTATAGGTCGTGAGGGTCGGTAATTCGGTGCCTTCCATCAGCGGCGCCAGGCCCCGTCCAAAGGCAATGATGCGCGCCGGTTTGGCGAGCGCGATGTGATGGCGAAGGACTGGTCCCAGGCCCGATGTGGCCAGGTCCGCATGCGGCGTGTGGCGGGGCATGGCGCTGGCGATGCAGGTCTTGCCGGCCTCCAGCCCCATGGCTGCCATGACCGAGCCGAGAAAGGCCCCTTCCGGGCCGGACAGCAGCGACTGCTTATCCGCAGCTTCCGGCATGGGGACGATGATCATCGTCTCCGCGCCCTGCGGTCCGTGTCCGGGGATTCGGGGATGCGTCCCGCCATTGTCCAGCGATGGCTCCTCCAGCCACCACTGGCGGAATGCTTCGAGGTCCTTGGGCCAGGCTGCCGGATCGCCGCCCAGCTGCAATTCGGGTGCAGGGGGGGCGGCCGCCTCAGCGGGCGGTGGACTGGCATTGCGCTGCTCTGCCTTCGGCCTTTCCTGGAGGGGCGAGGTCTCTGCGCCGAGCATCACCTGCGCCTCCTCCGCAAAGCCGTGATCCACGCCTGCTTCGCGCCACCAATCCATGGCGGCAGCAAGGTCCTGGCGGGAGAAGGAGGCGGTCTGTTGGTCCATCGGAGGTCTTGCGGGTCTTGACCTGCCACACGCCCTGCATCAAGTGCCTTCGGGCATGACGAACGCAAAACGGGATAAAATGGCGTGAGCGAACGGGAATCAATGCCGTGTGACGTGGTGATCGTGGGTGGCGGCGTGGCCGGCCTCGCGGCTGCGATCCGGCTGAAGCAGGTCGACGAGAACCTTGAAGTCGTAGTGCTGGAAAAGGGCTCCGAGATCGGGGCGCACATCCTTTCCGGCGCCGTGGTCGATCCAAAGGCCCTGGACGAGCTGCTTCCGGAATGGCGCAGCATGGACTGCCCGATGGCTGAAACGCCCGTTACCGACAACTGGCACTGGGCAATGTCGAAAAACGGCAAGACCAGCCTTCCGCACCTCGCCATGCCTCCGCTCATGAGCAACAAGGGTTGCTACACCGGTTCGCTCGGCAATCTGTGCCGCTGGATGGCGGAACAGGCCGAGGGGATGGGCGTGATGGTCTTCCCCGGCTTCCCCGCATCCGAAGTGATGTTCGATGAAAGCGGCGCCGTCGCCGGTGTCGTGACGCAGGACATGGGCATCGCAGCCGATGGCAGCCAGAAGTCGGATTACCAGCCCGGCATGGAAATCCAGGCCAAGTACACCTTCTTCGCAGAGGGGGCCCGCGGCAACCTCACCAAGAAGATGAAGGCGCAGTTCGACCTCGAGGCAGATTGCGAACCGCAGGTTTACGGTCTGGGCGTCAAGGAATTGTGGGACATCGATCCCGACAAGCATGAGCCTGGCCGCGTGATCCACACGCAGGGCTGGCCGCTTTCGGAAAGCGATACCTGGGGCGGGGGCTTCCTCTACCACCAGGCCAATGGCCAGGTGGCCTTGGGCTTCGTGACCGCGCTCGATTACAAGAACCCCTACGTTTCGCCCTTCCAGGAATTCCAGCGCTGGAAACAGCACCCGGCCATCCGCGAATATCTCGAGGGCGGGAAGCGCGTGGCTTACGGCGCGCGCGCGATCAACGAAGGCGGCTGGCAAAGCGTGCCCAAGCTCGCATTCCCGGGCGGCGCGCTGATCGGCTGCGCTGCGGGCTTCGTAAACGTGCCGCGCATCAAGGGCAGCCACACCGCAATGAAGAGCGGGATGCTGGCCGCAGAGGCCGCAGCTGCGGCTATCGCCGGTGGCCATGAGAAGACCGAGCTGGCCGATTACGATGCGAACCTGCGCGAAAGCTGGATCGCGACCGAACTCAAGAAGGTGCAGAACGCGCAGCCGCTCGTCGCCAAATATGGCGGCGATATCGGCACGATCCTGGCGGGCGCGGACATGTGGATGCGGACCATCAAGATCGGCCTGCCGATCAAGATGAAGCACCACCGCGATTACGAGGAATTGCAGCGCGCCGACCTGCACACGCCCATCGCCTATCCCAAGCCGGATGGCGAGATCAGCTTCGACCGGCTGACCAGCGTATCCTATTCTTATACCAATCACGCAGAAGACCAGCCCAACCACTTGAAAGTCAAGGATCTGGAGCTTCAGCGCAGCAGCGAGCTGGACGTCTTTGCCGGTCCTTCGACCCGTTATTGCCCGGCCGGTGTCTATGAATGGGTGACCGAGGGTGAGGCAGAGCCGAAGTTCGTGATCAACAGCCAGAACTGCGTCCACTGCAAGACCTGCGACATCAAGGATCCGAACCAGAACATCGAATGGACAACGCCCGAGGGCGGCGGTGGCCCGAACTATCCGAACATGTGATCCGTCCCCGAACGGGGGGACCTGATGCGAGAGACAGCTTACGCCAAGATCAACCTGGCGCTGCACGTGCGGCGCAGGCGGGCTGACGGCTATCACGAGCTGGAGACCGTGTTCGCTTTCGTGGATGGCGGGGATGTGCTGAGCGCCGGTCCTGCACAACGGGACGAAGTGACAATGCACGGCGAATTCGCTCCGCAAATCACTGATCCGTTTGGAAATCTTGTCTCGAAGGCGCTCACTGCTCTACCACGGGCGCAGGGGCTGCGGATCGAGCTGGAGAAGAGCCTGCCGGTCGCTGCAGGCCTCGGTGGCGGGTCGGCGGATGCGGGCGCTGTGTTCCGCATCGTGCGCGAACTACACGGCTTGCCGGACGACTGGCAGCAGCGCGCGGCCAAGCTGGGTGCGGACGTTCCCGCCTGTGTCGAGAGCGTCACCTGTATCGGGCGCGGCACGGGCACGGAGCTGGAACCTATCGAGAGCGACATGGCCGGCACGCCCGTGCTCCTCGTAAACCCGGGCATTCCCCTTTCCACAGGGCCCGTGTTCGCGGCCTGGGACGGCACGGATCGCGGGGCCCTGCCGGAAGGTCCGGTGTCCGCCGTCGCACAGCTTGGCAGGAACGACCTGGAGGCCCCGGCCATTGGTCTGGTACCCGAAATCGGCACGGTGCTGGCGGAGTTGCGCAAGACAGGGGCGGAGATCGCGCGCATGAGCGGGTCCGGCGCCACCTGTTTTGCGACGTATCGAAGTCATGACGTCATGCGCGAAGCCGCAGATTCCCTCGCTTCCAGCCAGCCCGGTTGGTGGCAGATGCAAGGACGATTGAGATGAGCGACGAACTCTTCCGCCAGGTGGGGGAGCCGCGGCCGGGCGGCATCGTGGCCGTGTGCGACCATGCCAGCAACGTCGTCCCCGCCGATATCGAACTTGGCGTCGATCGGGCGCTGCTCGATACGCACATCGCTTACGACATCGGGGCGGGCGGCGTTGTCGATCGTCTCGCGCGCCGGCATGACATCGCCGCACACATGGCCTGCCTCAGCCGGCTAGTGGTGGACCTCCACCGCGAAGAGGATGCGGCCGGCGTCATCCCCGGCAGCAGCGATGGCCATTTTATCGCAGGCAATATCGGTGCGGACCGCGAAGCACGCCTGAGCCGCTTCCACCGGCCGTACCATGATGCGCTGGGCAAATGGCTGGACGCTGCGCAGCCAGGGCTTATCCTTTCGATCCATAGCTTTACGCCGCGTCTTGAAAGCGATGCGGGAACTGACAGGCCGTGGGAAGTCGGGTTGCTGTATAACCAGGATGACAGCGCCGCGCGCCACGCCATGCGCATGTTCGGCGAGGAAGGCCTGACGGTCGGCGATAACGAGCCCTATTCCGGCAAGGAGCTGAACGCGACGATGAACCGCCATGCCGAGGCGCACGGGCGGCCATATCTCGCGATCGAGATCCGCAACGACCTCATCCGGACCGAGGCGGAGCAGGCGCGCTGGGCCAAGCTGATCACGGACGTGGCCGGGCGCACGCTGCTGGCACTCAAGAGCGCCTAATCCCGCGAAAAGCGCGCATGCGGTTGCAACATCCCGTCATCCCAGCGAAAGCTGGGATCTGTCGCGATCCAGCATGAGATCCCAGCTTTCGCTGGGATGACGAGGTGTCATGAGCAAATTCGACAAATCCAAGCTGCCCAGCCGCCACGTTTCGGTCGGGCCGGAGCGCGCGCCGCACCGGTCCTATTACTACGCGATGGGCCTCACCGAGGAGGAGATCGCGCGCCCCTTCGTGGCCGTGGCAAGCGCCGGCAATGACAGCGCGCCGTGCAACACCACCCTCGATGCGCAGGCAGACATTTGCCGCACGGGCGTGGAGCGGGGCGGGGGCATGCCGCGGCGCTTCAACACGATCACCGTCACCGATGGCATCGCCATGGGCCACCAGGGCATGAAGAGCTCACTGGCCAGCCGCGAGGTGATCGCAGACAGCGTGGAGCTGTCCGTGCGCGGCCATTGCTACGATGCGCTGGTCGGCTTTGCAGGCTGCGACAAGAGCCTGCCCGGCATGATGATGGCCATGCTGCGCCTCAACGTGCCCAGCATCTTCGTCTATGGCGGCTCCATCCTGCCCGGCACTTACCGCGGCGAGGATGTGACCGTCGTGGACGTCTTCGAGGCTGTCGGCCGCCATGCTGCCGGCAATTGCCCGCTGAAGGACCTGACCGCGCTGGAAAAGGTCGCCTGTCCCGGACACGGCGCATGCGGCGGGCAATTCACCGCCAACACCATGGCCTGCGTTGGTGAGGCTATCGGTTTGTCTTTGCCAAACAGCAACATGGCTCCTGCACCTTATAAATCACGCGAGGAAATCGCGGTCGCTGCCGGTGAGCAGGTCATGGCCCTGCTTGAGCGGAACCTGCGCCCGCGCGACATCTGCACGCGCGCGGCGTTCGAAAATGCCGCGCGGGTCGTGGCGGCAACAGGCGGATCCACCAATGCCGCGCTGCACTTGCCCGCCATGGCGAATGAGGCGGGCATCGCCTTCGACCTGTTCGACGTGGCGGAGATATTCAAGTCGACGCCTTACATCGCCGACCTCAAGCCGGGCGGGAAATACGTTGCGAAGGACATGCACGAGGCGGGCGGGGTCTACATGGCCATGCGCACGCTGCTCGATGGCGGCTTCCTCGATCCCGAACCGATGACGGTCACCGGCAAGACGCTCGGCGAGAACATCGAGGAGATCACCTGGAACCCGGACCAGAAGGTGTTTTATGACGTCAAGACGCCGCTTTCGCCTACGGGCGGCGTGGTCGGGCTGAAAGGCAGCCTCGCTCCCGATGGTGCGATCGTGAAGGTTGCCGGGATGCAGCGCCTGCAATTCTCCGGCCCCGCGAGGGTGTTCGATTGCGAGGAGGATGCCTTTGCCGCTGTCGAGGCGCGGAGCATAGCGGAAGGAAGCGTCATCGTGATCCGCTACGAGGGACCGAAGGGCGGCCCCGGCATGCGCGAGATGCTCTCCACCACCGCCGCGCTTTACGGACAGGGCCTGGGCGAGACCATGGCGCTGATCACCGATGGGCGCTTCTCCGGCGCCACGCGCGGCTTCTGCATCGGCCACGTCGGCCCGGAAGCCGCCGAGGGCGGACCTATCGCTCTGGTCGAGGACGGCGACATCATCGCGATCGATGCGGAGGCTGGCAGCATAGACTTGCAGGTCGACGCCGCGTTGCTGGACGATCGCCGTGCCGCATGGAAGCCGCGCACGAATGACTACGGTGCCGGTGCCTTGTGGCGCTTCGCCCAGAATGTCGGACCGGCCTGTAACGGCGCGGTAACGCATCCGGGCGCAAAGGCGGAAACCCATGTCTATGCCGATATCTAGTCCGCGCCTTTTGCTGCCGCTGATGGCGCTTGCCCTGTCCGCATGCACGGATGGGGAGGCCGCGCCGCCGCAAGGTTATGCGGAAGGCGATGTGATTGCGTGCAAGTCGGCCGATGATGCGGACTTCGCGCGCCAGTGCGGCGTCGAGCGGGCGGTTGTCGATGGTGCGCTCTTCCTGACAGTCCGCCATCCCGATGGCCACTTCCGCCGTTTCGAGGTCCAGACCGATGGCAGCGGCGTGACGACGGCCGATGGCTTCGAGCAGGCCGAGCAGGCACTTTCCGGCGATACGCTGGAAGTCACCGTCGGCGGCGATGCCTACCGCTTCCCGGCGACAGGCCTGTCCGGTAACGAGGTAGCGGGCGAATAGGCGTGCGCCCGCGCGATCGCGCATCCCACACCACCGCGCCTGCTTGCTGCGTGTAGAACTTGCGCGCAGCGTCGGTGCTGCCTACCGCGCCATGCTGTGAGCGAGACCGAAAAAATCCTGCGCGTTGCCGCCAAGGGCGACGGCGTGACTGCCAGCGGGCGGCACGTGGCTTTGGCCGCGCCCGGAGACATGGTGCGCGCCGACGGGAGTATTGAGCCAGGTTCGCACCATGCCGAGCCGGTATGCCGGCATTTCGGCAAGTGCGGGGGCTGCGAATTGCAGCATCTGGACGAGGCCTCGCTGGCGCAATTCGTGACGGACCGCGTGGCGCATGCAGCGAGCGGGCAGGGCGTGGAGCCTGCGCAGCTGCTTCCCGCGCATCTCTCTCCGCCGCGCTCTCGCCGCAGGGCCACGCTGCACGCGGCGCGGACAGGCGGCGCCGTGCAGATCGGCTTCAAGGAAAGGCGCGGGCACAAGATCGTGGACATGCGCGAATGCCACATCCTGCGCCCGGAGCTGTTTGCCCTGATTGCGCCCCTGCGCAAGCTGCTGTCGGCCAAGCGCGGCAAGTTCAGCAGCAATATCGCGCTGACGCTGGCCGACCAGGGGGTGGACTGCGCGCTGACCGGCTATTCGCCCGAGGGTCTGGAAGAGACCGAGGCGCTGACCGATTTCTGTCGGGATCACGGACTGGCGCGGCTCATGCTCGATTACGGCTATGGCCCGGAGGCTTTCTGGGAGCCTGAGCCGCTGACAGCTACCCTGTCCGGCGTGCCAGTCGCGCTGCCGCCTGCCGCTTTCCTTCAGGCAACCGTGGACGGCGAAGACGCGCTGACCTCGGCCGTTTCCGGATGGCTCGGGACAAGCGGGCAGGTTGTGGACCTGTTCTCCGGGCTCGGAACCTTTGCCTTTGCCCTGCCGGCAGGCACGCAGGTGCAGGCGGTGGAAGCGGCGCGCGATGCGGTGCAGGCGTGCCAGTCGGCTGCCCGCCGCGCAGGGCGCAGCTTAGAAGCCATCCACCGCGACCTGTTCCGCAATCCCATGCGTGCAGAGGAGCTTGCAGGTTTCGATGCCGCGATCCTCGATCCGCCGCGGGCCGGGGCGCGCGAACAGGTGGCGCAGCTTGCCACCAGCGCCGTGCCGAAGATTGCCTATGTCAGTTGCAACCCTGCCAGCTGGGCGCGCGATGCGGCGACGCTGCAACAGGCAGGCTATCGCTTGGCGGAGCTACGCCCGGTCGGGCAATTCCGCTGGTCCACCCACGTGGAACTCGCCAGCCTATTCGTCAGAGAGGGCTGAGAGGAGCTGCGCCAGCAGCCATTCGAGCGCTTCCGGCTCGACATACGCATGCGTCGCGCCCGTACATTTGCGGATCCGCGCGTCGCGGGCATCCCAGCTCGACAGGAAGGCGAGGCCGGTGCGGTCCCGCTCCGCCACCAGAAAACGTACGTCACCATCGAAACGCGCGAGGCCGGAGCGCATGTTCTCTGCCAGCGAGCTGGGCGCGGGGGCAGGGCTCAATGCGCCGAGCAGGCCCTTGAACAGCTTGGCGAAGGACACTTTCCCCGAGAGCAGCCGTAGCAATTCGCGCGGGTTCTTCAGTTTTTCGGCATAGCGGGCCCTGATTGCCTCGGACGGCATGGCATCCGCTGCCTCATCCTCGAACGTCCATGGGTTGGAGAGGACGAGGCCGTGCAAGCCTTCACCACCGGCGAGCATCAAGGCGCTGGCAGCGTCGCAATTGCCGAAGGCGGTGATGCGCTGCATGTCCGGGCACTCGACCATGAAGGCAGCGATGGCGGCGGCTATGTCCGCCTCGCTGCCGCGAAAACCCCGGTTATCGCCGGTGGAATCGCCAATACCGCGCCGGTCGTATCGGAAGACCGGGTGACCCGCCTCTGCAATTTGCTGCGCCAATGCCGACTGGCCGGCAAAGGCGCCGCTGCGGATTTCATTGCCTCCGCTGACGATCAAGAGGCCTTGCTGCGATGCTGCCTCGCCATCCGGCAAGTCAAGCGTGCCGACCAGCGTATCGGCTTCGCAGCCGAAGCGGATATGCTGGCGGGTCATGCGTCCAGGTCCGTGCAAATCAGCTCGACCAGTGCCTCTGCCTGCGCAGCGTCGTGGTCGGGCTCTGCCCGCAGCCACAGGCCGGGGCCACCGAGCTCTGCCGCAGCGACAGGCCTCAGTTCTGGCCGGTCCGGCAATTCGGCGTTCTCAAGCTGCGCAATCATGTCCGGGCCCAGCCTGTATCCCGCCAGCTCCAGGCCATCGGTTTTACCGCTCTCGAGCAAGCCATCCCGATCTTCTGGGACGCCGCGTTCCTTCGATGCCAGCACCCTTGCGCGCAGCAGGCCGCGCAACGCATTCTTGCCGGGCAGGGCAGCATATGCCCAGCCGGGCAGCTCCGGCGCGGCATTCGCGCCTGCTCGGATCGCGAGTACATGGGTGCAGCCCAGCTGCCATGCGGCCTCGCTCGCCGCAGCGCGCCAGCTCTCGAGCGATTGCGCCTCCAGCGGTGCTAGGCTCTCATTGGCGCCCGGAAGGTCCGGAAGGGAGGCTGGCACACCGCGTTCGCCGAGCAATCGGACGACTTCCGCGGTGAATTGGCGCATCTTGTTGTGCTCGTCGAACCACGCCGGGAGCACGAGAATGTGCGATGCGGAGACCTCGCTGCTGTTTTGCAGGCAAAATTCAGGCGGTCCGCCTGCCGGGTTCCAACTGGCGAGAGTGAGGCTCAGGCTGCGTCTTCCGAGGTGTGCGGCGCAGTGTCAGGCGCCGTGTCCGTAGTCTCAGTGTCAGGCGCATTTTCCGCAAGCTTGTCAGCACAGAAATCGAGCAGCGCGCCGTAGGTTTCCAGCATCTCGCCATCCACCTCGTCATCCTCGATGACGATATCGAGCCTGTCCTCGATTTCGGTCAGCAGTCCGGCGACGGCCATGGAGTCCAGCTCCGGCAGCTCACCGAAAAGGCCGGTGTCGGCATCGAAGGCTGCCACGCGCTGCGCATCAAGGCCGAGGACATCCTGCAGCACCTGCCGCAGGACGAGGTCCGTTTCGCTCCCGATCGCGTCGCGGATCACGATTTCGCTACCCAAGCCGTTATCCCCTTCGTGCGGCGTGTCTGCGCCCGCCCTAGCGGCGGTGTTTGCGGGTGACAAGATTTCGCGCGGAATTCCGGGCGATGGCAGGCCAATTGCGCGGATCCGAACGTTTCCATGCCGTCAGCGCAAAGCGTGTTCGCGCGCCGTCCATCCAGTCGCGCTTGTATGGATCATCGCCTGTGCCGAAATCGGCGAGCTGGACGCCGTCGCGGTCGATGACGTGCTCCATCAGCGCAGCGGTCAGCGAACTGCCCGGGCTGATCGCCTTGGCGCTCTCGCGGTGGGCAAGCTTATGAATATAGGCAACGCCGCCTTCCACGCTCCAGAACTGGGCGGCAACCGGTGCGCCCTCAGCATAGGCACAGGCCAGGCGGATTAGGTCGCCCTGCTCATGTGCGAAGCGGCGCAGGAAGTCCGGATCGCCCTCTTCAGGCTTCCAGCTCTCGGCGTAGATATCCTCGTAGCTTTCCCAGATAGCTTCATCAAAACGCTCGGAAATCCGGATTTCGACTTTCTTGGCCTTGCGTTTCAGCGTGGTGCGCAGGCGACCCGGCAGTGATGCGTGGTATTCCGCGTATGACCGCCCCGCCACGGCAAGCGTGCGATTGGTGTCGCACGGCTCCAGGCGCACGGCGAAACCGGCAGACATGGCCGCATCCCGCAGCAGGATGGCATCCTCCTCTGCAAGCATATCGAGGTCGAGACGCGAGGCCTGCTTGGCGATTGCAGCGGCCAGTTCCGTGACAGGGGGGTGCTCGCCTCGCCGCAGGATGTCCCAGGTGAAAGCGTACCAGTTACGCGCCGGTTTCAGGCTACGGCCATGGCGTTCCAGCACCATGGCGGCGGCGGCGCCATCGGGGCGTTCCGCAATAGCGACCAACGGCTTGAGACCGAAATCTTCCAGCTGGGCGAACCATTCGACGCAGCCGAAAGGGCCTGCGCGCTCGAAGTCGCTCGCTTGCAATGCCTTAACACTCGCGTGATAGCGGATTTCGACCAAGACAGCTTTCCCAACGGATCATTCCATGACGCCGACACCAGAGCCAGATCCGCGTGCCAAGCCGCTCGACCATCTGGCCGAGCGTGGCCGCGATGCAGATCCCGCGCTCGTGCTGCGCAGCGGAACGCTTAGCTACAAGGACTTAAGAACCCGTGTTGGCGCATTGGCGGCATGGCTGCGACGCGAGCTGCCGCAGCCCGGCGCGCGGGTTGCCAGCTGGGCAGCGAAGGGCGAGCTGACCTGCCTGCTACCGCTCGCTGCAGCCCGAGCCGGACTGGTGCACGTGCCGATCAATCCGTTGCTGAAGCGCGCGCAGGTCGCCCATATCCTTGCCGACAGCGGTGCGCTGTTGGTCCTGGGAACGAAGGCGCGGCTCGCCACACTGGAGGCGGAGGACCTGCCTGACGGATGCCGCAGCATGGACGAAGGCCAAGTGGCAAACGCATGGGATGCCGAAGCCGCGACACTTCCGCCGTCCGCGTGGGATCCGCACGATCTGGCCGCCATCCTTTACACCAGCGGATCGACCGGGCGGCCCAAGGGCGTGATGCTAAGCCATGCCAACCTCTGGCTGGGGGCCGTATCCGTGGCGCATTATCTCGGCATGCAGGCCGACGATGTGACGCTTGCCGTGCTGCCCCTCAGCTTCGACTACGGGCAGAACCAGCTTCTGAATGCGTGGTATGCCGGCGGATGCGCCGTTCCGCTCGATTACCTGACCCCGCGCGACGTCATAAAGGCTTGCAGCCGCCACATGGTCACCACGCTTGCAGCCGTTCCCCCTCTGTGGGTGCAGCTGACGGAGCAGGAATGGCCGCAGGAGGCCACGGCCCCGTTACGCCGCCTTACCAACAGCGGGGGCGCCCTTACGCCTGACCTGGTAGGCGACCTTCGCGGTATCTTTTCGCAAGCTCACCTCTTTGCCATGTACGGCCTGACCGAGGCATTTCGCTCCACATTCCTCGATCCCTCGCTGATCGATGCCAACCCCACCAGCATGGGCAGGGCCATCCCGTTTGCGGAAATCATGGTCGTTACCGATGACGGGCGCGTGGCGGATGCTGATGAAGAGGGCGAGCTGGTCCATTGCGGGCCGCTGGTTGCACAAGGTTACTGGCAGGATGCGGAGCGCACTGCAGAGCGTTTCAAGCCTGCGCCCGAAGGCTCGCATTTCGGCGGCATGGCCGTCTGGTCGGGCGACAGGGTGCGCCGCGATGCCGGTGGCTTGCTGTATTTCGTGGGCCGGCGGGATTCCATGATCAAGACCAGCGGCAACCGTGTCAGCCCTTCGGAACTGGAAGAGGCTGTGCTGGCCACCGATCTGGCCGCAGAGGCTGTAGCAATCGGTGTTCCGGACGAACGGCTCGGCCATGCCATCAGGCTGATACTGCGCGGCGATCCTTCCGATGAGGTGGCTCTGCGCGCCGCGCTGAAGGCTCAGCTGCCCAACTTCATGCAGCCGCGCGACATCGAATGGCGCGAGGTTATGCCGCTGAACCCCAACGGCAAGATCGACCGGGCCGCACTGGCGCGCGAGGTGGCGGCGTGAAGGCGCTCGGCCCGATCCCCGAAGGCTTCGAGGCGCTCGACGGCGAGCTCGCCATAGGTGGCCGCACGGCAAGCGCGCTGGCGGCGGAAGCCGGGCGCACGCCGCTATTCGTTTACTCGGCCGATCGGCTGAAGGCGCGGGTGGCTTCGCTGCGCAGCGCCATGCCGGACCGCCTGCGTATCCATTATGCCATGAAGGCGAACCCTTTTGCGCCCGTACTCGCGGTGATGCGCGAGCTGGTGGACGGCTTCGACATCGCCAGCGGCGGAGAGCTTGTGCTTGCGCAAGCCGCGGGCTTCCCGACTGAAAGGACCAGTTTCGCAGGCCCCGGCAAGCGGGACGAGGAACTGGAAGCGGCCATTCTTGCGGGCGTCACGCTCAATTGCGAAAGCGAGGGCGAAGGCAGGCGCGCACTGGCCATCGCGGACCGGATCGGCACCGCTCCGCGCATTGCCATCCGCGTGAACCCGGATTTCGAGCTTCGCGGCAGCGGCATGAAGATGGGCGGCGGGGCAAAGCCCTTCGGCGTGGATGCGGACCGCGTGCCGGGCCTGGCGCGAGAGCTTGTCTCCGGCGGGGCCATATGGCGCGGCCTGCATATCTACACTGGCAGCCAGGCGCTCGATGCCGATGCCATCATCGACGCACAGGCCAATGTGCTGGACTGCGCAGCGCGATTGTCGGAGCAGATCGGGGAGCCGCTCGTCCATCTCAACATGGGTGGCGGTTTTGGTATCCCCTATTTCGACAAGGATGAGCCGCTGGATATCGCGCGCGTCGGCGCGGCTCTTGAGGAACGCTTCGCAAGTCTGCCCGCAATCCTGGCCGATACCGAATTCGCCATCGAACTCGGACGCTACCTCGTGGGCGAAGCGGGCGTATACCTGACCCGTATCGTGGACCGGAAGGTCAGCCACGATACGACATACCTGATCACCGATGGCGGCCTCCATCACCAGCTGGCGGCCTCGGGCAATTTCGGCACGGTCGTGCGGCGCAATTACCCCGTCGCCATCGCCACGCGCTTCGATGCGCAGCCTGACGAGGTGGTAAATGTGGTCGGCTGCCTGTGCACGCCGCTGGACCGGCTGGCGGACAAGGCCCTGCTGCCAGCGGCAGACGTGGGCGATTTGGTGGCAGTGTTCTGTGCCGGAGCTTACGGCGCCACGGCGAGCCCGGCAGCGTTCCTTGGCCAAGGGCCGGCTGTGGAAATGCTGGTTTAACGCCAGCCTCCCGATTGTCCCTTAACGGGACGGTGCTGCACAAACACCGCAGAAGCCCGTCAAAGCTAACGGGATATTCACCCTTTTCACCCAGAACCCTCCTCGGATCCAGGCACGGGCATTGCCCCGGCCGACAACTCGAGGACGTTTCCGATGCGAAACACAAAGACCAAACGCTACCTTGCTGCGCCTCTCGTGGCGGCCATCACGTTGACCGGCTGCGGCACGGGCGGCGGACAGGAACTGGCGCCTGCCAGCTTCGTCAGCATGCAGGAAGGCCCGGGCGAAGAATATGTCATCGGCCCGCTCGACGAGCTGACGATCCACGTATGGCGCAATGACGAGTTGGGGGCGAAGGTACAGGTGCGGCCCGACGGGCGCATCACCACGCCGCTGGTCCCGGACATGCCCGCCGTGGGCAAGACGCCGACCATGCTGGCCGAGGATATCCGCCTTCAGCTGAGCCAGTACATCTCCGAGCCCATTGTGACGGTCATCGTCAACAAGTTCGCCGGCACGTTCAGCCAGCAGGTGCGCGTCGTGGGCGCGACCGAAAAGCCCGCCTCCATCCCGTACCGCGCCAATATGACGCTGCTGGACGCGATGATCGCGGTGGGCGGCCTGTCCGAATTCGCCAGTGGCAACAAGGCGAAGCTGATCCGCTTCGACAAGTCGACCGGGCGCCAGAAAACCTACGCCATCCGTCTGGGCGACTTGCTGCGCAAGGGCGACAGCCAGGCCAACGTCATGCTGAAGCCGGGCGATGTGATCATCATCCCGGAAAGCATGTTCTGAGGGGGCCCGGGCGTTGAAGGAGATCCTTGAAGAAGCACGGGCGGCCCTGTGGACCGTCTGGAATCGCAAGTGGCTGGCGCTGGCCGTCGCGTGGGGCATCTGCCTTGCGGGCTGGCTGGTGGTCGCCCTGATTCCCAATTCCTACGAGTCCGAAGCGCGTATCTTCGTGCAGCTGGATGACGTGCTGGCCGAACAGATCGGCCTTGGCGCGGGCAGCCGCGAGAAGGACCTTGAGCGCGTCCGCCAGACGCTGACCAGCGCCGTGAACCTTGAAAAGGTCGTGCGATCCACCCGCCTGGGCGACACGATCACGACGCCCGCCGAAATGGAAAAGGCAGTCGAAGACCTCGGCGAGGACATCCTGATTACTGCCGAGGGTGAGAACCTCTTCATCATCAAGGCCAAGAGCGGCCAGGGCGACCTGTCCGACGCCGAGAATGCGCAGCTTGCGCAGGACATTGCGCTCAAGATGATCGACATCTTCCGCGAGGAGAACCTTGGCGGCGCGCGCGGTGAAATGCGCAGCTCCATCGATTTCCTCGACCAGCAGCTGGCCGAGCGCCAGAAGCAGCTGGAAGAGGCCGAACAACGCCGCCTGGCCTTCGAATCCGAACATCCCGAACTGATTGGCGGCGCGAGTGCCATCTCCAGCCGTCTTTCCAACACGCGCGCCGAATTGCGCAGTGCAGAAGCGGACCTCGCCGCTGCCACGTCCTCGCTGGCTGCCATCGAAGGGCAGATCGCCAGCACGCCGCGTGCATTGCAGGGGCAGGGCGGCACCAGCGCTGCGCTGCAGCAGGCGGAAGCCAATGTGGCAGGCCTGCGCGCTCGTGGCCTGACGGACAGCCATCCTGATATGATCGCTGCCGAGCGGCAGGTCGCGAACCTGCGCCAGCAGCAATCGTCCAATGGCAATGCGGGCATGGTGCCAAACCCTGCCTATTCCGCGTTGATGTCCATCCGGGCAGAGCGCCTTGCCAGCGTGCAGTCCCTGCGCAGCCGCGTTGCGGCCCTGCGTGCGGAAATCGCTCAGGTTAGCGCCGACCAGGCCATGGAACCGGGCGTCGCCGCCGAGGCCCAGCGCATCAGCCGCGATTACGAGGTGCTGCGCGAGCAGTATGACAAGTTGCTGCAGGACCGCGAGGAACTGCGCCTGCGTGGCCAGGTGGAAACCGAACGCAGCGCCATCAAGTTCGAAGTGGTCGATCCGCCCAGCACGCCGCGCGTGCCGGCTGCGCCCAACCGTCCGCTCCTGCTTTTCGGTGTCCTGTTCGTCGGCCTTGCTGCCGGAGCGGGCACGGCCTGGGCGCTTGGCAAGGTGAACTCCACCTTCGCCACCGCCAACAAGCTGGAAGACACATTCGACCTGCCGGTAATCGGCACGATTTCGAACAATCTCACGGATGCGGCGAAGAAGCTGCGGGCCAAGCGGACCAAGCAGTTCGCAGGCGGCGCGGCGGCACTTGTTGCCATGTTCGTGGTGCTGGTTGGCCTGGAATTCGTCCAGCGCGGCATGATTGCCTGAGGGGGCCCAGGATGACCGAACACAGCAAGATTCCGCTGCCGGAAGATGAAGACGGCAAGGCCAAGCCTGCAACGCTGCTGGAACGCGCGGAGGCGATGTTCGGCCTTGGCGATTTCGCGCCCGCGCCGATGCCTGAAAAGCTGGCCAAGGCCCCCGCAAAGCGTGGTGCCAGGAAGAAGCCTGCCGCCAAGCCTGCGCCGGAAGCCATCGAACCAGCCGTGGAAGCGCCAAAGCCTGCAGTACAGCCCGCTCCCGAGCCAGCCCCGGTTGCTGAGCCCGCTCCCGCTCCCGAACCGGTGGCCAAGCCCGCCGAGCTGGAAAAGGCGCCCGAGCCGGTGCTCGAGCCAGTCACATTCTCCGCCAAGCGCCACAAGATCGACCGCGCGCACCTGCGCAAGAACGGCCTGATCCTGCCGGAAGGCCCAGTCACCGCGCTGCTGGAAGAATTCCGCATCGTGAAGCGCCAGGTCCTGCTCGCCTCCAAGGAGGCCCGCAAAGCCGGCCGTGCCGGCGCACAGCGCGTGCTGGTGTGCAGCCCGCTGCCGAATGAAGGCAAGACGTTCACCTCGGCCAACCTCGCCCTGGCGATGGCGGCGGAAAAGGACAGCGAAGTCATCCTGGTGGATGCCGATTTCGCCAAGCCCTCCATCGTCTCGACTTTCGGCCTGAAGGAAGGGCCGGGCCTGATGGACGTCCTGTCCGACAAATCGCTGCGCGTGGAAGACTGCGTGCAGGGGACGGACGTCCCCGGCCTTTTCATCCTCCCGGCCGGCAACCGCACCAATTCGGACAGCGAATTCCTGTCCAGCGACCGGACGGCAGAAGTGCTGGACCGCCTGACGCAGGGTGCGCCGCGCCGCATCGTCATTTTCGACAGCCCGCCCGCACTGGCTGCCAGCCCGGCAGCGGAACTGGCGAAGTATGTCGCGCAGGCGCTGGTCGTCGTGCGCGCGGACGAGACGGGCCAGAGCTCGCTTGAAGACGCAATCGCGCTGCTTGGCAGCGACGTGTCGGGCGGTCCCGACATCAAACTGGTCCTCAATGCCGCCAATTTCAGCCCCAGCGGCCGGCGGTTCGGATCCTATTACGGGTACGGGGAGTAACCGGCCATGAAACTGAACTTCACGCTTCGCATTGCGCTGCTGTCCGCCGCGCTCGGTATTCCGGGCACGGCGTTCGCGCAGGCGCAGCCCCTGCCGGAGCTGGACGCGGAGGAGAGCGGCGAAGCCGTTACCGAAACGCGCCGCACGTCCGGCGGGCAGCAAGTCACCATCACGCCCTATATCGAGGCCAGCCAGGTGCTGACGGCCCAGCTTGAGCCAACCAGCGATGTCGTCACTTACACCAGCGTCGCTGCCGGTGTGGATGCCAATATCCAGGGCCGCAATTCCGCCGCATCTGCCTCCATCCGCTACGAACGCCGCTTTGGCTGGGACGGGCTGGATGACAGCGACATCGTGACCGGTATTGCCCGCGCAGGGATCGCCATCGTGCCGCGCACGCTGACACTGGAAGCAGGCGGTCTCGCCTCGCGCACCAGCGTGGAAGGCAATGGCGGGTCTTTCCAAGGCAATTTCGCTGGTTCGGACGACCGGACCAGCCAGGTCTATTCCGCCTATATCGGCCCCTCGCTTACCACGATGGTCGGTGACCTCAACGTGGCTGCCAGCTACCGCTTCGGCTACACGCGGCTGGAAGCGCCGGACGCTGTCGTCTTCACGCCGGGCGTAACCGAGCCGGTCGATATCTTCGATGAAAGCACGCAGCATACGGCCAGCGCGCGCATCGGCTTTGCCCCGAACACCGTCCTGCCAATCGGCGTGGGCGTAGGCGGCGGCTTCAACCAGCAGGATACATCCAATCTGGACCAGCGCATTCGCGACGTCTGGGCCCGCGGTGACGTGACCATTCCGGTCAGCCGCACGCTCGCCCTGGTCGGCGGTGTGGGGTACGAGGACGTGGAAGTCTCCTACCGGGACGCTCAGCGCGATCCGGTGACGAATGACCCGATCATCGGCCCCGATGGCCGCTACGTGGTCGACAGCGCCAGCCCGCGCATCATCGCATATGAGGCTGACGGGCTGATCTGGGATGCCGGTGTGATGTGGCGCCCCAGCAGCCGCACGTCCTTCCAGGCGCGTGTGGGACGCCGTTATGGCTCCACCACCTATTACGGCTCGCTCAGCTATGCTGCCAGCCAGCGCAGCAACCTCAGCATCGGCGTCTATGACGGCCTGACCAGCTTCGGCGGCGGGCTGAATGACACGCTGGCGCAGCTGCCCGACAATTTCCAGGCATTCCGCAACCCGATCACCGGCAATATCGGTGGCTGTGTGGCGAGCCTGGAAGGCAGCAATTGCATCGCCGGTGCGCTCGGCTCCGTCCGCAGCGCCGCCTATCGCAATCGCGGTGTTGCCATCAGCTACGGCATGGATTTCGGTCGCACGCAGGCCGGGATTGGCGCTGGTTACGATCGTCGCAAGTTCATCGCGGCGCCAGGCACCGTCCTGGCTGCCGCCGATGGCGTGATCGACGAGAATTACTGGGTTGGCCTGTATGCCAGCCACGCGCTTGACCGTCGCAGCGGCATCAATGCCAATGCCTATGTCAATTGGTTCGATACCGGATTCGATAGTGACGCAGACGGCATGGGGTATTCCGCCAGCATGTCCTACTTCCGCAACATCACGGGCGGCCTGACCGGCACCGCCGCAGTGGGACTGGACGGGATCACGCAGGAAAGCGTGCCCGACGTGGTCTCCGCCTCGGCCCTGCTTGGCCTTCGTTATTCCTTCTGATCTGCCCTGGAGTTAAACCATGTTCGACAATTTCTATGGCCTGACGGGCAAGCCTTTCCAGCTGACGCCGGACCCCGCGTTCTATTTCCGCAGTGTCACGCATCGCAAGGCGCTGAGCTACCTCGGCTATGGCCTGGCGCAGGGTGAGGGCTTCATCGTCATCACCGGCGAGGTGGGCAGCGGTAAATCGACGCTGGTCGCGCACATGATGGGTACGGTCGATCCCAACCGGCTGACCGTGGGCCAGATCGTCACCAGCAAGCTCGACGAGGAAGAGATCATCCACGTCGTGGCGCAGAGCTTCGGCCTGGATATCGAAGGCCATGACAAGGCCAGCGCGCTGGGCGCCATCGAAGCCTTCCTGCACGAGGAGGCACGCGAAGGCCGCCGCTGCCTGCTGGTGGTGGATGAAAGCCAGAACCTTGCTGTCGATGCGCTGGAAGAGCTGCGTATGCTCTCCAACTTCCAGCTGGGCAACCACCCGCTGCTGCAGACGCTGCTGCTGGGCCAGCCGGAATTCCGCCAGACCCTGCAGGAGCACGAAGGGCTGGAGCAGCTGCGCCAGCGCGTCATCGCGGCGCACCACCTGGAAGCGATGGAGAAGGGCGAGATCGAGCCTTACATCATCCACCGCCTCGAGAAGGTTGGTTGGGATGGCAATCCCGCTTTCGACCAGCGCGTGTTTGCCGAAATGTACGAGGCGAGCGGCGGTATTCCGCGGCGCGTCAACCAGATCGCCAACCGCCTGCTGCTGCTTGGCGCGGTGGAGGAGCGCAAGCGCATCGATTCCGCCATGCTGAAGGCCGTGCTGGAAGAGATGGGCACGGAGAAGGCTTTCCCCGAGGCGGCTCCGGCCCCGATGGCCAAGCCCGAACCGGTCATGCAGGCCCCCGCGCCGCTCAACCACGAACCGCGCATCGACCGCAAGCAGCTGGACGAGGCGCTGGCAGAGCGTGACGCCCAGATCGCCGAGCTTCAGCAGGCCATCGTGGAAATGGCCAACCAGCAGGACGAGGCAACGAGCGATGCGATGAACACCGAAATCGCCGCGCTGCAGGAGAAGCTGGCCGAGGTGGAAGCGCGCATGTTCGAGCAGGAGCGCACCATCCGCCACACGCTGACCATGCTGATCGACTGGGTCGAAGGCGAAATGGACAGCGGCCGCGCGGCTGCCTGAAGGCTCTGAGGGGACGGGAGTAGCGCATGAACGCGGTGACATTCGACACGCGCCCGAACCGGGGCGATGACGGCCGGAGGGACATCCCTGCGGCCGCCATCGTCAATGGGCTATCGGTCGATGTCGAGGACTGGTTCCAGGTCGGCGCGTTCGAGCAGGTCATCGAAAAGGACGATTGGGGCGGGCTTACCGACCGGGTCGACCGCAACACGCGGCAGGTGCTGGACCTGTTCGACGCCGCCGATGTGAAGGCCACGTTCTTCACGCTGGGCTGGGTGGCACAGCGCCATGGCGGCCTGATGCGCGAAATCGTCGCTCGCGGGCACGAACTGGCCAGCCATGGCTGGGACCATGGCCGCGTGTTCCGCATGACGCGCGAGGAATTCGCCGGCGATATCGAAAGGGCCCGCAAGGTGCTGGAAGACAGCGCCGGGACGAAGATCAGCGGATACCGCGCGCCCAGCTTCTCCATCGATAAGCGGACGCCCTGGGCTTACCAGGTGCTGGCGGAGCAGGGCTATGCCTATTCCAGCAGTGTCGCGCCTGTCGCGCACGATCATTACGGGTGGGCCGAGGCACCACGTTTCGCCTTTCGTCCGCTACCCTGGTCGGAATTGGTCGAGATCCCGGTCACGACCGCGATGTTCGGCGGCAAGCGTCTGGCAGCAGGCGGCGGCGGCTTCTTCCGCGTCCTGCCCTATGCCTTCAGCCGCTGGGCCATCCGCCAGGTCAACCGTTCGGACGAGCGGCCCGCCGTTTTCTATTTCCACCCGTGGGAAATCGATCCGGGCCAGCCGCGGGTCGCCGGCGCACCGCTGAAATCGCGCCTGCGCCACTACACCAATCTCGATCGCATGGCCGACAAGCTGGAGCAGCTTGTGGGTGAATTTGCCTGGGGCCGCATGGATGTGCTGGCCCACCGGGAGGCTGCGCGCGTCGCTGCCGAAGAAGCGCAGATCGGCGCCGAAACCGAATGAACGCGCCATTCCCCCTGACCGCGCCTTGTGTGCGCGAGGCCGACTTGCGCCAGCCGGACGAGGCCGCCCGGATCGAGGCATTCGTTGCGCGCGAAAACGGCAATCTGTTCCAACGTCCCGCATGGCTGCTCGGCGTCGAGGAGGGCACCGGCCAGCGCGCCACGGGCCTGCTGGCGGAAAAGGGCGGCGAGATTACGGGCTGGCTGCCGTTGACCGAGATACACTCGCCGCTGTTTGGCCGGGCGCTTGCGTCCAGCGGCTTTGGCGTGGGCGGGGGCGCGCTGTCGTCCTCACAGCGCATTGCGCACGATCTGTGCCGCGCGGCCGAGGAGCTGGCAATCCGCCGCTCCTGCTCCGGTGTCGAGCTTCGGGGCGGCGATGCTCCGTCGGACTGGGACGTGACGACGGACAGCCACTGCAATTTCGAAATGCCGCTCGCCGATGACGATGAAGCCCAGCTTCTCGCCATTCCGCGCAAGCAGCGCGCCGAGGTCCGCAAGGGACTGAAGACCGAGCTGGAGGTGCGCGTAGGCACCAGCGAGGCCGACCGAGCCGCGCATTATGCGATTTACGCCGAAAGCGTCCGCAATCTGGGCACGCCGGTTTTCCCGCGCGCGCTGTTCGACGCGATGCTGGCGCGGCTGGATGGGGACATCCTGACGGTCCTGCACGGCGGCGAGCCCGTCGCGAGTGTGCTGAGTTTCTACCACGATGGCGCAGTCATGCCCTATTGGGGCGGCGGCACCTTTGCCGCGCGGGGCCTGCGCGCCAACGACCGGATGTATTACGAGCTGATGCTGCATGCCCGGCGGCGCGGATGCGAGCGGTTCGATTTCGGACGCTCCAAGACCGGAAGCGGCGCTTACAGCTTCAAGAAGAACTGGGGCTTCGAGCCCGAGCCGCTGTCCTATGCCAGCTGGACTGCGCCCGGTGCTGCCAGGCGCGATGTCGATCCCAACAGCCAGCAGCATGCGGGCCGTATCGCGCTCTGGCGCAAGCTCCCGCTGCCCGTAGCGAACCGATTTGGCCCCTGGATCGCGCGGGGGCTCGGCTGATGGGCGGCGAAATCCTCTTCCTGGCGCACCGCATGCCTTTTCCGCCCGACCGCGGGGACAAGATTCGGTCGTTCCATGTGCTGAAGGCGCTGACCCGCCTCGCGCCCGTCCATGTCGGCACATTTGCCGAAAGTGCGGACGAGATGGGATATGCGGCGGACCTCGCGCGCTTCACAGCATCGCAGAAGGTCATCCGCCGGCAGAAGCCGCTGGTCGCGGCGGGCATCGAAGCGCTGATCCACCTCGAGCCGGTAAGCGTGGCCGCCTTCCGGCACGCCGAACTGTCGGCCTGGGTGGAAGGCATGCTGGCCAAAGGCGACATCGACACGATCTACGTGTTCTCCGGCCAGATGGGGCAGTACATCCCGGCCAGCTTCAAGGGCCGCGTCATCGTGGACCTGGTCGACGTCGACAGTGCCAAGTTCGAGGCATACGGCAAGGAAAAGAGCGGCCCCGTCTCATGGATCGAAGGGCGCGAAGGACGCCTGCTGGCGCGCGAAGAAGAGCGCCTGGCACACCGTGCGGATATGACGTTGCTTGTCAGCAAGCAGGAAGCGAAACTGCTGCGCGATCGCATGAAAAAGCCTGACGGCGCCACTGTAGAGGCTATGCCGAACGGGATCGATTCCAACGCCTATAGCGCAGAACGCATCGCGCGCGAGGCGGCCATGCGAACGGGGCGCGGACCGCATCTGATCTTCACGGGTCAGATGGACTACGCCCCCAATGTGGCCGCGGTTAAGCGCGTCGCAAACAGGATCCTGCCGCTCATCCGTGAGGAGTTTCCGGACGCGCAGTTCCATGTCGTGGGCCGAGCGCCCACGGCGGAACTTCGTGCGCTGGATGGCAAGGGCGGCATGCGCGTGTGGGGCGGTGTTCCGGAAGTGAAACCCTATCTCGCAGGCGCAAACCTCGCACTGGTGCCGCTGGAGATTGCCCGCGGCGTGCAGAACAAGGTGCTGGAAGCCATGGCCATGGAACTTCCGGTTGTCCTGACCAGTGGTGCGGCCACCGGGATCGATGCGGAAGACGGCGTCGAATTCGCAGTGGCCGATGATGACACACAGCTGGCCGAGCGTGCCATCGACCTTTTGAAAGACCGGGTTGCGGCCCGAACGATGGGCGAAGCCGCGCGCCGTTTCGTGGTCGACACCATGTCCTGGGAAGCCTCGCTGTCGCGCCTTCCCGCAATGCTGGGGCGCGAGCGCAATGCGCGCCGTGCCAGCCGCCATGCGGCGTGACTTTGCCCTGAAACTTCCCGTCGCCGCTTCGGTCGACGCCATCCCGCAGGCCTGGCGCGTGCCCTTGCTCCGGCTCTGCCTCGCGTGGACGGGGCTATTTGCCTTCACGCTGGGGGACTGGGCGGACATGGCCGCGCAGTGGTGGGACATCAGCACGTACAATCACATCCTGCTGGTCCCGCCGATCATCGCCTGGCTCGTCTACCTGCGCGCAGGCGAGATGGCGCAGCTGGTGCCAATGGCATGGTGGCCGGGCCTCGTGGGCGTGGCTGGCGCGCTGTTCGTCTGGCTACTTGGCACGGTTTCTGGCCTGAATTTCGCCAGCCAGCTTGGGTCCGTCCTTGTCTTGCAGGCGGCGGCGCTGACCTTGCTGGGTCCGAAGGTGTCCTGGGCGCTCTTCTTTCCGCTTTGCTACATGCTGTTTCTCGTCCCATTCGGTGACGAGCTGGTCCCGGCGTTGCAGATGGTGACGGCCGCCATCGTGATCTGGCTGACCGAAGCATCCGGCATCCCGGCGGTCATCGAGGGCGTCTTCATTGATACACCGGTGGGCCTGTTCGAGGTGGCAGAGGCGTGTTCGGGCGTGAAATTCCTGATCGCCATGATCGCCCTTGGCGCGCTGGTGGCGCATGTCTGCTTCACATCGTGGAAGCGCCGTGCGCTCTTCATGGCGATGGCAGCGATCATCCCCATCCTCGCCAATGGTATCCGGGCATGGGGCACGATCTACATCGCACAGTCCCAGGGGCTGGAGTTCGCCGAGGGTTTCGATCACATCTTTTATGGCTGGGTCTTCTTCGCAATCGTGCTGGTCATCCTGCTTGGCGCCGGGTGGCGGTTTTTCGAGCGGTGGCCGGACGATCCCTACGTGCGCCCGCAGGAAGTCTCAGCGTCGCGGCCGCTTACCAAGGCCGAGGCTCTTGCCATCCCCGGCAAGGCAGCACTGATGGGCATCGCGCTGATGGCGCTTGGCGTGCTGGCGTGGTCGCAGGCAGCATCGACCCGTTCTGCGCCTATGCCGCAGCAGATCGCGCTGCCGCAAGTCGAGGGATGGGACATCGTGCCGTACGAGCCGCCTGTCTGGTGGGAGCCCCGCGCGGCTGGCAACGACCATCGCCTGCTGGGCCGTTACCGCAATGCAGACGGCGAGCAAGTCGATGTGTTCTACGCGCTCTATGCCTCGCAGGGTGAGGGGCGCGAGGCTGGCGGCTTCAACGAGGGCGCTCTGCCGCCAGCCACGCCCTGGCGTTGGTCCCACCCTGGGCCGTCCATCGATGGCGGTGCGGGCGCGTGGCTGCAGGCTTACACCGACAATCGCCGCTACGCCGTGACCTGGTATCGCAGCGGTGATCTGATCACGGGCAGCAATGCGCGCCTCAAGCTCGCCAACATGCTCGACAAGCTGGCTTTGCGGTCCGAACCCACCATGCTGCTGATCCTGTCCGCGCAAACCACAGACGCGACCGATCCCGAAGCCGCCATCGCCCGCTTCCGCGCCGACAGCGGCCCGCTGGCAGCGTGGATGGACGGCATCGCGCAAAGCGACTAGCGACCGGCCACATGTGCGGGATAGCAGGCATTTACCATTGCGGCACGATCAAGCCGGTCGACTCGCGCCGGGTCGAGGCCATGACCGATGCGCTGCATCACCGCGGCCCGGACGGCTCGGGTGTCTGGGTGGAGGCCGGCGTCGGGCTCGGCCATCGCCGCCTGTCCATCATCGATATCGCCGGATCGCCGCAGCCGATGCACTCGCCGGACGGGCGGGCGACCATCGTCTTCAACGGCGAAATCTACAATTTCCGCGAGTTGCGCCGTCAGCTGGAGCAGCTGGGCGCAAGTTTCCGCACGGATGGCGATACGGAGGTCATCCTTGCCGCGTGGCAGGCATGGGGCCCTGACTGCCTGCAGCACCTGGACGGCATGTTCGCCTTCGCGCTGTACGACCATGCTAGCCGCCAACTGTTCCTTGCGCGGGACCGGTTCGGCGTGAAGCCGCTGTTCCTTTCCGAGCTGTCCGATGGCAGCGTGGCCTTTGCCAGCGAGCTGAAAGGCCTGCTGGCCCATCCGCTGCTGCGCCGCGAAGTCGATCCGCTGGCTGTGGAGGACTACCTGGCGTGGGGCTACGTCCCCGATCACCGATCCATCCTGAAGGGCGTGCACAAGCTGCCAGCCGGCCATTTCATGCTGCTGGAACATGGCAAGGGCATGCCGCAGCCCAAGCAGTGGTGGGACATCAGCTTTGCCGAGCGGCATTCCGGCCGCATGCCGGAGATGGAAGCGGAGCTGCTGCATCACCTGCGCGAAGGTGTCGAAAGCCGGATGGTGGCCGATGTGCCGCTGGGCGCTTTCCTGTCGGGCGGCGTGGATAGCTCCAGCGTGGTCGCGCTGATGAGCGAGATCAGCCCCGATCCGGTGACGACCTGCTCGATCGGCTTCGACGTCGCCAGCGCGGACGAGACATCCTACGCCGCGCAGGTCGCGCTGCGCTTTGGTACGAACCATCACGCGCGCACGGTCTCTTCCGACCAGTTCGACGCCATCGATACGCTGGCCGGCATGTTCGACGAGCCTTTTGCCGATGCCAGCGCCCTGCCAACCTGGCGCGTGTGCCAGTTGGCGCGCGAGCATGTGACGGTGGCGCTTTCGGGTGACGGCGCGGACGAGGCCATGGCTGGCTATCGCCGCCAGGTCTTCCATGCGCACGAAGCGCGCGCGCGCAGCCTGATGCCGCGGCTGCTACGTGAGAAAGTGCTGGGTCCGCTTGGCCGGATGTATCCGAAAGCCGATTGGGCGCCGCGGCCGCTGCGTTTCAAGACCACGCTGCTATCGCTCGCCGGGGAAGCCGACGAAGGCTACGCCCGCGCGCTCGCCACGACCGCCCCCGAAGTGCGCGCAACACTCTATTCGCAGGACTTCGCGCGGCAATTGGGCGATTACCATGCCGAAAGGCCGCTGCTGGACCTGATGGGCAAGGCACCGGCCCGCGATGCGCTGGACCGGGCGCAATATGCGGACCTCAAGTTCTGGATGCCCGGGGACATCCTCACCAAGGTGGACCGCACCAGCATGGCGGTCAGCCTGGAAGCGCGCGAGCCTTTGCTCGACCACCGCCTCGTGGAATTTGCCGCCCGCCTGCCGCGCAGGGCGCGGATCAAGGGCACGCAGGGCAAGTACCTGCTGAAGAAGGCAATGGAGCGATACCTTCCGGACGACATACTCTTCCGGCCGAAACAGGGCTTCGTCACCCCGATTGCGGAGTGGCTTCGCGGGCCGCTGGCGGGTGATGCACGGGCCATCGGCACCAGCGCGACATTGGCGAGGACGGGCTGGTTCGAAAGCTCCAGGCTGCGCGATATTGCCGATGCGCACATCGCGGGAAGGGCGGATCATTCCCGGCTCCTGTGGCAGCTCGTCATGCTCGAAAAATCGCTGACGAAACTGGGTGTGAACAGCTAGCGACGCCGCGCGACCCCTTGGCAAGACTTGCTATTTATCATCTGTGTCATTTCGGGAACTGGACCCGGCCGAGCACCAAGATGGCAAAACTTTAAGTTGCCAATCGACTCTGCCGTCGCATACGCTCTTTCCTGTCGCGCAATATAATTACAATTCGGCGCGACGGGACGCAGAATTGAGGGCGGCATGGACCGACTGACGGGTGAATTGCGAGATGTGCAGACAGGGGGCGATCCCGTCTTTGCACTCGGGCAAGATGAAGAGAACCTGGTTCACAAGAGCGCGTTGCACGATGCGATCGATCCAGGGTTGTTCAACATGGCCGAGCTCGATTGTTTCTACGACGATGATCGAGCAGCGCTGTGGACTTACATGCGCCCGGCGGAGCGGCCGAGCTTCACGCCGCCGATGCTGGACGATTTCAACACCTGGCAGCGCCTGATCGCCAAGGACTTCGGTCCGGGCAAGGTGCCGCTGCGCTACCTCGTTCTTGGTAGCCGGGCGCCCGGCGTCTTCTGCTTCGGCGGTGACCTGGCCCTGTTCCAGAAGTTGATCCGCGACCAGGACCGCGAAGGGCTGGAGAAGTACGGCTTCGCCTGTGTGGAGATCCTGCACCGGAACATGCAGACGCTGGACCTGCCGATGCTGACCATCGGACTGGTGCAGGGCGCTGCGCTGGGCGGCGGTTTCGAAGCCCTTCTGTCCTTCGATTACCTCGTTGCGGAACGGGATGCGACGTTCGGCCTGCCGGAAGTGCTGTTCGGCCTGTTCCCCGGCATGGGCGCGCACGCAATCCTGACGCGCAAGGTCGGTGCGGCACTGGCTGACCGCATTATCACCTCGAATCAGACCTACACGGCAGAAGAGCTGTACGAGATGGGACTGGTCCACGTACTGGCCGAGCCGGGCGAGGGGCTGGAGGCGTGCCGCGACTTCATCAAGAAGTCCGAACGCCGCCATCCCGGCCTTGTTGGCGCGCGCCGTGCTGCCCGCCTCGTCAATCCGCTGATGCTGGATGAGCTGTGCGAGATCGTGAAGTTGTGGGCCGATACCGCCCTGCAGCTGTCCGAAAGCGACCTGAAGATGATGAACCGCCTCACCAGCGCGCAAAGGCGGGTTGCCGAGGCAGCCTGACCTTGGCCGGCCACCTCGGCTGATCGAGCGTCAGCGCGAATCCACCAGCACCAGTTCGGCGTCTTCCAGCGCCTCTACCGTGATTGCGGCCTCTCCAGTCACGGCGATCCCGTCACGCGGGTTCGCATCCTGTCCGTTCACGCGCACGCGGCCGCCGGTTGCGACCAGATACTGGTGACGCGCCGGATCGGCCTGCCATGTCGCACTCTGGCCTTGCTCCAACTTGGCCGCCGCGATCTGCGCATCGGCATTGATGTGCAGCGTATCCGCCGCCTCGTCACCGCTGGCGAGCACCTCGAAACCGCCTTCGCGGGAAGCCTTGGGGAATTCGCGCATGTCCCAAGACGGCTTCGCCCCGACCTTGTCCGTCAGGATCCAGATCTGGAACAGCTGGGTTTCCTCGTCCTCTAGGTTGTATTCGGCATGCGTCACGCCGGTCCCGGCGCTCATCACCTGCACGTCGCCAGCGGCGGTGCGGCCTTCATTGCCCATGGAATCCTTGTGGCTGATTGCGCCCTTCCGCACGAAGGTGACGATTTCCATGTCGTTGTGCGGGTGGGGCGGGAAGCCGGACTTCGCGGCAATCGTGTCGTCATTCCATACGCGGATGCGGCCCCAGGCCATGCGATCCGGGTTGTGGTAGCTTGCGAAGCTGAAGTGATGGCGCGCATCGAGCCAGCCGTGGTTGGCTGCACCGAGGGTGTCGAAGGGTCGGATATCGATCATGGGTATTCTCACATCGGCGGGGTTCGGGTCAGTGTCCGCCGGAACGCATGTGAGATAGTGTCACATCGGCGGGCTTCAACCCTCGCTGCCGTGGCCCAGCGCCATGTATTCCTTGCTCTGCATTTCCTTCAGGCGGCTGACCGTGCGGGCAAATTCGAAACTGCCATCGCCTGAGGGATAGAGCGCTTCGGCCTCCGCATCCGCTGTCGCAAACAGCTTCACGCGCATTTCGTACAGCGCGTCGACCAGCTTGGTGAAGCGGATCGCCTCGTTGCGCATGTCCGGGCCCATGATGGGAATGCCGACCACGATTACCGTGTGGAAGGCGCGGGCGATGGCGAGGTAGTCCGCCGCGCCGCGGTTCTCTCCGCACAGCCGCTTGAAGCTGAACACGCCGACACCCTTGAGCGCTTTTGGCACATGCAGGCTCCGCCCACCGCCGAGGTCCAGCTCCATGCTGGGGACGTGCTCTGCGTCTTCGGGCTTGTAGTCGGTGAGGCGGAAGAAGGCCTCGCGCACCTGCGCCGTAGCGGCATCGCCCAGCGGTGTGTGCCAGCTGTCGATGCCGCCAAGCCGGTCCATGCGGTAATCCGTCGGGCCGTTGAGCGGGACCACGTCCAGTTCCGCCTGCACGAGGTCGATGAAGGGCAGGAACAGCGATCGGTTGAGCCCATCCTTGTAGAGGTCGCGCGGCGGGCGGTTGCTGGTGGTGACCACCGTCACCTCCTGCTCGCAGATCAGCGCGGTGAACAGGCGGGACATGATGGCAGCGTCGGCCGTGTTGTTGACCACCATTTCGTCGAAAGCGAGCAGGCGGATGTCCTTGCCCAGCTGCTCCGCCACCGGGCCGATGGGATCGCCGCTCTCGCTCTTGCGCGCCTCGCGGATCATCGCGTCGACTTCCAGCATGAAGGCGTGGAAATGGACGCGGCGCTTTCGCTCTATGTCCAATGTCTCGACGAACAGGTCCATCAGCATGGACTTCCCGCGCCCGACGCCGCCCCACATGTACACGCCCTGCACCCGGTCCGCCTTGCGGAACATGCGCGAGAGGAAGCCGCCCTTGCCAGCCGAGCCGCGCTGCGCCTCCAGCTCCTGTTGCAGGCGATCGAGCCGCTCGGCAGCTACGCGCTGCTCATCGTCCGGTCGCAGTTCGCCTGCGGCCAGGAGGGCTTCGTAGCGGCTGAGCAGTCCGCTCAGACGTGCCGCTCCGCCATCATCTTCTTGGTTTCGGCGATGGCCTTGGCCGGGCTGAGGCCCTTGGGGCAGGCATTCGCGCAGTTCATGATCGTGTGGCAGCGATACAGGCGGAACGGATCTTCCAGATCGTCCAGCCGCTCACCCGTCATCTCGTCGCGGCTGTCCGCCAGCCAGCGATAGGCCTGCAGCAGGATAGCAGGGCCGAGGAACTTGTCGCTGTTCCACCAATAGCTGGGGCAGCTGGTGGAGCAGCAGGCGCACAGGATGCACTCGTACAGCCCATCCAGCTTCTCGCGCTGTTCCGGCGATTGCAGGCGTTCCTTGCCGCTGGGGGTGGGGGTGACGGTCTGCAGCCAGGGGCGGATGGAGGCATACTGCGCGTAGAAGTGCGTGAAATCGGGGACGAGGTCCTTGATCACTTCCATGTGCGGCAGCGGCGTGATGCGGATTTCGCCCTTCAGGTCCTCGATCGCAGTGGTGCAGGCCAGGCCGTTCTTGCCGTTGAGGTTCATGGAGCATGACCCGCAGATGCCTTCGCGGCAGGAGCGGCGGAAGGTCAGCGTCGGATCCATGTCGTTCTTGATCTTGAACAGGGCGTCCAGCACCATCGGGCCGCAATCGTCGAGGTCGATCTCGAAGGTGTCATAGCGCGGGTTTTCGCCGCTTTCCGGATCGTAGCGATAGATCTTGAAGCTTTTCGTCCGCGTGGCCCCTTCCGTGCGATAGCTATCGCCCTGCTTGATGCGGCTGTTCTTGGGGAGGGTGAAGGTGGCCATTTGCTGCTCGCTTCCTGCGCGTTGCGTGTGCGCCCTATCTAGCGTTTCGTGCCTGCAACACAAGGGCGCGGGGAGGCCAAGGTGTTACAGGTGTTACACTGTCCAGTGGCGAAGTTTTTCGGATGGGGGAGGGGTTTGCCGGCGAGGTCATGTGAGGCCTTCTGCCCGCGCTGCAATCGTGTAGGAAAGCGCGGCCATGCGTATCGCCATTTACGATCTCGACAGGACGCTGACTGCACGGGCGACATTCACGCCCTTCCTGCTGTTCGCCGCACGCAGGCTGGCGCCGCTGCGGCTGCTGCTGGCGCCGGTTTGGGTGCTGGCGATGCTGTATTACAAGCTGGGGTTGTGCAGCCGCACGGCACTGAAGGCTTTCGGCATGCGGCTGATGCTGGGCGAGCATGCACGGGGCGACCTGGCGGGCACGGCCCAGGCCTTTTCGCAGGCGCATATCGCGCGCGGGGGCTGGAGGCAGGATATAATCCGCGCGCTGGAGCAGGACAGGGCTGCGGGCTACCGGCCCATCATCGCCACGGCAGCCTTCGAATTCTACGCCGCTGCCTTTGCGAAATTGCTGCGTATCGACACCGTCATCGGCACGCGCTGGGACGGCGACGGCATCCCGGGCGGCAATTGCTATGGCGAGGAGAAGCTGGCGCGGGTGGAAGCCTGGCTGGAAGGAGAGGGCGCATCCCTCGCTGCCGCCGAGACAAGGTTTTACAGCGACAGCTTTGCAGACGCGCCCCTGCTGGACCGGGTGAAGGACCCGGTATTCGTGACCGATAGCGAGGGCGAGAGGGAGCGGGCCGCCGAGCGGGGCTGGCGCGCACCCTGAGCGTCAGGCCGTGAAACGCAGCGCCTTGCGCAGCTGGGTGTAGGAATAGGCGTGGCGCGGGCGCCGGTAGAGGCGCAGCATTTCTTCGAAGGGAATGGGGCTGTTGCCATCCATGATGGCGCGGAATTCGCGTGCCAGTTCGCGCGGATCCTTCCCGCCGCAGCCTTCGCTTCCGGCGCGCTCGATCCGCTCGCAGGTCTTGGCAAATTCGCGGGCCAGGAAATGGCTCATGGCGAAACGGGATTCCGGTGTTTCGGCATCGGGCGTGCGGGCCATTTCCTCTCGCACACGGTCCGCGGCATGGGCCATGTCGCGGTGCGCTTTCTCGGCAAACTGTTCCTTCTCGCGCACGGCCTGCGCAAGGATGCTGCCGGGACGCTTGCGATAGACTAGTAGGCTCTTGTCGATATGCACCAGCGTTTGCGCCGCCAGCGCCAGGAGCGGGGTGTTGTACTGGTCTTCGAATAGCTTGCCGACGGGGAATTCCAGCCCGCCTTCCCACAGTTTGCGGTGGCTGACCTTGGCCCAGCTGTACATCTTGCGGGACCGGTAAATGCCCGCGAGGATCTTTGCCGGCGTATGCACGACAGTGTTCGACGGGCCACGGAAGGCCTTCTTCCGCATGTGGCCGCGGCGATACTTGAAACTGAGGACGTCCGGTGCCTCGCGGTCGATCCAAGTCTTCAGCGCGGAAATCGCACCGGGCAGCAGGTAGTCGTCCGAATCCACAAACCAGAAATAGCGGCCGCTCGCCCGGTCCTTCATCGCGTTGCGCGTGCCCGATAGCCCCAGGTTCTGCGGGTTCTGCATGATGGTGATGCGGCCCGGATGCTCGTCGGCGACCTTGCGCGCCACATCCATACTGTCATCGGTTGAGCAATCGTCGCACAGGAGGATTTCGACGCCCTCATCGGCCTGCGACAGGATCGATAGCAGGCACTCTTCCAGATAGGGCGCGACGTTATAAACCGGCAGCATGATGCTGAGCCATGGCTGCTGCGCCGATGCACCAGCATCGTCTGCGCGCGTTGCTTGCGCTGCGGTCATCATATGCGTCCCTGATTTCCCCCCGAAGGGAGGCAAGTCGCGGAATTCCCCTTTGCGGTCAATGGCTTTCTGCCCCGGATGACGGTGCAAGCCAGCCGGCAAGCGCATCGGCGGCACGGTCTACGGAAGTCTCGCCGGGCCGGTCGTCTATCGTGTAAGAGAACAGCCGATCCTGCGTGTCCCGATACGCCTCGCCGATGTCCTGCCATTGCGGGATCATGGCGGTCAGCTCGGGCACGGATTGCACCACAGGACCATTGCCCCAGAATGCGCGATTGGCCGCTTCACCGGGCAGATCGGCCGCATGGGTGTCGATGAAGAAGCACGGCCGCCGCCGCACGAGGAACTCGTACACCTGGCTCGACATGTCGCCGATATAGGCGTCGGCGCCCAGCGTGTAGGTCATGTCGAACAGGCGCTCGCTATCGGTATCGACCAGCACATTAGGCGCATCCAGCGCCGCCTGCGGCACGTCCGGCCTGCGCCGTGCGAGCCTGTATTCGGGCGAGACATGCAGCGCCTTGCGGAACAGCATCACATGCGGGGCAAAGACCAGGTTGAAGCGGTCCTGCTGGCCGGCAAACCACTCCAGCAGGGCGGGGCCATGGTCGTACCAGCTCGACAGTTTCGGGTCGAAATGTGGATTGTAGACGAAGACGGGCCTGTCGTTATCGAACAGCTGCGGCTTCGCGGACGTGTCGATCGTGTCGAACTTGGGATAGCCGATCAGGCGGCACTGGTCGGGCGTCGCAATTCCGCGCGCCACCATCTCGTCCACCAGCTTCTGCCCGCTGACCAGCTTCAGATCGAATTGTGCCAGCTCCGGGTGGTAGGCCACGTTCCTGTCGCCCGACCCATGGGGGACATAGGCGAAGCGCGGCGCTTTATCGCCAAACTTCGCGCGGAGCCTTCGCCGAACGCGCAGGCATGTGCGCTCCGTCGAGACGATCAGGCTCATCTGCGCGAACAGCCCCTCGTTCGTGCGCAGGCGGGCAAGCCGCTTGGCCGGGAGCAGGCGGTTGGGCAGGGACAGCAGCGTATCGAGCGCGGGGCTGAGCGACAGGTCCTGCCAGTGGATGCGCGCCGCAGCATCGCCTCCGGCGATACGGCGGATTTCCGCTTCGATAGCCGGTCCGGCCACCCCGGCATACACCTCCACCTGCGGATGGCGCAGCGCCAGCGCGCGCATGATCCCGGCGATATGGGCCGCCTGGTGGGCAGCATCGTGATTGTACAGGAACATGATGCGGGGCGGGGCTGGCATGACGCCATCCGGTTAGCATCGGGGCCTGCTTGTGCAAGCGGGCTTTCTGCGCCAAGGCGCTGGCATGGACGGCGCGCAGTCAGCGAAAGAGGGGCCGGGCGCGGGCAAGCGGATCCTGCGCAATGTGGGCATGCTGCTGGGCGGCAAGGGATTTGGCGCGGTAAGCTCGCTGGCGTATCTCGCGATCCTGTCCCGGTCGCTGGGCGTTAAGGATTTCGGCCACTTCTCGCTGATTTTCGGCATTACGCTGACCGTCAATGCCCTGTGCAGTTTCGCCACCTGGCAGATGATCATCCGGTTCGGGACGGAACATCTTGCTGCCGGGCGCGACCGGGCCTTTGGTCGCCTGTCCATACTGGGCGGATTGGTGGACGCATTCGGCGCCCTGATCGGCAGCGTGCTGGCCGTAATCGGGTTTTTCCTGCTGGCAGACGCGCTGGAGGTGAACCCGGCATATCGCGACATGGCGCTGCTATTCGTGGTGGCGATGCAATGGGCCCGCGTTTCCGCGCCTTACGGCATCTTGCGCGCGCTCGATCGGTTTGACCTGTCGGTCTATGTCGGCGCGGTTACCCCGGCGGGCCGCCTGCTTGCCGCCGTGGCCATCTGGCTGACGGACCCAAGTGTGGGCCGGTTCCTGTTTGCCTGGGCGGCGGTGGAATTCCTGTCCGCTGCCGTCACCTGGTACACCGCCTGGCGGCTGAGGCCCGATGTCCTGCGCTTGTCTGCGCTCAAGGAGTGGCGGCAGTCGCTGGCGGAGAATCCCGGTCTGCGGCGGTTCCTGGGCGTCACTTACATGAGCTCTTCCGTCCACGCGCTGATCGCGCAGGGGCCACTGTTGGCCGTCGGATACCTTTTCGGGACGAGCGCGGCGGGTGTTTACCGGATTGCGGAACAGCTTGCGATGGGCCTCGGCAAGCTGGCCATCATCCTCTCGGATTCGATCTATCCGGAGCTGAACAAGGAGCGCCACGGCAGCCCCGCGCGCCAGTTCCAGCGCCTCGTCCGGCAGGTCAGTCTCTCCGTCCTCGTCGTCAGCGTCGCGGCCGTGGCGCTGGCTGTGTGGCTGGGTGAGGACATATTGGTGCTCATTTCCGGCGAGGCTTTCATCGCAGGCGGCGCGATCATGGTGCCGCTGGTGCTGGCAGCCAGTTTCGAGCTTGCCAGTGTCTCTTACGAATCCGTCCTGCATTCCACCGGCAAGGCGCGCTACCAGCTCTATGTCCGGATCATCGGCCTGATGGTCCTGGCGGCGGCCGTCTGGGCCGTGCGGGATGTCAGCTCGCTGGCGGTGGGGTGGATGGTCACGCTGGCGCAGGGCGCGATCTATGCGCTGATGACGCTGGCGGTCTGGGCCGTGTTGCGCCGGCTCGTGAAGGCGGAGCGGGCGGCGTGAGCTTTGCCGCGTTGGTGCTGGCGGGCACGCGCCCCGGCGGCGATCCGCTGGCAGAGGCTGAGGGCGTGGCGGCCAAGGCGCTGGTTACGGTGGACGGCGAGGCGATGCTGAGCCGCGTTATAGGCGCCGTGCGAGGGGCCGGGGCGGGGCGCATCGTGGTCGCTTGCGATGAAGGCCCGGTGGCGGAGTTGGCGCGCGCGCAGGATTGCGAAGTGGTGCAGCCTGCCCGCGGCCCTGCGGGGAGTGTCCAGCGCGGCCTCGATGTGACCGGTGCGCCGCTGCTGGTAACCACGGCGGATCATGCGCTGCTGCAACCGGGATGGGTCCGGGCCGCGATAGAGGGCACCCCGGACGATGCCGATGTCGGTGTGATGCTGGCGCGGCGCGAGGCGATCAAGGCGGAGCTGCCCGGAAGCCGGCGCACGTATCTGCGCTTTGCGGACGGGCACTGGAGCGGGTGCAACCTCTTCTTCCTGCGCACGCCGGATGCCGCGAAGGCCATTGCCGCGTGGCAGGGGATCGAGGCAGATCGCAAGCGGCCCTGGCGCATCGTGGCGAAGCTGGGGCTGGGCACGCTGCTGGATTACGCTCTCGGGCGGCTGACGCTGGCGGAGGGCATTGCGAGGCTGGGCAAGCGGATCGGCGTGCGCGCCGCGCTGGTGGAGGCACCGAGCGGGCTGGCTGCGGTCGATGCGGACAAGCCGAGCGACCTTGCAGATATACGCGCTATCCTGGCTCGCCAGCAGGGCTGACGCCTAAAGAGGGACTCTCGGGGCAAAAGGAAAGGCCGGGACCGCCTTTTGAGGCAATCCCGGCCAATTCCGTGTCAATCAGGCCGTGTCAGGCGCCGAAGGTGCGCTGCCACCATCCGCCGCGCTTCGGGCTGCCGTCTTCTGCCGTCTCACCCTCATCGGACGCATCCTTTGCCGGTGCTGCGGGAGCAGCATCTGCAGGAGCTTCGGCTTCGACGTCTGCCTTTTTCTTGCGAGGAGCGCGCTTCGCCTTGGGCTTGGGCGCTTCCTCGGCAGCTGCGGCTGCTTCCGGGGCGCTTTCAGCTTCGGCGTCCGTCTTCCTCTTGCGGGGCGCACGTTTGGCTTTCGGCTTGGGCGCGTCTTCCGTCGCCTCGGCTGCAGGCGCAGCATCGGCTTCGGCTTCTACGTCAGCCTTCTTCTTGCGCGCGCGGCGCTTGGGCTTCTCGGCCTCGGCCTCGTCCGTATCGTCGGATTTGGCTGCGGCTTTCTTGCGGGGGGCGCGCTTGGCCTTGGCCTTGGGCTTTTCCTCCGCAGTCGCATCGTCACCGGCGGTTTCGGCCTGCGCATTGGCAGCCTCGGTCTCGTCGAGCTGTTCGGCGATTTCCTCTCCGGCCTTCTCGCCGATATCTTCCTGCGCCTGCGTATCGGTGTCGCCGCCCTCGGCATCACCGGACTTGCGGCGACGGCCACGGCCACCACGGCGGCGGCGGCGCTTGGGCCGGCCTTCGCCGTCATCGTCGTCATCGTTGCCGCGATTGTCGGCCTGCTGGCGGTTTTCGCCATCATCGCCGTCGGACCCGGTCTCGTTACCGTCACCGCCATCCTGGCGCTTCTTGTTGCGGCCGCGGCCACCCCGGCGACGGCGGCGCTTCGGACCACGATCGTCGCGGTCACCGCGGTCACCGCGCTCGTCATCTTCCTCGTCGTGATCGTCGTCATCGGCGTCCACGTCGTCATCGTCCGCGTCGTCATCGACGATGGGCTCGAACTTGGGGGCGGAGGAAGGCTTGGGTCCGCTGGACTGCACGCGCATCTTGGCGCCTTCGTCCTCGCCTTCCGGCTGCACTTCCACCGTCACGCCGTAGCGCGTTTCGATTTCCTGCAGGTCGCCGCGCTTGGTGTTGAGCAGGTACACGGCCGCTTCGGTGGAGGCGTACAGCGTGATGACCGTACCCTTGCCCTTGGCTGCCTCGTCCTCGATCAGGCGCAGGGCGGAAAGCCCGGCGCTGCTGGCCGTGCGGACCAGGCCGGTGCCGTCGCAATGCGGGCATTCGCGCGTGGTCGCCTCCAGCACGCCGGTGCGCAGGCGCTGGCGGCTCATTTCCATCAGGCCGAAACCGGAAATGCGGCCCACCTGGATGCGCGCACGGTCGTTCTTGAGCGAATCCTTCATGCACCGCTCGACCTTGCGGATATTGCCGGTGCGCTCCATGTCGATGAAGTCGATCACCACCAGGCCGGCCATGTCGCGCAGGCGCAGCTGGCGAGCGATTTCCTTCGCCGCTTCGAGGTTGGTGTGCAGGGCAGTCTGCTCGATCCCGTGTTCCTTGGTGGAACGGCCGGAGTTGATGTCGATCGACACCAGCGCCTCGGTGGGATTGATGATCAGGTAACCGCCGCTCTTCAGCTGCACCATGGGATCGTACATGGCTTTCAGCTGGTCTTCCGCGCCGTAACGCTGGAACAGCGGCACGGGGTCGGAATAGGCTTTCACCCGGCGTGCGTGGCTGGGCATCAGCAGCTTCATGAAGGCCTTTGCGGCCTTGTAGCCGTCCTCACCTTCGACCACGACTTCCTCGATCTCGCGATTGTAGATGTCGCGGATGGCCCGCTTGATCAGGTCGCTGTCGGAATGGATCTTGCTCGGCGCGCTGGAGCCCAGCGTCTTCTCCCGGATCTCGTCCCACAGGCGGGCAAGGTAGTCGAAGTCGCGCTTGATCTCCGTCTTCGTGCGGCTGAGGCCGGCGGTGCGGACGATCAGGCCCATGCTCTTGGGCAGCTTCAGGTCGCCGACGATGGATTTCAGGCGCTTGCGGTCCCCGGCGTTGGAGATCTTGCGGCTGATGCCGCCGCCATGGCTGGAATTGGGCATCAGCACGCAGTAGCGGCCGGCCAGGCTGAGGTAGGTGGTGAGGGCAGCGCCCTTGTTGCCACGTTCTTCCTTCACGACCTGGACGAGCAGCACCTGGCGGCGATGGATGACGTCCTGGATCTTGTAACGGCGGCGCAGGGCGACGCGCTTGGCGCGCAGCTCGTCCATTTCCTTGGCGCGGCTGCCACCACCCCTGGACGATCCCTGGCGGCCCTGGCGGCGGCCACGGCCACGGCGGCCACGGCCCTTCCGGCCATCGCTCTCTTCGTCCGAATCCCCGTCGGAATCCTCGTCTTCGTCGTCGGATGAATCGTCGGTATCGTCGTCGGATTTCCCGTCGACATGGCCTTCCTCGATGGTGGAAACCTCGTCCTTCTCGGACGTGTCGATTTCCTCCAGGACCGGCTCGTCGTCCTCGTCCTCGTCTTCTTCGGCTTCCAGCTCTACCGGCTCGCCGCTTTCCTCTTCCTCAGCCGCGCGGAGTTTTTCCTCCTCCTCGGCATGGGCCTGTTCCTCGTCCAGCAGGGCCTGCCGGTCGGCGGCGGGGATCTGATAATAGTCGGGGTGGATTTCGCTGAACGCCAGGAAGCCGTGGCGATTGCCGCCAAAGTCCACGAATGCGGCCTGCAGGGATGGTTCCACTCGCGTTACTTTCGCGAGGTAGATGTTACCCTTTATCTGTTTGTGTTCTGCGGATTCGAAATCAAATTCTTCGATCCGATTGCCCTTGAGCACCGCCACCCGTGTTTCTTCCGGGTGGCGCGCATCGATTAGCATGCGCGTTGCCATTGAATAGTCTCCAGGCGCGCCGGACCCCGAGGGCAGGTTTCAAGCCTGCAACCCGTATCCGGGTGGCGGCGCGCGATAGTGTTGGAAATCCGCGTCCCGGGCCCGGCATGCCGGCCCCGCTGGCGGAATGTGAAATGGCGCCCTGTCCATGTGGACTGCGGACGCTGCGATGTGTGTCTGCCAAGATGGAATGGCGCGGGTTTTCGTACCGCGCGGGGCCAGCCAATGCGACGCGGCCTTGCGGCGGCGTGGCGATGGGCTGGGCGTTGCAATTCATCGTGTCATCAACCTGTTGCGGAACCGGGATCGGCCGTGGCCACCCGGTCCGGGTATCGGCGGGGAGGGCCCCGGCGATTGCAGCGATGGCTAGCACCGCGCTGGCAAGCGGGCAAACGAAATTGCTGAATATCAGCTGACAAGGAAGTGTGCGTGGGCGCGGGATAAGCCGCGCATTGCCTCTTGTGCCCGGCGGATAATGCCCCTTTAACCCTGTGCATGTGGCACCGGCTGCAAATTGCGCTCGTCTTCCTGGCGCCGGTTGTCCTGATGGGCGGGCTGTACGTTTTCGGACTGACGATCCCCGTGCCCCATCTGGGCCGCGATTATGTCGTGCGCCTGGCCTTGCCCGATCCCGACGCGCCGCGTGACCTGCCCGAAGTGCTGGGGCCGGAAGATTCCAGCCGCCCGCTGGTGGTGATCGACGCGGGCCATGGCGGGCACGATCCGGGTGCAAGCGGCGGCGGCTACAAGGAGAAGACAGTGGTGCTGGGCCTGGCCCTTGCGCTGCGCGACGAATTGCTGCGGCAGGGCGGGGTGCGCGTGGCCCTGACCCGCAGCGACGACCGCTTCCTGGTGGTGGAGGAACGCTTCCAGATCGCCCGCGCGCTGGGGGCGGACCTGTTCATCTCCATCCATGCGGACAGTGCGGGCGAGCAGGCCAGCGTGTCCGGCGCCAGCATCTATGTCCTGTCCGACGAGGCATCGAGCGAGGCCGCAGCCCGCTTCGCCGAACGGGAGAACGAGGCGGACCAGGTCAATGGCGTGGTGCTGGCCGGGACCAGCCAGAACGTAAACGACATCCTCGTCGACCTGGCGCAGCGGCGCAGCAGCGAAGGATCCGGCACTTTTGCTGCGCTGATCGAGCGGGAAGGGCGCGGGACGCTGACCTTCCATCCGCAGACGCAGCGCAGCGCGGGCCTGCGCGTGCTGCGCGCCCCCGATGTGCCCAGCGTACTGTACGAGGCGGGCTTTATTACGAACGAGGGCGATGCCGCGCGGCTCGCCAGTCCCGAAGGCCAGCGCCGCTTTGCCGATGTCATGTCGCGGGCGGTGCGCATCTTCTTTGCCCGGCAGTCCGGCGCGTGATCGCCCGAAGCGCGACGACCCGAGCGTTTTCATTCTGGTGCGAGTCAGTTTCACCATGCTAGGGCTGCGCCGATCATGACCGACACCAGCGATGCCAGCATGGATCCGGGGACGCAGCCGGAAGGCCAGTCCCGCGGGGAGTATTTCAAGTACCGCATCCGCCGCGATGCCGGCGGCATGGTTTCGTGGTTCCGCACCAACTGGCGTGACAAGCGCTGGTTCAAGTGGCTGGCCATCGTGCTGGGCGCGCTGCTGCTGGTGTATCTGATGTTCTGGCTGCTGCTGGCCCGCAACCTGCCTGACGCAAAGACGCTGCTCAGCTACCAGCCGCCGCTGCCATCCGTGGTGCGCGGCATCGATGGCGAGATCGTGCACACATACGCCCGCGATCGGCGCGTGCAGCTGCAATATGGCGATTTCCCGCCCATGCTGGTGAACGCTTACACCAGCGCGGAGGACAAGACATTCTGGTCCCATGGCGGCGTGGACCTGGGCGGTTTCGCCGGGGCCGTGATCGATTACGTGACCAAGATCGGCAGTGGGGAGCGTGCCGTTGGCGGCTCCACCATCACGCAACAGGTCGCGAAGAACATTCTGGTCGGCAATGAATATTCCATCACGCGCAAGCTGAAGGAAATCGTGCTGGCCCGCCGCATCGAAGGAGTTCTTGAAAAGGAAGAGATCATGACTCTCTACCTGAACGAGATTCCCGTCGGCCGCCGCAGCTTCGGCGTGCAGGCTGCCGCGCGCGCCTACTTCGACAAGGATGTGGGCGACCTGGAGCTGCACGAGATGGCATTCCTGGCCATCCTGCCGCGCGCCCCGGAGGTCTATGGCCGCAAGGGCAACGAGGAAACGGCGACCGCACGCCGCAACTGGGTGCTGCAGAACATGGTTGGCAACGGCCATGTGACGCAGGCCGCTGCCGATCTTGCCAAGCGCCAGCCGCTCGGCATCGTCAGCCAGCGCAGCCGCGCGGGCAATGCCGATGCAGGCTATTTCCTTGAAGAGGTGCGCCGCCAGCTGATCGGCCGTTATGGCGAACAGGCCGAAGACGGGCCGCACAGCGTCTATGCCGGGGGCCTGTGGGTCCGCACCTCGCTCGATACGGAGCTGCAGGACAGTGCGCAGGACGCGCTGCGCGCAGGCATGATGCGCTATCACGGCAATCGCGGCTGGACCGGCCCGATCAACACGCTGAAGGAAGAAGATGGCGACCTGACTCAGCAGCTCGCCAGCACCTTCATGTCCATCAATTACGAGGACTGGCGCATCGGCGTGGTCACTGCGCGCGACGGCAATAGCGCGACCATCGGCTTTTCGGACGGCAGTGAAGAGCCGCTCACCGGCCTGCCCAACGCTCTCAAGAAGGGCGACATTATCGCCGCCTCGCCGCAGGGCGATGGCTGGCGCGTGCGCACCGTGCCGGAAGTGTCCGGCGGTTTCCTGGCGCAGGACCCGAACACCGGGCGCATCCTGGCCATGCAGGGCGGTTTCGATTTCCGCCTGTCGGACTTCAACCGCGCGACGCAGGCCAATCGCCAGCCCGGCTCCACGATCAAACCCTTCGTCTATGCCAGCGGGCTGGACGCCGGGATGACGCCTGCCAGCATGGTCCCTGACAAGCAGTATTGCGTTTACCAGGGCAGCCAGCTGGGGCAAAAGTGCTTCACCAATTTCGGCGGCGGCCGTGGCGGCGGGGAATACCCGATGCGCTATGGCCTGGAGCAGTCGAAGAACCTCATGACCGTGCACATCGCCGCCGATGCGGGGATGGAGAACGTCAACAATACCTTCAAGCGCGTGGGTATCGGCGATTACGAGCCGTACCTCGCCTTCGCGCTGGGCGCTGGCGACACCACGGTGGAGAAGATGGTCAACGCCTATTCCGCGTTGGTCAATCACGGCGTGCAGCACGAACCGACCGTCGTCGATTACGTACAGGACCGCAGCGGCAAGGTGATCTGGCGCGCGGATGAGCGCGAATGCACCGGCTGCAACATGGCCGAGTGGGACGGCAATCCCATGCCCCGCTTCGAAGAGGACGGGCGGCAGGTAATGGATCCGGGCACGGCATTCCAGGTCGTCCACATGCTGGAAGGCGTGGTGCAGCGCGGCACGGCCACCACGCTCAATTCGCTGGGCGTTCCGCTGTTCGGCAAGACCGGGACGAGCACGGGCCCCACCAATGTGTGGTTCGTGGGCGGTTCGCCGGACATCGTCGGCGGTGTTTACCTCGGCTTCGACCAGCCCAAGAACATGGGCGGATACGCGCAGGGCGGGACACTGGCCGCACCGATCTTCAAGCAGTTCGTCGCAGGGTCCAAGGACCGCTGGAACGGCCGGCCCTTCCTGGCGCCTGCGGGCATCCGCATGGTCCGCATCGACCGGCGCAGCGGCAAGCGCGTGTTCGAGGGTTGGCCCACCGGCGATGCCAAGGCCGGGGTGATCTGGGAAGCGTTCAAGCCCGACACCGAACCGCGCCGCAGCGCCCGGCAGGACGAGATTGACGCGATGCGCGAAATCGTGCTGGCCCAGCTGCGCCGCGGCAATGTGACGCGCCGCGCCCCCGCGCCCAAGCCAACCGCCGAGCCGGACAATTTCGCCGAGGAGCAGGGCGGCATCTACTGATGGCCCTGCAAGGAGACTGACCATGCGACGCACCGTGAAGCTCATCACCGCCGCTCTCGCCGCTGCATCGCTCGCCGCGATCCCGGCCCATGCAGCGCTGAAGCGCGGGCAGAGCGCGCCGCTGTTCACCACCAGCGGGGCGAAAGCGGGTAAGGCCGAAAGCTTCAACCTTCGCCGCGCGCTGGAGCGCGGGCCGGTGGTGCTATACTTCTTCCCCAAGGCCTTCACCCGGGGTTGTACGCTGGAATCGAACGCCTTTGCCGAGGCGATGGACGATTTCGAAGCGGCAGGCGCCACAGTCGTGGGCCTTTCCGCCGATGACCTGCCGACGCTGAAGCGCTTCAGCACCGAGGAATGCCGCGACGAGTTTGCCGTGGCCCGCGCCACGCCTGCCATCATCAAGGCCTATGACGTGTCGCTGGTGATGAATGGCAAGCAGACCGGCCTGTCCGACCGCACCAGCTACGTCATTGCGCAGGACGGCACGATCGCCATGGTTTATACCGACGGTGACTGGCGCGAACATGTCAGCCGCTCGCTCGCAGCTGTGCGCAAGCTCAAACGCTAAGTCTTTCCCATCCCGCGTGGCTGCGCTAGGCGCGGCGGCGTGAACAGGAAAATCGCATAATGCGGGCCGAAGGACAGGCCCATATCGACCGGATCGACGCCGCACTTGCGCTGGTCAGGAAGTCGCTCGACTGGGATGCGGCGCTGCGCCGGCTGGAAGAGCTGGACGCGCGCGTGCAGGACCCCACGCTGTGGGACGATCCCAAGCAGGCACAGGCCATCACGCAGGAACAGAAGCGCCTCGAAAACGCCATCAACACGGTGCGCGAGATCGACAGCGAGAAATCCGACGCCATCGAGTTCATCGATATGGGTGAGGCCGAGGGCGAGGACGATATCGTCGCCGACGGGCTGGCTACGCTGAAGCGGCTGGCCGACCGCGCCGATGCGGACAAGGTGCAGGCCCTGCTGAGCGGCGAGGCCGACGGCAACGACACTTACATCGAAATCCACGCAGGCGCCGGGGGCACGGAAAGCCAGGACTGGGCTGAAATGCTGCTGCGCATGTACGCCCGCTGGGCCGAACAGCGCGGCTTCAAGGTGGAAACGGTGGAATACCAGGCCGGCGAAGCGGCGGGCATCAAGTCCGCCACGCTGCTGGTGAAGGGCGAAAACGCCTATGGCTATGCCAAGACGGAAAGCGGCGTGCACCGCCTCGTCCGCATCAGCCCCTACGATTCCAGCGCGCGCCGCCACACCAGTTTTTCCAGCGTGTGGGTCTATCCCGTTATCGATGACGACATCGATATCGAGGTGAATGACAGCGAACTGCGCATCGATACCTATCGCGCGTCCGGTGCTGGTGGCCAGCACGTCAATACGACCGATTCCGCCGTGCGCATCACGCATATTCCCACCGGAATCGTGGTCGCCAGCCAGAACGATCGCAGCCAGCACAAGAACCGCGCCACGGCCATGAACATGCTGAAGGCCCGCCTGTTCGAACGCGAGATGGCGGAGCGGGAAGCGGCGGCCGCCGGGGAATATCAGGAAAAGACCGACATTGGCTGGGGCCACCAGATCCGCAGCTACGTCCTCCAGCCGTATCAGATGGTGAAGGACCTGCGCACCGGCGTGACCAGTTCCAGCCCGGATGACGTGCTGGACGGCAAGATCGACGAATATATCGCTGCCGCGCTGGCCCAGAAGGTGACCGGCGAGACTGTCGAGGTGGAAGACGTCGAATGATACGCGCAGGGGGAGTCTTCGCCGGTATCGGGGCGCTTGCACTGCTTGGCGGCTGCGAGGTCCAGCAGGTCGATAGCGACCGGCCCGAGACCGCGCGCGATTTTCCCCAGGCGACCCGGCCTGTCTCGGACTTGGGCGCCAACTCCTTCTCCACCGAACAGGCGCGTGACAATCGCGGCGAGGCGGTGACGGTGATGGACCTTGCTGGCATCGAGCCAGGCATGACCGTGGCCGATATCGGCGCAGGCGAGGGGTATTATACCGTGCGCCTGGCAGAACGCGTCGGCCAGCGTGGGCGCGTGCTGGCGCAGGACATCGATCCCGATGCGCTGTCCCGCCTTGGCCGCCGGGTCGAAGGGGACAGGCTGGAAAACGTCTCCATCGCGCTGGGCGGACCGGACGATCCGCATTTGCCCGCCGACAGCTTCGACCGCGTCTTCATGGTGCACATGTATCACGAGGTGGAGGAGCCATACGCCTTCCTCTGGCGGCTGTATCCCGCGCTGCGCGAAGGCGGGAAGGTGATCGTCGTGGACACCGACAGGCCATCCAACGAGCACGGCCTGCCGCCCAAGGTGTTGTTCTGCGAATTCGAACGCTTGGGCTTTCGCCTGCGTGAATTTGTCCGTAAGCCGGAGATGGCCGGTTATTACGCATCTTTCGAGATAGCCGGACCCAGACCGGAACCGGCAGAAATAGAACCCTGCGCATTGCCGCAGGAGGATAGGGCGCACATTGGAGGCGACGCCTGACAGGGCGACACCTTCCGCATTTAGGGCACATCATGGCATTCAAGGGTCTCACACCCATCAATTATGGCGGACGCGAAGTCTGGCCGCTGATCGAAGGCGGCAAGGGCGTTTCGGCCACAAACCACCTGTCCAGCGGCGCATGGGCCGCGGCGGGCGGTATCGGCACGGTCAGCGCCGTGAATGCGGATACCTATGACGAGGTCGGCAACCCGATCCCACAGGTTTATCCGCAGGCGACGCGGCTGGAGCGTTTCGAACAGCTGGTGCGCTACGCCATCGATGGCGCGACCGAACAGGTGAAGCGGGCGCATGAGATGTCCAATGGCCGCGGCGCGATCAACATCAACGTGCTGTGGGAAATGGGCGGCGCGCAGCGTGTGCTCGAAGGCGTGCTGGAAAACTGCAAGGGGCTGGTCACCGGCGTAACCTGCGGTGCCGGAATGCCATACAAGCTGGCGGAGATCGCCCAGCGCTTTAACGTGCATTACCTGCCCATCATCAGCTCCGCCCGCGCATTCCGTGCGCTGTGGAAGCGCAGCTATTCCAAGGTGCCCGAACTGATGGCTGCAGTGGTCTATGAAGACCCCTGGCTGGCCGGCGGGCACAATGGCCTGTCCAACGCGGAAGACCCGCGCCAGCCGCAGGATCCCTATCCGCGGGTGAAGGAATTGCGCGAGACCATGCGCAAGGAAGGCGTGTCCGAAGACACCGCCATCGTGATGGCGGGCGGCGTATGGTTCCTGCGCGAGTGGGAAGACTGGATCGACAATCCGGAACTGGGCAAGATCGCTTTCCAGTTCGGCACGCGGCCCTTGCTGACGGAGGAAAGCCCGATCCCGCAGGTCTGGAAGGACCTGCTGCGCAATGTGGAACCGGGCGACGTGCTGCTGCACAAGTTCAGCCCCACCGGCTTCTATTCCAGCGCGGTGAAGACATCATTCCTGTATGATCTGATGCACCGTTCCGAACGGCAGATCCCGGTCTACAAGCGCGATCAGGAAGAAGGCACGAGCCCGCTGGCCGACAAGGGCAAGGCGAAGAGCTTTTACATCACCTCCGAAGACCGGCAGAAGGCGCTTCGCTGGATGGCGGAAGGCTATACCGAAGCGCTGAAGACGCCGGATGATACCGTGGTTTTCGTGACACCGGAAAGTGCCGAGCAGATCCGCACGGACCAGCAGAATTGCATGGGCTGCCTGTCACACTGCCAGTTTTCCAGCTGGATGGACCATGACACGCACACAACCGGGCGCCTCGCCGATCCGCGCAGCTTCTGCATCCAGAAGACGTTGCAGAACATCGCCCATGGCGGCGATCCGGACCAGAACCTGGCCTTTGCAGGCCACGCGGCATACCGCTTCAAGCAGGACCCGTTCTATTCCAACAATTTCACGCCCAGCGTGAAGCAGCTGGTCGACCGGATCCTGACGGGGGACTGAGCCGCCCGCTCGCGCGTCAGCCAGCTTCACCGTGGCTGGCGACGTCGAGGCCGGCGGCCTCTTCCTCCGCGCTGACGCGCATCGGGATTACCAGGTTCACCGCGACGGCGATGAGAGCGGTCGCGATGGCGGCATAGACCGCCACGGCCGCGATGCCGAATGCCTGCACGCTGACCTGCGTCAGGATCGCCATGCCGTCCTGCACGAAGCCCGTTCCGCCCAGGTATGGCGAGGCGAAGACGCCCGTGAGCAGCAGGCCCACGGCGCCGCCGACTGCATGCAGCGCGAACACGTCCATCGCATCGTCCACCTTCCAGCGGTGCTTCAGCGCCATGGCGGCCCAGCGCACGGCAATCGCTCCGGCCAGGCCGATGACGATCGCTGCACCCGGGGACACAAAGACTGCGGCGGGCGATATGCTGACGAGGCCGGCCATGGCGCCGCCGCCGACCATCGCCGCGGTCGGCTTGCCGCCACCGAGGCGGGCGGAGAGCAGCCATGCCAGCGCGCCTGCACTGGCCGCCGCCTGCGCGTTGATGATCGCGGTGCTGGCATCGTCTGTCGCGGACAGCGCATTGCCGCCCACCAGCCCGAACCAGCCGACCCACAGCAGGGTCGCGCCCACCATGGCAAGCTCCGGCGATTGTGAGGGGGAGGCCGTGTCTCCGGCCAGCTTGCGCCGTCCGATCAGCAGCGCGACCACCACGGCGGATACGCCTGCGGTCACGTGGATGGGCAGGCCGCCCGCAAAGTCCATCAGGCCCGCGGCCGCAAGCCAGCCTCCGCCCCAGGTCCAGTGCGCCACGGGGGCATAGACGGCCAGCACCCACAGCATGGCAAAGGCAATCGCCCAGCCGAAGCGCGCGCGCCCGATCCATGCGCCCACCATCAGGGCGGCGGCCATGATCGCCAGCGCCATCTGGAACAGCGCAAATGCGCTTTCCGGGATGAAGGTGCCAACGCGCATCGCGTCGAGATAGACCATCATCCAGCGCGAGCCGTCCCCGATGAAGCCGTTCACCGGATTGCCGAAGGCCAGCGTGTAACCGGCAATTATCCATGCCAGCGAGGCCACGCAGGCTACCGCGCCCAACTGCATAAGCACGGACAGGAAATTGCGCGCCTTCACCCGCCCGCCATACAGCAGGCCCAGGCCTGGCAGCGCACCGGCCAGAACCAGCGCGGCAGCGGCCATGACCCATGCGGTGTCGCCGCTGTCTCCGGCGGCGGCCAGCGGGTCCTGCGCCATGGCGGCAAACGGCAAGGCCGCGGCCCCTGCGGCAATTAGGCAAGCGAATTGGCGGTACATCGTCGTACGGCTCCTGAAACCAGCGCGCCCACGCGCGCCAGGCCCGCATAGCGCACAAGGTTTAACAACGCTTTGCCGCTTGCTGCGACTCCGGTGCGCGCGATAGGCAGTGCGTCTATGCTATCCCGCCTGCTATTCTCGCTCCTCGCTGCCATCCTCCTGACCGCTCCCGCCGCTGCGCAGGACCGCGAAGTGCCTTATTGGGCCAGCCTGCGGGCGGACGAAGTGAATATGCGCGTGGGGCCGAGCGCGGATTATCCCATCGACTGGGTGTACAAGCGGCAGGGCCTGCCGGTGAAAGTGGTGCGGGTGATGCAGGGCTGGCGTCTGGTGCAGGATCCGGACGGCACGCAGGGCTGGATCGTGGCACGCCTGCTCAATCCGCAGCGCACCGCCATCGTGACCGGGGAAGGGCTGGCCGCCATGCGGGCGGAACCGGCGGACACCGCAAAACTGATGTGGAATGCGGAGCCCGGCGTGGTCGGCAAGCTGGGCAATTGCGAGGACGGGTGGTGCCTGTTCGACGTTTCTGGCCGCGAAGGCTGGATCGAGCAGGACCGCCTGTGGGGCGCGGGCGAGCCCTAATTCCTCGCCCATCCCGCTAACAAAAAGGGCGACCCGCAGGCCGCCCTCTTCATTATCGTCTGGAGCGCTGGGCTCAGTTGCGCGTCACGGTGTAACGCTCGCCCGTCTGGCTGACGGTTTCCCAGGTGCCATCGGGGCCGGCCTGCGTCTGGTTGTAGCACAGCGAGGCGGTTTCGCCTTCGGGCGTGTAGCAGACCTGGCCGTTCTGGGTCGCGACCGTGCCGCTGACCACTTCTTCACCAGCTTCGTTGCTGACCGAATAAGTGCCGTCGGCATTGATCGTCTCGGTCGAGGTCGTGCCGTCGGATGCGGTGGTGGTGTAAGTACCGGCCATCGCGCCGCCATCACCCATGGTGTTGCCGGTGACATAGGTATCCGTCGTGGCAACCGTGCTGTTGTCGGCAGCCATGGTGTCTTCGGTCGTCGCTTCCTCGTCGGAACCTCCGCATGCGGCAAGCGCGAGCGGGGCCGCGGCGATCAGGATCAGCTTCTTCATTGTGTATTCCTCCTCATGAATTCTAGGCAAAGAGCGAATGGAACCTAGCAAAGTTCCACGGCCACGGCGGTTGCCTCGCCGCCGCCGATGCACAGGCTGGCAATGCCGCGCTTGCCGCCGCGTGCCTTCAGGGCCGCGAGCAGGGTGACGAGGATGCGCGTGCCGCTGGCACCGATGGGATGGCCCAGCGCCGTGCCGCCGCCGTTCACGTTGATCTTCTCGTGCGGGATGCCGATGTCCTGCATGGCGAACATGGTCACGCAGGCAAACGCCTCGTTCACTTCCCACAGGTCCACGTCATCCGCGCTCCAGCCGGTCTGCTCCAGCAGCTTCTCGATCGCGCCGACGGGGGCGATGGTGAATTCTTCCGGAGCCTGCGCATGGGCTGTCATGCCCACGATCTTCGCGACCGGCGTAAGGCCCTTGTCCCTGGCCACGCTCTCGCGCGCCACCACGACAGCTGCCGCACCGTCGGAGATGGAGCTGGAGGTCGCCGCCGTGATCGTGCCGTCCTTGGCAAAGGCGGGGCGCAGCGTCGGGATCTTGTCCGGACGGCCCTTGCTGGGGCTTTCATCGGTGTCGACCGTGACATCGCCCTTGCGGGTGGAGAAGGTTACGGGGACGATCTCGTCATCGAACGCGCCGCTTTCGATCGCCTTGTTGGCCCGGTCGAGGCTGGCGATGGAGTAATCGTCCATCTGCTCGCGCGTCAGGCTGTACTTGTCGGCCATGTCCTGCGCGAAAGTGCCCATGGCGCGGCCTTCCTCATAGGCATCTTCCAGACCGTCCAGGAACATGTGGTCATACACGCGGTCATGGCCAAGGCGCGCGCCGCCGCGGTGCTTCTTCAGCAGGTAGGGCGCATTGGTCATGCTCTCCATGCCGCCAGCGATGGCGATATCGATCGTGCCGCTGGCCAGTGCCTCGCCGGCCATGATGACCGTCTGCATGCCGCTGCCGCAGACCTTGTTGACCGTGGTGGCCTGCACGCTCTTGGGAAGGTCCGCCTTCAGCGCCGCCTGGCGGGCAGGCGCCTGGCCGAGGCCCGCGGGAAGGACGCAGCCCATGTAGATGCGGTTGGCATCGCCGCCGGCGATCCCGGCACGCTCCACGGCGGCCTTCACGGCAGTCGCGCCAAGGTCCGTCGCCGCGACGTCGGAAAGCGCACCCTGCATCGCGCCCATTGGCGTGCGGGCGTAGGAGAGGATCACGATCGGGTCGTTTGCGGAGAATGCGGCCATGGGAAGTCCTGCCTTTCGAAGGGTCTGGGTGGTCGTAGAGATATGTTCGGGCATCGAATTAGTGGTGCGATGCAACAAAAGCAAACGCCGCCCGTTGGATGCTCGAACACATAAACCCGCCAGCCGGAGCATATTTCCCGATGACCACCACTCCCGAAGAACTCGAACCCATGCTGAAGGCGCAGCGCGCCGCTTTTATGGCTGCGCGTCCCGAACCGCTTTCCGTCCGCCGCGACCGCATAGAGCGCCTTGTGGCGCTGATGGTGGACAATGCGGATGAGCTCTGCGCCGCCATGAGCGAGGACTTCGGCAACCGCGCATGGACGCAGAGCATGGTGACCGACATCATGGCGACGGTGAACTTCGCCAAATACTGCCTTTCCAACCTGAAGGGCTGGGCCAAGCCGGAAAAGCGCAAGGTGCAATTCCCCCTGGGCGCGCTGGGTGGCAAGGCGGAGCTGCGCTTCGAGCCGAAGGGCGTCGTGGGCATCCTGAGCCCGTGGAATTTCCCGGTGAACCTGGCCTTCGGTCCGCTGGCGCAGGTGCTGGCAGCCGGCAATCGCGCCATGCTGAAGCCCAGCGAATTCACGCCCAAGACCAGCGAAGTCATGGCGCGGCTGATTGCCGAGAAGTTCCGCCCGGACGAAGTGGCCGTGGCCGCCGGCGGCCCGGATGTGGCGCAGGCCTTCAGCGCGCTGCCCTTCGATCACCTGGTCTTCACCGGCTCCACCGAGACCGGGCGCAAGGTGATGCAGGCCGCTGCCGATAACCTTACTCCGGTCACCCTGGAACTCGGCGGGAAAAGCCCCGTCGTCATCGGCCGCAGTGCGGATTTGACGCGGGCGGGTGAGCGGATCGTCATGGGCAAGATGATGAATGCGGGCCAGATCTGCCTCGCGCCCGATTACCTGCTCGTGCCCGCAGACATGGAAGAAGGCGTCATCGCCGCGCTGGAGCTGGCCATGATGGACCAGTATCCGGATCTTACCGAGAACGAGGACTATGCAACCATCATCACCGACGACAAGGCCGAGAGGCTGCGCGACATGGTGGCAGACGCAAAGGCGGGCGGGGCGGATGTGGTGGAGATTGCACCGGGCGGTACGGCTTCAGCCGACAAGCGCAAGCTGCCGCTGACTATCGTACGCAATCCGTCCGACAGCCTTGCCTGCATGGAAGAGGAAATCTTCGGGCCGGTCCTGCCGATCAAGACTTACGAGACGCTGGACGAGGCGATCGACTACATCAACAGCCGCGACCGGCCGCTGGGCCTGTATTTCTTCGGCAGCGACAATGCGGAGCGTGAGCAGGTGCTGTCCCGTACCATATCGGGCGGCGTCACGGTGAATGACGTGGTGTTCCATGTCACCGCAGAGGACCTGCCCTTCGGCGGCGTGGGGTCCAGCGGCATCGGTGCCTATCACGGCCCGGAAGGCTTCCGCGAGTTCAGCCACGCCCGGTCCGTCTTCACGCAGCCCAAGGTCGATATTGCAGGCCTTGCCGGTATTAAGCCGCCCTATGGCGAGCGTGCCCGCAAGACGATGAAACTGATGTTGCGCAAGTAAGTATGGCCCCGATCGCGCATTGGGGCAGGAAAGGCGGGCCGGGCTTGGCGAAAAGCCCGTGCCCGCCCTTGAACCCGGACGTAGCGGGGGCTAGGGCGCGCGGGATAGCAATTGCATGTGAGTCAGGCCCTTGGTCGACCTAGGTCAATATCTCCCGATCCTGCTGTTCCTCGGCATTGCCGTGGTGCTTTCGGCAGCGTTCGTCTTCCTTCCGATGGGCGTCAGCCGCCTGACCGGCGCGCACAAGCCCAATGCCGAGAAGCTGAGTGAGTACGAATGCGGCTTTCCCGCCTTCGAAGACTCGCGCAGCCGTTTCGATGTGCGCTTCTATCTCGTCGCAATCCTGTTCATCATCTTCGACCTGGAAGCAGCCTTCCTGTTCCCTTGGGCGGTCAGCCTGGAAACCACCGGCTGGACCGGCTGGATCGGCATGATGATCTTCCTGCTGATCCTGGCGGTCGGCTTCGCATATGAGTGGAAGAAAGGCGCGCTGGAGTGGGAATGACATGAGCGAGCAGATCACCCAATCCCCCTATGGCCGCGACGCCTTGGTGCAGCCGACGGCCAAGCCCGGCGAAGTGCGCCTGCCCGATGCCGAATACTTCAACGCCATGCAGGCAGAGGTGAATGACAAGGGCTTCCTGGTCACCAGCACCGAAGACTTGTTCCAGTGGGCCCGTACCGGCTCGCTGTGGTGGATGACCTTCGGCCTGGCATGTTGCGCCGTGGAGATGATCCACGTCAACATGCCGCGTTACGACATGGAGCGCTTCGGCGTCGCCCCGCGCGCATCCCCGCGCCAGAGCGATGTGATGATCGTGGCTGGCACGCTGTGCAACAAGATGGCCCCGGCGCTGCGGAAGGTCTATGACCAGATGAGCAGCCCGAAATACGTCATCTCCATGGGCAGCTGCGCCAATGGCGGCGGTTATTACCACTACAGCTATTCCGTGGTGCGAGGATGCGACCGCATCGTGCCGGTGGACATCTACATTCCCGGCTGCCCGCCCACGGCTGAGGCGCTGCTTTACGGCGTGATGCAATTGCAGCGGAAGATCCGCCGCGAAGGGACGATCGAACGATGACAGTCCTGCACTCCGCCCCGAAATATGCCTCCAACGATGGTGTGGCCGATACGCTGTCCGCCGCCATCGGCGATGCGCTGGTGTCTGCGCACGAAGAGCACGGCGAGCTGCTGTTCACCGTGCAGCGCGATGGCATCGAGGATGCCCTGCGCACGCTGCGGGACGAGCATGAATACCAGCAGCTGATGGAAATCGCCGGTGTCGACTATCCGGGCCGCCCCGAGCGGTTCGAAGTGGTTTACATGCTGCTCTCCGTCACGAAGAACCACCGTGTGATGCTGAAGTGCTCCACGGACGAGGCGACGCCCGTGCCCACCGTCACGACCCTCTGGCCCAATGCCGGCTGGCTGGAGCGTGAAGTGTTCGACATGTACGGTGTGCTGTTCGACGGGAATACGGACCTGCGCCGCATCCTGACAGATTATGGCTTCGAAGGGCATCCTTTCCGCAAGGACTTCCCGCTCACCGGCTATCACGAACTGCGTTACTCCGAGGAGGAGAAGCGCGTGGTGTACGAGCCGGTGAAGCTGGCGCAGGACCTGCGCACTTTCGACTTCATGTCCCCATGGGAAGGCGCGGATTACGTGCTGCCGGGCGACGAGAAGGCCAGCACCCCGCCGGTGGACGAGCCCAAGACGACCGAGAGCCCGAAGCAGACCGGCGCAGGCCCGAAAACCGACGCCAAGGCTGCGGAGAAGGTCTCTGCCGGTTCGCCGGCCGAGGAAGACACCGGCGTCGAGGAGCCCGACGCGCCCGAACCTACCGAGGACCGCAAGGGCAAGGCCCCGCGCAAGGGCAAGGGCCGCGACAATCCCGGTGCGACCGAAATCGAGGAGGACAAGGCATGATCCGTAGTTCCATCCTGCTGGCGGCGTTGCCGCTTTCACTCGCGCTGGCCGCCTGCGGTTCCGGCGATGCCAACCCGGGCGACGAAGACGGCGTGGAAACGCTGACGACCGATCAGGAGCGCGAAAGCGTAACTGCGCTGGACGATCCCTCGCTGGTCAATCTGGAAGGCGACGTTGTGGCAGTGGCCGGCGGTGCGGAAACGCCCGCTCCGCCCATGCTGCAGCCGATTGCCGATACGCAGGCCGTAGACCTCGGACCCACCATGGGCGCGTGCACCTTCGCACTGGGCGATGTTACGCTGCTGGTGGCCGGTGCCCGCGATAACGAGATTTCGCGCGCCAAGGGCGTCGTCCAGGTCGATGCGGAAGACATGCTGCTGCAGGGCGAGGAAACCACTGGCGCTGACTACGTGACCGAAGGGCCCAGCCTGACGGACGGCACGATCAGCGTGGAAGTGCGCCGCGGCGCGGGCGAGGGCGAGGCTTATGGCGCCGAAAGCGTGCGCTGGCCGGCCGACCTTTCCGTCCGCAGCGGCCTTGGCCCCGAACGCGTTTATCGCTCCGGCACATGGACTTGCGGCGTATGAGTCATTCAATGGTCCTGGAAGACGCGCCGACCACCGGCGACGAGGTTATTTCCAGCTACACGATCAATTTCGGTCCGCAGCATCCCGCAGCGCACGGCGTATTGCGCATGGTGATGGAACTGGACGGCGAGATCGTGGAGCGTGTCGATCCGCATATCGGCCTGCTGCACCGCGGCACCGAGAAGCTGATCGAGCACAAGACATACCTGCAGGCGCTGCCCTATTTCGACCGGCTCGATTACTGCAGCCCGCTGGCGCAGGAATACAGCTACATCCTCGCCATCGAGAAGCTGCTGAACGTCGAGGTTCCGGAGCGCGCGCAGTACCTTCGCGTGCTGTTTGCGGAGCTTACGCGCATCTGCAACCACATGCTCAACATCGGCGCACATGTGATGGACGTGGGCGCGATGACGCCCAACCTCTGGGTGTTCGAGCTGCGCGAAGACTGCATGAATTTCTTCGAGCGGATGAGCGGCGCGCGCATGCACCACGCTTACCTGCGCCCGGGCGGCGTCCACCAGGATGTGCCGCTGAAGCTGCTGACGGACATCGGCGACTGGGTCGACACGCGCCTGCCCGAACTGTTCGGCGACGCGATGAGCCTCGTCATCGACAACCGCATCTTCAAGCAGCGCAATGTCGATATCGCCCATGTCAGCAAGGAAGACGCGCTGGCCTGGGGCTTTAGCGGCCCGATGATCCGCGCCGCCGGCATCCCGTGGGACCTGCGCAAATCGCAGCCTTACGACGTGTATGACCGGATGGACTTCGACATCCCGGTGGGCACGAATTCGGACTGCTACGACCGCTTCATGGTCCGCGTTCAGGAAGTCTACCAGAGCGCCAAGATCATCAAGCAATGCCTGGCGGAAATCCCGGAAGGGCCCATCGCCAGCTCCGACCGCAAGGTCTCCCCGCCCAAGCGCGCGGAGATGAAGCAGTCGATGGAAGCGCTGATCCACCACTTCAAGCTCTACACCGAAGGCTTCCACGTGCCGGCGGGCGAAGTGTATGTCGCGACCGAAAGCCCCAAGGGCGAATTCGGCGTGTTCCTGGTCAGCGACGGCAGCAACAAACCCTATCGCTGCAAGATCCGCCCCACCGCCTTCAGTCACCTCCAGGCGATGGAAATGATGACGAGGGGCCACATGCTGCCCGACGCCACCGCCATCCTCGGCGCAATCGACGTCGTGTTCGGGGAGTGTGACCGGTGATTAAATTGCTGCTTGCAGCAGCGGTGGTCGCTACTGCGCCCTATCTACCCGGCGATGTGATCGAATACGCGCATGGCGAAGGGTTGGTCGCCGGCAATTCGGTATTGAATGATCGCGGATACTGGGAAACCGAATATACTTTTGGAGATGTAGGGGCATCACCAGTCGACGAAGCGCGTGCGGAGATTGTCGGCAAAATGCTCGCTGGCGAAGAATTGCCTTTTCTCGTTGTAGCTAACGATTGTTCTGACGGTATGTGCGCCGCAATATCGACGCATAGGGTTACGTGGAGAAGCGAATGTGCGGTCCGTGATCTGTATGCATACAAGGGCATGGACGCAGTTCGCGTCGAGTGGGCATGTGGCGATGTCGAAGACGGTTTCAGTATCGTGGATTTCGAAAGCGATAAGCCGCGTCAGGTGCGTGACTTCGCGCCGGACAGAACAATTTGGATTAAAAGCGAAAATTAATGGCTGACCGCGCACCCGCACCCGATACGCCCGAACTGCGCAAGCGCTGGGGCGACTGGACGTTCTCCGAGGAGACGAAGGCGAAGGCCGACACTGCCATCGCGCGCTATCCGGAAGGGCGGCAGAAATCGGCCGTCATGCCGCTGCTCGACCTTGCCCAGCGGCAGGTCGGGGCGGAGACCGATACGCAGGGATGGCTGCCGCTGCCGGTGATGGAATATATCGCCGATTATCTCGGCATGCCGGTGATCCGCGTGCTGGAAGTCGCGACCTTCTACACGATGTACAACCTCGCGCCGGTCGGCAAATTCCATGTGCAGGTCTGCGGCACCACACCGTGCATGCTGCGCGGGTCCGACGATATCCTGGGTGCCTGCTATGCTCGCGGGATGAAGAAGGGCCACACCACCGACGATGGCCTTTGGACGCTGACCGAGGTGGAATGCATGGGCAATTGCGCCACCGCGCCGATGGTCCAGATCAATGACGGCAATTACGAAGACCTGACGGTGGATCGCCTTGATGCCGTGCTGGACGCGCTGGCCGCGGGCGAGACGCCGAAGGAAGGCACGCAGGAACCCGGCCGCCACACCAGCGAGCCGAGCGGCGGGCCGACCACGCTGAAGGACATGGTCACCGAGAACCACGATTACCGGAGTGAATGGTGATGGACGGCTTGAAGAAGCGCGGATTTCCGCTGATTGGCGCCATTTTTCTCGGCGTCGGTGTCGTGAAGCTGCTGCAAGGCGGTGGCTGGATCGTCTGGTTCCTGCTGGCCTTCCTGTTTGGCGCATTCAGCCTGTTCAAAAGTAACAAGGACGGTGGCGACGCAGCATGAGCATAGCCACGATCCTGATCGCGCTTGTTGTCATCTTCATCGCATGGAAACTGCTGATGGGTGTGGCCAAGTTCGGCGTTATCGTCGTGGTGATCCTCGCCGCGCTCTACTTTCTGTCGCAGGGTAATTTCTGATGCTCGCCGATAAAGACCGTATCTTCACCAACCTTTATGGCTTCCAGCCGTGGAACCTGGACGCTGCGCAGAAGCGCGGCGACTGGGACGATACCAAGGCCATCATCGCGCGTGGCCAGGATGCCATCATCGACGAGGTGAAAGCCTCCGGCCTGCGCGGGCGAGGCGGGGCAGGCTTCCCCACCGGCATGAAATGGTCCTTCATGCCCAAGGAATCGAAGGACGGACGGCCCAGCTTCCTGGTCATCAATGCCGATGAATCCGAGCCCGGTTCCTGCAAGGACCGCGAGATTATCCGCCACGATCCGCACAAGCTGATCGAAGGCGCGCTGATCGCCGGTTTCGCCATGCGTGCGCGCGCGGCCTATATCTACATCCGCGGCGAATACATCCGCGAGGCCGAGACCATGCAGGCCGCGATCGACGAGGCTTACGAGGCGGGCCTGATCGGCAAGAACGCCGCCAAGTCCGGCTATGATTTCGATGTCTTCCTGCACCGCGGCGCGGGCGCTTACATCTGCGGTGAGGAAACCGCGATGATCGAGAGCCTTGAAGGCAAGAAGGGCCAGCCGCGCCTGAAGCCGCCGTTCCCGGCAGGCGCGGGCCTCTATGGCTGCCCCACCACGGTCAACAATGTCGAAAGCATCGCGGTCGTCCCCACGATCATGCGGCGCGGCGGCGCGTGGTTCGCCAGCTTCGGGCGCGAGAACAACAAGGGCACCAAGCTCTTCCAGATCTCCGGCCATGTCGAGAAGCCCTGCGTGGTGGAGGAGGCGATGAGCATCCCCTTCCGCGAGCTGATCGAGAAGCATTGCGGCGGCATCACCGGCGGGTGGGATAACCTTCTCGCCGTGATCCCGGGCGGATCCTCCGTCCCGCTGGTCCCGGCCGAGCAGATCATGGACGCGCCGATGGATTTCGACGGCCTGAAGGAAGTCGGCAGCGGCCTCGGCACCGCAGCGGTCATCGTGATGGACAAGTCCACCGATATCGTGCGCGCCATTTCCCGCATCAGCTATTTTTACAAGCACGAAAGCTGCGGCCAGTGCACGCCCTGCCGCGAAGGCACGGGCTGGATGTGGCGCGTGATGGAACGCCTGCGCACCGGCGAGGCGGCAGTCGAGGAAATCGACATGCTGCAGCAGGTGACCAAGCAGGTGGAAGGCCACACGATCTGCGCGCTGGGCGATGCCGCCGCTTGGCCGATCCAGGGCCTGATCAAGCACTTCCGCCCCGAAATGGAGCGCCGCATCGCCGAACGCGAAAGCGCAATCCGGGAAGCGGCTGAGTAGGGGTACCTACGCAGATTCGTGCCGGATTTCAGAGATGTAATCCGGCCATTCACTTCCGGGAAAGCTAGCAGGGTCAATCCTCCGCTCGCCAATCGCTTTGTTGGGAAGCGATTGCTGAGATTGAAGGGGACGATCGTGCTGAAGATTTTTCTCAGGTTCTGGCCCGCTGCGCTTTTGCTGCTCGCCTTCCAATGGACGCCGGCTGCCGCACAGCCATCTCGCGGCAACACCGGACCACGCCCCACGGTCACCTTTGCCCCAGGCGCCAACGATCTCGTGGACTTCGATTTTGCCCAGCAATCGGTGGAGCAGCAGATACCGCTTATCTATCGCGGCGATCGTGCGCAGAGAAAGGGGTACTGGAAGGCGTCAAGATTCGCAGGCTGCGCGGTCAGGCTGAGCGAGTCCCGCGCAAAACAGATGCTCGACTCCTTCTTCGCCGGGGTCAAAGAGACGAGCACTCTCGAGACGCGCTATTACGAGCGGTTCGACACCTGCGCCCCTGTCAGCGGCCTGGTGGATACGAATTTCGTCCGTGGCTCCATGGCCGAGATTTTTGTCACGAAGATGTATCCGGCCTCCAGCTTCAGGCCTGTCGGGTCGGAAGCGGAGCTGCTCGCATTCCTTGGCAGTGTCGAGGCTCGCAATGCTTCGGCGGGCGATATCCTAACGACCCTGCAACTGGGATATCAGTGCCGAGTTGCGCTTTCGCCATATCTTGCCCGAGATGTGCTGGATCATGAGGTCGGAAGCGCGCAGGAGCGGGATACCTTGGAAGAATTCTATGCGGACACACCGCTGTGCGACAGGTTCTTCGGCCGCGGTGAACGTCTGACGCACTGGTTCGAGCGCGGCTTCACCGCACGCGCGCTCTACTATTTGCAGATGTTTTCTTCCGCCAAGGACGCCTCATAGCTCGCGGTGAAAAGGCTGGTGGGCCTTAGGGCCGACCCCACCACGGATGCCGTTCGTCGGACTGCCAATGCCGTTGGCGGATTGGCGCTCCCACGCGGTGCGTCTTGGACCGAGCGTGGCAGGATACTGGCGGCAATCCGCCTGTCCTTCATCCGGGCTTCATGTCGCTTTCCTAAGACGTGGTCCAATAAACAAGGTGTCCCTAATGCGTATTGTCTCTGCTGCCGCCACGGCCGTCGCTCTCTCTTTTGTCGCCAGTCCCGCTGGTGCGCAGGATGTCGCGACCGGCTTCGACATGAGCCAGTCGCAGGAGCGCAACAGCCGCGCGGAGCTGTCCGTCAACGCCGTGAAGCAGAAGGAACAGGCCGAATTCGCCCGTACTTTCGGCAAATGCGCTTATGGCCGCAATCCGGATCGCGCGCGCCTGGCGCTGGACCAGATGGTGGAAGGCAAGGCTGAGAAGACGCTGCGCTTCGGCGAATATGTTGCCCGCGTCGATGTATGCACGCCGGTGCGGACCATCGTCGATTTCGACCTCATGCGCGCAGGTATCGCCGAACAGAGCGTGCTGGACCCTGAACATACCACCACAATCCCGCAGGGTGGGTCGGTGGAGCAGGTCAACGGCTTCATGAAGGCTGTGATCGTGCCCAAGGTGGACAAGAAGGATCCCTTCACGATGCACCAGCTGGCAGGGCAATGCCGGGTGGCGATCGCACCGTTTCCCGCACGCGCCGTGCTGAGCACGGAACCGGGATCGGATGAGGAGAGCGCCGCGCTCGCCACGCTGAAGGAAATCACGCCGTCCTGCGACGTGCTGCTGTCCGATGTGACGGAGCTGACGCCTTACTTCCAGCGGGCCTACACCGCGCTGGCGCTGTATTACTGGATCGATTTCGCAGGCGACGCGGGATGAGGGCAGGGCGCGCCAGCTTCGCAGCGATTGCGGCCGTGCTGATGGGCATGGCTGGGCCTGCCCTGGCGCAGAGCAGTGGCGGCACGCCAACGCCCACGCCGGCCCCGATGCCGCCGCCACTGCCGGCCCCGCCGACCACGTTCCAGGATTTCGAACAGCGCAATTCGCTGGACGCCTCGCGCATGCTGACCGGCGGCTCGGGCTATCGGGAACAATATACGAAATCGCTCGGCTTCACGGACTGCGTGCAACGCGTGACGCCAAAGCGGCTCGAGCGTTTCCTGCGCCAGCCGATCGGCAGCTCCGCCGAACGCCGCGCCGCAAGCGCGCTCCTGCGCAGTGCGCCTGGCTGTTCCAGCCGCAGCTTCGTGGTGAGCGTCCGCTTCCTGCGCGGTGCGGCTTCGGAAACGATCCTCCAGAATTACGCTTCGCCGGATATCGACCGGGCCGGGACGCTGGATAGCGAGCGGATCGAGCGTTTCATGGCTTACAATCCGGCTATTTCGGACAGGAACGACCCGGATGTGCGCGCCTTGGCCCGCTACACCCAGTGCCAGGTCATGGTTGCGCCCGGTCTCGCACGAAAGCTCATCCTGGCAGACCACGGCAGTGACGAGGAAAAGGCGCTGCGTGAGCAGATCGCGAGTGTCACCGGCATGTGCGGCACGATGGAGGCGAAGAACGACCTCGCGGCCGTGACTTACCGCTCGTATCTTGCCGAGGCTCTGTATCACTGGACCCGCAGCGGCGAATTCGCGCGGGATGTCTGAGCGGGAGCGGCAATCAAATCAGCGGCGGGATATGTAAGGAGACCTGGTGATGCGTAAGGGAATGATAGCGATCGCAGCGGCGGCACTTTCCATCGGATTCGCACCGCATGTTGCGGCCCAGAATATGGAATATGGCGCGTACGACAAGCCAACCGGCGCCGCGTCTCCGCCCACCGGCAATTTCTATCCGCATTCCCAGCGCGCGACCACTTTTGAAGTGGAGCATGGATCGGAGCCCGATTCCGCCTATCTCGCGGCGCTCGAGTTCACGAATTGTGTGCAACGCAACAGCCCGGATCGCATCACGAAGTTCCTCGCGCAGCCGATCGGCAGCAGGGCAGAGCGCTGGGCCGCACGCCGGATGATGCAGCACGCTCCGGGGTGTCACAGCCAGGCGATGGTCACCAGTCTCAGCCTGCTGCGCAGTGCAGCCAAGGAGACGCTGGCGCGCAGCCCTGCCTCCTAGAATTGACGATCCTCCGCCAACCGGCGGAAGCTTATCAAAAAACCGGCCAATTTCCGGGTTCGCGGCATGGACGTGGGCGACCTGACGCTCTAAAGGCGCGGGAAGTCTCGCCCAAGGAACGGATTCACCATGCCCAAAGTCACCGTCGACGGCCAGGAAATCGAGGTTCCGGATGGAGCCACGGTGCTCCAGGCTTGCGAGCTGGCAGGCAAGGAAATCCCGCGCTTCTGCTATCACGAACGCCTGAGCATCGCGGGCAATTGCCGCATGTGCCTGGTGGAAGTGAAGCCTGGGCCGCCCAAGCCGCAGGCGAGCTGCGCCCTGCCGGCCACCGAAGGCCAGGAAATCCGCACCGATAGCGAGCTGGTGAAAACCGCGCGCGAAGGCGTGATGGAATTCCTGCTGATCAACCACCCGCTCGATTGCCCCATCTGCGACCAAGGCGGCGAATGCGACCTGCAGGACCAGTCGGTCATGTATGGCCGCGGGGCCACGCGCTATCACGAGAACAAGCGCGCGGTGACCGAGAAATACATGGGCCCGCTGATCAAGACGATCATGACCCGCTGCATCCATTGCACCCGCTGCGTGCGCTTCTCCGAAGAAGTGGCCGGCGTTGACGAGATCGGCGCGCTTTACCGCGGCGAGAACATGCAGATCACGACGTATCTGGAACAGGCGGCGGAGCATGAGCTGTCCGCGAATGTCATCGACCTGTGCCCGGTCGGCGCGCTGACAAGCCGCCCCTACGCTTATGAAGCGCGTCCGTGGGAGCTCAAGAAGACGCTGAGCATCGATGTCTCGGACGCGATGGGTTCGAATATCCGCGTCGACAGCCGGGGCCGCGAAGTCATGCGGGTATTGCCGCGCATCAATGACGACGTGAACGAGGAGTGGATTTCGGACAAGGCGCGCTACCAGTGCGAAGGCCTGACACAGCGCCGCCTCGACAAGGTCTGGATCCGCAAGAAGGGCAAGCTCCAGCAGGCGAGCTGGGACGAAGCGTTCAAGAAGATTGCTGCTGCCAAGCCTGGCAAGTCCATTGCTGCCATCGCGGGCGACATGGTCGATTGCGAGACGATGTTCGCGGCCAAGGCGCTGCTGAAGGCCAGCGGGTCCGACCTGCTCGAAAGCCGCCAGACCGGCATGGCTTACGACACGTCCAACCTGGCCGCGGTGAACTTCAACTCCACCTTTGCCGGGATCGAGGAAGCCGACGCGATCCTGATCGTGGGCAGCCACATCCGCCGCGAAGCGCCGCTGGTCAATGTCCGCATCCGCAAGGCCGTAAAGCGCGGCGCGAAGGTGTTCGTGGTCGGGCCCAAGTGGGACACGACCTATCCGGCCGAGTTCCTGGGCAACGATCTCGGCGTGCTGAACGCGCTTTCCAGCGATGTGACCGACGTTTTTGACAAGGCTGAGCGCCCGGCGGTGATCGTCGGCGGCGCGTGCCTGAAGGGCGCGCATGGCAAGGCGATGGCGCTGGCCGCAGGCTGGGACGCTGCCTTCAACGTGCTGCATTTCTCCGCCGCGCGCATGGGCGCTCTGATGCTGGGCTTTGCGCAGAAGGGCGGCATTGCGGATGTGGCTGACGCCAAGCCGAAAGTGCTGCTGGCACTGGGCGCGGACGAGGTGGATTACGCCGCATTCGAAGGCAGCCTGAAGGTCTATATCGGCCATCACGGCGACAAGGGCGCGCATGCGGCGGACATCATCCTGCCTGCCGCCGCCTATACCGAAAAGGCTGGCACCTATGTCAGCACCGAAGGGCGCGTGCAGTTCGCCGACAAGGCCGTGTTCGCCCCCGGTGACGCGCGCGAGGACTGGACGATCCTGCGGGCACTCGCCGATGCGCTGGGCGTGAGTGTCGGCTTCGACAGCTTCGCCGAATTGCGCGCCGCTATGACCAAGGCTGTGCCCGCGCTGGGCAAGGAAGGCCTGGCCGATTACGGTGCGCTGCCCAAACCGGACGCCAAGGCAAAGGCGGAAGGCTTCATCGACGCCTATCCAATAAGCGATTTCTACCTGACCAATCCCATCGCCCGCTCCAGCCCGACCATGCAGCGCTGCTCGGCCGAACTGGTCCACGGCGAGGACGTGCGGGAGGCAGCGGAATGAACTTCTTGGTGTTACTCGGAAGCGCGGCGACCCTGTTGGTCGTTTTGCTGACGTTGCAGAAGTTCGCTCCCTTTTTCCTCGACCGGCTCGGTGGTGGATCTGACGCGGGAGGATCGAGTGCTGCTGGTGGCAGTTACGGAGAAGGCGGCTGCGGCGGAGGCGGCGACTGATGACCGAATTCTTCCAATCCCTCGGCATGTCCTATGAATGGGCGTGGTTCGTCGCCACGATCGCCGGCATCCTGCTGATTGCGCTGCCGTTGATGCTGGCCGTGGCCATGATCATCTATGTGGACCGCAAGGTCTGGGCTGCCATCAACCTGCGTCGCGGGCCGAATGTGGTGGGGCCCTTCGGCCTGCTGCAGAGCTTCGCGGACGGCCTGAAGGTCTTCCTGCAGGAAACCATCATTCCTTCGGCTGCGAACAAGGGCATTTTCCTGCTCGCGCCCATCGTCACCTTCACCGTGGCGCTGGCCGCCTGGGCGGTGATCCCCTTCGACGAGGGCGTGCTGCTGGCGGACATCAATGTCGGCCTGCTCTATATTCTCGCTGTAAGCAGCCTGTCGGTTTACGGCATCGTGATGAGCGGGTGGGCGAGTAACTCCAAATACCCGTTCTTCTCCGCCATGCGCGCCGCGGCGCAGATGATCTCCTACGAGGTCTCCATCGGCTTCATCCTGGTGTGCGTGGTGCTCTATGCCGGCACGTTCAACCTGACCGATATCGTCAATTCGCAGCTCGGCCACGGCTTCGGCATCGTGAACGGGTACTGGTTCAACCTGCTGCTATTCCCGATGTGGGTGGTGTTCTTCATCAGCTCGCTGGCGGAAACGCAGCGCGTGCCCTTCGACCTGACCGAAGCGGAATCCGAGCTCGTCGCCGGTTACCAGACCGAATACAGCTCCATGAGCTTCGCGCTGTTCTGGCTGGGCGAATATGCCAACATCCTGCTGATGTGCAGCCTCAATACACTGCTGTTCTTCGGTGGCTGGCTGCCCCCGCTGAATATCGACTTGATCCCCTGGTTCGACATCCCGGGCATCGTGTGGTTCCTGCTGAAGACCTTCTTCTTCTTCTTCATGTTCAGCTGGGTGATGGCGACCGTTCCGCGCTATCGCTACGACCAGCTGATGCGGCTTGGCTGGAAGGTCTTCCTGCCAATGAGCCTGATCTTCGTCGTCCTGATTTCCGGATGGCTGATGCTTACCCGATACGGAGGTGCGGCATGACCGCCCTGCAACTGCTCAAGTCCTTTACCCTGTGGGAGTTCGTGAAGGCGCACGCCCTGACGCTGAAGTATTTCTTCAAGCCCAAGGTCACGATCAATTACCCGTACGAGAAGAACCCGCTGAGCCCTCGCTTCCGCGGCGAGCATGCGCTGCGGCGCTATCCCAACGGGGAGGAACGCTGCATCGCCTGCAAGCTGTGCGAGGCTGTATGCCCGGCGCAGGCGATCACCATCGAGAGCGAACCGCGCGAAGACGGCAGCCGCCGCACGACGCGCTACGACATCGACATGACCAAGTGCATCTATTGCGGTTTCTGCCAGGAAGCCTGCCCGGTGGATGCGGTGGTCGAGGGGCCGAACTTCGAATACGCGACCGAAACGCGCGAGGAACTGCTCTACGATAAGGCGAAACTGCTGGCCAACGGGGACAAGTGGGAGCGCGCGATCGCTGCCAATCTTGAAGCCGATGCGCCGTATCGGTAGGGGCCGCGCGATCCGATGATCCAGACAATAGCCTTTTACCTGTTCGCCACGATCGTCATCGCCAGCGCGGTGATGGTCATCATGGCCCGCAACCCGGTGCATTCCGTGCTGTGGCTGATCCTGGCTTTCTTCAACGCCGCCGGCCTGATGGTTCTGGTGGGGGCGGAATTCATCGCGATGCTGCTGGTCATCGTCTATGTCGGCGCGGTCGCGGTGCTGTTCCTGTTCGTGGTGATGATGCTGGACATCGATTTCGCCGAATTGCGCGCCGGTTTCATGAAGAACTTCCCGCTAGGCATCGCCATCGCGCTGGTCCTGCTGGCGGAACTGGTGCTGGGCATCGGCGCCTATCGTGCAGGCGCGCTGGAGATCGGCAGCGCCACTGCGGCTGCGGTAACGCCCACGGGCGCAGAGGCACTTGGCGGCAGCAACACCGCCGGCCTCGGCGCGCTGATGTTCAGTGAGTACCTGCTGCTGTTCGAAGGCGCAGGGATGATCCTGCTGGTCGCCATGGTCGGCGCCATTGTGCTCACCCACCGTCCGCCGCGCACCGAACGCGGCCACCAGAACATCGGCAAGCAGGTCTCGCGCCGTCCGCAGGACGCGACGGAGCTACAGCGACCGGAAGTGGGCAAGGGGGTCGAGCTGTGATCGGTATCGAACATTACGTCATCGTCAGTTCGATCCTGTTCGTGATCGGCGTGCTGGGCATCTTCCTCAATCGCAAGAACATCATCGTCATCCTGATGGCGATCGAGCTGATCCTGCTCAGCGTGAACATCAACCTCGTCGCATTCAGCGCCTTCCTGGGCGATCTGGTGGGGCAGGTCTTCGCCATGTTCGTGCTGACCGTCGCGGCGGGCGAGGCAGCCATCGGGCTTGCCATCCTGGTCATCTATTTCCGCGGCCGCGGCACCATCGCGGTCGACGATCCCAGCCGGATGAAGGGGTAATCCGCCGGTGCAATCGATCCTGATCATCGTATTCCTGCCCTTGCTGGCGGCCATCATTGGCGGCCTCGGCAACAGGGCGCTGGGCAATACGGTCGTGAAATCGCTCACGACCGGTGCGCTGCTGGTGTCCTGCGCGCTCAGCTGGCCGATCTTTTTCGGCTTCCTAAATGGCAGCATGGACGCCAGCGTCGTCCCCGTGCTGCAATGGATCCAGTCCGGCGATCTCAGCTTCGACTGGGCGCTGCGCGTCGACACGCTGACGGCGGTGATGCTGGTGGTGATCACTACCGTCTCCGCACTCGTCCATGTCTACAGCTGGGGCTATATGGACGAAGATCCGGACCAGCCGCGCTTCTTCGCTTATCTCTCGCTGTTCACCTTCGCCATGCTGATGCTGGTGACGGCGGACAACCTCGTCCAGATGTTCTTCGGTTGGGAAGGGGTGGGCCTCGCCAGTTACCTGCTGATCGGCTTCTGGTTCAAGAAACCCAGCGCGAATGCCGCCGCGATCAAGGCCTTCGTGGTCAACCGCGTGGGCGACCTTGGCTTCATGCTCGGCATCTTCGGCACCTTCCTGGTGTTCGGCACGGTTTCCATCCCGGAAATCCTTTCCGCCGCGCCCGCCATGGAAGGGGCCAGCAGCATTGGCTTCCTCGGCATGCGCATCGATACGATGACGATCATCTGCCTGCTGCTGTTCGTGGGCGCGATGGGCAAGTCCGCGCAGCTGGGCCTGCACACATGGCTTCCGGACGCGATGGAGGGGCCCACACCCGTCTCCGCGCTGATCCACGCAGCCACCATGGTTACGGCGGGCGTGTTCATGGTCTGCCGCCTGTCGCCGATGTTCGAAGCCGCGCCGATCGCGCTGAACTTCGTGATCTTCATCGGCGCGGCCACCTGCCTGTTCGCTGCCACCGTCGGAACGACGCAGTGGGACATCAAGCGCGTCATCGCCTATTCCACCTGCTCGCAGCTGGGCTACATGTTCTTCGCAGCAGGCGTGGGCGCTTATGGCGCCGCCATGTTCCACCTGTTCACGCACGCCTTCTTCAAGGCGCTGCTGTTCCTGGGCGCGGGCAGCGTGATCCACGCCATGCATCACGAGCAGGACATGCGCTATTACGGCGGCCTGCGTAAGCAGATCCCCTTCACATTCTGGGCCATGCTGGTCGGCACGCTGGCGATTACCGGCGTCGGCATCTACCACCTCGGCGCAGGCTTTGCCGGTTTCTGGTCCAAGGACGCGATCCTCGAAGTGTCCTACGCGGCGGGTGGCCACGGCACGGGCGCATTCTGGGTCGGCGTTTTCGCGGCCCTGCTGACCAGTTTCTACAGCTGGCGCCTGATGTTCCTGACCTTCTGGGGCAAGCCGCGCTGGGCCGAGAGCGAGCATATCCAGCACGCCGTCCATCACGGGCACGATACGCCGGAAGAGCACAATCCCGCCAGCCAGGAAGACGCGGGCGACGACGCCACGCATGCCGTGCCTGCGGCTGACCAGTATGACGGGACGGCGGGCTACCATCCGCATGAAAGCCCGATTTCCATGCTCGTCCCGCTTGCGGTGCTAAGCATCGGCGCGATCTTCGCGGGCCAGATCTTCCACGACGCTTTCCTGAGCGTGGAGGGCAACTTCTGGGCCGGCTCGCTCGCCTTCGATCCTGCACTGATGCAGGCCATGACTGAAGTGCCGTACTGGGTGAAGTATTCCGCGCTGGTAGTGATGCTGCTCGGCCTGCTGGGCGCGTGGTATGCCTATATCCGCAACACCAGCCTGCCGGGTGAGACCACCAAGCAGCTGGGGCCGGTGTACAATTTCGTGTTCAACAAGTGGTATTTCGACGAGCTTTACAACCTGCTGTTCGTGAAGCCGGCCTTCTGGATCGGGCGCATCTTCTGGCAGAAGGGCGATGTCGGCCTGATTGACCGCTTTGGTCCGAATGGCGCGGCCTGGCTGGTCGGGCAGGGTAGCGGCCTCGCCAAGCGTGTGCAGTCCGGATACCTCACCAGCTATGCGCTGATCATGCTGCTCGGCCTCGTGGCCGCCATCACCTGGGTGCTGTTCTGATGGGGGGCTTTCCGATCCTTTCGACCATGCTGGCCGTTCCGCTGGTTGCGGCCATCGCGTGCCTGTTCCTCAGCGCATCCGCTGCTCGTGCAACCGCGCTTGCCGCAACACTGGTGAACCTCGCGCTCGGCGTCGCCCTGTGGCTGAACTACGAAATCGGCGGGCCGCAGTGGCAGTTCGTGGAAAGCGCGCCGCTGTTTGCGGGCTTCTCCTACGCCCTCGGCATCGACGGTATCGCGCTGATGCTGATCGTGCTCAGCGTCTTCCTGATGCCCATCTGTATCGGGGCGAGCTGGACCAGCATCACCAAGCGCGTCGGCGAGTACATGGCGGCTTTCCTGCTGGTCGAAGTGCTGATGATCGGCGTGTTTGCCGCGCAGGACCTGTTCCTGTTCTACATCTTCTTCGAAGCCGGCCTGATCCCGATGTACCTGATCATCGGCATCTGGGGCGGGGACAACCGGATTTACGCCAGTTACAAGTTCTTCCTCTACACGCTGCTCGGCTCCGTCCTGATGCTGATCGCGATGTTCTGGATGGTGAACGAGGCGGGGACGACGGACATTCCCACGCTGATGGCGTATGATTTCCCGCCGGCCGCGCAGACCTGGCTGTGGCTGGCCTTCTTCGCCAGCTTCGCGGTGAAGATGCCGATGTGGCCGGTGCATACCTGGCTGCCGGACGCCCACGTGCAGGCACCCACGGCAGGCTCCATCATCCTGGCCGGCGTGCTGCTGAAGATGGGCGGTTACGGCTTCATCCGCTTCAGCCTGCCGATGTTCCCCGAAGCGTCCGCGCAATTCGTGTGGCTGATCTTCGGCCTCAGCATGGCGGCTGTCGTCATCACCAGCCTGATCGCTCTGGTGCAGCACGACATGAAGAAGCTGATCGCCTATTCCTCCGTCGCCCACATGGCGATCGTGACGGCGGGCCTGTTCGCCTTCAACCAGCAGGGGCTGGAAGGCGCGATGATCATGATGTTGAGCCACGGGCTGGTGTCTGGCGCGCTGTTCCTCAGCGTGGGCATCATCTACGATCGGCTGCACACGCGTGAGATCGACCGTTACGGCGGCCTTTCCATCAACATGCCGAAGTACGCGATCTTTTTCCTGCTGTTCACCATGGCCAGCATCGGCCTGCCGGGCACGAGCGGCTTCGTGGCCGAATTCCTTAGCCTGATGGGCGTGTACGAAGTCAGCAGCTGGGCGACCTTTGTGCTGACCACCGGCATCATCCTGGGCGCGGCCTATATGCTGTACCTCTACCGCCGGGTGTGCTTCGGCGAGCAGAAGAACGCCGATGCCGCCGCCATGCCCGATATCGACAAGCGCGAATGGGCCATGCTGGCACCGCTCGCAGCGGCCGTGCTCTGGATGGGCGTCTATCCTGAAAGCTTCCTCGCACCCATGCGGCAGGACATCGCGGCGCTCGACGCGCGCCTTGCCCGTGCCGCGCCGGAAGGGGATGCCAAGCTGGCGATGACCACTGCGCCGGAGGCCGAAACAAAAGACCAGGAAACTGCCGCTGAGGGCGCGAACTGATGGATATGAACATCTCCCTCGGCCTGATTGCGCCCGAAATCCTGCTGACGGTCGCCTCGCTCGTCCTGCTGTTGGTCGCCGCCTATATTGGCGACAAGGCAGCCCGCGCGACTTCGATTGCCGCCGCCGTCACCCTTGGCGGGGCCTTCTTCCTCGTCGCACCATCGGTGTGCGGGGCAGATAGCGGTGCAGGCACGATTGCCTTTTTCGACCAGTTCCGCGCCGATGCCTTTGCCGGCATGGCCAAGCTGATGATCTACGCCGCCGCAGGTGCTGCGCTGGTGATTGCCACGCCCTTCTTCCAGCGCCTGGGCGCGATGAAGACGGAATATCCGATCCTCATCCTGCTCGCGACGCTGGGCATGAGCGTGATGGTGTCCGCCGCGGACCTGCTGACGCTGTATATCGGCCTGGAACTGAACTCGCTCGCCGCTTACGTCCTCGCTGCCATGCTGCGCGACGATACGCGCTCCGCCGAAGCGGGCCTGAAGTATTTCGTGCTCGGCGCGCTCGCCAGCGGCATCCTGTTGTTCGGTATGAGCCTGGTCTACGGCTTTACCGGCACCACCAATTTCGCTGGCATTGCCGCGTCGCTGGACGGCGGCCTTTCCACCGGCGCGCTGTTCGGCCTGACTTTCGTCCTGGCGGGCCTCGCCTTCAAGATCAGCGCCGTGCCGTTCCACATGTGGACGCCGGACGTGTACGAGGGCGCGCCGACGCCGGTCACCGCCTTCTTCGCCAGCGCTCCCAAGGTCGCAGCCATTGCCCTGACGGCGCGCGTCGCGCTGGAAGCATTTGGCGGGCAGGTCGACGCCTGGCGCCAGATCGTGATCTTTGCGGCGCTCGCCAGCATCGTGGTGGGGGCGCTCGGCGCCATCGGCCAGAGCAATGTGAAGCGCCTGCTGGCCTATTCCAGCATCAACAATGTCGGCTTCATCCTGATCGGTCTGGCTGCCGCGACCGCTGCGGGCCTTTCTGCGATGATGGTGTACCTCGCCATCTACGTCGTGATGACGATCGGCAGTTTCGTCGCGGTTCTGATGATGCGCGGTGCGGATGGGAATAACGTCGAAGGCATCGCCGACTTGGCAGGCCTCAGCCGTACGCAGCCGCTGCTTGCGCTGTGTCTTGCCATGCTGATGTTCAGCCTGGCCGGTATCCCGCCGCTGTTCGGCTTCTGGGGCAAGTTCGTGGTCTTCCAGGCCGCCGTGGAGGCTGACCTGATCGCGCTCGCTGCCCTGGGTATCGCCGCCAGCGTGATCGGCGCGTTCTATTACATCAAGATCGTCAAGGTCATGTATTTCGACGAACCGGCGGACACGATCAAGCAGACGGGCGACTGGTCGCACTGGGCGCTGCTGGCGATCTGCGCGGTGATCATCTCGCCGCTGGGTTACCTGCTGACGCCGTGGCTGGGTGAGCTGGCCGACGGGGCCGCTGCGGCGCTGTTCCTTGGCGCCTGACCGCGCGGGCCGGATCCGCGTGATTGCGGAGACTGGCTCCACCAATGCCGACCTCGTATCCGTCTTGAAATCCGGGGAACGCTGGCCCAAGGGCCAATGGCTTGTCGCGGACCGGCAGACGGCCGGCAAGGGCAGACAGGGCCGCGCGTGGAAATCCGCCAGCGGCAACTTCACCGGCTCCACCGCCGTGCACCTGACCGGGCAGGAACCGCCCGCCGCCAGCCTCTCCTTCGTCGCCAGCCTTGCTATTTACGAAGCGTTGGTGGGACTTCTGGCCGATCCCGCGGTGCTGCAGCTGAAATGGCCGAATGACGTGATGCTGAATGGCGGCAAGGCGAGCGGCATCCTGCTGGAGCGGCACGGCGACAGCGCCGTTGTCGGCATCGGCGTGAACCTCGCAAGCGCGCCGGACCTGCCGGATCGCCGTACGGCTGCACTGGCCGATTTCGGGCCCGCACCCTCGCGCGATGATTTCGCCGGCCTGCTCGCAGCGTCCTTCGATAAAGAGCTGGTCCGCTGGCGGCAATTCGGGTTGGAGCCGATCCTGGCGCGCTGGCAGGCCGCCGCTCACCGGCTTGGCACGAGGCTGTCAGTTCACGATGCCACGGGCGCGCGCCTTTCCGGCACGTTCGACGGCCTCGATACGGACGGAGCCTTGCTGCTGCGTTTGCCCGATGGCTCGCGCCGTGCCATCCACGCCGGCGATGTGATGCTGGAGGAAAGCTGATGCTGCTCGCAATCGATGTCGGCAACACCAATGTCGTTTTCGCCCTGTTCGACGGGGACGAAATCCGCGCGCGCTGGCGCATCGCCACAGACGGCCGCCGCACGGGTGACGAATATGCCACCTGGCTGATGCAGCTGCTCGCCATGGAGGGCATCGAGCGCTCCGCCATCAAACAGATCATCTTCGGCTCCGTCGTCCCGCGCGCGGACCACAATCTGACCGTGCTGGCGCAAAAGTATTTCGGGATAGAGCCGCTGATCGCAGGGCAGGGCGCCGCCACCTGGGATTTCGAGATCGATGTGGAGCGGCCAGCATCGCTTGGTGCCGACCGCGCACTTAACTGCATTGCCGCGCATGAACGTGTTGGCGGGGACATGATCGTGGTCGATTTCGGCACGGCGACGAAGTTCGAAGTGGTCGATTACACGGGTGCTTACAAAGGCGGCATCATTGCGCCCGGCATCAACCTCTCGCTGGACGCATTGGTGGGCAAGACGGCCAAGCTGCCGCGCATCGCCATCCGTGCGCCGGAAACAACCAGCGTCATCGGGCGTAACACAGAGGAGCAGATGCTGATCGGCGTCTTCTGGGGCTATGTCGCCATGATGGAAGGGCTGATCGCGCGCATGAAGGCGGAAATCGGCCGCCCTGTCAAAACCGTCGCTACCGGGGGCCTTGCCATCCTGTTCGACCAGAAAACGGATATTTTCGACGTGATCGATGCCGACCTGACCATTCGTGGCCTGCAGATCCTCGCCCGGCGCACAGCCGCGTGAAGAAGGACTTCACCCCCGAAGACGAATTGCTGTTCCTGGCGCTGGGCGGATCCGGCGAAATCGGGATGAACGTCAACCTCTATGGCTGCCAGGGCAAGTGGCTGATGGTCGACCTGGGCATGACCTTCAGTGGCAATGAATATCCCGGCGTGGACCTGGTCTTTGCCGACCCCGAATTCATCGAGGAGCGCGCCGATGACCTGCTGGGCATTGTCCTGACGCACGGGCACGAGGATCATATCGGCGCAATCCCGTATTTCGCAGCTGACCTCGGCGTACCGCTCTACGCGACGCCCTTCACCGCCGAACTGATCCGCCGCAAGCTGCAGGAAGCGGGCCTTGCGGGCGAGGTCGAGCTGAATGTCATCGAGGAAGATCACGGCCATATCGCCATCGGCCCGTTTGAGGTGACCTACATCCCGCTGGCGCACTCCATTGCCGAGGGCAACGCGCTGCAGATCGAGACGCCTCACGGCCGCATCTTCCACACCGGCGACTGGAAGCTGGACGAGGAGCCGATGATCGGCGAGCCGGCGACCGAGGAGGAGCTTTCCGAGATCGGCGACGAGGGCGTCCTGGCGCTGGTGTGCGATTCCACCAATGTCTTCAATCCGGTCCCCTCCGGCAGCGAGGGCGCGGTCTATCGCGGCCTGCTGGAAGAGGTGCAGAAGCATTCCGGCAAGCGCGTGCTGGTGACGACCTTCGCCAGCAATGTCGCGCGGCTGCAGACCCTTGGCCATGTGGCCGAGGCGACAGGACGGCGGTTATGCGTAGCGGGCCGCTCGCTCGACCGCATGATCGAGGTGAGCCAGGACAATGGCTATCTCGAAGATTTCCCGGAGCCGGTCGATTTCGACACAGCCATGCGCCTGCCGCGGGGCGAGATCATGATCGTGGCCACCGGCGGGCAGGGGGAGCCGCGCGCCGCCCTTTCCCGCATCGCGGAATCGAACCACCCGATCGACCTGTCCCGCGGCGATGTGGTGCTGTTCTCCAGCAGGCAGATCCCGGGCAACGAAATCAGCATCGGCAAGGTGCAGAACCGGCTCGCCGAGCGCGGCGTCCAGATGGTGACCGACCGGCAAAGCGAGATCCACGTGTCGGGCCATCCCGGCCGGCCGGAGCTGGAGGCGCTGTATGGCTGGCTGCGGCCGGACGTGCTCGTGCCGGTCCATGGCGAGATGCGGCACATGCAGGAACAGGCCAGGCTGGGTAAGGCCAACGGCATCGCGCACAACATCCTGCAGCAGAACGGCGATATCGTGCGCCTCGCGCCCGGCAAGCCGGAGACGCTGGCCAAGGTCCCGACCGGAAGGCTGGTGCTGGATGGCGATCTGATCATCCCGGCCGATGGCAAGACCATGACCATGCGCCGCCGCCTGATGCGCGAAGGCATGCTGATGGTGGTGCTGGGGCCGAAGCTCGATCCGCAGGTGGAAGGCTATGGCCTGCCGCTGGACGAAGATTCCGGCGAGTTCGTGGAAGAGGCCGTGGCCGATATCCGCAAGGCAATTTCGCTGCTGAAGGGCAAGGACCGGCAGGACGCCGCCCGCATCAAGGAAGCAGCGCGCCTGGCCGCCCGCCGCGCCGCGACGCGCTGGTGCGGTAAGCGCCCGCAGACCCGCGTCATCATTGCAGGGCAGGAGTAAGCGCCGCGATGCCGATGGAATGGACTTCGATCGTGGCGATCTACACCCTGTTCTGGGTGGTCTGCGCCTTTATCCTGCTACCCGTGGGCATCCGCACGGCTGACGAGACGGGCGCGGAGAAAGTGCCTGGCCAGGCGGACAGCGCCCCGACCAACTTCCAGCCGCGCAAGGTTGTCATCCGTGCGACCGTGCTCGCCGCGTTGCTATGCGGCCTTTACGTTGCCAATTATGCGCAAGGGTGGGTGACGGTCGAGGACATCAACTTCTTCCCGCTGCCCGAAGATCCGGCCTGATCCGGCGACGCGGCGATCAGTCGCGCAAGCGGTCAATCGCCTGTGCGAGCGCAACATACAGCTTACCCATGTCGGAACTGAGAAGTGTGACCGCCAAGGCATTGCCATCGCGGGTGGAAAGCACGCTGCGCAGCATCGCCTCGAAGTCGTGGATGTAGCGGTTCACCGTTTCGCGGAAATCCGGATCATCGTCATAGATGTCGTGCAGATCGCGGACTTCCTGAGTGTCGAGCAGCTTGACCGCCCGGCGCGTGAAGATGCCGCGGTCGCCGCGCAGGTAGCTTGCCCATGCAGTGTCCGTAACCTCGCTCGACATGGCGCGCGCGATGTCGATCCCGCTGGAATTCAGCGCATCGGTAATCAGCGCGACACGGCGGGCGAAATCGTTGTCGACCTGCTCCTCGGCCTGTTCGCGGGCGCGGGAGACGCGGCTTTCCAAATTGCCGGCCAGCTCGTTCACGCGCGATAGCTGGTCGCGCAGGTGCACGATGGTTTCGCGGCTGCTCTCGCCCGCGCGCTCGGCGGCAGCTTCAAGGTCGTCGGTGAGTGTCGACAGCTGTTCGCGGATTGCGGATTCGATGCGGGTCGCACTGTCGCGCCCGATATCGTCGGCCATGCCCTCCAGCGCGTCACCAAGGCCGGCACGTGCCTGCTGGGCAACATCGTCCGATTTCGCGGCGAGGGCCTCCAGCTGCGCTTCCAGCTGGCCAAGGCGCTCGGCATGCGCATCCTGCGCCTCACCGATGCGGGCCTGCAGCGTCTCGATATTCTCGCCGGTCGCGGCGCTGTCCTCGCGCGCCTTCTCGACGGCAGCGGACAGGTCTGCACCGCTTTCCTGCACGCCGGAAAGCAGCTCATGCAGCGCGCGCACGCGGCTGTCATAGTCCTCCAGCCCCGATTGCGCGTCGGCCAGCGCCTGCGGCAGGTCCGTCTGCACATGTTCGGCACTGCCGCGGATCAGTTCCAGCAGGCGGACGCTGTCATTCGTCAGCGTATCGATGGTCTGGCGGCTGCTTTCGAGGCTCTCGCGGGCATCGGCGAGGCGTGTGGTGAGCGACAGGGTCGTTGCATCCAGTGCCTCCCCGCTCTCTGCGCCAACCGACTGTATAGCATCGAACTGTTCCGACAGGCGCGCCAGGCGGGCGGCCAGTGCCTCACCGCGCTCGGTGATGCCGGAAATATGCGCGACCTGCTCTTCCTGCCGCTCGGCCAGCTCCGCATCGAAGCGGGCCATGCGGTCGGCGACGCTGCTGGCTGCGTCCTGTTCGCGCGCCTCGATCTGGGCGAGGCGTCCGGCCTGCAATGTGTCGAAGGCTTCGGCGCGTTTCACGGCTTCTTCGGTCAGGGCGTCGAGATGGGCCTGTGCGTTTTCCAGCGCCTTGGCGTCGGTGTCGGCGACCAGCTTGATGGCGTTCTGCATCCGGGCGCGCATCGCATCGATGGCGGCAGCCCAGTCCGCGCCCCATTTGCTCTGGCCCTCGCGCATGGTCTCCAGCAGCGCCATGCCGTCCACGTCCATCGTGCCGAGCATTTCGCGCATTGTGGCAAGCTGGGCGTCGGTCGCAGCGCGCAGGTTAGTGTCCTGGGCCTCCAGCTCGGCCTTCAGATCGTCGGCACGGCGGCGGAAAGCGGCCAGCGCTTCCACTTCGCGGCTGTCGAAATCGGTGCGGAATTCATCGCTTCGCTCGGCCAGAGAGGCAAAGCGCGCATCGGCATTGTCACCGATCCCGCCGAGCTGCGCCTCGAAGGCGGCAATCAGTTCGTCGACGCGGACGCGCAGCGATTCCACCTGGCTTTCGCTCGCTTCGCCGAATTCGTTCAGGCGCTTGAAGCCGTTCACCAGCTGTTCCAGGCGGCCATTGGCGGTCTCGCCTGCATGGCCGATCTGGTTCGCGACATCGCGCGCGGAGTTCGAAATTACCGGCAGGTCGTCGCGCAGCCGTTCCATGTTTTCCAGCGCGGTCGTGCTGACACTGCCGATCCGGTCAACCTGCGCGCCATTATCGTGGATCAGCGTCTGCAGCCGGTCCGCATCGCCGGAAATACGCTCGCTGGCAACGCGGCCAAGCGATTCCAGATCGCGCGATTGTGCAGCGATGAAGTCCCGCGCCAGTGACAGCTCGCGGTTGACTGTCGAAAGACGGGTTTCGAGCCGCGCGCTCTCTTCGGACAGCGACGAGGCCACTTCGCCGAACCGCTTCGCCTCGCGCCGCGAATTGCGCACGGAGAGCAGCCAGATGGCGAGGGCGAGCAGGACCGGCACGGACCAGTCCACGATCATCTGCGACCATGCGCGCGGATCTGCGCCGCCAAGTACCTCTGCCTGGTGGACCCAGCCGAAGAATGCGGTCCAGCCGATGATCGCGAGCACGCAAAGCGCGGGGATAAGCCAGCCGTAGCTGCGCCGGGAGGACATCTCGTCCTCTTCCCAGACCTCTTCCTCCGCGAAAATGGCGTCATCCGCCTGTGTTTCTTCGGGCGTGTCAGCGCCGTGCAGTTCGCTCTCGAGCTCGGCCGTCTCGGCTTCGCTGCCGATCGCCACAAGGTTTTTCCGTGCCATTGCGGCACGATATCACAGGTTGGACGCGGAGAAACCCCACCTTAACCATGCTTATGGCAAAGGGTGTGGATGGCTTACGACAGCGGCAGGATGGACGCCAATCTGGCAGCGGCGGCGGGCGAGGACCCGGTGCTGATGGCAGAGCTGCGCGCGGCATTTGCGCAAAGCGTGGCCCAGCATGTCGACCTGCTTTCGCGCGCACGGTGCGATGGAAACTGGGAAATGGCCGCCTCGCGCCTGCGGGGCCTTGGCCACAGCTTCCATTCGGAAAGGCTTGCGCAGCTGGCCGAAGACGCGCTCTCCAGCGCTCCGGGCGACCCGGTGGCACTGCGCAAGCTGAGGGAATTCGAACAGGACCTGCAAACGCGCTGAGTCGCCACAGTTTGCTTGGCAGGGCAGGGCGCGGCGGGTAAACCGCGCACCATGCGAATAGCGATAATCGGGATCAATGGCGGCGCTGGGGCAGAGCTGGCCGGGGCAACGCTGGCCGAGCGGCAGCTGGACCTTGCCATGGACCTTGGGGCGGAGCGTGTGATTGCGCTGGGCCACGGGGCCGATCCCGCCGCCATCGCCCTGCGCACGCAGGCGGAGGGTGCGGGACTTTCCTTCCAGTGCGTTCCGGCCATTGCGCGCCGACTGCTGGGCCTGGTGGGCGCGGCAGACGATATCATCGTGCTCGCGCCGGGCCTGCTGATCAACGACCGGCGTGACCCGGCGCTGCAATCGCTGGCGAAGGAGCGCGGCGTGCTCGCCTTCCCGGCCGATGCCGGAATGTCGGCGGGTTTCGAGCGCATCGATGCGGATACCGCATGGGCCGGCGTTCTAGTCGCGCCGGGACAGGTGGTGGAGCGCCTCAGCGTTCTGCCCGACGATGCCGACCCGGTTTCCGGGCTGCTGCGCGGCGCGCGGCAATCCAATGTCCGCCTCGTGCCGGTTAGCAAGGAGCACCTCGATCGCGGTGACTGGCGCCTTTTTGTCGCCCGCAGCCAGGTCGAGGATTACGCACCGAAATTCCTGATATCCGCAGGCGGCGTCCTGCCGGCAGCGCCGTCGCGCTGGCTGGGCGGCCTGCTCGCGCGCTTGGCCGCGGCCCGCCTTCCGGGCCTGCCGGGCTATGCCTGGCCCCTGCTTTCGGCCTTGCTGGTCGGCGGGGCGCTGGCATCGGGTGCATACCGGGAGACGGCCTGGGGGCTTGCCCTGCTGGCGCTTGCCGCGCTGGTCCACCATCTCGGCGCCGCGCGGCACAGGATCGCCCGCAAGGGACTGAAAAACATTGTCAAACAGGCGCGCATGCCCATGGCTGGGCTGCTGGTCATCGACGCTGCATTCGTGGTTGTCGTCGTGCTGTCCTCGCTCGGTCCGCTCGGCCCGCGGATCTTCGTGCCGCTCGTGCTGGTGTTGTCCATCCGCTCCCTCGCGCGGTTGCGGCTGACGCTGTCCGACATCCTGCGGGATCGGGGGCTGCTCTGCGCCGGGGCGTCGATTGCCGCGGCGGCGGGTCAGTTCGCACCGGCCGCCATGCTCTGGACCATCCTTGCGCTTGCCCTGCTGGCCCTCTGGCCGGAAAGAGCACGCGGCTAATACGGTCTTAACCCTATGGGCCTATGGAAATCGTGCGATTACCGAGGGCTTACATGAACGATACTGCCGTCCTTCCGGTTGAGGAAACGATGCGCCACGAATTGGCGCTGGGCGACGCTGTGATTGCGAGCTGCGGGCCGATCCTGCAACATTTGCTCGCCAATGACGAAAACGGCCTGTTCGGGGACGAGGTTATCGCCCGCGTCCGCGGCATGATGACGCGCATCGCCCGCGACATGCTGTTTGCGCAGGCCGACGCCGCCGGAGTGCCAGATGCCGGCCATTTCGCCCAGAAACGGCAGGAGCCGCTGCTCCACGCACTGCTGTGCGAAGTGCCGCTGCTTTCCCACGCGCAATCGCTGGTGGTGGAGGCGCAGGTCGCCTCCCGCCTGCAGAAGCGCAGCAATATCGACGGGGTCCTCTCCCCGCTGCTCCAGGAACTGGTCGCATCGTCCGACCCGGCGATGGCCAGCGCAGCGATGGGCGTGCTGAGCGCGCAGGCGCGGTTCTCGCAAGGGGTAGAGCGCATGGCGCTACCTATTGCCGAATTGCCGGGCGACCTTCTCCACCGCGCGCTGCTCGTCATGCGCAATGTGGCGGAAGACGAGGGCGAGCCCGAAGAGCCCGTCGAAAAGGCGGAACGCGCGCTGCGCGATGCCTATGACGAAAGCGCCAGCCGCCTTGGCCAGATCTCGCGCCTGCTCAGCCGCATGGGTGACAAGGCCGTAAAGGCTCTCGATATCGACCATGCCGGTGTGGCGATCTTCGCCAGCGCCCTGGCCATGGCATCGGGCCAGCAGCGTGACCTCGCCGTGCTGTCCTTCACCGATCGCCAGTTCGCCCGCCTTGCGCTGGCGCTGCGCGCATCCGGCCTGAACCCGCGCGATGTGGAGGAGCAATTCCTTTACCTGCACCCGCAGATCACCATGCCTGACGGTTTCGACACCATGTCCGCCGACCGCGCCGCATCCCTGCTTGCGGAAGAGCCGGAGCCCGATTTCGGCTGACCCTTCCCATGAGCGCAACCGTACCCTTCCTGGCACAGGCCCGCACCGACGGGCAGGACCGGCTCGTCGAGGCAGACGAGCCGCTCGCCGGGCTGCAATTGCGCAACGGCGGGGAGCTGCCGGGCCGTATCGCGACGCCGGCCCTGCTGGAGCTGGTCCGCAAGTGCCGCCGTTACGGCATGAAGCTGGCCCGCGCGATCGAGGCGCGTGATTCCGAGGAGCGGATCACGGCCTGGGTCGAAGTGGAACCTGACGAGGCGGGCGATGGCTGTACCATCGGCCTTGCCAACTGGCGTACATTCCCGCTGCCCAAGGAAGACCAGGAACTGGCCGAAGAACGCCGTATCGCCATCGAGCGGCAGGTGGCCGAGTTCGGCGCGCGGCTCGGCCCTGACCAGGAAGTCCAGGCCGTCACGCTGGAAAGCGAAGGGCTCGCTCCGCTGGCAGAAGCCATGCGAGGCGGGCGAGGTCGCCCATGGACGGATTTTGTGGATCTGCCGGGATTCGAGCAGGAACAACCCATGCACTGGCGCCTGCTGGATGGCGCCGCTGTCAGCATTCCGGGCTCGAGCCGAGAGTGGAAGGCTGTGCTCGTCCCTCTGGGCCGCGCAAAGCCGGGCAGCCAGGGCTTCGAGCTGTTCTTCAGCTCCGTCCGTGCGCCGGAGGACAGGTCATCGGCCAAACGCGCGAGCAAACCGCGCGGCTTCAACGCAGCCATCGGCAAGGATATCGCCCCAGTGCTGCGCCAGCCCATCGCGCGCATCATCGCCAATGCGGAGACGATCCGTACCCAGCTGGCCGGTCCGCTGGCCGACGAATACAGCAATTACGCCGCCGACATCGCGCAGGCGGGCGAGCATTTGTTGGCCCTGCTGGAGGACCTGTCCACGCTGGAGATCGTCGAAGCAGACGAATTTTCGACCGCACCGGACGAGATCGACCTGGCCGACGTGGCGCGGCGCGCCGCCGGCATCCTGTCAGTCCGTGCGCGCGATAGTGGCATTACGATAGACGCGCCCAAACAGGACGAGTCCGTAGCCGCAGTGGGCGAATTCCGCCGTGTCCTACAGATCCTGCTTAACCTGCTCGGCAATGCGCTTCGCTATGCGCCCGAGGAATCGCAAGTGTGGCTCCGTGCAGAGCAGGACGGCAAGATCGCCCGCATCACCGTGGCCGACCAGGGTGAGGGACTGGACGAGGACCAGCAGGAAAAGGTGTTCGAGAAGTTCGAGCGGCTTGGTCGCTCCGGCGATGGAGGCTCGGGCCTTGGCCTTTACATCTCGCGCAGGCTGGCCCGGGCAATGGGCGGAGACCTGACAGTCGAAAGCGCGAAAGGGCAGGGTGCCCGCTTCACGCTTTCATTGCCTGTCGAAGCGAGCTGAGAAGCCCGCCAATCTGTCGTCAGCGCCGGCCGATCCGCCGGCCGAGGATCACCACCAGCAGGCCTGCCACCATGATGATGGCGCCATTGGTCACCCATGTCTCGTTTGCGAGCATGAAGCTTTCGGCCGGCCACATGATGATGCCCAGGCCCTGCAGCATGAAAAACCCACCGAAAACGGCAACGGTGGCTCCGATTATGACGAGTAGCTTGCCCATGTCGCCCTCTTACCTCTGGTCCAGCGGCACGTAGTCGCGCTGCGTGGGACCGGTGTAGAGCTGGCGCGGACGGCCGATGACCTGGCCGGGATCGGAGATCATCTCGTTCCACTGCGCAACCCAGCCCACGGTGCGGGCGAGCGCAAACAGCGCGGTGAACATGGTGGTCGGGAAGCCGATGGCCGACAGGATAATGCCGGAATAGAAGTCCACATTGGGGAACAGCTTCTTCTCGCGGAAATAATCGTCGTTCAGGGCGATTTCTTCCAGCTGCAGGGCCGTTTCGAACACCGGGTCCTTCACGTTCAGCGCCTCGAACACTTCGCGCACCGTCTTCTGCATCACCGCCGCGCGGGGATCGTAATTCTTGTACACGCGGTGGCCGAAACCCATCAGGCGGAACGGGTCGTTCTTGTCCTTCGCGCGCTCGATGTAATGTGGGATGCGGTCCGGCGTGCCGATTTCGCGCAGCATGTTCAGCGCTGCCTCGTTCGCGCCGCCATGGGCCGGGCCCCAAAGGCAGGCGATGCCGGCCGAGATACAGGCGAAGGGGTTTGCGCCCGAAGAACCGGCCAGTCGCACCGTGGAGGTGGAAGCGTTCTGCTCGTGATCGGCGTGCAGGATGAAGATCTTGTCCATCGCGCTCTCGACCTCGGGGATGACCTCGTATTCCTCGGCCGGAACGCCGAAGGTCATGCGCAGGAAATTGCCCGTGTAGCTGAGCGAATTGTCCGGATAGAGGAAGGGTTGGCCGACCGAATACTTGTAAGCCATCGCCGCAATCGTGGGCATCTTGGCGATCAGGCGGTGGCTGGAAATCTTCCGGTGTTCGGGATCGGAAATGTCCGTGCTGTCATGGTAGAATGCCGAAAGCGCGCCCACGACACCGCACATGATGGCCATCGGGTGCGCATCGCGGCGGAAACCCTGGTAGAACTGGCGCATTTGGTCATGCAGCATGGTGTGCCGCGTGATGGTGTAAGTGAAATCGTCCAGCTCGTCCGAGCTCGGCAGTTCGCCGTTCAGCAGCAGGTAGCTGACTTCCATGAAGCTGGATTTCTCGGCCAGCTGGCCGATGGGATAGCCGCGGTGAAGCAGGACGCCTTCCTGGCCGTCGATATAGGTCAGCGCGCTTTCGCAGCTGGCCGTGGACTTGTAGCCCGGATCGTAGGTGAACTTGCCGGTCGTGCCGTACATCTTGCGGATATCGACCACGTCGGGGCCGCAGGTGCCTTCCAGCACCGGGAAATCGTGGCTCTCGCCGCCAAGCTCTAGTTTCGCCTGTTTGTCAGCCACCTGGCTTCTCCTGTTAACGTCTTGTCTGTTGCCGGGCCTGTTCAGCCGTTCGCTTGATCGTCGATCCGGGCGAGGCTTTCTTCTTTCCCAAGAAGCACCAGCACATCGAATATCCCGGGCGAGGTTGTCGTCCCGGTCAGTGCCGCACGAAGCGGCTGCGCAAGCTTGCCGAGGCCAAGCCCCAGCTCTTCCGCATATGCCTTCAGACTGGCTTCCAAAGCGTCTGTCGTCCAGTCGCTTATCCCGCGCAGCCGCGAAGAGATTTTTGCCAGCATCGCGCGGGCATCGTCACCGAGTAAACCAGCGGCCTTCTCGGTAAGTTCCAGCGGACGCTGCGTGAAGAGGAATGCTGCCCCTTCGGCCAGTTCCTTGATGTCGCGCGCCCGGGTCTTCAGCACAGGCATGGCTTCGGCAAGTAGCGTCTCGTCTACCTTGCCGCCCATTTCCTGTGCGGCCAGCGTGGCCAGACGCACATCGTCGGCCTCGCGAATGTAATTGCCGTTCATGTTCAGCAGCTTCTTCATGTCGAAGCGGCTCGGGCTCTTGCCGACACCGGCGAGGTCGAAAGCGGCAATCGCTTCCTCGCGGCTGAATTCTTCCTGGTCGCCGTGGCCCCAGCCAAGGCGCAGCAGGTAATTGCACATGGCCTCGGGCAGGATGCCCAGCTCGTCGCGGTAAGCTTCCACGCCGGTTGCGCCATGGCGCTTGGAGAGCTTGGCGCCGTCATTGCCGTGGATCAGCGGGACATGGGCATAGACGGGCTGCTCCCAACCGTCCTCGATCCCCTGCATGGCATGGATGATCGGCAGCTGGCGGAAGGCGTTGTTGAGGTGATCGTCGCCGCGGATGATGTGCGTGCAGCCCATGTCGATATCGTCGACCACCACGGCGAGCATGTAAGTCGGCGTGCCATCGGCGCGAAGCAGGATATAATCGTCGATTTCGGCATTCTTCACCGCGACGCGCCCCTGCACGGCGTCCTCGATAACGGTCTCGCCTTCGGTCGCGGTCTTCAGGCGCACGGTGAAGGGCGTGCCGCCGGGCGCTTCGGACGGGTCGCGATCGCGCCAGCGGCCATCGTAGCGCATCGGCTGCTTGTTGGCCCGCTGCTCTGCGCGCATCTGCTCCAGCTCTTCGGGCGTTGCGAAGCACTTGTAAGCATGGCCTGCTTCGAGCAGCTTCAGCGCCACTTCGCGGTGCCGGTCCGCCCGCTGCGACTGGTAGATCGGGTCCGCATCATATTCGAGGCCAAGCCAGGACAGGCCATCCAGGATCGCGTCGATCGCATCCTGCGTGCTGCGCTTGCGGTCCGTATCCTCGATCCGCAGCAGCGCCTTGCCGCCGTGATGCTTTGCGAACAGCCAGTTGAACAGCGCCGTACGCGCGCCGCCGATATGCAGGAAACCGGTGGGCGATGGTGCAAAACGGGTGACGACCTGGCGGTCAGAGCCGAAATTGCCGTCGCTGCCGCTTGCCATTGGGCTGTCTTTCCTATCCAATCGATTTGATGGCCACGCGCGTGCCACCACTGGTGCCCATGGGGGAGGGCGATGGCGATGTTGCGTTGCAGCACACGCCTTGGCGAATGCGCGCGGCTTTGTCCAGCATCGCGGACACGCTTGAAGGCGCCCTGGGCCGTGCAGGCTTCGACAAGGGCCCTTGGCTGGTGGTGGCTTTTGCTGCGGGCATCGCATCGTGGTTCACGCTTCCGGGGCCGGCGAGCTGGATTGCCAGCATGGCCGCGGCGGGATTTCTCGTGCTGGGCGCGCTGGCCGCATGGCGTGGGCGGGAGGATCGCGATGCGCTGCTGCGGGCCTGCATGGCGGTGGGGCTGGTGTTTGCGATCGGGCTGGCATTGGCGTGGGCGCGCTCGGCCACGGTCGGCCAGCCTGCGTTGGAGAGGCCTGTATTCGGCACGTTCGAGGGCACGGTGCTGGAGCGTATCGAGCAACCCTCGCAGGAACGGGTCAGGCTGGTCATGGCCACACGCTCGCCAGAGGACGGCTCGGCCATCAAGGTGCGGGTCAACGTGCCGTTGGAGAACGACCGGGCAGACCTGACGGAAGGCGCAGTGGTCCGCCTTCGCGCTCGCCTGATGCCGCCAGCAGCGCCCATGCTGCCAGGAGGATACGATTTTGCGCGCACCGCCTGGTTCCAGGGGTATGCCGCCACCGGCAGCGCTTTGGGCGAGGTCGAGGTGCTGGAGGGCGCCGAGAGGGGCTCGCTTATCGGCAGCCTGCAAAGGCGCCTGTCGGGGCATGTCCGGGACAATCTGGGCGGATCGGCGGGATCCATCGCGGCGGCCTTTGCCAGCGGGGACCGCGGCGCCATTTCGTCGGTAGACGAGGAGGCGATGCGGGACGCGGGGCTGACGCACCTGCTTTCGATCAGCGGACTGCATGTCAGCGCGGTGATTGCGGCGGCTTACATGCTGGCAATCCGGTTGCTGGCGCTCTGGCCTTGGTTGGTCCTGCGTGTCAGGCTGCCGGTGCTGGCCGCCGGGATCGCGGCCCTGGCGGGGATTGGATATACCCTGCTGACCGGCGCGCAGGTGCCCACGGTGCGAAGCTGCGTGGGCGCGGTGCTGGTGCTTATCGCCCTTGCACTGGGGCGAGAGCCGCTGAGCCTGCGCATGGTAGCCGTGGCGGCGGCCTTCGTGCTGCTGCTGTGGCCGGAGACGCTGGTCGGGCCCAGCTTCCAGATGAGCTTTTCCGCCGTGATAGCCATCGTCGCCTTGCACAACAGCGCGCCCGTCCGTGCCTTCCTGAGGCCGCGCGAAGAGGGTTGGCTGCGGAGGACGGGGCGGGGCGCTTTCATGCTTCTGGTGACTGGGATGGTGATCGAGATAGCCTTGATGCCGATCGTCCTGTTCCACTTCCACCGGGCAGGCGTTTACGGGGCGCTGGCCAATGTCGTTGCCATCCCGCTGGTGACATTCCTGTCCATGCCGCTGATCGCGCTGGCGCTGTTCCTGGACCTGTTCGGGCTGGGCGCACCGGCGTGGTGGCTTGCAGGGCAGACGCTCGACCTGCTGCTGGGCATAGCGCACACGGTTTCGGCGCAGCCGGGCGCGGTCAAGCTGATGCCGCATATGGGCAATGCCGCCTTCGCGCTGTTCGTGGCGGGAGGATTGTGGCTGGCGCTCTGGCGAGGGAGGGCGAGACTGCTGGGCTTTGTGCCCGCGGCAGTCGCCACCGCGATGATGATTGCGACGCCCGTTCCGGACCTGCTGGTTTCAGGCGACGGGCGGCATGTCGGTATCACCGGGGAGGACGAGCGGCTGCTGGTGCTCCGGGACAGCCGGTCAAGCTATGCGCGCGGCAATCTGATGGAGCTTGCGGGCGTGCAGGGCGAAGCCGTGCCGCTGGCAGACTGGCCCGGTGCGCGGTGCAGCCCGGACTTCTGCGTGATCGGCGTAGAGCGAGACGGTCGCACCTGGCAGGTCCTGATCAGCCGGAGTCGTGAACTGATTGCCGAGCGAGACCTTGCCGCGGCCTGCGAACGATCGGACATCGTCATTTCCGAGCGCTGGCTGCCGCGCACATGCGAGCCGCGTGTATTGAAGGCGGATATGCGTATGCTGTCCGAAAGTGGCGGCCTCGCCATCGTGCTGGACGGCGAGGATGCGCGGGTCACCACGGTTGCGCAAAGCCAGGGCGAACATGGCTGGTGGGGCGACCGGGGGCGGCGCTAGGCACAGCGGAGCAAGTCCGGTCCTGCGCCGCCCACAGCCTCAAACTGCGGCGAAATGCCGGATCAGTGGTAGCGGCGGAGCAGCCCTGCGAGCTTGCCCTGAACCTGCACTTCGTTCTGGCTGTAGATCTGCGGCTCATAGCTTGCGTTCGCGGGGTCCAGCACCACCTGCCCGCTGTCGCGGCGCAGGTATTTGAGCGTGGCTTCCTCGCCGCGCACCAGCGCGACCACGATTTCGCCATCGCGCGCGGTGTCGGTCTTGCGGACTAGGGCGAAGTCGCCATCGAAGATGCCGGCCTCGATCATCGAATCGCCTGAAACTTCGAGCGCGTAATGTTCACCTGCGCCCAGCAGGGCGGCGGGGACGGGCAGGCTCTGGTGATCTTCGAAGGCCTCGATCGGCGCACCGGCAGCAATGCGGCCATGCAGAGGGATCTCGACCACGTCGTTGGCGGGAGCCGGAGCCGCCGCCGGAGCCTTGAACTCGACGACATTGTCGTTGCTGGTCGGCGTCTTGCGACCGCCGGCATTCACATCTTCCGGCTCGCGCAGCACTTCGAGTGCACGGGCGCGGTTCGGCAGGCGGCGAATGAAGCCGCGTTCTTCAAGGGCGGAAATCAGGCGGTGGACGCCGGACTTGGATTTCAGGTCCAGCGCTTCCTTCATTTCCTCGAAAGACGGGGAGATTCCGGATTCTTCCAGGCGGCGCTGGATGAACTGGAGCAATTCGTGTTGCTTGGCTGTGAGCATGCCAAGGCCTCCTTGCAGCGGACACGTCAACCCGAGTGGGTCGATTGGTGAACGGACAGGGAACGATTAAGCAACATTCATCAGTGCGTCAAGCGATTCCGCCATTTTCGAGGCAACAGACCTGCACGATGTCGCCAGCCCGTGATGCAGGGCATCCTGCGGGCCGGATGATGAGCGCCTGCGCCGTTGCGAGGGCGCGAAGGGCGCTGCTGTCACGCTCGGCGATAGGTGCGGCTCCAGCCTCGTCCAGCACGGCGCGGTGGAACTCCATCCTCGGCCCGCCTTCCGGCATCGGCGCGGCAAGCGGCATCGCCATTGTCTGCATTCGGGGATCGCTGGCTCCTCCCAGCGCACGCAGGAGCGGCATCACGAACAGGACGGCCGTGACATAGGCGGACACCGGATTACCCGGCAGGCCGACGACAGTCGTCTTGCCCTTGCGCGCCAGCATCAGCGGCTTTCCCGGACGGATCGCTACGCGCCAGAAGTTGACCTCCGCGCCCAAACGCTCCAGCGCCGGTTTCACCAGGTCGTGATCACCCACCGAGGCACCGCCGCTGGTCACGACGACATCGGCATCGCCGGCACGGTCGAGCGCGCCCAGCAGCGCCTCCATGCTGTCCTTGACGGGACCGAGCCGGCTGACCTCGCTCGCATGGCCGCGCACCATTGCTTCCACCATCGCGCCGTTCGAGGCGGGGAGCTGATGCTCGCCAGCGGCTTCCGGGTCGCTGACCAGTTCCTCCCCGCTGTCGATCACGGCGACGGACGGGCGTTTGCCAACCGCCAGCGTGCCATGCCCGGCCGACATGGCGAGCGCGAGCTGGGCCGCGCCAATGCGGGTGCCTGCTTCCAGCACGGTCTCGCCCGAGGCGAAGTCGAAGCCCTCGCGGCGGATGTGGCGCGGCGTTGGCTCGCCTTCCCCGTTCAGCGACAGGGCATCGCCATCGCGGGCTGCGTTCTCCTGCAACAGCACGGCACCAGCCCCTGAAGGCATCAGCGCGCCGGTGGAGATGCGCACCGCCTCGCCATCCACCAGCGAGCCGCCGAAGGGATGGCCGCAGCGACTTTCCCCCACCACGCGCCATGGCCCGGCCAGGCCGCCTGCGCCCATGGCATAGCCGTCCATGGCGGAGAGGTCCGCGGCAGGCTGAGTACGCCGCGCCAGCAGCGGAGCGGCGAGGTAGCGGCCCAGCGCCGCCTCCACCGCAACCTGCTCGCTGCCCAGAGGCGTGACGCCGTCCAGCAGCCTTGCGAGCGCCTCTTCCAGCGACAGCATGCTCATGTCGCGTGCCAGTCCCCGCTCTTGCCGCCGGTCTTCTCCAGCAGGCGGACCTGTTCGATGACCATGCCTTTCTCCAGGGCCTTGGCCATGTCGTAGATAGTCAGCAGGGCCACGCTGGCGGCGACGAGCGCCTCCATCTCCACGCCTGTCTTGCCTGTCAGCGCCGCGCGGGCGGTGACGCGGATCGCGCTTTCGTCGAAGGCGAAGTCCACGCTGACCGTCTCTAGCGCGAGCGGGTGGCAGAGCGGGATCAGCTCGCCCGTGCGCTTGGCGGCCATGATGCCCGCGATGCGCGCGGCGGCCAGCACGTCACCCTTCGGGCCGCTGCCATCGCGCACGGCCTGCAATGTGGCAGTCGACATGGCGATGCGCCCCTCGGCGGTGGCGGAGCGGGCGTTTGCCGTCTTGCCCCCGACATCGACCATGCGGGCCGCGCCCGATTCGTCGAGATGCGTCAGTCTGTTCATCGAAGGGCCTCTGAAGCTGAAAGGTGTTACAGGTGTTACAGTGTCCTGCGTGCAAAATCCGCGAGGATGTTTAGCGCCTGGAAATGGCAGGGGCAGGCATTGGGCGAGGGTTTCATCATCTGGCCGATATGCACGCTGCGCAGCCGGTAGGAAACCGCTTCAGAACAGCCGCGCGCCGTCCGGCACGTCCTTGTCCGGCGTAAACAGCACGACCTCGCCCGCCTCATCCGGGAAGCCGACGGTCAGCACTTCGGATCGCACCGGGCCAATCTGGCGCGGCGGGAAGTTGACCACAGCGGCGACCTTGCGGCCGCGCAGGTCTTCCAGCGCATAATTCGCCACTATCTGCGCGCTGCTCTTCTTCTGGCCGATGCCCGGTCCGAAATCGATCAGCAGCCTGTAGGCAGGCTTGCGGGCCTCGGGAAACTCCTCCGCCTCGACGATGGTGCCGATACGGATGTCGACCTTCAGGAAATCATCGAAGGCAATTTCGCTGGCTGCAGGCGCAGCGGGATCGTGGTGCAGGTGCAAGGCTTATCCTCCAGTCAGGAGCGTTCGGGTCGCGGCCTCGACATCGTCGGCGCGCATCAGGCTTTCGCCCACCAGGAAGGTTCGTACGCCAGCGCGGGCCAGCCGCTGGCAATCGGCGTGCGTGTTGATGCCGCTTTCCCCCACCAGCAGCGCGCCTTCCGGTGCGAGCGGGGCGAGGCGTTCCGTGGTGGCCAGGTCCGTAGTGAAGGTCTTCAAATTGCGGTTGTTCACGCCGACCAGCCGGGATTTGAGCACGTGGGCGCGCTCCATCTCCGCCTCGTCATGCACCTCCACCAGGACATCCATGCCGCGTTCATGGGCAGCCTGTTCGATCGCCGCCATCTGCGCATCCTCCAGCGCGGCGACGATGATCAGGATGGCGTCGGCCCCGATGGCGCGGGCTTCGGCCACCTGCCAGGGATCGACCATGAAGTCCTTGCGCAGCACCGGCAGTTCGCAGCTGGCGCGGGCATCCATCAGGTAATCCTCATGACCCTGGAAATAAGGCGCGTCGGTCAGGACGGAGAGGCAGGCCGCGCCGCCTGCGGCATAATCCATCGCGTGCTTGTGCGGGCGAAAGTCCGCGCGGATCAGGCCCTTGCTGGGAGAGGCTTTCTTGATCTCTGCAATCAGGCCGAAGCCGTCCGCCGAGGCGCGGCGCAATGCCGCCTCGAATCCGCGCGGCGGGCTGGAAAGCTCGGCGGCGCGTGCGTCCAGATCGGCAATGGTCGCGCCCGTCTTGCGCGCGGCGACTTCCTCGCGCTTGGTGGCGCAGATCTCGGCGAGTTTATCCATATTTTCCCAAGGCTAAATGTCCGTTCGGGCTGAGCCTGTCGAAGCCCCCCTTTTTCTTTAAGCGCTGCGCTACAAGGAAGGACGGCCCTTCGACAAGCTCAGGGCGAACGGTTGATGGCAAGCGCGCTATTTTGCCGCCTTTATCCAGCAGTCGAGAATGCCCTTGGCGAGCCCCTTGTCGATGGCTTCGCCCGCTTCCTCCACGCCCTCTTCCCAGCTGTCCACTTCGCCCGCCACGCGCAGGGCAGCGGCGGAATTGAGCAGGACGGCATCGCGATAGGGCCCGGGCGCGCCCATCAGCAGGGCTTCCAGCGCCTTCGCATTGTGTGCTGCATCGCCGCCGCGAATGGCCTCGACCGGCGCGTTTTCGAGCCCAGCCTGCTTTGCGTTGAGGCGCTGCATCTCGAAATCGCGGCCCGTCACTTCGGCCATTTCGTTTCCGGCTGCCAGGCTCAGTTCATCCAGGCCTTCATCGCCAGACACGATCAGCGTGCGTTCGGTCCCCAGCCGCGCCATGGCTCCGGCATAGATCGGCACATAGGCCGGCCGCGCGATGCCGATCAGCTGGCGGCGCACGCGGGCTGGATTGGACAGCGGGCCCATCAGGTTGAAGATGGTGCGGCGGCCCAGTTTCTTGCGGATGGGCTGGATGCGGCGCATCGCCGGGTGGTGGTTGGGCGCGAAGAGGAAGCAGATGCCGATCTCGTTCAGCGTCTTTTCCGCCGTCCGGCCGGCGGCTTCCATGTTGAGGCCCAGCACCTCCAGCGTATCGGCCACGCCCGCCAGCGAGCTGACCGCACGGTTGCCATGCCGCGCCACCGGCACGCCGCACGCGGCCACGACCAGCCCGACAGCGGTGGAGACGTTGAGGGTATGGTGCCCGTCGCCGCCCGTGCCGCACACGTCGATGGCGTTTTCCGGCGCAGCGACCGGGATCAGGCGCGCGCGCAGGGCGCGGGCGGCACCGGCGATCTCGTCGGAAGTCTCGCCGCGATCGGAAAGGCCGGTCAGGAAGTCGGCGATGGCCTCTTCGCTCGTTTCGCCATCCAGGATGCGGCCGAATGTCTCCTCCGCCTCCTCCTCGGTCAGGTGGCGGGCGGTGTCGGGAAGCTGGCTCATGCGGCGATCCGTTTGGGCATGCGCGGGGTCAGCCCGCAGATTTTCAGGAAGTTGGCGAGCAGGGCGTGGCCGTGCTGCGTGGCGATGCTTTCCGGGTGGAACTGCACGCCATGGATGGGCAGGTCGCGGTGCCGGAATCCCATGGCGCAGGTGCCGTCCAGCCCCGGCGTTTCCGACGTGGCGTTGACCACCAGGCAGTCCGGGATGTCCTCGACAATCAGCGAGTGGTAGCGGGTTGCCTCGTAGGGGCTAGGCAGGCCGGCGAAAACGCCGCTGCCGTCATGTTCCACGGGCGAAGTCTTGCCATGCATCAGCCCGCCGCGCACCACGCGCCCGCCAAAGTGCTGCCCGATGGCCTGATGGCCGAGGCACACGCCGAGCAGCGGTGTGGCGCTGTCCGCGCAGGCCGCGACGAGGTCGAGCGAAATGCCCGCCTCGTTCGGCGTACAGGGGCCAGGCGAGATAAGCACGCCCGCCGCGCCCGATGCCATCGCCTCGCTGGCGGAGATCGCATCATTGCGCTCCACCCGCACCTCGGCCCCCAGCTCCATCACGTAATGGACGAGGTTGAAGGTGAAGCTGTCGTAATTGTCGATGACCAATATGGTGCGCGAAGGGATCATGTGGAAGCTCTTGCGGAATTGCCGGTGGGGTTCAAGACCGGTGACGATGCAGGATGGTATCGATGCCGAGCGCCAGCCCCGCGCCGATGACGTAAGCCAGCATGTCTCCCCACGAAAACGTAGTGCCAAGGACGATTTGCGCGATGCGATTATCCTGCAAACCCAGCAGGTCCAGTACGCGTAGATATTGCATGGCCTCGATCGCAAAAGCTACCAGCAGCGCCACGATCGCCGCTGTGATCCGGCGTGCCGAAAACACAGCCAGAAACCCGCAATAGACCAGCATCACTGCGAGGACATCGCCCAGTACGGGCCGTACGAAAGCATCCCTCACGTAAAGCGCGATGTAAGCCTCGATGGCGAACAAGAGACCTGCGGCAAGCGCGTAGCCGCGATGAAATCTCACCTTGCGTCCGCCAATTCGTCCGTCGCGCGGACAAGCCCGTCGATAATGCCCGGTTCGCCTGCGCTGTGGCCGGCATCGTGGACGATCCGCAACTCCCCTTCCGGCCATAGCTGGGCGAGTTCCCATGCGCTGGCGGGCGGGGTGCAGATGTCGTGGCGGCCCTGCACGATGATGCCGGGGATGCCCTTCAGGCGGCCTGCATTCTTCAGCAGCTGGGCTTCTTCCATGAAAAAGCCCTCCATGAAGAAGCGCGCGCAGATGCGGGCGAAGGGGACGGCCTTGGACGGGTCGGCGAAGCTGTCCATCAGCGCGTCGTTCGGCAGTAGGGTGGCAACGCAGCCTTCCCACATCGACCATTCCTTCGCCGCGGCGAGGCGCGTCTGTTCGTCATCGCTGGTCAGGCGGGCGTGATAGGCCTTAACCAGGTCGCCGCGCTCAGTTTCCGGGATCAGGCCGGTGAAGCTGGCCCATTGCTCGGCCATGATCTGGCTGGCGCCGTGGCTGTAAAGCCAGGCCTTCTCCTTCGCGCGGGCCAGGAAAACGCCGCGCAGCACCAGTTCGGACACGCGCTGCGGATGTTCCTGCGCATAGGCGAGGGCGAGCGTCGCGCCCCAGCTGCCGCCGAAGACCTGCCATTTGTCGAAGCCGCACATTGCGCGCAGGCGCTCCATGTCGGCCACGATGCGCCAGGTGTCGTTGTGCTCGATCTCAGCGAAGGGGAGCGATTTGCCGCAGCCGCGCTGGTCGAACAGCAGCACGTCGTATTTGTCCGGGCTCCACTGGCGGCGATGGTCGGGGCTCATTCCGCCGCCCGGGCCGCCATGGAGGAAGACCGCAGGCTTTGCGCCCGGCGTGCCGACGCGCTCGTAATAGAGCGAGTGGCCTTCGCCGACATCCAGCATGCCGCTCTCGTACGGCTCGATTTCCGGATAGAGCGTGCGTTCGTAAGTGAGCGTCATTCCTTGATCTCCACCACGATGATCGGCCCGAGCGAAGGGCCGTTATCCATCCGCCCGCGCGCCGCATTCCATAGCTGCGAGACGCTGCCATCGAGGAACAGCGCATTGGGCGTTTCCGCCACATCGCGGAAATAGCGGGCAAACTTACCGAAGCTGACAGGCGCCTCGCTGATGACGAAATGCGCGCGGCCGGCCGCGTCCACGCCAACGCCGTTGCGGGTCTTCTTGGATTCGCCATCCTCGGAGAAATCGGGGTGCAGCTCGCCATCGATGACGAGCATCGGTCCGCTCTGCGTGCCGAATTCCGGGCGGTCGGACACCGTGTCATAGAATTTCGCGCTGGTCAGCACGCGCCATGTGTCGCCCGTACCGAAGAAAACGCCATTGGGTTTCAGGTGGAAATTGCCCGGGCCGTCCGCGCGGTTGAGTTCGTGCAGCCGCTCTCCGCCTTCGACGTAGTATCCGATGGGCTCGCCCGCCTCGTCATACATGCCGCCATTCATGGCGAAGGCGACTGCGGGGGCATCGGGTGCGCGGTTGGCGGCGAGACCTGCCAGCGAGCGGTAAGGCGCGCCGTCATCGGGGCCGAGATCCATGGCGATGGCGTGCTTCGCGGGCGCGGCGATGCAATGGGTGAGGGGCGTCTCCTCGAACACGACCGGCTTGCAGGCGCTGGGTTCGGATGCGGCCGGCGCGACATCGGTTTGCGAGAGCGGCTCTTCCGCTTCCCCGCAGGCGAGCAGGGCGAGGGGTATCAGGCAGGTCGCCAGACGCATCTTCACCCGGCTCATTGGCCGAACCCCGGCTCCTGCGCCACGCGGGCCGCCTCGCGCGCGGCGGCGATCAGGGCGCCGGCCTTGTGGCGGCATTCGGCAGCCTCGCTTTCCGGCACGGAGTCCGCGACGATGCCTGCGCCTGCCTGCACATGCATCACTTCATCCTTCACCACGGCGGTGCGCAGGACGATGCAGCTGTCGACCGAACCATCAGGCGCGAAATAGCCAACGCCGCCGGCATAGGCACCGCGCGTTTCCGGCTCCAGCTCCGCGATGATCTGGCAGGCGCGGACCTTGGGCGCGCCGCTGACCGTGCCGGCCGGGAAGCCTGCGAACAGTGCGTCGAGCGCGTCCTTGCCCTCCGCCAGGGCGCCGGTGACGTTGCTGACGATATGCATGACGTGGCTGTAGCGTTCGATGGTGAAGCTGGCGGTCACATCCACGCTGCCTTCGCGCGCCACGCGGCCCACATCGTTGCGGCCCAGGTCGAGCAGCATCAGGTGCTCGGCGCATTCCTTGGGGTCAGCCAGCAGGTCGCGCTCGTTCGCCGCATCCTCCGCATCGGTCCGGCCGCGCGGGCGCGTTCCGGCGATGGGACGGATGGTAACTTCGCCATCGCGCACGCGCACGAGGATTTCGGGGCTGGAGCCGACCACGGCAAAGCCCGGCAGGTCCAGGAAATAGAGGAAGGGCGAGGGGTTCACGCGGCGCAGGGCGCGGTAAAGCTCCAGCGGAGGCAGCGGGAAGGGGCAGGTGAAGCGCTGCGCCAGCACGACCTGGAAGATGTCGCCTGCGGTGATGTATTCCTTCGCGCGGCCCACCATGGCGGCATAGTCCGCCTCCGGCATCACCGGGGTGAAGTCCATGTCCGGCAATTTGGCCTGCGCGGGCGCGGCGGGCATGGGGGCGGACAGGGCGCGCAGCGCCTCGTCGATGCGCTCCGCCGCGTCGTCCAGCAGGCGCTCGGCATCGCCATTTGGCCACACGGGCGCGACGGCAAACAGCTCGTCCGACAGATTGTCGAACACCAGCAGCAGGGTGGGGCGCACGAACAGCATGTCCGGCAGCGCCAGCTCGCTGGCAGGCGCGCGCGGCAGGGTTTCGACCAGACCGATGGTCTCATACCCGAAATATCCGACCAGGCAGGCGAGCGCCTCAGGCAATTCTGGCGGCACGTCGATCCGGCAGCTTTCAGCCAGCGCGCGCAGGGCGGTCAACGCATCGCCGCGCTCGGGCTGGAATTCACCGCGATCATGGCGCCAGTTGCGGTTGACCTCCGCCGTCGCGCCTTCGGCCCGGAACACCAGGTCCGGATCCAGCCCCAGCAGGGAATAGCGCCCGCGGATTGCGCCGCCCTCGACCGATTCAAGCAGGAAGTCCCCGCGCCCCGGTTCGATCAGGCGAAGGGCGGCGCCCACGGGCGAGACGGTATCCGCCACCACCTTGCGCCAGACGAGCGCCGGTCGGCCTTCAGCCAGCTGCCCGCGCGCCGCATCGGCATTGTTCGGGCCGCCAGCCTTCATGTCGCCCGCCATCTCTCGCCCCGGATTGTTACGCCTATTGCTGGCTGTTGCCGGTCAGCGATGTGCCAACCGCATCGATGGCCGCCTGGTTGCGTTCCGCGCCGATATCCTTTTCGATCGCGGCAACCAGCTGGTCCGTATATTCGCCTTCCACGGCCTGCGACAGTTCCACAGTCACCTGGTCGACCATCTGCGCGTCGCCGTCCGTCAGGTCCGGCACGGCGATGTCGGTCACGGTGATGACGTACCAGCCGCCGCTGTTCTGCGCTTCCAGCTTTTTCACCGAGCCTTCCGCCATGCTGAAGAACAGCGCGACGCGGCCCGGCACGTCCTGCATCTGGCTGAGCGCCTGCCGGTCCAGCGAGGTGTTCTGCACGGGAATGCTGGCGGTTTCAGCCGCAACGGCCTGCGCCAGCGTTTGCCCGTCTTCGACGCGCTTCACCACGCGGTCCGCTGCCTCGCGGGCAAGGCGGCTGCCTTCGGACCGTTTCCAGTCGGCAATCACATTGCGGCGAATTTCGGAGAGTGGAGCAATGGCAGAAGGCGTGATTTCGCTGACTTCGAAGACCATGATCGTCTTGCCCGGCTCAGCCTCGGCGAGCTGCGGATCGCCTTCGTCCACTTCAAAGACCACCGGCAGGACGCGGCCGAAGAATTCCGGCACGGTCGTGTCCTTGCCATAGATGCGGCCATTGGCGGTCGCAGGTTCCAGCGTGACGATGTCGAGATCCAGCGTCTGGGACAGTTCGGCCAGGCTGGCGCCGCCATCGATTTCGTCCTCGACCTCGCCTGCCAGGTTCAGGAAGGCTGCGCGGCGCTGCTCGGTGGCGAGCTGCTGCGCGATATCGCCGCGCACCTGCGCCAGCGTGCGGCCAGCGCGACGGTCGATATTGTCCACTCGCAGCACATAGAAGCCCAGCGGACCGCGGGCCGGTGCGGCGATGGCACCGCGATCAGCGGAAAAGGCGGCGGTGGCGACAGCTGCGGAGGACTGGCCAGCGGCCTCCTGGCGCGTCACCGGGCCGAACTGCGTGGTGGCCAGCCCGCGTGCCTGCGCGATGGCAGCCAGCGACGTGCCGCTGCGCGCCTGCTGGGCGATCTCATTCGCCAATGCCTGGGTGGGGACGACCAACTGCGTGAAGGTGCGGTTCTCCGTCGCGGCATATTGCGCCTTGTCCCGCTCGTACCGGGCGGCAATCTGCGCATCGGTGGGTGCGGGCAGGTCGCGCACGGCATCCTCGCCAAAGGTGACGTAACGGATCGTGCGGCGTTCGGGCCGGACGTAATTGTTGCGGTTTTCTTGGTAGTACGCGCCCAGCACCTTGTCGGACGGGTCACCCGCCGGGGCGAAGGCTTCGCTGGATAGCGATGCGATGGCGCCGCTGCGGCGTTCCTTCAGCAGGGTGGCATATCGGCTTGCCATGCTGCGCGGCATGGTGGCGCCATAAGCTGCGGGCAGCAGGATCTGGCGCACGAACAGGCCCTGCGTCAGGTCGTTGCGGAAAATGGAATCGGTCAGGTTCGCGCTGCGCAGCGCCCCTTCATAGGTCTGCTGGTCGAAATTGCCGTCGGCCCCGCGGAATGCGCCGATCTGCAGCAGCTCGCTATCAACCAGGCGGTTGCTGACGCGGAAGCCGTATTCGCGGCCGAATTCGGCAATGGAGGCGCGGCGCACCACATTGTCCACCACCCGGTCCATGCCGCCCGATGCCAGGAATGTCTCCATCGTCAGCGTCGGATCGGACTGGCGTGCCTGGTCGTAAGCGCTGGAGATTGCGGCCCTTAGGTCGGAGGTGTCGATCTTGCTGTCGCCCACGGTCGCCACCCGGTCCCCGCCGGCGATGCCGCCAAAGGTCGAATTGTTCGCCACGTCCGAACTGGCAAAGGCAATCCCGATCAGGACCAGGAAGGCCAGCGTGAAGGGAACACCGAACTTCGACTTGAAGAAATCGCGGAAGAATTTGAGCATGGGGTGGATATCGCCTTGAGGAACGCCATTTAGCCCGTTCACGGGCCGTTTCGGCTGAGGGCTTTATCCGGCCTGCGGCCTTCCCGCAACACTGCGGAGCGCGGAATACACGATGTGGAAAAGCTACTTTGACAACCGCGCCTCCCCGGCCTAGCGGACAACGGTTTTATAGCGCGTGCAATGCGCGGAAATATCTGAAATTCTTGGAAAATCATGTCTGAACGCAAATATATCGTTGGCAATTGGAAAATGCATGGCACCCGCGCCATGCTGGCGGAGGCGCGTGCAATCGACCGCTCGGCCGAACGGCTGATCAAGGTGGAGGTGGCCATCGCGCCGCCTTTCACGCTGGTCCACGCCTGCCGCAAGGAAGCCACGCTGATCGGCATTGGCGGCCAGGATTGCCACCATGTGGAAGACGGCGCGCATACGGGCGATGTCTCTGCAGCAATGCTGAAGGACGCTGGCGCCGGCTTCGTGATCCTTGGTCACAGCGAGCGCCGCGCCAATCACGGCGAGACGAATGCGGACGTGAAGGCGAAGGCCGATGCCGCCATCGCCGCCGGGCTCAACATCATCGTCTGCGTGGGCGAGACCGAGGCGGAGCGTGACGCCGGCAAGGCTGAAGCCGTCATCGCGAAGATGCTGGCCGGTTCGCTGCCGTCGGGCGGGGAAGCGCTGACCGAGAAGGTCACCGTGGCTTACGAGCCGGTCTGGGCCATCGGCAGCGGCCGCACGCCTACGCCGGAAGAAATTGTCGCCATGCACACTTCCATTCGGAAGCAGCTGGTGAAGGCTTATGGCGAGGAAGGCGCGAGCATCCGCATCCTGTATGGCGGCTCCGTCAATGCGGAAAATACGCGCGAATTGCTGGCCGACGATATCGTGGGCGGCGCGCTGGTCGGCGGGGCGAGCCTTTCGGCCGAAAGCTTCCTTGGCATCATCATCGCCGCCGGCGACCTGGGCGAAGAGTAAGCCGAGGGACCGGGCTTCCACGCCTCCACATTGTCATTCCTGCGCCGCATCGCTATCTGCGGCGCGCACATCCAATTCCGTAAGGCCGTTTTGCCATGAACCTGTTCCTGTTCCTCACCGTCCTCCAGGGCCTGATCGCCGCCGCGCTGGTCGGCACGATCCTGATGCAGCGCTCCGAAGGGGGCGGGCTGGGCATCGGTGGCGGCGGCAGCCCCGGCGGCATGCTGAGCGCACGCGGCGCAGCGGACTTCCTGAGCCGCGCGACCAAGTGGCTGGCCGTGACCTTCGTGGCGCTGTCCATCGTGATGGCCTCCATCGCCGTGAACCAGAATTCGGCCCGTACGATCGACGATACGCTCGATCGCTCGGTCGTCCCGGCGAACACGCAACAGGCGCCTGACCTGATCCCGGGCGATCCCGGCCTCGACGGCGAAGCACCTGTCGATCCCGCGCCGGCAGCCGATCCGAACGATCCCCTCGCCGGGGTCTGATCCCGCTGACATCGCGAAAGTTGCGGCGCGGCTTTGCGTGCATCGCGCCCGTGTGCCGGCGCGGCATTCCATGCGGGGCCCACCAGCAACGTGGAAAATGTAAAAAAATCCCCGCATCGCCGCTTGCCCCGAATCCCTGCATAAGCCTAAGGCTCTCCTCCCATGGCGCGGTTCATTTTCATTACCGGCGGCGTGGTTTCCTCGCTCGGCAAAGGTCTCATGGCAGCATCGCTTGCTGCCCTCCTGCAGGCGCGTGGCTACAAGGTCCGCATCCGCAAGTTCGATCCCTATCTGAATGTCGATCCGGGCACGATGAGCCCGTATCAGCACGGCGAGGTCTTCGTGACGGACGACGGGGCGGAAACCGACCTCGACCTCGGCCATTACGAGCGGTTCACCGGCGTGTCGGCGCACCAGGGCGACAACATCACCTCCGGCCGCGTGTACCGCGACATCATAGCCAAGGAACGCCGCGGCGATTACCTGGGCGCGACCGTGCAGGTCATCCCGCACGTCACCGATGCCATCAAGCAGTTCGCCCTGGCCGATACGGACGGGCTGGACTTCGTGCTGTGCGAGATCGGCGGCACGGTGGGCGACATCGAGAGCCTGCCCTTCATGGAGGCGATCCGCCAGCTGCGTAACGACCTGGAGCCGATGCAGACGCTGTCGGTCCACGTCACGCTGGTCCCCTACATCGCAGCGGCGGGTGAGCTGAAGACTAAGCCCACCCAGCACTCCGTGCGTGAACTCGCGGCGCTGGGCATCAAGCCCGACGTCCTGCTCTGCCGCGCCGAGCATGAGATCCCGGACGGCGAGCGGCAGAAGATCGCCAATTTCTGCAATGTGCGCAAAGAGGCGGTGATCCCCGCGCTGGACGCACCCAGCATCTATTCCGTGCCGCTGCAATATCACGAGGAAGGCCTCGACACCGAAGTCCTGCGCGGCTTCGGCATCACCGATGCCCCGGCGCCCGACCTGGCGCGCTGGAACGACGTGACGGACCGCTATTTCAACCCCGAAGGCGAAGTCACCATCGCAGTCGTGGGCAAGTACGTCGGCCTGCCCGATGCCTACAAGTCGCTGAACGAGGCGCTGGTCCATGGCGGGCTGGCCAACCGCGTGAAGGTGAAGATCGACTGGATCGATGCCGAGCTGTTCGACCAGGAAGACGAGGATATCGTCGCCCGGCTCGAACCGATGAATGCCATCCTCGTGCCCGGCGGCTTCGGCGACCGGGGCAGCGAGGGCAAGATCGCCGCCGTGCGCTTCGCAAAGGAGCGGAACATCCCATTCCTCGGTATTTGCCTGGGCATGCAGATGGCCTGCGTGGAAGCGGCCCGTGCGGCAGGCCATGCCGGTGCATCCTCGACCGAGTTCGGCGAGACGGACGAGCCGGTGGTGGGCATCATCACCGAATGGATGGGCAAGGAAGGGCTGGAGAAACGCTCGGCCAGCACAGACCTTGGCGGCACGATGCGCCTGGGCGCTTACGAGGCGAAGCTGGATGGCAACAGCCACGTCTCCAGCGTCTATGGCGGAGCGACGGAAATCTCCGAACGCCATCGCCACCGCTACGAGGTGAACTCGGCCTACAAGGGCGCGCTGGAGAAGGACGGCCTGATCTTCACCGGCATGTCACCCGACGGGCTGCTGCCGGAAATCGTGGAGCGTCCGGAGCACCCGTGGTTCATCGGTGTGCAGTTCCACCCGGAACTCAAGAGCAAGCCCTTCGACCCGCACCCGCTGTTCGACGGCTTCATCTCCGCTGCACTGAAGCAGGCACGCCTTGTCTGATACCCTGCCGCGCAGGTGGCCACAGACCGCGACGCCGGTCAGGCAATGGGCGCTTTTCGTGGGCTGCAGGTTGATTTCCCAAGCGTATTTGCCGTAGCAAAACACTACGATAACCGAATTCGACCGCGCCAACAGGGCTGTTTGCGCGGAAAGGGGGCGCTTAACAAAGGTTTAGTTTGAAAACGCGGCTCCGCGCCGCGGCTTTTTCAGACGCTTTTGGACAGTGTCTCGCGATTCGCTGCTCTGGACCGGCCGTCTTCTGCGACCCGGACAGCCAATTCAGGCAGTGAGTCGGCGCTTCATGCGTCGAAGGGGCGGAGCCGATCCCGGCTCCGCCCCTGAACTTTTTGCGGAACGTTATTTAGCGGGACGCACGCGGATCAGGCCGCGTCGGCGTCCTTGTCCTTCGCCTCTTCGTCCTTGTCGTGGACGACTTCCAGCGTGTTGCCGCCGATGGCGATCTTCTTGGGCTTCATCGCATCGGGCACTTCGCGCTTCAGGTCGATGACCAGCAGGCCATCGGCCAGCTCGGCTGCTTCCACGCGGACATAATCGGCCAGGTTGAAGCGGCGTTCGAACCCGCGATTGGCGATGCCGACATGCAGCATGTCGCCTTCCACGGTCTCGTCGCGCTTCTTGCCTTCGACCACCAGCAGGTTCTGCTGCGCGGTGATGTCGATATCCTGCTTGCGGAAGCCGGCCAGTGCCAGCGTGATGCGATAGGCATCTTCGTTGCGCCGTTCGATGTTGAAGGGCGGGTAATTGTCGCCGCTGTTCTGGCGGACCTGGTTTTCCATCAGGTCGAACAAGCGGTCGAAGCCCACGGTGTTGCGGCGGAACGGGGTGAAATCTGTACGGTTCATCGTGTCAAATCCTCTGTCTTTCGAGCAATCTGTCTGTTGCGGGCCGCCCGGCAATCCGGCGCGAACCCAGTTCGATGTCGCCGCACCCTTCCGGCATGCAGCGGCATGGTCTAGGTAGGCTGGCAAATTGCGGTTTCAAGAGGGCCGCAAGTCACCGGAAAGGCGAGACATTGAGCGAACCCAAAGTCGAGATTTACACCAAGGGGATGTGCGGGTTCTGCCACCGTGCCAAGCGGCTGCTGGATGAAAAGGGCGTCGATTACACCGAATACGACATCACCTTTGGCGGCGATGACCAGAAGGCGTTGAAAGAGCGCCTGCCGAGCTATCGCACCGTCCCGCAGATCTTCATCGACGACGAGCCCATCGGCGGCAGCGACGAACTCGCTGCGCTGGAGCGCGAAGGCAGGCTGGACGCCAAGTTGGGCCTGTAATGCCGAAAATCGCCGTCCTGCAGATGACCAGCGGGATTGATCCCGAGGCCAATTTCTTCGCCATCGAAGGCGCGGCGGAAGAAGCTGCGGCTGCCGGGGCGCAGATGCTTTTCACGCCGGAAATGTCGATCCTGCTGGACCGTGATCGCAAGCGGGCGGCCGAGTGGATCGACCCCCGCATGGCGGGCGAGATTGCCGAGAAGCTGACCAATACGGCCATGGAAACCGGCGTCGATATCGCGCTTGGTTCGATGGCGGTTCCGGCTGCGGGTGGGAAATGGGCCAACCGGTCCTGCTACTTCCGCAGCGATGGCGACGGGGCGGTCGCGCCTGTCATCTATGACAAGATGCACATGTTCGACGTGGATCTTGCGAGCGGCGAGAGCTGGCGCGAATCCAATGCCTATGCCGCAGGGGAGGTGGCCGTGACGGTTCCTGCCACGCCACTTGGCACGCTGGGCCTGGCCATCTGTTATGATCTGCGCTTTCCCGCGCTGTTCGAGGAGCTGGGTCGTCGGCGATGCGATGCCATCGCCGTGCCCGCCGCCTTCACCCTGCCCACGGGCCGCGCGCACTGGCATGTCATGCTGCGCGCCCGCGCGATCGAGGCAAGCGCCTTCGTCATTGCCGCGGCGCAGGTTGGCACGCATGAGGATCGGCGCGAAACATACGGGCATTCGCTGGTCGTCGATCCGTGGGGCGAGGTGCTGCTGGACATGGGCGGGGAAGGGCCGGGCCTTGCCTTCTGCGATATTGACCTTGTCCGCATCGAGGACGTCCGCCGCCAATTGCCAAGCCTTGCCAACAAGCGCGACGTGCCTAGATCGCCCGCACCATGATCGTCTTCGACCTGTCCTGCGACAGTGGCCATGCTTTCGAGGCGTGGTTCCGCTCGTCCTCCGCCTTTGCCGACCAGCAGGCGCGCGGACTGGTGGAGTGCCCGCATTGCGGCAGCGCGCAGGTGGCCAAGGCTCCGATGGCGCCATCCGTCGGCCGCAAGGGCAACCAGCAGGTCGCTCCCGCCAAGCCAAGCGCTCCTGAAAAGACCGACAAGGTTGCCGGCGGTGATTTGCCCGCAGAAGTGAAGGACGCGCTCGGCAAGCTGGCCGAGGCGCAGGCGAAGGCGCTCAAGTCCTCCACCTATGTCGGCAAGAAGTTCGCCGATGAAAGCCGCGCCATGCATTACGGCGAAAAGGATGCGGCCCCCATCCACGGCGAAGCAAGCCTTGCCGATGCGAAAGAGCTGCTGGAGGAAGGCGTCACGGTCGCGCCGCTGCTGGTCCCGGTGGCCAAGCCGGACGAGGTGAACTGAGCAATTGCCAGCCTCGCGAGCGCTTCGTAAAGGCGGCAAGGGGCGCCCGTAGCTCAGTCGGATAGAGCACCAGATTCCTAATCTGGGGGCCACAGGTTCGGAGTCGGAGGCGCGAAGCGCCGGAGACGGCCATAGCGAAGCGGCGGCCAATCCTGTCGTTGCTTCGGCAAAGTTCCCAACCTAAGGCGTCCATCGGCGCGCCCGTAGCTCAGTCGGATAGAGCACCAGATTCCTAATCTGGGGGCCACAGGTTCGAATCCTGTCGGGCGCACCATCCAGTCACATGCTCGGGCCCTGCAAGGCAAACCTTGAGTGAAGCGCCTTCCGCGCCTAAAGGCTGCGGCGGTCCCCTGCCATGCATGCTTACGCAAATCCCGCCCGGTTCCTGCGCCTCGCGCGCCCGCTGACGCCAGCCCTGCTGGTGGGCGGGCTCGTGCTCGTGGCCGGGTCGCTTTGGTGGGGCCTCACGAACGTACCGCCGGACCGGCTGATGGGCGAGACCGTGCGCATCCTGTTCATCCATGTCCCCGCCGCATGGCTGGGCATGGGCGGATGGACGGCGATTGCCATCGCCAGCCTCGTCGAACTGGTGTGGCGGCATCCGCTCGCCGCGCTCGCCGCTCGGGCAGCCGCCGTGCCGGGTGCGGTCTTCACATTCATCTGCCTTGCTACCGGCTCCATCTGGGGACGGCCGACCTGGGGCACGTGGTGGGTGTGGGACGGGCGGCTCACCAGCATGCTGGTGCTGCTGTTCCTCTATTTCGGCTATATCGCGCTGACCAATGCGCTGGACCGCGAAGGCGCCTCCAGCCGCATCGCTGCAATCTTCGGCCTGGTGGGCGCGGTGAATGTGCCGATCATCAACCGCTCGGTCGTGTGGTGGAATTCGCTGCACCAGCCGCCAAGCCTCACCATGGGCCAGTCCAGCATCGATCCGGTGTTCCTGTGGCCGCTGCTGGCCGCGACGCTCGGTTTCTCGCTGCTGTTCGGCGCGGTGGTGCTGATGCGGATGCGCACGCTGCTGGCCGAGCGGCAGGCCGAGGCACGGCTGCGCAGGAAGGCGCTTGAGGAATGAGGGAGAACCTCGCCCAATGGGACTTCGTGATCGCCGCCTATGCCGTGGCGATTGCCGGCACGCTGCTGCTGCTTGGCTGGAGCTGGCGCGCCATGCGCCGGGCGGAGCAGCGGCGTGACGAAGTGAAGCGCAAGTGAGCGGCGGGCTGAAGCCGAAGCACCAGCGGTTAGTGCTGGTGATCGTTGCCGTTGTAGCGCTGGTGGGCGCGGGCCTGCTCGCCGCCTATGCGCTGCGCAACCAGGCGAGCTATTTCTACGTGCCGAGCGAAATGGTGTCCGCGCCGCCGGAAACGGGCCGCGCCGTGCGCCTTGGCGGGATGGTGCAGGAAGGCTCCATGCAGACGTTGCCAGACGGCATCACGGTGCGCTTCATGGTCGGGGATGGGGAGGCGAGTGTCCCGGTGCAGTTCACCGGCATCCTGCCCGACCTGTTCGTGGAAGGCAGCGGCGTGGTCGCGGAAGGCAGCCTGGCTGCGGGCGGCACGTTCATGGCCGACAACCTCCTCGCCAAGCATGACGAGAATTACATGCCGCGCGAGCTCGAAGACATGAGCGAGGCGCAGGCCAACAAGGTCGTCGCGGAGACGACGGAGTGAGATTCCCCCACGTCATTGCGAGGAGCCGGAGGCGACGCGGCAATCCATCTCCTGACCTCCGCCCCGCGCGCCTGCATCATAGGTTCGAAGATGGATTGCCGCGCGGCTGCGCCGCTCGCAATGACGGGATGGAGCCATGATCGCCGAACTCGGCCTTGCCGCTCTGTGGATGGCGGCGGCGCTGGCGCTGTTGCAGGTGTTCGCCGCAGGCATGGCGATGCGTGGTGGTCCGGATGGATTTGCGGCGCTGGTGCGCCCTGTCACCGTCCTGCAGGCCGTGCTGGTCGGCATATCCTTCCTCGCGCTGCTTTACCTGTTTGCGGTCACGGATCTGTCCGTGGCGCTGGTGGCGGCCAATTCGCACAGCGCGAAACCGCTTGTCTTCAAGCTGTCGGGCGCATGGGGCAATCACGAAGGATCCATGCTGCTGTGGGTCACCGTCATGGCGCTTGCCGGCGGTCTGATCGCGCAGGTGGAACGCCGGCTGCCGGAGCGCACCATGTGGGCAACGATGGCGACGCAGGGCTTCGTGGCGCTGGGATTTTATGCCTTCCTGCTGCTGAGCTCCAACCCGTTCGAGCGGCTTGCCGAGCCGGTGGAAGAGGGGGCGGGGCTGAACCCGCTGCTGCAGGACATCGGCCTCGCCTTCCATCCGCCCACGCTTTACATCGGCTATGTCGGCCTGTCGGTCGCCTTCAGCTTCGCGCTGGGCGCGCTGCTGACGCGCAATGTCACGCCGGAATTCGCGCGCGTAATGCGGCCATGGGTGCTGGGCGCATGGGTCTTCCTGACCGCCGGGATCGTGGCCGGATCATACTGGGCCTATTACGAGCTGGGCTGGGGAGGCTGGTGGTTCTGGGACCCGGTCGAGAATGCATCGCTGATGCCATGGCTCGCCGCGACCGCGCTGCTTCATTCGGTCAGCGTGCTGGCCAGCCGCGACGCGCTGCGTACCTGGACGATCATGCTGGGCGTGGTCGCCTTTTCCATGAGCATGCTGGGCACCTTCCTCGTACGCTCCGGCATATTGACCAGCGTCCACGCCTTTGCGGTCGACCCGCAGCGCGGAACATTCATCCTGGCTCTGCTGGCGATCTACATCGGCGGGGCGTTGGTGCTCTTCGCCTTGCGAGCGCATTCGATCGCGGAGGGCAAGCGTTTCGCCCTAGTCAGCCGCGAGGGCGCGCTGGTGGTGAACAATGTCGCGCTGTCGGCGATCCTGGCGGTGGTGCTATTGGGCACGCTTTACCCGCTGCTGACCGAAGCATTCGGCGTGCGGGTTTCGGTTGGGCCGCCTTATTTCAATCCGGTTTCCGCGATCTTCTTCCTGCCCATGCTGGTGGTGCTGGCGGTCGGCCCGCTGCTGCGCTGGCGACGTGACCGCGTGGAGCGCATCCAGCGGCCCGTGATCCTGATGGCCGTGATCGGCCTTGCCGCGCTGGTTGCCGTGATGGCGCTGGGCGGGGCGGAGCTACTCTCTCTGCTCGGAATTGCGCTGGCCGCCGCGCTTGCCGTTGGCAGCTTCCTGCCGCTGCGTGGCCGCAGCCCTCGCCGCCTGCCGCTGTCTGTCTGGGGCATGGTGATCGCGCATTTCGGCGTGGCCGTAAGCCTGTTCGGCATGGCGGCGGACACCGCCTTCCAGCAGGAGCGGCTCGTCGCCCTCGCGCCCGGATCGCAGGCGCAGGTGGGGCCGTGGAGCGTGGAACTGGACGGCGTCGTCCCCGTGGCCGGGCCGAACTGGACCGCCATCGAAGGCCGCATCCGAGCCAGCTATCGCGATGGGCCCCCGCGCGATGTCGCGCCGCAGCAGCGCAGCTTCTGGCAGCCGGTGCAGGAGACCAGCGAGGTCGCTTTGCTCACGCGGTGGAACGGGCAGCTGTATGTCGCCATCGGCCAGCAGGCTGAGGGCGATCGCTGGCAGCTGCGCCTGTGGTGGAAGCCCTTCGTGACATGGATCTGGTATGGCGGGCTGCTGATCGCGCTGGGCGGCGTGCTGGCGCTGATCGGCCGCGTGGTCACGGATCTGCGCCGACGCGATGCGCAGGCCCGCATCGCCGAGCGCCGAGAGAGCGAGGCCGCCCTGTGACCACGCCAGTGCGTACATTTCGCTGGGCGCTGTGGGGCGCGGCGCTGGTCCTGCTGGGCCTGTTCGCGCTGTTCGCCTTCCAGTTGCAGCAGCCGCGCGACGAATTCGTGCGCAGCGCCATGATCGGAAAACCCGTCCCGCCCTTCGCGCTGGAGCCTTCGGTGGAAGGCAAGCCGGGCCTTGCCAGCACCGACCTCGCCGATGGCCAGCCGCAACTGCTCAACGTCTTTGCCAGCTGGTGCGTGCCGTGCCGTGCGGAGGCGCCGCAGCTGGAGGCTCTCCAGCAGCAGGGCGCGCGCATCACCGCCGTCGCCATCCGCGACCGGCCGCAGGATGTGGCACGGTTCCTCGAAACTTATGGCGATCCCTTCACCCGTATCGGTGCGGACGACATGAGCGAAGTGCAGCTGCTGCTCGGATCGTCCGGCGTGCCGGAGACATTCGTGATCGATGGGCAGGGCGTCATCACGTACCAGCACATTGGCGACATCCGCGAGGATGACGTGCCCGTGCTGCTGGAAGAATTGCGGAAGGCGCGGAGATGATGAGGCTTTCTACATGCCGTCATCCCAGCGTACGCTGGGATCTCTTCCGGCCTGGCGCGTGGTTGAGAGAGATCCCAGCTTTCGCTGGGATGACGATTATATTGTCGATGCTCTTGAGCTCACCGCTTTCGGCGCAGCAATCCATGCCGCCCGCGCCTTATGCCTACACCCAGCTGGAGGACCCGCAGCAGGAGGCCGAGGCGCGCGAGCTGATGGCCAGCCTTCGCTGCCTCGAGTGCCAGAGCCAGTCCATCGCTGACAGTGACGCCGCCATGGCGGGCGACATGCGCCACCAGGTCCGGCTGCGCATCGCGGCGGGCGAGGAGCCCGAGGCGATCCGCGCATGGATGGTGGAACGCTACGGCGATTACATCAGCTACGAACCGCGCGTCACCACCATGACATGGCCACTGTTTGCCATCCCGGTGGTGCTGTTTGCCATCGGCCTGCTCGTGATGTGGCGGCGTTTCCGGAGGCGCGCATGACCTGGCTGCTCGTCATCGGCCTTGCGCTTGCCGCCTTCGCCTTTGCCGCCTTTGCGCTGGGCCTGCCGCGCAATGTGTGGAGCGTGCTGGGCAGCGGCCTCGTCCTTGGCCTGATCGGATATTCGCTGCAGGGATCGCCGGACCTGCCGGCGGCCCCCGCGCAGCCTTCGCAGACGCAGCAGGCGGAGGTCGGCGCACAGCTTGTCGAGATCCGCCGCATGATGCTGGACGAGCGGTTCCAGACCAATGTGAACACGCAGATCACGGCCGACGCCATGCTGCGGGCCGGGCGCTACGAATATGCCGTGACCATGTGGCGCTCCATAGCCACCGCGCAGCCGCAGGTAGCGGAGGCTTGGCTGGGGTTGGGCACCTCGCTGCTTGGTCATGCCGATGGCAATCTGACACCGGCGGCGCGGCTCGCCTTCTTACAGGCGGAAGGGCTGGCCCCGGGTGAACCTGCCGTCCCGTTCTTCCTGGGCCTTGCGGAACTGCGCCAGCAGGACCTGTCCACCGCGCGCAGCCTGTGGGCGGAAGCGCAGGCGCGCGCGCCCGAAGGCAGCGATGCGCGAATGCTGCTGGACCAGCGGCTGATGCAGCTCGATGCCATCATTGCGCAGGGTGCAAACCGCCCTGCGGCAGCCCCGTCGCAGCCCGCTACGTAACAAAACCCCTTGTGCCGCGGCGTTAACTGTGATTCTTACGGTGTGATGACAGGCAAGAGCACGGCATTGGGCGTAAAGCGCCGCATCGGACGCGGTCCGACCTATGCGCTGGGCTATCTGCTGGTGCTGGGCGGGCTGGGCCTTGTCGGTCCCAATGGCCTGCTGGCCTGGGGCGAACAGCTGAATACGCTGGACGAGCGCCGCGGCCAGATCGCACTGCTGGAAGCGGAGCGTGCCGAGCTTGACGGGCTGGTCACCGCACTGGACCCCAATAATGCCGATCCGGACCTTGTCGGCGAGATCGCCCGGCGCGACCTCAATGTCGCCCACCCGGACGATTACGTCCTTATGCTGGACGACTGATTGACCGGAACGGTTCGCGCCGCCGGGTATTTTTTCCGTATTCGATTGCATCCGCCCAGATGGCATTGCCAGCGCCGTTTCGCGGCGGCATAGCCTTTGGGGAAACAGGGGCCATCAGGGACCCCGCAGTGAGGAAGCTGATTTGGCCAAAGCCGCAAAACCCTCCGCCAAGAAGCCTGCCGCCAAGTCCAAGAAGGACGCGGCAAGCGACGAGTTCAAGCTCTCCAGCCTGCAGGATACGCTGGAAAAGCAGCTCCGCTTCAAGGCGAGCGAGGAGGAGATGCTGCGGTTTTACGAGCAGATGCTGCTCATCCGCCGTTTCGAGGAACGCGCCGGCCAGCTTTACGGCCTCGGCCTGATCGGCGGGTTCTGCCACCTCTATATCGGCCAGGAAGCCGTCGCCATCGGTCTGCAGAGCGCGCTCGACAACGATCGCGACAGCGTAATCACCGGTTACCGCGACCATGGCCACATGCTCGCCTACGGTATCGACCCCAAGGTCATCATGGCCGAGCTGACGGGCCGCCAGGCCGGCATCTCGAAAGGCAAGGGCGGCTCCATGCACATGTTCAGCACGGAGCATAAGTTCTACGGCGGACACGGCATCGTGGGCGCACAGGTTGCGCTGGGGGGCGGTCTCGCGCTCGCGCACCAGTACAATGAAGATGGCGGCCTGTGCCTTGCCTATTTTGGCGATGGCGCGGCCAACCAGGGCCAGGTTTACGAGACGTTCAACATGGCCGCCCTGTGGAACCTGCCCATCGTCTTCGTGATCGAAAACAACGGCTATGCCATGGGCACGGCGGTGAAGCGCTCCAGCGCGGAGACCGAATTCTACCGCCGCGGCACGGCCTTCCGCATCCCCGGCATGAAGGTGAACGGCATGGACGTGCTGGAAGTGCGCCAGGCAGCCGAAACCGCCTTCGCCCATGTGCGTGCGGGCAAGGGACCGGTGCTGATGGAGCTCAACACCTACCGCTATCGCGGGCACTCCATGTCCGATCCTGCGAAGTATCGCAGCCGCGAGGAGGTGCAGGAAATGCGCGAACAGCGCGATCCCATCGAAGGGCTGAAGAAGGAACTGGCCAAGGCCGGTGTGGGCGAGGACAGGCTGAAGGAAATCGACAAGGCAATCCGCGCGCAGGTGACCGAAGCCGCCGATTTTGCTGAGAGCTCGCCGGAGCCGGAGGCAAGCGAACTCTACACCGATGTCCTGGTGGAGGAGTATTGAGCCATGGCAATTGAACTCAAGATGCCCGCCCTTTCCCCCACCATGGAAGAAGGCACGCTGGCCAAGTGGCTGGTGAAGGAAGGCGACGAAGTCACCGCGGGCACGATCCTGGCGGAAATCGAAACCGACAAGGCGACGATGGAATTCGAGGCCGTCGATGAAGGCACGATCGGCAAGATCATGGTGGAAGAGGGGACCGAAGGCGTGGCCGTCGGTACGACCATCGCCATGCTGGCCGAGGACGGCGAGGACCTGTCCGCCGCCAGTGCAGCGCCCGCCAATCCCGCTGCCGCCGCCGACACGGATGATGCCGTGGGCGAGGGCAAGGACGTTGGCCGCGAGCCGAGCGAGGCCGGTATTACGCAGGCTCCGGCCAAGAAGGCGCGTCCGGCCGATCCGGAGATCCCCGAAGGCACCAACATGGTGAAGATCACCGTGCGCGAGGCCCTGCGCGACGGCATGGCCGAGGAAATGCGCCGCGACGAACGTGTGTTCGTGATGGGCGAGGAAGTGGCCGAATACCAGGGCGCCTACAAGGTGACCCAGGGGCTGCTGGAAGAATTCGGCCCCAAGCGCGTCATCGACACGCCGATCACCGAGTACGGCTTTGCCGGCATCGGTGCTGGCGCGGCCATGGGCGGCCTGCGCCCGATCGTGGAATTCATGACCTTCAACTTCGCCATGCAGGCGATCGACCACATCATCAATTCGGCGGCCAAGACCAATTACATGTCCGGCGGCCAGATGCGCTGCCCGGTGGTGTTTCGCGGCCCCAATGGCGCTGCCAGCCGCGTGGGCGCGCAGCACAGCCAGAATTACGGCCCATGGTACGCTAGCGTGCCGGGCCTGATCGTGATCGCCCCCTATGACAGCCACGATGCGAAGGGCCTTATGAAGGCCGCCATCCGCTGCGAAGACCCCGTGGTCTTCCTCGAAAACGAGCTGGTCTATGGCCGCAGTTTCGAGATCGCCCAGCTGGACGACCACGTCCTACCCATCGGCAAGGCGCGCATCGTGCGCGAAGGTTCTGACGTGACCATCGTCACCTATTCCATCGGTGTCGGCCTGGCGCTGGAAGCGGCGGAGGAGCTGGCGGGCGAGGGGATCGATGCCGAAGTCATCGACCTGCGCACGCTACGCCCGCTCGATATTGAGACCGTGCTGGAAAGTCTCGCCAAGACCAACCGCGTCGTCATCGCGGAAGAGGGCTGGCCCACATGTTCAATCGCCAGCGAGATCGCAGCCGTGTGCATGGAAGATGGTTTCGACCATCTGGATGCACCGGTGACGCGCGTATGCAATGAGGACGTGCCGCTGCCCTATGCCGCGAACCTGGAAAAGCTGGCGCTGATCGACACGCCCCGCATCGTCGCGGCTGTCAAGAAGGTCTGCTACCGGGACTGATACCGGGCGCCCGCAAGGGGCGGCAGCTCAGCTTACGGACTTGTTGTACTTGGTGCAGCTGGCCTGCGGGTCCGGGTTGTTCGGATCCTTCTGGTAGACCTGGCTCAGGTCACGGCTTTCGCGCACGGAGAAGCTGCCTTCCGCGCGGATCCGCGTGTTGCCGACGAAGACGTCGGAAAACAGCGGTTGGTAATCGTATTCGATTTCCACGTAGATCACCGCATCCTGCTCGTCGATTGCGCTGACTTCCTTACCTGTCGGGCCCATCCCCTTGAAATTGGGCGAGTTCAGGCCGTGGCCTTCCGGGCCATAGGCGGAGCCGACCTGCATCTTGCCGAGGCAGCGCTGCCAGTGGATGTACTGCTTGCCGCCATTGCTACCGGGGATCACTTCCAGGCTGCTGACGACCACGCGGCCATGCTCGTAAAGGTCCATCGCCCCGCCGCCGTGGATGGTGGCACCCACCAGGATGTCATTGATATCGGATTCGTAGATCTTGCGGTTCTGCAGCGTGCTGGAATCCCCGATGCGCGAACCATTATCGGCCAGCTGCATCGTCACCTGGCTGACGCGCAGGTTCGTCAGCGCAAGCCACGCCACTTCCGTGCCCCACAGGCCAGCCGTCAGCAGCAGCGGCGCCGCGAGGGCAAACTCCGTCATCGCGACGCCCGCCTTGCTGCGTGCGAGTTTCTTCAGGAAGCGATGCATCATGTGCAATTCCCCACGGCGGAAGAGACCGACTGCTGGTTATAGGGCTGGTTGCGCAGCACGGTGGTGGAGGTGATGCTGACCGTGCTGCCCATGCCGATGAAGGCCGCGACCGGGAAGGCGCGGGGGTACGTTACCGTCACCGCGTATTCCACCGCGTCGCGCGCATTACCCTGGCCGGCAATACCGCGATCGGAATCCCAGGTCCCGTTCTCATTGATGTCGTCGAAGGGCTCGCCGTCATTGCAGACGCCGTCACTGTTGAGATCGTCGAAGTCCTCGGCCTTCCCCACATCGCTGAGATTGGCATAGGCCTTGCGCGTCATCGTGACGTTGGCATTGGGCACGACGTTATAGACCGCGTTCTTGACTGCGTCGTCCATGACGGCGGGTTGTGCGCCATCGATGGTGGAGTCCCGCGCCGCGTCGTGGATGGCGCCCTGCAAGACGCTGGCCGCGTAAAGGTTGTAGCCCATGTCGAACAGGCCCATCAGCATCATGGCGAACACGGGCAGGATCAGCGCAAATTCCACTATCGTGGCAGCGCGTTCCTCGCCGATCAGGCGGGCCAGGATGGCGCGGACGCGGATCACTTCGAAATCCTCAGGTCGCCCATGCTTTTCAGGATGCTGTTGAAGGCCGTCGAGAGTTCCGAAGAATTGCTCGCTTCGAAATAGCGGCCCGGTCCTGCGCATTCGGTCATCGAAGCATTCAGGTTGGTGCCGAATGCGACCACCCAGATGGTGATGTTGCGCTTCTTGATTTCGTTGCACGCGAATTTGAAGCGTTCTTCCACGGTCTGCGCCAGCGTGAGGGTGGACGAGGGGTTCCAGCGGCGATGGTGCACGGCCTCAACACCGTATGCAGAGTAGGCGACATCCAGCGGTTCGGTCTGGCCGTCGGTCAGGAAGATCAGGTGGCGAGAAGTAGGCACGCCGTTCACATCGGCGTTCTCGCTCGCAAACAGGCCGTCCTTCGAAAGCAGCCGACCGCCCCAGATCATGCCGGTGTCATGGTAGGTCTTGCCGCCCGGCAGCAGGGTGCCGAGATACGTGTCCAGCTCGTTCGCGGTCATGGGAGACAGCTTCTTCGCAGCAGCAGGGCAGGCAGAGGTACTGACCCAGCGGCCGTCTCCGAACCAGCCGCCAACCCATGTGGCATTCACGAAGTTCTCGTCGGAATCGACCAGCGGCTTGCTGGGCGCGCCCGTCCCATCCCAATTCAGTCCTCGGACAAAGCCGAAGGATGAGATGGCCGGCTTCCAGCGCGAGGCATCCGAATTGGGGACGAGGTCGATATCCAGGTCCTTGGCGCGGTTGAGGTCGACGCTGGTGTAATCCGTAATTTCATAGGTCTCGCGTTCCTCGATGCAGCCTTCGTACCAGCCGGTGCCGGATTTCACTTCCTGCGGCGTGCCCATGAAGAAGCGATCGAATGCGGTCGTATGGAGCTTCTTGCCCTTCTTGATCTTGGAAACATCGATATTGTAATCGCGATAGCGCCAGGTGCGCTTCAGGCCGATTTTCTGCTGGGTCTTCTTCTCGCTGACATAATTGGAATAGCGGATTTCCTTGATCAGGTACGTCCCGCCATCGGAACTGGAACATTCGAAGCGCGATCCGTTTGCCGTGCGCGTCTGCGTCGTCGTCGTGCCAACGACCGTCTCTTCGCTCCAGTCATAAGTGTGCGCATCCGCCGGACACGAGGTACCTTGCGAATAGTACTCGTTCCGATCACCGCTTATCGGCGTCCACGTCGTGCTGGTATAGGTGATGGAAAGCATCGCCGGATCAACGGCCGAGGCGCGCTGGGAATAGTTCCAGTCGTCCACAACCCAGTCCGGATCAAGCAGCGGGCCCACATTCACATTGGTGGCGTAGGGCACGAAGCCGTAGCGCGTGCGAACACCGCTCTGCTTCGACGTTTCCATCTGGTTGTAGAAGTCCTTGATGACAGAGCGGACGCTGTCGATGCGGCTCATGCTGTCTCCGGCATTGGTGTGCCGCATGGATCCGGTGACGTCGATCACCATCATCATGTCGAGATTGGTGAAGTTGAGCCGCGCTGCGCATTCCACTTTCAGCGGCATTTCCTTGTAGCCGAAAATGTTCATCACCGTTGTCGGGACAACCACGTCCGCCACGCCGCTGATGGAGAAATCGGACTCCATCGTCATGTCGAACTTGCGGCCTGTCGTGCCGTAGATCTTGTCCGGGAAGTTGACGTCGAAGAAGCGCTTGCCGCGGTTCTTGACCTCGCCCGGCATGGAATTGGGCGTGTTGCTGCCCAGCTGTTTGCGCGCGGCAAGCACGCCAGCGTCACACGCCTGCTGCAATCGGGCCTGCGCCATGTATCCGCGGCTCGCATCGACGCCGCCGCCCACCAGCGCGAGCAGGGGCAGCAATGCGCCGGCGATGATCACCAGCGTGTTACCGGCATTGTCGCGCGCAAGGCGCGAAAATAGCTGAAGCGAGGATGAGGTACGGGCCATAATGCGCCGTCAATACGCCGACGCCCTTTGAGAAAGCGTCAACGGCGAAGGTTAATATTTTAACGGATTGCCGCAGGGTCCCGCTGAAGGGCCAAGCCAGCGAAAGCGCTCAGGGAGAGGCAGTGGCCGTGGGCGTGGGCGTGGGGGCCACATAAGCATTGTCGATCACGAACAGCGGGCGGCCGTATTCGATCGTGAACTCGGTAATCGCCAGGCCGCTGATGTTCGGCAGGACATAGTCGATCTCCAGATCGAATTCCTTGGCCCCGGTTACCTGCGGCGTGGCCACGGGTGTGACGGAGATTGTCAATGCATCCGCGTCCAGGAAGTATGGCTCGCCAAGGCCCAGCGTCTTGATATTCTGCTCAAGCGTGACGGCAGCGAGGTTGTTTTCCTTCTGGTATTCAACCGTGGCGTAACGCGCCGCATCGGACGCGAGGTTTCGCACGGCGTTGTACTTCTGCATGTACACGCCAACTTCCATCACCCCGATCACCAGGCCCATGAAGGCCGGGGCGAGAAGGGCAAATTCCAGCACGGTCGCACCGCGCAGGTCGGATTTGAGGCGCTTGAGGCGCGGAAAGAGCGGTCGCAAGGTCATGATACCTGCACCGTGCGGGTCACGCTGTAATTGAACGTGCTGCCGACACCGAAGCTGGTCCACAGCGGTGTGTAACTGTCAGTGATAACCAGTTTCACATAAGCGTAGATCGGCTTCGATGTATCGCAATCTGCCAGATTGCTAGTGCGCGCCGTCGCAGCATCGCAGCGATATTCCTGCGAGATCACGAGCTGGTCGGGCTTGAGGCTCACCGAGCTTTCGATGATCTTCTCCAGGTCGGTGGAGCTTACACCCGTGCTGTTCGCCGCAGCCAGGACGATGGTCGATGCCTCATTGGCTGCGCTCTGCAATTCCTGCTGGCGCGATACCATGCTGCTGACATCGAACGTGCCCAGCGCAAGCAGGCACAGAATCGGCACGACAAGCGCCGTCTCGATCGCCATTGCACCGCGCTGGCAGCGGGCGAGGGTGGAGGTGAGCTTGCGAAGCATCAGCCGACGAGCCGCACGCCGCCCTTGCTGGTGCCAGCAACAAGCGTCTGGTTGCTGCTGCAGGTCGTGGTGACATTCGTGCTGCCGTTGATCTTGAGCGTGTAAGCCCACAGCTGGAAGCAGTTCGAATTGGTCGCGGAATTGCCGTTCAGCGTGACATTGCCGCGCGGCAGGTACATCGTCCCGCGCATGGAGATGCGCGAGTTGCCGTTGATCTTGTGATCGACCTGGCCGGACAGTTCCGGCAGGTCCTTCCAGTCCTGGCCCGAGGCGTTGCTGTAATCCTTCTTGTCCTCATAGATGAGGAGGCCGGCATACTGGTCCTTGTACGCGTCGTTCGGCCCATCGACAAAGGCGGATGCCTCCATCGGGGACAGGGTCACGGATGCGCCATCGGCATCGCTGTAATCGATGCCGCCGTCCTTGTTGGCATTGCCACTGCCGCCCAGCTTCACGGTCGCGCCATTGCGCAGCACGAACATCACGCCGGTGCCGGTCACGTTACCCTTGTTGCTGGTGAGATCGAGCACACCGCCATCGATGATGTAGATACCCGACGCCATGGTCAGCGTGCATTTCACGTCCCAGCCACCCGTGTAGCGGCCCGGCGTGACGGAAACCTTCTTGTTGTTCTTGCAATCCAGCTGCTTTGCGTTCGATTCTTCATTGCTTGCCAGCAGCGGGGCGGGCAGGCCGCCGAATGCGTCGGAAAGGCCGGTGACGTTCTCCGCAGTCTTGCTTTGCAGCGAAGTCGGGACGGAGGCCGTGCCGCAGGTCGCGATCGTATCAGTCGTGACCGAGGACGAACCGCCGATTTCGATTGCGCCTGCCTCGCAAGACAGCGCGCCGAGGCCGCAGCTGGCATTCACGGTGGCGTTGCCGCCGATCGAGAATGTGCCGGAAGATCCCTTCTTCAGTGCAAGCAGGCACGCCTTGTAAGTCGCGCCATCGGCAAAGGTTGCCTGGGCCACGGCCTGCATGTGCAGCGGCTTGTTGGTCAGGAAGCTGCTGAAAGGCAGGCTTTTCGTGACACTGGCGGACACCAGCACGGAATTGTTCACACCGCCGTCATAGCTCGCCAGCTGGACGTTCGGCGTCGAGTCGAAGTCCGACGTGATCTTCTGGTTCGCGTCGAATTCCTGCTGCGCCCGGGTCGTGTAATTTGTCGACTTTTTGTCGTAGGCGAGGGCCCATGCGCCGGCCATTGCGGCCTGGTCCACCGAGTGCTGTAGCTCTCGCTTCCACATATACAGCTGCGCCATGTCGATGCCGAAACCGGCCGCGCCGATCAGCGCGGGCATCCCCAGCGCAACCAGCAGGGTGGCGTTACCGCTCTTGTTCCGGCGCAGGCGCCGCATCAGCGAAGGCTTCTTTACCATGGATGTGTCCTCGGTCGTATGCATGCGACACTGCCAATAGGGCAGGTGTGGTGACCGAATGGTGCATCGACAGGGTTAAGGCGCCTTAATCATGGCCATCCGGGCTTGCACGGGGGCCGGGTATCGGCTTGGACAGGTGCATGGATGAAGCGCTGCTTGCCGATATCGCCCCGCCGCAGCGCCTTGCGCTGGCCTATGCGGGCAAGGCGACGCGGCTTTCCTTCGCCGCAGTCTTTGCGCTCGATGCCCGCCTCGCAAAGATCATCCGGGCACGGCGGGAGGTGGTGCTGGTGCAGATGCGCCTCGCCTGGTGGCGGGACATGCTGGCGCGGCCGGTGTCCGAATGGCCGAAGGGCGATGCGGTGCTCGGCGCGCTGCGACAATGCGAAGCGCCGGACCGGCTTGGTGCGCTGGTCGATGGCTGGGAAGCGCTGCTGGCGGAGGAGTTTGGCGAGGAACAGCTGGATGCCTATTGCGCCGGACGGCAGGCGGCATTCGCATTTGCCGGGGGGCAGGGCGAGGGCGCAGCAATAGCATCGGACCGGGTCTCGCTGGTGGAATTGCTGCCAAACCTGTCCTCGCCAGAGGAACGCTCGCTGGTCGCTGACCGCCTCGATGCACTTGAGCCAACGCCGAAAATGCCGCGCGCGCAGCGGCCGCTTGCCGTGCTGGATGGTCTAGCCAACCGCGCACACCGCGCAGGCCGCTCGGGAGACCTGCTTGCGGGGCCGGGTGACATGGTTGCCGCGATCCGGCTTGGCTTGCTGGGCCGATGACGTAATCTGGGGGTTAAGGGGAGCAGACTATGAACCGCCTGATTCTGGGAGCATTTCTGGCGCTGGCCGCCGCGGGCATCGCCTTCAGCTGGCTGCAGGGACGCCAGGACGTGGAGCGCGCCGCGCCGCCCGCCGTGGAAGAGCCACTGGCCGAGGCGACGCCCGAAGGCCTGCCCAGCGCGGATGCGGCAGGCATGACCGGTCCCGCGCCACCCGAGGCGACCGAGCTGAGCAAGGAACAGCGCCGCTTCTTCCGCTACGACCGCAACCGCGACCTGCGCATCAGCCGTAACGAGATGCTTTCCAGCCGCACGAAGGCCTTCCGCAAGCTGGATACGGACGGAAACAACCTCCTCACGTTCGAGGAGTGGGCCGTGGCCACCGTGGACAAGTTCGACGGCGCAGACGCTGACCGTGACGGCGAGCTGACCCAGAAGGAATTCGCCTCGACGAAGCCCAAGCCGGCGAAACGGCGTCCCGGCTGCAATTGCTGAGCGGAGTTCGAGCGGGCGCCGAGGCTACTGAGAGACCCCGGCCTGCGCCGGGGATCACTTAGTTTGGCAACACGCATGAGTCCCAGCGAACGCTGGGACCTCCCTCGGCCCCGAACAAACCTTCAGGCCGGTATCCCGTCAAGCGTCGCCAGCCACCCACCGAAGTCTTCCTTGGCGCGCGATGTGTAGGCTTCCTTGCGCTGCTTTTTCGGAACCTTGTGCAGCGGCGGGAACAGGCCGAAATTGACGTTCATGGGCTGGAAGCTGCTCGCCTCCGCATCGCCGGTAATGTGGCTGAGCAGCGCGCCCATCGCGCTGGTGCGCGGCGGCGCTTCCCAGTTCTCGCCCGCCAGTTCGGTTGCCGCCATCACGCCCGCCAACAGGCCCACGGCAGCGCTTTCGACATAGCCTTCGCAGCCCGTCATCTGTCCGGCGAAGCGGATATGCGACGCAGTCCTCAAGCGCAGCTGGCGGTCCAGCAGCTTGGGCGAGTTGATGAAGGTGTTGCGGTGCATCCCGCCCAGCCGCGCAAACTCGGCATTCTCGAGGCCGGGAATGGTGCGGAACAGCTCCACCTGCGCGCCGTATTTCATCTTGGTCTGGAAGCCGACCATGTTCCACAGCGTGCCCAGCTTGTTGTCCTGCCGCAGCTGCACCACCGCATAGGGCCACTTGCCCTGCGGATGTTCCTCGCTTGTGTCGTAGGGGTTATCCAGCCCCACGCCCTTCATCGGGCCATAGCGCAGTGTCTCCACTCCGCGCTCCGCCATCACCTCGATCGGCATGCAGCCATCGAAGTAAGGCGTGTCCGCTTCCCATTCCTTGAACTCGCCCTTCTCGGCATCCATCAGGCCCTGGTGGAAGGCGAGGTACTGCTCCTTCGTCATGGGGCAATTGATGTAATCGCCATCCTCATTGCTGGCCGCCGTCCGCTTGTTCCAGCGGCTCTGGATCCAGGCCTTGGACATGTCGATGCTGTCGCGGTGGACGATGGGGGCGATGGCATCGAAGAAGGCGAGGCTGTCCGCTCCCGTTAGCGCGCCGATACTGTCCGCCAGCGCCGCAGCCGTCAGCGGGCCAGTGGCGACGATGACGGGGCCGTCCTGCGGCAGGGTGTCAACCAGTTCGCGCACCACCGTGATATTGGGATGCTGGGTGAGGGCCTTTTCCACCTCGGCGCTGAAGACGTCGCGGTCCACGGCCATGGCGCTGCCAGCCGGCACGCGCGCCACTTCGCCCGCGCGCATCACCAGGCTGTCCATCCGCCGCATCTCGTGGTGCAGCAGGCCGACGGCGTTCTTCTCGTCATCGTCGGAGCGGAAGGAATTGGAGCACACCAGCTCCGCCAGCCCGTCCGACTGGTGCGCCGGGGTCATGTGCCCCGCGCCGCGCATTTCGGACAGCTTCACACGCACGCCGCGCTGCGCCAGCTGCCATGCAGCCTCGCTACCAGCCAGCCCGCCGCCAATGATATGGATATCGTGTTTCATTTCAGCTGTCATTTCGGCAGCGCGCTTGCTCCCATGCGGGCTTTGGGTCAAGGGAAGCGGCATGCCTGTGCGCCGCGCCCTGATTGAGAAACGCCCCTGGCTCGTGGCCAGCATCGCCGCCGCGCTGCTGTTCTATTACCTGCGGCTTACGAGTTTTCCGGAGTTCTGGCTGGTGCCGGTGAAGGGCGCGCCGATGGCTTTGCTGGCGGCCTATGCCTGGCATCGCCACGACAGCCGCGATGCACGCCACCTGGCGGGCGCGCTTGCGCTGGCCAGCCTTGCGGACATGGCGATAGAATTTACCCTGCTGGCAGGCGGCATACTCTTTTTCGCATACCACCTCGCCATGATTGCGCTGTATCTGCGGCATCAGCGGGATCGGCTTGCACCCAGCCAGAAACTGTTCGTCGCCGCGCTGCTGATCCTGACGCCAATCGTCGCATTCCTGCTGCCGGAAGACCGGTCCATGGGTGTGCAGACGGGCCTCTATGCCTTGCCGCTCGCCGGCATGGCTGCGGGCGCCTGGGCCAGCCGCTTCTCGCGCTACCAGGTCGGCATAGGCGCTGTGCTGTTCGTGATTTCGGACCTGCTGATCTTTGCTGAGCTTGGCCCGCTATCGGGCAGCCCGGTGCCCAATGCTGCGATCTGGCCGACCTATTTCCTCGGCCAGTTCCTGATCGCGACCGGGATCATCCAGGCGCTGCGCAAGGCGGACCCGGCGCACAAACACTGACGGCTCCGGCAGTGACAAGCTTTGTCACTTGAACCTGCATGGCGGCTATGGAAGCTTGCCGCCGAATAGCAGGAGCCGACCGATGCTTTTCCGTGCCATCGCCACCCTTTCCATCGCAGCCGCGGCATTTGCCTATCCAGCGCCAGCCACCGCCGCCGCAAACGAGAGCGAACTGCGCGAACGATGCATGGCCGACGGCGGGGACCCGCAGGCCTGCACGGACTATGGCTATGTGCTGGTCAACAGCGGCGATCCGGCCAAGGCAAAGATCGGTGGCAAGCTGCTGACCACCACGTGTCAGGCCGGGTTCGCAAATGCCTGCTTCGAGGCGGGGAAGGCGGCGACCGCCAGCAAGCCCGGCACAGGGTTTGCCGACTGGGAAATTGCCCTCAGCTACCGCGAGGCTTGCGATATGGACCATGCGCGCGCCTGCACCGTGCTCGCGCTGATGTACATGCCCGATTCCGGGTCCATCCTGAACCATGACCAGGGCGCGGCGATAGCCCTGCTGGAAAAGGCCTGCCGCCTGAGAGAACCCGATGCCTGCACGATCACGGGGAAGATTATCCCCGCCGGGCGCAGCGATCCGAACTGGAAATACGTGCCCGCCATCGATCCTTCTCTGACCGCTCCCGAACAGATGAAGCTCGCCCGCAGTTACATTACGGCAGGTGGCGACAAGCGGCAGATCGGCATCACCACCGTCGCGCGCTTGCAGCAGGAAGGCTGGCCGGACGCGCACTACGAGATCGCCATGTGGTTCCGCGACGGGAAATACGGCTTCGACAAGGATCCGGCCATCGCCTCCAACCTGTTCTACAATGCCGGCACGCGCGGCCATGTGGAGGGGATGATCGAGCTGGGCATGGCCTATTGGTACGGACAGGGCCGCGAGGAGAACCAGCAACTTGGCCTCGCTTACATGCGGATGGCTGCGGTGCGCGGAAGCGAGAAGGCGCAGGCCATCTATCGCAACATGCTGTACGAGCCGGTGCGGCAGGAAAATGCGCGCCAGGCGCAGCTTGCCGCGGAACGCGCGAAGCAGCAGCGTTGGGCAAGCCAGTACAACTGGTCCAGCCCCAGCTACGGATCGTGGTCGCCCTCCCGCAGCAATTACGATTATGCCGGCGAAGCCCGCCGCCAGCGCGAATTCGAGGCCCGACAGGACCGCAGCAATTGGAACAATGCAATGCGCTATCACACGGGCGGTACGTCCGCCTGCCTGTACAGCAATCCATACTGCTGAACGAAAATGGGTCGCGCACGCATGGCGCGTGCCTTACCCGGCTTCGACGGATGCGGCAGCCGCGGCGGAGGACGGCTTGGGGCGCCCCGTCCCGGTGACTTTTGTCAGGACCGCTTCCAGCATCGGCGTCATGATATCCAGCCGCCGCGCCTTGATGACGATATCCCAAAGCGGTTCGAACTTCTTCCAGCCGGCCGCATAGGCGAAATGCTTCGCGCGGTGTTTCTGCGATCCGTGCGACAGGGCGCCCGCCGCCATGTTCCGCCAGGAATAGAAATCGCTATACGCCCGGTCATACCCCGCCTTCAGCGCCCCCGGTGTCAGCTTGGCAGGACGATAGACGACATGCCGCGTATCGTAGAGATCCCAATTGCGCGTGGTGATGCGGCCCTGTTCCTCCATTGCCTTGTACAGCCGCGTGCCGGGATAGGGCGTCTGGATGTGGAAGGTGGAGGTGGTGATGCCGTTGCGCACGGCCCAGTCCACCGTCCGGTCGAACACGTCCGTATCATCATCGTCCATGCCGAACACGAAGCTACCGTTGATCATGATGCCGAGGTCGGACAGCCGCCGCGCCACCGCCTCGTAATCGCGCGCCAGGTTCTGTTTCTTGTTGCTGGCACGCAGGTTCGCAGGGCTGAAGGTTTCGAAGCCGACGAACAGGCTGCGCAGCCCGGCCTCGGCCGCCTTCTCGATCAGGTCTCCGCGCAGGACCGAATCCACCGTCGCTGCCCCCTGCCATAAACGGCCCATGCCGCGCATCCCGTCGAACAGCCCTTCCGCAAAGCGGCGGTTGCCCAGGATATGGTCGTCGAGGAAATAGAGGTGCCGTCCGGGCAGGCGCTCGATTTCGGCCAGCGCCTCGTCCACCTGCTGGACGTAAAACCCCTTGCCGCCTTCGAAGAAGGCATCCTTGTAACAGAAGTCGCAATGCTGCGGGCAGCCGCGCGTCACTACGATGGAATTGGGGACAAGGTACCGATTGCGCTTGATCAGGTCGCGGCGGACCGGCGGGATGCCATGGATGGTCCGTCCGCTGGTGGAGGTGTAGACGGATAGCGGCTCGTCGCGCCGGAAATCCGCAAGGAACTGCGGAAAGGTCTGTTCACCCGGCCCAAGGAATATTGTGTCGGCATGCGGCGCCGCCTCGTGGGGCAGGGACGTGACGTGCAGGCCCCCGAGTGCAACGTGGCAGCCTTTTGCGCGGTAGTGATCGGCGAGCCTGTAAGCCCGGTATGCATTCGTAATGTAAACCTGGATGACCACCAGGTCCGGCTCGTCGTTGGTGTTGAAGGTCTCGACATGGTCGTCGACCAACTCAACTTCGTCATCGGGAGAGAGGTAGGATGCGAGCGTCGCCAGTCCCAGCGGCGGGAACAGCGAGTACTTGATCGGGCGCCAGAACGGGCTTTTAGCCTCGGTCAGCGCCGGCAGGATCATCTTCACTTTCATCGCAGTCTCCCCTGATGATGGCCATCATGACCACATCAGGTGAACCTGCGATGAAACGTGCTTTTTCGTCGATGAACTGTTAGGCTTCCGGATCCTCGTCCGCGTTGGAATCGCGGTCCATCGTGGTGTCGGGGGTGGTCACGTCCCCGCCGCCGCGGCGTTCGACCATTTCCTCCACCACGGCTTCCTCCGCCTCGTTCTCCGGTTCCTCGGTCTCGTCGATCAGCGCGGCGCCGACGATCTTCTCGCCCTTGGCCACGTTGAAGATGCCGATGCCGGAGGATGTGCGGCCGGATACCGAGATACCCTTGTGATCCTCGAACCCGCCTTCGATCTCGTGGCGGAAGTGGATGGGCAGGCGGATCAGCTTGGCCTGGTCCGTCACCAGCATCAGCTGCGAGCCATGCGTGACCGGCATGCTGGCAACGACCGGGCCGTTGCGTTCGGGGTTGCTGTCCGGGCTGCCGATATTGGTCAGGCCCTGGCCGCCGCGCCCGATGGTGCGGTATTCATACGCGCTGCTGATCTTGCCGTAGCCGTTCTGCGTCAGCGTGAGGATGAACTCCTCCTCCTCCCGCATCTTGGCGACCGTTTCGGCATCCAGCGTGTGCTCCGCCTCGTTGTTCTTCCAATGCGCCGCGCGCAGGTATGCCTCGCGCTTCTCCATGTCGGCATCGAGCGGGTCCAGCACGGCCATGGAGACGACCTTGGCCCCGTCCTTCAGCGTCATGCCGCGCACGCCAATGCCAGTGCGGCTCTTCGTTTCGCGGGCGTCTGTCGCGTGGAAGCGGATCGCCTTGCCGGCGTCACTCGCCAGGAAGATCTCCTGCGTCTCGTTCAGCAGCTCCACACCGATCAGGCGGTCATCGCTGCCTTCCACGAAGCCCATTGCGTATTTGCCGGCCGTGGGGACATTGGTGAACGCGTCCATAGAGTTGCGGCGCACCATGCCCTGTTCCGTCGCGAAGACGATATTTAGCGCTTCCCACTCGGTCTCGTCCTCCGGCAGGCTGAGCACGTTCGTCACGCGCTCATCCTCGCCCAGCGGCAGCATGTTGACCATCGGGCGGCCCTTCGTCTGCGGGCCGCCTTCGGGCAGCTTCCAGACCTTCAGGCGATAGACGCGGCCGGTGTTAGTGAAAAACATTACCGGGTTGTGCGTGCTGGTGACGAACATCTCGACCACCGCATCCTCGTCCTTCGTGGCCATGCCGCTGCGGCCCTTGCCGCCGCGGGCCTGCGCCCGGAAGGTGGAGAGGGGGGTGCGTTTGATGTAGCCGCCGTGGGTCACGGTCACGACCATGTCCTCGCGCTCGATCAGGTCCTCGTCCTCCAGCCCGTCCCAGGCGGGGGCGATCTCGGACAGGCGGGGGGTGGCGTAATTGTCGCGGATCTCGGTCAGCTCGCCGCGCATCACGCCGTACAGCTTCGCGCGGTCGGCCAGGATCGAGAGGTATTCCTCGATGGCCAGCGCGAGCTCCTTCAGCTCCTCGCCGATTTCGTCACGGCCGAGTGCCGTCAGGCGGTGCAGGCGCAGTTCCAGGATCGCCTTCACCTGCCGTTCGGACAGCTGGTAAGTGCCCTCTTCCTGGTCGGCGGTCGGCTCGATCGCCTCCACCAGCCGGATGTACTGCGCGATGTCGCCGATCGGCCATTCCTTGGCCAGCAGGCGCGCCCGGGCTTCCGCCGGGTTGGGCGCGCTGCGGATCATGGCGACGACTTCGTCCAGATTGGACACTGCGACCACCAGGCCCAGCAAGATATGCGCCCGGTCGCGCGCCTTGTTCAGCTCGAACTTGGTGCGGCGCGTAATCACTTCCTCGCGGAAGGCGATGAAGGTCTGCACGAAATCGCGCAGCGTCAGCACTTCCGGCCGGCCGCCGCGAATGGCGAGCATATTTGCCGGGAAGCTGGCCTGCGCGGGCGTGTAGCGCCAGATCTGGTTCAGCACGACTTCGGGGCTGGCGTCGCGCTTCAGGTCGACGACCACACGCACGCCTTCGCGACTGGATTCGTCGCGGATGTCGGAAATGCCCTCGATGCGTTTTTCCTTGGCGGCATCGGCGATCTTCTCGACCAGCCCGCTCTTGCCGACCTGGTAGGGGATGGAGGTGAGCACGATGGACTTACGGTCCCCGCGCTTCTCCTCGATCTCGTGCCGGGCGCGCATCAGCACGCCGCCGCGGCCTGTGGTGTAAGCGGCCTTCGCGCCGCTCTGGCCCAAAATCAGGGGCGCCGTCGGGAAATCGGGGCCGGGGATGTGCTCCATCAGCTCTTCGGAAGTGATGCCCGGATTGTCCATGAAGGCCAGGCAGCCGTCGATCACTTCGCCAAGGTTATGCGGCGGGATATTGGTGGCCATGCCCACCGCGATGCCGCCTGCGCCATTGACCAGCAGGTTGGGGAAGCGGGCGGGGAGGACGGTCGGCTCCTGCCGTGAGCCGTCATAGTTCTCCGCGAAATCGACCGTGTCCTTGTCCAGATCGTCCAGCAGCGTGGTCGCCACCTTGGCCAGTCGCGCTTCGGTATAGCGCATGCTGGCGGGCGGATCGGGGTCCATGCTGCCGAAATTGCCCTGGCCGTCCACCAGTGGCACGCGCATGGACCAGTCCTGCGTCATGCGGGCGAGTGCGTCGTAGATCGCGCTGTCGCCGTGCGGGTGGTAGTTACCCATCACGTCGCCCACGATCTTGGCGCTCTTGCGATAAGGGCGCCCAGCCACGAAGCCGCCTTCCTGGCTGGCGAAGAGGATGCGGCGATGGACCGGCTTCAGCCCGTCACGCACATCGGGCAGCGCGCGGCTGACGATCACGCTCATCGCGTAATCGAGGTAGCTGGTCTTCATCTCATCGACGATGTCGATGCGTTCGTATTCGTGCGGGGTTGCTGCGGGCTCGAGGGTTTCTGTGTCGTCGCTCATCAGGCGTTCCCGGCTGTTTGTTTCATGGGGATATGCATTGCAGCAGCAGACTACGCGCACGCGGCCTTGCGGACCAGCTTTGCTGCGCCAAAAGCACGGATTTCCGGCGATTTATCCACATTCGGGACCGCTGGAGGGCGTCCGTGCGTTCAATCACTATTCAGGGGGCAAAATGTAGGGTTATTGCAATTCGTCGGAGCCAGCGCCAAGGCGCGCCAACGGCTGAAAGATCGACGGGCTGGCCGGCCTTACAAATCGGCCCTACGATACAATTTACGGTTTCAGGAGAGTATGTTCATGCTTCGCAATCCCCTTCGTGCCCGCAAATCGGGTTTCGTGTCCGGCATCGCAATGGCGATGGCTCTTGCATCGGGCGCAGTGGTCGCAACTGCGGTTACACCCGTCGAGGCGCACGCGCAGGAATATTCCAAGAAGTTCAAGGAAGCCTACGGTGCAGCCGCCGAGATGACGACGGGCGAGACGCCGAACTGGGAAGGCGTGCGCACCGCGCTGCCCGCCCTGCTGGCGCTGATCACCAATGAAGACGAGCGCTTTGCCGTCGGCCAGCTTTCGCTGCAGGCCGGCAATGCGCTGTCCGACCGCGCGCTGCAGCGCCAGGGCCTCGAACTGTCGCTGGAAAGCGGCAAGGTCCCGGCCGAACGTCTTGGCCTGTTCAACTGGTTTGCCGGCAATTTGGCTTACCAGGACAATGAGTTCGCGATGGCTCGCACCTATTTCCAGGCGGCATCTGCTGCCGGTTATACGGAAAACGATCCCACCGGCCTGATCGCGGAAAGCTATTTCAAGGAAAACGACATTTCCGGCGGCCTTAACTTCCTGAAGGGCGCCGCCACCACGCGCATGGCCGAAGGCCTGCCGGTGGACGAGGCATGGCTGCTGCGCGGCCTGAAGCTTTCCTATGAGAACGAGCTGCCCGACCAGGCGCTCGATTTCGCGACCATGCTGATCAGCCAGAACCCGACGGAGCAGAACTGGCTCTACGGTGTGCAGGTCGTGAATGCGACGAACAGCTTCGAACCGCAGGCTCAGCTGGACCTGCTGCGCCTGCAGCGCAAGACCGGCGCGCTGAAGGAGCGTTACGAATACGTCGAGTATGTCGAATCCGCCGATCCCCGCAAGATGGGCGGCGAAGTGATGGCCGTGCTGGATGAAGGCGTCGCAGCCGGCATCATCAGCACCGGCGACACGGTCTATACCGACAATTACAACCTCGCGAAGACCCGCTCCGCCGCCGATGCGCGCGAAGTCGCCGGCCTGGTTGCGGAAGCACGTTCTTCCAGCACCGGCGTGACCGCGCAGGGCGTGGGCGACACGTTCTACAGCCTGGGCTCCTATGCCGAGGCCGAAGACATGTACAATGTCGCACTGGAGAAAGGCGTTCGTGACCGCCAGATGGTGGTGACCCGCCTCGGCATCGCGCAGGCCATGCAGGGCAAGCTTGACCTCGCGCGCTCGACCTTCGCCGAGATCGCCGGTCCGCGCGTTCCGATCGCGCGCCTGTGGATGGCCTGGATCGACTCCCAGAGCTGATCTGCGGTCAGACCTGAATACAAGAGCGGCGCGGCGACCCAGAGGTTGCCGCGCCGCTTTCTTTTGTGCTCCAATCAGGGGGAGGGCAGAGGCCCAGGCCTGAGCGTCAGACGTTGAATTTGAAGAGCATGACGTCGCCGTCCTGCACGTCGTAATCCTTGCCTTCCTGCCTCAGCTTGCCCGCTTCCTTCGCGCCGTTTTCCCCGCCCAGCGATATGTAATCGTCATAGGCGATGGTTTCGGCACGGATGAACCCGCGCTCGAAGTCGGTGTGGATCTCGCCGGCGGCCTGCGGAGCCTTCGCGCCCGCCGGGAAGGTCCATGCCCGCGATTCCTTGGGGCCGGCGGTGAAGAAGGTCTGCAGCCCAAGCAGCTTGTAACCGGCACGGATCACGCGGCTGAGCCCGGACTCTTCCAGGCCCAGCTCGGTGAGGTATTCCGCGCGGTCCTCCAGCGGCATTTCCACCAGCTCGCTCTCGATGGCGGCGGAAACGACCACGGCCTGCGCGCCTTCGGCTTCGGCTTTCTCGAACACCTTGGCCGACAGTGCATTGCCGTCGGCCGCGTCTTCCTCAGCAACATTGCAGACATAAAGGACAGGCTTTGCCGTCAACAGCTGCGCCTGCGCGAACACGCGTTCCTCATCATCGCCGTTCGGCTCGGTCAGGCGCGCGGGCTTGCCGTCGCGAAGCAGGTCCAGCGCCTGGCCCAGCACGCTGGCGAGGACCTTGGCGTCCTTGTCTCCGGCGATGGCCTTCTTCTGCGCAGCGGGTACGCGCTTCTCCAGGCTTTCCAGGTCCGCCAGCATCAGCTCGGTCTCGACCACTTCGGCATCGGCAATGGGATCGACGCGGTTGCTGACATGCTGGATGTCGTCATCCTCGAAGCAGCGCAGGACATGAACGATGGCGTCCACTTCGCGGATATTGCCGAGGAACTGGTTGCCCAGGCCTTCGCCCGCGCTCGCACCCTTCACCAGCCCGGCAATGTCCACGAAGCCCAGCTGCGTGGGGATGACCTTGGCCGACTTGGCGATGGCCGCAATCTTGTCCAGCCGCGCGTCCGGCACGGCGACCTGCCCCACATTGGGCTCGATCGTGCAGAACGGATAATTCGCCGCCTGCGCGGCCTGCGTTTCGGTGAGTGCGTTGAACAGGGTGGACTTGCCGACATTGGGCAGGCCGACGATCCCGCAGCGGAATCCCATGGGTGATGTCCTTCAGATAGGAATAGTGGTTGGCGCGCGCATTAGCGGCGCGGCCGGCGCTTTACCAGATGCGTGTCAGCCCTGCATCCGTAATGCGATGTCGCTCATGAAACGGGCGGCTTCGTCCTTCGCCAGCCAGTCCGCCTCCGCGCCGATTGCGCCGAGCATGTCGACCAGGTCGTCCATCTCCGCCTTCGCGTAATTGCCCAGGACATGGCCATGCACGCGGTCCTTGTGGCCCGGGTGGCCGATGCCGATCCGCACGCGGCGGTATTCGTCGCCGACATGCTGGTGGATGGAGCGCAGGCCATTGTGGCCGGCATGGCCTCCGCCCTGCTTCACCTTCACCTTGAACGGCGCGAGGTCAAGCTCGTCATGGAAGACGGTCAGCGCATCGGGGCCAAGCTTGTAGAAACGCAGCGCCTCGCCCACCGCGCGGCCGCTTTCATTCATGAAGGTGGCTGGCTTCAGCAGCAGCACCTTTTCGCCGCCGATGCGGCCTTCCTGCGCCCAGCCGGAAAACTTCTTCTGCACCGGGCCAAACCCGTGCGCGTCCGCGATCACGTCACACGCCATGAAGCCGACATTGTGCCGGTTCATCGCATATTGCGGACCCGGATTTCCAAGACCTGCCCAAATTTGCATAGTTTCCCTTAGCATGCTTCGCTTGCCCCTCAAGCGCCGGGCGCAGCGCGTCCGCGCTGCTTGGCTTCCGGCCTACCGGCCTACCGGCCGACGCGCGGTCGCGCTTGCGGTCGATTACCATCGACCGAGCTTGAGCTGGCCACCTCGCATGGCTCCACTCCGGTCCGCCCTGAGCGGACCGCAAGGCCGACCGGCTGCCCGCAGGTGCCCCGCAGGCCGCCACCGGCGGGCGGAGGGAGCAGCACCGAGGACGAACCCGCGGATGCGGGTTCATGAAGCAAACGACCGACAAAAAGGGCGCCGACTCCAATGGAGGCGGCGCCCTTTTCTGTTCGGTCGCAGAGCGTAATATTACTCGCTCTTGGCTTCCTGTTCTTCGGCGGCGTCCGCATCGGGACCCTGTTCGGTCGCGGCGGTTTCGCCAGCTTCCATGTCTTCGCCGGTCTGGTCGGCGGCTTCGCCTTCCGAACGCTTCAGCGCAGACGGGGCAACCAGCGTCGCGATGGTGTAATCGCGGTCGGTGATCGCGCTTTCGCTGCCTTCCGGCAGGGTCACGGCGCTGATGTGGATCGAATCGCCCACTTCCGTACCGGTGACGTCGATTTCGATCTCGCTCGGGATCTTGTCCGCTTCGCAGACCAGTTCCAGCTCGTGACGGACAACGTTCAGCACGCCGCCCTTCTTAAGGCCGGGGCTGGCTTCTTCATTCACGAAGACGACGGGGATGTTGACTTCGATCTTCGCGTCCTTGGACAGGCGCAGGAAGTCCACATGCATCGGGCGGTCGGAGACCGGGTGGAACGCCACGTCCTTCGGCAGCGTGCGGACTTTCTTGCCGCCCGCGTCGATGTTGACGATGGAGTTCATGAAGTGGCCCGTGCCAAGCAGCTTTACCAGCGCCTTGGCTTCGACGTGGATCGTCGTGGGTTCTTCTTTGCCGCCGTAGATTACAGCGGGGACGCGGCCTTCATTTCGCAGCGCGCGGGAGGCTCCCTTGCCAGCCCGTTCACGCAGCTCGGCCGACAGGTTCAGAGCGTCGCTCATGATGCATGCCTTTCGAATTGCATTGATGTCAGTGCTTCCCGCCACGCCTCCAGGGATGACCATGGACAGGAAGTGCGCGCCCTTACGCGGGAACGCCGCCCAAGGCAAGCACCCATGGTGCTGCCCGGGGCGGCGTCATGTGGCCCATACGGGAGGGTCGATTACTGCGTGACGCGCGTCACGGTGAAGCCGCGGTCTTCCAGCATTCCCTGCACGCTGTCTTCACCGGCGAGGTGGCCGGCACCAACCGCCACGAATACCGTGCCAGGCTGGTCCATCCGGTCGTCGATCCACACGGCCCAGTTGGCGTTACGGTCCGTCAGCAGGCGCTGATACAGCACCGGATCGTCCAGATTGTCGTTCAGCAGGACGGCCAGGCCATCGGGATCGCCAGCCAGCCATTCCGCAACCATCGCATCGATCGTGGTCACCACGCCGCCAAGGTTCTCGACCGTCTCGTCAAGGAAGGTCAGCTGCGTCTCCATCGGCAGGCCATCGAACATGTCGACCTGGAATTCCGCCGTCTCCAGCGCGCCGCGCTCCTTGTCGGGGCCGGCCTTCAGCAGCGCCATCTCCACGCCGGAGTTCGGGTCATAACCGGCCTTCATCATGGGCAACTGGCTCAGCACGATGGACGCCATCCACGGTTCGAAACGGTCGAACTGCGCCACGGGGATGCCCAGCTCTGTCAGCGCCGCCTCGTACTGCGCGCGGTCCTCATCAGTCATCAGGTCGCGCAGGCTCTGGCCTGGGGGCAGCATCCCGCGGGACATGAACAGCTGACCGATGGCGGCCTGGTTGCTCATGTCGATTTCGGTCACGACCTCGTCGCTGCCTTCGAAGGCGGCGGCGATGCGGCCGTCGTACCATTCCACGCCCTTGGGCAGGATATGGACCGTGCCGAACAGGTAGATCGTCGTATCCTCGTCCTGCAGCATCCACAGGGCCGGGGTCACATAATCGGCTGCGGCCTGCATCGGGGCTGCCGAAGCCGTAGCCGGCGCGGGCGTGTCTGCCTGCGAACAGGCGCCGGAGGACAGGGCGAGGGCGAGGGCGGAGCCTGCCGTGGCGAGGGTCTTGAGAAGCGTTTTCATGTGTCGTTCCTTGCTTTGTGTATCTGTGGGTTTCGAAATTGTCAGAAGAAGCGTTTGGCCAGCCAGCCCAGCATCCAGACCACCAGCGTGGTCCAGAAGATCGCGTAGCCATCGGGGGCGATGACCATGCCGCCGCGCCAGGCCAGCCACCATGCGCCGCTCAGCGTAAAATAGGTGTAGAGGGCTGCAATCCCGCCGAAGTCGTAAGCAGCGCGCTCATGCTCGTCGAGCAGCATGTGCCAGCGGATGGAAAGCACCGTGGCCAGCAGCATCCCGGCGATCAGGATGATGGCGACGGACTGGGGGATGGGCGAACCCGACGTGACGATGAGCTCCGGGGACGCACCGCTCTCTTCCTGCACCGCGACCAGCGCGATACCCAGCAGCACGCCGACGATAATCGATACATAGAGCATCAGGCGGTTCGATCGCATCCGCGGGCTGGCGGGCAGTGCAGCGACCGGGAAGGTGCGCTTCAGCACCCACGCGACACCGGCCAGCAGCACGAAGGCGATACCGAGCGCGATCATGTCCGTCAGGCTGATGGAGGAATCCTGCGTCATCCCCGCCACGAAGCCCGCCGTGAAGGCAATGACGACCAGGCCGAGCAAGCACGCCCCGATAAAGCCAATTACGTGGAGCACTTCGCGCTGCGGACTGTCGCCCGTCTGCTGCTGTGCGGGCGGAATGTCATTCTCAATCTTTGTCATCGTCAGGAAATCCGCGGAAATAGTGCATCGATCGAAGGGGCGTGGGCGGACAGGTCGGGCATGCCGGGCGCGTCCGAAATTCGGGCGCCTGCCTCGCCGACCAGATAGCCACCCTGATAGGCGAGCCATCCGGCTGCGATGGTCAGGAGCGTCCAGCCAAGGGCGCGCAAGAGCTTGCCGACAAGGTTGGAATGTGCGGCAGCGTGCTCAGTCTTGCTGGTCATTGAAAATCTCCTCGATAGGCATTTCGAAAAGGCGGGAAATGCGAAAGGCGAGTGGCAGGGACGGGTCGTGCTTGCCGGTCTCGATCGCGTTGACGGCCTGGCGCGAGACGTCGAGGTGCTGGGCCAGGATGGCCTGGCTCCAGTCACGTTCCGCACGCAGGACCTTGAGGCGGTTATTCATCGTCCTATCCGCCGATCAGGAACCCGAAGGCGAAGAAGGCTATGGCCACCCACATCAGATCATGGTCGGCATCGGTCTGCGGCTTGAAGATCCGCGTCGCGAGCGAGCGCAGCTTTGAGTCGAGATCGATTTTCCGGGTCTGGTTGGTCATGTTGTCGCGTCCTTATGTAAGGTATGCCTGACTATATGTCGTGATTCGCTGACCATGTCAACACAACCTGACAAAAAGGTGGGATTACCTTCCAATCCGGACGGGAATGCCGCGCGGCATTGACGCTCTCCCGCGCCTGCGCCAAGGCACGCTCGCAATGGAAAGACAGCCGGCAAACAGCTTCCAGGACATGATCCTCGCCCTCCACGATTTCTGGAGCGCGCATGGATGCCTGATCCTGCAACCCTATGACATGCGGATGGGGGCGGGCACGTTCCACACCGCCACCACCCTGCGCACGCTCGGCCCGGAGCCGTGGAATGCCGCCTTCGTGCAGCCGAGCCGCCGCCCGACGGACGGTCGCTATGGCGAGAACCCCAACCGGCTGCAGCACTACTACCAGTATCAGGTGGTGATGAAGCCAAGCCCGCCGGACCTGCAGGATTTGTACCTGCAAAGCCTCGGTGCCATCGGCATCGACCCGCTGAAGCACGATATCCGCTTCGTGGAGGACGATTGGGAATCGCCCACGCTGGGCGCTTGGGGCCTGGGCTGGGAAGTCTGGTGCGACGGTATGGAGGTGACCCAGTTCACCTATTTCCAGCAAATGGGCGGCTTCGACTGCAAGCCGGTCGCGGGCGAGCTGACCTACGGCCTCGAACGCCTCGCCATGTACATCCAGGGCGTCGACAATGTGTACGACCTCAACTTCGACGGCCGCGGCGTCTCCTATGGCGACGTCTTCCTCGAAAACGAGAAGCAGATGTCGAAGTGGAACTTCGAGGTCGCGAATACTGATGCGCTGTTCGACCTGTTCGACAAGGCGGAGGCCGAATGCCGCAACGCGCTCGACCATAATGTCCCCATTGCCGCGTACGAGCAGGCGGTGGAGGCGAGCCACATCTTCAACCTGCTGCAGGCACGCGGTGTGATCAGCGTGCAGGAACGTGCCAGCTACATGGGCCGCGTCCGCGACCTCGCACGCGGCAGCTGCGAGGCGCATATGGAAAAAGGGGCCGCAGGCTGGGCCGAGAAATATCCGGAGTGGTCGAAATGACGCCTTTTGCACCACATCCGCTCGTGCTGAGCCTGTCGAAGCACGCTCGCGCCAACATCCTTCGACAAGCTCAGGATGAGCGGGGGTCGGATAATGTCTGACTTCCTCCTCGAACTCCGCTCCGAAGAAATCCCGGCCCGTATGCAGGCCGGCGCGCGCGCAGAGCTGGAAAAGCTGTTCCGCCGCGAATTGGACGCCGCCGGGGTAAAGCCGGGCGAGCTGACCGTCTGGTCCACGCCCCGCCGCCTCGCCCTCATCGCCCGCGACCTGCCGGACGCCACCGATGCGGTGAGCGAAGAAGCCAAGGGCCCGCCGGTTGGCGCGCCCGACCAGGCCGTGGACGGCTTCTGCCGCAAGAACGGCGTCTCGCGCGACCAGCTGGAAGTGCGCGACGTGAAGGGCCGGGAGACCTATTTCGCCGTCATCGACACGCCCGGCCGCGCCATGGCCGATGTTCTGGCGGAAGCGATCCCCGCGATCATCCGCGATTTCAGCTGGCCCAAATCCATGCGCTGGGGCGCGGCCTCAATCAGCACCGAAAGCCTGCGCTGGGTGCGCCCGCTCTCCGGCATCGTCGCCCTGCTGGGCGACGACGTGGTCGAATGCGAAGTGCATGGCATCGAGAGCGGCCGGGAAACTGCGGGCCATCGCTTCCATGGCATCACGAAGTCCGATCCCAAGTCGCGCAATTTCGGGCTGCCGGTCGAGTTTTTCAAAGACAAGAACCCGACTGTTTTGAACAGCAACGGCATGATCGAAATCGGTAATCCCGACGACTATCAGCGCAAGCTCTTTGATGCTCATGTGATTGTCGACCAAAGGCTTCGCGAGGAAGAAATTAGGATTGGCGCAATGGCCGCCGCGAAGGGTGCAGGCCTCAAGCTCGTCGAGGACGAAGGTCTCGTCATCGAGAACGCCGGCCTGACCGAATGGCCGATCCCGCTGCTCGGCCGGTTCGAGGAGGATTTCCTCGAAGTCCCGCCCGAGACAATCCAGCTCACCGCCCGCGTGAACCAGAAGTATTTCGTGTGTGAGGACGCCTCAGGCCAGCTCGCCAACGCCTTCATCTGCACCGCCAATATCGAGGCTGAAGACGGCGGCGCTGCCATCGTCGACGGCAACCGCAAAGTCCTCGCGGCCCGCCTGTCCGATGCGCGCTTCTTCTGGGACGTCGACCGCAAGAAGACGCTGGCCGAACACGCCAAGGGTCTGGAGCGCATCACCTTCCACGAGAAACTGGGCACGGTTGCGGACAAGGTGGACCGTGTAGCGAAGCTGGCTGCATGGCTCGTATCCGATGCCCGCGCGCCCAACGGCGATCACAATCTCGCACGGCAAGCAGCGGAACTCTGCAAGGCCGATCTGGTGACGGAAATGGTTGGGGAATTCCCCGAACTTCAGGGCCTCATGGGTGGCTATTACGCGCGCGCCGAAGGCTTGCCGGCCGAAGTGGCCGATGCAATCCGCGACCACTACAAGCCGGTCGGGCAGAACGACGAAGTTCCAACTGCTCCGCTGACAGTGGCCGTGAGCCTCGCGGACAAGCTGGATAATCTGTTCAGCTTCTTCAACATTGGCATTCTTCCCACTGGCTCGAAAGATCCGTTCGCACTGCGCCGCGCGGCGCTGGGTTACTTGCGACTGGAACAGGCAAACGACTTGAAGCTCGACCTGACGCAAGCAGCGCAGGCGTGGGGTGGATTAAGCTTTGCACCCTTGGGCCAGAAGGTCGCTGAGTTCCTCGCCGAGCGGCTTGCCGTACAATTGCGCGGCGAAGACCTGCGTCACGACTACATTGCTGCCTCGCAGGATTGGAAGGGCGAGCCCGATGCGCGCATGGACCGTGTCGAGGCACGCGCCCGGGCGCTTTCGACCTTTCTCGCTTCGGACGACGGCACCAACCTCCTCGCCGGCTACAAGCGCGCGGCCAATATCCTGAAGAAGGAAGACTGGCAGGCCTCCGACGACCTGGAGCCGCATACGGGTGAGGAAGACCCGCTCGCGCTGGTTGACGATCCGGACATGCAGGGCATTGTCGGCGGGGCTTCGGCGCCGCCCTATACGCCCGAGCCATCCGAAAAGGCGCTGATCGATGCGCTGGACACGGCGCAGCCGCAGGCACGCGATGCCGTGGCGGCGGAGGATTTCGCAGGCGCAATGGCCGCGCTCGCATCGCTGCGCGCGCCGATCGATGCGTTCTTCGAAAATGTTACGGTCAATGCTGATGACGAAAAGAAGCGTTCATACCGCCTCGGTCTGCTTGCGCGTTTTCGTGGTGCAGTGCACAACGTCGCCGACTTCTCCCGCATCGAGGGGTGAGTAGCCGGGTCGCGGGGCAAACCTCCGGCATCCGGCGCCAAATCGTTTCCGAGGGACATGATGACACAGACGGTCTATAAATTCGGCGGCAATGCGGACCATTCGGATCCGCGGCAGAAGGACAAGACCGTCGCCGGCGGCAAGGGCGCGAATCTGGCGGAAATGGCCAGCATCGGCCTGCCGGTGCCCCCGGGCTTTACCATCACGACCGAGGAATGCGTGAGCTACCTGCGCGGCGGGGCGGATTTCTCCGACGTGCTGCGCAGCGCGGTCTCCGATGCCCTCGAGCATGTGGAAGAAACCGTGGGCAAGTCTTTCGGAAATAACGCCGATCCCCTGCTCGTGTCGGTCCGCTCCGGCGCGCGGGTGTCCATGCCCGGCATGATGGATACGGTGCTGAACCTGGGCCTCAATGACGATACGGTGCAGGGCCTTGCGGCAACCTCCGGCGATGAGCGTTTCGCCTGGGACAGCTACCGCCGCTTCATCCAGATGTATTCCGATGTGGTGCTGGGCCTGGACCACGGCCTGTTCGAGGAAGCGCTGGATATTGCCAAGGACGCGAATTTTTACGCCTCCGACACCGATCTCTCGGCCGAGGAGCTGCGCGACCTCGTCACCGAATACAAGGCAATCGTGGAGCAGGAGCGCGGCGCGCCTTTCCCGCAGGATGTGAACGAGCAGCTGTGGGGCGCCATCCGCGCCGTTTTCGACAGCTGGGACAGCGAGCGCGCCAAGGTCTATCGCCGCCTCAACGACATCCCGGCCGACTGGGGCACGGCGGTGAACGTGCAGGCCATGGTCTTCGGCAATATGGGGGACAGCAGCGCCACCGGCGTCGCCTTCACCCGCGATCCCAGCACTGGCGAGCGCGCCTATTACGGCGAATGGCTGGTCAACGCGCAGGGCGAGGACGTGGTCGCCGGCATTCGCACGCCGCAATACCTCACCCGCACCGCACGCGAGGCGGCGGGCGCGGACAAGCCGAGCATGGAAGAAGCCATGCCCGAGGCTTACGGAGAGCTCGCCCGCGTGTTCGACCTGCTGGAGCGGCATTACCGCGACATGCAGGACATCGAGTTCACCGTGCAGCAGGGCAAGCTGTGGATGCTGCAGACCCGTAGCGGCAAGCGCACGGCCAAGGCGGCGCTGAAGATGGCTGTCGACATGGTCGGCGAAGGCCTGATCGACGAGAAGACCGCCATCCTGCGCGTCGATCCCATGGCGCTGGACCAGCTGCTTCACCCCACGCTCGATCCCGATGCCCCGCGCGACGTGCTGGGCGTGGGCCTGCCCGCCAGCCCGGGCGCGGCCAGCGGCGCGATTGTTCTGGACGCCGATACGGCGGAAGCCCGCGCGGAGAAGGGCGATGCCGTCATCCTGGTGCGCGTCGAAACCAGCCCGGAAGACATTCACGGCATGCACGCCGCCAAGGGCATATTAACTGCGCGTGGCGGCATGACGTCACACGCCGCCGTGGTGGCACGCGGCATGGGCCGCCCCTGCGTCTCCGGCGCGGCGGGCGTCTCCATCGACATGGGCGCGCGCACCGTCCGCATCGGCGGGCGCGACCTGGCCGAGGGCGAGGTCATCACGCTCGACGGCTCCACCGGCGAAATCATGCTGGGCGAAGTCGCCCGGATAGAGCCGGAGCTGGCCGGAGATTTCGGCGTGCTGATGGAATGGGCAGACGGCCACCGCCGCATGGGCGTGCGCACGAATGCCGAGACCCCGCAGGATTGTCGCATGGCGCGCCAGTTCGGTGCGGAGGGCATTGGCCTCTGCCGCACGGAGCACATGTTCTTCGATGCCGGCCGCATCAGCGCCGTGCGCCAGATGATCCTGGCGGAGAAGGAAGAGGGCCGCCGCGAGGCGCTGGCCAAGCTGCTTCCCGAACAGCGCAAGGATTTCCGCGAGATTTTCGAGGTTATGGCCGGCCTGCCGTGCACCATCCGCCTGCTCGACCCGCCGCTCCATGAATTCCTGCCGCATGGCGATGCAGAGTTTGCCGAATTGGCCGAGACGACGGGGCTGGATATCGACCGGCTGAAGCGCCGCGCCAACGAATTGCACGAATTCAACCCGATGCTCGGCCATCGTGGCTGCCGCCTCGGCATCACCTATCCCGAAATCTACGAAATGCAGGCCCGCGCGATCTTCGAGGCAGCCTGCGAGGTCGCCGCCGAAAGCGGCGAGCCCGTGGTGCCCGAAGTGATGATCCCGCTGGTCGGCACCCGCAAGGAACTCGCCATCCTGCGCGAACTGGTCGAGCGTGTGGCGGAAGAGGTGTTTTCCGAGCGCGATGCCCGGGTGGATTACCTTGTCGGCACGATGATCGAACTTCCGCGCGCAGCCCTGATGGCCGGCGAAATTGCGCATGAAGCGACGTTCTTCTCCTTTGGAACCAATGACTTGACGCAGACGACTCTGGGCGTTTCGAGGGACGATGCCTCGCGCTTCCTGGGGCCCTATGTGGAGAAGGGCATCTTCGCCCGCGATCCCTTCGTCAGCATCGACGTCGATGGTGTGGGCCAGCTGGTCCGGATGGGTGTGGAGCGCGGGCGCGAGACGCGCGCCGACATAAAGCTGGGCATCTGCGGCGAGCATGGCGGCGACCCCGCCAGCATCCGCTTCTGCGAGGAAACCGGTCTCGATTACGTCAGCGCCAGCCCCTACCGCGTGCCAATCGCCAGGCTGGCCGCAGCGCAGGCGAGCCTTTCGGCGGAATAAGTCAGGCTTTCCAGCCGGTCAGCACCAGTATCTCGAAAGTCTCGGTGACCTTGCCGTCATCGTCGCGGCGCTTGTCGAACTCCGCCTCCGCCTTGGCCCAGCCTGAGCGCCTGAGCGGCGGGGCAGGGGCCGTCAGCGCGCGGGTCAGCCCTTGGTCGCGCAGGTCTTCAACAAGGCGGCTGAGCGAGGAATAGCGCACACGGACCGGGAAGGTGTCCACCACCTGCCGCGCGAAGCCGCCGCGCTCCAGCAGTCCGGTCGCAGCGCGATTGTCCACCAGCGGATGCATGCGCGGGGCGGGGCGCTCGCCATCGGCGATCATGGCCAGGTCCCGCAGCACCGGCAGGCTGCCCGCGCCGGGGAAAGCCGCCATGAACAGGCCGCCGGGTTTTAGCGCGCGGTGGGCATGCAGCAGTGCGCCGGGCAGGTCGTTGACGTGTCCCAGGCCCAGCAGGTGGACGATCAGGTCGAAGGCGTCCTGTGCGCCGGGCTGCTCCTCATCGAACTCGCCCAGTTCGCCAAGCATGCTCTGCTGCACGGCCAGCCCCTCGCGCAGGGTGCCGTCATGGTCCCCAACGACGAGCGCGGTCTCAGGCTCGAACTGCATGAAGTCGAGCCGCTCCAGCACGTCACGCGCCATCGCCTCGAGCAAATAATGCGCGGCATCCTCGCTGGCCAGGCGGCTGCGCGAGCGGGCCCATTTTGCGGCAGCCCGCTGGCGGTCGAAGATCTTCGGAGGCGTCTGGTCCATCGCCGCCCACTGCCGTGCTTGTCCTGCCTGCGCAAGCCATGCAGGGTGGCGCGATGAAATTGGGCGCGCGCATTGCAGAGGCTACGGCCCCGGTCGTGGACCTGGTCTATCCGCCGCGCTGCCCGCTGTGCGGTGACGGGATTGCTGACCAGCGCGGGCTCTGCGTGCCCTGCTGGGGCGGGCTGGTGATCCCTGCGGAACCTAGCTGCAAGGCGTGCCAGCGGCCCTTGCCTAGCGATCTCGAGGATGGCCTGACCTGCGCCGCCTGCCTGCAGTCGCCGCCGCGGCATGACGGGATCGCGGCGGGTACGATTTACAACGACGCCGCGCGGCAGATCGTCCTGTCCTACAAGCATGGCCGCCGCATCGCGCTCGCCCCGATGCTGGCGCGACTGATTGCGGCGCGCCTGCCGCAGCTTGATGGAGAGTGGCTGGCCGTTCCCGTGCCGCTGCATCGCTGGCGCCTGTGGAAGCGCGGCTTCAACCAGTCGGCCCTGATTGCGCGGGAGCTGGCGAAGATTGCCCCTGTCACACCGCTGCTCGATGGCTTGCAGCGCACGCGGCAGACCCCCTCGCTTGGCGGCCTAGGCCGAACCCAGCGCCGCAAGACGCTGGCCGGGGCCATACGGGTAACGCCGCGCCGCCGTGACGCGGTGAAGGGCGCGCAGGTGTTGCTTGTGGACGACGTCATGACGAGCGGCGCGACCAGCGATGCCTGCGTGAAGGCGCTGAAGAAAGCGGGCGCGGCGAAGGTGGTGATCGGGTGCTTCAGCCGGGTGCTGGACGAGGCGCTCTGACAATTCCGGAAGCCCGAAAGCAAAACGCCCGGGCACACGGCCCGGGCGTTAGCGTGACGATTTTATTGGGCCGGCGCGCGGCGCCATCTGCATCGTCCCCCTACAGCCGATGCAAGGGCCCAAACCCTCATGTTCCGTCCGGGTTTTCCCCGGTCCGAGACCCCCTGAACCCTGGCATCGCTGCCCGGGTGGGTGACAGCCCGTCAAAGCCATCGAGGGCTTTCTTCCACCGAGCGGGAGTTGTTGGAAGAGGCGATAACACCACGGGTGGATTTTGGGCGGCGCATGTGGTTATCGTGCAACAAGATGTTGCGCTCCCGGCACAAGGGCAGCCACGCAGGAGAAGTTTCGGGACATGGACGGGCAAGATCGGGAAAGCGGCACAGCCTTCCTTCCCAAATTCGACGCGAACGGGTTGCTGACCGCGGTGGTGCAGCATCACCGGACGGGCGAGATCCTGATGCTCGCGCATATGAATGCCGAGGCGCTGGCGATGACCCGCGAGACCGGCCGCGCGCATTTCTATTCGCGCAGCCGGCAGTCGCAATGGATGAAGGGCGAAAGCTCCGGCAATGTGCTGGAGGTGCGCGAGATCCTCGTCGATTGCGACCAGGATGCGCTGATCCTGAAAGCTGAGCCTGCCGGCCCTGCCTGTCACACCGGCGCGCGCAGCTGCTTCTATCGCCGGCTCACCGATGACGGGCTGGAGCCGGTCACCGGCGGTTGAGCCCGGTCATTCGGTCGGCAGGAAGTCCGGCACGCTGAGATAGCGTTCGCCCGTATCGTAATTGAAGCCCATCACACGGCTGCCAGCGGGCAGGTCCGGCAGTTTCTGCGCGATAGCGGCCAGCGTCGCACCGCTGGAAATCCCGACGAGCAGGCCTTCCTCGCGCGCGCAGCGGCGGGCCATCTCGCGCGCATCTTCCGCATCGACCTTGATTGCACCATCGATGCTTTGCGTGTGGAGGTTGCCGGGAATGAAGCCCGCGCCGATACCCTGGATGGGGTGCGGGCCGGGCTGGCCGCCATTGATGACGGGTGAGGCTTCGGGTTCCACGCCCCAGGCCTGCATGTCCGGCCAATGCCGCTTCAGTTCCTCTGCACAGCCGGTCAGGTGCCCGCCAGTGCCCACGCCCGTGATCATCGCGTCGATGGGCGCGTCGCGGAAGTCCTCCAGGATTTCCTGCGCCGTGGTGCGGACGTGGATCTTGTAATTCGATTCGTTGTCGAACTGGCTCGGCATCCAGGCATTGTCGCCCTGTTCCACCAGCTCCTGCGCCCGCTCGATCGCGCCCTTCATGCCCTTGGCCTTGTCGGTCAGGTCGAAGCTGGCGCCATAGGCCAGCATCAGGCGGCGGCGCTCCAGGCTCATGCTTTCCGGCATGACCAGCACCAGTCTGTAGCCCTTCACCGCCGCAACCATGGCGAGGCCGATGCCGGTATTGCCACTGGTGGGCTCGATAATCGTGCCGCCGGGCTTCAGCGCGCCGGACTTCTCGGCATCCTCCACCATGGCGAGTGCGATGCGATCCTTGATCGACCCGCCGGGATTGGCCCGCTCGCTCTTCACCCATACCTCGTGGTCGGGGAACATCTTGGACAGGCGGATGTGCGGCGTGTTGCCGATGGTGGAAAGGACGTTGTCGGCTCTCATGGGAGCGTCTCCTGCAATTTTCTGTCGGGTGTTTCTTCAACCAATTCATCAGGCGGGTCAAAGGTCCGCGTGGTGCGAAGGACGGGGAAGATGCGGCTCCACAGCGCAACCGTGGCGATGGCGCCGATCCCGCCCGATACGACGGCGATGACCGGGCCGAACAGGAAAGCGAGCGATCCGGAAAAGAAATCGCCAAATTCGTTGGAGGCGCTGATGGTCAGCATGGATACGCTGGTGACGCGGCCGCGCTTCTCGTCCGGGGTGTGCAGCTGGATCAGCGACTGGCGGATATACACGCTGAACATGTCCGCCGCGCCCACGATGACCAGCATGGCCAGGCTGAGCGGCATGGAGCGCGAGAGGCCGAAGATCACCGTCGCCAGCCCGAAAACCGCCACCGCGCCCAGCATCTTGGGCCCGACATTGGTCTTCAGCGGACGGAAGGAGAAAAACAACGCTGTCAGCGCAGCACCCACGGCAGGTGCGGCGGCCAGCTGGCTGAGGCCTGTCGCGCCGACCTCCAGTATGTCACGCGCATAGACCGGGAAAAGGGCGGTTGCTCCGGCCAGGAACACGGCAAACAGGTCCAGCGTGATGGAGCCCAGCACCATCTTGTTGCGCCAGACGTAGCGCAGGCCATCCACCACCTGCGCAATCGGCTTTTCCGTCAGGTTGCGCGGTGGCTGCGGCACCTTCCCGATCAGGCTGACGCCCAGCAGGGATAGCAGGAACAGCCCCGCCGCGGCGACATAGGGCAGGTGCGGCTGCACATCGTACAGGATGCCGCCAATGGCCGGGCCCACGATCATGCCGGTCTGCCACGCGATGGAAGACAGCGCGATGGCGCTGGGCAGTACGGGCTTGGGTACGAGATTGGGCGCGAGAGAGGACAGGGCCGGGCCGTTGAAGGCACGCGCAATACCCAGCACAACCGCTATCGCGAACAGCGCATGCAGCGTGATCAGCCCCTGATAGGTCAGAACCGCCAGTGCGACGGCGCACAGGCCCTGCAGGCCGATGGTCAGGCGTGAGAGGTTGCGCCGGTCGAACCGGTCCGCCGCGAGCCCCGAAAACGGGGTCAGGATGAAAAGCGGGACGAATTGCAACAGGCCGATCAAGGCGAGCTGGCCCGAAGCCTCCGCCATGCCCATCCCGCCGTCACGCGCAAGGTTGTAAGTCTGCCAGCCGATGATCAGCAGCATGGCGTATTGCGCCAGCGTCATGGCCAGGCGCGCGGCCCAGTAGGCGCGGAAATTGTGGATGCGGAAGGGGTGGGGCGCCTCGCTCACGAACGCGCCATGGCAGGCCGGGCGCGCCGCGCCAAGCCAAGCAATTCTTTAGTTATGGATTTCGTGCGGGCTAAGGCCGCTCAGCGCGGTTTGCGCAGCCGCGGGTTCGGCTGCATTTCGCCGATCATGGCCATGAAATCGTCCAGCCGGATAATGCGTTCGAACTGCATTCCGTGGCGGCTGTCGCTGGTCCACATGCAATAGGCCTCGATCCGGCCCACCACCGGCAGGCGCACGATCACGCGGTCGCCGCGGGCAAGGTCCTCGCCGCCATCGACCAGGAAGCCGTGTGCAGAGATGTTGGAAATATGCAGGTCGATGTCACCGCGATCGCGGTGTTCGCCGATAACCGGGTAATCGACAGGGTGACGCGCAGCGCGACGCTTGTCAGTTACGGATAATTGCGCACCGGATGCGACCATAGCTCACGACCCTCCCGTTATTGCGGCGTGGAGGGACGTTATGCGGGCAAAAGATGGCGAAAGCGTAAACCCGCCCGCTTAGGCCTCAGCTGCCGCGCAGGATTGCGTGCTTTTTCTTGCCTAGGCTGAGGCGCGCATCCGTGCCGGCAGGCAGCTCCACCAGATGGCCGGGATCTGTAATGGCCGCATCGTCCAGCCGCACGGCGCCTTCCGCGATCTTGCGCTTCGCTTCCTTGTTGGAAGCGGTGAAGCCCAGTTCCGTCAACGCCGCGCCAATGCGGATGCCCTCCGCCGGAACCGCGAGCGTGGGCAGGTCCCCGCCCATGCCGCCACCGGAGAAAGTCTCCGATGCGGTCTTTTCCGCAGCGGCAGCGGCTTCTGCGCCGCGCACCAGCGTGGTGACCTCGTTCGCCAGCGTGACCTTGGCGTCATTGATGGCGCTGCCTTCCAGCGCCTCCAGCCGGGCAATCTCGTCCAGCGGCAGGTCCGTGAACAGGCGCATGAAGCGGCCCACGTCGCGGTCGTCCACATTGCGCCAATATTGCCAGAAATCGTAATCCGGCAGCTGCTCCTCGTTCAGCCAGACGGCGCCCGCGGCCGTCTTGCCCATCTTCGCGCCATCGGCGGTGGTGAGAAGCTCAGTCGTCAGGCCAAACAGCTCGTGTCCGTCCTTGCGGCGGCCAAGCTCCATGCCGTTGACGATATTGCCCCACTGGTCGCTGCCGCCCATCTGCAGGCGGCAATCCTCACGACGCGCCAGCTCCAGGAAGTCGTAAGCCTGCAGGATCATGTAATTGAATTCGAGGAACGTCAGCGGCTGTTCCCGGTCCAGCCTGCGCTTGACCGATTCGAAGGTCAGCATGCGGTTGACGGTGAAATGCGGGCCCACATCGCGCAGCAACTCGATGTAGCCGAGGCCGGACAGCCATTCGTCATTGTTCACCATGATGGCATCGGTCGGCCCATCACCGAAGGTCAGGATGCGCTCGAACACCTTGCGGATGCCTGCGATATTCGCGTCGATATCGGCATCGGTCAGCATCTTGCGGCTTTCGTCCTTGCCGCTGGGATCGCCGATCTTGGTCGTCCCGCCGCCCATCACCACGATGGGCTTGTGCCCCGTCTGCTGCAGGCGGCGCAGCATCATGATCTGCACCAGGCTGCCGATGTGGAGCGAAGGCGCGGTCGCATCGAAGCCGATATAGCCCGGTACCACCTGTTTCGCGGCCAGCGCGTCCAGCGCGCCGGCATCGGTCACCTGGTGGATGTAGCCACGCTCGTCGAGCAGGCGGAGGAGGTCGGACTTGTAATCGGTCATCGTGCTCTCTTGCATGGAAGCGCGGCGGTTAGCATGGGGGAAGGGCAATGCAAACGCACGAACTCGCCCATCATCCAGCGCACGCGCCCTCGGCCCTTACAGCCGTGTCGGCAAGCATGCGGTGGCACGAGCATTGGCTGACCCTGCGCTTCCGCCTTTCCGATGCCGCTCAGGTGAAGGTTCCGCCCTTCGCGCCCCGCCGCCACGCGGACGGGTTGTGGCAGCGAACCTGCTTCGAGATGTTCGTGCGCCATGGAGAGGGCGAGGAGTATACCGAATTCAACTTCTCGCCGTCGGGACAATGGGCGGTTTACGACTTTTCCGCACCCCGCGAGGGGATGCGGCAGCGCGTACGCTCCCGTGCGCCTGCCTGCACGTGGCGCGCCGGAGGCAAGGCCGCCTTCTTCGATGCGGCGCTGCCAGTTGCCGCGCTGCCGGACGGAGCTTCGGATATTGGCCTGAGCGCCGTCATGGTGGAGGAGGGCAGCATCAAATCCTTCTGGGCGCTGTGCCACCATGGCGACAGCCCCGATTTCCATGATCCGGCTTGCTTCACCGCGCGCCTTCCGGCACGCGAAGCGCCATGAAATTCGGTATCGATCGCCTGCTGGTAGACCCAGCGTTGCGCGCTCCGCTGGAGGGCAAGCGTGTCGCGCTTGTCGCCCATCCTGCCTCCGTCACGGCGGACCTCACCCATTCGCTGGACGCGCTGATCGCGGCGGGCGTCAACATCACCGCCGCCTTCGGTCCGCAGCACGGGCTAAAGGGGGACAAGCAGGACAATATGGAGGAAACGCCGGACGAGTCGGATCCGCGTTACGGCATCCCCGTCTTCAGCCTGTATGGCGAGGTTCGCCGTCCGTCCGGCCAGATGATGTCGAGCGCGGACGTCTTCCTCTTCGACCTGCAGGACCTGGGCTGCCGCATCTACACCTTCGTCACCACGCTGCTCTACATGCTGGAAGCGGCTGCAGCGCACGGGAAGACCGTCTGGGTGCTCGACCGCCCCAACCCCGCGGGGCGCCCGGTCGAAGGCACGTTGCTTGAGCCGGGGCAGGAAAGCTTCGTCGGCGCCGGCCCCATGCCCATGCGGCACGGCTTGACGCTGGGCGAGATGGGCCACTGGTTCATCCGCCACTTCAAGCTGGACGTCGATTACCGCGTCATCGAAATGCATGACTGGCTGCCGGAAGCAGGCCCCGGTTTTGGCTGGCCGACCGATCGCATCTGGATCAATCCCTCACCCAACGCCGCCAGCGTGAACATGGCGCGCGCCTATGCCGGCACGGTGATGCTGGAAGGCGCGACGCTGAGCGAGGGTAGGGGCACGACCCGCCCGCTGGAGGTCCTGTTCGGCGCGCCGGACGTGGATGCGAATGCCGTCCATGCAGAGATGCAGCGCATCGCGCCCGAATGGCTGGCCGGTTGCGCTTTGCGCGAATGCTGGTTCCTGCCCACCTTCCACAAGCATGTGGGCGAACTGTGTCATGGCCTGATGATCCACGCGGAGGGCGCGTTCTACGACCACACAGCCTTCCGTCCGTGGCGCTTGCAGGCGCTCGCTTTCAAGGCGGTGCGCAACCTCTATCCGGATTATCCGCTGTGGCGGGACTTTCCGTACGAGTATGAGTTCGACCGGCTCGCCATCGACGTGATCAACGGCGGCCCTGCGCTGCGCGAATGGGTCGATGATCCCGCCAGCACGCCTGCCGACCTCGATGCCCGCACGGCGCCGGACGAAGCGGCCTGGCGCGAAGAAGTGTCGGACCTGCTGCTTTACTGATCCGCAGGCGCTTCGGCGGGTGCTTCGGCCTCCGGCAACAGCAGGCCCATCGCCCGCCGCGCCAGGATAATTAGCTCGTTATTGTCCAGGCTCTCGTCCGGATTGTTCCAGCTGGTCGATAGCGCATACCAGGCGCCGTCCTTCGTCTGCAGCAGCCACGTCTGGTTGAGGACGCCCGGCTCGGACCCGCCCTTGTACCCGATGTAGGCAAATCCCTCGGCGCTCTCCCCGGTGATGCCTGGATTGATTGCCATCACCTGCATGATCGTCGGGTCGTCCATGTCGCGAAGGTGCGCCATCAGCGCCGCGAGATCGGCGGGGCTGGCCAGCCATTCCAGTTCGATCAGTCGCGGGGCTCCGGCAAAGGTGGTGGCCACCTGCTCCATATCTACCGATTCGAGATCCAGCGCGGCAAGCATGGTGCGCCGCGTCGGAATGTCAGCGGCAAGGTAGGCCTCGCCCATGGAGGCAGGGCTCGCCTTCAGCACGAACATCTCGCGGGTCGTGATGAAGGGAAGGGTCGCTGCCGCATCGGCGTGACCGCTTGCGGCAACCTCCGCCTCGACCGCGTCCCGCCCGGCCAGCATCAGCAGCTGGTCGGTCGCCGTGTTGTCGCTGATGGAGATCATCAGGCTGGCCAGGGTCTGCACCGTCAGCGGAGCGCCTTGCGGCCAGTCCTGCAGCATGCCGCTCGGGAAACTGCGTTCGGTCAGCGGGACGATATCGCTCCATGACAGCTCTCCTTCCCGGACCTGCCGGCCTATCGCGCCCAGGATGTAGAGCTTGAAGGTCGAACCGATCGCGAAGAGCTGGTCGGGCTGGTGGCTGACCAAGACCTCGCCATCGTCAAGCCGGACCAGGAGCATGCCGGTCTCGCCAGGAAGGGTGGCAAGGTCTGCGACGATCTTGTCAGGGCTATCGGAGATCGGCTGGAAATCGCGCAGGTTCAGCCCTTCGACCAGGAAGGGGGCCTTCGGGTTGAGCGCGAACTCACCCATCGCCAGCGCGCCCTCGAACCGCACCGTTATGTTCGCGCTCACCGCGCCTGTCGGTTCGACTGACTGGAGGCCCTGGAAGGGACCGAACTGCGTCTCCAGCTGCGTGATCAGGCCGACAAGGCGTTCTTCGGGTACTGCCTGCAGGAAACGTTCGGAAAAGACTTCCTCGCTGGGCATCTCGCCCTTCAGCACCTCTGCGATATCCTCGCCGCGCTGTTGCAACAGCGCCTCCGCCTGTTCACCCACCTCGTCCTGTTGCGGACCGGCAGCGGCAGGCTGCGCAGTACCAAGCCCGAACACTGCCATGGCGGCAAACAACAAGCGGTTCAGCATTTCGACAGCTCCGGACCCATAAAGATGAACAAGTTAGTCTGAAGGCTAAAGCCTGGGGCCTGGTGATGCAATCCTAACGATGATCGTCACTGGCCTTGCAAGAATTTGGCTGTAAGTTGGATGGCAACGGACGATTGACGGGGGAATACGGACAGCAGGCGGCCCACGACCCGGGCCTCGCAAGTCGGAAACGGCAAGACTGCGTGACCTTCCTGATCATGTAACGCCGATGCCGCGCCTGGAAAGGCGCGATCCGCATCGGGCTGGGATAAGCGGCGGGCAGATTGTCCGCGAACGACGAAAGAAAACGATATGTTCAAGAAGATCACGACTGCCCTGGTTGCAGGCGCCATGTTCGCCGGGACGGCCATGCCTGTGCACGCGCAGCAGGCCGATATGTCCGAAGACGAAATCTACGGCCTGCTGATGGACTGCACGAGTGTGGAATTCCTGCTGATGAAGGCCAATGAAGGCAAGCCGGAAGCCGCCACGCACGAAGCCCGCAGCGGCACCTTCGTTCGCGCAGCCAAGGGCTTTGGTGGCAAGGACAACGACACCATGGTCAGCGATATGGGCAAGAGCACCGAGAAGATCATGGGCTATGCCCGGTCCGACGATGACACGCAGCTGGGTGAGTTGCTCGGCAAATGCGAGCGCATCTATCCGGTCGTCGAAGAGCATTTCGGCACGAAGTAATTTCCCGCAGCAAAGCGAAAGGTACCAAAAATGAAGACATTCAAGAAAGCGTTCGCCGCCATCGGTGCACTGTCGCTCGGCCTGGCCCCCGTGGCCGGTGCTGCGCAGGACACCGAGATGAAGCCGGAAGTGTACCAGCTCCTGCTGGACTGCGGCACGATGAACCTGCTCGCCTCCACCGGCACCGAAGATGCCGCGGAAGTTGAAGAGTATGAGGCCAAGGCTCTCGCATTCTGGCGCGTGGGCAAGGCCTATGGCTCGGCAGATCAGGATAAGCTGAAGACCGACACGGACGCCTCGATCGAGCGCGTTGGCGCGCTGGTCGGCTCGGCAGACGACAAGGCTCTTACCGACCTGATCTCGCGCTGCGTAGGGATGGAAGAGACGGTTACCAAGATCAACGGCGAGATGGGCTCCTGAGCGGGCCCCGGGGAGTAAGACGATGAAGACGATTATTCGTAACTGCGCGCTTGCCCTTGGCGGCATGGCGCTGGCCACCACCGCACTGCCTGTCGCAGCGCAGGATGGCGACAGCGAAATGAAGCCCGAAGTCTACCAGCTGCTGGTGGATTGCGGTGCAGCGCACGCCCTCGCATCTTCCGGAACGAAGGAAGAGGCCGAGGCTGCCGATTACGAAAAGAAGGCCGTGGCCTTCTGGCAGGTCGCCATGGTCTATGGCGATGCCGACAAGGACAAGATGAAGGATGATGGGGCAGCCTCCATCACCAAGATCAATGGCTGGGTCCAGGCCGATGACGACAGCCAGCTGGAAGGTCTGCTGACCAAATGTATCCAGATGGAAGACGTCGTCATGGACATCCACAGCGGCAAGTAATTGCAGGAAGGGCCGGGACGTTTCCCGGCCCTTTTTCCATCCGCCAACAGGGGAATCCCATGATCAAGACGACAGCGAAATTGACCGCAGCAGGTTGCGCCATGCTGCTGGCACTCCAGCCGGTGATTGCCGCCGCCGGTATCGGCGAACGCGATGATACATACCAAGTCCTGATGGACTGCGGATCGGTGGAGATTATCCTTGCGTCCGATGGCAGCGACCCGGCCGCCCAGCAGGAAGCGCATGACAAGGCGGTAATGTGGCTGATGGTAGCCTCGCGCTATGCCAATTTAAAGGACATGGAGGCGGTGAAGGCGGACAGCACGGCATCGGTCGCGAAAGTCACCGACATGATCGATGACGAGAAGGCGATCGTGGGCCTGCTGCAGACTTGTCAGGCGCTGGAGCCAACGGTCAAGGAAACCTACGAAGCCCTACCGAAGAGCTGAGCGTCCTTTAGGCGACAGTAACGGGGCGGCGGGCCGGTTGGCGCGCCGCCCTTTTTTGTTTCCTGCTGCGGATCAGGCGTCGATCAGGTCGCGGTCCAGTTCGCCTGCGCGGTTCTGGATGAAGTTGAAGCGGTGTTCCGGATTGCGGCCCATCAGCTGGTCGACCAGTTCCTTCACCGCGAAACGCTGCTCGTTCTCCGCCGGCAGGGTGATGCGCACCAGGCTGCGGCTTTCTGGGTTCATGGTGGTTTCGCGCAGCTGGCCGGGGTTCATTTCGCCCAGGCCCTTGAAGCGGCTGACTTCCACCTTCTTGCCCTTGAACACCGTCCGCTCCAGTTCCTCGCGGTGCGCCTCGTCCTGCGCGTAGCGGCTCTCCTTGCCTGCGGTGAGGCGGTAAAGCGGTGGCTGCGCGAGATAGAGGTGACCGCCGCGCACGAGCGCGGGCATTTCCTGGAAGAAGAACGTCATCAGAAGCGTGGCGATATGCGCTCCGTCGACATCGGCGTCGGTCATGATGACGATGCGGTCGTAGCGTAGGTTTTCCGGATCGCAGTCCTTGCGCGTTCCGCAGCCCATGGCGAGCGTCAGGTCCGCGATTTCGGAATTGGCGCGGATCTTCTCGGCCGTTGCGCTGGCGACGTTCAGGATCTTGCCGCGGATCGGCAGGATCGCCTGCGTCTTGCGGTTGCGCGCCTGCTTGGCACTGCCACCTGCACTGTCGCCTTCGACGATAAACAGCTCGGTCTCGCCGTCACCTTCTCCGGTGCAATCGGTCAGCTTGCCGGGCAGGCGCAGCTTCTTGGCACTGGTCGCGGTCTTGCGCTTCACCTCGCGCTCGGCCTTGCGCTTCAGGCGCTCATCCATGCGCTCCATCACGCTACCCAGCAGCGCGCGGCCACGCTCCATATTGTCGGTCAGGAAATGATCGAAATGGTCGCGCACGGCATTCTCGACCAGTCGCGCGGCTTCCGGGCTGGTGAGGCGGTCCTTGGTCTGGCTCTGGAACTGCGGATCGCGGATGAAAACGCTCAGCATGATTTCCGATCCGGTCATCACGTCATCCGCCGTCAGGCTGCCGGCTTTCTTCTGGCCGACCAGCTCGCCAAAGGCGCGCAGGCCCTTGGTGAGCGCCGCGCGCAGGCCCTGTTCGTGCGTCCCGCCATCGGGCGTGGGCACGGTGTTACAGTACCAGCTGGTCGAACCGTCGGACCATAGCGGCCAGGCGATCGCCCATTCCACGCGGCCCTGGTCGTCCGCAAAGTCCTGCGTACCAGCGAAGAAATCCGTGGTGACGCATTCGCGCGATCCCACCTGTTCCTTCAGGTGATCGGCCAGTCCGCCGGGGAACTGGAACACCGCTTCCTCCGGCACATCCTCGCTGGCGAGGGAGGGTGCGCATTTCCAGCGGATTTCCACGCCGGCAAACAGGTATGCCTTGGAGCGGGCAAGCTTGAACAACCGCTTGGGCGTGAAGGCGCGGTCCCCGAAAATTTCGGTATCCGGCACGAAGGTGACGGAGGTCCCGCGCCGGTTGGGCGTGGTCCCGATCTTCTCGATCTTGCCCTGCGACAGGCCCTTGGAGAACTCCTGCGCGTAAACTTCCTTGTTGCGCGCCACTTCCACGCGGGTGTGGCTGGACAGCGCGTTCACGACCGACACGCCGACGCCGTGCAGGCCGCCGCTTGTGGCGTATGCCTTGCCGGAGAACTTGCCGCCGGAATGCAGCGTGGTCAGGATCACTTCCAGCGTGGACTTGCCGGGGAACTTGGGATGCTCATCCACCGGGATGCCGCGGCCGTTGTCCGTGATGGTCAGGCGGTTGCCTTCCTCCAGCTCCATCTCGATGCGGTTCGCGTGGCCGGCGACAGCCTCGTCCATCGCATTGTCCAGCACCTCTGCGGCGAGATGGTGCAGGGCGCGGTCGTCCGTGCCGCCGATATACATGCCGGGGCGCCGGCGGACGGGCTCCAGCCCCTCCAGCACCTCGATGGAGGAAGAATCGTATTCGCCGCCCGTCGCGGGCGCGCCGTTGAACAGGTCATCGCTCATGGCAAAGGCTATAGGCCCCGGATTCCGGCGCTCACAAGCGGTATCGCTGCTTTATCGTCAGTCCTCGAAACGCTGGGGTGCGGGCGAGACGACGGAGACGGTTCCATTGCCCACCTGCCGGACCTCGAAAGCACGCTCGCCCACGCCGTCGCGGCGGAAGCGGAAGGCGCCGTCCAGGCCCAGGAAACCGCCATCGTCCGTCATGCGCCGGATGGGGAAGGGGCGTCCGGCCTCCCAGTCGCGGCTGATGCGCAGCACCAGCAGGACCGCATCGTATCCCAGGGTGGAGATGCGGTATGGCGTCTCGCCGAAGCGCTGTTCGTAGGAGGTGGTGAACTGGCGGAAGCGGGCATCGGACACGGCTGAGAAACGCGCGCCGCGCAGGGCGGAAGCGCGGGTGACATCGCCTTCGCCGCTCCACAATTCCGTGCCGAGGATGGCGGGGAGGGGGCCGCCTTCAGGTTTCAGCGATCCCGCAGCCATGGCGGACAGCCGCGCACCATCCGCAATCAGCACCGTATCGAAGCCGCCGCGCTGGCGCAGGCGCTCTGCCGAGCTGATGATGGAGGTATTGCCGCGGTCATAGCGCTCGGTCACCACCAGCGTACCGCCAGCTGCCGCGACGCGGTCGGCCAGCGCAATTTCGACCCTGCGGCCATATTCGCCATCGGGAACGAGCACGGCAAAGCGCCGCGACCCGTCGGCGATGGCATAATCCACCGTACGCGCCACGGACTGTTCCGGGATGTGGCCCATCACGAACACATCCTGCGTCGCGACCGAGCTGTCGTTGCTGAAAGTCACCAGCGGGATGCCGGCAGGGCGGGCCTGCGCCAGCACGGCGGTGACATTGTCCGCCATCAGCGGGCCCAGGATCAGCCGGTTGCCATCCGAAATTGCCTCTGCCGCAGCGGTGCCCGCGCCGGTTGCGGTGTCATAAACCGTCAGGCGGATGTTATCTGCGCCGGTATCCAGCAGCGCCATCGTGGTCGCGTTGGCGATCGACTGGCCCACGGCGCCATTGGGGCCGCTTAGGGGCACCAGCAAGGCGACGCGATTGCGCTCCTGATCCTGGGGAAGGGCGCTTTCACTGGGTTGCGGAGTAGGGCCCTGCGGCCCCGGCTCGGCCTGCTCCGGCACGGTGCGTGGCGTACCGCTGTCCGGGATGACCTGGCAACCGGCCAGCAGCAATGCCGCCCCCGCCATCACACAAACGCGCTTGATCGACCCCAACATCCTTGCCGCTCCCGTCATGATTGGTCACAAGCGGGCGGATGCAGACCGATACCGATCCCACCCCGCTCGAAGCCGGTCTTTATATCGTGGCGACGCCGATTGGCAATCTCGGCGACATTACCGTCAGGGCGATGGACGTTCTGGCCCGCTGCGATGGAATTGCCTGCGAAGACACGCGCGTCACGCACAAGCTGATGCGGCATCTGGGCATATCGAAGCCGCTGTGGCGCTATGACGATCACAGCGCGCCCAATGACCGGGCCAGGCTGGTGGACAGCATGCGGGAGCGGGCTGTGGCGCTGGTATCCGATGCCGGCACGCCGCTGGTGTCCGATCCCGGCTATCGCCTCGCCATAGATGCACGGGCGGCGGGCATACCGGTCACCAGCCTGCCGGGCCCGAACGCGCCGGTGACGGCGCTGACGCTGTCCGGCCTGCCCAATGACCGCTTCCTGTTCGCAGGCTTCCTGCCCAGCAAGGACAAGGCGCGGCGCGATGTGCTGGAGGAGCTGGGCACGGTGCGCACCACGCTGGTGTTCTTCGAGACCGCACCCCGGCTCGGAAAGTCGCTCGCGGCCATCGAGCAGGTGCTGCCGGGCCGCGAGGTGGCCGTCGCGCGGGAGCTGACCAAGCTGCATGAGGAATGCCGCACTGGAACTGCATCGGAACTGGCCGAGTATTACGCCGCGCATCCGCCCAAGGGCGAGATCGTCCTGCTGGTCGGGCCTCCGCCGGAAGAAGCGCCCGATGCCAGCAATGCGGACGCCATGCTGCGCGAGGCGCTGGAGACAATGAAAGCCTCACAGGCCGCAGGACAGGTTGCCAAGGCCACGGGGCTGGACCGCAAGGAGCTTTACGCCCGCGCCATGGAGATACGCGGCGAATGAAGCGTCAGCGGGCCGAAAGTGCGGGCCGTGCGGGCGAGACGCGCGCTGCGCTGTGGCTGCAGGCCAAGGGTTGGCGCATTCTCGACCGCAGGCGCAAGACACCGGCGGGCGAGATCGACCTGGTGGCGAAGCGCGGCAAGCTGGTCGCCTTCATTGAGGTGAAATGGCGCGCCAAGGCCGCGGCACTCGATACGGCCATCGACGAATACCGCCTGTCGCGTGTTGCGGCAGCAGTGGAATGTGTGGCGCATGAATATGCTACGGAGGGTGAGGATATCCGGCTCGATGTAATCCTGCTTGCACCGCGCAGCATGCCCCGCCACATCGAGAACGCCTGGCAACCTTGAGGAAATTTGCATGAGCCTGCGCGTCGCAGTCCAGATGGACCCGATCGAAGACATCAATATCGCCGGGGATTCCAGCTTTGCGCTGATGCTGGCGGCACAGGCGCGCGGGCACCGCGTGTTCCATTACGATGTGAAGACCCTGGCGTGGGAAGATGACAGGCTGACGGCGCTGGCGCGTGAAGTCTCCGTGAAGCGGGAAGAAGGCGCGCATTTTGAATGGCTGGGCGATGCCGCGCCCGTGGACCTCGCCGAAGATATCGACGTGATACTTATGCGGCAGGACCCGCCTTTCGACCTGGGCTACATCACCGCCGCCTTCCTGCTCGACAGGCTGCAGGGCAAGACACTGGTCGTGAACGATCCGCGCGAGGTGGTGAATGCGCCGGAAAAGATGCTGGTGCTGGATTACGCCCGCTTCATGCCGCCCACCATGATTGCCCGCAGGCTGGAGGACGTGCGCGCCTTCCAGCAGAGGCACGGCGCCATCGTGATCAAGCCGCTGCATGGCAACGGCGGCAAGGCAATCTTCCGCGTTGGCGAGGATGGCGAGAACCTGTCAGCGCTGATGGAGATGTTCAACAACACGTGGCCCGAACCGCATATGGTGCAGGCTTTCCTGCCGACGGTGGCCAAGGGGGACAAGCGCATCGTGCTGGTCGATGGCGAAGTGGTTGGCGCCATCAATCGCAAGCCGGGCGAGGGGGAGTTTCGCAGCAACCTCGCGCAGGGCGGCTATGCGGAAGCGGCGGAGCTGACGGAGCGGGAGCAGGAGATCTGCGCGGCCATGGGCCCGGACCTGAAGCGCCGCGGCCTGCTGTTCACTGGTATCGACGTGATCGGCGGCGAATGGCTGACCGAGATCAACGTCACCAGCCCCACCGGCATCGTGGCGATCGACAATTTCAACGGCACCGATATCCCCGCGATGATCTGGGACGCGATCGAAGCGAAATTGTGACGCGCGGACCGGCGCGGCGCTTTGCGCGTTGCATGACACATGGATGAGATCATCGTCAGCATTGTGGAGCAGCTCGGCTATGTCGGGATTGCCGTGCTGATGGCGCTGGAAAACATCTTTCCGCCCATGCCGTCAGAAGCGATCATGGGGTCCGCTGCGCTCGCCATCCACAAGGGCAGCATGCAGTTCTGGCCGGTGATGATTGCCGGCACGATCGGCACGCTGGTGGGCAATTATGCCTGGTTCTGGGTGGGCGACCGGTTCGGCTATCGCCGGCTGAGGCCGCTGGTGGACCGCTTCGGCCGCTGGCTGACGATGGAATGGGAAGATGTGGAGCGCGCAAGCAGCTTCTTCCGCCGTCACGGGCATTGGGTGGTCATGGTGCTGCGCGCGACCCCCATCATGCGGACGATGATCTCTTTGCCGGCGGGCCTCTCGCACATGAACCCGTGGAAATTCGCCATCTTCACCGCCGTGGGCGCGGCTGTCTGGAACGCCATGCTGATCCTGGGCACGCAGTGGCTGGCGCGCACTTTCGACGAGACGGACAATATCGTCAGCGGCGTGATCATCGCCATTGCCGTGCTGTCTGTCGCGGCGTATCTGCTGCGCCTCCTGACTTGGAAACCCCGGGCGGAGCGTTAGTCCTTCGCCTCGCGCGGATGGGCGCTGCGGTATGTCTCCAGCAGCGTATTCGCGTCCACCTTCGTATAAATTTGAGTGCTGCCCAGGCTGGCATGGCCGAGCAGTTCCTGCAGGCTCCGGAGGTCCGCGCCTTCTCCCAGCAGGTGCGTGGCGAAGCTGTGGCGCAGGGCATGCGGCGTGGCAGTGTCGGGCAGGCCCAAGGCCTTGCGCGCGCGCGCCATCGCCTTTTGCACCATGCCGGGGTTGAGCGGGCCGCCCTTCGCGCCCCGGAACAGCGGCTCCGCCTTGTCCAGCGGCCATGGGCTTGCAGCGATGTATTCCGCCACCGCCTCGCGCACTTGCGGCAGGATCGGGACCTGCCGCTGTTTGCGGCCCTTGCCGGTAACTACCAGCACTTCGCCCAGCGGCACGTCCGCACCAGTCAGCGAGAGCGCCTCCGCAATCCGCAGCCCGGCGCCATAGAGCAGGTACAGCACGGCCCGGTCGCGCGCGCCGATCCAGCCTTCCCTTGCCATGGCCGCAACGCCGTCCGCCAAATTCTCCGCATCGTCGGGCGTGACGGGGCGGGGCAGTCCCTTCTTGAGGCGCGGGCCCCTGAGGCGGGGTGGCGGGGCGTCGGGAGACCCCGTTTGCGTGCGGGCGAAGGCGAGCAGGGCCTTCAGCGCCGACAATTCGCACGCTGCCGAGGCGTTAGACAGGCCCTCGCTGCGCCGCGACGCAAGATGGCCGCGCAGGTCCCGTGCACCCAGTGCGGCAAGGGCATTCCAGTCCTGTGCGCCACTGGCATTCACCAGCCGCTTGGCCGCTGCCATATAGGCGCGGACCGTATGGGGCGATCGCCTGAGATTGGTGGCCAGGTGATCGCGCCACTGCAGCAGCAGGCCTTCCGGCGCCGTCATGCCGCGACCAGCGCGTCGCTGACGATCTCGGCGAGGATGGCGTCCAGCACAGGGCGGCCCGCGGGCGTAACACGCAGGACCGCGCCATCGGTCTCAACCAGCCCCATCGCGCCGAGCCGTGTTGCCGCGTCGGTGTCCACGAGCTGATCCGGAGTGCGCTTGAAGCGGGCGGACAGCGCGGCAAGGTCCACACCTTCCGCCAGCCGCAGTCCCATCAGCAATGCCTCGGACGCCGCTTCGGACGCCACGAGAGCTCGCTCTTCATGCAACCCATGACCGTTGCGTGCTACTGCCGAGAGCCAGTTCTCCGGCTTCTTGTGCCGCTGGGTTGCCATGCCGCCGCGCCGTCCATGTGCACCTGGCCCGATCCCGGCATAATCCTGGTATCGCCAGTACGTCAGGTTGTGGCGGCTCTCCTGCCCGGGCCGCGCATGGTTGCTGGTCTCGTAAGCCGGCATCCCGGCGCCCCGCGTCATCGCCTGCGTCAGTTCGAACAGATCCGCCGCCGGATCGTCCTCGAGCGGGGTGAAGGCGCGCTGGCGCACATCGGTCGCAAAACGCGTGCCAGGCTCGATGGTCAGCTGGTAAAGCGAGAGGTGGTCGGTCCCGAAGGCCAGCGCCTCGGCCAGTTCGGCTTCCCATTCCGCTTCGGTCTGCGATGGCCGGGCATAGATCAGATCGAAGGTCACGCGCTCGAACAGTTCCAGCGCCTCGCCAACTGCTGCCTTTGCCCCGTCGACGGAATGTTCGCGGCCCAGGAAGTGCAGCGCCTCCTGCCGCAGGCTCTGCACGCCAACGGAAACGCGGTTTACGCCTGCTGCGCGAAAGCCTGCGAATTTGGCACGCTCGAAACTGGTCGGATTGGCCTCAAGCGTAATCTCGATATCGGGGTCGAAGCCCCACAGCCGCTCCGCCTCAGCCAGCAATGCCGCCACCAGAGGCTCCGGCATCAGCGATGGCGTTCCGCCCCCGAAGAAGATCGACGTCAGGCTCTCGCCGCCCGCTAGCCCTGCCTCGTGGCGCATGTCGGCCAGCAGTGCGTCCTTCCACAGCGCTTCGTCCACATCGCTGCGGACGTGACTGTTGAAGTCGCAATAGGGGCATTTCTTCAGGCAAAACGGCCAGTGGATGTAGAGTGCGCGTGCCATGATCGGCTTCTTTCAGCGACTGTTAAGCGGGCAAAGTCAATATCGCGTCCCATGACGAAGGGGTCGATAATCGCAGCCGTCGCAGCTGCATTCGCAAGCACGCTCGCAATCCAGGTCGCCGCGCCATCGGCGGCCGAGGCTCGCGGTGCGCGCAGTTTCGCCGAAACGCTCTTGGTGAAACATAACGAGGAACGCGCCCGCAAGGGCCTGCAGCGCCTGAGCTGGAGTGCGAAGCTGGCGGGCGAGGCACAGGGCTGGGCCAACCACCTCGCGCGCACCGGCAAGATGGTGCACGCCAACCGCGAACAGCGCGGCGGCGCGGGCGAGAACCTGTGGATGGGCAGCGCCGGATATTATTCGGCGGAAGAAATGATCGACCTGTTCCTGGACGAGCGGCGCATGTTCAAGCCCGGCACATTCCCCAATGTCTCGACCACCGGCAAATGGGCCGATGTCGGCCATTACACGCAGATTATCTGGCCCACGACCGAAGAGGTGGGCTGCGCAGTCTCGAAGGGCCGTGTGAACGATTTCCTGGTGTGCCGATACTGGCCCGCAGGCAATGTGATGGGGCGGGAAATCCGCTGACTCAAACGCCGAACTGGTCGGCCTTCAGCTTCGCAAAGGCATCGGCCCGGTGGCTGATGGCGTGCTTTTCTGCCGGGTCGAGCTCGGCAAAGGTCACGTCGCGGCCCTGCGGCACGAATATGGGATCGTAACCGAAGCCCATAGTGCCGCGCGGCGGCCATGTCAGAGCGCCATCGCAGCGCCCCTCGTACACCGCATGCTCGCCATCCGGCCAGGCGATGGCGAGGACGCAGCTGAACCACGCATCGCGCGGGGCGTCTGCGCCCTTGGCCTGCAACAGCCCTTCGACCTTGCCCATGGCCATGAACCAGTCGCGGCCCGGATCGCCTTCGAACCACTGCCGCTCCGCCCAGTCCGCCGTGTAGACTCCGGGTCGCCCGTCCAGCGCGGCAACCGACAGTCCGCTATCGTCGGCAAGGGCGGGGAGGCCGGAAGCCTCCGCCGCCGCGCGCGCCTTCAGCAGCGCGTTTTCGACGAAGGTCTTCCCGGTCTCCGCCGGCTCCGGCAGGCCCAGCGACCCGGCGGAAATACAGTCCGGCCCGAAATCCTCGAGCAGGGCCGCGATTTCCTTCAGCTTGCCCGCATTATGCGTGGCAATCACCAGTTTGCCGGGGCCGATCTTGCGCGTCATTTCGTGGCTTCGTCCTGTGCCTTGAAAATGCCGTCGCAGCCGATCTGGGCAAGGCGGAGCAGGCGCAGCAGGCCTTCCTCGTCGTAGGTAGCGCCTTCCGCCGTGGCCTGCGCCTCGGCAATCTGGCCGCCTTCGATCAGCACGAAATTGGCGTCCGCATCGGCATTGCTATCCTCGTCATAGTCGAGGTCCAGAACCGGGGTGCCTTTATAGATGCCGCAGGAAATCGCGGCGACCTTCGCGGTGATGGGGTCTTCCTTCAGCGCGCCGGATTCCAGCAGGCCGTTCACCGCCAGTCGCAGCGCAACCCATGCACCGGAAATGCTGGCCGTGCGCGTGCCGCCATCGGCCTGCAGCACGTCGCAATCGAGCGTGATCTGGCGCTCGCCCAGTTTCTTCAAATCCACCACGGCGCGCAAGCTGCGGCCGATCAGGCGCTGGATTTCCTGTGTCCGGCCGCTCTGCTTGCCCCTGGCCGCCTCGCGCATGCCGCGCGTGTGAGTGGCGCGGGGCAGCATGGAATACTCGCCCGTGACCCAGCCTTCGCCCTTGCCGCGCAGCCACGGCGGGATGCGTTCTTCAATGCTGGCGGTGCACAGCACGCGAGTGCCCCCGAAACTGATCAGGCAGCTGCCCTCGGCATGCTTGGTGAAGCCGGTCTCGATGGTAATCGCACGCATTTCGTCGGGGGCACGGCCTGAAGGGCGCATAAATGATAACTCCGTAGGTATGGTTTGCAGCCGCCGCCCTAGCGACTAGATGAGGCACTGTCATGCCCGCACCGCCGCTAACCGAAATGACCGACCGCGCCCGCGCGATCTTCCAGATCGTGGTGGAAGGTTACCTGGCGAGCGGCACGCCCGTGGGATCGAAAACCATCGCCTCCAGCGACGCGATCGACCTGTCGCCCGCATCCATCCGCAGCGTGCTTTCCGAACTGGAGCAGCTTGGCCTGCTGGCCGCGCCGCACACCAGCGCTGGCCGCATGCCCACCGACACCGGCCTGCGCCTGTTCGTGGACGGGATGATGCAGGTGGCAGAGCCCACCGCGCAGGAACGCGATGCCATCCTGCAGCGCCTGGGCGATCCCGGACCTGTCGAGCAGGCGCTGGAACAGGCCAGCAGCGTCCTCTCGGACCTCTCGGCTGCCGCAGGCGTCGTCATGGTCCCGCGCCGCGAGCCGAACGTTACGCAGATGAACCTCGTGCCGCTCGATGCCCGCCGCGCGCTTGCCGTGCTGGTGGGGGATGATGGCCAGGTCGAAAACCGCCTGCTGGACTTGCCCGATGGCCTCTCGCCCTCGGCCCTGCAGGAAGCGACCAATTACATCACGGCCCGCCTTGCCGGGCGCTCTCTGGCCGAGGCTTCGGCTGCCATCGGCCAGGAAATCGCCAGCGGCCGCAGCGAACTGGATACCGCGAGCCGCGACCTGGTGTCGCGCGGGCTGGCCGTGTGGAGCGAGGATGGCGCGGCGCGGCCGGTGCTGATCGTGCGCGGCGCATCCAACCTGCTGGACGAGGCGGCAATGGGCGATATCGAGCGCGTACGAAGCCTGCTGGACGATCTTGAAAGCAAGCAGTCCGTGGCTGAATTGCTGGACAGCGCGCGCGAGGCCGAGGCGACCCGCATTTTCATCGGCAGCGAGAACCGCCTGTTCGCGCTTTCCGGCTCCTCGGTCATCGCCAGCCCCTATCGCGACCGCGAGGGCAGGGTGGTCGGCGTTCTGGGTGTGATCGGCCCCACGCGGTTGAATTACGCGCGTGTCGTTCCCATGGTGGATTTCACGGCCCGGTCACTGGGCAAACTCATCGGATAATTCGGAAGCCACATGAACCAGAACGATAAAGACAATACGCGCGACGAAGCCGTCGAAAAGGAACTGGCCGGTGTGCCGGAAGAGATGCTGGCGGACGATGACGGGGACGAGGGCGAGGAAAGCCCATCGCTGGAGGATGCGCTGGCAGAACTGCGCGGCGACCTTGAAGCGGCGAAGCAGGATGTCCTTTACGCCAAGGCCGAAGCACAGAACGTGCGCCGCCGGGCGGAGAAGGATGTGGCTGACGCGCGGACCTATGCCGCGACCGGCTTTGCGCGCGATATCCTGAGCGTTGCGGACAACCTCTCCCGCGCGCTGGACCATGTCCCGGAAGAACTGCGGGAAGGTGAAAAGGCCCAGCGTTTCATCACCGGGATCGAGGCCACGCAGCGCGAGCTGGACAAGGTCTTCGCCCAGCACGGCATCAGCCGCATCGCCGCCATGGGCCTGCCACTGGACCCGAACCAGCACCAGGCCATGATGGAAGTACCCAGCGACGACGCCGAACCCGGCACGATCGTGCAGGAAATGCAGGCCGGTTACATGCTGCGCGACCGCCTGCTGCGCCCCGCCATGGTGGGCGTGGCCAAGAAGCCGGAATAGCGGAACCTATCGGCAGCGCCGCCCGTTCAAGCCTCCAACAGGGACAGCCCCGATGGAGGATTGATCCAATGAATACCAAACTGCTTCTCGCCCCCGCACTTGCCGCATCCGCGCTCGGCCTTTCCGCCTGCGCGGAGAATTACGCTGTCGAAGGCGCCGCCGTCGGCGCGGCTGCCGGGGCAGGGATTGCTGCCGTGACCGGCGGCGATATCACGACCTATGCCCTGGCCGGTGCGGCCGCTGGCGGACTTGCCGGATATTTCGTCGACAAGGACAACGAATGCGACGGTTACGATCGCAATGGCTATCTCGACGACGATTGCTTCGACACGCGGGGCTATCCCGCCGATCCGCGTTGATCAGGCAAACAGAATGAAAAGAAGGGCCGCCGGTGCAATCCGGCGGCCCTTTTCATATCAGCTGACGGTCTGTTCGCGGTTCTCGTCGCGGTGCTTCTTCAGATATTTCATGAAGGGCGTGCCGCCGGTGCCGACATCGGGATCGTTGCCCGCGATGCTGCCCGCCTGCTTGTTGATATAGCTTGCCGCATATTCGAGATGCCGCGTACGGAAGCGCGCCGACTGTTCGAGGCAGGCGTTGAAGGCATCTTTCAGCTCCGCATTATCGCTGGCCGAAACGAAGTCCCGCAGTGTCGATTGTGCGGCGAGATCCTCGATGAAGCGGCGATGCTCGACCGGGCGGTACTGATGCAGCTCGTCGAGGAACTGGCGCAGCGGATCGGCGCTGTGATTGACCTGGAACAGCGCATCCATCGCCGGTACGATGGAAGACTGGCTGCCGGTCTGCCCGCGCAGGGCCTGCGGCCTCCCCTCGAACCGCTCGATGCCATCATACACAAGCCCGCCGTCCTTCAGCGCCGGATTGTTGGCCCAGCCATGGATGTAGGGCCGCACGCGGTGGAAATAGATATAGGGGTCGCAGCGCTCCGGCATGCGGGCGAAGTGGCCGTAGATACGCTCCCACGCCTCGTCCATTTCCCTCAGCAGGCGGATAGCCTCTGCCTCGTCGCCTTCCTTTGCGATGGTCACCAGCCTTGCTGCATTGTCGAGCAGCACGCCGGCTTCCGCCTCGATGGCGACATGGACCAGCACGAACCAGTTCTCGTCGTCCCCGCCGAGGAAGTTCTGGTGCATCACCACATTGCTGAGGTCGATCGGGCCCGACTTGTCGAGCCGGTACCAATTGTCGAGCACATAGCCCGAATAGGGCAGCAGCGGTGCCTGGCCGAGTCGGTCGGAAATGGCGACCATCGGACGGGCAAGGTTTGCCGGAAGCGATGCGGGCGGATCGGGCTCGCCCCAGACATAGGCCTGCACGAGGAAGGAATAATGCACCATCGCGGTGCGCACCTCTTCTTCGGGGGCAGTTCTGGCCCACTGTTCGACCTGCGGGTCGGGCAGGGCATCCAGCCAGTGCCTTACGCGGCCGGTGGTCAGCAGGCCGGAGAGTTTCCCGGCGGCCTCCACGACAGCGTCGAAACGCTCCGGCAGGCGGATTTCGTCGATTTCATAATGTGAGAGATAGCCGCGCTCGCGCGACATTCCGTAGTCTTTCAGCTCCATGTTGATGCTCGTTGGCCGGGCGCGGGTTTGGCCGCCCGGACGGGATAACAAGTATCAAGTGAAACTGGTTAGCGCAATTCGCTTAGCGGTCTGCGCCGGGAAATTTAACCAGCAAATCATAGGCTGCGGGATCGGATGCGCCCGCCATCTTGGCGCCATTACGCAGCAGGAATGCGTGGCGCACGATCTCCGCCTGCTGCTCGATGCCATAATTCTCAAGCCGCTGTCCCGGCTTCAGGCTGTAATCGTAGCGGCACCAGGGGTGGCGATGCAGTACGAGGTACCACTCACCCTTTTCCTGCGTCTGCCAGACATGCGTCAACTCGTGGACGAGCAGGCCCTGCTTCAGCAGCGGTTCCTGGCTGAAGTCTTCGCAATAGGCGTCGCCGCCGGGGTGGAAATGGATATGGCCGCGCGGCGCCATCGTGACGCGGCGTGGTTGGAAGAACGCCCATTTCCGGCGCTTGATCGTGACTTTCGCGTAATCGATCGCATTGCCGAACACACCCTTTGCCAGGGCGATCTCGCCCGGGGTGAGCGCCCGCTCCCCGCCCACGGGGCAGGGAGGGGGATATTCGTTTTCGGCGTCGATGACCTATCCGCCCTTACAGATCGTCCATCACGGTGGAATCGGCACCAGCCTCGCGGTCTTCACCGGCGGCCAGCACCTTTGCCGGGACAACCATCTGCGCGCCGCCGACGAAGCTGAGGTTCACATTGACCGTGCTGCCGGCTTCCACCGTTTCGGGCGTGGCATCGGTCATCATGTGCATTTCGCCCGGATCGAAAGATACCGTCTCGCCCGAACGGATAGGCAGCTGCATCACTTCGTCCATGCTCATCTGCCGATCCCAGGTGCCCATCTTGTGGATCACGTAATTGCCAACGCCTTCCACGGTGCCAGCCCGCAGCATGACGTCACGGTCGGAGCTGTTTTCAATCTCCATGTAGACGGCAGACGGGTTGCCGGACACGGCGGGCAGGACCACGCGGGCATTGCTGACTTCGAGGCCTGCGGGGCCGTTCGCGGCCTCCTCCGCCGGGGCATCCGCGCCGCCGCATGCGGCCAGGCCAAGCGTAGAGAAAGCCAGCATCGCGCCAGCAAGAACCGTCGATTTCATGAATTCACTCCCGTTTCAGAACAGGCGGATTTCTAACGGGGGCCATCCCTTGTGCCAAGCAAAACCGCACCTATATCGCCGCCGTAAACCGAGCCGCCAAACAGCTTCGCCAAAGGACGGGAAGCGAAAGTGCGGCGTTGCAACAACGTGAAGATATGGGGAAACCATGGCCAAAGTAATCGGTATCGACCTGGGTACGACCAACAGCTGCGTGGCAGTGATGGATGGGGGCAAGCCCAAGGTCATCGAAAATTCCGAAGGCGCGCGCACCACGCCTTCCATCGTCGCTTTCACCAAGGATGGGGAGCGCCTGATCGGCCAGCCTGCAAAGCGGCAGGCCGTGACCAATCCGGACAACACGCTGTTCGCCATCAAGCGCCTGATCGGCCGCCGGTTCGACGATCCGACCACCAAGAAGGACATGGACCTCGTCCCCTATGACATCGTCAAGGGCAAGAACGGCGATGCCTGGGTCGAAGCGGGCGGCGAGGAATATTCTCCCAGCCAGATTTCCGCCTTCATCCTGCAGAAGATGAAGGAAACGGCCGAGAGCTATCTGGGCGAGAAGGTGGAGCAGGCCGTCATCACGGTGCCTGCCTATTTCAACGACGCCCAGCGCCAGGCCACCAAGGACGCTGGCCAGATCGCCGGCCTGGAAGTGCTGCGCATCATCAACGAGCCGACTGCGGCCGCGCTCGCCTATGGCATGGACAAGGACGAGAACAAGACGATCGCCGTCTATGACCTTGGCGGCGGCACGTTCGACATCTCCATCCTGGAAGTGGGCGACGGCGTGTTCGAGGTGAAGTCCACCAATGGCGACACCTTCCTGGGCGGTGAAGATTTCGACGCAGCGATCGTCGAATGGCTGGCCGACCAGTTCAAGAAGAAGGAAAACATGGACCTGAAGACCGACAAGCTCGCTCTTCAGCGCCTGAAGGAAGCAGCCGAAAAGGCCAAGATCGAGCTGAGCTCTGCCCAGACGACCGAGGTCAACCTGCCCTTCATCACCGCACGCATGGAAGGTGGTTCCTCCACCCCGCTGCACCTGGTGGAAACGATCAGCCGCTCCGACCTCGAAAAGATGGTCGGCGACCTGATCAAGCGCACACTGGAGCCGTGCAAGAAGGCGCTGAGCGATGCCGGCGTTTCCAAGGACGAGATCGACGAAGTGATCATGGTCGGCGGCATGACCCGCATGCCCAAGGTCCGGGAGACGGTTGAGCAGTTCTTCGGCTCCAAGCCGCACACCGGCGTGAACCCGGATGAAGTCGTGGCCATGGGTGCTGCCATCCAGGCCGGCGTCCTGCAGGGCGACGTGAAGGACGTGCTGCTGCTCGATGTGACCCCGCTTTCGCTGGGTATCGAAACGCTGGGCGGTGTCTTCACCCGCATGATCGACCGCAATACGACGATCCCGACCAAGAAGACGCAGACTTACTCGACTGCCGAAGACAACCAGCAGGCCGTGACGATCCGCGTGTTCCAGGGCGAGCGTGAAATGGCGGCTGACAACAAGATGCTCGGCCAGTTCGACCTCGTCGGCATTCCCGCCGCGCCGCGCGGTGTCCCGCAGATCGAGGTGACCTTCGATATCGACGCCAACGGCATCGTGAACGTGTCCGCCAAGGACAAGGGCACGGGCAAGGAACAGCAGATCAAGATCCAGGCCTCTGGTGGCCTTTCGGACAATGACATCGACCAGATGGTCCAGGACGCCGAGAAGTTTGCGGAAGAGGACAAGAAGCGCCGCGCTTCTGCCGAAGCCCGCAACAATGCCGACAGCCTGGTCCACGCGACCGAGAAACAGCTGGAAGAGCATGGCGACAAGATCAGCGCCGACCTGAAGTCCGAAGTGGAAACGGCCCTGGCCGAGACCAAGACGGCGCTGGAAGGCGACGATGTCGACGCTATCACGGCCAAGAGCCAGGCTCTGACGGACGTGGCCATGAAGATGGGTCAGGAAATCTACCAGCAGGAGCAGGCCAATGCGTCTGCCGATGCCGGCGGGGACAGTGCTGGCGAAGCCGGCGGCGACGCTGCCGAAGAGGAAGTGGTCGACGCCGAATTTTCCGAAGTCGACGAAGACAACAAGGGCTGATTGGTCCGATGGAAAGCAAGGCCGCCACCGGTGCGAAACGCGCCGGTGGCGGTCGGCTTTCAGGGACGGGATAGACCATGGCAGCCACCCAAATCGATTTTTACGAAATCCTCGGCGTATCGCGCGATGCAGACGGGGCGACCATCAAGTCCGCCTATCGCAAGCTGGCGATGAAGCACCACCCGGACCGCAATCCCGGCGATGCCGAGGCGGAAAACCAGTTCAAGATCTGCAATGCCGCTTACGAGGTCTTGAAGGACCCGCAAAAGCGTGCAGCCTATGATCGCTATGGCCACGAGGCTTTCACGCAGAACGCGCAGGGCGGCGGCGGCCATCCGGGCGCCGATTTCTCCGACCTTGGCGATATTTTCGAGACGATTTTCGGCGGCGGTTTCGGCGGCGGCGGTGGCCGCAGCAGGCCGCGCCGCGGGGCGGACCTGCGATACGACCTGCAGGTAAACCTCGAAGACGCTTTCCATGGCAAGGACACCGCGATCGAGGTCGAAGTGTCGGTTGCCTGCGATACTTGCAGCGGATCAGGCGCAGAGCCCGGCACCGGCACGCGCACCTGCAATCTGTGTCATGGCCACGGCAAGGTCCGCGCTCAGCAGGGCTTCTTCGTGGTCGAGCGCCCATGCCACAATTGCCACGGCCGAGGCGAAGTCCTGGAAGAGCCGTGCCACGATTGCCGCGGCGAAGGCCGGGTCGACAAGGAGCAACGGCTCGAAGTCACCATCCCGCCGGGCGTCGACAATGGTACGCGTATCCGCTTGTCCGGAAAGGGTGAAGCTGGCCCTGCGGGTGCGCCTCCGGGTGACCTGTATATCTTCGTGCATGTGAAGCCGCACACGGTGTTCCAGCGCGACGGGACCAACCTGTTCACGCGCGTTCCGGTCAGCTTCACGACGGCAGCCTTGGGCGGCTGCGTGGAGATCCCCGGCCTCGATGGCGAGACTGCCAAGATAGACATTCCCGCCGGCATCCAGTCCGGCAAGCAGCTGGCCAAGCGCGGTGCGGGCATGCCCGTGCTGCAAGGGCGCGGACGCGGCGATTTGATCGTGGAAATCGGCGTGGAAACACCGACTCGCCTGTCCGGCAAGCAAAAGGAATTGCTGCGCGAATTCCAAGAAACCGAGACCGGCGACGAGTGCCCCGAAAGCCGCGGCTTCTTCGAACGGCTGAAGGAAGCCTTCAACTAGGCTGGGTCAGAGCGCGTCAACCTCGTCCCGGATGCCGGGGACGAGCGAGGCATCTTCGGTCAGGCGCTCCGTCTCCTCGTCGAGGATGGCGTGGAACAGCCGTTTCCTGAAACCCGCGATCACGCTGTCTGGCAGTGGCTCCGTCGCTGTTGATGCAATCAGGTCGATCATCCGCTCTGCCCCGTGCAGGCGGCCCCACAGGTAATCGTTCTCGCGGTAAGCACGGCTGAAGAACGCGCCGAAATTGTAGAACTCCGTCCCCCGCAAGGTCGCCTCGGTCCCGCCGGAGCGGATGGCATTGGCGTCTTCCGGACTGATGCGGTCGACCTTGATCGGCTCGAATTCCGTCAGGCCTTCGTTCCGCAGCAGCGGCAGGGTCGCGATGTCGTAGAATGGGAAGCCAAGGTAAGCGAGCAGCATGCGGCGGCGCAGCTTCTGCGGCATTTCCGCGAGCAATTTTGCCAGCATCTCGTCCACCTGGTCATCCAGGTCGGGGAGGGCGGCAAGCTGCGCGACATGGTCGAGCGCGGCGGAGGGTTCTTCCATCGCGTGATTTGCCGCCACGCGCATGTCTGCGTCCGACGCAAGCTGGCCTTCCTGCCGAAAATAAAGCGCCAAGGCTTCGAACACGGCGGTGCGCGCCTTTTCCAGGTCGGCGTTCTCGATCTCCGGATCGTATTCCCAGTCCCGCGCCAGCCTGCGCGCCAGCAGCCGCAATCGCCGGATGCGGAAGCCGGTATCGTGGTGCTTGAAGAAGGCGATGGCTTCTTTCGTCGCGCCGCCCTCACCATGTGCCAGCGTGTGCAGGCCGTCGCCGCGAATGGCGGTGTAGAGGCGGTTGGCCAGTGCGCTCTCGTCATGGCCGGTGTCGTTCTCGGCAATATGATGCAGCGTCCGCGCAAGGCGGTCGACGATGGCCGCGAACTTCGACTGGGCGTAGGAATGATAGGCGTAACCCGCCTGTTCCGCTGCCGCCTGCTGCGCCTTGGCGCGCCACTTGCGCAGCCGCGCCGTAGTCGGCCGGTCGAGGAACAGCGTGCGGCCGAACAGGCGCTCCACGCTCGCCTCCACCTCCGGTCGAAGCGCTGCCACCATGTTTGCCAGCCTGCGCGCTTCGCGAGACTGCTCGGCGATATCCTCCAGATTGTCGCGGATCGGCTGCTGGCGCGGAATGCTTGAAATGGAGCCGATGATCGCCTGGAAGAACCCCACTTTCCGCTCGCTCCGGTCCTTCGACAGGTGCCGGTGCGGGGTGGGGTCGATGTAGACAAAACGCCGGTCCACCTCGCGCTGCGCCGGCCGCGAATCCAGCACACCCATCGCCTGCGAGAACGGCGCGTTCACCAGTACCGAGCCGTCCACCAAGGCAACGTGCGGCGTCGTCCCCTCTGCCGCGTGGACGGGCATGATGCGCTGGATAAAGGCATCGCGGCCCGTCCAGGCGATATTGCGCTGCGTGGCGAGCCGGTCGATCTCCGCAATATAGAGCGGCGGGAAGGCGCCGGGGAAACTGGCGGTTGCGCGCGCAGCCATCACCAGCTCCGGCAGAACGGCAAGCTGCCCGCCGGCCTCGCGCGGCGTGCGCGCGGAAAAGCCGATGGTCATGCGATGCTCCGTCTCCTCCACCAGCGGCGGGCTGTTGAGGCGCAGCATGGCGCGGTAGCCATGGAAATCGGTCGTGGTGGTGAACAGATCCAGCGGGTGGCCGGGCGGCAGCAGCGGCTTGCCCGCAGGCGCGGCACGCATGGCCTCAAGCGCCGTGGCCATAAGGTCGGAGAAACGGTCGCCAGAGAAGGGCGGGGCAAACCACCTGCTGCGGATCACCCGAGACAGCTTCCCGCGCACTTCGGCCCGCGTTTCGGGCGCCACGCTCTCCGCCACGCCGCTGCCGGGGCGCGAGAAAACCCATGACACGAGCGGCTGCGCCCAGAACTTGGCCGCCCGGCTCATCGGCGCGGCTTCGGGGTCCAGCAGGTCCTCCACGTCGGCACGTTCCAGCCAGACATCGGTCAGCGGCTCCAGCGACTGGCCGGAGTAGATAGCCTGCGCCAGGAACACCGCGTTGATCCCGCCGGCACTGGCTCCGGACAACACATCGGGCAGGACGCGCAGCCGCGTGCCGCGCGTCTCCATTTCCTGCAACAGGTCCGCGTAAACCGCCTCTACGGCGGCGGGCGCATCCTTGTCCCCGCGGTGCGAGCGGCTGGCGCGTGCCAGCTTCCACAGCTCCTTCGTCACGCCATGCATGTATACGGCCAGGCTGATGCCGCCGTAGCAGACCAGGGCTATGCGAAGTTCCTTGTGGCGCATTGCGGCGACTGTGGCGGGTAACATCGCCTTTGGCAATTGCGTTCCCGATGTGTTCCGGTTATCTCTACCCCATGGCGAAACCCAAGAAGAGATTTGTCTGCCAGGCTTGCGGCAGCGTGTCGCACCGTTGGCAGGGCCAGTGCCCGGACTGCGCGGAATGGAACACGCTGAGCGAGGATGTGCCGGCCACGGTCTTCTCCCAGAAGCATGACCTTTCCAGCGGCGGGCGGCCCATCGAATTCGTGAAGCTGGATGCGCCGTCCGTCCCGCTGGAGCGGCGCAGCACCGGCCTTGCCGAATTCGACCGTGCGCTGGGCGGCGGTCTGGTGCCGGGCAGTGCCATCCTGATGGGCGGTGATCCGGGCATCGGTAAGTCCACGCTGCTGCTGCAGGCGGCGGCAAACCTGGCGCGGGCCGGGCAGGATATCGTCTATGTCAGCGGGGAGGAGGCACCGGGACAGGTGCGGATGCGGGCCAAGCGGCTGGGCCATGCGGACGCGCCCATTCGCCTCGCCAGCGCCACCGGTGTGCGCGACATCCTGACCACGCTGGGCAAGGACGCGCGGCCAGCGCTGCTGATCATCGATTCGATCCAGACCATGCATTCCGACACCATCGAGGGGGCGCCCGGCACGGTCAGTCAGGTGCGCGGCTGCGCGTTCGAGCTGATCCGCTATGCAAAGGAGAACGGCTGCGCACTGGTGCTGGTCGGCCACGTCACCAAGGACGGCAATATCGCCGGGCCGCGCGTGCTGGAGCATATGGTGGACGTAGTGATGAGCTTCGAGGGGGAACGCAGCCACCAGTTCCGCATCCTGCGCAGCCTGAAAAACCGCTTTGGAGCGGTGGACGAGATTGGCGTATTTGCCATGGCGGCAAAGGGGCTGGAAGAAGTCGCCAACCCCTCCAGCCTGTTCCTGACGGGGCGGGACGAGCCGGTCGCCGGCAGCGCGGTCTTCCCTGCGCTGGAGGGCACACGGCCCGTTCTGGTGGAGGTGCAGGCGCTGATCGTAAGGCTGCAATCTGGCGCCACGCCGCGGCGATCGGTCGTGGGCTGGGAAAACAGCCGCCTCGCCATGCTGCTCGCCGTGCTGGAATCGCGCTGCGGGCTGAATTTCTCCACGGCGGAGGTGTATCTCAATGTTTCCGGCGGTTACCGGCTTTCCGACCCCGGCGCGGATCTGGCGGTGGCAGCTGCTCTGGTCTCGGCGCTGGCGGACAAGCCGCTTCCGATGCGCTCGGCATGGTTCGGGGAAGTTTCGCTGGCGGGCGAGGTGCGCCCCGTTTCCCATGGCGGTCTGCGGCTGCGCGAGGCTGCGAAACTGGGCTTCACGCAGGCTTTCGGGCCGGAAGAGGCGGATGACAGGGTCAGCGGGATTGCCTACCAGTCGCTATCCATCCTGCCAAAGCTCGTTGACCGCGTCATGGCAGGGTAATATTCGCGTGCCTACGGGAAGCGAGTTATGACGGGTTTCGATATCATTGTTCTCTTGATCGTCGGCGTGGCGGCGATCGGCGGTTTCATGCGCGGTTTCGTGCAGGAAGTGTTGTCGCTTGCCAGCTGGGTGCTGGCGATCTTCGCGATCCGCTTCCTCCACACGGACCTGACCGCTTTCCTGAACCAGTATGTGGGAACACCGTCGGGCGCGTCCGTGCTCGCCTTCGCATTTCTGCTGCTTATCCCCTATGTCGCGATGAAGCTGATTGCCGGCAAGTTCGGCGAAAGCGCGCGCAATTCCCTGCTTGGCCCGGTCGACCGGGTGCTGGGCTTCGGCTTCGGCGCGCTCAAGGGCTCAATCATCGTGGTGATGGGCTTTTCCGTCCTCGTGCTCGGGTACGATTCGATCTGGGGTTCGGCGGGCCGCCCGACGTGGATGACCACCGCGCGCACCTATCCGGTGGTGAATGCCAGCGCCGATGCCATGGTGCAGCTGATCGCCGAGCGCCGCGCCCGCCTGAGGGACGAAGACGCCGAAACGCCGCAATGAGCGGTGACAGCGCGGCCAGATTGTATTCGACGGAAATCCTGGCGCTTGCCGTCTCGCTGGCGGGTCATCCCTATCGCGAAGATGCTGCGCTTCACGGCAAGGCCCGCTCCCGCACCTGCGGTGGTACACTGGATCTCTCTTTCGATTTGGAAGACGGGCGGATTGCCAAACCCGGCTTGCGGATGTCGGCTTGCGCCATCGGGCAGGCGAGCGCGGCCATATTCCTAAACGCCGCAATCGGCCTCGATACAGCCGGGCTCGAAGCGGGCCGACGGGCTATGACCGACTGGCTAGCGGGCGAGGGGGTGCGGCCCGACTGGCCGGGAATGGCAGCGCTGGAGCCGGCGCGCGATTATCCCTCCCGCCACGGGGCGATCCTGCTTCCGTGGAATGCCGCGCATGATGCCCTTCCATCGCCAGCACCGGCCCGCTAAATCCCCGCACAGGAGCGGGAGGGAATACGAAAATGGATAATGCGGTCACCGGCGAACATCAGCCGAGCCCCAAGGAAATCCGCCTCGTCATCGCGGCGTCGAGCGCAGGCACCATCTTCGAATGGTACGATTTCTTCATCTACGGCACGCTCGCCGGCCTGATCGGCGCGGCTTTCTTCCCCAGCGGCAACGAGACGCTACAATTGCTGCTGGTCTGGGCCGGTTTCGCCATCGGCTTCGGCTTCCGGCCGCTGGGCGCCATCCTGTTCGGATATCTGGGCGACCGGCTGGGCCGCAAATATACCTTCCTCGTCACAGTCACGCTGATGGGCGTCGCGACGGCGGGCGTGGGCATGATCCCCAGCGCAGCCACGATCGGCATCGCGGCTCCCATCATCGTCATCCTGTTCCGCATCCTGCAGGGGCTGGCGCTGGGCGGTGAGTATGGCGGCGCGGCAATCTATGTGGCCGAGCATGCCCCGCCGGAAAAGCGCGGCTTCTACACCAGCTTCATCCAGGCGAGCGTTGCGGGCGGCTTCGTGCTGTCCATTGCGGTCGTGCTGGTATGCCGCGCCCTGATCCCGGCGGACGACTTTGCCGCATGGGGCTGGCGCGTGCCGTTCCTGCTGTCCATCATCCTGCTGGGCATTTCCTTGTGGATGCGCTTGAAGCTGTCGGAAAGCCCTGTCTTCCGCGCCATGAAGGAAGCGGGCGAGACGGCGAAAAATCCGTTCGTGGAAAGCTTCACTTACCCCGGCAACAAGAAGCGCATCTTCATCGCCCTGTTCGGCGTGACCGGCATCCTGACGACGATCTGGTACACCGCCTTCTTCTCGGGCCTCAGCTTCCTGCGCGGGCCGATGCATCTCGATGAATCGCTGGTGGAATACATCATGTTCGGCGCCGGGCTTATCTCTATGGGCTTCTACCTCATCGTCGGCAAATGGTCCGACCGGGTGGGGCGCAAGAAGCCGATCGTGCTGGGCGCGCTTGCCACGCTCGCGCTGCTATTCCCGGTCTTCTGGGCCATGGGCAGCCTGGCCAATCCGGGCCTGGCCGAAGCGGCAAAGGCCAATCCGGTCGTCGTCTCCGGCGCGGATTGCCGCACCGATCCCTTCGCCGACCTGTTCGACCGTGAGCAGACGCCCTGCGGCAAGGTCCTCGAGACCCTGACCGCCAGCGGCGTCGCCTATGACGTTGCGCAGGCAGAGACGCTTTCCGTCAGCGTCGGGGGCACGGACATCGCACTGGACGAGGCGTGGATGGACGATGGCGCGGCCCGCCGCGACGGCCTGCGGGCACAGCTGACAAACTTCGGCTTCGACTTCGAGAAGCAGATTCCGCCAGTTGCCAACATCCTCGGCATCGTGGCGCTGCTGCTGGTGATGGCGGCGCTGTCGGCGCTCACTTACGGCTCTGTCGCTGCCCTGCTGAGCGAGATGTTCCCGCCGCGCATCCGCTATTCCTCCATGTCGATCCCGTACCACATCGGCGCGGGTTACCTCGGTGGTTTTCTGCCGCTGATCTCCGGCATCATCGTTGCGCGTACCGGAGATATCTATTCGGGCCTCTGGTACACGATGGCCGTCGTGGCCTTTGGCGTGATCGTGGCTTGGTGGGGGCTGCCATCCGGCCCCCCGCGCGATTTCGCGGACGAAGTTGGCAGGGATAGTGCCTGACGCACCGCCCTCCAACCTGCGCCTGAAGCTGGATGGCGATGCGCTGGCGCACAACTGGCGGACGCTCGATGCCATGTCGGGCCAAGCGCAGACCGGCGCTGCCGTAAAGGCGGACGCTTATGGCACGGGCGTCAATTTCGCTGTTCCAGTGCTGCACGGGGAAGGGTGCCGGCATTTCTTCGTGGCGCATTGGGGAGAGGCGGCCGGCGTCATGGCGCATGTGCCGGCGGAGCAGGTCTATGTGCTGCACGGTCCGACCAGCGCCGCAGAAGCAGACTATGCGCGGCAGGCAGGCACCATGCCGGTCATCAACAGCGTTCCGCAGGCGAAGCTGTGGGCCGGGGCAGGGGGCGGTCCGTGCGCCCTGATGCTGGACAGCGGCATGAACCGGCTGGGTATTGCCGCAGCAGACGTGTCAGACCCGGTTATTGCCTCGCTGGATGTCCGCGTTTTCATGTCGCACCTGGCATCCGCGGATGAAAATGGCACGCAGAGCGCCGACCAGCGCGAGATTTACGAGCGGACGCTGGGCCATTTTCCCGGTGCCGTGCACAGCCTGGCCAACAGTGCGGGGATCGCGCTGGGCCCGGACTATAACTACGGACTGACGCGTCCCGGCCTGTCGCTCTACGGCGGCATCGCGCGGCCGGAGCACGCGGGCAAGATCCGGCAGGTCGTGCATCCGCAGGCGCAGGTCCTGCAGGTGCGGCACATCGCGGCGGGAGAGCGCGTCGGCTATAATGGCGAGTTCACCGCCTCAACCGCGATGACGGTGGCGACCGTCTGCATCGGTTATGCAGACGGGTTCCTGCGCAGCTGGGCAGGCGCGGGCTATCTGCATCACGCCGGCAAGCGCCTGCAACTTCTCGGCAAGGTGTCGATGGACATGGTGGTGGTCGATATTTCATCCGCGCCGGGCATCACTGCCGGCGACTGGCTGGACGTGCCCTATCACCTGCCGACCGCATCGCGCGTCACCGGCCTGTCGCAGTACGAACTGCTGACACTGCTGGGCAACAGGTTCGATCGCCACAGCGCCTGAGCCTCAATTCAACCTGCCATGTTGCGGTGCACATGCTGCACCTGCTATCGATTCGGCAACGGCAGCGATCGGTTGCCTCAGGAGCGCGCAATGGCCGACAGCAAAACGGACGGCGACACGCCGATCATCATCAAGAAATACGCCAATCGTCGGCTCTACAACACCGACACGTCCAGCTACATCACGCTTGACGACCTGGGGCACATGGTCCGTGAGAACGTGGACTTCCAGGTGGTCGACGCAAAGACGGGCGCGGACATTACCCACGCGATCCTGACCCAGATCATCATGGAAGAAGAAACCAATGGCGAGCAGATGCTGCCCATCGGTTTCCTCCGCCAGCTGATCAGCATGTATGGCAACCAGATGCAGGCCATGATGCCCGGCTACCTCGAAGCCAGCATGGACCATTTCCGCCAGAACCAGATGAAGCTGCAGGAAGCCTTCACCGCCAGCATGGGCGGCGATGCCTTCAAGCAGGTCGCGCAGACGAACATGGCCATGATCAAGGCGGCGACCGGCGCGTTCATGCCGCAGGTCGATGGGGCATCCTCCGAGACAAGCAGCAAGGACGACGACCTGGAAGCGTTGCGCGCGCAGATGGCGGCCATGCAGGAACGCCTGGACAAGATGGGCAAGTAATTAGCCCGCGCCGCACCAGCCCCCGATACTCAAAGACCCGGACCCCTAAGACACATGTCCAACATCCGCCACGCTTTGAACACGAAGCGCTCAGACGACTTTGCCGCCTGGTACCAGGAAGTGATTTCCGCCGCCGACATGGCCGAGGAATCGGGCGTGCGCGGCTGCATGGTCATCAAGCCGTGGGGCTTTGGCATCTGGGAGCGGATCCAGCGTCTGATGGACAACCGCATCAAGGCGGCCGGCGTGGACAATTGCTATTTCCCGATCTTCATCCCGCTCTCAAATTTCGAGCGTGAGGCGGAGCATGTCGAAGGCTTTGCCAAGGAAATGGCCGTGGTCACGCATCACCGCCTGATCGCCGATGGCTACGGCGGCTTGAAGCCCGATCCCGAAGCGAAGCTGGAAGAGCCGCTGGTGGTGCGGCCCACGTCCGAGACGATCATTGGCGATGCCATGGCGCGCTGGGTGCAGAGCTGGCGCGACCTGCCGCTGCTGACCAACCAGTGGGCCAATGTGGTGCGCTGGGAAATGCGCACGCGCATGTTCCTGCGCACCAGCGAATTCCTTTGGCAGGAAGGCCACACGGCGCATGAAAATGCGCAGGACGCGCGCGAGGAAACGCTGCGCGCCATCGAGATGTACCGCGCCTGCGCCGAGGACGAGCTGGCCCTGCCTGTCTTCGTTGGCGAAAAGCCGGAGAACGAGCGTTTCCCCGGTGCCGTCGAGACCTGGTCCATCGAGGCCATGATGCAGGACGGTAAGGCGCTGCAGGCAGGCACCAGCCATTACCTCGGCACCACTTTCAGCGAGGCTGCGGGCATCCGCTTCCAGGACCGTGAAGGTACGCAGCAACTGGCGCACACCGCCAGCTGGGGCGTGTCCACCCGGCTGGTGGGCGGCGTCATCATGACGCATGGCGACGATGACGGCCTGCGCGTCCCGCCAGCCATCGCGCCGTGGCAGGTGGTCATCCTGCCGATGCTGCGCGACAAGCCGGAAGACGAGGCGCTGCTGGACTATTGCGAGACACTGCGCGCCGGGATCGCCGCCCAGTCTGCGCTGGGCGAGCCTGTTCGCGTGCTCCTCGACAAGAAGCCGGGCAAGGCGGCAGCCAAGCGCTGGGACTGGGTGCGCAAGGGCGCGCCAGTCATCATCGAGGTCGGCGGGCGCGACATGGAAAACAGCGTCGTTTCCATGCTGCGGCGCGATGCGCTATGGGGCGAGAACGGCAAGCCGGCCTTCGGCAATCCTCCTGTTGGCGAGGTTCCGGGCAACATCTCCGCCCTGCTGGAAGAGATCCAGTCCGGCATGTTCGAAACAGCCCGCGAACGCCGCGATGCCAATATCCGCCGCGACGTCTCCAGCTTCAACGAGCTTGCCGCCTTCTATGCCTCCGGCGAGAAGTATCCCGGCTGGGCCGAAGTGCTGTGGTCCCGTCCCACGGGAGAGGCGCTGGATGCCGTCGTCGAGAAGCTGAAGGCGCACAAGCTGACCTTCCGCAACGTGCCGCGCGATGCGGCTGTGGCGGATGGCACCTGCATCTTTACCGGCGAGCCTGCGGTGGAGCGCATCTACGTCGCCAAGGCGTACTAGGCGCGCACTAGGCGCGTACTAGGCACCTACTAGCTTGCTTCGCCGCCCGGCAATGCCCACATGAGGGCGCATGAGAAAAAAGAACAACGGCCTGCCGACTAGTGCGCAGGTCCTCGAATTTATCCAGACATCCCCCACACCTGCCGGCAAGAGAGAAATCGCCAAGGCCTTCGGGCTCAAGGGGCAGGAAAAGATTGCCCTGAAAAAGCTGCTGAAGGACATGGCCGAAGAAGGCCTGATCGATGGCAGCAAGTCGGCATTCCACAAGATGGGCGGCGTACCCAAGGTCACCGTCCTTACCGTCGTCGATATCGAAGATGGCGAGGCAATCGCCATCCCGGAGAACTGGTCGCCCGACGACGCCGTGCCTCCGCCGCGTATCCGCCTGATCGAAAAGAAGAAACACGCCGCCCTGCGCAAGGGCGATCGCGTTCTCGCCCGCACGGAAGAGAACGAACGCGGTTGGCGTGCGCATCCGATGAAGAAGCTGCCGCAGCGGCATGACGCCCTGATGGGCGTGGTCGAGATCGACGGGGCCGGGCGCGCCTGGCTGGCGCCGACCGACAAGAAGATCCGCAACAGCTTCCAGATCGGGGACATTGGCGGGGCCGAAGAAGGCCAGCTGGTGATTGCCGAGAGCACCGGGAAGGGCCCGCGGAGCAAGGTGAAGGTCACCGAAGTCCTTGGCGACCCGCTCGCCCCGAAGAGCTTCAGCCTGATCGCCATCCACAAATACGGCATCCCGCATGTCTTCCCGGACAGCGTCATTGCCGAAGCCGAAGTCGCGGCGAAGCTGCCGCTGAGCGAGGAGAAGCGCGAGGACCTGCGCCACGTGCCCATCCTCGCCATCGATCCGGCCGATGCGCGCGACCACGATGATGCCATCTGGGCGCAGCCGGACGGCGAGGGCGGCTTCGACGCGATGATCGCCATCGCCGATGTCAGTTTCTACGTCCGCCCCGGCGGTGAAGTGGACCGCGAGGCACGCAAGCGCGGCAATTCCGTCTACTTTCCCGACCGCGTTGTCCCGATGCTTCCCGAAGTGCTCAGCACCGACGTCTGCTCCCTGAAATCGGGTGAAGACCGCGCCGCAATGGTTTGTAAGGTCAAGATAAATGCCAAGGGCGTCATGACGTCATGGCGCTTCACCCGGGCCATCGTCCGCATTGACGAGGTCATCGCATACGAAGATGCGCAGGCGCGCGTCGATGGTGATGGCGAGGAGACCAACCTGCGCGGCCTCTGGGCATGCTGGGAAGCGCTGGCCAAGGCCCGCGCCGACCGCGATCCGCTCGACCTGGACCTGCCGGAACGCCGCGTCATGCTGGACGATGAGGGCAAGATTACCGAAATCGCCGTCAAGGAGCGGCTCGACGCGCACCGCGTGGTCGAGGATTTCATGATCACCGCCAATGTCGCAGCGGCCAAGGCGCTGGAAAGCAAGACCAGCCCGGTCGTCTACCGCGTCCACGAGACACCATCGCGCGAAAAGCTACTGGCGATGCGCGATTATTTCGATTCCATCGGCAAGAAGTTCGCGCTCGGCCAGGTCATCACGCCCGGCCTATTCAACCGCATGATCAAGGATATCGGCGACCCGGCGGAGAAGGCGCTGGTGATGGAGGCCGTGCTGCGCAGCCAGACGCAGGCCTATTACGGGCCGGCCAATGCGGGCCATTTCGGGCTGGCGCTGGGCAGTTACGCCCACTTCACCAGCCCCATCCGCCGCTATGCCGACCTGCTCGTTCACCGCGCGCTGGTCGATGCCTTTGGGCTGGAGCAGCCAAAGCCGAAGGGCAAAATCCCGCCCGCAAGCGGCCTGAGCGACAAGGATCGCACGGATCTGGGCACGATCACCGACGCCATCAGCAAGACCGAGCGCCGCGCCATGGAGGCCGAGCGCGATACGGTCGACCGCTATGTCGCCGCATGGCTGTCCGGCCGCGTGGGCCAGACATTCGAGACGCGCATCACCGGCGTGCAAAGCTTCGGCTTCTTCGCCACCATCGTGGGGCTGGGCGGCGACGGTCTCGTCCCGGTCAGCACGCTGGGCAGCGACTATTTCCGCTATGACGAAGCGGCACGCGCGCTGGAGGGCGAGCGGACCGGACAGCGCTACGCCACCGGCGATACGCTGGAGCTGAAGCTGGCCGAGGCCAACCCCATCACCGGTGCACTGAAGTTCGAAGTGCCCGATGGCGACGGGAAGCCTATCGAACGGCGCGGCGAAAAGCCGAGGCCGCGCGGCCGCCAGCAGGGCAGCGGTGACAGGCGCGGCAAGCGCGGGCCGAATAGCGGACCGAGCAAGGGACCCGGCGGCGGCAAGGGCGCAAAGAAGGGCAAGGGTGCCCCGCGCCAGTCGCACGACCAGAATGCCCGCGGCCGCCCCAAGAACATCCGCCACCAGGGCCGCGGCAAGAAGAAGTAACGGAACGCAGACGCAGGGCCACTCATTGACCGGGAAAGGAGACACACATGCTCATTCCCGGCCACAAAGCCCCCGAACTCGAACTGCCGCTGACCATCCAGGCCACCTTCAAGCTGGCCGACCAGACGCCCAAAAACTTCACCATGCTGGTGTTCTATCGCGGCAAGCATTGCCCGATCTGCCGCAAGTACCTGACCGAAATCGGCCAGAAACTGGAGCAGATTACCCGGCGCGGCATCAATGTGTTCGCCGTGTCCATGGACAGCCAGGAACGGGCCATGGTCTCCCATGAGGAATGGGATACGCATGACCTGCCGCTGGCCCACTCCATGACCGAGGAAAAGGCCCGCGCATGGGGCCTCTACCTTTCCGACAAGCGCGACGGCAGCGACGAGCCGGACGTCTTCAGCGAACCGGGCCTGTTCCTGGTCCGCCCGGACGGAACGATCTTCATGGCGCAGATGCAGAGCGCACCCTTCACCCGGCCGCCGATCGACCAACTGCTCGATAATCTCGATTTCGTGTTGGAGAATGGCTACCCGGCGCGCGGCACACGCACCTGAGGCGCGCCTGCTGCCTTAGCTGAGCGCGTCGAGCCGGTCCGGGTCCATGCCGCCCGGCACCACGATCATGGGGCAGGGCAGGCTGCCGGGGCTGGCAGAGAAGTGCGTCACGAGCGGCCCCGGATTGCCTTCCTTCGCAGCGCCCAGCACCAGCGCGCTGACTTCAGGGTGGTCCTTCAGGTAAGCGGTCACCTCGGTCTTCGCATCGCCTACGCGCACGCCGATCTTCGGCATGCGGCCGGCGTCGCTCAACACCGATCCTGCGGCGCCATTGGCCAGCACCTCGGCGCGGTCGCGGGCCTCCTGCTCGATGGTCGCCTGCACGCCGCCGAATGCGTTGAAAGCCTGCTTCGGCACCAGGGCGAGCAGTTGCACGCCGCCGCCCGTGGCCGCTGCTCGCCGGGCAGCAAATCGCAGCGCCAGCGCAGCTTCCTCGGTCTCGTCCACGATGACGAGGTATGTCCGCATACGTTTTCTCCCCTCAAGCCCAATATCCTTTGTTACGGCCCGCGGCGCAAGAACCTTGCGGGCAGGCAGCCTTTCCGGCAGGGATTGCGCCGCAAGAACAGCCGGAACAACGGGGAAATATCCGACCCATGCCGATCGCCATCAAGATGCCCGCCCTTTCACCCACCATGGAGGAAGGCACGCTTTCCAAATGGCTTGTGAGCGTGGGGGACACGATTTCCGCCGGTGACATCATGGCCGAGATCGAGACCGACAAGGCCACGATGGAATTCGAAGCGGTGGACGAGGGCACCCTGGCCCACATCGCCGTGGAAGAAGGCACCGAAGGCGTCGCCGTCGGCACGATCATCGCGACGCTGGCGGAAGAAGGCGAGGATGTGGCTAATGTCCAGCCTGCTGGCGCAGCAGAGAGCCCGGCTCCTGCTGTCTCCGAAGAGAAGGACACCGCACCGGCCGCAGCGCCCGCGCCCACCCCAACACCGTCACCAGCCCCGGCGCCCGCTGCTCCCGCAGCCTCCGGCGACCGCATCATCGCTTCCCCGCTGGCGAAGCGGATTGCGGCGGACAAGGGCCTGGACCTGTCGACTATCAAGGGCTCCGGCCCGCGCGGCCGCATCGTGAAGGCCGACGTGGAAGGCGCGCAGCCCGGCGCAGCGTCTGCACCCGCCGCCTCTGCGGTGGAGAAGGAACTGGCCCCCTCCGTGCCGCCCAAGGCCGCCGAGGCCCAGGACTTCGGCATCCCGCACGACGTCGAGAAGCTTTCTGGCATGCGCAAGACGATTGCGCGCCGCCTGACCGAGAGCAAGCAGCAGGTGCCGCATATCTACCTGACGGTGGATTGCCGCCTCGATGCGCTGCTGAAGCTGCGCGGGGAACTCAACGCCGCGCTGGAGCCGCAGGGCATCAAGCTGTCCGTCAACGACATGCTGATCAAGGCGCTGGCCAAGTCGCTGGAGCAGGTCCCAGCCTGCAATGTGCAGTTCGCAGGCGACCAGATGCTGAAGTTCAGCCGCGCGGATATTTCCGTGGCGGTCAGCATTCCCAATGGCCTCATCACCCCCATCGTCACCGATGCGGGCAGCAAGGCGATGAGCAAGATCAGCGCGGAGATGAAGGACCTCGCCGCCCGCGCGAAGGACGGCAAGCTGGCTCCGGAAGAATACCAGGGTGGCACGGCCAGCCTGTCCAACATGGGCATGTTCGGCATCAAGCAGTTCGAAGCCGTCATCAACCCGCCGCAGGGCATGATCATGGCCGTGGGCGCGGGCGAGAAGCGCCCCTATGTCATCGACGACAGCCTGCAGATCGCCAGCGTGATGTCCGCCACCGGCAGCTTCGACCACCGCGCCATCGACGGTGCGGACGGCGCGCAGCTGATGAAAGCCTTCCGCGAACTGGTGGAGGCACCGCTGGGGCTGGTGGCGTAAGGTCACCGACATGCCTGACAGCAACCCCGCCATCCGCGTCACCGCCATGCCTGCCGACGCAAATGCGTATGGCGACATTTTCGGTGGCTGGCTGATGAGCCTGATGGATTCCGGCGCGGGCCTGGTCGCCGCGCGGCGGGCGAAGGGCAGGGCGGTCACCGTCGCGATGGACGGGGTGGAGTTCCACAAGCCCGTGAAGGTCGGCGACGAAGTGTCTGTTTATGCAGCAATCGAGAAGGTCGGGCGCACCAGCATGGTGATCCACACCGACGCCTATCGCCGGGAACGGCATTCGGAGGACGAGCAGCTCGTCACCTCTGCCAAGTTCACCTTCGTGGCGGTGGGCGATGACAACGCACCGCGCCCGGTGGATGGAGGATGACGATGCGCTTGCTGCCGATCCTGTTCCTGGTCTCTACCGCTGCGCTCGCCGCCTGCCAGGAGGCCGAGACCCCGACCAAGCCGATTTCCGTCGAATCCGCCATTCCGGTCGATCCGGCTTCCGCTTCGCCCGTCGAGGGTCAGCGCACGCTGGCCACCGGGCCAACGCGCCCGGTGCGTGTGGGTCAGGATGGGCCGGACATGGATGCATGCGGGAGCTATGCCGAAGTCGCCGAGCGGCCGACTGGCGAACAAAACTTCGCCATGGTGCTGGCGGCGCCGCAGGAGGGCGCAACGCCGCTGGAACGCCTCTCGGCCGGCCTCGGCGTCAGCGTGTGCGAGCAGGAGGGCGACTATGTCGGCGTCGTCTACAGCCGGGAAACCGATCTTGGCAGTTGCCGCGTCGGTTCGCCGGTGGCCGAAGAACAGGATTATGCCGGACCGTGCCGCTCTGGCTGGATCGAAGCCAAGTACCTGCGGATGATGGCCGGATGACACGCAAAGCGCTTTCCTACGCGACACGGTCGGAGGCAATCGGGCGGCATGACCCCGCCCGCGACCCCGTTTCTCCCGCTCGTCCCGACAGCGTCATGCGCGCCGCGAGGTTTTCGCTTCTGGACACTGTAACACCTGTAACACCTTCACCCGCAAACACTTGAAAACAGGACAGCAAATGGCTGACACCTCTTACGACGTCATCGTTCTCGGATCCGGCCCCGGTGGCTATGTCGCGGCAATCCGCTGCGCGCAGCTGGGGCTGAAGACGGCCATCGTGGAGCGCGAGAGCCTGGGCGGCATTTGCCTCAACTGGGGCTGCATCCCCACTAAGGCGCTGCTCCGCTCGGCAGAGATCAAGCATTACATGGATCACGCCAAGGATTACGGCCTGAAGGTCGCCGGCGCGATCGAGGCGGACCTCGACGCGGTCGTGAAGCGCAGCCGCGGCGTGGCCAAGCAGCTCAACAGCGGCGTCACCGGGCTGATGAAGAAGAACAAGATCGCCGTACACATGGGCGAGGGCACGCTGACCGGCCCCACCAGCCTGACGGTGAAGGGCGAGAAGGGCGAAGAGAAGCTCTCCGCAAAGCATGTGATCGTGGCCACCGGCGCGCGCGCGCGCGACCTGCCCTTTGCCAAGGCGGATGGGGAGCGGATCTGGACCTACCGTGCCGCCATGACGCCAAAGGAAATGCCAACGAAGCTGCTGGTCATCGGCAGCGGGGCAATCGGCATCGAATTTGCCAGCTTCTACAATGACATGGGCGCCGATGTTACCGTGGTCGAGATGCTCGATCGCATCGTGCCGGTGGAGGACAAGGATGTCTCCGCCTTCCTGCAGAAGTCGCTCACCAAGCAGGGCATGACGATCATGACCGGCGCGGGCGTTGAAGGGATCGAGACCGGTCCCAAGGGCGTGACGGCCAAGATAAAGGATGCCAAGGGCAAGATCACCGAGACCGAGTTCAGCCACTGCATCGTCGCCATCGGCATCGTGCCCAACACCGAGAATATCGGGCTGGAAAAGCTGGCCGAAATGGATCGCGGCTTCATCCAGATCGATCCCTATGGGCGCACGAAGTCCAAGGGCCTGTGGGCCATCGGCGATTGCACGCCCGGCCCCTGGCTGGCGCATAAGGCGAGCCACGAGGGCGTGACCTGCGCCGAGGCCATCGCGCAGGAACTGGGCAACAAGGACGTGCATCCGCACCCGCTCGACCGCTCCAGCATTCCGGGCTGCACCTACTGCCACCCGCAGGTCGCCAGCGTCGGCCTGACGGAGGAGAAGGCGAAGGAGGCGGGCCATGACGTCAAGGCTGGCACCTTCCCCTTCATCGGCAACGGCAAGGCCATCGCGCTGGGCGAGGCGGAAGGCTTCATCAAGACCGTGTTCGATGCCAAGACCGGCGAGCTGCTGGGCGCGCACATGGTCGGGGCGGAAGTGACCGAGCTGATCCAGGGCTACACCGTCGGCAAGACTTTGGAAACGACGGAGGAAGAACTGATGAACACCGTTTTCCCGCACCCGACGCTGAGCGAGATGATGCACGAAAGCGTGCTGGCCGCTTACGGCCGCGCGCTGCACATCTGACCCGCCGGCCCTGCGACCGGCGGTTTGCCGCAAATCCGGAAACAGCCGTGCTCCCCGGGCGTTAAGCGTCCGAGGAGACATGCAATGGAATTCGAAATTAGCGACGATGGCCGCAGCCGCCTGGAAGACGAAGACCTGGACATTATCGACGATCACATGGCCCTGAAGAACCAGAGTTCGGTCGACCCAAACAGCTATCCCGGCGACAATTCCCCGCTGGTGCGCAAGCCCGACAAGGCGGAGCACATCCCTGAGCAGGACGAGAAGTAGCTGGCGGACAGGGTGGGATTCGAACCCACGGTACGCTTGCACGCACGCCGGTTTTCAAGACCGGAGCATTCGACCACTCTGCCACCTGTCCGCGAGCGAAATCCCGCTAGCGCCTTGGGCGCGCCGTGTCACTGGCCTTTGCAGGATACCGGCTTGCCGCACGCCGCCGGTGGCAGGACTATGCACCGGGCAAGCGGCAGGGCATGGATGCCGGCATGATATTCAGACACTTGCGCATCCTCGCCGCCTTCATCATCGCCTCCGCTTCCCTCGCCGCACCCACCATGGCGAGCGCGCAGGATATGAGCTTCGAAGCCTATCTGGAGCTGGTGGCTGCCAAGGCGAGGGCCGAGGGTGTCAGCGAGCCGACGATCCGGTCCATGCTGGGCGGCCTGACGCCCAATGCTCGCGTGCTGGCCCTTGATACCGACAATGTGACCTCGCCAAGCCGCAGCGGCTATCCCGCGCTCGCGCCCTATATCCGCCGCCACAACAGCGCTGCGCGTATCTCCGCCGGTCGGCGTGAATACGGGCGCCTGGGCCCGCTCGCGAGCCGTGTGGAAAGCGCTTACGGCGTTCCAGCGAACGTGCTGCTTGCAATCTGGGGGCATGAGACGTCCTACGGCGCGGTGAAGGGCAGTTTCGACCTCGCGCAGGCACTGGCCACATTGGCTTGGGAAGGGCGCCGGCGGACGCTGTTCGAAGGCGAACTGATCGCGCTGCTCAAGATTGCGGACCGCGGTTATCCGCGCAGCCAGCTGGTTGGCAGCTGGGCGGGCGCATTCGGCAATCCGCAGTTCCTGCCCAGCGTCTACCTGCGCCTTGCCACTGATGGCGACGGAGACGGACGCGCGGACATTTTCAGCAACCGCGCCGATACGCTGTTCTCCATCGCCAAGTATTTCAATGATGCCGGCTGGCGCCCGGGCCTGCCCTGGGGCGTGCGTGCATACGTCCCCTCCGGCCTCGATCGCAGCCGTTTCGAGCGTGAGACGACCAGCCCGGTCTGCCCACGCGTGCATGAACGGCATGGCAAGTGGATGACGGTGGCAGAATGGCGTGCAGAGGGCGTGACCCCGCAATCCTACCTGCCGGATAATGCCATGGTGGCCCTGTTCGAACCGGATGGGCCGGGAACTTCTGCTTACCTCTTAACCCAGAATTATAGGGTTATCCTCGAATATAACTGCTCGAACTATTACGCGATGAGCGTGGGGTTGCTTGCAGATGAGATTATCCGCTGACACTTTCGGGAGCCGTAAGCTCCGCCTGATTGCCGCGCTTTGCGGCGCCTCTGCGCTTGCCGGATGCGGCATCGTGGGCGGGGGCGGGGGAGACCTTGCGTCTGCGCCTGCCATGGCCAGTCCGGACGACCTGACAGGCCCCGGCGCGGATTATCCCGTCGTGGTGGGCGAGCCCTATCGCATTGGCGATACGCTCTACACGCCGGTCGACACGCTCAATTACGACGAGGTCGGATATGTCGCGGCGCAGTCCGGCGCGCGGGGTTACACCGCGGCGCATCACACGCTGCCCCTGCCGAGCTACGCCGAGGTCACGGACCTTTCCACCGGCCGCACCGTGCTGGTGCGGGTCGAGGAACGCGGCCCGATGAACAGCAATGCCCTGGTCGCCATGTCGCCCGCGGCGCTGGCGCAGCTCGGCTCGCAGCCGGGCGCTTCGATCCGCGTTCGCCGTGTCACCCCTCCGGAAGACCAGCGCGCGATGCTGCGACAGGGCCAGGCTGCCCCGCTGCGCATGGACACGCCGGAAGCGCTGCTGGTGGTTCTTCGCCGCAAGCTGCCCGCCAGCGGCTCCGCCTCGCTGCAGCCCAATTACGACACGGCACGCGCAAATGCTCCGGCGTCCGCTCCGGCTCGCCCGGACGCAGCAAATGCGCCAATTGCACGCGCACCCGTACCAGCCTCCTCGTCGCCTGCTCCGGCCCCGGTTTCCGTGAGGCCGGCGGCAGGCGCGAACCCGGCCTCGCGTCCGCTGCCTCCGCTCGCGGGTGCCAGCAACACGCCTGTCCGTACGCCAGCACCTGCACCGGCCCCGGTTGCGGTGCGCGCCGCACCTGCTGCAACGGTGGCGAACGGCCGCTATGTCGTGCAGGCCGCCGCATTCAGCGACCGCTCGCGCGCAGACCGCGTGGCGCGCGTGATCGGCGGGGATGTAACCCAGTCTGGCCGTTTCTACCGCGTCCGCACCGGGCCCTTTGCCAACCGCAGCCAGGCCGAAGCCTCTCTCGCCAAAGTGCGGGCCGCTGGCTATGGTGACGCTCGAATCTTCACCAATGACTGATTGAGCCGGCTCCCGCCCGGCGGGGGACCAAAGTGACGGCAAGGACAAGCGCAGGGATGGCAGCTGCCGTTGCGGCGCTTTGCCTTGCAGCACCGGCGATGACGCAGTCCGCCGTTCCGGCACAGGTCAACCGCGTCGCATCGCCTGTCCCGGCGGAGGTGCCAATTGCGCTGGTCGTCGACACCAGCACCGGACAGACGCTTCTTTCGCGAGAGGCAGACCGACGCTTCGTGCCCGCAAGCGTCACCAAGGTGATGACCGCTTACACAGCCTTCCGCCTGATCGACGAAGGCAAGCTGTCTGCCGATAGCGAGATCGAGATCACGGCCGAACTGCTCGAGGGCTGGCGGCGCGAGGGCTCCACGCTGTTCCTGGAGGTTGGCGACCGCGTCAGTGTGGAGGACCTGCTTCTGGGCATCACAACCGTCTCTGCCAACGATGCCAGCGTGGTGCTGGGGCGGCATGTCGCGGGCTCGCTCGACGGGTGGACCGCGCTGATGAATGCCAATGCGCGCAAGCTTGGCCTCGCCGACAGCCATTTCGGCACGCCCAATGGGTGGATGGACGACGGCAACACTTTCACCAGCGCGCGCGACCTTGCGCGGCTGGGGGGTGCTCTGACGCAGCAATACCCCAATCTCTATGGCCGCTTCTTCGGCAAGACCGGCATGCGCTTCAATGGCGTGGCGCAGGACAATCACGAGATGCTGACCGGCCAGGTCGAGGGCGGGGACGGCATCAAGACGGGCTACACACGGCAGGCCGGCAATACCTTCCTCGGCTCCGCCAAACGTGGAGACCGAAGGATCGTGATCGTGCTGGCGGGCGTGGACGAGGGCGAGGTGCGCGACAGCGCGGCGCGCGCCATGGTGCGCTGGGCTTATGACGCCTTCACGCCGACGCGGCTGGTAAAGCGCGATGAAGAGATTGGCCTTGCCGAAGTGCAGGGCGGCTCAAAGGCGCAGGTAGCGCTGGTCGCGCCCAAGGATCTGGTGGTGGCCGTACCGCAGGGTCTGGCAGCCAGTCAGTTCCTCACCATAACCTACAATGGCCCCGTGCGCGCGCCAATCGCGGCGGGCGACACCGTTGCGACGCTGCGCTTCGCCGCGCCGGGTTACCCGGTGTTCGAGATGCCGCTGGCTGCGCGTGACGATGTGCCGGTCGCCGGGCCGGTGCGCCGGATCGGGCTTGGCCTCGCCTCGTGGTTCTCATGACGCGCGGCAAGTTCATCACATTCGAGGGCGGGGAGGGCGCTGGTAAGTCCACACAGGCGCGGCTGCTCCATGATTTCCTGCTTGCGCGGGGCATCCCGGCCGATTTGACGCGCGAGCCCGGCGGCACACCGGGCGCGGAGGACGTACGGGGCCTGCTGCTCGACCCCGCACAGGCGTGGAATGCCCGCACCGAGGCCCTGCTGTTCGCTGCGGCGAGGGCCGACCACGTAGCCCAGCTGATCGAGCCTTCACTTGGCTCCGGCCGCTGGGTGATCTGCGACCGTTTCGTGGACTCCACCAGGGCCTATCAGGGCGGTGGCGGCGACGTGCTGGATAGCGAGATCATGGACCTACACCGCATCGGCTCTGGCGGATTGCTGCCGGACATCACGATCCTGGTGACTGTCGATCCGGAGATCGCGGCCGAGCGGCTTGCCGCGCGCGATGGGGACACCAGCGACCGGATCGGCGGCAAGCCTGCATCCTACCATGCCGCTGTTGGCGACCGCTTCCGAGAACTCGCCGCGCAGGAGCCGTCGCGCTTTGTCGTCATCGACGGCAGCGGGGCGACTGACGAGGTGCAGGCCCGCGTCCAGAAGGCGATTGCGCACTGGCTGGGCGAAACGGGATGAGGCTGGTCGGGCATGAAGGGCCGTGGCGTGAATGGCAGGCCGCGATGGCGGGCGAGCGCATGCATCACGGGTGGATCCTCGCCGGGCGCAAGGGCAGCGGCAAGATGCAGTTTGCGCTGGAAGCCGCACACAGGCTGGTCGGCGGCGACATGGACCCGCTGTCGCATCCGGATATCCATGTCCTTTCCCACCTGCCCGCCACGCGCGACGACGAGAAGAAACGCGACGAGGGCAAGCCTTTCAATCTGAAGCGTAACATCGCCGTCGACCAGATTCGTGCCATGCAGCAGCGCCTGAATACGCGGCCCACGCTGGGGGACAGGCGCGCTATCATCATCGATCCGGCGGACGATTTGGAGAAGAGCGCCAGCAACGCCGTATTGAAGAGCCTGGAGGAGCCGCCGCAGGGCAGCTTCTTCCTGCTGGTCACGCATCGGCCCGGCCGGTTGCTCCCCACCATCCGCTCGCGCTGCCGCATCGTGCGCTTCCCGCAATTGTCGCAGGAGCAGGTGGAGGCGATCCTGGCGGAGCATGCCCCGGAAGCCGATCCGGCGGCCCGTCAGGCGGCTGCTGCAGCCAGCGGCGGGTCTCCCGGTGCAGCGCTGGAGTTCATGGAACTCGACCTAGCCCGCCTGCACAAGGCCATGTCGCGTATTGCGCACGAGGGTGACGATGATTTCGCGCTGCGCGGCGAGCTTACCATGGCCATGGGTGCCCGGCCCGACCGGCGGCGGCAGCTTGCTGCGATCGACCTTGCTCGCGCCGTCGTGGCGGGGGAGATGGCGCGTGCGCAGCCCCGCTCCATCCCCGCGCTGGTGCAGGCGCACAGCTCGCTGAGCCAGCTGGCCGCACAGGCGCCGACGTACAATTTCGATCCCGGGCTGCTGGTGATGGAAATCGGCGGCTTGCTCGCCTCGCTCGCCGCTTCTAGGGACACCGCCAATGCCTGATCCCTATTACATCACCACCGCCATCCATTACCCCAATGGAAAGCCGCATATCGGCCACGCTTACGAGACCATCGCGGCAGACGTCATGGCGCGGTACAAGCGGCTGCGCGGCTTCGACGTCCGCTTCCAGACCGGCACGGACGAACACGGCCTGAAGATGGCCCAGAAGGCCCGCGAACTGGACATGACTCCGGCCGCACTGGCGGATGAAATGTCGTCATATTTCAGTGGCCTGTTCGACAAACTTCATATCACGCATGACCGCTTTATCCGCACGAGCGAGGAGGCGCATCACGCCGCCAGCCAGGAACTCTGGCGCAGGATGGAGGCAAGCGGCGATTTGTATCTCGACCGGTACGAGGGATGGTACTCGATCCGGGACGAAGCCTATTACGACGAGAAAGAGCTGACCGAGGGGGATGGGGGCGAGAAGCTTTCCCCGCAAGGGACGCCCGTCGAGTGGACCGTCGAGGAAAGCTGGTTCTTCCGCCTGTCGAAATACCAGCAGCCGTTGCTCGACCTGTTCGAGGCCAATCCCGAGTTCGTGCGCCCGGCCAGCAGGCTGAACGAAGTGCGCAGCTTCGTGGAAGGCGGGCTGCGCGACTTGTCCATCTCACGTACCAGTTTCGACTGGGGGGTGAAGGTACCCGGCGCGGAAGACCACGTCATGTACGTCTGGGTCGATGCGCTGACGAATTACCTCACGGGCCTTGGTTTCCCGGGCGAAACCGAGGACATGGCCAAGTTCTGGCCGGCCGATGTGCACCTGATCGGCAAGGATATCGTGCGGTTCCACGCGGTATATTGGCCCGCCTTCCTGATGAGCGCCGGCATCACGCTGCCCAAGCAGGTCTATGCTCACGGCTTCCTACTCAATCGCGGGCAGAAGGAAAGCAAGTCGCTGGGCAATGTCACCGATCCGGGTGAACTGGCGGACAAGTTCGGCGTCGACGTGCTGCGCTATTTCCTGCTGCGGGAGTTTTCCTTCGGGCAGGACGGAAGCTATTCCGATGCCGCCATTGTCAGCCGGTCGAACTCGGAACTGGCGAACAGCTTCGGCAACCTCGCCCAGCGCGTGCTCGGATTTGTTGCCAAGAATTGCGACGGCGGGCTGGAAGCCAGCGCCGCGGCCACGGATGCGGACGATGCGCTGTGGCAGCAGGTGCGCGATGCCTGCGCCAACGACCTGCCTACGGCTTTCGACGAGCTCGCCTTTGCAGCAGGCCTGGAAGCGTGGATGCAGGCCGTCTACGCATGCAACCAATATGTCGACGAGCAGGCGCCATGGGCGCTGCGCAAGACCGATCCGGAGCGGATGGAGCGGGTGCTTGCGACGTTGTGCGATTGTACCCGCGCGCTCGCCATCGCGGTCACGCCCGTCATCCCCTCGTCCTCGGCCAAGATCCTCGACACGATGAACATCGCGGCGGATCAGCGAGACTTCGCGGCCATCGATAACCGTATCGCGGATGGGCGTCTTGACGTCACGAAGCCATCGCCGGTCTTCCCGCGGCTCGATATGCCGGAAGGCGGGGCCGCCTGATGCTCGTCGATAGTCACTGCCACCTCGAATACGAAGGTTTGGTCGAGGACCAGTCCGCAGTGCTCGACCGGGCGCGTTCGCGCGGGGTGGGGGCCTTCCTCAACATCTCCACGCGCCAGAGCGAATGGGGCAAGGTCGTGGGAACTGCCGAGCGGGAGCCGGACGTCTTCGCCACCGTCGGCATACACCCGCACGAGGCAGACCAGCATGCCGATCTAGGCCGCGCAGTCCTGCGCGAGGCGACCGATCATCCACGCGTGATCGGCATCGGCGAGACCGGCCTCGATTACTATTACGACAAATCGGACCGGAGCGTGCAGCAGGACCTTTTCCGGATGCACATCTCCGTCGCGCGCGAGACGCAGCTTCCCATCGTCATCCACACACGCGATGCAGAGGAGGACACGCTGGCGATCCTTTCGGGCGAGATGGAGGAGGGCGCCTTCCCGGCGCTGATCCACTGTTTCACCGCCTCACCTGAGTTCGGGCGCGCCGTGCTGGACCTCGGCTTGACGATCAGCCTGTCCGGCATCGTGACTTTCAAGAATGCCCGGGAAATCCAGGAATTCGTACCGGAAATCCCGGACAATCGCATCCTGGTGGAAACGGACAGCCCGTTCCTGGCGCCCGTTCCCAATCGCGGAAAGACCTGCGAGCCGGCCTTCGTGTCCGACACGGCGGCCTTCGTGGCTGAATTGCGAGGTGTAACGCCAGAGCAGCTCGCGCAGCAGACCACGCGCAATTTCGCTCAGTTGTTCAACAAGGCTGGTTTGTGAAGCTTCGCGTCCTGGGTTGCGGCACGTCCACCGGTGTCCCGCGCATAGGCAACAATTGGGGTATCTGCGACCCGGACGAGCCCAAGAACCGGCGCACCCGCGTCAGCATCGCGGTAGAAAGCAAGGCAGGTCAAAGACTTCTGGTAGATACCTCACCTGATTTACGCGCGCAGATGCTGGCCAATGAGATCGACGAGCTGGATGCCGTCTTCTGGACGCATGACCATGCCGATCACTGCCACGGCATCGACGATCTGAGGCCGCTGCGCTTCGGACGGAAAGGTCCGATTGCCGGTTTCGGATCCGAAGAGACCGTGCGGCGCCTTCGCCAGAGGTTTGGATATGTCTTTGCCGGCCGCGACGGCTATCCCACGATTGTGGAACTCAGCACACTTGGCAATCTCAAGATGTTCGCCGGGTTCGCCGTGGAATTCTGCGAGATGCCGCATGGGCCGATTCACAGCACCGGCTACCGGTTCGAAGCCGACGGCGGCTCCATCGGCTACGCCACTGATTTTGGCGCGATCACGGACGAAATGCTGTACCTGTTCGAGGACGTCGATATCCTTGTCACCGATTGTCTCCGCCGCGATCCGCACCCGACGCACGCGAACCTTGACCAGGCGCTGAAGCTGATCGAGCAGAGCGGAGCCAAGCGCGCCGTCCTCAGCCATTTGGACTTCAGCATGGATTATGCCACGCTGCAGGCCGAGATGCCGGACCACATCATGGTCGGTTATGACGGGATGGAGCTCGAAGCATGAATGAAGGTGGCTGGGTCTCGATCATCGCGCTGCTTGGCTGGCTGTTCCTCGCGGTCGGCGCCTGGCGCAGTTACCAGGTGAGCGGCAAGCGGGCCGTGACTTACATCCTGATCTGGGGATGCCTGTTCCTGACAGTTGCGCTTGGATTCATGCTGATAGGGAAGTGATAGGCCGCCCTGCCTCCTGATCCTATTTAACATAATATATATTATCATTCCAACTACGCGGCCGTAAGCCATGTCTTGGCTTGCCCGCAGCCGTGCCCTACTCAGCGCGCGTGACCGACACTGCAAAAGCCATCGACATCCTCGAACGCCTCGTCGGCTTCGACACGACATCGCGCCTCAGCAATCTGCAGCTGGTCGAATGGGTCGAGGATTACCTGCGCGGCCATGATGTAGCCAGTGAGCGCGTTGCCAATGCTGACGGGACCAAGGCCAATTTGTTCGCGTCACTCGGGCCCGCGGTCGAAGGCGGCGTCATCCTGTCCGGCCATAGCGATGTCGTTCCGGTCGATGGCCAGGACTGGAGCAGCGATCCCTGGACGCTAACACCGCGCGATGGCCGCCTTTACGGCCGCGGAACCTGCGACATGAAAGGCTTCATAGCGCTGGCGCTGGCTCATGTGCCAGCATTCGCAGCGGGGAAACGCCCGGTGCACCTTGCCATCAGCTATGACGAGGAAATCGGCTGCAAGGGCGCTCCGGACATGATTGCCCGCATGGCGGAGACGATCCCGACCCCGCGCGCCGCCATCATCGGTGAGCCGAGCCTGATGCGCGTGATCGATGGCCACAAGGGCATCACGGTCCATGAAGTCAGCATTCGCGGGCACGCGGCGCACTCTTCGCTGCCGCAGATCGGAGTTTCTGCAAACCACATTGCCATCGAACTGATGGCCAAGCTGCGGGAGATTGCACGCGATCTGGCCGCAAACCCGCGCGCCAATTGCGAGTTCTCGCCGCCCTACTCGACGCTGACGATCGGCATGATGCACGGCGGCACGGCTGCCAACATCCTTGCCGGATCCGCCGATTTCACCTTCGACCTGCGCTGCCTGCCTGGCGATGATCCCGCCACGATCCTGCAGCCCTTCTTCGCGCTTTGCGATACACTCCGGGCGGACATTCGCAGCGCGTTTCCTGCCACCGACATCGCCGTTTCGAAACGCAGCTCGGCCCCTCCCCTCACCCCCGATGGCAATGGCGATGCAGCGGCATTCGTTCGCAGTCTGACGGGTGAGAACGGGCCGGCCAGCAAGGTTTCCTTCGCGGCCGAGGCTGGCCAGTTCTGCGAGGCAGGTTTCCCGACAGTCATATGCGGCCCCGGCTCCATAGAGCAGGCCCACCAGCCAGACGAATGGATCGCGCTAGACCAGATGGAGGCGGGCAATGCCTTCATGGTGAGGCTGGCCGAGGAGCTTGCACGATGACCGCCGAAATGGACCGCCTGCTGGCCATCATGGCCCGCCTTCGTGACCCCGAAACCGGCTGCGAGTGGGACGTGGCGCAGGATTTCGCCAGCATCGCGCCCTACACCATCGAGGAGGCGTACGAAGTTGCCGACGCCATCGAGCGCAGCGACTTACAGGACCTGAAGGGCGAACTTGGCGACCTGCTGCTGCAAGTGGTTTTCCACGCTCGCATGGCGGAGGAAATGGGCGCATTCTCCTTCGCCGACGTGGCCCGCGCCATCTCCGAGAAGATGGAAGCCCGGCATCCGCACATCTTCGGATCCGAAGGCGGCACGATGGGCGAGGCGCGCTGGGAAGACCTGAAGGCTGCCGAGCGCGCACAGTCCGGACAGCAGAGCGCGATGGACGGCGTCGCCCGCGCCCTCCCCGCCCTGCTTCGCGCCGAAAAACTGCAGAAGCGCGCGGCGCGCGACGGCTTCGACTGGCCGGACCGCGAAGGGCCCGCCGCCAAGGTCACGGAAGAGATGCAGGAACTGGCAGAAGCCGGCGATGCAAGCCGCGAGGAAGAGGCGGGAGATTTGCTGTTCGCGGCCGTCAACCTGGTCCGCGCCTATGGTATCGCCCCGGAGGCAGCCCTGCGCCGTGCGAATGACAAGTTCGAAGCACGCTACCGGGCCATGGAAGCCAAGGCCGAGGACTTCGCCAGCCTCGACATCGATGCGCAAGAAAGCCTGTGGCAGGCGGTGAAGAAGGACGGCCTCTAAGCCCTTCCGCTCAAGCCTTTTCGCCCAGCGTGGCGAAGCGCCCGAACTCCTTTTCGCTCAGGCGCACGACCATGCGCTGGGCGGGGCCGTCGCCGGTGTCGAACTGCGCCTCTTCCAGCACTTCGCCATGCGCGTGGAGCCAGGCGATCTTCTCGCCCTCGCGCGGCGGTATGACGAATTCGTGCACCCGCGATCCGCGGTTCAGGATGTCGTTCACGCGGCGCTGCAAATCATCGGTGCCCTCGCCCGTGATGGCCGAAATTGCGACGATGTCATCGTCTTCCGCCACCAGCTCGGCCAATGCCTCTCGGCGCTCGTCATCCAGCAGATCCAGCTTGTTCCAGACCTCGATGATCGGGATTTCGCTGCCGCCATCCTCGGCATCGATCACGTCGAGGTCAGCGAGGACGGACAGCACCTCGCGCTTCTGCGCCGCGCTGTCGGGATTGGCGATGTCGCGCACATGCAGAATGATATCGGCCGCCATCACCTCTTCCAGCGTGGCGCGGAAGGCGGCGACCAGCTGCGTCGGCAGGTCGGAGATGAAGCCCACTGTGTCGGACAGGATCGCCTTCTCGATGCCCGGTAACTCGATCGCCCGCATCGTGGGATCTAGCGTGGCGAAGAGCAGGTCTTCCGCCATCACCTCGGCACCGGTCATGCGGTTGAAAAGCGTCGACTTGCCGGCATTGGTGTAACCGACCAGCGCGATGACCGGCCAGGGCGCCCTGCCCCGCCGCTTGCGGTGCAATTCGCGCGTCTTGCGCACCTGTTCCAGTTCGCGCCGCAGCTTGCCCATGCGCTCGCGGATCATGCGGCGGTCGGCCTCGATCTGGGTCTCGCCCGGGCCGCCAAGGAAGCCGAAGCCGCCGCGCTGCCGCTCAAGGTGGGTCCAGCTGCGCACAAGGCGGCTCTGCTGGTAATCGAGATGCGCCAGTTCCACCTGCAGGCGGCCTTCTGCCGTCGCGGCACGTTCGCCGAAGATCTCGAGGATCAGGCCAGTGCGGTCGATGACCTTGCGCTTCAGCCGGTCTTCGAGGTTGCGTTGCTGAATCGGGGACAGCGCGCCGTCCACGATGACGAGCTCCGCCTCCGCCTGTTCGCAGGCGATGCCGATATTCTCGACCTGGCCGGACCCGAACAGCGTGTTTGGCTTTACCTCGCGCACCGGCACGATGAAGCTTTCGGCAATCTCCAGCCCGATAGCGAGCGCGAGGCCGCGTGCCTCTTCGAGCCGCGCGTCCATGTCCTCGCCAACGCGCTGGCCGCGAATGTCCGGGCACACGACGAGCGCACGCGCGCCGCGCGTCACTTCGCCGGCAATATCGTCATTATCGACTATCAGGAGAAATCGCCTTCACTGTCGGCATCGTCGGTCAGGTCCACATGCTCGTCAGGCTGGATGGTGGAGACCGCGTGCTTGTAGGCCAGCTGCACGTATCCATCGCGCTCCAGCAGAGTGCAGAACTGGTCGAAGCTGGCGATGCGGCCCTGGAGCATCACGCCGTTGACCAGGAACATCGTCACCTGCACGGACGCTTCCAGCACACGCGTCAGGAAGACATCCTGAAGCTGCCGCTTCTTGCCGCGCTTGCCGGTGGCGGCGGAAAACTGTGCGGCATCGACGGGCTGCCCCGGCATGATGGTGCTGATGGCGTGCTTGTAGACGAGCTGGGACTGGCCATCGCGGCGCAGCAGCACGGAGAAATTGTCGAACCAGGTCACGATGCCCTGCAGCTTCACGCCCTTCACCAGGAACATGGTGACGGGCATCTTCTCGCGGCGCAGGTAATTGAGGAAAACGTCCTGCAAATTGCCGTCGGGCGCGCGCGGCGCGATGTCGGCGGCAGGCTCCGCTTCGGGCTTGGGACGGGCGGACAGGGTACCCTTGGTCACGGCTTTATCCTTCTTCTTATTGGCACCGGAAACAGGCCCGGCACATCCTGGCTGGCGGACATGACAGTCCGATGACAGCCGATTTCACCGCCAAGGTAGGGGGCCTGCACGCCGGTGCAAGCACGCTGCGCGTGAAAACGTTTTCCGCGCCTTTAGTCTTTCTTTCCGGCCGCCCCGTTCCGGTCCGCCATCCCAAGGATCTTCAGCTTACGGTGGAGCGCCGAACGCTCCATCCCGATGAAGCCGGCGGTCTTGGAGATGTTACCCGAAAAACGGCGAATCTGTATGGTCAGATATTCCCGCTCGAAGGTCTCGCGTGCCTCACGCAGTGGCACGCCCATGAGTGAGGTCATGGCGGAGCCGCCATCGGCATTACCGCCGGAGATTTCCTCGGGCAGCATATCGGGCTGGATCTCGGACAGGTCCTCGCGCGGGGTGAGGATGATGGTGCGCTCGATCACATTGCGCAGCTGGCGCACGTTGCCGGGCCAGTCATAGGCCTGCAGCGCGGCGAGTGCCTCGGAGCTCACCTTCGGGGGCGCCATCCCCTGTTCGCTGGCATAGCGCGTGAAGAAATGCTCGGCGAGCGAGGGAATATCGTCGCGCCGTTCTGAAAGCGACGGGATTTCCACCGGAACGACATTGAGCCGGTAGAACAGGTCTTCGCGGAAACGCTTCTCCTCGATCTCCTTTTCGAGATCGCGCGAGGTGGAGGAGACTACGCGCACATCCACCGCGATCTGCCGGTTACCACCTGCACGAACGAAGCTCTGGTCCGTCAGCACGCGCAGGATCCGCGCCTGCGTGCTTTCCGGCATGTCGGCCACTTCGTCCAGGAACAGCGTTCCGCCGTCGGCCATTTCCAAAAGGCCTTGCCGCACGAGCTTGCCGTCCGCTTCCTCGCCGAACAGCTCCTGCTCGAACCGCTCGGCAGTTACGCGGGCGGAGTTGACGGTGACGAAGGCCTTCTCGGCGCGCGGGCTCCAGGCGTGAAGCAGCCGCGCCGCGACTTCCTTGCCCGCACCGGCGGGACCGGAGATCAGCACGCGGCTACCGGTGCTGGCGACGCGTTTCAGGGTGGCGCGAACATTGTTGATGGCGGCAGAATTGCCCGTGAACTCGTCGCTGCGCACGAAGCCTTCACGCAGCTGCGCGTTCTCGCGGCGCAGGCGCTCTGTCTCCGTGGCACGGGCGACCAGATGCAGCAGCCGCTCCGCTTCGAACGGCTTTTCGATGAAATCCATCGCGCCGCGGCTCACCGCGGATACGGCCGTGTCGATATTGCCATGTCCGCTGAAGATCACCACCGGCAGCGCGGGTTCGCGCGTCTTGATGGCGTCCAGCACTTCAAGCCCGTCCATGTCCGACCCGTGCAGCCACACGTCCAGCAGCACCAGGCTGGGCCGCTTCTCATCGACCATGGACAGCGCGTCCTTCGCGGTCCCAGCGGTCCGGCATTCGTAACCTTCGTCTTCCAGCACGCCGGCGACGAGTTCACGAATGTCGCGCTCGTCATCCACGACCAGGATATCGAGTGCCATCAGACTATTCTCCAGTTTGCGATCATCGTGAAGCCTCGCCTTCCAGCGCATGCTCCACGGGGTTGCGGGCGAAGGTCAGACGCACCTCGGCGCCGCCTTCATCGAGCGGACGAAACGCCATTTCGCCGCCGTGTTCCTCGACTATCTTCTTCACGATCGCGAGGCCGAGACCGGTCCCCTTCTCGCGCGTGGTCACATAGGGTTCCAGAAGGCGCTCTGCCTGTTGACCGGGCAATCCGATGCCGTTGTCGCGCACCGCCACGGTCACGGTCTGCGCGTCACCGCGAACCGACACATCGATGCGCGGACGGAAGTCCGGCTCGGCATCCTTCATGCGGGCGTCGAGCGCTTCGGACGCGTTTTTGAGCACATTCGTCATGGCCTGCCCCACCTGGTGGCGGTCCGCCTGGATCGGTCCAATCTCTCCATCCACATCGAGGTTGAAGCCGATGTTGGGCTGGCCGACTTCCTGCAGGAAGAGCGCCTGGCGCACGAGGTCCACCGGGTCTTCCTGGCGGAAAACCGGCTTCGGCAGGCGGGCAAAGCTGGAAAACTCGTCCACCATGGTGCGCAAATCGCCAACCTGACGGATGATGGTGCCGGTCAATTCATCGAACAGCTCGCCATCCTTGGCGATCTGCTTGCGATAACGGCGATTGAGGCGCTCCGTCGCCAGCTGGATGGGCGTGAGCGGGTTCTTGATTTCGTGCGCGATCCGGCGGGCCACATCGGACCATGCAGCCTGCCGCTGGTCGACCAGCTGCCGGGTGATGTCCTCGAAGGTGATGACGCTGCCATCGCTGGCGCCGGAGACCTTCACGGCCAGTGTCAGCAGCTCCCCTTCGCGGTTGAAGTGGACGATCCCCTCCTTCTTCCCATCCTCGATCATCGCAGCGATTTCCGGCGCGATCTTGGCGAACTTGCGGCCGATCGGTGATCGGCCCTTGTCGCTGGCGAGCAACGCCTTGGCGGAGCTGTTGATGAGCAGCACGCGCCCGTCCATCCCCAGCGAAACGATACCGGCGGTGATGGATTCCAGCACGGCTTCGATGAACTGGCGGCGCTCGCCAAGCTGCTTGTTTGCGCCGAGGAGGTCGGCGGTCTGCCGCTCGATCTGGCCTGTCATGCGGTCGAAGGCGCGGTTGAGCAGGCCAACTTCGTCCGTGCCCTTTCGCCCGGCGACGCGCAGGGAATAATGGCCCCGCCCAACCCTGCGCGCGGCGGCGGCAAGCTCGGTCAGCGGGCGGACCTGCCGGTCGGCAAAGCGAAGCGCGAACCAGACGGCCAGCCCGACCAGCGCAAGCGAGACGAAGAACAGCGCCAGGTTGAACCGCAACTGCAGGATGCGCGCATTGCGGGTCAGGGCCTGGTACGCCTCGGTCACGCCTTGCGCTCGCCGCCATTCCGACAGGATGGGCGCGTCCGCGCTGCGGGCGTTGTAAAGATAGATGCCGGCATCCCGGTCGATGGCCGTGATTGCCTCGATGCGGTTTTCCTCGGCCAGAACGACCACGTCCTCGCCTGCGCGAAGGCGGTCAATCGTGTCAGAGGAAACGCGCTGGCCCGTCACTGCCTCGTCCGGGTCCACGATTGCGGCCACGCGCAGCGAACCGTCGGGCATGCGCTGCAGGATCGCGCTGGCATTCAGCTTCCGGTAGAGGACCTGGAGGGAATAGTTCTCTGCGAAATCGGGACTGGTGACCTCTTCCTGCTGCAGGATGAAGCGCAGGTCGCCCGCCATCACCAGCGTCTCGTCCGCCACCTCGCGCTGATTCTGGTCGTAATAGCCGCGCGCCAGCTCGTTCGCATTCTCGAACAGGCCACGCGAATTGTCGGAGAACCAGAACTCCACCCCGGACTGAAACAGGAAACTGGCAAACACCGCCACCAGCAAGGTCGGGACGGCCGCGACCAGCGAGAAGAAGAAGACGAGGCGCACATGCAGCCTGCCCCGGCTGCCGCCGGACCGGCGAATGGCCATGCGCCTGCCGAACAGGATGATGAGGCCCAATGCCGGGATGAGCGTGCCCACCAGCAGAAAAGCGGCCTGCGTTGACGGAACGAGCGCATTTGCGCCGGAGGCAGACAGGGCGATGTAAGTCGCGCCAACCATCACCACGAGCGTGACGGCGCACAGGATCTCCAGCCACAGGAACAGGTTGAACTTGCGCGCACCCAGCGCCAGCCTGCGCTGCCATCGCGGCGTCGAACGCCCGCTGGTTACAGGCATAGTGTCTGGGAGCGTGTCGGTCTGCACAGTTGCACGCTTACAACACTGCGACTGCCCGCTGGCAAGTCAAATGTTGCAGCTTTGCATCAGTCAGGCGCGGTCCTGCCTCGCCTCGGCATCAGGAAAACCGGTCGAGATCGATCCCGAGGTCGGTCAGTTTCTTTCGCAAAGTATTACGATTGATGCCCAAAAGCCTCGCCGCCTTCAGCTGGTTGCCGTGCGTCTGCGACAGTATGCGACTGATCAGCGGTTTTTCCATCGCAGCCAGCGCGGCGTGATAGATTTCGCCCTCAGCAAAATCGCGCGAGGACAGGAATGCTTCGACGGCGGCTTCGAAACCGTCGCCCGTATCATCCTGCCGGCCCAGCGAGGCGGTCGTTTCCTGCAGGATCGGGGCGATGACCGACGCGCCCAGATTGTCCTCCCGCGCCAGCAATGCGGCGCGCAGCATGAAGTTGCGCAGTTCCCGCACGTTCCCGGGCCAGCGATGGGCGCTCAGTCGCTCCGCTCCGTCATCCGGAAGGTAGCGGCGCGGCAGGCCCTCGGCTTCGGCTTCCTGCAGGAAATGCCGCGCAAGGTCCGGGATATCCTCCCGCCTGTCCCGCAAGGCCGGAAGCCGGATCGGCACCACATTGATGCGGTAATACAGGTCCTCGCGAAACCGCCCGTCGGCGATCATGGGAGATAGGTCGCGGTTGGTGGCAGCAATGATGCGGCAATCGATGCGGATTTCTTCCTGTCCGCCGACGCGCCGGATCCGGCCGGTCTGGAGCGCGCGCAGCAGCCGCGTCTGCGCGTCTGGCGGCATGTCCCCGATTTCGTCCAGGAACAGAGTGCCGCCCCTTGCCAGCTCGAACTTGCCGATGTTGCGCGTCACCGCGCCGGTGAAAGCCCCCTTTTCGTGGCCGAACAGCTCGCTTTCCACCAAATCGCGCGGGATGGCCGCCGTGTTGAGCGCCACGAAGGGCCCGGTCTTGCGGTGGCCCAGCTGGTGGATGGCCTCGGCCACAAGCTCCTTGCCGGTCCCGCTCTCACCCAGCACCAGCACCGACAAGTCGTTCTGCAGGACCCGGGTGATCATCCGGTAGACGTCCTGCATCGGCGGGCTTCGGCCGATCAGCGGCAGGCCCTGGTTCGGCAACGCGCCCTCGCCATCGTCCGGCCCTGCCCGTTCGGCAGCCTGCCGGACGGCCGCGACCAGCTCGTCGAGGTCGAAGGGCTTGGGGAAATACTCGAAGGCGCCGCTGCCCGTTGCCCGGACGGCAGTGTCCAGCGTGTTCTGGGCCGACAGGACGATGATGGGCATGGCCGGATGCGTGTCCTGCACGCCGGCAAGGCTTTCGATACCGTCCCCGTCGCCGAGGCGCACATCGGTCAGCATGACGTTGAAGCTGCCGCCGGACAGCGCCGCATCACGCTCTGCAATGCTGCTGCAATGCGACACGGCAAAGCCCTCGTCCTGCAGGGCGGCCGCTATAACGGTCGCGATGGAGCGATCGTCTTCGACCAGCAGGATGCGCTTGGGATCGGTCATTCTTGGTCGCTCGCCATTGGCAGGTGAATGCGGAAGTGCGTCAGGCCGGATGCCTCGTCGCGCGAATGGGTGATGCGGCCATTCATGTCGCGCACCAGCTTCTGAACGAGGGCGAGGCCAAGGCCCTGCCCCTTGGCCTTGCTTGTCACGAAGGGCTCAAAGATCTCGTCGCGGATCGCGCTGTCGATGCCCGGGCCGTTGTCGGTGACCTGCACCTCTATCGGCAGCTTCAGGGGGCGGCCCGCGCGCTTGACGTTCAGCAGCAGGCCGCTGGAGAAACGCGTTCGCACGGTCAGGGTTGGTGCCGCAACCTCTTCCATCGCGTCACGCGCATTGGTGAGGAGGTTGATAAGCACCTGCACCAGCGCGCCTTCATTGGCGAGCACCGGAGGCAGCGAGGGGTCGAACTCCTCGCAGATCTCGATGGGTGCCGGCGAGCCCGCCCGGACCGTTTCGCTGGCGCGGCGGATCGCGGCGTGGAGATTGAGCGGCGCGACCGGCTCGGCCTGCTCCCGCCCCAGGCGCTGCATGCGGTCCGTCAGCTGCACGATGCGGTCGACCTCGTCCGCAACCAGGTCCGACAGGTGCCGCGCCTCCTCCGGCACCTTGCGCGCCAGCAATTGCGCGGCGCCCCGGATGGCCGAGAGCGGGGTCTTTATCTCATGCGCTAGGATGGCCTGCCCGCGCATGCGCGAGGCGTTAAGACCGCTGGCGAGGCTTTCGCCCTGCCCTGCATCCGACAACGTCAGGACGTGCCAGCCATCATGCCGGGCGACGGGCGCAATGCTGGCGTTTACAACCATCTCCCGCGAACCCACCGTCGCTGCGATACCGCGCGCGACCAGGCTAGCGCCGGAGGCTTTCAGGCGTGACAGGATGGACGGATCGGCAAAGCTGACGAATGCTTCGAAGGGCTGACCCGCCATGCGTTTGACCGAACGGCCCAGCATGCTTTCGGCGGCAGGGTTGGCATCCGCAACCTGCCCGTGTGGATCGAGCAGCACGAGGGCGAAGGCGAGCGATGCCAGCTGCTCCCGCGCATCGGGCAAGGACGCGGCGGCAGGCTCGCTCACGCGGCGCGGCGTCGCAGGAAAGGCTCGTAGAACCGCTCGATTTCGCCCAGCACCTGCTTGGCGTCATCCATCGTATTGGCCTTGTTCCGGAACTCGGCCGAGCCGTGCATGCCCTTGGTATACCAACCGATATGCTTGCGCGCTATGCGAACGCCCACGTGCTCGCCATAATGGTCCATCATGCGCTGGTAGTGCTCGACGAGCGTCTCGTACTGCTTGTCGAAGCTCGGGCTTTCGAGTTTCTCGCCAGTCTTAAGCCAGTGCATCACCTGCGCCAGCAGCCAAGGGCGGCCATAGGCACCGCGCCCGATCATCAGGCCATCGGCCCCGGATTGCTCCAGCGCTTTTGCCGCGTCGGGGATGCTGCAGATGTCGCCATTCACGATGACCGGGATGGACACCGCGTCCTTTACCTTGCGGATGAAGGACCAGTCGGCGCTGCCGCGATACATCTGGTTGCGCGTGCGGCCGTGGACGGTAATCATCTTCACACCCAGGTCTTCCGCGATGCGGGAGAGTTCGGGCGCATTCAGGCTGGCATGGTCCCATCCCATGCGCATCTTGACCGTGACTGGCACTTTTACGGCCTTCACGGTCGCTTCCATCAATTTCACCGCCAGTGGCACTTCGCGCATCAGGGCGGATCCGGCGTACTGGCCCACGACCTTGCGCACCGGGCAGCCGAAATTGATGTCGATGATGGCCGCGCCGTTCTGCTCCTGCATCTTGGCTGCCTCCGCCATGCTGGCAGGATCGCAGCCGACAAGCTGCATGGAGACCGGCTCTTCCGTCGCGTCCCACTCAGCCTTCTGGATGCTCTGGCGCGTCTCGCGGATTGCGGCTTCGCTGGCGATCATCTCGGTCACGTTGAGGCCGGAACCGAAGCGGCGCACCAGCGTGCGAAACGGCAAGTCGGTCACGCCCGTCATGGGCGCGAGCACGACCGGCTCGGGGATGCTGACATCGCCGACCTTGATGGCATCGAGTGCAGGAGGCTTGGGAAGGACTGTCATGGAATTGCCTAAAATATGGGCAGCGCATAGTGGATTGCGAGGGGGGCCGCAAGCCGCTAGCGCCGCTGCCATGCCGACCGGACAATCCTTTGCCGCCATCGTGGTCGCCGCTGGCAGCGGCATCCGTGCGGGGCAGGCCGTTCCCAAGCAATTCGCGCCCTGGCGCGGCAAGCCGGTGCTGCGTTATTCCGTCGAGGCGTTGCTCGATGCCGGTGCTGCGCCGGTGGTGGTGGTCATACCCGAAAATGGCGACGCGCTGACGCTGCGCGCGCTTGAAGGACTGACGGATATCCACCTGGTGACTGGCGGCGCGACGCGGCAGGCATCGGTGCTCGCAGGGCTAGAGGCGCTGACAGATCATAAGCCGGGCATGGTTCTGATCCATGATGCGGCCCGGCCTGACCTGCCCGCTTCGGTCATAAACCGATTGCTGGAAGCGCTGGATGAAGAAAGCGGCGCGATCCCGGTGCTGCCGGTGGTCGATAGCATGGTCGAGGCATCCGGCTCCGTGATGGGCGCACCTGCCGATCGGGACATCCTGCGCCGCGTCCAGACCCCGCAAGCCTTCCGCTTCTCCGATATCCTGCAGGCGCACCGCGCATGGCAGGGCGAACCCGATGCAGGCGACGATGCCCAGGTGCTTCGCGCGGCCGGGCACACCATTGCTTTGGTCGATGGGGACGAGCGCCTGCACAAGCTGACCTTCGCCGCCGACTTCGCGCCTGAACAAGCAAAAGTTGCGCTGCCCGCTCCCCGCATCGGAATGGGATATGACGTCCACCGCCTTGCTGCCGGGGAAGAGCTCTGGCTCTGCGGGCTCAGGATCGAGCATACGCATGGCCTGGCTGGCCACAGCGATGCAGATGTCGGACTGCATGCCGTTGTCGATGCCGTACTGGGCGCAGCAGGGCGCGGCGACATCGGGCAGCACTTCCCGCCCAGCGATCCGCAATGGCGCGGCGCCTCGTCGGACAGGTTCGTGGAGCATGCCGTCAGCCTGGCCGCACAGGCCGGCTACCGCGTCGGCAATGTGGACCTGACGCTGATCTGCGAGGCGCCGAAGATCGGCCCGCACAGGGACGCGATGCAGGCGAAACTTGCCGATTTGCTCGGCGTCGATACATCGCAGGTCAATCTGAAGGCCACGACAACCGAGCGACTGGGTTTTGCCGGACGGCGCGAGGGTATTGCCGCGCAAGCCGTCGCGATGCTCTTACCGATTTGAGGAGACCGACAATGAACGCACGCAAGCTGACTTCCGCACTTACCGCCATGGCCGTTGCCATCGCCCCGCAGGTGGTTGCCGCGCAGGAATGCATGACGGAAGCGGAAGTGAACGCCATGGCGATTTACGCAGCTCCGGCCGCGATGGACGCTGCCGCCTATGCCTGCCGCGATGCCCTGCCCGCCGACAGCTTCCTGCTTTCCGAGCTGGGTCCGATGAAGGCGCGGTATGACGCGGTTCGCCCGGATTACTGGCCGCTCGCCCTGTCTGCTGCGACGAAGCTGATGGCAAGCGAGGGCGACGGTTCCGCGGATGACATGGCCATCTTCCAACAATTGCCGGAAGAGGCAGTCCGCCCGATGATCGACGCGCTGATCGTCCAGGAACTGTCCACCGAGATCAAGCCGGAGGACTGCGGATCAATCGACAAGGTCGTTGCAGCGTTTGGCCCTCTGGAGCCGACCGAGTTTGGCGGGATCATCGGCGCAGTCTTGACGGTTGCGGTGCCGGACGAAGACCTTTTCTGCAGCGAGACATGATACCCAGCCTCCTCCCGCAGGAACTCGCGCAGCTGGCTGAAAAGGTCGTTGCGCAGAATGCCGCCGCAGGCCGCAAGGTCGTGCTGGCGGAAAGCTGCACGGGCGGCCTGGTGACGGCGGCGTTGACCGCCGTGCCCGGCTCGTCCGAGGTGCTGGATCGCGGTTTCGTGACCTACAGCAACGGGGCGAAGCAGGAACTGCTCGGCGTCTCCGGCGAGGTGATCGAGGCGTTGGGCGCAGTCTCCGTGGCCTGCGTCTATGAAATGGCCCGCGGCGCGCTGGAACGCAGCGATGCGGATGTTGCCGTCGCCATCAGCGGCATTGCCGGGCCCGGCGGCGGAACGGAGCAGAAGCCGGTGGGCACCGTGGTTTTCGCGCGTGCTATCCGGGGCGAGCCGGAACCGACGGCGGAGGAACGCTTCTTCGAGGGTGAAGACCGCGCGGGCGTGCGCCGTCAGGCTACGCTTTGCGCGCTGGAATTGCTGCTGCCGTAAAGCTCGTCCGCGCGCGCTTCGAAGGCAGCGACCATCTTGCGGAAGGCGCGGTCGAAATACTGCCCGGCCAAGGCTTCGAAGATCCGGTTCTTGAACGCGAAGTCGACGCAGAAATCGATCTCGCACCCTCCCTCCGGCAGGTTGCGGAACTGCCAGCGATTGTCGAGATCGCGCAGCGGACCATCGACATATTGCACCCGCAATGCATCGGGCCGGTGCAGCTCCACGCGGGAGGTAAACTTCTCGCGGATCGCCTTGAAGCCCACCAGCATGTCGGCAACCATCGCCTCGCCGTCATTGCTCTTCACGCGGGTGGCGATCACCCAGGGCAGAAATTCGGGATATTTGTCGACATCGGCGACAAGGTCGAACATCTGCTCTGCGCTGTAAGGCAGGCGGCGCGTCTGCTGTATTCCCGGCATCAGTCGGCTGGGTCTGCCTTTGGCGCTACCTTAGCGGCTGCCTTGGCCAGCTTCGCCTCGCGCGCGGTGCGCATTTCGGCAAAATCGTCGCCAGCGTGATAGCTGGAGCGCGTCAGCGGGCTGCTGGCAACCTGCAGGAAGCCCTTGGCGCGGGCGATGGAGCCATAGGCGTTGAAGGTCTTCGGTTCGATGAAATCCTCGACCTTGGCGTGCTTCGGCGTGGGCTGCAGGTACTGGCCCATGGTCATGAAATCGATGTCCGCGCTGCGCATGTCGTCCATCACCTGGTGGACCTCCAGCCGCTGCTCGCCGAGCCCCAGCATGATGCCGGACTTTGTGAAGATCATCGGGTTGTGGCTCTTCACTTCTTCCAGCAGGCGCAGCGAAGCGTAGTAACGCGCGCCCGGCCGGATGGTGGGATAAAGACGCGGCACGGTTTCGAGGTTGTGATTGTAAACATCGGGACCGGCTTCACAAATTGCCTCGACCGCTGGGCGCATCTTGCCCCGGAAGTCCGGCGTCAGGATCTCGATAGTCGTGTCCGGAGTCTCGCGGCGCAGGGCCTGGATGACCTTCACGAACTGCCCCGCCCCGCCGTCCGGCAGGTCGTCGCGGTCCACGCTGGTCACGACGATATGCTCCAACCCCAGCTTCGCCGCAGCGGTTGCCGTGTGTTCCGGCTCCAGCGGGTCGACCATGCGCGGCATGCCGGTCTTCACATTGCAGAACGCACATGCGCGCGTGCAGACATCGCCCAGGATCATCACCGTGGCGTGCTTCTTGGTCCAGCACTCCCCGATATTCGGGCAGGCCGCTTCCTCGCACACGGTGTTCAGGTTCAGCTCGCGCATCAGCTGGCGCGTCTCGTTATAGCCCTTGCTGACGGGGGCCTTGACGCGGATCCAGTCCGGCTTGCGCTGGCGGCCTGAAGGGGTCGTTCCGGGAGGGGAGGAAAGGTCGTTCATTGCGAGGCCCACTTAGGCCCCGCTCCGGCCTCCCGCAACCTTTACTGGCTGGTGTCGACAGACAGGTCGATCGGCACTCGCTCACCCGTAAGGGGCGTTGCGGGGGCAAGCAGGTCCTCCTCCCCTTCCGCCAGCGGACGCAGTTCGATCTGGAAATCGCGCTCGTCCAGTTCCATCACGCCGCCGCGGCCGTCCATGACGTTCGCCAGCGCAGTCAGGCCGAGCGCGACGGGATCCGGGTCGCTTGCCTCGACCGCCATGCTGGTCGTCCGCTGCGCGACCTGCTGTGCCGAGACGCTGCTGGTGACGGTAAAGCGCTCGGTGTGGAAACCGGGTGCACTGACGGTAATCTCTCCGCCGCGATCTCGCAGCAGCGGGAGGTAGCAGGGCGTGCGGCAACTATCGCCGTAATTGGTCTGCGCGAGGGCCCCTGCCGGTAGTGTCACGATGTGCGCCGTCTCGGACGGGGCAAGCCCATGACCCTTCACGAACTGCATCTTAGCGCAGCCTGATACTGCTACGAGGATTCCTAAGGCGAGTGTGGTGCGACCCAAATTCATGACATTCTCCCTTGTGTCTTGTTTATGCCACCATGCATGCCGAGCACGGGGTGACTGACAGATGAATTTCAGTCTGCGACGTGATTTGAGCGAACGGCCGTGATTGAAAAGCCCTCTCTGCGCTTTCCGCAAATTGGGGAAAGGTCACTCGCCCGCCGGTTGCCCTTTTCGGCCGCAAGCGGCATCGCTTTGCCATGTCCGAGGAAAAACTGCGCAATATCGCCCTGCTGATCGATGCCGACAATGCGAGCCATCGCGGGATCGACCCTGTCCTGACCGTCCTGGCCGAGCTGGGGCAGGTCAATATCCGCCGCGCCTATGGCAACTGGGCCAAGCCTGCGCTGTCGGACTGGAACAAGATTACCCACCGCTACGGCCTGCAGCCGATGCAGCAGTTCGACCTGACCAAAGGCAAGAACGCCACGGACATGGCGATGACCATCGACGCGATCGACCTGCTGAACGCCGGTAAGGTCGATGGCTTCGGCATCATGAGCAGCGACAGCGATTTTACCCCGCTGGTGACGCGGCTGCGGCAGGACGGCCTGCTGGTCTATGGCTTCGGCGCAGCGAAGGCGCCCGAGGCTTTCCGCACGGCATGCAGCCGCTTCATCGATGTCGAGAAGCTGATCCGCACCGATGCCGCAGCGGACGACGCCGTCAGTGACGACACCATCGATCCGGAATTGATCGAACTGCTGGGCGGCGCGTGGAAGGCGGCCCATCGTGACGACGAAGGCTGGGCCAAACTGCAGGAAGTCGGCCAGATTGCCGGCAACCGTTCCAGCTTCGATGTACGCAACTATGGTTACAAGCGATTGTCCGAGCTGATGCGTGCGGCGGAGGGACATTTCGCGCTCGACCGGCGAGACAATAACCAGATGTATGTGAAAAGATTGCGCTGATTTGGCACCATCGCGCCCCGGCCTCGTTGGTTACGAAATCAATTGAAGGGGCACCCCATGGTCGACAAGTCCGAGAAGTTTAACTGGTTCGTCCGCGTAGGCTATTTCAGCCGCGCGATCCTTTACGCCGTCCTGGGCCTGATTGCGCTGACCAGCGCCGGCAAGATTGCCGAAGGCACGAACGGCATCTTCATGGCAATCCAGGACTTCCCGGCTGGGACTGCCGTGCTCTGGATCATGGTGGTTGGCCTGATTGCCTATGCCCTTTTCCGCCTCTGCTCCCCGCTTTTCGATATCGAGAATAACGGCAGCGATGCCAAGGGCTGGGGCAAGCGCATCGGCCATGCTGGCAGCGCGGTCGGCCACCTGGCCCTCGCCTATTCCGCTTGGAAGTTCGCCTCCAGCGACGGTGGCGGCTCCGGCGGTTCGGGCGGCGGCGCTCAGGAAGCGGCATCCGGCGTCCTGTCGATGGATTTCGGCGGGACGGTACTCGGCATCCTGGGCCTGATCTTCTTCGTCGTCGCGATCTTCCAGGCTAAGAAGGGCATCACGGGTGAATTCATGCACCGCATCAGCGGGCAGGCGCCCGATGCGACGCGCTGGCTGGGCGGAGCAGGCTTCCTCGCCCGCGGCGTGGTCTATGCCGTGATCGGCTGGTCGCTGTTCCAGGCCGGTTTTATGTCGGCGGGCGCAGACCAGATCAAGACGCTGGGCGATGCCGTAGCCAGCCTGGCCGGTGAAGGCTTTATCTTCACGCTGACTGCCATCGGCCTGCTTCTGTTCGGCCTCTTCAGCCTGGTGCTGGCGCGTTATCGCATCATTCCGGACCTCGACAGCGACGCCGGCGTGCCAAGCTTCCGAGCCTGATGAAAGCGCAAACGAAGACAGATGATAAGGCGGGCGATCGGAAGGTCGCCCGCCTTTATCGCATGGTGATGGACAAGCATGTCTGTCCCTATGGGATAAAGGCCAAGTGGCTCCTCGAACGCGAAGGCTATGAGGTACAGGACCACCACCTGACCACGCGTGAACAGACCGACGCTTTCAAGGCCGAGCATGACGTCACGATGACCCCGCAGGCCTTCATCGGAAACGACCGCATCGGCGGTTATGACGGGCTGCGCATCCACTTCGGCGACCGGCAGAAGGATAAGGGCGAAACCAGCTATCAGCCGGTGATCGCCGTGTTCGCTGTTGCGCTAGGCCTTGCCCTGTCGCTCAGTTTCTATTCCTTCGGGGAATTGCTGACGGTCAGGACGGCTGAGTGGTTCATAAGCTTTTCCATGGCCATGCTGGCGATGCTGAAGCTGCAGGATGTCGAGAAGTTCTCGACCATGTTCGTCGGCTATGACCTGCTGGGCCGCAGGTTCGTGCCCTATGCCTATGCCTACCCGTTCCTTGAGGCGACGGCCGCCATCCTGATGGCAGGGCGCGTGCTGCCCTGGCTCTCCATACCCATCGCTGCAGTGATTGGTACGATTGGTGCGGCGAGCGTGTTTTACGCGGTCTACATCCAGAAGCGCGAGATCAAATGCGCCTGCGTCGGCGGCAGCGGCAACGTCCCGCTCGGCTTCATCTCGCTTTCGGAAAATTTGGCCATGATGGGCATGGCAGCATGGATGCTCCTGCGCCCGGCAGGCGTCTAGCTACCGCACTGCGCCGTGCCGGTGGTGGCATAGACCGGATTACCACTCGCGTCGCTCAGGCGGACCGCTCCCTGGAAATCAACGGTCTCGTAGCCGGAAGATTCCCCGCCACCCTGCAAGGCCAGTTCAAGGCGGTAATCCTCGCTGGCGTAAGTATCGCGCGCGCCGAGCTCCAGCTCCCCCGTTCCCTCCGCTGGACCGAGTTGCAATACTTCGCCATCGATCTTGATCGCGGCGTAGTCCGATTGCGCGAGCACTACTGCCGCCATGCTCTTTCCGGACGCGAAATTGCACCCGGCGCCGAACAAGTCATTCGCCTCGATGTCGGGATAGAGGATCGGCTGCAGTTCCACCGCATTGGTGGCGCCCCGCAAGGCAAGGTTGCCTCCACCAGAGCCATCCGCGCTTTCAGAGGAGGCGTCCGGCATTGCATCACGTTGGTCGGTGCACGCGAGCAACAGGCAGCTTAAGAAAAGTACAACGGCGATCCTCATTCAATGCCTCCCGAACAGCTTCTCGACATCGGCCATGCCCAGCTTCACCCATGTCGGGCGGCCATGGTTGCACTGACCTGAGCGTGGCGTGCGCTCCATTTCGCGCAGCAGCGCGTTCATTTCCGTTACCGACAGAACGCGGCCAGCCCGCACGGAGCCGTGGCAGGCCATGGTCGCAAGGACATAGTCCAGTTTCTCGCCCAGAAGCAGGCTTTCGCCGTGCTGTGCGATATCGTCTCCCAGGTCTTGCAGCAGCTTGGCCGGGTCCGCCTTTCGGAGTGAGCCTGGCAATGCGCGCACGAGCATGGCGCCGGGACCGAAGCGTTCGATCACGAGGCCAAGCTCCGCGAACTTGTCCGCCTGTTCCTCCAGCCGGTCGCACGCGGTTTCTTCGAGTTCAACGACTTCCGGCATCAGCAGCGCCTGGCTGGCTGCTACCTTGTCCCCCGCCCCCGCCGCACGAAGGCGTTCGAGTACGAGCCGCTCATGCGCCGCATGCTGGTCCACGATCACGAGCCCGTCCGAGGCTTCCGCCACGATATAGGTCTCCGCCACCTGACCGCGCGCGATGCCCAGGGGGTATTCTGCGAGGTCCTCGGCCGTGGCCTCGGCCGCGCTTTCTGCCCTGCCTTGGGGCATTGCCAGATCACCCGCGCTGTTCTCGCCGTGAAAGGCCTGTGCCGGTTCGCGAAAAGTGCCGACGCTGCCGGGCGCGGACCAGTCACGGCCCTGGAAGATTGAGCGCAACGCTGGCTGAGGCTCGGCAGGCTCGACCTGCCAGCGGCCCATGGCCGAAGCGTCGGGCGCCTGCGCGCTTCGGCGGTCGCCCGTGGCAAGCGAGCCTCGCAGGCCCGACACGATGAAGCCCCGCACCGCCTGCGCGTCGCGGAACCGCACCTCCGTTTTCGCGGGGTGGACATTCACGTCCACATCCTCGTTCGGAAGGTCAAGGAAGAGGGCGAGCACGGCGTGCCGGTCGCGCGCCAGCATGTCGGAATAAGCTCCGCGCACGGCACCTGTCAGCAGGCGGTCCTTCACCGGGCGGCCATTCACGAACAGGTACTGGTGATCGGCCACGCCGCGGTTGTACGTCGGCAAGCCAGCAATCCCGGTCAGCCGCATGGCGCCGCGATCGACATCGATGACCACGCCATTGTCCTTCAAATCGCGCGCCACGATCTGGGCGACGCGCTCGGCAATGCCCTGCCCGCCCTGCAGGTCGAAAACGCAGCGGTCGCCATGTTCGAGACGAAAGGCGATGTCCGGGCGCGCCATGGCCAGGCGGCGGACGACATCGACGCAGGCGCCATATTCGCTGCGCGCCGTACGCAGGAACTTGCGGCGTGCGGGCACCTTCGCGAACAGTTTCTCCACCCGCACACGCGTTCCCGGCGGCAGGGCGGCGGGCCCGTCCTCGATGAGCTCTCCGTGATCGACGACCTTGCGCCAGCCCTCATCCGATCCGTGCAGGCGGCTTTCCACCATGAAGCGCGCGACGCTGGCGATGGATGGCAGCGCCTCTCCGCGAAAACCCAGCGTTGCCACCTGCTCGATCGCGTCGTCGGGCAGCTTGCTGGTGGCATGGCGTTCCAGCGCCAGCGCCATCTGTTCCGGCGACATGCCGCAGCCGTCATCCGTCACCTCGACGCGGTCCAGCCCTCCCTCGAGAATTTTGACCACGATCCGCGTTGCGCCCGCATCGACCGCGTTTTCGACGATTTCCTTCAGCGCAGATGCCGGGCGTTCAACCACCTCGCCAGCGGCGATACGGTTAACGAGGCTTTCCGGGAGGCGGCGAATTTCGGGCATCGGGGCCGCTTGTAACGCCCAATCGCCGCTTATTCGAGGCAGGCGGTGCAAAACTCCCCGGAAAGGCGAACAATTTTTTTCCCAAACGGCGCCAGTTTCGCTAAGAGGCGCGCGACTGTTGTCAATTTCGCACCACCCAAAGAAATCGGCCGGCCCGGCGGGGTCGGGACGGAGACGGATTAACCCATGAGTTCCTTCTTTTCGCGCCTGTTCAAGTTCGGCTCCCAAAACATGGCCATCGACCTCGGTACGGCCAACACGCTGGTCTATGTGCAGGACCGCGGCATCGTGCTGAACGAACCCTCCGTGGTCGCCATCGAGACGATCCAGGGCATCAAGCGCGTGAAGGCCGTGGGCGACGATGCGAAGCTCATGATGGGCAAGACGCCCGATTCCATCGAAGCCATCCGCCCGTTGCGTGACGGCGTGATTGCCGACATCGAAATCGCGGAAGAGATGATCAAGCACTTCATCCGCAAGGTGCACGGCAAGAAGAACCTGCTGCGCTATCCCGAAATCGTGATCTGCGTACCCAGTGGCTCCACCAGCGTGGAACGCCGCGCAATCCGCGATGCTGCCAGCAATGCCGGCGCCTCCGAAGTCTACCTGATCCTGGAGCCCATGGCAGCTGCCATCGGTGCTGACATGCCCGTTACCGAGCCGGTTGGCTCCATGGTGGTCGACATCGGCGGCGGCACGACGGAAGTCGCCGTGCTCTCGCTGCGCGGCCTTGCTTACACGACCTCCGTGCGCACCGGCGGTGACAAGATGGATGAAGCCATCGTCTCCTACGTCCGCCGCCACCACAACCTCCTGATCGGCGACGCCACAGCAGAGCGGATCAAGCAGGATTACGGCATCGCCATCGTCCCGGAAGACGGTGTGGGCGAAACCATCACCCTGAAGGGCCGCGACCTTGTGAACGGCGTGCCCAAGGAAATCACGATCAACCAAGCGCATATCGCCGAAGCCCTTTCTGAACCGATTGGCGCCATCGTGGAAGGCGTGCGCATCGCACTGGAAAACACCGCGCCGGAACTGGCGGCCGATATCGTGGACCAGGGCATCGTCCTAACCGGCGGCGGCGCGCTGATCCGCGGGCTGGACGAGCATCTGCGCGAAGAAACCGGTCTTCCGGTCAGCATCGCTGAGGATCCGCTGTCCTGCGTCGCCTTGGGCACTGGCCGGGCGATGGAAGACCCGGTTTATCGCGGCGTGTTGATGACCGCCTGACGCAATCTTGAACAAGGGGTAGGCGGAGATGGCGCCGCCGCGAGGCCGAAATACAAGCACGAACCGGAAGGCGCGAATGAGCGTCTTTACCGGCTATGTGATTGCGGGCTTCGGAGCGCTCTTTGGTGCTGCCCTGCTGGCCATTTCGCTCCTTCAGCCGCAGGTCTTTGCCGGAATGCGGTCAATGGCTGTCGATGCCGGCAGCGGTGTCGGCGAAGCCGGCGCATCCGCCCGCGTCAATTCGCAGGGCTTTTTCGAGGCCATCAAGGGCTATTACAAGGCCGGCAGCAAGAACGCCGAGTTGCAGCGCGAACTGGAAGTGGCGCGTATCGAGCTCGCCGAGGCGCGTTCGGTCGAGCAGGAGAACAAGCGCTTGCGCGCCCTGCTCGATCTACCGGAAGGCGAGAATGAGCCTGTCGCAACCGCCCGCATCATCGGCTCAACATCCTCCTCCGCGCGCAGGTTCGCGTACATCTCGGTGGGCGCGGCGCATGGCGTGGAAAGCGGCATGCCCGTAGTCTCGCCGAAGGGCCTCATCGGCCGCGTGCTGGAAGTGGGCGATGAAAGCGCCAGGGTCATCCTGCTGACGGATACGGAAAGCACCATTCCTGTTCGCCGGGCCAAGGACGATGTGGTGGCCTTTGCCGAAGGGCGCGCCGACGGTTCGCTTCGGCTGCGACTTATCAACCTGGGCATCAACCCCATCAAGAAGGGGGATGTCTTCGTCACGTCCGGCGCCGGCGGCCTGTTCCCGCCCAATATCGCCGTGGCGATGGTAACAGAAGTCACCGATGATGGGGCAATCGCGCGCGTCCTCAGCAATCCGGCGGCGACCGACTACGTGTCCGTCCGCCCGATCTGGCAGGCCGACCTGCTGCCTGCCGACCTTGCCGACGAAGATGCGGAGCTGCCGGGCGAATGATCGACCAGATCAATCCGCGCGCGCGCAGCGACCAGTTCGGCAGCAAGATCAATCGCGACCATTCCGTCGCCCTCGTTTACGGAATTCCCTGGGCGACGATCCTGCTGGCCTCGCTCAGCCCGCTCCTGCCCATCATCCCGCCTGCACCCATCGTGCCTCCACTGGCGCTGCTGTTCCTGCTGGCATGGCGACTGCTGCGCCCGGGTCTCCTGCCCCTATGGGCCGGCCTGCCCCTGGGCCTGTGGGACGACCTGTTTTCCGGGCAACCGCTTGGCAGCGGCATCCTCCTGTTCTCGCTCATCATGATCGGGCTGGAGGCGCTGGAGATGCGATTCCCCTGGCGTAATTTCTTCCAGGACTGGCTGGTCGCGGGACTGGTGCTTGCTGTCTACCTCGTCCTTGCGGCCTTTGTTTCGGGGGCCAGCCTAGGCGGTCTTCAGCTTGGCGTAATCGTGCCGCAGCTACTCCTGTCCATCGTGATGTTCCCGATCGTTGCCGGCATTGTTTCCCTCCTCGACAGGCTGCGCCTTATGCGCGTCCGACGGATAGGCTGATGGCACTGGGCCCACGATCCAATGAGAGCAGCCTGCGTGAGGTCTTCACGCGGCGAAGCTTCGTCATCGGCGCAGTGCAGGGCGGCGTCGGCCTGCTGCTGGCCGCGCGCATGGGTTACATCGCTGTCGCCGAGAATGAGAAATACGAGATGGAGGCCGAGAGCAACAGGGTGAACCTGTCGCTGATCCCGCCCCGCCGCGGCTGGATCCTGGACCGCAATGGCGCCCCCCTCGCTTCCAACCGTGCCGATTTCCGCGTCGACGTCATTCCCGATCGCATGGGCGACCAGGACAAGACGGTACGTGTCCTGAGCGAGCTGCTGAATTTCGACGAACAGCAGCGCGCCGACCTCGAAAAGCGTATCGAAGACAGCGCTGGCTTCCAGGCGGTGCCGGTGGCCAGCGGGCTGGATTACGACACTTTTGCTGCCGTGACCGTGCGCATGCCTGACCTGCGAGGCGTCGTGCCCCAGCGCGGCTATTCGCGCTATTATCCCACCGGGCCCGCCGTGGGGCATTTGCTCGGCTATGTCGGCACAGCCAACCGCGAGGAATACGAGCTGGAGCCGACGCCCCTCCTCGTCACCCCCGGCTTCAAGCTGGGCAAGGACGGGATGGAGAAGCAGTTCGAGCAGAAGCTGCGCGGGGAACCGGGCGCGCGGCGCGTTGAAGTCACGGCCTCTGGTAAGATCGTGCGCGACCTCGAGACGCGGGAGGACAAGCAGGGCCAGGCTGTCCAATTGACGATCGATGGCCCGCTCCAGGATTACGCGGCACGCAGGCTTGGCCTCGAATCCGGCTCCGTTGTCGTGATGGACTGCCTGACAGGCGGCCTGCTGTGCATGGCATCCATGCCCAGCTTCGATCCCAACAGCTTTTCCGACGGGATTGGCCGCGTCGAATACTCCATGCTCTCGCAGAACGAGCGCGTGCCGCTACGTAACAAGGTGCTCAAGGGCCTGTACCCGCCGGGCTCCACGGTGAAGCCGACGGTGTCCATGGCCTTCCTGAAAGCCGGGCTGGATCCAGACGAAAGCGTCAATTGCAGCGGCGGTTTGCGGGTGGGCAATCGTGTCTTTCGCTGCTGGAAACGCGGCGGCCACGGACGCGTCGACATGGCCAAGGGCATTTACCAGTCCTGCGACGTATATTTCTATCACTTCGCGCAGCGGATCGGGATGGATCCCATCGCCGCGATGTGCAGCCGCCTGGGCATGGGGCAGGAATTTCCCCTTCCCGTGACCAGCCAGTTCTATGGCACCGTTCCCAGCCCATCATGGAAGCTGGAGAAGTATGGCCGCGAATGGCAGGCCTTCGACACAGTGAACGCCACCATCGGACAGGGCTATATGCTCTCCAGCCCGCTGCAGCTTGCCGTGATGTCAGCGCGCCTTGCCATGGGCCGCGAAGTCATGCCGCGGCTGGTGATGGACGAGAAGAGGCCGAAGTTCGAAAGCTACCAGTTCCCGGACGAGCAGATCGCCTATATCCGGCAGGCGATGAGCGATGTCGTCAACGGCCCCGGCACCGCGCCGCGCGGCAAGCTGCCGCTGGAAGAGACGAAGATGGCCGGCAAGACCGGCACGGCGCAGGTCGTCTCGCTCAGCAAGTCCGACGGCAAGACCGGTAACTGGCGTTTTCGTGACCATGGGCTGTTCATCTTCTTCGCCCCGTTCGACAAGCCGCGATATGCCGGGGCAGTCGTGATCGAGCATGGCGGCGGATCGGGCGCGGCCTATCCCATCGCGCGCGATGTGATGACGTATATGTTTGACCCACAGAAGGGCCTTGAGGCGCTTTACCCGCTGGAGAAACAATGGGGCGGCACGGCGCAGCAGCGCCTCGATGCCTCTTACGCCCGCTTTGCTGCCGAAGCCGGCGTCGACATTCCTGCCGCCCCGACGGATATCCGTGACGCCTTTGCCAAGGTCGATGCGGAGGCTCGCGCCGAGGCGGTGCAACCAGAAGCGCCGGTGGCAAACGCGGTTGATCCGCGAGAAGACCCAACACCGCGGAGCGTGGACTGATGCGGCAATCGATCCTTCCCCCGGTACTCGAAAGCCAGCCATGGGCCGTGCTGATCACGCTCTTCACGTTGATCGCATTCGGCGGTGCCGTCCTCTACAGCGCGGCGGGCGGCTCCATGTCGCCCTATGCGACATCGCATATCGTTCGCTTCTGCGTGTTCCTCGTGATGGCGCTCGTGATCTCTTACATGCCGCGCGACCTGGCCTTCATGGCGGCGTATCCGGTCTACCTTGTCGTATTGCTGTTGCTGGTCGGCGTGGAGGCGCTGGGCGCAATGGGCGGTGGCAGCCAGCGCTGGCTGGAACTGGGTTTCATCCGCCTGCAGCCATCGGAACTGATGAAGCCGGCAGTGGTGCTGGCCCTCGCCGCATTCTTCCATACGCTGCCGGCCGGTATGATCGCGAGCTGGCGCTCCATCGTGCCAGCTGGCGTGGCGATCTTCCTCCCCATGGGCCTGGTGCTGATGCAGCCCGACCTTGGCACCGCTCTCGCCATCGCCTTCGGCGGCGTGGTGGTGCTGTTCCTGGCAGGATTGCCGATGAAGTGGTTTGCCGGCGGCGCGGTCGCAGCCATGATTGCGGCGCCTCTAGCCTTCTTCTTCGGGCTGAAGGAATACCAGCAACGCCGGGTGACGACCTTCCTCGACCCGGAAAGTGACCCTTTGGGCCAAGGCTATCACATCACCCAGTCGAAGATCGCGATCGGATCGGGCGGCATTACCGGCAAGGGATTTGGAGAGGGATCGCAGAGCCACCTCAATTACCTGCCGGAGCCGCACACCGACTTCGTGTTTGCCACCATGGCGGAAGAATGGGGCCTGCTAGGCGGCCTGTTCGTGCTGCTCGCCTTTGGTATCATCATCCGCTGGGGCTGGACGGTGAGCCGCAATGCGCCAGACCGCTTCTCGCGCCTGTTCGCCGGCGGGCTTGTCGCGACCATCTTCTTCTATGCCGGGATCAACCTGATGATGGTGATGGGACTTGCGCCTGTCGTGGGCATTCCCCTGCCATTCATGAGCCACGGCGGGTCATCCATGCTGACGAATATGATCTGCATCGGATCGCTGATGATGGTCGAAAGATGGTCGCGAAAGTCAGGTGCGCGAGGGACCTTTACTTGAGGCCTTCCCTTAGCGGATTTTATCGGTATACGGGCCGCTCCCGCGATTCGCGGGGCCTCGCGAAAGCGAAGTGGACGCATAGCTCAGTTGGTAGAGCAGCTGACTCTTAATCAGCGGGTCCTAGGTTCGAGCCCTAGTGCGTCCACCACTTTCTCCCCTCCCCGAATTGCTCTGGACATCGCCCCGTCGCGACAGCGCGGGCGTGCTTTTGATTGCGGAGAAGGCAGGGTCGATGACCTACGCAGGATCATTCCGGACGCTGACGGCGCCGGCCCATTCTGCCCCACCACAGCGAGGCATGGCCTGAACCTGTGAAACAGCCAGGCGCGTAGCTGAAAGATCAGGCCCCCTTGCCGGGTTCGAAGCTCACGTAGCATTTCGAACGCGCCAATTCGGGCGCGCAAACGAAACCGGCGGACCGAAGCCCGCCGCATCCCGATCGCGCAAAAGAAAAGGCGGGCAAAAGCCCGCCTTCCCTAATTCGATGTAGCTGAAATCAGCTGACCGGCGTCGTGTCCGGAATATCGTCGTCATCGCCGAGAGCGAAGGCAGCAACGCCGCCCAGGATCACGATGAGGAGGATGATACCGAAGGTGCCGAAATCGCCGAAGAATTCTTCGTTCTCAGCAACGTTCGAAGCGGTACGCGCGTCGACAGTGGCAGCCTGCGCGGTGGTCCCGAGCAGAGTACCAACGACGGCGAGACCTGTCAGAGTCTTGCGAATGATCATGTTATGCCCTTCCTAAAATTCACTTAGCCCAATAACAGGCTGCAATGTCACGTCAAGCTTTCGCCCGATTTTTCTTCCATGTCCCGAACGGTTCATCCACCGCGCCGTTCCAAGAAAATTACTCAATCTCTTCAATCTTTTCTCGCCATGCAGCATGCGCTGATAATTGCCAAGGGTTAATTCCACGTATGCGTGCCAAAAATCGCCCATTGATCGCGCATTTCGCGCTGCTCGTCGCAGCCTTTGGGCAGCTCCAGCCGGCATCGGCATCTGCCGCTGTCTCGGCCGAGGCGATAGCGGCTGATCCGTTGCAGGCTGCGGACCGCAAGCTTGCCTCCGTGACCTTGCCGCTCCTCCGCCAGAATGCGCGCCTTTGCCGCATATTCGCGCCGGCGACCGGCCTGGTACTCCATAGCCGCGACCAATACACCAACCCGACGTTCGAAAGGTTTCACGGGGATTCGGTCCTAGCAATTGCCGCAGTGGCGCCGGGAAGTCCGGCCGAGGCTGCGGGGCTGCGCACTGGCATGTCGGTCCTTTCGATTGGTGACACCGGGCCTGAGCAATGGCGGGACGCCAATGTCACGCCCCTGCGTGATGCAGCCTATGCGAGTCTGTTTGCCCAGAGCCGGGATTCGCTGCTCGTAGTATCTGACGGCGCAGCAGCACGAACCGTCCAGCTGCGCGCACCACTTGGCTGCCGCGCGCTGGTCGAGGTGACCACCGAAAGCGGGCTCGCGGCCCGGGCCGATGGCCGTGTGATCCAGGTCAGCTACGGGCTTGTGTCTGGCGCAACTGAGGCGGAACTGGCCGTCATCGTGGCGCACGAGCTGGCACACCAGATTCTCGAGCACCGGCGAAGGCTGGACCTTGCGGGTGTGAGAAAGGGCTTCTTTGGCCAGTTCGGGGGCAACCTCGCCGCGAATCGCATGGCGGAGGAGGAGGCAGACCGCCTTAGTGTGCACCTGCTGGCCAACGCCGGCTTCGACCCGGACATCGCACCGCGGTTCTGGCGGACGGGGATGGGTGTGTCGCTTGGCAGCGGCCTGTTCCGTAACCGTGCCTATCGCTCGCCGGACGACCGTGCGGCCTTCCTGGACCGCGAGATCGACAGGTACCTGGGGAACGGCGCAGGGCCGACATATCCGGGCCACCTGCTGATCCGCCGCGACGGTCCGATCATCTATTAGGAGGCTGGGTCCGCGCTGGCAGGGTCAATGAATTCACGATCGTAATAGGTCAGCGGCGCGCTGTTCCGGCGGTGCGCGGCGTGGACCAGCTCTCCGATGAAGATCGTGTGGGTACCGAATTCATGGCGGTCGACTGTCCGGCAGACAAAGGTCGACTGCGCATCCTGCAGCACGGGCGCGCCGGCAACGTCCTGCCAGTCACCTAGGGAAAACCGGTCTTCACCGCGGGCATCAACGAACAGCTGCGCCAGCTCCTTGTTCTCGAGCCCGAGCACGTTGACGGCAAAGATCTCCGCCGTTGCCAGCGGCTGGTGGAGCGAGGCCGAGCGATTGATACAGACCAACAGTGAGGGCGGGTCGAAGCTGAGCGAGCTGACGGCCGTGGCCAATATGCCGTGCCGGTCCCCGTCCCGGCCCGCCGTGATGGCATGGACGGTTGCGGTGACGTGACGCATCGCATCGCCGAAGACGGCGCGGATCTGATCGACGGTCTGCTTCGTATCGCTCACCCGGCTTCATTGGGGACACGTCCGGCGCTTGGCAACCTGATTTTCCCACAACCACCCCTTGCACTCACATTTCAATGTGAATACGGAGGTCAAATGGATGTGATCGAACGTGTTCGCGCCCTTGTGGCGGAAGAAACCATGTCGCGTGCCGGGCTTGCCCGCGCTGCGGGACTTCATGCCAACACCCTGCGCGACTGTACGGAGCCGAACTGGAACCCGACCAGCGAGACGCTGGCGAAGCTGCGCGCTTTCATCGAGGAGAACGATGATTCCCCCGTCCTTGTGGGGATCGAGGAAATCATCAACGAGGCCCGCAATGGCCGCATGTATATCCTTGTCGATGACGAGGACCGCGAGAATGAGGGTGACCTTATCATCCCGGCACAGATGGCGACCCCCGATGCCATCAACTTCATGGCGACCCACGGTCGCGGGCTGATCTGCCTGTCGCTGGACAGGAAGCGTGTCGAAACCCTTGGCCTTGAGCCGATGAGCCGCGACAATCGCGAACAGCACCAGACGGCCTTCACCATTTCCATCGAGGCGCGCGAGGGCGTCACCACCGGTATCAGCGCGGCAGACCGCGCGCGGACCGTTTCCGTTGCCATCGACGCATCCAAGGGACCGGGCGACATCGTCACGCCGGGCCACGTCTTCCCCCTCGCGGCGCGCGATGGCGGAACACTCGTCCGGGCCGGACATACCGAGGCGGCGGTCGATATCTCGCGCCTTGCCGGCCTCAATCCCTCCGGCGTGATTTGCGAGATCATGAACGAGGACGGCAGCATGGCACGGCTGGACGATTGCGTGCGCTTCGCCCGCCGGCACGGCCTGAAGATCGGGACGATTCGCGACTTGATCGCCTATCGCATGCGCAACGATCACCTGGTCGAGCTGGTCAGCGAGAGCGCGCTGGTCAGCGATTACGGCGGCGATTGGCGCGCGATGACTTATCGCAGCAAGGTGAGCGGCGCGACGCATGTGGTCCTGCAGAAGGGGCACGTGATTCCCGGCGAGCCTACGCTCGTGCGGATGCATGCCATCAGCATCTTCGACGATGTGCTGGGCCAGACCGGGCCACGCAAGCGCACCTTGCAGCGCGCCATGGCTGCGATTGGCGAGAAGGGGAATGGCGTGATCGTGCTGATCATGCCCGCCCGTCCCGAAGCCCTGCAGGCGGAGATCGGGCGCCATGCGGACCATGCCAGCGAGCTGCGCGATTACGGTATCGGCGCGCAGATCCTGGTCGATCGCGGCGTCACCGAGATGATGTTGCTGAGCGATTCGGAAAAGACCGTGGTGGGCCTGGAGGGCTTCGGCCTTTCCGTGGTCGGCCAGCAAGCCATCCCCGACTGAAGCGAACGATAAAGGAAACGCACATGGCAAAGTTCCTGCTGGTGGAAGCGCGCTTCTACGACCATCTCAACGACATGCTGATTGCAGGCGCCCGCGGCGCGCTGGAAGCTGCCGGTCACGAGGCCGAGGTGCTGACGGTACCCGGCGCGCTGGAAGTGCCCGGTGCCATCGCTATGGCTGCCGAAAGCGGACAATACGACGGCTTCGTGGCGCTGGGCGTGGTAATCCGCGGCGAGACCTATCACTTCGAAATCGTCGCTGGCGAAAGCGCGCGCGGTATCCTGGCGCTCACGATGGACGGGATCGCCATCGGCAATGGCATCCTGACAACGGAGAACGAGGCGCAGGCAATCTACCGTGCCGACCCCGCCCAGGCGAACAAGGGCGCAGGCGCAGCCGAAGCGGCCATGGCCCTGTTGAAGCTACAACAGAAATTCGGCTGAGCATTCTGGCGGAGGCAGGTCTCCGCCTGCGCTCCGCCAGCTTTGCAAGAGGCCATTAGCTAGAGAGGCGGCCGAAGCACCCCTCGCCCGCATAGGCGGCATTCATGCCCAGCTCTTCCTCAATCCGGATGAGCTGGTTGTATTTAGCCAGGCGATCGGAGCGGGCGAGCGAGCCGGTCTTGATCTGGCCGCAGTTCGTGGCGACGGCGAGGTCCGCGATTGTCGCGTCTTCCGTCTCGCCGCTGCGATGGCTCATGACGGCCGTGTAACCCGCGCGCTGGGCGATGCTGACGGCTTCAAGCGTCTCGGTCAGCGTGCCGATCTGGTTGACCTTCACCAGCAGGGAATTGGCCAGGCCCTTGCCGATGCCCATGCGCAGCCGCTCCGGATTGGTGACGAACAGATCGTCCCCAACCAGCTGCACCTTGTCGCCCACCATGTCGGTCAGCGCGCGCCAGCCATCGAAATCGTCTTCGTGCATGCCGTCTTCGATGGAGCGGATCGGGTAATCTTCGCACAGCTTGGCGAGGTAGGCTGCGTTCTCGTCCGACGAGAGCGAGGCGCCCTCGCCCTTCATCTCGTATTTGCCATCGACATAATATTCGGTCGCGGCGCAATCGAGCGCGAGGCACACGTCGCTCCCGGTCTTGAACCCAGCCTCCGCAACAGACTCCATGATGAAATCAAGCGCGGCCCGGGTGCTCGCGAGGTCCGGTGCGAAGCCGCCCTCGTCGCCCACGGCAGTGGCAAGTCCCTTGGCCGACAGCTTCTTCTTCAGCGTGTGGAAAATCTCGGAGCCCCAGCGCACCGCTTCCGCGATGGAGCCTGCGCCCACGGGCATGACCATGAATTCCTGCACGTCGATGGGATTGTCCGCATGCTCCCCGCCATTGATGATGTTCATCATCGGCACCGGCAGGACGTGGGCGGAGACACCGCCGACGTAGGAATAAAGCGGTAGGCCCCGCGCATTCGCTGCGGCCTTGGCCACCGCCATGCTGATCCCCAGGATCGCGTTCGCCCCGTGCACGGCCTTGTTGGCGCTGCCATCGGCGTCGATCATCGCCATGTCGATATCGCGCTGGTCTTCTGCATCGAGGCCCAGCAATGCATCGGAAAGCGCGCCATTCACGGCATCGACGGCCTTCGTGACGCCCTTGCCAATATAGCGGGAGCTATCGCCGTCGCGCAGTTCCACCGCCTCATGCGCACCGGTGCTGGCGCCGCTGGGAACCGCGGCACGCCCGAAGCTGCCATCTTCCAGCAACACGTCCACTTCCACCGTCGGGTTGCCGCGGCTGTCGAGGATTTCGCGGCCGTGAATGTCGATGATCGCGGTCATGGTAACTCCGGTGTTGTATGTGGCTAACACACTCCCCATATGAGGGAAGTTCGCGCGCTGCCTATCCATCGGAACAAGCGGAGGCAAGCCGCGTTGGAACAGTGAGAGCGCAGGGGTGTGAACCGCTGCGGGAGGATTCGCATTTACTGCAATCGCATTTGAAGAGGGATTACACGACCATGGCACAGGCACCCGCCAAACCGACCAAAGCAAAGAAGACGACCAAGAAGGCATCGACCAAGGCGATGGAAGCCGAAGTGAGCGCGGCCACGGCCAGCAGCAACACTTCGGAAGCCAAGAGCCGCTTCAATGCCGCCTTGGAAGAGGCGAAAGCCGGCGCTGCTGCGCTGGGCAAGGAAGCCAAGACCCGCGCCGGTGAATACCGCACGCAGGCCAAGAGCAAGTCCGGCCAGGCGACGACCGATGCCAAGGTAAAGGCCCGCGACCTCGCCAATGAAGGCAAGGGCAAGGCCAGCGAAGCGCTCGGCGCGCTGGGCCGCACCGTTGGCGATACCGCTACCGACATCGATGAGAAGCTGGGCGCCAAATATGGCGATTACGCCCGCTCCGCATCGCGCAGCCTGCAGGAAGCCGGTGCGAAGCTGGATACCAAGTCGGTCGACGAGATTGTCGAAGACAGCCGCGAATTCGTGCGCAAGAGCCCCGGCACCGCCGTCGGCATTGCAGCCGTAGTCGGCTTCTTCTTCGCCCGCCTCTTCCGCCGCTAAGGGTGAAAGCGCCCCACGATAATGCCGCTGTCGACCCGGTCGACGGCGGCAACGGCTTGCCGGATGAAGGGCTCGCGCCGCGCGGCGTGCATCCCGACCGGTATGCCACGCCGGAAGGGCAGGACCCGCCCGATGACTACGCCGACCGTTCACTATTCGAGGACGTCGAAGCCCTCTTCATAGATGGCAAGACGTATCTTGGCGCGGAGATCGCGTTCCAGAAAAGCCGCGCCGCCTATGCCGCGCAGTGCACCAAGCGCGGCGTAGCTTACGGCGTCATTGGCGCAGTGGTCGCCTTCCTTGCGCTGATCGGTTTGACGGTCGGGCTGATCCTTGGATTGAGCCCGCTGATTACCGCATGGGGCGCAACGGCGGTTGTCGTTGGCCTGTGGCTGATCGTGGCCCTGATTGCGTTTCGCGCAGCTGCGAAGAATTTCGGTGCGCTGGGTGAGGCATTCAGCGACGATGCGGGAGAGACGGAATGAGCCAGGCCCGCGAACATATGCTGGCGGACCGCGACATGCGCAACGCTGCGCGCCGCCTCTTCCAGACCGACCTGGAGTTCATCAAGACCGACCTCGCCGCTCGCGGCGTTGGCGGGCGGATTGCCGACAGGATCGGAGATAGCACGATGGACTTGGTGGACGACGCCGTCGATTATGCTGCCGATAACAAGGGGATGGTGACCACATTCCTCGCCGGTATCGCACTCTGGTTTGCCCGCAAGCCACTGCTCGCCGGACTGGAGCGACTGCTGGACGAAGATTCCGGCGATGACGCGGAACAGAGCGGCGATACCGACCATTACGAACACGACTGACAAATTCCGTACGGAGATACGATATGAGCGATGCAAAACGCCAGGAACTGAAGGAAAAGATCGACGCCGCCGAGGCCCGCAATGACGCGCGCCGCGGCGACAGCTTTCTCGACCAGGCCGGTGAGAAAGCCATCGAGGCGAAGGACAAGTTCACCGAGTTTGCCAAGGAACACCCGGTGGCGACAGTCGCAGGCGGCATTGCCGTGGGCGTGCTGATCGCAGGCATGTTCCGCGGCCCCCGCCGCGCGGCCATGCGTGCCGGCACGAAGACCGCTGGCCTCGCGGCCATCGGCGCGGAACTGGCCATGGCCTACGCCGCACGCGCTCTCGACAGTGCGCAGGATGCAGGCCGCCATGGTGCGGACAAGCTGAGCGACTTCGGCGATGCCCTGGGCGACACCGCCCGCGGCCTGAAGCGCGAAGCCTCCTACCTCGCCAGTAGCAAGGGCGACAGCGCCCGCATTGCTGCGCGCAAGGCTGGCAAGACGGTTCGCCGGACGGTTCGCAACCGCATCCACTGAGCCATCTGAGCGAAAGGCGGCTTCGCTGAGGGCGGGCCACTTGCGACGAATGAACAATCCCGTATGGACTGCGTGAGTATTTCACGCATTCCAACGGGATTTTTCATGGCTGAGAAGCAACTCCTCCACCTCGTCCTCGGCGGCAAGGTCACCGATCCGCGCGGCGTCAATTTCCAGAACCTGGCAAATGTCGACCTGGTCGGCGTCTACGCAAGCTATGCGGAGGCTGAGGAAGTCTGGCGCGGCAAGGCCCAGCGCACCGTGGACGATGCAGAGATGAAATACGTCATCGTGCACCTCCACCGCCTGCTGGAGCCGCATCTGACAGATGAAGAATTGGAACAGGGCGGCGAGTAAGCCCGCTTTGCCCGGTCAGGGTGTTTAGACGAACTTGACCTTGTCGATCAGGTAGAACCGGTCACCACTGGGCACGGTCACTTCGACCTCATCGCCAACGCTCTTGCCGATCAAGGCGCGAGCGAGCGGCGAATCGTAGGAAATCCGGCCCTGCTTGGCGTCCGCTTCGGGCTGGCCGACGATCTGGTAAGTGAGCGGCTTGTCCTCATCGTCCAGCACGGTCACGGTGGCGCCGAATACGACGCGGTCGCCCGAAAGCGTGGTGGGATCGATGATCTGCGCGCGGCTCGTCTTGTCTTCCAGATCGGCAATCTGCGCCTCGACCTGGCCCTGCCGTTCCTTGGCAGCATGGTATTCCGCGTTTTCGGAAAGGTCGCCATGCGCGCGCGCTTCCTCGATCGCGTCAACGATCTGCGGACGCTCGGCCCGCAGCGCCTTCAGTTCGGTGGTCAGCTTCTCATAGCCTTCCGCCAGCATCGGCACCTTCTGCATCGTAATCCCTGCCTCTTTATCCCTGGTCTGCCCCGAAAATTGCGTCAAAAGGCCACCTCCACCCCGCAAGGGATGACTGGCTGGCCCGCAATTCTTGGGGGAAACGCGTTATTCTTCGCTAGCTGTAATAGTCCTGCATGCTGCGGACTTCAAGATTGCTCGCATCCACGGTGGTTATGGCCAGGGCTGCTGCGGCCGAGGCGGCAGCCGTCGTGTAATACGGAACCTTGGCAGAAAGCGCGCCGGCACGGATGGACTGGCTGTCCTTGTGGCTCTGCCAGCCCTCGGTGGTGTTGAAGATCAACGCGATCTTTCCGTCAACGATGCTGTCCACGATGTGCGGGCGCCCTTCGGCCACCTTGTTGACCTTCTCCACCGGCAGGCCCGCTTCGGCCAGGAAGGACTGCGTGCCGCCTGTCGCCACTACGTTGAAGCCCGCCGCGATCAGATCCTTCACCGGCTGCACGATACCGGCCTTGTCGCTGTCCTTCACCGAAACGAACAGCGTGCCCGACGTCGGCAGCTTCGTGCCTTCGGCCAGCTGGCTCTTGGTGTAAGCGGTGGCGAAATCGCGGTCGATGCCCATCACCTCGCCAGTGGACTTCATTTCCGGCGTGAGAACCGGATCGCTGCCGGGGAAGCGCGCGAAGGGAAACACTGCTTCCTTCACCGCCATGTAATCCATCTCGCGGCGGATCTTCGGCAAATCGGCCAGCTTTTCACCCGCCATTATGCGGCTGGCAAACTTGGCGATGGGTTGCCCGATGGCCTTGGCGACGAAAGGCACGGTGCGGCTGGCGCGCGGGTTCACCTCGATCAGGTAAACCTCGCCGTCCTTCACCGCGAACTGCACGTTCATCAGGCCCACGACATTCAGCGCCATGGCCAGCGCCTCGCCCTGCCGCTCCATTTCCGCGACGATTTCGTCTGGCAGGGAATAGGGCGGCAGCGTGCAGGCGGAATCGCCGGAGTGCACACCGGCCTCCTCGATATGCTGCATTACGCCCGCGACCACGACCTGCTCGCCATCGCACAGCACGTCCACGTCGCATTCCACGGCGTCGCGCAGGTACTGGTCCACCAGCACGGGGCTGTCGCCCGACACGTCCACCGCCGTGGCGATGTAGTTTTCCAGCTGCGCGTCGCTGTCGACGATCTCCATGGCGCGGCCGCCCAGCACGTAGCTGGGGCGCAGCAGCACCGGGTATCCGATGCGGTGAGCCACGGCGAGCGCCTCTTCGTGGCTGTAAGCGATGCCGTTGTCGGGCTGCTTCAGGTCCAGCTTGTGGACGAGCTTCGCGAAGCGTTCGCGGTCTTCCGCCAGGTCGATGGCATCGGGACTGGTGCCGAGGATGGGGATACCCGCCTCCTCTAGCGCGCCCGCCAGTTTCAGCGGGGTTTGCCCGCCGAACTGGACGATCACGCCCACCAGCTCGCCGCGCTCATGCTCGACGCGCAGGATTTCCAGCACGTCCTCGGCCGTCAGCGGCTCGAAATACAGGCGGTCGGAGGTATCGTAATCGGTGGAAACGGTCTCCGGATTGCAATTGACCATGATGGTCTCGAACCCGGCCTCGGACAGCGCGAAGCACGCGTGGACGCAGCAGTAATCGAACTCGATACCCTGCCCGATGCGGTTCGGCCCGCCGCCCAGGATCACGATCTTGCGGCGGTCGGAGACATCGGCCTCGTTCTCCGGCTCCCCGAAGCTTCGTGCCTCGTAAGTCGAGTACATGTAAGGCGTGATGGCCTCGAACTCGGCCGCGCAGCTGTCGATCCGCTTGAACACGGGCAGCACGCCCAGCTTCTGTCGCAGCTTGCGCACCTCGTCCTCGCTGGTGGCACCGGCCATGGCGCGCAGGGCATCGTGCAGCAGGCCGCTGCGCTTCGCCTGCGTTTCGCCCAGCCCGCCGGCCACGCCCACGCTGCGCACCGCCAGCGTGGCCAGGCGCTTGTCCGAAAAGCCCATGGCCTTCAGCCGGCGCAAGCCCGCTGCATCGCCCGGCAGGCCGTTCTGGCCGATCATCTGCTCTTCATAGACGATTTCGTGGATGTGCCGCAGGAACCACGGATCGTAGAAGGTGATGGCCTGCACCTCCTCCACGGTGAAGCCTTCGCGGAAGGCCTGCGCGATCTTCAGGATGCGGTCCGGCGTCGCCTTGGAAAGCGCCGCAGTCACGATGTCGCGGCTGACGCCCTCAAGCTCGGTCACGCGGTTGAACCCGTCGAGGTCCGTTTCCAGGCCGCGCAGGGCCTTCTGCATGGATTCCTTGAAGTTGCGGCCGATCGCCATGACCTCGCCGACGGATTTCATTGCGGTCGAGAGCGTATTCTCCGCGCCCTTGAACTTCTCGAAGGCGAAGCGCGGGATCTTGGTCACGACATAGTCGATCGTCGGTTCGAAACTGGCGGGCGTGGCGCCGGTAATCTCGTTCGTGATCTCGTCCAGCGTGTAGCCCACGGCCAGCTTCGCCGCGACGCGCGCGATGGGAAAGCCGGTGGCCTTGGATGCCAGCGCCGAGGACCGCGAGACGCGCGGGTTCATCTCGATCACGATCAGGCGGCCATCCTTGGGGTTGACTGCGAACTGCACGTTCGAACCCCCTGTTTCCACGCCGATTTCCCGCAGCACATTGATGCTGGCGGTACGCATGATCTGGTATTCCTTATCCGTCAGCGTCAGCGCGGGCGCGACGGTGATGGAATCGCCTGTATGCACGCCCATCGGATCGACATTCTCGATGGCGCAGATGATGATCGCATTGTCCGCCTTGTCGCGGACGACCTCCATCTCGTATTCCTTCCAGCCAAGCAGGCTTTCCTCGATCAGGACTTCCGTGGTGGGGCTGGCATCGAGGCCGGAGCGCACGATGCTCTCGAACTCGCTGCGATTATAGGCGACGCCGCCGCCCGTGCCGCCGAGCGTAAAGCTAGGGCGGATGATGGAGGGCAGGCCCGTCCGCTCGAGAATCTCGAAAGCCTCGTCCACCGTATGCGCCACGCCGCTGCGCGCGCTTTCCAGCCCGATCTTGTCCATCGCCTCGCGGAAACGCTGGCGGTTCTCGGCCTTGTCGATGGCATCGGCCTTCGCGCCGATCATCTCCACGCCGAACTTTTCGAGCACACCCTGCTCTTCCAGCTTCAGCGCGCAATTGAGCGCCGTCTGCCCGCCCATCGTGGGCAGCAACGCGTCCGGCCGCTCTTTCTCGATGATCTTGGCGACGATCTCCGGCGTGATCGGCTCAATATAAGTCGCGTCGGCGAATTCCGGGTCCGTCATGATGGTGGCGGGGTTGGAATTGACCAGGACGACGCGGTAGCCATCCTCCTTCAACGCCTTGATCGCCTGCGTGCCGGAATAGTCGAACTCGCACGCCTGCCCGATGATGATCGGACCAGCACCAATGACGAGGATGGAGGAGATGTCAGTGCGTTTGGGCATTATACCTGTCCGATTTCAACAGTCGCGCGCGTGATGGGCAACAAGGCAATGGAGTCACTGCTACAATGAGATTTCAATCGGCCGTTGAAGGCGCGAGTGGGCTGTTTTTGATCCGCAGAATTGACCAAAACTGGACCATCTACCGTCCTACGAAAAAGCACCCAGTGCTCTCGACCATCGCGGCCTCCGATAATCGCGCCGCCGCTATCTAAAACTTGGTGGTGATTTTGGTAGGCGTCATCTTCTTCGCGCCATTCAATTTCTTCAAAATGATAAGCCCGGTATGGCATGCGAAACCGTGCAAACACGCGGTTCGCTATTCTTTGTAATTCGTCGGAGCAAAACCCCCCAGTGATCTTTTCTGGAGTAAGTGCGCCCTCTGACTGCGCCGCTTCCAACACAATTTTCATAGCGCCTTCAGGTGTTTCCGAGCGCCAATCGCTGAGAGATTTGAGAAAGTTCAATATGGAATACAAGCCGCAGAGCCCATCGGCGTTTCCTTGCTGAAAAGCACTCACCCCAACATCCCCACGAACTTCTCGAAGAGGTAGAAGCTGTCCTGCGGGCCCGGGCTCGCCTCGGGGTGGTACTGCACGCCGAATGCCTTCTTGCCGCTAATGCTGATCCCGCAGTTCGATCCGTCGAACAGCGAGACATGCGTCTGTTCCACATTGTCCGGCAGCGTGTCCGCATCGACGGCGAAGCCGTGGTTCATGCTGGTGATTTCCACCAGGCCCTGCGTCTCGCCCCAGGCCTCGCCCACGCGCTGGACCGGGTGGTTGGCGCCGCGGTGGCCCTGGTGCATCTTGGTCGTCTTCGCGCCCGCCGCCAGGGCGAGGAGTTGGTGGCCCAGGCAGATGCCGAAGATGGGGGTGTCCCGGTCGAGCAGCGCGCGGATGGTCGGCACGGCATATTCGCCCGTCGCCGCCGGATCGCCCGGTCCGTTGGAGAGGAATACGCCGTCCGGCCCCAGCGCCAGGATATCCTCCAGCGGCGTGCGCGCCGGCACAACCGTCACCCGCGCCCCGGCCTTCACCAGATTGCGGAAGATGTTGTCCTTGCTGCCATAATCGATGGCCACGACGTGGGGCTTCGCATCACGCGGTGCGCGGCCATAGCCCGTGCCGAGCTTCCACGGCCCGCCTTCCCAGCCCTCGTGCTTCTCGCGAGAAACGCGCTGGGCGAGGTCCATGCCTTCCAGCCCCGGCCATTCGATGGCGCGCTGCAGCAGCGCATCCACGTCGAAATTGCCCTTCGGATCGTGCGCGATCACGGCGTTGGGCGCGCCCTGGGTGCGGATGCGGCGGGTGAGCGCGCGGGTGTCCACACCGGAAATGCCGATCTTGCCGTTGTCCGCCATCCACTCGGCGAATTCTCGGTTGCTACGGAAATTGCTGCGCTCCGTCACATCCTCGCGCACCACGCAGCCGACAGCGCCCTCGACGCGGCTTTCCACGTCTTCGTCATTCGTGCCGACATTGCCGATATGCGGGAAGGTAAAGGTGACGATCTGCGCGGCGTAGGAGGGATCGGTCATCACCTCCTGGTATCCCGTCATCGCTGTGTTGAAGCAGACCTCTCCCACCGCCGCTCCGGTCGCGCCGAAGCCCTTGCCCCAGACCACCGTTCCATCGGCAAAAACGATCACTCCCGTCGCATCCTTGGGTTGCGCGCGTGAAGATGCGGGGTCGGCCATGAGGGGCGCTCCGAGTCAGGGGTTTCCGGCGATGTTGCTAAGGGGTGGCGGGTAGGTTGCAGCGGCCCTTACGTCAAGCTGGCATGGGGCGGAACATTCGCCTATCCGGCGCGCTGAGACTGCAAAGCGCCATTTCATCCACAGGAAAGACGAAACATGCTCCGCGAGAACATCCAGGCCGCCACCACCCAGGCAATGCGCGACCGCGACAAGGAGCGGACAGCAACGCTGCGCATGGTGATGGCCAAGATCAAGGATCGCGACATCGAACTGCGCACCGCCAAGAGCGTGCCGCAGGACGATGACCTTGTCTCCGACGTCTTGCTGAAGATGGCAAAGCAGCGGCGCGAGTCCATCGAGATGTATGAGCAAGGCGGCCGCACCGAACTTGCGGAGAAGGAGCAGGCGGAGCTTGCGGTAATCGAGGAATTCCTGCCACGCCAGATGGACGAGGGCGAGACGAAAGCCGCCATCGCGCAGGTAAAGACCGATGTCGGCGCCGAAGGCATGAAGGACATGGGCAAGGTGATGGCCGAACTGAAGGCCCGCCACGGCGCCACGCTGGACATGACCCGCACGAGCGGCTGGGTGAGGGACGCCCTTTCGTGATCCGCGCCCTGCCCCTTCTCGCGCTGTCTGCCGCGCTGGTAGCCTGCGGATCGGCTGAGCCGGAGCCTGCTCCGACGCCCACCATGACGGCAGACACCGGCCCGAAGACGCTGGTCGCAGCGAACCTCTCCGACATCCCGCTCGGCCCGAAGATCGAAGGACCCCAGGGGCCCGAGCCACAGTCCGAAATCATGGCCGATGATGGCACGATGCTCGGCACGATCACCAGCTATGTCGCCTGCCCCGCGCCGACGACCGAGGATGGCGATCCGATCCCGCCCACGTTCAATTCTGTCTGCGATCCCAAGGCGCAGCCCGAAGGCACCGTCTACACTTTCGTCCACCGCATCGCCCTCTCGGAAGGCCTAGCCAGCGAGATGGGCGAGCCGGGCGCACCGGGCACTTACGTGTTCCGCATGCTGCGCCCCGCCCACGGCTTCAACAATGTCGTCGGCTTCGACGCGGCGCAGGCGCAGGCGGCGCTGGGTGAAGCGGGCGAAATCAAGGTGCAGGTCGAGGACGATTCGCTCGTCTGGCGTGTGGTTGCGGGCGACGGCTGGACGGCTGGCGAGACGCTGACTTTGTTCTGGCAGGCAACTCTGCCCCCGGCGGGCCCGGCAGATGCGTACCAGCTGCGCATCGGCGACCATACGGCGGGCGTTACCGCGCCCTTCCCCGGTGAGCCGGAAAAACCGGCAAGCGAGGCTGCCGCCAACTAGCCGAATCCGCCATGCCGCATTAGGGTGCGCGGCATGGCACTTTCCCCCCAATGGCTTGACGAGCTGCGCGCACGTGTGACGCTCAGCACCGTCATCATGCGCACGGACAAGCTCCAGCGCGCCGGGCGGGAATGGAAGGCATGCTGCCCGTTCCACGAGGAAAAGACCCCCAGCTTCACGGTCAATGACCAGAAGGGCTTCTACCATTGCTTCGGCTGCGGCGCGCATGGCGATGTGATCCGCTGGATGACGGACCAGCGCGGCATGGCCTTCATGGACGCGGTGAAGGAGCTGGCTGCGGAAGCCGGGCTGGACGTCCCCGCGCCGGACCCGCGCGCCGCGGAACGCGCGGAAAAGCGCGCCGGCCTGCACGATGTGACCGCCGCGGCGCAGGACTGGTTTCGCACCCAGCTGCACAATCCTGCCGGGGCAGAGGCGCTCGCTTACCTGCGCAGGCGCGGCCTGTCCGACCATGTGATCGAGCGGTTCGGCTTCGGCTGGGCGCCAGAGGATCGCAACGCCCTCTCCAGCGCGCTGGACCGTTTCGATACGTCCATGCTGGTGGAATCCGGCATGCTGATCGCGGTGGACGGCAAGGCGCCCTACTCCCGATTCCGCGGCCGCGTGACGTTGCCGATCCAGGATGCACGGGAACGCGTGGTCGGGTTCGGCGGCCGAATCCTGGCCGATGTCGAGGGCGCTCCTAAATATCTCAACAGCCCGGAGACCCCGCTCTTCGACAAGGGCCGCACGCTCTACAACATCCACCGCGCCGCCGCGGCTAGCCGCAAGACGGATCGCGTGATCGTGGTCGAAGGCTACATGGACGTGATCGCCCTGGCTGCCGCCGGTTTCGAGGAAGCCGTCGCGCCGCTTGGCACGGCGCTGACGGAAAACCAGATCGGCCTGCTCTGGCGGATGGTGGACCGGCCCGTGCTCTGCTTCGATGGCGACAAGGCCGGCCAGCGCGCAGCCATGCGGGCCATCGGCCGCGCGTTGCCGCTGTTGCAGCCCGGCAAGTCGCTCAGCTTCGTGGTGCTGCCCACCGGCCTCGATCCGGACGATCTGCTGCAGCAGCAGGGCGCGGGCGCGATGGAGGCCCTGTTGGGCAAGGCGCATTCCCTGCTCGATATGCTGTGGCTGTTCGAACGCGATGCCGCGCCGCTTTCCTCGCCAGAGGACAAGGCGGGCCTGAAGCAGCGCTTGATCGAACACTGCGAGGCGATCCAGCACCCCGACATCAAGGCGCTCTATCGCCGCGACCTGATGGACCGGTTCAGCGACTTCGCTTTCCCCAAGCGCGAATTCCAGCCCCGGCAGCCCTTCGCCAAGAACCGCCCCTGGTCCAAACCCGGCCGCGCAGAACCGGTCTCGGCGCGGTTGAAGCAGCTCGCTGCCCTTGGAACGCGCGATGCTTTCCTGCGCGCCATCATCGCCGGTCTTGCGCGCCATCCGCACGAAATCGCGCCGCATGCAGAGGCGCTGGCCAACCTGCAGCCGGGTGACCCGAATGTCGCGGCGGCGATAGAAACCTTGCTGGACGTGTCGGAAACGCTTGAAGCGACCGGCCAAAATCCCATATCTGGCGCTGACAGCCTCGTACCGGTGCCGGATAACACCCGCTTTTCCTTCCTGATGGAAGGCTCCGATCCGCAAACCGTTCGCGAGGACCTGGCCGAAGCCATAGCCCTGCTGGTCGAGAGGCCGGCAATCGAACAGGCGATCGTGCAAACGACCGCGCGGTTCGACAGCGATCCCGAAGGCGCGTTTGCCGAACAGCAGCGCCTGCGCAAACGAAAGCTGGAAATCGAGGCGCGGCTGGGGCAGATGGCCAGGAAACGAGCGGGTGCGGCTGCACCAGAACACAATCAGGATATCGCACCGGCCCATGCGGCTGGCAGCGACGAGCAAATGGACTGAAGCGACTTATGGCTTCCACCGCCAAGGGCAAGCGCAAGAACGACAGCGAAGACGCACCGCTGATCGATCTCAACGAAGCTTCGATCAAGAAGATGATCGCGAAGGCGAAGCGCAAGGGCTATGTCACTTATGACGAGCTGAACGAAGCGCTGCCGTCCGACCAGATGAGCCCCGACCAGATCGAGGACATCCAGACCTCCCTATCCGAACTCGGCGTGCAGATCGTCGAGAATGCGGAAGAGGCCGAGGACGATGACGGCCCCGAGGAAATCGCTCCCGCGCCGACCGACGGCAAGAGCGCCGAGCCCAAGCAGAACGTTCCCGAAGCCAAGAAGAAGGCGACGAACGAGCGGACGGACGATCCGGTCCGCATGTACCTGCGCGAAATGGGCGCGGTGGAACTGCTCAGCCGCGAAGGCGAAATCGCCATTGCAAAGCGGATCGAAGCCGGCCGTGACATGATGATCATGGGCCTGTGCGAAAGCCCCATCACCTTCCACGCCATCATCATGTGGTCCGAAGCCCTCAATAACGAGGAAATGCAGCTGCGCGAGATCCTCGATCTCGATGCCATGCTGTCCAAGGAACCGCCTGCCGACAAGCTGGCCGACGATGCCGAGGACGATGATGACGGCGAGATCTCGGAAGAGACTGCCGGCCCCACCATCGTGGACGACGAAGACGAATCCGACGACGACGAAGACGGCGACGAGGATGGCGAAGGTACGTCCAAGAAGAAGGACGACGAGGAAGAAGAGGACAACACCATGTCCCTGGCGCAGATGGAAGCTGCGCTGAAGCCCGAAGCGCTAGAAACCTTCGCCCGCATCACGGACCTGTTCAAGAAGTTCGAGAAGATCCAGAACGAGCGTGTCGAAGTGCTCGGCGGCGGGGCGGAATTCCCCAAGGCCAAGGAAAAGAAGTACGAAGACCTGCGCGAGCAGCTGACGGCGGAAGTCGAGAGCGTGCAGTTCCACGCGACGAAGATCGAATACCTCGTCGACAACCTCTATGCCTTCAACCGCCGCCTGACCGCCCTGGGCGGCCAGATGCTGCGCCTGGCCGAACGCCACAAGGTGAAGCGCAAGGACTTCCTCGACGCCTATATCGGCAACGAGCTGGACGAAGCCTGGCTGGCCGACATGGCCAAGAAGGACAAGAAGTGGGCCGCCTTTGCCGAGCGCGAAGGCGACGCGGTCGAGCGCATTCGTGCCGAAATCGCCGATATTGCCAGCGCCACGGGCATGAGCCTCAATGAATTCCGGCGCATCGTGAATATGGTGCAGAAGGCGGAGCGCGAGGCGCGTATCGCGAAGAAGGAAATGGTGGAGGCGAACCTGCGCCTCGTCATCTCCATCGCCAAGAAATACACCAACCGCGGCCTGCAGTTCCTGGACCTGATCCAGGAAGGGAACATCGGCCTGATGAAGGCGGTCGACAAGTTCGAGTACCGCCGCGGTTACAAGTTCAGCACTTACGCTACGTGGTGGATCCGCCAGGCCATCACCCGCTCCATCGCGGACCAAGCGCGCACGATCCGCATTCCGGTGCACATGATCGAGACGATCAACAAGCTGGTGCGTACGAGCCGCCAATTCCTGCACGAGCAGGGCCGCGAGCCGACGCCCGAGGAAATGGCCGAGCGCCTTTCCATGCCGCTTGAGAAGGTCCGCAAGGTGATGAAGATCGCCAAGGAGCCGATCAGCCTCGAAACGCCAATCGGCGACGAGGAAGATTCGCACCTTGGCGATTTCATCGAGGACAAGAACGCTATCATCCCGGTGGATGCGGCGATCCAGTCCAACCTGAAGGAAACGGTCACCCGCGTCCTCGCCAGCCTCACCCCGCGTGAGGAGCGCGTGCTGCGCATGCGCTTCGGCATCGGCATGAACACCGATCACACGCTGGAGGAAGTCGGCCAGCAGTTCAGCGTGACCCGCGAACGCATCCGGCAGATCGAGGCCAAGGCGCTGCGCAAGCTCAAGCACCCGAGCCGCAGCCGCAAGATGCGCAGCTTCCTGGATCAGTAAGGCTGCCGGGAACGCTTTTCGCGGCCGATCATTGGTTATGTATCAGACGATGTAAAAATCTTCTGATCATGATTGGACCCTCTTCTAGAGGTTCAAATCAGGGGCCCCGACGTCATTCGTGACGCCGGGGCCTTCCTGTTTCTGCGCTTGGATATGCCCGGAGCCGGGGACTGCGCGGCTTTTGCCGTTGGCCCGCCCTGCCCCCTTCCCTATGCAGGCGACGAACCGAATCTGCCTCCATCAGGGGTCATGCCATGAAGATCGCCATCGCTTCCGACCACGCCGCCGTAGAAATGAAAGCGCAGCTTGCCGATTGGCTTCGCGGCGAAGGCCATGACGTGACCGACCTCGGCCCGGACACGGCCGACAGTGTCGACTACCCATCCTACGGCGCGAAACTGGCCGATGCGGTCGCCAGCGGCGATGCCGAACGGGGCGTGGCACTTTGCGGAAGCGGGATCGGCATTTCCATGGCCGTCAATCGCAACCCTGCCGTGCGCTGCGCGCTTGTCAGCGAGCCGCTTTCCGCCACCCTCTCCCGCCAACACAACGATGCCAACGCCATCGCCATGGGCGCGCGGCTGATCGGCGTTGAAATGGCCAAGGCCTGCCTGACCGCATTCCTGACCACCGAATTCGAAGGCGGGCGCCACCAGCGCCGCGTCGACATGCTTGAAAACCCTTCTGCCTGAGGCCCGCAATGACCGACAAGAATACTGCGCAGCAGCGCTTCTGGAATGATGATCTCGCCGCCGCCGATGCGGAGGTCCACGCCGCCATTCGCAACGAGCTGGAGCGCCAGCAAGATGGCATCGAGCTGATCGCCAGCGAAAACACCGCGAGCCGCGCCGTGCTGGAAGCCACCGGCAGCGTCTTCACCAACAAATATGCCGAAGGCTATCCGGGCAAGCGCTATTACGGCGGCTGCGAATATGCCGATGTGGTCGAAAACCTTGCCATCGAGCGGGCGAAGAAGCTGTTCGGCTGCAATTTCGCCAATGTGCAGCCCAATTCCGGCAGCCAGATGAACCAGGGCGTCTTCCTGGCGCTGCTGCAGCCGGGCGACACCTTCATGGGCCTGGACCTTACCAGCGGCGGACACCTGACCCATGGCAGTCCCGTCAACATGAGCGGCAAGTGGTTCAATTGCGTGCCTTATGGCGTGCGCGAGGATGACCACCGGATCGACATGGACGAGGTTGCCCGCATCGCTCGAGAGTCCAAGCCGAAGCTGATCATCTGCGGCGGCACGGCCTATCCGCGCCCGTGGGACTGGGCCCGTTTCCGCGAGATCGCCGATGAAGTCGGCGCTTACCTGCTGGCTGACATGAGTCACATCTCCGGACTGGTCGCAGGCGGCGCGCATGACAGCCCTGTGCCGCATGCCCATGTCACAACCACCACCACCCACAAGAGCCTGCGCGGCCCGCGTTCGGGGGTGATGCTGTGGAATGACGAAGCGCTGTCCAAGCCGCTCAACATGGCGATCTTCCCCGGCCTGCAGGGCGGCCCGCTGATGCATGTCGTGGCGGCAAAGGCCGTCGCCTTCGGAGAGGCGCTGCGCCCCGACTTCAAGACCTATGCCGCCAATGTTGCGGAGAATGCGAAAGTGCTGGCCGCCGCGCTGCAGGAACGTGGCCTTGCCATCGTGTCCGGCGGCACGGACAACCACCTCGTCCTCGTCGACCTCACGCCCAAGGACGTGACCGGCAAGGACGCGGAGAAGGGCCTCGATCGCGCCCTGCTGACCTGCAACAAGAACACGATCCCCTTCGAGCCGCGCAGCCCCTTTGTCACCAGCGGCATCCGCCTGGGCACGCCGTCCGGCACGACGCGCGGCTTCGGTCCGGATGAATTCCGCAAGATCGGCAACCTGATCGCTGATGTGGTGGACGGCCTTGCAAGCAATGGCGCAGAAGGCGATGCACAGATCGAAGAGCGCGTGCGGCGCGAAGTCGGTGAGCTGTGCCGCGCCTTTCCCGTCTATCCGGGACGCTAACGCATGCGCTGCCCGTTCTGCGCGCATGAGGACAGCCAGGTAAAGGATTCCCGGCCGACGGAGGACAACTCTGCCATCCGACGCCGTCGACAGTGCAGCAGCTGCGGCGCGCGCTTCACGACCTTCGAACGCGTCCAGCTGCGCGAAGTCACGATCGTGAAGAGCGACGGCAAGCGCGAGCCCTTCGACCGCGCGAAGCTGGAACAGTCCGTGGCCCTCGCCTGCCGCAAGCGGAATGTGGGTGCTGAGCAGCTCGACCAGCTCGTGTCCGGTATCCAGCGCCAGGTGGAAGTTGCCGGCGAAGGCGAAATTCCCTCGGCTCGCCTTGGGGAACTGGTCATGGACGGGCTGCGGCAGATCGACACCGTCGCTTACATCCGCTTCGCCAGCGTTTACCGCGACTTCAGCGAGGCCAAGGATTTCGAGGATTTCGCCAGCACGGTTGCCGACGCCGCCCATGGCGCTGACGGGTCGGACTGATGGCAGCAACGCGCCCCGGCCCGGTCATCGTGCTGGTCCGCCCGCAGCTGGGCGAGAATATCGGCAAGGCGGCACGCGCCATGCTCAACTTCGGGCTGACCGAAATGCGGCTGGTGGAGCCGCGCGACGGCTGGCCCAATCCCGCTGCGGGCCCCGCGGCTTCGGGCGCGGATAATGTTCTCGCCGATGCCAAGGTCTACCCCACCACGGCCGAGGCTGTGGCGGACTGCGCCCATGTCTACGCCACGACCGTGCGCAAGCGCGGGGATACCAAGCCTGTTGTCACGCCAGAAGAAGCTGCGGGCGAAATATCGGCGCGCGAAGGGCGCAGCGCCATCCTGTTCGGCCCAGAACGCTCCGGCCTGGAGACGGTCGACATCTCGCTGGCCCGTTCGATCCTGACCGTTCCCATCAATCCCGATTTCGGCAGCCTGAACCTGGCCCAGGCCGTCATCCTGTGCGCCTATGAATGGTCAAAGGTCGCGGCCGGCAGCGTGGTGCAGCCGACGCAGGAAGACACCCTTCCGCCCGCGCCGCAGGAGGAGCTGGAAGGCCTGATCGGTCATTTTGAGCAGCTGCTTGAGCCCCGGCGTTACTTCTTCCCGGAAGACCGCGCGGAGGCGAACCGGCGCACGCTGCGCAATGTCCTGACCCGCCCGGGCTGGAACCACCTCGAAGTCCGCACCTTACGCGGCGTTCTTAGCGCGCTTTCGAGGACCCCTGACGTCAGGAAATGAGTTGGCCGCCCGCCTCGCCAAGCGGCTTGGTGAGCTCATCGATCAGGCCATGGCGATCCTTCGCCCCCATCACCCAGTTCCGCGCGTCTTCGATCTGGCTCGAAAGGCGGCCCTTCGCCTCTGCCTCGCGCGCAAGACGAACCTGCGGATCGTAATCCAGCGCCGGGTTCTTCGCGTAGGTCTGGAACAGTTCGCCGTCCGCGATCTCCCGCGCCCGCTCGGCAGTCATCGGAATACCGAAAATCTTTGCAGATGCAGCAATCGCGTCCTGCGGCTCGGCAAAGAATTGCGAGGCATTGAGCGAGCGCGCATTGGGGAAGCGCTGCAATACGGCATCGAAGATCTTCATCTGCACAAACCACAGGGCAGCGGCCTTCTGCGCGGTGTTGGCCGGCGGTGCCTTGCTGACCCACTCGCTCTCACCGATCCGCATTTCGTCGTAAATGGACGTCACCCAGCGTTCGTGCGCCTCTGTCCGCATGATGGCGGCGATGTATTCGGCAAGCGGGAAGTACATCAGCACCGCGCCCGCTTCCGGGTTGCGTGCCATGATTTCCGGCGCGATGAAGTTCACCGGCACATTGGCCTTCACAACGACGGAGGAGGAGCTTTCAAACCTTTTGCCAAGCAGTGCCATCGTGACGCTCAGCAGGCGGTCGATGCCCGGGTCGCCCAGGCGCTCGTGCCGGTCTGCTCCAGCGCTGGCGATCACGCCGATCTGGCGTATGGCAGCCGGCTCTCGCAGGACGAGGCTTTCGCCGGGATGGTCGAGCGACCGCGCCAGCAGTGTGGATCCGCACTGTGCGACGTGGAATATCCAATTAACCGGGCATGACGTCAGCGCCGGCATGCGGAAATTGTTTGCCAGGGCATCGATTGGCGCCCGGAACATCTTGCGATTGCCGTGCTGGATTCGCTCGTCAAGAAAAACCGACTTGTGGAACGCGTCGCGCGGCATCTCCAGGAATTGCGCGAATTCCTTGTGAAAATTGTAGAGATACAGGGCCGGATCGGTGCTGATGGATTGCATGTCTATCGTCATGCGAGGCCCCCTAGCATGCGATTTCGCTTCCGACTATCTGTGTGCGCATGACACATATCACAGCGCCTTCCGACGGTTGCCCCGCCGCGATCCTGCATGCCGATGGCGAGGCGTTGGACGCCATTGACGCGGATGCATTGCGGGCGCTGATCGAGGAACACGGCGCAGTTATCATCCGCGGCGCTGAAACCAGTGCTGCCGGCTTCGGCGCGATGGCGAAGCAGCTGTGTTCCACATCTGTCTTCAACGAGAGTCCGGGGCGCGAAAGCTACGAAGGCGGCATGCAGTCGGTGAACCTGGGGGATGATCCCTTCCCGCTTCACCCCGAACTGTCTCGCGAACCGTGGCGGCCGGACCTGGCCATGTTCGCCTGCCTTTCACCGCCCGGTATCGGCGGGCAGACCACGATCTGCGACGGGGCCGCTCTGGTCGATGCGCTTCCCGATGATCTCCGCGAGACGCTCGACGGCCGGGAGCTAATCTATCTTCGAGAAGCGGGGCCTGAAACGCTACAATACTGGCTTGGCAGCCCCGACCCCGATGATGCGGCACTGGAAAACTCGCCGGAGACCTGCCCCTACTTTTTCAGGCGTTCCGGGGGCCGGGTCATTCGCGGCTTCCGGCGCCCCGTGTTCGAGCCAACGCTGTTCGGCGATCGGCGGGCATTTGGAAATTTCCTGTTTTTCGCCCGAGATTACCTGCGTAACGAGCGCAATCCGGTGCTGGAGGATGGATCGGTCTTCCCGGCAGACTGGCTCGACACGATCCGATCCACGGCCCGCCGCCTGAGCTACGCCCACGCCTGGCAGGCGGGTGATGTCATCATGCTGGACAACAGCCGGTTTATGCATGGGCGCCGTGCAATCGTCATGGCGGACGAAAGGCGGATCGCGACGTATTTCGGTTATTTGAAGGGCATCGATCGGCGCGCACTGGACCCCGTCGACCCGCCGTGGCGCAAGACGGACTTCGTCCCGCCCGAAGTGCCCGAAGCCAATTAGGCGCTGCTCAGCGCGTGGCGTCCCATTCCGCCAGTTCATAGGCGATGGAACTTTCCACGAGCTGGTCCCAGATCTGCGCGAGATCGTCTGCCGGAAGGGCGCGCACTGCGGCATCCGCGCGGGCGTTTTCGATGACCTGCGCCTTGCGCGCTTCGTCGCGTACGGTGTCCCGGCTCGGCTTGATACGGGCGGCGGCGCGCATGTAGCCATAGCGGCGCGTCAGCAATTCCATCAGCGCCCGGTCGGTGGCATCCACGCCTTCGCGCACCTGCTGCATGGACCGGCAATCGTCGGGATTGGTGGTGTGTTCGATCATGCAGCGCGCCTTGGCCAAAAGCGCAGGCTTTGTCGAGTATGGCCGCGCCAAGCCTGCACAGGCGCAAGGCCGGGACCAAATGCTTGACCTTGCCGCGTGTCCTGCTATGCGCGCGCTTCACTTCGGCGGTGTGCCTTCTGGCGCACCTTCGATTGGCTCCGCACCCCGGTGAAGCGGCAGCCGCGCATGGTGGTCCATTGGGACACTGGCCATGCGGTGCGATGCCGGGTTGAACGGCCGCGAATGGCGCGGTCCTGCAAATTGGAGAAGACTGATGTCGAAGCGCAAGAGCGCCAAGTACAAACTCGACCGCCGGATGGGTGAAAACATCTGGGGTCGCCCGAATTCCCCGGTCAACAAGCGTTCCTACGGCCCCGGCCAGCACGGTCAGCGTCGCAAGGGCAAGATGTCCGACTTCGGCCTGCAGCTGCGCGCCAAGCAGAAGCTGAAGGGCTATTACGGCGACGTGACCGAGAAGCAGTTCAAGTCCACTTATAAGGACGCGAGCAGCATGAAGGGCGACACCGGCCAGAACCTTATCGGCCTGCTGGAGCGCCGCCTGGACATGATCGTGTACCGCGCCAAGTTCGCGCCGACGATCTTCGCCGCGCGCCAGCTCGTCAGCCACGGCCACATCCGCGTCAACGGCACGAAGTGCAACATCGCGAGCCGCCGCTGCGATGTGGGCGACGTGATCAGCCTGGGCGACAAGGCCAAGGAAATGGCACTGGTCGCGGAAGCACAGAGCCTGCCCGAGCGCGAAATCCCGGAATACGTGGCCGTCGACGGCGACGACAAGGTCAGCTTCAGCCGCGTTCCGACGCTGGACGAAGTGCCTTACCCCGTCACGATGGAACCGAACCTGGTCGTCGAGTTTTACTCGCGCTGATCGGTTACCGGATACGATACAAGAGGGCGGTCCTGCGGGGCCGCCCTTTTTGTATGTACGCCAGGATCAGGGCGCGATGCGCTGCCCATCCCACGCGAAATGGCCGCCGCTGTCCTGCGGGCCGAGGCCGTCCAGCACATCCAGCATGGCGCCAGCGGACTTTTCCGGTGTGAACAGCTTGCCTTCCGGCACATTGCCCTGGAACGGCTCGCTCAGCTTCGTGTCCACCGTGCCGGGATGCAGCGCGACGCAAAGCGCCTGCTTGTGCGTGCGGCCAAGCTCAATCGAAAGCGTCTTCACCAGCATGGCAAGGGCCGCCTTGCTGGCGCGGTAGCCGTACCAGCCACCCAGACCATTGTCGGTTATGCTGCCCACTCGCGCGCCGATGGCGGCAAAGGCGGCGCGGCTGTCGCGCGGGAATAGGGGCAGAAAATGCTTGGCCACCAGCGCGGGGCCGGCGGCGTTGATGGCGAAATAGGCGGCCAGCTGGTCAGGTGAGAGATCGCGAAAGCTCTTCTCCGGCCCCGCGCCCTCCACATGGAGCACGCCGGACGCCACCAGCACGAGGTCCGGCGGACTGTCCCGCATGCCATCGGCCGCGGCAGCGATGCTGGCCTCATCCGAAAGGTCGATCGCGTTCTCGCCGCTCCGATTGAAGCGAACCACTTCGCAGCCCCGCGCCTCCAAAGCATCGCAGAGCGCCGCACCGATGCCGCCCGATGCGCCGATGACCGCTGCCCGGTGCCAGCTCATTGGGCACCCAGGTAATCGCGCTGGAAATCGGCGGCGAAGGCGGCAAAGCGGCCCTCGCCAATCGCATCGCGCATCGCTTGCATCAGCTGTTGGTAGAAGCCGATATTATGCTCCGTCATCAGCACCGCACCGAGGATTTCCTGCGATTTGACGAGGTGGTGCAGATAGGCCCGGCTGTATGTCCCGCAGGTGGGGCAGGCGCATCGCTCGTCCAGCGGCGCCAGGTCCTCCGCGAAGCGCGCATTGCGCAGGTTCAGCGGGCCGTTCCAGGTGAACGCCTGTCCGTTGCGGCCCGACCGGCTCGGCAGTACGCAATCGAACATGTCGACCCCGCGCTCCACTGCGCCGACCAGATCGTCCGGCTTGCCGACCCCCATCAGGTAACGCGGGCGATCCTCCGGCAATTGCCCCGGCGCGAAGTCGAGCGTGGCGAACATCGCCTCCTGCCCCTCGCCCACGGCGAGCCCGCCGATGGCATAGCCGTCGAAACCGATCTCACGAAGCGCTTCTGCCGACTGTCCACGCAGTTCCTCGTCCAGCGCGCCCTGCTGGATACCGAACAGCGCCGCACCCGCCGCATGGGCCTCGCCTGCATCGAAGGCGTCGCGGCTGCGCTTTGCCCAGCGCATGCTCATCTCCATGCTGGATGCGATCACATCGCGCGGCTGGTCGGCACGTGGGCATTCGTCGAATGCCATCACGATGTCGCTGCCCAGCAGGCGCTGAATTTCCATGCTGCGTTCCGGGGTGAGCATGTGCTTGCTGCCGTCGATATGGCTGCGGAACTCCACACCCTCCTCGGTCAGCTTGCGCAGGTCGGAAAGGCTCATCACCTGGTAACCGCCGCTATCGGTCAGGATCGGGCGATGCCAGTTCATGAATTTGTGCAATCCGCCCAGCTTCGCCATGCGCTCCGCGCCCGGGCGCAGCATCAGGTGGTAAGTGTTGCCAAGGATGATGTCCGCGCCCGTCGCCCGCACGGCTTCCGGCTTCATGGCTTTCACGGTTGCGGCCGTGCCCACCGGCATGAAGGCCGGCGTGCGGATGTCACCGCGCTGCATGCGGATTGTGCCCGTGCGGGCCTTGCCGTCCGTGGCGGCGATATCGAACTGGAAGCGCGGGGCGCTGGCCATCAGAAACCGTACACCAGCGTGAAACGGGTCAGCGTGTCTGTCGCCACGGCGCCAGCGGGCGGGTTGCTGTCATACTCGATGGCATAGGACAGGCGCGCGCTCAGGCTGTCGCTGATCTTGGCTTCCACGCCGGTAATAAGGTTCAGGCTGGTGTTGGAGCTGTCGAAGATGACGGTCGCCTGCCCGCCAGTTTCTGCCACGGCATTGGTGTCCTGCGTCAGCTTGATGCTGTCCGAAATGCGCCAGTCGAAGTCGAGGCCTACCAGCCCGGCCAGCCTGTCCTCGCTGCGGCCAGTCACGAACTCGGTCCGCCGGAAAGCCGGACCAGCCTTGATGGAAAGCGACATGTCCGGAGTCGCAATCACCTTGTAACCGATACCGGCAGAGGTCGCGTAACGCGCCGAAAACCCCTGGAACCGGTCGCGCTCGTATTGCAGCAGGCCGTAAGCGAACAGGCGGTCGTTGATCTGGTAGCGCGGCTCGTAACTGGCGAGGAACTGCTCGCGCGTCGTCTGGCCATTCGTCCGCTGGTAATCGGCGGAAAGGCGCATCCGGTGACTCCACGCCAGGCCCTCGCGCTTCAGCTTGAGGATGCTGGACACGCCCACGCTGTCTGTGTTGCCGCTGGACTGGAAGGCGCCGATCTGCCCTTCCCCGCTCCAGTTGTCGAGCACGCCGGCCTCGGCCAATTCCTGCTCCTTCGCAGCGGCGGCGAGGCGTGCCTCTTCCTCCTTCTGCTGCAAGAAGGCGCCGTGCATCGCGTCGATTTCCGCGGTGTCGTCAGGATTGGTCTGTTTGGCCAGCTCTACCACGGTGGCGACCTTGTCCGCATCGCCCGTCGCGATGGCGGCTTCGATCATTGCGCGCACCGGTTCCGGCACGTCCGCATGGGCGGGATCGGCGGAGAATGCGGTTGCTGCAAGCGCGAGAGGCAGGAAAGCGAGGCGAGGCATGGACATCGCCGCCGCGCTACTAAATCACTCGCGCAAACGCCACCCCGTGCGGAAGATGACTGCGATGATGCCCACGCACAGCACGAGGAAGCCGATCGTGAAGCCGAAGGACACGGCAATCGGGAAGTCCGCCGTGCCAAGGAAGGTCCAGCGCAGCCCGCTGACGAGGTATACGATCGGGTTCAGCATCGCGAGCGTCTGCCATGGCTCCGGCAGAACACTGATCGGGTAGAAGGTGCCGCCCAGGAAGGTCAGCGGCATCAGGATCAGCAGCGGCACGATCTGCAGCTTTTCGAACCCGTCAGCCCACAGCCCGATGATGAAACCGAACAGGCTGAAGGCGGCCGAGACCAGGATGATGTAGCCGAAAGCCAGGATCGGATGGGCGATGGAATAATCCACGATCAGCGCCGCCGTGCCCATGATGATGACCGCCAGGATCAGCGACTTGGTTGCCGCCGCCCCGACGAAGCCGACCAGCGTTTCGGCCACGCCCACGGGGGCGGAGAGCAGTTCGTAAATCGCGCCGGTGAACTTGGGCATATAGATCCCGAAACTGGCGTTGCTGGTGCTTTCCGATAGCAGCGTGAGCATCAGCAGGCCGGGCACGATGAACGCGCCATATTCCGCACCGCCGAGCCCCGGCATGCGCCCGCTCATCGCCGCGCCGAATACAATCAGGTACAGCGATGTGGTGATGACGGGCGAAAGGATGGAGCCGAAAATGGTGCGGAAAGCCCGCATCAGCTCATTGCGATAGATCGCCAGCGCGCCCCGGATATTCATGCCGCCTGCTCCTGATCATCGCGCTCGTGCAGCAGGTCCACGAATATGTCCTCAAGGGAGCTTTCGCGCGTATCGATGCCAGTGAATGCCACGTTCTCCTGCACCAATATCCGCGCGATATCGGCCACTTCCTGTTTGCCCTTCCCCGACCCGTCACCGCCGCGATAGACCAGCGCGCTGCCGTCCTGGTCCAGATGCACGGGATAATCGGACAGCGATGCAGGAACGGCAGCCAGCGGCGGATTGAGGGTAAAATGCGCCTCGGTCCGGCCAAGCTTGGCCATGATGGCATCCTTGTCATCCACCAGCAGGATCTCGCCCTTGGCGATCACGCCAACGCGGTCGGCCATTTCCTCGGCCTCCTCGATATAATGCGTGGTCAGGATGATGGTGACGCCGCGGGCGCGCAGGGCGTCGATCTGCTGCCACATGTCGCGGCGCAGCTCCACGTCGACGCCGGCCGTGGGTTCGTCCAGGAACAGCAGGTCGGGATCGTGGGCCAGCGCCTTGGCGATCATCACCCGGCGCTTCATCCCGCCCGACAAGTTGCGGATCTGCTCGTCGCGCTTGTCCCACAGGCTGAGTGCGCGCAGCACCTCCTCGATCCGGGCCTCATCCGGCGAACAGCCGAACATGCCGCGCGAATAGCGGACCTGCCGGATGACCTTGTCGAACATGTCGAAGGCCAGTTCCTGCGGGACAAGGCCGATGCGGCGGCGCGCCTCGCGCCACTTTGTCGCCACGTCCAGCCCGAAGGCGTGCATCGTGCCGCCAGTGGGCCGCACCATGCCGCAGACTGCGCCGATCAGCGTGGTCTTGCCCGCACCATTCGGGCCGAGCAGCGCAAAGATTTCTCCCTTGCGCACATCGAGGTCCACGCCTTTCAGCGCCTGCACCCCGCCCTTGTAAGTCTTCTCCAGCCCGCGGAGCGATAGGATCGGTTCGGTCATTCGGCGTCCGCCTGGCGTTCGAGGAACAGGATGTAGCCACCGGCAAGCACCGTCATGCCCAGCCAGAGGGTGAATTGCGTTGCAAAGCCCTTGCCGCCGACCGTCAGCACCGGCCACATGAGCAGCAGAAACGCAGTAAGGCTGGCCATGCCGAAGAGGTAGCGGATCCGTTTCCGACCACTCGTCTTACGGGCGATGGCGATTGCCGCGTAAAAGACCGACATCAGGGCGGCGAGGATCAGCCAGTCGTTCATGCATTCTCCTGCGGAAGCAGCAGCGACGAATCGCCGTAGGAATAGAAACGGTAGCCGTTTTCGATGGCGTGGGCATAGACGGCCTGCATCCGCTCGCGACCCATCAGGGCGCTGACCAGCATCATCAGAGTGGATTTGGGCAGGTGGAAATTGGTCATCAGGCCGTCCACGGCGCGAAACGCGTATCCCGGTGTGATGAAGATGCTGGTGTCATCGGCAAAGGGCTGAATCGTGCCGTCGGGATCGGCCGCGCTTTCCAGCAGGCGCAGGACGGTGGTCCCCACGGCGATCAGGCGTCCACCGGAAGCTCGCGCGGCATTCAGGCGCTCTGCCGTCTCCGCGTCGATGCGCCCGAATTCGGCATGCATGCGGTGGTCGTCCGTATCCTCGGCTTTCACCGGCAGGAAAGTCCCGGCACCAACGTGCAGCGTCAGCGTTTCCCGCCGCACACCGCGTTCGTCCAGCGCAGCGAGCAGGCGGTCCGTGAAATGCAGCGCGGCCGTGGGGGCTGCCACGGCCCCGTCTTCGCGCGCAAACATGGTCTGGTAATCGGCCTTGTCCTGCTCGTCCGTCGCGCGCTTGCCCGCGATGTAGGGCGGCAGCGGCATGCGGCCGGCGCGCTCGAGCAGGACCTCAACCGGCTCTTCGCCGGCAAAGGCCAGCGTCCAGCTGCCATCCTCGTGCCGCGTCTCCGCAATCGCCGTCACACCGGCAGGAAACTCGATCTGCTGGCCAGTCTTCAGCCGCTTCGCATTGCGAATGAAGGCCTGCCAGCGCCTGAGGTCGATACGCTTGTGCAGCGTGGCGCCAATCCTGGCCTCGCCCCGGCGGCCTTCAAGCTGGGCGGGAATGACGCGCGTGTCGTTGAACACCAGCACATCGCCCGGACGCAGCATGCCCGGCAGGTCCATGACCGTGCGATCCGCAAAGGGCGCATCCCCGTCCACCACCAGCATCCGTGCGGCATCGCGCGGCCGCGCGGGACGCAGGGCAATCAGGTCCTGCGGAAGGTCGAAATCGAACAGATCGACTTTCATGAAAGTCGATTCCGATCATCTTGGGCTTGTCGAAGGGCGCGCATGTCAGCGCGCCAATAGCACGCAAACGCCGCGCGTCAGGCAGGAATTACTCCTGCACCGTGCCCGGCACGATTTCCACCGTGGTGCCATCGAGCTGCGGAGCGATCTGCGCGGGCGCGGCCACCGGCTGCGGGAAAGCCTGCGGCTTGTTGTCCGCCGCAATGCTGGCCTGGACGATGTACGTCGGGTTCGCAGGCGGTTCGCCGCGCTGGATGGCATCGACCGCCGGCATATTGGCAATCACGCGCCCGAAATTGGTGTAATTGCGGTCCAGCGCCAGGCGCGGGTAGAACACGATGAAGAACTGGCTGTTCGCGCTGTTCTCATTGTCGCCAAGGCGCGCCATGGAAACGGTGCCGCGAACGTGCGGCATCGGGTTGAATTCCTTCTCGAGGTCGGGGAGCGTGGAGCCGCCCTCGCCCGTGCCGGTCGGATCGCCGGTCTGCGCCATGAAGCCGTCGATCACGCGGTGGAAAACGACGCCGTCATAGAAGCCCTGGCGGGTCAGCAGCTTGATCCGCTCAACATGGCCCGGCGCCCAGTCCGGCATCAGGCGGATTGCCACGCGCTCACCATTCGAAAGGTCCAGGAACAGGATGTTCTCCCGATCCTCGTTCAGGTCGGTCGGCACGGCGATGCGCATGGTGCGCGGCGCTTCGGGCGTGGCCTCTGCCGGGGCTTCCTGCGCAGCGGCAGGGCCGAAGGCGATGGAGGCGGCGAGGATGGAAGCGGTAAGGCGTTTGAACATGTAAATACGGGTCCCGGACTGTGTCTTGTCGGCGCGATAGCGGGATGCGGCTGACACCGCAATGAACGGGATTGGCGGCGCGGCCCGGCTAGAGATCGCCCTTGCGGCCGTTCTTTTCGACGCGCGCATCGACGAGCGCCTTAACTTCCGGGCTGACAAAGGGCGCGATGTCCCCGCCATAGACCGCGATTTCCTTCACCAGCTTGCTGGCAATGGGCTGCAGCGAGACATCCGCCATCAGGAAGACGGTTTCGATATCGTCGTTCAACTGCTGGTTCATGCCGGCCATCTGGTATTCGTATTCGAAGTCCGCGACCGCGCGCAGGCCGCGTACGACAACGCTGGCATTCACATGCTCGGCAAATTTCATCAGCAGCGCGTTGAAGCCCTGCACCTCGACATTGGGAATTTCCATCCGCGCGACTTCATTGCGGACCATCTCCATCCGCTCGTCCGGCGTGAACATGGGGTTCTTGCTGGGATTGGTGGTGACGCCGATAATCAGCCGATCCACCAGCTTCGCACCCCGCCGGATGATATCCGCATGGCCGAGCGTGATCGGGTCGAAGGTGCCGGGGTAGATGCCGATGCGTTTAGTCATGTTTCAATCCGCTCCCAAACCACCGTAAGTCCGGATTCATCGAAAAAGATCTGGTGAATTAGTCCCGGCCGGGCGAATGAATAATACATATCCCTTCCATCTTCAGCGGGCAGGAATCCGGCATTTTTCGCCGCCAGCCTCGTCTTCCGTAAGCACTCGGCGCTGACCTTGAATGTGGTCGTATCCGTACCGTCCTGAGGGTGGAGGATTCCAGCCATTTCGCTGGTAACGCGGACCTGATCAAATGGCTTACAAGGCTCCATTTCCACAATATCGAACAGATAGACCTCGCGGTTTCTGTCACAACCAGCGGACATCAGGAGTGCGGTCAAGCAAAGCAGGTATCTCACCGATCCCGCTCCACGATAAAGCGCGCCAGTTCGCGCAATATGTCCGCCTCGCTGCCATAGGCGCTGAGGTGGCCGATGGCCTGGTCGGCCAGCGCGCTTGCCTGGGCGCGGGCCTGTTCGGCGCCCATCAGTGTGACGAAGGTCTGTTTCCCGGCTGCATCATCCTTCCGCAGCGCCTTGCCCGCGGCTTCCTCGTCGCCTTCAACGTCCAGCAAATCGTCCGCGATCTGGAAGGCGAGGCCGATGTCGCGGGCGTAATTGCGCAGATGGCTGCGCCCCTCGGAAGGCACGCGGCCAATGATGGCGCCCATCTCCACCGCCGCGCCAAGCAGCGCGCCGGTCTTCAGCTGCTGGAGGCGCGTTATGGTATGGAGGTCCAGGTCTCCGCCCGCTTCCTCCGCCGCAATGTCCATCACCTGGCCACCCGCCATGCCCTTATGCCCGCTGGCGCTGGCGAGCGCATGGACGAGTTCGGCGCGGACGGCCGGGTCGTTGCTCATTTCAGGCGAGGCCAGCAGGTCGAAGGCCAGTGCGTGGAGCGAATCCCCCGCCAAAACGGCGATGGCGTCGTCATATTTCTTATGCAGCGTAGGCTTGCCGTGGCGCAGGTCGTCATCGTCCATGCAGGGCAGATCGTCATGGATCAGCGAATAGACGTGGATCGCCTCGATCGCACAGCCGGCCCGCACGGCCTGTTCGCGCGAACCATTGTGCAATTCCGCGACGCTGGCGACCAGCAAGGGGCGGACCCGCTTGCCGCCGCCGATGGCCGCATAGCGCATGGCCTCCACCAGCGACGCGCTCATGTCGTCCGGCACGGGCAATTGCGCGTCGAAGGCGGCGTCGATCTCGCGCTGGATGCGGGACAGCCCGTCTTTCAGCACATTGCTTGTGAACGTCATGCCCACGGCAGGATCAGCCCTCGCCGAAGGGCTTGGTGGCCGTCGCCTGCCCGTCCGCATTGGCGACGATCTGCTCGATCTTCGCCTGTGCTGCATCGAGCCGCGCCTGGCACGCCTTGCGCAGCGCCTCGCCGCGTTCGTACAGCTTGATGGAATCGTCCAGCGGCACTTCCCCGCTTTCCAGCTTGCGGACCGTATCCTCGAGCGCGCGCAGCGCATCCTCGAAGGTCATATCGGCGATGGGTTTGGCATCAGCATCCATGGCCGCAGCATTGGCGGGGACAAGCAGGCGGGTCAAGCATGGCCTACTAGCGCGCCGCATCCGCCCTCGCTAAAGGGCTGCACATGTCCGAGATCACCCCCGAAGTCGTCGCCCAGCACGGGCTGTCCGAAGAAGAATACGAGCGCGTGCTCAATGCGCTGGGCCGCGAGCCGAACCTGGTGGAGCTCGGCATCTTCTCGGTGATGTGGAGCGAGCACTGCTCCTACAAGTCCTCGCGCCTGCACCTGAAGAAGCTGCCGACCGAAGCGCCGTGGGTCATCTGCGGCCCGGGCGAGAACGCCGGTGTGATCGATATCGGTGATGGCCAGGCCGCCATCTTCAAGATGGAGAGCCACAACCACCCTAGCTACATCGAGCCCTATCAGGGTGCGGCGACGGGCGTTGGCGGGATCCTGCGCGACGTATTCACCATGGGCGCCCGGCCGGTGGCGAATGCCAATGCGCTGCGCTTTGGCCGTCCCGACCACCCGAAGATGAAGCACCTGGTGCAGGGCGTTGTCGCAGGCATCGGCGGTTACGGGAACTGCGTGGGCGTGCCGACTGTGTGCGGCGAGACGAATTTCCACCCGGCCTATGACGGCAATATCCTCGTCAATGCGATGACTGTGGGCGTGGCTGACGCGGACAAGATTTTCTACAGCGCGGCGACGGGTGTCGGTAACCCCATTGTCTATGTCGGCTCCAAGACCGGGCGTGACGGAATCCATGGCGCAACCATGGCCAGCGCCGATTTCGAGGAAGACGCCGACGCCAAGCGGCCCACCGTGCAGGTCGGCGATCCCTTCACCGAGAAGCTGCTGATCGAGGCCTGCCTGGAACTGATGGCCACCGACGCCATCGTCGCAATTCAGGACATGGGCGCAGCGGGCCTCACAAGCTCCAGCGTCGAAATGGCCACCAATGGGAAGGCCGGGATCCGGCTGGACATGGACAAAGTCCCCTGCCGCGAAGAGGGCATGACCCCTTACGAAATGATGCTGAGCGAGAGCCAGGAGCGTATGCTCATGGTGCTCAAGCCCGGCAAGGAAGCCATGGCGCAGGCCATCTTCGAAAAGTGGGAACTGGACTTCGCGGTCATCGGTGAAGTTACCGACACGCGCCACATGGTGCTGGAATTCGGCGGCGAGGTCGTTTGCGACATCCCGCTTGGCCCGCTGGCTGCCGATGCGCCGGAATATGACCGGCCTTACCTCTCCATGGAGGAATACCTAGACTGGGCCGGTATCGCCCCGATGACGCAGCGGCCCGACAGCACGGATGTGGGTGAGGACCTCCTCACGCTTCTGGCAAGCCCCAACCTCTCCTCCCGCCGCTGGATCTCCCAGCAATATGACAGCCAGGTTGGCTCAGACACTCTGCAGACCGGCGGCGATGCAGGCGTGGTGCGAGTACACGGCACGAAGAAGGCGCTGGCGATCAGCACGGACTGCACGCCGCGCTATGTTCACGCGAACCCGCGCGAGGGCGGCAAGCAGGCCATTGCCGAGGCTTTCCGCAACCTCTGCGCCGTGGGTGCGCGCCCGCTGGCCGTGACCAATTGCCTCAACTTTGCCAACCCGCAGCGGCCGGAAATCATGGCGCAGTTCGTCCATGCGCTGGACGGCATGGGCGCCGCCTGCCGCGCGCTCGACTTCCCGATCGTGAGCGGCAATGTCTCGCTTTACAACGAGAGCAAGGCGACCGGCGGCGGCAGCGCGATCCTTCCCACGCCGGCCATCGGCGGCGTCGGCATCATCGACGATTACAGCCAGATGATGACGATGCCCTTCAAGCAGGACGGCGATGCGATCTACCTGATCTGGCCGGAAGAATGGGCAACGCCGGACGCTGAGCGCAGCCATCTTGGCAAGTCGCTCTGGCTCTCCGAAGTGCATGGCCGCGATGAAGGCCGCGCCCCGCCGGTAGACCTGGCGCTGGAGAAAGCCGCAGGCGAGATCGTGCGCCAGCTGATTGCCGACGGACTGGTCAATGCCGTGCACGATGTTTCCGATGGCGGCATCGCCGTGGCGCTGGCCGAAATGGCCATGGCCGGCAGCATGGGCGCTGACGTGACGCGCAACGAGGATTACAGCGAGGCGCAGTGGTGGTTCGGCGAGGACCAGGGCCGCTACATCGTCACCGTGCCGGATACCGCGGCGCTGAACGAGACACTGGCCAAGGGTACGCAGGATGAAAACCACGCCCGCGTCGGCTTCCGCCGTCTGGGCACCGTTGGCGGCGACAGCCTGTTCGGCAAGAGCGTATCGGAGCTGAAGGCTGCGCATGAGCGCTTCTTCGAGGAATGGATGGAAGGCTGAACCCATCCGCTCGTGCTGAGCCTGTCGAAGCACGCTGCGCCCACGCCCTTCGACAGGCTCAGGACGAACGGAAGCTGGATTGACGGAAAAGCACCACCCCTACCCCGCCATGCCGGACCTCTCGGATGAGGAGCGGATCACTCGCGCCCGTGCCATGTTCGAGCGGCTGAGTACGCGCCGATCCTGCCGCGCCTTCACCGATGGCCCCGTCCCGCGCGAAGTCATCGAAAACGCCATCCGCGCTGCCGGCACTGCTCCCAATGGAGCCAACCACCAGCCTTGGCACTTCGCCGCGATTTCCTCGCCGGAAACCAAGCGCGCCATTCGCGAGGCTGCCGAGGCCGAGGAGCGCAAGTTCTACGGCGCCGATGGCGACAAGCCGAAGGCCAGCGAGGAATGGCTCGGCGCGCTCGACCCTATCGGGACCGATGCTCACAAGCCGTTCCTGGAGACCGCACCATGGCTGATCGCGTGCTTCGCCCAGCGCAAGGGCGGGATCGAAGAGGACGGCGAGACGCAGAATTATTACGTCAATGAAAGCGTCGGCCTTGCCTGCGGGATGCTGCTGGCGACGCTTCACGAGGCGGGCCTTGCCACACTGACGCACACACCGTCGCCCATGGGCTTCCTGCGCGAGATTTGCGGGCGGCCCGATACGGAAAAACCGCTCATGCTGATCGTGGTCGGCCACCCCGCGCCCGATGCAACCGTGCCGGATCACGCGCTGCGCAAGAAGCCGCTAGAGCAGATCGCCAGCTGGCTCTGACGTCGGACGGCGTCGGCCGTTCGTCGGAATTATCTGTCTGGCGCGACGGAAAGGCGTATGGCACGCCTAACACACCTGCCTGAGGGGGCTTGAGAATGGCAACCACCGCGCCGCCGAATACGCGCATCGAAACGCTGGACATCATCCGCGGCATTGCCGTGATGGGAATCTTCTCGGTCAACGTCGTCGGCCTCGGCATGGTCGAGAGCGCCTATTTCTATCCGCCCGATTATGGCTTCGCCACGCTGGGCGACATGGTGATGTGGGCGCTGAATTTCATCTTCGTCGACGGCCGATTCCGCAGCCTGTTCTCGGTCCTGTTCGGGGCCAGCATGGTGCTGGTGATCGACCGCGCCGTCGCGGCCGGACGGAAGGGCTGGAAGGTCCATTTCCCCCGCATGGCCGCGCTCCTCGCCTTCGGCCTCGTGCATTTCTATTTCCTGTGGTGGGGCGACATCCTGTCGAATTACGCGCTCGTCGGCATGATCGCCTATATGTTCGTCCGCCTGAAGCCCAAGACCCTGACGCTGACCGCCGCCGGCCTCTTCATCTTCATGTATGGCGGGATGACGGCCGGGACGATTGTCCAGTCCACGCAGAACCGTCCCGCCCTGACGGCAGAGCAAACCGCCGAAAACGAACAGCGACTGGCGCTGCGCATCGAGCGTGAGCGCGAGGCCCACGCCAGCCCGGCGGCACATTTGAATTTCACACTGGAGACGCAGCCCCTGCGCCCGTTCCTTTCCGTACCGCAATACGGCATTGAAACGCTCGCGCTGATGCTGCTGGGCATGGCGCTTTACAAGTCGGGCTTCCTGTCGGGGACATGGGCGCAGCGCGATTACGTGCGGATCGCGGCGTACACGCTTGTGCCAATGCTGCTTTACCATGTCTTGGCCGCTGCCGCGGTGCTGAACGCCGACTTCGCGCGCGCTGTGTTTACTCCGCTGGTCAGGATGCTGCCGTTCTGGTTCCATCCCGTCGGCGCTATCGGTTACGCCGCGCTGGCAATCCTGCTGTTCCGGTCCGGCGCGCTGGCGGACAGGTTCGCTGCAGTCGGGCGCACCGCGTTCAGCAATTACCTTTGCTGCACGCTCGTCGGCATGCTGCTGTTCTTCGATTTTGCCGGCGGATTGTGGGGCGATCTGTCGCGCGGTCAGCTGTGGCTGATCGTCCCGCCCGTCTGGGCACTGATGCTGCTTTGGAGCCCGTGGTGGCTGGCACGTTACCGCTACGGGCCGCTGGAATGGGCGTGGCGCAGCCTGTCGCGCTGGGAATTGCAACCGATGCGAGAGGTGGCTGCGGCCTAGCCCGCGACCCAGTCGCTCTCCCGGACTTCCAGCAGTTTCAGGATGGCCGTCAGGTATTCGCTCTCGATCCTGCCATTGGCGGCATCGCGGGCCTTGGGCTTTGCGCGATAGGCGAAGCCGTAATCCGCCGCCTCGATCATTGGGATGTCGTTCGCGCCGTCGCCCGCAGCCATTACAGCGGCATTGTCACCCAGCTTCGCCCGCTCTTCCTGCAGGGTTTCCAGCTTGGTTGAGCTGTCGGAGATGGGACCAGCCAGTTCGCCCGTCAGCTTCCCGTCCGCCACGCCGAGCCGGTTGCCCACGACGCGATCAAAACCCAGCTGGTCCGCCACGGCATCGGCGAAATGGTGGAAGCCGCCCGTCACCAGCACGCAGCGACAGCCCTGCGCCTTTAGCGTTGCGACAAGAGCGCGTGCGCCGGGCGTGGGCCTGATGCGTTCGGACAGGCAGCGGTCAATCGCGCCCTCGTCCAGGCCGGCGAGCAGCCCAACCCGCTCTCGCAGCGCGCTTTCGAAATCGAGCTCACCCTGCATGGCGCGTTCGGTGATGGCTGCAACCTGACCCTTCAGGCCCGCGAAATCGGCCAGCTCGTCGATGCATTCCTGGCCGATCATGGTGGAATCCATGTCGGACACGAATAGCTTGGGCGGAGTGATCTCCTGCCGGGCCACCAGCATGTCCGCGCCCGCGAAGTGCCGGTCCAGCACGCCGCATATTGTCTGCACATCGCCTTCCGGGATCAGCAATTGCAGCACATCGCCGCAGAAATCGAGCATCCCTGCGCTGGCGACGGCCAGCCCCGCATTCGACAAATCGCGCGTTGCCGCGTCGAGGCGACTTTCGAGTGTCGCAGGGTCTGCTATCAGGCGGGCGATGGGCACGAATATCTCTCCGGTCGGGCGAAGGCTCGCGCTCATTGCAGGGCCAACGGCCAGCGGCAAGAGCGATCTGGCGGTGCGGCTCGGCCAGGCATGGCAGGACCGCGGCAGGCGCGCACTGGTGATCAATGCCGACAGCGCACAGGTTTACCGCGACCTGCAAGTGCTTAGCGCCCGGCCCACCGAGGCGGAGATGGGCGGCGTGACCCATGCCCTGTTCGGCAAATGGGATGGGGCAACGCCGTGCAGCGCAGCCGATTGGGCAGAGGCGGCTCGCGAGGCGATTGTCCGCGCTCACGCTTCGGGCGTGCTGCCGATCCTGGTGGGCGGTACGGGCCTTTATATCCGCACATTGCTGGACGGCATCGCGCCTATCCCCGCGATTGCGCCGGAGATCAGGGACGCCGTCCGCAGCCTGTCGGTGGCCGAAGCCTATGCCGCCCTGGAGGACGAGGATCCGGAACGCGCCGCTGCCCTCAACCCCGCCGACACCACTCGCGTGCAGCGGGCCCTCGAGGTGGTTCGTTCCACTGGCAAGCCCATGGCGCACTGGCAGTCGCGGCGTGAAGGCGGGATCGGGCCAAACGTCGATCTCAGTCCACTGGTGCTGATGCCCGATCGCGAGGAATTGTACGCGCGGTGCAATGCGCGCTTCTGCCGGATGCTGGACCATGGCGCGGTGGAGGAGGTGGAGGCTCTGCTCGCCCGCGACCTCGACCCCGCCTTGCCGGTCATGCGGGCGATAGGCGTCCCGGAGATTGCCGCCTGGCTGCACGGGGAAATCCAGCGCGACGAAATGGTCATGCGGGGCCAGCAAGCCACGCGCAATTACGCAAAACGGCAGTTCACCTGGTTCCGCCGCCAGATGCCGGAAGATTGGCAAAGGGTCGTGAACGAAGATTCGCGTAATTCCTTAACGATTGAAAGATTATTCCCAGATTTGCTGTTGACATGATATTTTCAGCAACCTAGAGCGGCCCCAGAGTTTGAGAGGAAGTGGCCCGGCGCGGTACGATCGCGTCGGGCTCACTTTTACAGGACGGGAGAAAATCTGTGTCGGATATGCGCAGCGGCGCTGCGATCCTGGTGGAAAGCCTCGTGCGGCAGGGCGTCGAATTTGTTTTCGGCTACCCCGGCGGTGCGGTGCTGCCGATTTATGACGAGCTGTTTTCCGACACGCGCATCCGCCACATCCTGGTCCGGCACGAGGCTGGCGCAGCCCATGCGGCAGAAGGCTATGCCCGCTCCACCGGCAAGCCCGGCGTGGTGCTGGTCACCAGCGGACCGGGCGCGACCAACGCCATCACAGGCATTGCCGACGCTTATCTCGATTCCATCCCGCTGGTGGTCATCACCGGCCAGGTGCCGACAAACCTGATCGGCACGGACGCGTTCCAGGAAGCGGACACGATCGGCCTCACCCGCCACTGTTCCAAGCACAATTACCTCGTAAAGGACCCGGCAGACCTGGCCGCCACGCTGGAGGAGGCGTTCGAGATCGCCACCACCGGCCGCCCCGGCCCTGTGGTGGTGGACATCCCCAAGAACGTGCAGATCGCCTCCGCCGATATGCCCAACGGCAAAGCCAAGCGAAAAAAGCGCTACCAGCCCCGCACCGTGGGCGCGGCGGACGAGATTGCCGAAGCCATCGACATGATCGCCAAGGCAAAGGCGCCCATCCTCTACACAGGCGGCGGCATCATCAATGCGGGGCCGCATGCCAGCCAGCTGCTGCGGCAGTTCCAGCGCAAGACCGGCGCGCCCGTCACCTCCACGCTGATGGGCCTCGGCGCGTTTCCTGCCGATCATCCCGAATGGCTCGGCATGCTGGGCATGCACGGCACGTTCGAGGCCAATATGGCGATGAACCAGTGTGACGTGATGATCTGCATCGGCGCGCGTTTCGACGACCGCGTGACCGGGCGGCTCGATGCATTCTCGCCGGATTCCAAGAAAATCCATGTCGATATCGACCGCGCGCAGATCAACAAGGTGGTGCCGGTCGATCTTGGTATCGTGGGCGACTGCGCGACCGTGCTGGAACAGCTCGTTTCGGCCTGGGGTGAGCGCAGGGGGCAGGACCTTTCCGAGTGGAAGGCGCGCATCCGCGGCTGGAAGGCGCGCGACAGCCTGGCTTACCCGGCCGGCAAGGACGCCATCATGCCGCAGCGCGCCGTGGAGCGCCTGTTCGAGCTTACGAAGGACCGCGACCCGATCATCAGCACGGAGGTGGGCCAGCACCAGATGTGGGCGGCGCAGTATTTCGGCTTCATGGGCCCTAACAAGTGGCTCACTAGCGGCGGGCTTGGCACGATGGGCTATGGCCTGCCCGCAGCCATCGGCGCGCAGCTGGGTAATCCGGACGCGCTGGTGATCGACATTGCGGGCGAGGCCAGCATCCAGATGAACATCCAGGAGCTGGGCACCGCCAGCCAGTTCCGCCTGCCGGTGAAGGTCTTCATCCTCAATAACGAATACATGGGCATGGTCCGCCAGTGGCAGGAGCTGACTTATGAAAGCCGGTATTCAAACAGTTACAGCGATTCTCTGCCAGACTTTGTGAAGCTGGCCGAAAGCTATGGCTGGAAGGGCATCCGCATCACCTCCGATGACGAGCTGGACGCAGGCATCCAGGCCATGCTGGACCATGACGGGCCGGTGATCGTGGACTGCCAGGTGTCCAAGGAAGCCAACTGCTACCCCATGATCCCAAGCGGCGCGGCGCATACCGAGATGCTGATGCACGGCGACGAGGTTTACGGCATCATGGCCGATGAAGCGAAGGCGCTCGTGTGATGAAAATCGAACATCGCCCCTCCGAACGCCACGTCCTTGCCGTCACGGTCGATAACGAAAGCGGTATCCTCGCCAAGATCGCGGGGCTGTTCACCGCGCGCGGCTACAATATCGACAGCCTGACCGTGGCGGATATTTCCGAAGACCACGCCGTCAGCCGCATCACCATCGTCACCAACGGCCCGCCGCAGGTGATCGACCAGATACAGGCGCAGCTGGAACGGCTGGTGCCGGTGCACAAGGTCGTCGACCTGACCGAGGAAGGCCCGCATGTCGAACGCGAGCTGGCGCTGGTGAAAGTGGCCGGCGAAGGCGAAACCCGTGTCGAGGCCTTGCGCCTGGCCGAAATCTTCCGCGCGAAAGCGGTGGACACCACCACTGCCTCCTTTATCTTCGAGCTGACCGGGACACCGGAGAAGATAGACAGCTTTGTCGCCCTCATGCGCGAACTGGGACTGGTCGAGGTCGGCCGGACGGGGATCGTGGGCATGATGCGCGGCGCGGAGACAGCCTGACATGCCAATTATCGAACCCTTCCTGCTCATCTGGGCCGGCATCCTATGCGTCGCAACGGCGCTGATCCATTCCATCATGGGCGAACGCCAGCTGATCGGCCCCATGCTGGCCGGCGCGCAGGGCGTGCTTGAAAACGACCAGGCGAGGCAGGTCACGCGCTTCGCCTGGCACTGGACCACGCTGCTGTGGTTCCTGGTCGCCGCCATGCTGGTCCTCGCCGGGCTGGAAGGCGTCGGCAACCGCTGGATGATCGCCGCAATCGGCGCGGCGCATCTCGGCGCAGGTTTTTACGATGCCATCGTCACCCGCGGCCGCCATGTCGGCTGGCCGCTCCTCGTCCTGATCGGCGCGCTCGTGCTGACATCGCTTTATCTCACGCAATAGGAATACCATGAAGGTCTATCACGATACGGACACCGATCGCAGCCTGATCGAAAGCCGCAACATCGCCGTCATCGGCTATGGCAGCCAGGGCCACGCCCATGCGCAGAACCTGCGCGACAGCGGGGCCGGCGAAGTGCGTGTGGCACTTCGCGAAGGCTCTGCCACGGCACGCAAGGCGGAAGCGGCTGGCTTCACGGTCATGTCCAATGCGGAGGCCGCAAAGTGGGCGGATATCGTGATGGTCCTGGCCCCGGACGAGTACCAGTCCGAGATCTGGCGCAACGATTTGCGCGACAACATGAAGCAGGGCGCCGCCCTCGCCTTCGCTCACGGCCTGAATGTGCATTTCGGCCTGATCGAACCGCGCGAGGACCTGGACGTGATCATGATCGCGCCCAAGGGCCCCGGCCACACGGTGCGCAACGAATACCAGCAGGGCCGCGGTGTCCCCGCCCTGATCGCCGTGCATCAGGAAGGGTCCGGCTCCGGCGGCAATGGCTTCGCCCAATCCCTCGCGCTGGCCTATGCCGGTGCCATGGGCGCAGGCCGCTCAGCCATCATCGAGACGACATTCAAGGACGAATGCGAAACCGACCTGTTCGGCGAGCAGGCCGTGCTGTGCGGCGGCATCAGCCACCTTGTGCTGGCCGGCTTCGAGACGCTGGTCGAGGCAGGCTATCCCGAAGAGATGGCCTATTTCGAGTGCCTGCACGAAACCAAGCTGATCGTGGACCTGATGTATGAAGGCGGCATCGCCAACATGCGTTACTCCATCAGCAACACGGCGGAATACGGCGATTACCACACCGGCCCGCGGGTCATCACGGATGAGACAAAGGCCGAGATGAAGCGCGTGCTGGACGACATCCAGCGCGGCAAGTTCGTGCAGCGTTTCATGACCGACAATGCCGTGGGCAATCCGGAAATGAAGGCGGCCCGCAAGCGCCAGGAAGCACACCCGATCGAAAAGGTCGGTACCAAGTTGCGCTCCATGATGCCGTGGATCGGCGACAACAAGCTGGTGGACAAGGACAAGAACTGACCTAGCATCGCCGTGATATGTTCGAAGGCAATCGCGGCACAGTTCTGGTCCTGCTCGGCTGTGCGCTCGCATGGGCCTTCATCGTGCTGCGCCAAGCGGATACCGTGCTGGAAGCGGACATTCATGAGGCAATCGTGCCCCAGGCGGAGGTGGAAGCCTTCGCCCGGGAGCAGTTGGCCAAGTTCCAGCGCCGCTCCATTGCCGAAAACGTCGAACTTTGCGGCATGGTGGCGGAGCGCGCGAATGGCGAGCTGGTCCTGCGCGAGGAAATCCTGGGCAGCGAGGACCGCTGCAACATCAGCTATTTCGACGTACGCAGCCTCTATCCTCGCGCCACCATCCACACGCATGGCGCGCACAGCGCGTCCTATGACAGCGAAGTGCCATCCCTGCTCGATATGCAGGGCGATATCGCCAGCCAGACGGATGGCTACATCGCGACCCCAGGCGGGCGGTTCTGGCATATCGACTGGCAGGCGGAAAAGGCGCGGCTGGTGTGCGGTGCTGGCTGCCTGCCCTCGGACCCGGCATACCGCGCCTGCGATACGCTGGAGCCGCAGGAAAGTTACAACCTGCTGCAATTGCAGGAGCGCGAGAGTGTCCGGCTTCCGGTCTGCCAGGCCGATGCCGCCAGCGCCATGACGGGCTGATGCGACACGCCTTCCGGAACATTCCGGGCCGCCTCTGGGTTAAGCAACACGACAATTCTGGGAGATCGAATATGCGCCGCACACGTCTCACCCTACTTTCCGCCGCCCTCGCCATTCCGGCGGCGGCCTTGTCAGTCAGCGCGATCGGCGCGCAGGACGCACCCGCCCTGCCCGGCAACGCCAATGTCGCGGATGTGATGGCCGGGACCTATACCGCCGATGCTGGCCATTCCATGGTCGGGTGGCGCGTAAATCACTTCGGCTTCAACGATTACCTTGGCATTTTTGGCGATGTCTCCGGCACGCTGGAGATCGACCCCGCGAACCTGTCCGCGGCCAAGGTCGATGTGATGATCCCCATCGCATCGGTCACCGTGCCGAGCGAGGGGCTGAAGAACCACCTGCTGCGCGCGGGCAAGGATGGCGGCTCGCCGGACTTCTTCGGGCCCGAGCCGCAGGCTGCGCGCTTCGTATCCACATCCGTGATGCCCACCAGTGGCACGCGCGCCAATATCATGGGCGAGCTGACGATGAACGGCGTGACCGTGCCCGTCACCGTGATGGCGCAGTTTACGGGCGCAGGCAGCAATCCGATGTCCGGCGCGCGCACGATCGGTTTCGAGGGCGAGGCCTTCATCAATCGCAGCGACTTCGGCATCGACTATGCCCTGCCAGTGATCGGGAACAATGTGGCGCTGGACATCTCCGTCGCCTTCGAGATGCCCGCCGAGTAATTCGGAATACTGGCGAAAAATCGGGGCGCGGGCTCAGGCTCGCGCCCGTTTTTTCGTCAGCCTTCTTTAGCCGCTTTACGCGCCCGCTGCAGCGCGCTAGCCTCAACGTCAGATGACAAAGCAACGCGCCCTCTGCCTGCTGCTGCGACTAGCGCGCCCTTAGGCGTGTCCTCCGTGCTGCGCCCGGTCGCGCGGCTGCCCGCCTAAGGGGCCTTTCATCTAGAAAAGCGAATCCTTTCCCCGCCGCACTTGCTGCGCGGGCAAAGCAGGATAAGGCTGGCAGCCCATGTTGCGCGATCCGTCCAAGAAATACCGCCCCTTCCCGCAGGTCCCCTTGCCCGACCGGCAATGGCCCACGCGCACGATCACGAGCGCGCCGCGCTGGCTCAGCACGGATCTGCGCGATGGCAACCAGGCCATCGTCGATCCCATGGACGCGGTGAAGAAGAACCGCTTCTTCGACCTGCTGGTGGAAGTCGGCGTGAAGGAAATCGAAGTCGGCTTCCCAAGCGCGGGTGCGACAGAGTTCGATTTCATCCACAAGCTGGTCAATTCCGGGCGCGTGCCGGACGATGTGATCGTGCAAGTCCTGACGCAAAGCCGCGAGGACCTGATCCGTACCAGTTTCACCAGCCTCGAGGGCGCGCGGGCGGCCATCGTCCATCTCTACAATGCGGTCAGCCCGGCCTGGCGCGACATCGTCTTCCGCATGTCGAAGGAAGAGGTTCGCGAGATTGCCGTGGCCGGTGCCAAGGTGATGCGCGACGAGGCGGCGAAGCAGCCCGGTACCGAGTGGCATTTCCAGTATTCGCCAGAAACCTTCAGCACGGCGGAACTCGATTTCTCGATCTCCGTCTGCGAGGCGGTGATGGAAGTTCTGACACCCACCCCGGAGCGGCCCATCATCCTGAACCTGCCGGCCACGGTCGAGGCGGCAACGCCCAACATCTACGCCGACCAGATCGAGTATTTCTGCCGCAACCTGCCGGGCCGGGACAGCGCGGTGATCAGCCTGCATACGCATAACGACCGCGGCACGGGTGTCGCCGCGGCGGAGCTGGGGCTGATGGCTGGCGCAGACCGGATCGAAGGCTGCCTGTTCGGCAATGGGGAGCGGACCGGCAATTGCTGTCTCGTGACGCTGGCGCTCAACATGTACACGCAGGGCATCGACCCGGGCCTCGATTTCTCGGACATCGACCGGGTGATCGAGACGGTGGAGTACTGCAACCAGATCCCCGTCCACCAGCGCCATCCCTATGGCGGCGAACTGGTCTTCACCGCCTTCAGCGGCAGCCACCAGGACGCCATCAAGAAGGGGTTCGCGGCTCACGAAGCGCAGAACGATCCGCAGTGGCGCGTGCCTTACCTGCCGGTCGATCCGGCGGACCTTGGTCGCAGCTACGAGGCGGTGATCCGCGTGAACTCGCAATCCGGCAAGGGCGGCTTCGCATGGGTCCTCGAACAGGATCAGGGCCTGAAACTGCCCAAGCGCTTGCAGGCCGATTTCAGCCGCCATGTGCAGGCCGTGGCCGACAGCCAGAGCCGCGAACTGGATGCAGGCGACATCTGGGACGTCTTCCGCAAGGCCTATTACATACAGGTGGAGGAGCGCCGCTATCGCCTGATCGATTACGAGGAAGCGCGCGCTTCCGATGGATCGCGCGTGTTTACCGGCACGATCGAGGTGGACGGTGTGGAGCAGCGCGTTTCCGGACGCGGCAAGGGCCTGATCTCCTCCGTGCTGGCAACGCTGCGCGATGCCTTCGGGCTGGACCTGGAAGTTGTCGATTACACCGAACACGCGCTTGGCAGCGGCACTGATGCGCGCGCTGCAACCTATCTGGAATGCGCGACCGGTGCGGGCGGGACAGTGTGGGGCGTCGGCATAGACGAGGACGTCGCCACGGCCAGCCTCCGAGCGATCCTGAGCGCAGCCAATGCGGCAAGCCAGGATGGATGATCGCCAGCCAGACCGGATGGGCGCTTCCGCCAGCGGCGTGCCGCTGGTCCCGCGCGCGCAGGGCAGCGTCATGGGCCGGGCCGATGCGATCCCTGCCCTCGCCTTCGTTGGCCTGATAGCCGCCATCTGGGGCTGGTTCGCCTTGCGCGATGAAAGCATGGGCGTGTGGGGCGTCAGCGCCGCCACGATGGCATCCGGCGAATATGAGAACCTGTTCCTCTCCATGCTCGCCCATGGCGGGATCGTGCACCTGGCATTCAACTCCATGGCTACCCTGGCCCTTCTACCGCCCGTTATCGCAACGCTGGGACATGGCGCGCGGGCGGTTTTCTACGCCTTCGTCCTGTTCCTAGCCTGCGGGCTTGGCGGCAGCGCGGGGTTCCTGGCATTGAACCCGTCGGGCATCATCCCCGCAATCGGCGCATCCGGCGCGCTATACGGCCTGATCGGCTATCTGGCGCGGCTTGGGCCGGGGCCGGACCATGTCGCACCGCTGTTCAGCATGCGCTTCGGCCGGCAATTGATCGGCTTCCTGCGGCAGAACATGCTGCTGGTGATCTTCACAACCGTGCCGATCTTCCTGTCCGACGGCGGCGGCATCGCGTGGGAGGCGCACCTCGGCGGCTTCGTGACCGGGCTGCTGCTCGCACCGCTGTTCTTCAACGCTTTAAACGGGCCTGACCGGGCATACTCAGCCTGACGCGGCCCACAACATGTCAGCCATCGCGTCGAGTTCGCTAAAATCCCGGCCCTTGCCCAGCGGGTCCTTGCGATTGAGGATCAGGGGGCGTGCCGTGTCCAGCAGCTTGCGCCGCAATGCGCCCTGCAGCAGCCTCAAACGACCAAGCGCATCCTGCACGGCGAATGCTTCATGGCGGAGACGGGCATTGGACCAATCGTCCGTGATGCTTCCGACCCGCTCGGCCACCAGTTCGTTGTAATGCCGGTGCGGCCCGCGGTGAAGCGGCAGACCTGATGCCGAAGCGGCCGCCTCGTTTGCGGGCAGGAGCAAGCCATTCGTCCGAAAGTCCTCCATCACCTGCGTTCGCCCGCCTGCGTGCCCGACAAGTCGCTCGAACGCGGACCTGCTTAGCAATTGGCACGGGAGCAGGTGATGTTTCTGCATATCGGACCGGTGCGCTGCGGTTCCGGGCCGGTTCACCATGCGAAAAGGGAGCGGCTGCCGTGAGCCTTTCAGGGTCTTGAGCGCGCGTTTCCGGTCATTCATCCGCGCCAGACACGCAGGTATCGACCGTTCTTGCTTGGCGTCAGCCGCAGCGGCTGGCCGTCAGGCGCCGTCAGCACTTCCTCGCTGGAGAGCTTGCCCTGCCGCACGAGGAAGTCGATCAGCCGCAGCGCCAGCTTGGCAAGTTCCGGTATGCTTTCACCCAGCTCCGGCTCGACGCGCAATTCCTGCCCGCTGAACTGCGCCAAGCCTTGGCTCGTCAGGCCGCCGTCCGGATCGTTGTTCAGCGAGACGAGCACGAGCCCGGGAAAGACACCGCCCTCTACCCAGCGGGCAACCTGCTGGGCGAAGAAGTCGGGCGCGCACAGATTGCTTGCTGGGCACCAGGTCAGCGCCACGACATTGCCCAGCTCCGACAGGGCGGCGGCCAGGGCGGCCAAGCTGCGAAGCACGGGGACCATCATGGATCCGCCGGCGAGGTGCGGGCCCGGAGACAGGACGATGGCTTCCGCCTCGGCGTCAAGGTCTTCCTGCCGGATCCCGACACAGCTGCGCCCAGGCTCGGTATCGGCTGGCTTTCCAGGCGCGAGACCGCGAAGATCGAAGGTAAGACCGTTTACCAGCAGTTCCGCCCAGAGTTCGCCTTCGTCCGCCTCGTCCGGATCGCCTTCCATGGTCACCGCAAATGCGCCTGAGCTGTCTGCCAGTGCATTGATGGCAGGCAGGTCCGGTCGGCTGCCCGCTGCAAACAGCAGGGCGACAGCAGGCACAGAGTCAAAATCAGGGGAGTTGATACGCGAAATCAGCAATTTCCCTAACGCATTGCCCGCTCGTGATGGCGCGAAATGTCCGGACAGTCGAGTCTGTGATAAGCCGAATGATCCAATTCGAAGGCAGTTAAACTTCTGCAAGCGTGGAACATTGGCCTGCTCCGCTATGCAACAGTCCCCGCGCACGCTAGATTCCGGCCCATGCAGACCACCGCCAACGTCCTCGGCATCGCCCGCTCCATCACCGGCAAGGCCTGGCGCTGGCGCGGCGGAAACATGGCGCTGGAAAGCGGTGTCGCGGGGCTGGAGGACGACATCGTCACGCAGCTGCTGCTCTCGCGCGGTGTCGAGCGGGACGATCTGCAACGCCACCGTGAACCCAGCATCCGCAGCTTCCTGCCCGATCCCTCTGTATTCCGGGACATGGACAACGCGGCTGAACGCCTCGCGCAAGCGGTGCTCTCGGGCGAGAAGGTGACGGTCTATGGCGATTACGACGTGGACGGTGCCACCAGCGCGGCCCTGCTGATCCGGCTGTTCCGGATGCTGGACCACGATGCCGAATACTACATCCCGGACCGCCTGCTGGAAGGCTATGGCCCCAGCGGAGAAGCGCTGGTCAAGCTGGGCGAGACAGGATCGAGCCTGGTCGTGACGGTCGATTGCGGGGCGATGGCGTTCGAGGCCCTGTCAGCGGCGCGCGATGCGGGTGTGGACGTGGTGGTGGTGGACCATCACAAATGTGCCGCAGAGCTTCCCGCCGCCCTAGCCCTCGTCAATCCCAACCGGTTGGACGAAAGCGATGAAGGCGCGGAGCATGGCCATCTTGCCGCTGTCGGCGTCGCATTCATCCTCGCCGTCGCGCTCACCCGTACCCTGCGCCAGCGCGGCTTCTTTGCGGATAGGAAAGAGCCTGACCTGCTGTCACTGCTCGACCTCGTGGCGCTGGGCACGGTGGCCGATGTCGCGGCCATTCGCGGGCTCAACCGCGCCTTCGTTGCGCAGGGCCTGAAGATCATGGCGCAGCGCCGCAACACCGGCATGGCTGCCCTCATCGACGCAAGCCGCCTTGGCCGCGCGCCGCAATGTTCGGATTGCGGCTTTGCGCTGGGTCCGCGCATCAATGCCGGGGGCCGCGTGGGCGAATCCACCCTAGGCGTGCGTCTCCTGACAACGCAGGACCCTGACGAAGCAGCGCAGATCGCCAAGCAGCTGAGCGACCTAAACGAGGACCGCCGCGCCATCGAAGCGGCAGTGCAGGAGGCCGCGGAAGAGCAACTCGCCAGCCAGCACAATCGCTCCGTCATCGTGCTCTCGGCTGAGGGCTGGCACCCGGGCGTCATCGGCATCGTCGCAGGGCGGATCAAGGAGAAGACCGGCAAGCCCGCACTCGTGATCGCGCTGGACGATGACGGCACGGGCAAGGGTTCGGGCCGCTCCATCCCGGGCGTCGACCTGGGCGCCGCCATCATCGGTGCACGTGAGAAAGGCCTGCTGGTCGCAGGCGGCGGGCACGCGATGGCTGCGGGCCTCACCGTTGCGTCGGAGAAGCTGGACGAATTTGCGGACTGGCTGGACAGCCACCTTGCTGCATCCGTCTCCAAGGCGCGAGAGGACCAGGTGATGACGCTGGACTTGTCGCTGGCACCGGGCGGCCTGACGCCCGACCTCGTCGATGCGATGGACAGCGCAGGCCCCTTCGGCATGGGCTGGCCCGGACCGCGCGTGGCGGTGGGGCCGGTGCACCTCGTCAAATGCGACATCGTGGGCAAGGACCACGTCCGCATCATCGCCGCCGGGCAGGATGGACGCAGCTTCAAGGGAATCGCCTTCCGCTCCGCCGACAGCGAGCTCGGCCAGAGCCTGCTCCACGGCGCGAAAGGCCGCCGGTTATGGCTCGCTGGCCGGGTGAAGGTGGACGACTGGGGCGCACGCCCTCAGGCCGAATTGCACCTGGAAGACGCCGCCTGGGCCGACTGAGCCAAATTTTTTCGTGAGCCGAGCGTACAAGGCTTGACCGTATCCCGATGCCCCCCTAAGTGCGCCGCTCGTACCGCAGATGGCCCCTTCGTCTAGCGGTTAGGACGCGGCCCTTTCACGGCTGAAACACGGGTTCGATTCCCGTAGGGGTCACCAGCGGTACGAGATTTCCTTACATCGCTGATCGGTTTGGCTGGGTTGCCGTTTGTGCGCAGCGCCCACGCATGCAGGCTTTCGACCGCTATACGCATCAAGCCGCTTCCACCTCCGTCAATCGCGCTCTAAGGCCGTGCCATGGACAGCCGGCGCGACACTCCATGGGCAGGCATTGCCCTGGCCCTGATCGGCGCAGCGGCGGCGATGATTTCCGGCGCACATCCCATCCTGGCTCTGGCGATACTCCTGCTCTGGATCGGGTCGCTCTATCTCGTCCCGGCTCCCGTGCCGGAACGCCGTGAGACCGACATGTCGCGCAGTGTCACCATCACGCGCGACCGGATCGGTCGGCTGGTAGAGAATTCGAATCTCGCCATCTTGCTGGTCGACGGAGAGCGGATCGTGCTGGCCAATGCCACGGCGCGCGAGGCCCTGGGTGCGCACGTCGTCGGCCAAGACGCCCGGGTCGCTTTCCGCCATCCTGCCGCCATCGACCTGCTGACCCGTGAACGTGGCGGCGAAACAATGATCGTCGGCCTCACAGGGCCGCGCAGTAATTGGCTGATGCGGCGGCAGAGAGTGGATGACCGGTACTGGCTCGTCGAACTGGTCGACCGCTCGTCAGAGGCGGAGCTGGGCCGGGCCCATGCCGATTTCGTCGCCAATGCCAGCCATGAGCTTCGCACGCCGCTGGCCTCCATCATCGGATATGTCGAGACGCTGGAGGACGAAGCGCCAGACGCCGATCCGGCAATCATCCGCAAGTTCCACAAGACGGTGCTGCGCGAGGCGCGCCGCCTCCAATCCTTGGTCGCCGACCTGATGTCACTGTCCAAGGTGCAGGCCGAGAAGCATGAGGTCCCGCGCGACCGTGTCGACCTGACCAGCGTTGTCAAACGCGCTTCGCACGACGTTTCTGCCGGAGAACATTCGGACCGCCTTGTCTATGAGATGGACGAACAGGTCCTCGTGCCGGGCGAGGCGGAGCAGCTAGAGCAGCTGGTGCGAAATCTGGTCGAGAATGCCCTGAAATACGGCGATCCGGCGAAGCCCGTGACGATCTCGCTGGCGAAGGGCGCGCGGTCCATGGCCGAGCTGGTCGTACGCGACCTGGGGGAAGGGATAGAGGCGGAGCACCTGCCGCACCTCACGCGCCGCTTCTATCGCACCGATCCGGGTCGCAGCCGCGCTGCCGGCGGCACCGGCCTTGGCCTCGCCATCGTGAAACATATCGTGGAGCGGCACCGCGGGCGGCTCGATATCGACAGCGAGCTGGGCGTTGGCACCTCTGTCCGCGTGCGTTTGCCGCTGCACGAAGACACGGCCTGAGCGACAGGCCGAAGACTCTTTTTCGACCTTATCAACCACTTGTGCACAGGCTTCGATGACGCTCCGGCGAACTGTCACCGGCCTGTAACATTGCGCGCATAACGGCGACCCGACTTTGATGGAATCACGTCAAGTGAAGGGATCGAAAAATGCGGAACGTCACACTCATCGGGCTTGCTCTCGCGGCAACCAGCCTCACCTCCCTGCCCGCTGCCGCGCAGCAGGCCGGCACGATGTCCGTGCAGGAAGAACTCGCCCAGATGCGCGCCGAAATGGCGGCACTGTCCGGCCGCGTCGCCACGCTCGAAGGTGAGCTGGAGCAGACGAAAGCGGAACTGGAGCAGGAGCGTGCTCGCAACGCGCAGCTGACGCAGCCCGCAGCGCCCGTCGCTGTAGCCGTAGCCCCCGCAGCAGAACCGGGCGCCGAAATCGAATTCAAGGGCGCACCCGAGATTTCCGCAGATGGCGGCTGGTCCTTTAAACCGCGCGGCAGGATCCAGGCCGATGCCGGCTTCATTTCCGCGCCGGACTCGACCGGCGCAGCCGACGGCTTCGGCAGCAATCTTCGGCGAGCGCGCATCGGCATGCAGGGCGATATCCCGGGCGGCTTCGGCTACAAGTTCGAAGTCGATTTCGCCGGTGACCAGGTCACGCTTGCGGACGCCATCCTCACCTATGAAGGCAAGGGCGTCGATATCAGCATCGGGCAGCACAACAACTTCCAGTCGCTGGAAGAGCTGACCAGCAGCCTGCACACTTCCTTCATCGAGCGGGCCGCCTTCACCGACGCGTTCGGTTTCGAGCGTCGGCTCGGCATCTCCGTCGAATTCGGCGTCGGCGACGTGTCGGTGCAGGCCGGTGCCTTCAGCGACAATATCTCCGACCTTCCCGGCAAGGAGCACAGCTTCGATGGCCGCGTGGTCTACGCACCGAAATTCGGTGACGGCCAGCTGCACCTCGGCGCATCCGTCCATTACGCCGATACGGACAGCAACAATGTGCGATACCGCCAGCGTCCGCTGGTCAACTTCACCTCCGAACGCTTCGTCAACACCGGCAATCTCGCCGCTGAAAGCGAGTTCGGTTACGGTGCGGAAGCTGCCTTCATCTCCGGCCGCTTCCACGTCGCTGGCGAAGCATTCTGGCAGAATGTCGACCGCCCCGGCGCGCTGGCGGACCCGACCTTCTTCGGCGGCTATGCCGAGGCAGGCGTCTTCCTGACCTCCGGTGACAGCCGCGGTTACAAGGGCGGCACGTTCAACCGTATCAAACCGGCCAGCCCGGTCGGCGAAGGCGGCATCGGCGCGATCCAGTTCAACGTCCGCTACGACCATCTGGACCTGAACGATGCCGGCATCACGGGCGGCAAGCAGAACGGCTATTTCGCATCGCTGGTCTGGACCCCAACCGATTACACCCGTTTCCTCGTGAATTACGGCCGCCTCGAATACACCGATGCCGTGCTTCCCGAAACGAGCGGCAACCGTGACTACAGCGTCGATGTCGTGGGCGTGCGCGCGCAGGTGGATTTCTAACCAAACGGGGCTGGTGCAGCTTCGCGCCGGCCCCACAATTCCGACATTCAGTTCAAGACTGCACAATTCAATCGAAAGGGATCGATTATGAAAATGCTCTTCAAAGGTACCATCGCGGCAACCGCCGCTCTCGCCCTCGCCGCTTGCGGTTCGGAAGGCACTGGTGGCAGCGATACGCGCGACTCCGTCCGCGTCGTCGGCTCCTCCACTGTGTTCCCCTTCGCAAAGTCTGTGGCTGAAAGCTTCGCCCGCTCCACCGATTTCGGCTCGCCGATCATCGAATCGACCGGCACGGGCGGCGGCATCCAGCTGTTCTGCTCGGGCGTCGGCACCGACACGCCCGACATCGCGAACGCCTCGCGCCGCATGAAGGCCAGCGAGTTCGCCGATTGCCAGGCCAATGGCGTGGAGAACATCACGGAAATCCAGGTCGGCCTGGACGGCATCGCCTTCGCATCCGCCAAGGGCGGCATCACGATGAACCTGACGCCGGAAATCGTTTACCGCGCGCTGGCCGCCAGCCCCTATGGCAAGGAGCAGACGGCGCAGACGTGGTCCGATGTCGATCCGTCCCTGCCCGACCTGCCGATCCTGGTCTACGGACCGCCCTCCACCTCCGGCACGCGTGACGCGCTGAAAGAACTGGTCCTGGAAGTGGGCTGCAAGGCCGATCCGGCCATGTCCGAGCTGAAGGAAGCGGACGAAGACAAGTACGACCAGGTCTGCACGGAAGTCCGCTCCGACGGGAAGTATGTCGACCAGGGCGAGCAGGACAATTTGATCGTGCAGAAGCTGGGTGGCAACCAGAACGCCGTGGGCGTATTCGGCTACAGCTACCTGGAAGAGAATCTCGACAGCGTGCAGGGCCTGCCGATGAACGGCGTGGACCCGACGTATGAGAACATCTCCAGCTTCCAGTACCCGGGCGCCCGTCCGCTGTTCATCTACGTGAAGAACGCCCACCTCGAAGCGATCCCCGGCCTGCGCGAATATATCGGCGCCTGGGCTGCAAACTGGGGACGGGGCGGTTCGCTTGCTGCCATCGGCCTTGTCGCAAATCCTGAAGACGCTATGGCGACTGCCAACACCGCTGCCACGGAGTTCACTCCGCTGACGGCCGACAAGCTGAAGTAACGGAGCCGAGCACCCTCCATGTCACCCGCTATTTTGCTACTCCTGGCTTTAGGGCTGGGGCTCGCCGGATGGCTGGTGGCACGGGGGCGTGCCCAGGCTTTCGCATCCCAGTCGGGCGGGCGCATTGCAGCCCGCCCGTCTTACCATGGATGGTATGCGGCGCTGTGGATCGCCCTGCCCGTCACCATCTTCATCGTGATTTGGAGCGTGGTATCGCCGCAACTGGTGATGGCCCACGTCCTCGCCAGCCCGGAAGCAAGCGTGCTGCCGGAATTCGGTATGAAGCGGCAATCGCTGATTTCCGAAGCGCGCGCCGTGGCAACCGGCAGCGCCACCACCGTCTTCAATCCCGAGGCGCGCCAGCTGATCGGCCCCTTCGAGGATGCGCTAACACGCTATAACTGGATTGGCCTTGCGCTGACGCTGATCATCGCGCTGGCCGGGGCCGCATGGGCCTTCCTGCGCCTGAAGCCGGACTTCACCGCCCGCACGCGTGTGGAAAAGGCCGTGATGACCGGCCTGCTGCTGGCATCGCTCGTCGCCATCCTGACCACGCTGGGCATCGTCGTCAGCTTGGTGTTCGAGACCATCCGATTCTTCGGCATGGTCAATCCCATCGATTTCCTGTTCGGCACGCATTGGGGGCCCGACCCCATGGCCAATCCGGACAATCCCGACCCCACGCGTTACGGCGCAATCCCGCTGTTCTGGGGCACGATCTATATCGGTGCCATCATCGCCATGATCGTGGCGCTGCCTCTGGGCCTGATGAGCGCGATCTACCTCACGCAATATGCCTCGCCGCGCTGGCGCAAGGTGTTGAAGCCTGCGCTGGAGGTGCTCGCCGGCGTCCCCACCGTGGTTTACGGTTATTTTGCCGCGCTGACTGTCGCACCTTTCATCCGCGACCTTGCCGTCTCCGTGGGCATTTCCAATGCCTCCAGCGAAAGCGCGCTGGCCGCGGGCATGGTGATGGGCGTGATGATCATTCCCTTCGTAAGCTCCATGGCCGACGATTCCATCGCCGCCGTCCCGCAGGCGATGCGTGATGGCTCGCTGGCACTGGGCGCGACCACCAACGAGACGATCCGCCGCGTGCTGGTGCCCGCCGCCCTGCCCGGCATCGTGGCCGGCATTATGCTTGCCGTCAGCCGCGCTATTGGCGAGACCATGATTGTTGTCATGGCGGCCGGTGCCGCAGCCAATCTGTCGGCCAATCCATTGGAGGCAATGACCACAGTCACCTTCCAGATCGTGGCCATGCTTACGGGCGAAGGCAGTTTCGACCACCCTGCAACGCTCAGCGCATTTGCGCTTGGCTTCGTGCTGTTCCTGGTCACCCTCGCCCTCAATTTCATCGCCTTGCGCGTCGTGAAGAGGTTCCGCGAAGCTTATGAGTGAGCAGGCCATCACCGCACCGACCCGCACGGAAGCCTTCGAAGCGCGACTGAAGAAGCGTTATGCCTCGGAACGTCGTTTCAAGGCGATGGGCCTTGGCGCGATTCTGGTATCCGTCTTCATCCTGGTTTTCCTGCTGGGGACGATGACGTTCAACGGCATCGCCGGCTTCCAGCGCGCCGAGCTCGCCGTACCGATGGACTTTGGCGAAGCGGGCATCTCGCTCGATCCCTCGATTGCTGACGAGAAGGACAAGTTCCGTTCCCTCGAAGGCCAGGGCCTGCGCGAAGTCGTGCAGTTCTTCGCCGAGCAGGAACTGGGTGCCGAAGGTGCAGCCGAGCTGAGCCCGCAGGCATGGCGCGTCGCGGCCGACGAGATCGTGGCCGATCCCTCGCTGCTGCGGCAGCAGACCACGCTCTGGCTGCCAGCGACGGATGATCTTGCCACGGCCTATTCGGGTGATGGTCAGGCAGACCTGCAACCGCTCGCCCAGCAACTGGCGGGCGAAGGCAAGCTGTCCGACAATTTCGATCCCGGCTTCTTCTCGCGTTCGGACGCGACCGACCCTCAGCAGGTCGGCATCTGGGGGGCGCTGAAGGGCTCCATCCTGACGATGATCGTCACCCTGCTTCTGGCATTCCCGATAGGCGTACTGGCCGCGCTTTATCTTGAAGAATACGCGCCGAAGAACCGCTGGACCGATATCATCGAGGTTTCCATCAACAACCTTGCGGCTGTCCCGTCGATCATCTTCGGCCTGCTGGGCCTCGCCGTGTTCCTGTGGATCTTCCCGAATTTCCGGTCTGCGCCGCTGATCGGCGGCATGACGCTGGCGCTGATGACCATGCCGGTGATCGTCATTTCCGGCCGCAACGCCATCAAGGCCGTGCCGCCCAGCATTCGCGACGGCGCCATGGCGCTGGGCGCTTCCCCGGTGCAGGTCGTGTTCCACCACGTCCTGCCGCTCGCCCTGCCCGGCATCCTAACCGGCACTATTATCGGCATGGCCCGCGCGCTGGGTGAAACCGCGCCTCTGCTGATGATCGGCATGCGCGCCTTCGTGGCCACCCCGCCCGATGGCTTCACCAGCCCCGCCACGGTGCTGCCGGTCCAGATCTTCCTCTGGTCGGACGAGATCGACCGCGGCTTCGTGGAGCGCACGAGCGCCGCGATTATCGTCCTGCTCATCTTCCTGCTAGTGATGAATGGCCTCGCCATTTACCTGCGCAACCGTTTCGAGAAGACCTGGTGACCGAAAACCATACCCAGAATACCGGCATCCCCAAGATGCGCGCCCGCAATGTGGACGTGTATTACGGCACGAAGCAGGCGATCGACGATGTCTCCATCGACGTGCACGAGGAGCATGTGACGGCCTTCATCGGCCCGTCCGGCTGCGGCAAGTCCACATTCCTGCGGGCGCTGAACCGCATGAACGACACGATCCCGAGCGCGAAAGTGTCCGGCACGATCGAACTGGAAGGCGAGGACATCTACGCCTCCGGCATGGACGTGGTGCAGCTGCGCGCGCGCGTGGGCATGGTGTTCCAGAAGCCGAACCCCTTCCCCAAGTCGATCTACGAGAACATCGCCTACGGTCCCAAGATCCACGGCCTGGCCGAAGGCAAGGGCGCGCTGGACGAGGTTGTCGAACGCAGCCTGCGCCGCGCGGGCCTGTGGGAAGAGGTGAAGGACCGGCTGGAAGATTCCGGCACGGCACTTTCCGGTGGCCAGCAGCAGCGCCTGTGCATCGCGCGCGCCATCGCCGTCGATCCCGAAGTCATCCTGATGGACGAGCCATGCAGCGCGCTTGATCCCATCGCGACCGCAAAGATCGAAGAGCTTATCGCCGAACTGCGCGGCCGCTACGCCATAGTGATCGTCACGCACTCCATGCAGCAGGCCGCCCGCGTTTCGCAACGCACGGCCTTCTTCCACCTCGGCAAGATGGTGGAATATGGCAAAACGAGCGACATCTTCACCAATCCGCGCGAAACGCGTACTAAGGATTATATCACCGGGAGGTACGGCTGATGGCGTCCGACCACACAGTCAAGGCATTCGACGAAGACATCACGCGGCTTCGCGGCCTGATCGCCGAAATGGGCGGCCTGGCGGAGCTTGCCGTGCAGGAATCGCTGCAGGCGCTGATCAATGGCGACGAGGAACTCGCAGCCAAGGTGGTGGAGCGCGACAAGCGGCTCGACGCGCTGGAAAGCGAAGTCGATGCCATGGCCGTTCGCACCATCGCCCTGCGCGCGCCGATGGCGGACGACCTGCGTGAGATTATCGCGGCGCTGAAGATCGGCGGCGTTGTCGAGCGGATCGGCGATTACGCCAAGAATATCGCCAAGCGCGTTGGCCGGATCGAGGGCCGCAGCCGTTTCGAACCGCTCACCCTTTTGCCCGCCATGGGCGACGTAACGACCGAGATGGTGCACGATGTGCTGACCGCCTTTGCCGCGCGCGATCCGGCGCTGGCGCTGGAAGTGATCGAGCGCGACGACAAGGTGGATGCGTTCTACGATTCCATCTTCCGCAATCTGGTCAGCCACATGGTCGAGAACCCGGCCACCATCAGCAGTGCAGCACAATTGCTGTTCATCGCCCGCAACCTTGAACGGATCGGCGATCACTGCACGAATGTTGCGGAAATGGTGCATTTCGCCGCAACCGGCGAATATCCGGACGACTGACTGGCACGGCGCGACCTGTCATGTAACTGACACTGAAACGTCATATACGGACCGGGAATTCATCTCAGGGAAGCCCTAAGCCATGGCCTCGCCGAAACTGCTGCTTGTAGAAGACGATCAGGCCCTTGCCGAACTGCTGGAATACCGTTTCAGCAATGAAGGCTATGACGTGCGCTGCACCTCGGACGGCGACGAGGCGATCCTGCTGGCCAGCGAGCATCAGTTTGACCTGGTGATCCTGGACTGGATGGTCGAGGGCACTAGCGGCATCGAGGTATGCCGCCGCCTGCGCCGGGATAAGGACACGGCCGGAGTCCCGATCATAATGCTTACCGCACGCGAGGCGGAGGACGACCGGATCCGCGGGCTGGAGACAGGCGCGGACGATTACCTGACGAAGCCGTTTTCACCGCGCGAATTGCTGGCCCGCGTGGCCGCCGTTCTCCGGCGCGTGCGCCCTGCGCTGGCGGGCGAAAACCTGACCGTCGGCGACCTTACGTTGGACCCGGTGGCGCATCAGGTCAGCCGCAAGGGACAACCGCTCAGGATTGGCCCGACCGAATACCGGCTTCTGCGCTACCTGATGGAACATCCGCGCCGGGTCTTCAGCCGCACGCAGTTGCTCGATGCGGTCTGGGGCACGGAAAGCGATATCGAGGAGCGCACGGTGGACGTGCATATCCGCCGCTTGCGGAAGGCGGTGGAATTGGAAGGCGAGCCGGACCCGATCCGCACCGTCCGTAGTGCCGGTTATTCCATAGAACCGGTTTGAGACCTCGCCTCAGCGGCACACATTCCCAAACGCCCTGCCGCCCTGGTCGAGGTGGAAATGGTCCGCATGCGCCGCGTTGTAGTCGGGCGACAATGTGGTCGAGAACACGCCGCAAGCCCCGTCGCGCACGCGGCGCAGGAACGCGCCCTTCGCGCCCTTGTTCGACCAATCGCGCAGCACATTGATGCGCGTACCGTCTGACAGCGTGAAACCAGCGATATCGATGGCATTGCCCGTCGCATGTTCGCTCCACGGGCCGCTGTCATTGCCGTAGAGCCGCCGGCAGCCGAAGACGCCGAGATGCTCCACCCTTTCGATATCGGCCTGAAACAGCTCGCGCGCTGCCGGTTGCAGGCTTTGCCGCAGCCAGATTTCAAGCCCTGCATCCACGGCGCAGGTTGCAGCCGGGGTGTCCGGGCTCAGCGGATAGTCGAGCAACACCGTGCGATCTTCGCGGCGGCACGGACCGGCGTCGCCTGCTGCGGGGAGCGCCTCAAAGCCGACGTCGCTGCGTTCAAGGACGGCCCTGCATGCATCGGCATCATCGCGTAGTGCAGCGAGCTTGCGCGCTGTCGCCCAGCCCGGCGGGTCCGACAGGTCGAGCGGCGCCAAGGGATTGTGCTGCGGATGCTCCTCCAGCCACGCGCGGCCGCCAAGGCCGAGGGCAGAGATCACCAGCACCGCGATCAGCAGGCGATCAAGGCGAAATGCCCCGACCTGCTTGCGGAATCCGGTACGCTTCACTGCCACGCCATGATCTCCCAGACCAGCAGCGCCGCGATCACGATATATGTGAAGCCGATACCAAGACCCAGCTTACGCTGCTGCGCCGGAGCGGTCATCGCCCGCGCCAGCCAGCTGCCCGCCTGGATATAAGCGGCGCCGACCAGCAGGTCTGCAACAAGCGCAACAAGGGCCAGCAAGGCGATCTGCGGCACGACGGACAAGGCCGGATCGATGAATGGCGGGATGATGGCGACCATGTAGATCAGGGACTTGGGGTTGCCGATCGCGATGGCCATCCCGTCGCGCAAGCCATTGCGGGCTGGCGGCGCCACCGGCTCGCCCGGTGCTTCCGGCGCAGCCTCGACGCGCGCCGACTTCATGACTGCCTGCACGCCCATCCACGCAAGGTAGGCAGCGCCGCCGAAGGCCAGCAACCGGAAAGCGAAGGAATAGGTTTGGGCGAGCGCGCCGAGGCCAAGCGCAGCGACCAGCCACCACACGAAGTAGCCCAATTGCATGCCCGCCAGCGCGGTCCATCCTGCGCGCGGCCCGTGGCTGACGGCCTGCCCGGTGACGAACAACATGCTGACGCCGGGCACGATGCTGGTCGTCGCGGTGACCAGGAAGAAAGCAAGCAGGGTCTCGGGCGCGAACATCGACGATGTGTTAGCGGCAAGTATTGCCGAATGCGCCTGCAAATCCCATCAACTCGCCAATTCCTCGAGCCGCTCCTTCACCGCTGCAAGATCGGCCTCGAACAGCGCGGCCTGCTTGTCCGCCGCCTCCCCGTCCAGCCTGAGCAAGTAGGAAGGGTGCGCCGTGATCCACAACTCGCTGCCATCCTCCAGCGGGATACCCTCCCCCCGCGCCCGTGAAATACTGACAGTCTTGCCCAGCACGCCGCGTGCCGCGCTGGCGCCTAGGGCAAGGACGAGCTTGGGACGAACGATCGCGCGCTCGCTCTCGATCCACCATCGACAGGTGTCGATTTCCTTGGCGGTGGGGGACTGGTGGATGCGCCGCTTACCGCGCTGCAAATATTTGAAATGCTTGACCGTATTGGTGACGTAAGCGCGTTTCCGGTCGATGCCCGCCTTCTCCAGATGGCGGTCCAGCAATTGCCCGGCCGGGCCAACGAAGGGGCGGCCCGCGATGTCCTCATGGTCGCCCGGTTGCTCGCCCACGATCATCAGGTCCGCGCCGCGCGGCCCCTCGCCCATGACGGCATGATTTTCGAGCTGGCCGATGGGGCATTTGTGGCAGCCCTCGATAGCCTTGGCGATAGCATCCAGCGTTTCGGGCCGTTCCTCGAAATCCAATTCGCCTGCTGCCACCATCTCGCTCTCTCGCCTTTGCGCGCCTGCCACCAATTCGGGTATCAACGCCGCTTCGGGCATGTTTTTCCAGTACTTGCGCGGCATTTCCTTCGTCATTGCGCCGATCTTTAGCCGGGCGGGATTGAAGATGGAGGCGTAATATTTGCGCCAGAGGTCCTCCGTCGGATCGCCGGACGGCGCATCGCTGCGCTCCGCTGGCGGGCCTTCGCGCATCGTCTCCCCGTCCCAGTGCAGGCAGCCGCGCGGTGTCAGGATGGACCATTTCATATTGGCGAAGCGGCGCTTGAAGAAACCGGCATTGGCACGGACGATGTGATGCTCCGGCTCGAACCAGGCGACGTAGTGATCGCCTTCCTCACCGCCATCTTCGGTCTCGATGCGGCGGAAGCGGACGAAGGCGTGCATCTTGTGGCTGTCGCGGCGGACCGCCTTGTCGAGCAGCTCCAGCTGGCGCACGTCGCGGTCCGCCTTGTCTTCCACCACGCGCAGGTTGGACTGCATGCGCCACAGCAGGCGATACAGCAGGGCGAACCGCTGGGGTTCGGAATGCAGGATTGCATTGCGGGCGAGGCTGACGAAGCGCTTGCTGACACGGACGATGCCGTCTTTCCCATCCGGCAGCGGCCAATCATCCGTCTCTCCCGCCGCGCCGCTGAACAGGTCGCCGCTGCCACCCGGCTCGATCCAGCTGACCTTTTCCGGAGCAATGCCCGCCGCCACCAGCGAACGCGCGCGGGCGCGCCAGAAGTCGAAATCGTCGGGACGTGGCAGGTGGACCGCGATCCCGTCCTGCACCGGATTGATGGAGGCCATGACTATGCCGCGAACAGTTCCAGCTGCTCCGCCTTGGGCGCGAGCAGGCTGCGCAAATCCGCGCGATCGGTCAGCGTGAGCGGCCGCCAGTCCGCCGCGATCAGGAACGGTCGCACCTTGGCGATGGAGACGGTGAGCTTCGCTATATCATCGAGCCGCAGGGTCCGGTGACGACGGCTCGCAATGATGCGGTTCACCGCGGTCACGCCGAGACCCGGGACGCGCAGCAATTCCTCGCGGCTTGCGCGGTTCACGTCGAGCGGAAAACGCTCGCGAAATTTCAGCGCCCACGCCAGCTTGGGGTCGATGTCCAGCGGAAGGTTCCCGTCGGCCTCCGTCGCCTGCATCACCTCGCCGGGCGCATATCCGTAGAACCGCATCAGCCAGTCCGACTGGTAAAGCCGGTGCTCGCGGATCAGCGGCGGGCGTTTCAGCGGCAGTACGGCGCTGGCGTCCGGGATCGGAGAGAAGGCGCTGTAATAGACGCGGCGCAGGCGGAAATTGTCATACAGGCGGCTGGCCTTGCCCACGATATCCGCATCGGTCGCGCTATCCGCCCCGACGATCATCTGCGTCGACTGGCCGGCAGGGGCAAAGCGCGGCGCGTGGCGGAAGCGCTTCTTCGCGTCCTTCATCTCCACGATGTCCGACTTCGTCTTGCCCATCGCGGTTTCGATCTGCCGCGCATCCTTGTCCGGTGCGAGGCGGGTAAGTCCGCTATCGGTCGGCAGCTCCACATTGATGGAAACGCGGTCCGCATAGAGCCCCGCCTGGTGCACCAGTTCCGGATCGGCTTCGGGGATGGTCTTGAGGTGGATATACCCGCGAAAATCGTGGTCCTCGCGCAAGATGCGCGCGGCCTCCACCATCTGCTCCATCGTGAAATTGGAGCTCTTGATGATGCCGGAGGACAGGAACAGCCCTTCGATATAATTGCGGCGATAGAAGCTGAGGGTAAGGTCCGCGATCTCCTGAGCCGTAAAGCGCGCGCGGCGCACATTCGAGCTCTTGCGGTTCACGCAGTAATGGCAATCGAAGATGCAGTGATTGGTCATCAGGATCTTCAGCAGGCTGATGCAGCGCCCGTCCGGCGCATAGGCGTGGCAGATGCCCATGCCCTCTGTCGAACCGATGCCCTTCCCGCCCAGCGAGTTCTTCTTCGCCGTCCCGGAAGACGCGCAGGACGCGTCATACTTCGCCGCATCGGCGAGGATTCCCAGCTTTTCGATTGTCGATAGCGCGCCCATCTGTTCCTTATATGTTCCAATGCACTTTAGTGCAAGAGCAACCGGGTCGGGAACCCGACACAAAAGTGTCCGTTTATCTCGCGCGGACCGGGCCCCTCTGGCGAGTTTCTCTCGTGATGTCGGACGCATTGCATGGCGTTTGCCCCATGCAAGAAATCAATCCGGGCCCGTCACGCGCGAGCCCTGCAACGGGAACTCATTATGAAATTCACTCTTCCGCTGGCACTCGTCGCCCTCATGACCGCACCTGCCGTGGCGAAGGACAAGGACTGGACCTTCGGCGACGGCGAAATGCCCGAGCGCTGGTCCGCCCTCAACAGCGACTACGCCCTGTGCGATGCCGGCCTGATGCAGTCGCCGATCGATCTCGGCCATCACAAGGCCCACGGCCAGATCGAAGTGCAGACCAATTACGGCACGACTGGCAGCACGCTGGCAGTCGCCCAAGAGAAGGTGCAGCTCGATTTCCCGGCCGGCATGATGATGATGTCGGGCGGCAAGACGTTCAACCTGATCCAGGTGCACTTCCACACGCCGGCAGAGCACGCCATCAGCGGCGAGCGTCACCCGCTTGTCGCCCACTTCGTCCACGCGACGGATGAAGGCGAGCTGGGCGTGCTGGGCGTGATGTTCGTGCCGGGCGATGCAAACCCCGGTCTCGATGCGCTGATGGGTTCGATGGACGAAGGCAATGGCGCAGCAGTCACGGTGGACGCATCGCAGATGATCCCCGAAGACCTGACGGTCTATCGCTACATGGGCTCCCTCACCACGCCGCCTTGCAGCGAAGGTGTGAACTGGCACGTCGCCAAGGCGACCATGACGGCGAGCCCCGAGCAGATCGCGGCGCTGACTGAAGCGCTCGGCCCGACGGCCCGCTCGCTGCAGCCGCTCGGCAACCGCCTGCTGGTTGCGCCGGGTCACTGATAACTGACCAACCAAATCGAAGGAGGCGCGTCGGTCACCGGCGCGCCTTTTTCTTTGTCTGGCAGAGGCCCCCGGGTGCCGAAGGATGGAACCGCTGGCGCGCCTGCTTCGTTGGTCAGGCAAAGGAGATACCGATGAGCAATACCGACGAACTAAAGACGAAATTCTGGAAATCGCTGGCCGACAGCCCTTTCCTGTTCCTGGAGCGCAGTGACGAGAGCGGCACCGCCGTTCCCATGAGTGCGCAGCTGGACAAGGACGCCGACAGCGCGATCTGGTTCTTCACGCACACCAAGAGCGCCTTTGCCAAGCTCGGCCCGGCAACGGCCACCTTCCAGGGTAAGGGTCACGAGATGTATGCCCGCTTCAACGGCAATCTCGTGAAGGAAACCAGCCAGGAGCGGTTCGACCAGTTCTGGAATAACTTCGTGGAAGCCTGGTATGAAGGCGGGAAGGACGATCCCGACATCCTGTTCCTGCGTATGGACCTTGGCACTGCCGAGATCTGGGACGCCGACATCGGCCTGCTGAATGTCGCGAAGATGGCGCTGGGCAAGTATGTCCAGCCCGAGCAGGAAGAACAGCACGTCAAGGAAGCCGCGCTGTAAATTCCGCCAACCGTAATTGAAAAGGGCCGCCCCGGTTGATGCCAGGGCGGCCCTTTTTTGTGAGTTCTCCCGACCCGACTAGTCGAGGATGGACGGGAACAGGCCAGTCACCAGGATGATGGCCACCGCCAGCGGGCACAGCCACGCCAGCAGAAAGCGCCAGATGGTGAACATGATCGGCGAAAGGCCGGTCGTGCTTTCCAGCAGGCGGCGATCCGCGCGCCAGCCCACGAAGATGGACACGAACAGCGCGCCCAGCGGCAGCATCACCTTGCCGGTGAAGCCGTCCACCGTGTCCAGGATGTCGGTCTCTGCGAACAGCGACCAGAAGCCGAGCGGGCGCACATCCGACCACACATTGTAGCCCAGCAGACAGGCGATCCCGATCAGGAACGCGCCCACGCCGAAGATCAGCGAAGACTTCGTCCGGCTCCAGCCCATTTCGCCCACGCCCCATGCCGTGGGCACTTCCAGCAGCGAAATCGAGCTGGTGATCGCCGCGACCAGGATCAGGACGAAGAACAGGAGGCCGATCAGCGAGCCAGCGGGCATGCTCTCGAAAGCGAAAGGCAGCGTCTGGAACACGAGCGTCGGGCCCGCGGCCGGGTCGAGGCCCACTGCGAAAACGATCGGGAAGATCATCAGGCCCGCAATCAGTGCCACGGCCGTATCGGCAAAACCGATGGCCAGCGCGGTGGAGCCAAGCGGCGTGCCCTGCCGAATGTAGGAGCCGTAAGTGATGATGCCCGCAACACCCAGCGACAGCGAGAACAGGGCCTGGCCAAGCGCGCTGTTCATCACTTCGGGCGTCAGCTTCGACCAGTCCGGCGTGAACAGGAAGGCGGCTGCCTCCCCGATATCACCCACGATTGCCCCGTAGATGGTGATACCAAGCAGCAGCACGAAGAAGGCCGGCATCAGCCAGGTGGCCGCCTTCTCAATCCCGCCCGAAATGCCGCGTGCGACGATGATAAGCGTCGTGCCCATGAACAGCAGGTGCATGGTCAGCAGCAGCCAGGGGTTCGCGAACAGGTCGCCCATGCGGCCCGCAATCTGTTCCTGCGATTGGCCCTGCAGCGCGCCGCGGAAGGGCTCGCCTGCGAACAATGCGCCGAAAAAATCGCTCGCAAAGACGCCGACGTAATACAGCACCCAGCCAGCAACGACCGAATAGAAGGAAACGATCAGGAAAGCCGCCAGCGCGCCAAGGCCGCCAACCAGCGACCACGCCGGGCTGACGCGCGATTGCGTTGCCACCTTGCGGATGGAACCGACGGCATCGGTCTGCCCTGCCCGGCCAATGAAGATCTCCGCCAGCAGCAGTGGCAAGCCCAGCAGGACCACGCAGCCGATGTAGAAGATGACAAAGGCACCGCCCCCGCTTTCACCCGCGAGCGTCGGAAAACGCCACAGATTTCCAAGCCCGACTGCCGCGCCGATGGCGGCAAGGATGAATGCCGACCGCGAGGACCAGCCATCGCCGGTCGCACTGGTGGAAATTGCCATGTAGTCTCTCTCCCGACCCCGTGTTCTTGGCGCGCGTCCTAGCAAGCTATCGGCGGACAAGTCGAGAGGTGGTTTGCGCCTGTCCCTCACTGGGCTACAGGTTTGCCATGTCCACGACCTTCCAGCTCGATACGAGCACGAGCCGCGCCAATCCCACCCCGCAGCCCATGAAGCGGCTGACCGTGCCGAAGCTGCGCGCACGAAAGGTCGACGGCAGGGTGGAAGAGCCGCTGGTGATGCTGACGGCCTACACCGCACGCCAGGCGCAATTGCTGGACGCGCATTGCGACATGCTGCTGGTGGGGGATTCGCTGGGGCAGGTCATCTACGGCCTGCCCTCCACCATCCCCGTGACGCTGGACATGATGGCAAACCATGCCGCGGCGGTCGTGCGCGGCAGCTATCATTCCGTGGTCGTCTGCGACATGCCCTTTGGCAGCTACGAGCAATCGCCGCAGCAGGCATTCGAGAACGCTGCCACGTTGCTGAAGCAGAGCGGCGCGGCGGCAGTGAAGCTGGAAGGCGGCAAGGCGATGGCCGAAACCATTGAATTCCTGGTCAACCGCGGCATTCCGGTGATGGGCCATGTCGGCCTGACACCCCAGGCGGTCAACGTGCTGGGCGGCTACATGGCGCGCGGGCGCAGCGACAGTGAGGCGGAAAAGATCGTCGGTGATGCGAAGGCGCTGGACGAGGCCGGGGCTTTTGCCATCGTAATCGAAGGCGTCGTGGAGCCCATCGCCATCGAGGCGACCGAGGCGGTCTCCGCGCCCACCATCGGTATCGGCGCCAGCGCGAAGTGCGACGGGCAGGTGCTGGTCACGGAGGACATGCTGGGCATGTTCGAGCGGGTGCCGCGCTTCGTGAAGAAATATGGCGACATTGCCAGCACGATAGAGCAGACGGCGGCGAAATATGCATCCGAGGTGCGGACACGCAGCTTCCCTGGGCCGGAACAGACGTACCAGCCCAAAAGCGACTGATCCGCACCTTACTCTCACCGATTTCACGAATAATGGGCCGTTTCCATGGCAACGCTGCTGCGCTTTTATAAATTCTCCTTTATCTTCACGCTGATCTGCCTGGGCCTTGGCGTCTGGTACGGCTGGTCCAGCACGGGCTCCGTCACGGCGACCGCGCAGCTGCTGTGGATTATCGTGGTCCTGTCGGTCCTCGAAATCTCGCTCAGCTTCGACAATGCCGTGGTCAATGCCTCTGTCCTGAAAGACATGAGCGAGGTGTGGCAGCGCCGTTTCCTGACCTGGGGCATCGCCTTTGCGGTCTTCGGCATGCGCGTGGTCTTCCCGCTCGCCATCGTCGCGATTGCAGCTGGGCTCGGGCCGCTAGAAACCATCAACCTCTCGTTGAACGATCCCGAAGAATATGAGCGCATCGTCTCCGGCGCACATGTGGGGATCGCCGGTTTCGGCGGCGCATTCCTGGCCATGGTCGGCTTGAAATTCTTCTTCGATGCGGAAAAGGACGTGCACTGGATCGGCGTGATCGAGCGCCGCCTCTCCAGTATCTCCGCCCTCCCCGCCATCGAGATCGCAATCCTGTTGCTGGCATTGTGGGGAATTGCCTCCATGCTCCCCGATGCAGAGGCGCTGGTCTTCCTGGTCGCAGGCATACTCGGCCTGGTCACCTTCATCGCGGTGGAGGCAATCAACACCATGCTGGAACTGCATGAGGAGAAAAAGCGGCTGGCGGGAGCCGTGGTGCGCAGCGGCCTTGGCGGTTTCCTCTATCTCAACGTGCTGGATGCCAGCTTCAGCTTCGACGGCGTGATCGGGGCATTTGCGCTATCGAACAACATGGTGGTGATTGCGCTGGGTCTCTCCATCGGCGCGATGTTCGTGCGCTCCATGACGATCCATCTCGTGCAGAAGGGCACGCTGGCGGCTTATCGCTTCCTGGAAAATGGAGCCTTCTGGGCCATCATCGTGCTGGGCGCGATCATGCTGCTAAGCGCGGTCTGGCACATCCCGGAAACGATCACCGGGCTGATCGGCGCGATCCTGATCGGCCTGTCGCTATGGTGGTCCGTGCGCCACAACAAGCGCGAGGCGGCCGCCGTCGCGGAGGCGATCACGCCTGGCTGAAACGGCTCGCCAGCGGCGCTGAGACGAGCATCTGCGCGAGGTGATAGACCAGCAGCGGCAGCATGATCATGCCCGCCTGCGCCGGATCGAACAGTATCGCGGCGAGCGGCGCGCCCATCGCCATGCTCTTGTGTGCCCCGGCAAACAGGAAGGAGATACGCTCCGCCCGTTCAAGCCGCAGCGCGCCGCCCAGCGCCCATGATCCGCCGAAGCCGAGCGCCAGCAGCACCGCGACGACCCCCCCCATCGCGGCCCAATCGGCCAAGTCCAGCCTCTCCCACAGCCCTTCCCTGACCGCGCCCGAAAAGGCGACATATACGGCAATCGCAATCGCGCTTCGGTCCATACGCGCGACCAGCACGCGTTGCTCCTGCGCCCATGCCCCGAAGCGGCCCTGCAACAGCTGGCCCAGGATGAAGGGCAGCAGCAGGACAAGCGCGACCTTCTGCAGGACGGCGAAGTCCAGCCCTGCCCCTTGGCCGCCTGCCAGCAGAGTGAAGAGCGGGATGGTGACGAACACTGCAAGCAGGTTCAACAGCGCCGCCGCGATGACGGACATCGCCACGCTGCCGCCCGATAGCGAGGTATAGGCCGTGGCCGATTGCACCGTCGATGGCAGCACGCCCAGAAACAGGAAGCCGAGCGCGACGAGCGGGGGCAGGAAGGCTTGCGCGGCCTGCCACGCGCCGAGGCCCGCCATGCCCATTACCGCAAATACGAACAGGCAGACGGGCACGATGTAGCGCCTGTGCTTCAACCCCCGCAGCACTTCGCCGCGCGGCAGGCGCAGCCCATTCAGCAGGAACAGCAGGAAGATCGCCGCGTCGGACACCGCCTGCGCGGCGGGGCGCAAGGCTTCCGAGACGGGCAGGAGGGACGCGAGCAGGATTGCTGCGACCAGCATGCGCATCAGGGGATCGATCCGGCGGGTGACCTGCTGCATCATGCCCATCACTCGCGCCGCCTGCCTGTGCGGGAGCGCGGTGTCCAGCGCCTAGGGCTGCGGCGAAACGCTGCGCTGCGCTTTTCGGGCGAAGACTGCGGCGTCCTCACCCCGCCCAGCACGCCGGGCAATATCGGCGAGCGTATCTGCCACTGGCCCGCTGGAGCGCTGCACACGGTACGCATCGATGGCGGAATCCATGGCGCCGTCCACCTTGCCCGATTGCAGCCGCGCCTCTGCTAGAGCGCGCAGCAGGTACGGGTCGCGCCGGCCATGGCCCAGCGCCAGTGCGTAATCGAAGTAGCGGGCAGCCATCGCCGCATTGCCCGATGCCAGGTGCAGATAACCAAGCATGGCCGCTGCATCCCCAGACATCGGGTTTTGCCGCAGGTAATTCATGACAAGCAATCTCGCCGCCGCTTCGTTGCCAAGTGCGCGCTGGGCCGCCGCCATCCGCAGGATCAGCGAGAACGGCCGCCGCACACTTGCCGAGCGCGCATAATTGCCGAGGGCATTGGCGGGGTCACCCGTCAGCAGCAGCGTATCCCCCAGCACGATCTCCATGTCGGAGGAATGCGAGTAGCGCCCGCTGATCTGCCGCGCCACCGCCCGCGCACCTGCCGAGTTGTCCTGCCCCAGCATTTGCCGAAGCCGCGCCACGGCAACGTCGCCGCGGTCCGGCTCGTCTCCGAAGCGGAACACAAGAAGCTCATCACCCTCCCCATTCGGCAGGACAGAAACACCCTGCGGAATGCGCGCATTGGAGGCGCGGTCGAGATAGTTAGCAGCTTGCTCCCGGTCGCCTTCCTGCTCGAAGGCCCGGCCAACCAGTGTCAGAAGGTAAGGCGAGGCATCCGGACGGTCCGCCGGCGGCTGCAATTGGGCAATCGCCTCGTTACCCTCGCCATTGGCCAGCAGCGCCCGGCCGAACAGAAGCCGCGCTGCGGCGTTCTGCGGCTGCCTGCGAACGAGCTGGTCGAACTGCTCCACCGCCAGGCGGGCATTGCCTCCGCGCAGTTCGATAATGCCGGTCAGCATCAGATAGGCAGGGCTTTCGGCATAGACCTCGCCCGTGCGGTAGAGCAGGCGCCGCGCAAGATTGTCCTGCCCCGTCCGCGCGGCGAGCACGGCCTGAAGGTAATAGATGCGGGGGTGCGCTGGCTCGATCTCGTGCATCTGGCGCACCACGCGCAGCATGTCGGTATAGCGGCCCGCCTCGCCCAGCGTTGCGGCGTATTCCCCCATCAGGTCGACATCGTCCGGTGCGGTTTTGAGCGCCCGCTCGAACCATGCGGTGGCGGCCACCAGCCCTTCGGAATCGCGCGCCAGCTGCGCACGGAAAACCAGTGCGCGCGGATCGTCCGGCCCTAGCTCCAGCGCCCGCATCACCGCCTCGCGCGCAAGGTGCTGCTCGCCGCCGCGATAGCGCAGGCGGCCGAAATCGACCCATAGCTCCGCCGTCCCCGGCCCGCGCTCCAGCGCACGGTCGAAGGCACGCGCTGCGGCCGGGCCATCACCTTCCGCCATGCGCAGCAGCGCCAGCGCGTGATACCCCTCCCGCCATGCCTCGGGTGCGAAGTTCTCACCTTCAAGCCAGCGCCGTGCCTCGCCAAGCTCGCCCTGCAGCAATTCTGCGCGGCCCAAATACGGGGCGACGCGGCTGCGCGGAACGCCGGCCTCTAGCGCGCGGCGCGCCAGAACTTCGGCTGCGATCCCGTCACCGGAAGCGATGGCCACGGCCGCTTCCGCCAACCAGTCGCGCTGCTCCTGCGCAGACAGAGGCAGGGCAAGCAGCGCGGCGGCCAGCGCCGCAAGAAGTGGCTTACGCCTGGAGGTCATACTGCTTCAGGAGGTCGTACAGGGTCGGCCGGCTGATCCCTAGCAGGCGCGCCGTGTTCGAGATATTGCCTTCCGACCGGGCCAGCGCATGGCGGATCACCCGCCGGTCGGCCTGTTCGCGCGCGCTCTTGATATTGAGCGTGTCCGCCTCGGCGTCATCTTCCGGCGTAAGGTCGAGGTCTTCGGCGCTCACGAGCTTGCCATCAGCCATGATGACCGCACGCTTCACGCGGTTTTCCAGCTCGCGCACATTGCCCGGCCAGGCCCAGCCATCGATCGCGCTTAGCGCATCGGCGGCGAAGCCCTGGACGCCGGGGTTCATCTCGTCGGCAAAGCGCTTCAGAAAGGCCTTCGCCAGCAGCGTTGCATCGCCCGGGCGCTCCGCCAGCGTCGGGATCGTCACCACGATTTCTGCAAGGCGGTAGAACAGGTCTTCGCGGAAAGTCCCCTCGCCGATCATGGCTTCCAGGTCCTGGTGCGTGGCGCACACGATCCGCGTGTCGACGGCAATCTGCTTGCGCCCGCCGATCCGCTCGATGGTGCGTTCCTGCAGGAAGCGCAGCAGTTTTACCTGCAGCGGCAGCGGGATATCGCCGACCTCGTCAAGGAACAGCGTGCCGCCGTCGGCCTGTTCGATCTTGCCCTCTGTCGTCTTTACCGCGCCGGTGAACGCGCCCTTTTCGTGCCCGAACAGCTCGCTTTCCAGCAGGTTCTCCGGAATGGCCGCGCAGTTGATGGCCACGAAATTGCGCGAGCGGCGATCGCTGGAATCATGCACGCCGCGGGCGAGAAGTTCCTTGCCCGTGCCGCTCGCGCCCAGCAGCATCACCGATGCGGTGGTATTGGCCACGCGCTCGATGGTGCGGGCCACCTTCACCATCTCGGGGGCCCCGGTGATCATGCTGCCAAGCACGGTGTTCCCCTCGCCCGCCTTTCCGGCAAGACGGCGGTTCTCACTTTCAATCTGGTGCAGGTTGAAGGCCCGGCGCACGATCAGGCCGAGCTGCTCGATATCCACGGGCTTCTGGTAGAAGTCGTATGCGCCGCGCTCGATGGCTTTCAGCGCACTGTCGCGAGCGCCGTGGCCGGAAGCGACGATGACCTTTGTGTCCGGCTTCAAGGCCATGATCTCGTCCAACACGGCAAAGCCTTCGCTCGTCCCGTCGGGATCGGGCGGAAGGCCCAGGTCCAGCGTGACGACGGCGGGCTCCTCGCTGCGCAGCGCCGCGATGGCGGAAGCCCGGTCTCCAGCGATGGTGACGTCGAAGTCCTCATAAGCCCATTTGAGCTGCGCCTGCAGGCCTTCGTCATCCTCGACGACGAGCAGTTTGGGTTTGCTATCGGCCATCAGGCTACTCGCTTCTGATTGTCGGAATGGGATTTGTCGGATGGGTGCGTGGCAGCCGCCAGCGGGAAGCGAATGACGAATTTCGTACCCAGCCCCTCGCGGCTCTCGACATGCAGATTGCCGCCCATGGCCCGCACGATCTCGCGCGCTTCCATCGCCCCGATGCCGAAGCCTCCATCCTTTGTGGAATGAAAGGGCCTGAAAAGATGATGGCGCAGGAAATCGGGGCTCATCCCGCAGCCGGAATCGACCACGTCCACACTGGCGTGCAAGCCATCGGTACGCACTTCCAGGAAGACCGGCGTGCCGGCTTCTTCGCTCGCCTCCAGCGCATTATGGACCAGATGCAGCAGGGCCTGCTCCAGTCCCTCGGCACGCGCCATCGCAAGCACCGGTGTGGGCGCAATGGCTTCGATCCGGGCGGACTGCGGATGGCGCGCGGCCAGCTGCCGGGCGAGCGCGGCGATGTCCGTCGGAACCGGCGGTTCATCTTTTGCCGGCTTGCCATATCGCCCAAGGCGGGAAAGCAGCGTCTCCAGCTTGGAGGAGGAATTGCGCAGCGTAACCAGCATGTCAGCCCGGAAGGCCGGGTTGTCGGCATGCTTTTCGGCATTGCTCGCCAGCAGCGAAAGCTGGCTCGCCAAGTTCTTGATGTCGTGCATGACGAAGGCGATGCGGCGATTGAACTCGTCGAAGCGCTGCGCCTCTCCCAGCGCGTCCTGGCTGGCATCCTCCGCCAGGTAACTGGCAAGCTGCGGCCCGATCACGCGGAGCAGGTCGAAATCTTCCCAGTCCAGGCTGCGCGAATGGTGCGGCCGCGCGAGCACCACGAGTCCGTGAAGACGTCCGTGGTGCAGCAGGGGCACGACGATCCATGCCTTCGGCTCATCCTCCAGCCACTTCGGGACAGCCGCTGCGGGCATCCCATCGGTATTGCCATCGCGCCATGCGAACAGGTCCAGGATGAACTGCGTCTCGGTGTAGAATGCCGCGCCTTCCGCGCCCATGGCCTGCGCGGGAACCTGAAGCCCGCCCCACTGCCACTGTGCGGCAAGCTCCAGCCCGCCATCCTCGGAAGGGGCGAGCAGCAACCCTGCGGGACTGTCCGCAATATCAGCCACGGCCTGCACGACGCGCTCCTGCAAAGGTGCTGCGCCCGGCCCCGCGCGCCCGATCGTGCGGGTAAAGCGCAGCCACTCCTCGCGGTAATCGTAGCGGTGCTTGAAAAGGTTCTTCGCCAGTGTGACGCGCATCCATGCCCGGATCCTGCGCGAGGGAAGCAACACCAGCGCAAGGGCACTGGCAGCCGCCAGGAAGGCAAACTGGGCAAGGCGGCCCACATCCCCATCGAGATAGGACAGGCTGCGATAGGCCAGCAGCATGAAGAGGAAATACAGGCCGATCACCAGCAGTGAAAGCGACTGGAAGGCAAAGGCGCGCGATGGGCGGAAGCCCTGCTCGCTGCGCGGGCGGCCCAGGCCGATCACCAGCATTGCGACCATCGCCAGCGGCACGGCACCGCGGAAAGCCAGCAGCGTCTCTGGTTCGCTGGAGGAGAGATAGGCTACCGTGAACAGGTTCAGGTCGAACAGCCACATGGCTGCCAGCGCGGAGGCCGGCCATACCAGCTCGCGCCGCGCCTGCTGCGAGGCGCCGACATACAGATTGTGCACCAGCACCAACGCGCCCACGCTGAAGAGGATGCGGAAAACGGCAAGGATGCTGGCCACCAGCCACGCAGCCTCGGGGTCGACCTGGCCATACTGCACCACGACCAGCGCGAACTGCAGCAGGCCTACCAGCGCGACTGCGGCAACGACCGGGCGTATCGGACCCAGGCTCTGGTGGCGGCCATCGCGCGCAAACAGCCGGTAGGTGGCCCACAACCACGCGAGATGGGCCGCGCTGAACAACAGCTCGGAGATGACGCCGCGCCCGACAGAAGCCGTCGCCAGCGCCCAGACCGCCGTGCTCGAAAGCGCCACGGCGATTGCCACGCGCGCGGTCCCTGCATCTTCACGGCGTGCGAACAGGGCCGCCGCCAGCATCAGCGTGGCGATGGCGGACAGCAGCAGGCCGGATGCCGCAGGCCCGGAGATGATCGTACTGGTCACCGCGCACCTTCCGGCCACAGGATGACGCGGGCCGTCTGCAGCAGGATCAGCAGGTCAAGGAAGGGCGTGTAATTCTTGGCGTAATACAGATCGTATTCCAGCTTGTGCCGTGCATCCTCGATGCTGGCGCCATAGGGATAATTGATCTGCGCCCACCCGGTGATGCCGGGCTTCACCATGTGCCGCTCTGCATAATAGGGCAGCTTGTCTTCCAGGTCGGTCACGAATTGCGGAACCTCGGGACGCGGGCCGACGAAGCTCATGCTGCCCTTGAGCACGCTCCAGGTCTGCGGCAGCTCGTCGATCCGCACCTTGCGGATGAACTGGCCGAGCCGTGTGATGCGCGGATCGTCCTTCTCGGCCCATTTGGCTCCGTCCTTCTCCGCATCGGTGCGCATGGAGCGAAGCTTGATGACCTCGAACGGCTCTCCGTAGAGCCCTACGCGCTTCTGGCGGAAGAAGGCCGGCCCCTTGCTGTCCAGCTTCACCAATATGGCAAACAGCGCGATCAGCGGGAAGGTGATGGCGAGCAGCAGGCCGCTGGCGACAATGTCGAACAGGCGCTTTGCCGCGCTGGAGATCATGCGCGCGGAGGAAAACCCATCCGAAAAGATCAGCCAGCTGGGGTTAAGCGTGTCGAGGTCCACGCGCCCGGTCTCACGCTCAAGGAAGCTGGAGAAGTCGTTCACATGGACGCCTGCGGTCTTCACCCGCAGCAGGTCCTTCAGCGGCAAGGCATTGCGGCGCTCTTCCAGCGCCAGCACGACTTCGGTTGCGCCCAGGTTCTGCACGTGCGCAGAGAGGTCTTCGATGGCGTCGCGGGCGATGGCGTCCGGCACGGCATCGCCGGCCTCGCTCATCTTCACGAAACCGACCAGCGCGAAGCCGCTTTCCGGCTTCTTCGCCAGCTTGCGGAGCCGCTCTGCGCGCGGCCCTGCCCCCAGGACCAGCACGCGGCGACGGAAGGCGGACGTGCCCAGCAGGCTGCCCACCAGCAGGCGGTTCGCCAGCAGCAGCGCAATCGCGAGGCCCATCGCGTAGAACAGCGTGGAGCGCCAGAACGTGCTGCCCGGCAGCAGGAAATCGATGAAGGCAAGCGCAAGGACCGCCAGGCTGACACCAACGAGCAGCCGCGCGGCGGTATAGCGGATGGAGCGCAGGGCTTCTGCGCCGTAGACCCCCACCGCGATCAGCGCGAGGTGGACGACCACGGCAAAGCCAACCAGCGACAGGCCGCGATCCGTCAGCTTCCCCGGCTCCATGTCGATCTGCGAAGCGCGGATCGTCCACGCAAGGTCGTTCGCCAGCAGGAGCAGGAGGAAATCCACCAGCCCCAGCAGCAGCACGGCGTGCGGGATGTAATGTTTGAAAAGCCTGATCATCGCTCCGGCCGGTCCTGCAAATGCCCCAAGTTCAGGGCGGACCTAACCGGCAGAGGTGAAATGTCGGTAAACTTTACAACGAAAAGCCGGAAAGCGCAGTTTCCCGCGCTCCCCGGCTCTCGAAATCTTGGTAAAGCGAGTGTTACTCGGTCACGGCATCCGCAGCGTCCTGCGCGGCATCGCCAACCTGGCCTGCCGCCTCGCCCACGTCGCTCGCCGCTTCGGCCACAGCGTTGTCCTTGGCGACTTCGGCGCCGCTCATCTGGCTGAAAATGAATACGGCCGCGATGGCGGCAATTACCAGGACGAACAGCAGCACCATCTTGCCGCCTCCGCCCGATTTGCCTTCGTCATGGACGACCGTGCGCGTGGTGTGCGTGGTGCCGTCTTCGCTGCGGGTCTCGGTAATGCGTTCTTCGGTCATAGGTCCCTCCTCAGGATATTGACGAAATCGTCCAACAACGGCGATGTTCCCGAAACGCTGGTTAGCGGGAATTAACCCTATTGCGCAGGCGGACGCCAAGAATTGTCCGCTATGGGCCGGGCATGGCCAAGGCGCGCACACAGGCAATCAATTTCAAGATGTACCGGCATTTTGCCGTCGTCACGCTTGTCGCGACATTCGTCCTCGTCATGTTTGCCGATGGTGCGAACAGCGAAGCCGAGGAAGGCGTGCAGCTTGCCAAGGCCGAGCCGGCCGAGCTCCAGCAAGAGCAGGCCAGGAGCGAGCCGGTCCCCCCGGCCGAGCCGGTTGCGTCTGGCGGCTGGGGCACCGAGGGGCCGGCCTCCACGCAGCCTACGGCCGTCTCTGCCGCTTCGGGGCGGCACTTGTTCCGCGGCGACCAGGCTGGCGGAATGGCGATCGTTCCGGAATTGCAAGGCAAGACCCGTGCGGAGCAGAACGCCATCAGCGAGCGGCTGGAGCGCGACAGCAAGAGGCGAAGCGGGAGCTGATTGGCGAGGCGCGCAGCTGCCAGCGCGCCGTTACATCCCGTAAGCGATGGCCAGCAGCGTGGACAGCGTGGCCACCATCAGCAGCACGAGCGGGACACCCGTCCTGACATAATCCCCGAAGCGGTAATTCCCCTCGGCCATGATCAGCATGTTCGTCTGGTAGGCAATCGGGGTCGCGTAACACAGATTACAGCCGAACAGGACGGCCAGGACCAGCGGTTCCGGAGGCAGGCCCAGCTCTACGGCGATCGCAAAGGCAATCGGCGTCCCGACAGTGGCTGCCGTCGCGTTGGACGCGAAATTCGTCAGCACCGTTACGAACAGCATGATGGCGGCCAACACACCTGCGGCTGGCAGGTATTGCAGCCCCAACGACAAGCCTTCGCCCAGCCACGCCGCAGCCCCGCTTTCCAGCACGATACGCCCGATGGCTATACTGGCGGCCACCAGCACGATGACCTTGCCGGACAAGGCGCGTCCGACGCGGTCGAACTTCACGCAGCCCGTCACGAACATGATGATGGCGCCCGCCAGCGCCGAAATCGCAATCGGCACCTTCAGCAGGTAAAACCCTTCGGAGCCGATGAAAGGCAGGCCGACCGATGCCAGCGCGACCGAACCGGCCATGATTGCGCCCGCCAGCAGAGCCTTGGACCGGCGCGGCATTTCCTGCCCGCCTTCCAACTGCAGCAGGCTGTCACCCGATGCGAAGTTTTCCAGCTCCTCGGCAATGCCCATCACCAGCAGCACGTCGCCTTCCGCGATACGGATGTCGTTGCGGAACACCGTCTCGTCATCGGCCAGCAGGCGCTTGGGTTTGTGCACACCCAGCACCGCGACGCCGTAGAGATCGGCGATACCCGATGTTGCCAGCGTACGCCCGATGATGCGGCTGTCGGCGGTCACGACCATTTCGACCGCCTGGATATCTTCGCCCCGGGCCTTCGATCGGTCGGAGATCTGGTCAATCACCCATGCCGGGGCCACCTGCCCTCGCAGTACGCGGATCGCGCCCTCCAGCCCTTCGTGCGTGCCGGAGACGAGATGGCGACTGCCCGCGTCCAATGCATCGGCCGGCTTGCCCTCGAAACGGAAATCATCCGGCAGCTTGCTCGCAACCTCGTCCAGCCTCAGGCCGTCCAGTTCGCTTTGCGGATTGACGCGCAAATAGCTGTAGAAGCGCCGCATTGCACCGGTCTGCTCTGGCGTATTGTCCGGCAGGAGGCGCGGCATCACCAGCCACATGTAAGGCAGTGCAACCAGAGCCGCGATCAGGACGATATGCGTGTAATGGAAGACCGACATCTGCGGCAGGCCCAGATCAACCGCGATGGCGACGACCAGCAGGTTGGTCGACGTGCCGATTGTAGTCGCCATGCCGCCGATCAGGACCGCTGCGTTCAGCGGGATCAGCGTCTTGGATGCCGGCATCGCGCCGCGCTGGGCCAGTGCCACGAAGATCGGCATCAAAAGAACCAGCACGGGCGTATCGTTCACGACCATGGAAAGTCCCATGGCCAGCACCAGCGAGAACAGCATGCCCGCCTGCAAATTCCACTTCCAGACCATTTCCAGTGCCCGCGCGGCGGGCTCCAGAGCGCCCGTCACCACAAGGCCGCGGCCCAGAATCATCAGTGCGCAGATGGTTATAAGCGCAGGGTGTCCGAAGCCGGCAAACGCCAGCACCAGGCCGTCGGTCGGCTGCGTGCCTTCCAGCGGGAAGAAATACAGGCCCACCCCGATGACCGCGATGGTCAGCAGCGAGACAATCTCGACCGAAAGCCGACCGCGAACGAAGCCGATGAACATGGCGACCGTAATCACCATGGCTGCAATCGCGTGATAGGAAGGGGCGTCAAGCGGCATGAAGCCCTCGTTTCCAGACGCAGGATTGGAAAACAAGAGTTAATGCCAAGGGGCAAGCGTCGGCACTGCCCGGCATCATTTCGTGGTACCCCCGGCCGGACTCGAACCGGCACTTCGTAAGAAACTCGATTTTGAGTCGAGCGCGTCTACCAATTCCGCCACGGAGGCAGGACCACGAAGGCGCGCCTAGCCGAGCGCGCCAGCCTCTTCAAGGGAGGCGTAACCGTCAGTTCTTGAGTGCCGTCGCGATCGCCTTGTGCAGACGCGAATGCAGCGGGTCGTTACCGGCGATGACCTGTTCGGCGCAGATTTCCGGGCTGCGGCCGCGGTAATCGGACACAAAACCGCCCGCTTCGCGCACCAGCAGGCAACCGGCTGCCGTATCCCAGGGGTTGAGGCCACTTTCCCAGAAACCGTCATACCGGCCTGCTGCAACCCATGCGAGGTCGAGTGCAGCGCTGCCGAAACGGCGCACGCCCGCGATCTGCGGGCCGAGTGCGGCGAATATCTTGGACCATTCGGCAAAATCGCCGTGGCCCTGGAACGGCATACCAGTGGCAATCAGCGCCTCGGACATGGTCCGGCGACCGGACACGCGCAGGCGGCCATCATGCAGCCATGCACCGCGTGTCTTCTCCGCCCAGAAGGTCTCGTCCGTGATCGGTTGGTAAATCAGGGCGGCGGTGACATCGCCCCAGCCGGAGCCGTCCAGCTTGGGTTCCTGCACCGCGATACTGATCGCGAAGTGCGGGATGCCGTGCAGGAAGTTGGACGTGCCATCCAGCGGATCGATGATGAAGCGCGGCTTGCCTTCCTCGCCCTCGATCGTGCCGCCTTCTTCCAGCTCGAAGCCGTAGCCGGGCCGCGCTGCGGTCAGCTCGTCCCACAGGGCACGCTCGGCCTGGCGATCGGCCTTGGACACGAAATCGCTCGGCCCCTTGCGGCTGACCTGCAAGTGCTCGATCTCGCCAAAGTCACGGCGCAGCTTGCCGCCCGCCTTGCGGGCAGCCTTTTCCATGACGCGAATGATGCCGGAAAGTGCAGGCATGGTCCGATCAGCCCGCCTTGCCGACGTAGGACTGCTCGTACACGTCAACGACGATACGCGTCCCACTTTCGATGTGCGGCGGCACCATGATGCGCACGCCATTGTCCAGCACGGCCGGCTTGTAGCTGGAGGACGCAGTCTGGCCCTTCACCACGGCATCGGCTTCGACGATTTCGGCTTCGATCTGGGCGGGGAGCTGGACGGAAATGGGCTTCTCTTCCCACAGTTCCAGCTGCACCTGCATCCCGTCCTGCAGGAAGGGGCGTGCATCGCCCAGCAGGTCGCTCGGCAGGTTGATCTGCTCGTAAGTATCGCCGTCCATGAAGACCAGCATCTCGCCATCTTCATAAAGGAACTGGTATTCGCGCGTGTCGAGGCGAACCTTCTCGACCGTATCGGCGCTGCGGAAGCGGACGTTGGTCTTTCGGCCGTCCTGCAGGTTCTTCATTTCCACCTGCATGTATGCACCGCCCTTGCCCGGCTGCGTGTGCTGGATCTTGGCGACTTTCCAGATGCCGCCTTCATATTCCAGGATGTTGCCGGGGCGGATATCGACGCCGCTGATCTTCATGGGTGTTCTCGCAAATTTTGGACTGGTCTGCCGCAGGTGGCAGGATTGTGCCGCGCACTAGCCGACACTCGCCCGCCCCGCAAGCAATGCCCGCAAGGCGTGCGCGCCGTTCATGACGCGGCAAAGATGCGGTGCTATGCGCGCCCCATCATGGAAAAGACCATTACCCTCATCGCCCTTGGCGCACTTGCCTGCACGGCAGCGCCCGGATCGGCGCAGGACCGCATCGATACCGTCATGCGCGGCCAGTATGCCTGCGAATTGCCGGGCAATGCGGCAGGCGCGGTTGCCGTCCCCCAGCCGGACATGGATTTCCGGATCAAGAGCGCGTCGCGCTATTCAGGCAACGGCGGCGAAGGCATCTACCTGTTTCGCGGCGGCACGCTGCAGTTCACCACAGGCCCCCGCAAGGGCGAGCGTTATCGCCAGGTGCGAGACGGCTTCATGCGCAAGCTGGACGCTGATGGTAAGGAAAGCCGCCTTCGCTGCATACGCATGGCGCGCTGAGCCCGGCGATAATTACCGCTCGCGGGTCAAAAGCGGATAGGGGTTGATCGCCGTCGAAGGCTCCCACCATTGGGCATCCTTGGTGGTCCGCATGATGGCGAAGTGAAGGTGCGGGGCCTCCGGGTCCGCATTGCCGCTGGACCCCACCGTACCCAGCCGCTGACCGCGCCGGATCGTCTGGCCTTCCTTCAGGCCCGGCGCATAATCGTCCAGATGGGCGTAGTAATAGATCGTCAGCCTATCGGGTGAGCGAACATACACCGTCTTCCCGCCGGCATCCGACAGGAATATCCGCTCCACCTCTCCCGGCGCAGCCGCGATAACGCTGGTCCCGGTCGGGGCCATGATGTCGATCGCCTCATGCAACCGACTGCCGCCCGCGCGGTCATCCGAATAGCTGTCGGTCAGTTCGTCCGCGCTCACGTCGAGCACGGGAATGGTCAGCTGGTATGTCTCTTCCCGGGACGGGCGGATGGTTGCTTCGCCATGCTGTGAGGCCGCGCTGGTTTCGGCAGGGCTTTGCCCGGGCGCCGGCATCGCGCTAGCTGGCGCCTCGGCCTCGATCTCCGACCCGCCCAGGGATCGCCCGGTCAGGAAATAGCTGCCGAACAGGATCCACCCGGCAGACACCACCGTCGCTGTCACCAGCGCAGTGGTTATCCGGTCAAGGGTGCGGTTCATTGCCATCAGGCTTCGAATATCACCTTAGTGCTGGTGTTGACCATCCCTGCAAGCCGCGCCGCATCCCAATTCGTCAGGCGGACGCAGCCGCTCGACTGCGCGCGGCCGATGGTTTCCGGGTCCGGCGTGCCATGGATTCCGTAGTGCTCCTTGCTCAGGTCGATCCAGATCACGCCTACAGGACCATTCGGGCCGGGCGGGAGGGTGTAGGTCTTGCCCTCGCCCTGCCCCAGCACTTCGGGATCGTAGCTGTATGGTGGGTTGTAAGCCTCTCCCACGATATCCCACTCGCCAAGCGGCAGGGGAAATTCGCTGGAGCCCGAGCTGACGGTAAACATCGCCACCAGCTTGTCCCCGCTATAGGCCTTCAGCGTGTCTTCCGACTTGCTGACGACGATGCGGTCGACCTCCGGCTGCTCAGTCCCGACACCCAGCGCGGCGAGCGTCTGCTGCCAACCCTTGTCAGTGACGGCGTTCGGATCGATCCGGTCGGCCCCGACATTGGGCACGCGAATCTGCTGCCCGGGCTGGAAGTATCCATCACCCGAACCCTTTGACGCGGATGCGGATGGCGAAGGTGACGCTTCGGTCCCGCTTTCGGGCGATCCGGCATCCGAGGCCATGCCGGCGGGCTTGCCACCGGGGTTCAGCTGGCGAAGCACTTCCACGGTCGTGTGAAAACGCTCGGCAAGCTTTTCGTCGAGGCTCTTGTAGCCCAGATTGTCCATCTTGGCCTTGGCCGCCGTGTCCTCCGGGATGTCGGCAAAGTCGATCTCGCCCCACTCCGCCGGAATGGTAACCACCCGCGTGGCGGAGATGTTGTCCCATTTGGACAGCTTCTCCTTGGTAGCCGCGTCATGTTTGCCGGTGACCTCGAGGCCGTTCGCCTCCTGGAAGCCGGACAGGGCGTTCTCGGTGCTCATGCCCATCTTGCCGTCGATCACGCCGGGGCCGAAACCTTCGCGGTCCAGCACGACCTGCAGCTGCATCATCGGCCGCTCTTCACTATCGGGCATGTCGTCCTGCACCTGCTCGCCCGGAGCGGGATCGCGGCTCGCCATGCTGTCGGCGGCATTGTCGCTGGAAGAAGCGTCAGAGGCATTCGCGTCCGATGCACTGGCCGAGGCGTCATCCTCCGCATTGTCCGCCCCGTTAAGGCCGCAGGCAGCGAGGGCGAAGAGGGCGGTAGTGGCGAGGATATGGCGCATGGAATTCTCCTTTGCCCCTTCCAACGCTGCGGATGGCGATGTGTGCCTGACCGATTACCCGCGCATGGTCTTGGCAAGGGCCCGGACAGCTTCGGCGGGGTCTTCCGCCGCCCAGACCGCGTTGCTCACGGCGAGGAAGTCCGCGCCTGCCTGCACCAGCGGCGCGCAGTTTTCCGGAGTGATGCCGCCAATGGCAACGCAGGGAATTTCGAACAGGCCGCTCCACCATTCCAGCAGGTCGGTCTCGGGGCGGTGCTCGCTCTGTTTCGTCTGGCTAGGGAAGAAACTGCCGAACGCGACGTAATCCGCGCCCGCTTCGCCTGCCTCCATCGCCAGGTGGCGGCTGGCGTGGCACGTGACACCGACCTGCGCATCGCTGCCCAACGCATCGCGCGCTTCGGCCACAGTTCCGTCACCTTGCCCCAGATGCACGCCATCGGCTTTCAGGCGCTTGGCCAGCGGGATCGAGTCGTTGACGATGAAGCCGACTTCACGTTCCGCGCAGATGGCCTGCAGGGGCGCTGCCAGGCGCGCAGCCTCGTGCTGGTCCATGTCCTTTACGCGGAACTGGAATGCGGTGACGGGCCCCGCCTCGATTGCGGCAATGAGCCGGTCGGCGAAACCGTTGTTCATGACGGGCGGGGAAATCAGGTAAAGCTGGCATTCGGTCATGCTGCGGCCCCTAACCCAGCAAAGTGCCAGCGCCAAGGTGGACAGTCACGCATTGCGGGCGCAGGGTCGGCGCCATGATCCGCACCACGCTCCTCACCCTCGCCGCTGCCGCCACGCTGACCGGCTGCGTCCGCTACAATATCGATGACCGTGTGGCCCATGCCCGGCTGGGCGAGGTGGCGGTGCTGGATGGCCTGTCCATCGCCCCCATCGAAGTGATCGAGGACAGCCGCTGCCCAGAAGGCGTGGAATGCGTCTGGGCCGGCCGTCTCGTGGTCTCAGCCCAGCTCACCGACAGCACCGGCGGGGAGCTGCGCGAGATCGCCCTTGGCGAAACGTTCGAGGCGCGCGGGCGCAGCATCGAATTCTTCTCCGCCCGCCCGAAGGCGGAGGAAGGCCTGAAGCCACTTACCGAGGATTACCGCTTCGGCTTTCGCCGCGCAGGCGACTGAACCGCCCAATCAGCGATCCGGAGCAATGCTGGCGCAATAGATCGTGTCGATTGCCGTTTCCAGCGCGCGGTCGAAAGTCTGCTCGTCCATCTGGGCGCGCAGTTCTTCCAGCAAGGCACGGCTGAAACTGGCAACCATTCCGCTGTTCTTGGCAAGCTCCGCACAGGCTTCCTCGCGCGAGTAACCGCCGGAAAGCGCCACGACGCGTAGCACCTTGGGATGATCGACCAGCGCCTTGTAAGTGTCAGGCTGCACCGGCAGCGTCAGCTTCCACATCACCTGCTGGCCGTCCGGCACACGCTCCATCTGGTCCAGCGCATGCTTCAGCAGCAGCGCCTCCGCCTCACCGCGGGTCTCGCTCTTCAGGCTGACTTCCGGCTCCAGCATCGGGACCAGGCCGTTGCCCAGGATCTGCAGGCCGAAATCCATCTGCTGCGCGACATTGGCGGCGATGCCTTCGTCATTGGCCTCATGGACAACGCTGCGCATCTTCGTGCCGAATACGCCCAGCTCTTTCGCGCGGGCGCAGTTTGCGTCCAGTTCCGGCATCGGCTTCATCAGCTGCACACCGTTTTCGGTGTCATGCATGCCTTTGTCGACCTTCAGGAAGGGGACGATGCCCTTGCCGGACAGGCGTTCCGGGATGGAAATGCCATCGGGGTTGCAGCCTTCCATGGTCTTTTCGAACAGGATCGCACCGATAACCTTCTCACCGGTGAAGGCGGAGCTTTCCACGATGCGGCAGCGCATTTCGTGGATCTTGGCGAACATCTCCTCGTCGCCCGAATATTCGTCTTCGGAGACACCGTAACCCGCCAGCGCCTTGGGCGTGGAGCCGCCCGACTGGTCCAGCGCAGCGATAAAGCCGTCGCCATCGGCAATAGTCTGGCGCATCTCTTCGAAGGTCATCTGTAGCTCCACTTTTCCTGCATTCGTATGCGCGCGCCGGATAGCCGCCCTGCCCCCCTGCCGCAACCCGGACCGGTAACCTTTTCCAGCCCGGCGCGTAGTGTTGGCAAGGCAGCAACGGGAAGTGACCAGATGCTCGATGAGACGCAACAGAAACTGTGCGATGAAAACACCACCGATTTCAGCGATCTTCGCGCGCTGACCATCAACTGCACTTTGAAGAAATCCCCGGACGGTTCGCACACGGACAAACTGCTCGGCGTGTGCGAGACGATCCTGGTCAGGAACGGCGTCTCGCTGGAACAGGTCCGGCTGGTGGACCATGACATCGCCCCCGGCGTCTATCCCGACATGACCGAGCACGGCCATGACGCGGACGACTGGCCGCAGGTGTGGGAAAAGGTGGAAGCCGCCGACATACTGATCGTTGGCACGCCCATCTGGCTGGGCGAGAAATCATCCGTCTGCCAGCGCCTGATCGAGCGGCTCTATGCCCATTCCGGCCAGCGCAATGAGCGGGGCCAGTATATCTTCTACGGCAAGGTGGGCGGCTGCATCGTCACTGGTAACGAGGACGGCATCAAGCATGTCGGCATGGGCGTGCTCTATTCCCTGCAGCATGTCGGCTACACCATCCCGCCGCAGGCCGATGCGGGCTGGATCGGAGAGGCTGGCCCAGGCCCCAGCTATGGCGACGCGAAGGAAGACGGCAGCGGCTATGTCGGCTTCGACAACGATTTCACGCGCCGCAACACCACTTTCATGACCTGGAACCTGATGCACATGGCCCGCATGCTGAAGGATGCAGGCGGCATTCCCTGCCACGGCAATTCGGTCGACTTGTGGAACGAAGGCCGGCGCTTCGACGCGCCCAATCCGGAGTATCGTTAGGCGGTTAGCGCTGCCACGCCCGGCAGTTCTTTTCCTTCCATCCATTCGAGGAAGGCACCACCTGCGGTTGAGACGAAGGTGAAATCCTCCTTCACACCGGCGTGGGCCAGAGCGGCGACGGTATCGCCGCCACCGGCCACGGAAACCAGCGAGCCATCTTGCGTCAACGCGGCGGCTGTGCGCGCGAGAGCTACGGTGGCCTCATCAAAAGGCGCGGTTTCGAAGGCGCCGAGCGGGCCGTTCCACACCAGCGTGCGGCAGGTCTTCAGTACATCGCCCAAAGCCTCGACGGCCTGCGGGCCGATGTCGAGGATCATCTCGTCCTCGGCGACTTCGTGCACGTTGCAGGTGCGCAAGGATGCCGGGTTTGCGGCAAATTCCTTCGCAACCACCACATCGTAAGGCAGGTGGACGGTGCAGCCGGCATGGTCGGCCTCGTCCATGATTGTGTTGGCGGTATCGGTGAGGTCGTGCTCGCACAGGCTCTTGCCCACATCCACGCCGCGCGCGGCGAGGAAGGTGTTGGCCATGCCGCCGCCGATGATCAGGTGCTGCACCTTGCCGACGAGGTTGTGCAGCACGTCAAGCTTGGTCGAGACTTTCGCCCCGCCTACGACTGCCGCAACCGGCTGCTCGGGCGTGCCGAGCGCCGCATCGAGCGCCTTCAGCTCCGCTTCCATCGCGCGGCCGGCATAGGCGGGCAGCAACCGCGCCAGCCCCTCGGTTGTGGCATGCGCCCGGTGCGCGGCGGAGAAAGCGTCATTGACGTAGAAATCGCCGTGCGCCGCGATGCCCCTTGCGAAATCGGCGTCATTCGCCTCCTCGCCCTGCCAGAAACGGACGTTGTCCAGCAGGCCGATATCCCCATCGGACAGGATGCCGATCGATTGCTCGACCACCGGCCCGGCCACTTCGGAGATAAACATGATCTCCTTACCCAGTACGTCTTCCAGATCGTCCTGCACCATGCTGGTGGAGAGCGTGGAGTGGCGCTGGCCCTTCGGCCGCCCGAAATGGGCGAGCAACAGGACCTTTGCGCCCTTGCGCGTCAATTCCAGGATGGTCGGCTTCGCAGCCTCTACCCGCGTGACGTCCGTCGCCCGGCCGCCATTCATCGGCAGGTTCAGGTCGACGCGGACGAGTGCGACCTTGCCGGCAATATCGCCAAGGTCGTCGAGGGTCTTGAAGCCTGCCATCGGGTACTCCGGTGCGCGAAAGGCGCGGTTAGAGGAACTTCGCCATCACGCCGGCGGTGTCGATCATGCGGTTGGAGAAGCCCCATTCGTTGTCATACCAGCTGACCACGCGGGCGAGCTTGCCTTCCAACACCGCGGTTTCGAGGCTGTCCACCGTGGAGCTGGCCGGGTGGTGGTTGAAGTCGCTGCTGACCAGCGGCTTGTCCGTGTAATCCAGCACGCCCTTCATGGCGCCTTCCGCAGCGGCCTTCAGCGCGGCATTCATCTCTTCGGCGCTCGTGTCGCGGCCCGGCGTGAAAACCAGGTCGATCAGCGAGACATTCGGCGTCGGCACGCGGACGGAGGAGCCGTCCAGCTTGCCCGCCAGTTCCGGCAGCACCAGGCCCACGGCGCGGGCTGCGCCGGTGGTGGTGGGGATCATGTTCTGCGCCCCGCCGCGCGCACGGCGCATGTCGCTGTGCATCTGGTCCAGCATGCGCTGGTCATTGGTGTAGCTGTGGATCGTGGTCATGAAGCCGCGCTCGATACCCACCAGCTCATGCAGCACCTTGGCGACCGGGCTGAGGCAGTTGGTGGTGCAGCTGGCGTTGGAAACGATAACATCGTCGGCCGTCAGCGTATCGTGGTTCACACCGTAAACGACAGTGGCGGTCACTTCCTTCGCGGGGGCGGAGATCAGGACGCGCTTGGCCCCTGCGTCGAGGTGCGGCTTGGCTGCGCTGTGGCTCTGGAAGAAGCCCGTGCATTCCAGCACGATGTCGATCCCCATCTCCTTGTGCGGCAAATTGCCGGGGTCACGCTCGCTGGTCACGGCGATGGTCTTGCCGTTCACGACAAGGTTCGATCCATCCACTTCCACCGTGCCGGGGAAGCGGCCGTGCGTGCTGTCAAAGCCGAACAGCAGGGCATTGGCGTTCGTATCGGCCAGGTCATTGATCGCCACCAGTTCCAGGTCGTGATCGTCACGCTCCAGGATGGCCCGCGCCACGAGGCGTCCGATGCGCCCGAAACCGTTGATTGAAACCTTCGTCGCCATGTGAAGTGCTCCTGCTTATCCGTTCAGTTTGTTCATGATTTTCGGCACGATCGCGTCTGCGGTGAAGCCGAAGTGCTTGAAGAGTTCATCGCCCGGCGCGCTGGCGCCGAAGCGGTCGAGACCGATGTTGAGGCCGTTGGCCATGGTGTAGCGTTCCCAGCCCAGCGTGACGCCCGCCTCGATGCTGACGCGCAGTATCTGCTCCGGCGGCACATTGGGCAGCAGGTCGGCCTTGTAAGCCTCGTCCTGCTGCTCGAACAATTCCATGCAAGGCATTGAAATCACGTCCGCACCGATGCCGTCCGCTTCCAGCTTGTCCGCGCATTCCAGCGCCAGATGGACCTCGGAGCCGGTGGCCATCAGGATGACCTTGCGCTCGGCGGAGGCGGCGCGAAGGCGATAGGCGCCCTTGCCGCTCGCCATGGCGTTGTCGCTGCGCACCTGCGGCAGGCCCTGGCGGGTCAGGCAGATCGCGCTCGGCGTCTCGGGCGTTTCCAGCGCCAGCTTCCAACACTCCGCCGTCTCGACGAGGTCGGCGGGGCGATAGACGTTGAGATTGGGGATCAAGCGCAGGCTCATCACCTGCTCCGCCGGCTGGTGAGTCGGCCCGTCCTCGCCCAGCCCGATGCTGTCATGCGTCAGCACGAAGATGCTGCGCACCTTCTGCAGCGCGGCCAGGCGGATCGCATTACGGCAGTAATCGCTGAAGATCAGGAAGGTGCCGCCATAGGGGATCACGCCGCCATGCAGCGCCATGCCATTCATGGCCGCCGCCATGCCGAATTCGCGGATGCCGTAATAGACGTAGCGCCCGTCGTAATTCTGCGCGGTGAAGGCGGAGGTGGACGCCGTCTTGGTGTTGTTCGATCCGGTCAGGTCGGCGCTTCCGCCCACCATCGCCGGGATCATGGCCGTGAGCTTCTCCAGCACCATTTCGGATGCCTTGCGCGTCGCCACCTTCTGCTCGCCGCTGAGCCATTCGGCCAGAGCGCCATCGAAATCGTCCATCGCAGGCAGCTTGCCCGCCATCCGGTCCGCGAATTCTCCGGTGGTGTCGTGCTGCGCGGCGCGGTCCTTCCATTCAGAGTGCGCAGACTGGCCCCGCGTCCCGGCTTCGCGCCAGTCGGAGAGGACCTGTTCGGGCACTTCGAACGGGGCGTGCTCCCAGCCCAGCGTCTCGCGTGCCGCGCTGACTTCCGCATCGCCGAGCGGCGAGCCGTGCACGCCGCTGGTGCCCTGCTTGTTGGGCGCGCCCTTGCCGATCACAGTCTTGCAGGCGACCAGGCTAGGGCGCGGATCGGCGGCGGCTTCGTCCAGCGCCTTGCGGATCGCGCCGAAGTCATGCCCGTCGCATTCGGTGACGTGCCAGCCAGCCGAGAGGTAGCGCGCCTTCACATCCTCGCTGCTCGACAGGTCCACACCGCCATCGATGGTGATGTTGTTGTCGTCCCACAGCACATTCAATCGGCCGAGCTTCAGGTGTCCGGCCAGGCCGATGGCCTCGTGATTGATGCCTTCCATCAGGCAGCCATCGCCCGCGACCACCCAGGTCCGATGATCGACGAGCGGGTCGCCGTAAACGGCATTCAGATGCCGCTCCGCCATGGCCATGCCCACGGCCATCGCCAGGCCCTGGCCCAGCGGGCCGGTGGTGGCTTCCACGCCGTCCAGCAGGAAGTTTTCCGGATGACCGGCGCACGGGCTGCCCAGCTGGCGGAAATCGCGGATTTCCTGCAAGGTCGGGCGGGCATAGCCGGTCAGGTGCAGCAGGCTGTAGATGAGCATGGAGCCATGCCCGGCGGACAGCACGAAGCGGTCGCGGTCGGCCCAATCGGGCGCCGCAGGGTCATGCTTGAGGTATTCCGTCCACAGCACGGTCGCCACATCGGCCATGCCCATCGGCATGCCGGGATGCCCCGAATTCGCCGCCTGAACCGCATCCATGGAAAGTGCGCGGACGGCGTTCGCCATCTGCTGCAGGCGGTCGGCTTCGAGGCTCATTGGCAAGGCTCCTGTCGGCGGCATGTTCGCCCGCGCTAATTCAGGCGATTCGACGCGCCGCCTGCATCGCGGAGGCTCCCTGCCCCGTCAAGGCGAGGGAGGGGGCAGACCACCCATTACCGCACGACGATCGCGGACTTTTTCACAGCCATGGAGCGCAAGCCTTTGCAAGCGCGAGCAAAGCGCATATTCTGCGCCGCATGGAAACAGAGCGCGTTTCACGGGCCATCACCCGGATCCAGGAGGCTGCGGCGCGTATCGAACGCGGCGCTGCGGAGATGGCTTCGCGGCAGCCTGCGTCGGACGGCGCCTCAGCGCGTGAAGAGGCCCTGCGTGAGAACACACAGGCCGCGCTTGCCGAACTCGACCGGCTGATTGCGGACATTTCGCAGTGAGCAACGTCACCGTCACACTCGCGGGCCGCAAATACACCATCAATTGCGGTGAGGGCGAAGAACCGCATATCGCGATGCTGGCCGAAAAGATCGACCGGCGCCTGTCCACCATAGACAACCTCGCCGGGCAATCGGCTGAGCGCACGCTGCTGTATGGCGCGCTGCTGCTGGCGGACGAGAATTACGACCTGGAACGCGGCGGCGCCGTAAAGGGCAGCGCGCTGGCCGATATCGCCGTGCCGCTGGAAAATCTCGCCGATCGGCTCGAAAGCCTCGCCGCCGCGCTTGAGGATGGTGCCAGCACCACCTAGATAGGCTGCGGCGGGACTGCCCGGCACGAGCCGATCGAACATCCCTGAGGCTATAAGCATTCCTAGGGAGCTGTCCCTGCCCTGGTTAACGGGTTCGTCCTGGGGGCCAGGGTATACGGCGCCCACCTGACGTTTAGGCGTCAGAGGATTTCCCCGGTAACGACCCATGGTGGTTCCGCCACACCACCTGCCGGGACTGGCATACGCGGCCAGCGGCCCTATGTTGCGCGGCATGGACATCCATTCCCAGAAGCGAGACCTGCGCGCAGCGATGCGCCGCGATAGGCGCGAACATGCTGCCGCCCTGCCCGCGCAGGTCAGCGCGCTGGTTTTCAGCCGCCCGCCCGCGCCCCTGATGGAGCTGGTCCGCGAAGACGCGGTGATCGGCCTTTACCATGCCGTCCCGGGCGAAGCGCCGGCGCAGAGCTATGCCCGGTACTTTCAGGACAACGGCCACAAGATCGCCCTGCCGCGTATCGAAGACGGCGACGGCGCGATGACATTCCGCATCCACACAGACCCGTGGGAGCTGAGCGACCTTGTCGAAGGCCCGCACGGCACGCGCGAACCGGCCGCGGACGCCGAGATATGCACGCCGGACGTCGTCTTCGTGCCGCTGGTGGCCTTTACGGACAATGGCTGGCGGCTGGGCCAGGGCGGCGGCTATTACGACCGCTTCCTGTCCGCCCATCCGGTCGCTGCGATCGGTATGGCCTGGGACATGCAGTATGTGAACAGCCTCCCGCGCGAGCCGCATGACGAACCCCTGACGGCCATCGTCACCCCCACCCGCATCTACGGACCTTACGCATGAGAACCGAGCCCACCTGGCGCATCCCCTTCGGCATCGTGCTGCTGTCCATCGCCCTGCTGGCCTATGGGCTCGTAATCGCCCGCTACATGCCCGGCATCATCGGCGGCTGGCACGCGCTGCTGCAGACGATCGTCTACACCTTCTTCGGGGTGGTATGGCTGCTGCCGCTGCGCCGCTTCCTGATCTGGATGGAAACCGGCCGCTGGAGCCCGCCGGAGTGAAATCCTGGGCTGCCCTGCTTTGTGCCGGCCTTGCCGCCTGCGCCAGCGTGCCGCCCTCTTCGCTCTACGATGCGCGACCGCCGGAGATTTCCGAATATTTGGCGCAGCCGGCCATGCTGGTCTTTTCCAAGACACGCGGCTGGCGGCACAATGAAGGAATTGCCGGGGCCAGCCTGTTCCTTGCCGACTACACCACCGACGCAGGCCTGGGATTTTTCACAACCGAGAATGCGGCGGTATTCGGGCCTGGCCATCTGGCGCGCTTCGATATCATGATATTCAATAATGTCAGCGGTGATTCCCTGTCGCCCGCACAGGAAGCGGCATTGCAGCAATGGATCCTGGCAGGCGGCGCACTCGTCGCGCTGCATGGATCGGGCGACAACTCGCACACGGACTGGCCTTGGTACGACAAAAAGGTGATTGGCCCAGAATTCATCGGCCATCCAGCAGATCCGCAATTCCAGCAGGCGCGCGTTGTGAACCTGGCGCCCAAGCATCCGGTAATGCATGGCATACCGGCTGACTGGCTATTGACGGACGAGTGGTACAGTTTCGATGGAACGGCCGCGCTGGAAGGGGCAACGCCCCTGCTTGGCCTCGACGAAAACACATACAGCCCAGAAAACCTGCTTTACGGCCCACAGCAAGACCTGCGTATGGGGAACGATCCCGCCCAGCATCCCATCGCGTGGGCGCGGTGTATGGGCAACGGGCGCGTCGTCTATTCCGCCATCGGGCACGACCAGAGCAATTACCGGGACCCGATTTACAGGCGGTTCCTGGCCAACGCCATTGCCTGGACACGCGCCGCAGGCAGCGGCGCAGCGGCCGGCTGCTGATTGTCATTCAGGGCAGTAAAAATCCCAAGGTGGCGCGAGTGACGGGACTCGAACCCGCGACCCTCGGCGTGACAGGCCGATACTCTAACCAACTGAGCTACACCCGCGCATTTGCGCTGTAGCGCCCCTTGGGAGCCGCGCCACTATGCCAGCGGTGCGGCCCTGTCAATGGCCTGTCGAAAGGGAATTTCACCGACAGGCAATTTCCTTGTGCAAACGCTCAATTCGCCAGCAGCAACGCCGGCGTTTCGAGCAGCTTCTTGAGCTGCTGGACGAAGGCAGCGGCATCGTATCCATCCACCACGCGGTGATCGCAGCTGATGGAGATATTCATCAGCTTGCGCTTCTCGATTCGTTCGCCGCCCATGCCGTCGGAAACGAACATTGGCCGCTCCACGATCCGGTTGGGGCCGATTATCGCCACTTCGGGCCGGTTGATAACCGGCGTGGTCGCAACGCCGCCAAGCGGGCCCAGCGATGTGACGGTCAGCGTGGAGCCGGACAGCTCCTCGCTCTTCGCCTTGCCTGTGCGGGCGGCGTCAGCCAGCCGCGCGATCTCGTTCGCCAGCTGCCACAGGTTCCGGGACTGCGCGTCGCGGATCACGGGGACCATCAGGCCGTTGTCGGTCATCGTCGCCATGCCCAGGTGCACGCTGCCATGGCGCGTGACGACATTCGCTTCATCATCGAAGCGGGCGTTGATCATCGGGAAACCTGGCAGGCTGCGGCAGATCGCGCTGATGATCAGCGGCAGCAGCGTCAGCTTCGGCTTGTCACCGCGGTCCGCATTCAGATCGCCGCGCAGTTTCTCCAGCTCGGTGACATCGCACTCCTCGACATAGGAGAAGTGCGGGATCGCCCGCTTGGACGCTGCCATGTTCTCGGCAATCCGCTTGCGCAGGCCGATGACCTTGATGGCCTCGTCAGCACGTGCGCCGCGGGCCGAGCCGTAGCCGCCACCGGAATTGTAGCTGAGGAACTGGTCGAGGTCGCCGTGCCGCACACGGCCGCCCTCGGATGGTTTGACCTCGGAAAGGTCGATCCCGAGATCCCGCGCACGCTGGCGCACCGCCGGGGTGGCCAGGACCTTCGCAGAAGATTTGCCCGGGCCTTCGTCAGGCTCAGGCTGAGCGGGTGAAGATGTCTCGGATGCAACGTCCGCTTGTCTTGAGCTTGTCGAAGGACGCTCGTCCTGCCCCCGCTCAATTGCGTCATCCGCATCGCTGGCATCGGGGTTCTCGACCTCGATCCGCTCCTCTACCACCTCGGCTTTCGGCGCAGGTGCAGGCGCGGTTTCGGCCTCCTCGCCTTCGACCTCGATGACCAGCAGCATCGCGCCGACCGAGACGATGTCGCCTTCTTCACCGGCCACTTCCAGCACCTTGCCGGTCACGGGGCTCTCGATGTCGATCGTGGCCTTGTCGGTCATCACGTCGACCAGGTGCTGGTCTTCCTCGACCATGTCGCCGACCTTGACCTGCCAGCCGACGATTTCCGCTTCGGCCACGCCCTCGCCCACGTCGGGCATGTTGAATGTGAACTTGCTCATCGCGTCAGTCCTTCAGGATCTTGTCGATTGCCTCGCCAATGCGGACGGGGCCGGGGAAATAGGCCCATTCCAGGCTGTGCGGATAGGGAGTGTCGAAACCGGTCACGCGCTCCACCGGCGCTTCGAGGTGGTAGAAGCACCGTTCGGTTACCAGGGCGGAAAGCTCCGCGCCGAAGCCGGATGTTCGCGTCGCCTCATGCACGATCAGGCAGCGACCGGTCTTGCGGACGCTTTCCTCGATGGCCTCGATATCGAGCGGCACCAGCGTGCGAAGGTCCAGGATATTGGCCTCGATCCCCTGCTCGCGGCATACGGCCTCCGTAACGTGGACCATGGTCCCGTAGGTGAGAACGGTAAGCTGCTCGCCTTCGGTAACGGTGCGCGCCTTGCCCAGCGGGATGGAGTAATGGCCTTCGGGCACCACGCTGTCGGCATGGCGCTTCCACGGCTCCACCGGCTTGTCGTAAAAACCGCTGAAGGGGCCGTTATAGATCCGCTTGGGCTCGAAGAAGATGACCGGATCATTGTCTTCGATGCACGAAATCAGCAGTCCCTTCGCATCGTAGGGCGTGGCGGGAATGACCGTCTTCAGGCCCGCGACATGGGTGAAGATGGCTTCCGGGCTCTGGCTGTGAGTCTGCCCGCCGAAGATGCCGCCGCCAAACGGGCTGCGGACCGTCAGCGGCGCGATATATTCGGTGGCAGAGCGATAGCGCAGGCGCGCGGCCTCGCTGATCAGCTGGTCCAGTCCGGGATAGATGTAATCGGCAAACTGGATTTCGGGCACCGGGCGAAGGCCATAAGCGCCCATGCCCACGGCCACGCCGATAATGCCGCATTCGGAGATCGGCGTGTCGAAGACGCGCGTCTTGCCGTGCTTTTCCTGCAGCCCGGCCGTGCAGCGGAACACGCCGCCGAAATAGCCGATATCCTCGCCCATCACGATCACATCGGGATCGCGTTCCAGCATGATGTCGAGCGCGTCGTTGATCGCCTCGATCATGTTGAGGCGGCGTTCGCCATCCGCGCCGGTCTCGGCGCCCTTCTTGTTCTTTACCTGCGTGCTCACGACCACGGCTCCTCTCCGGGCCATTTGACCTCGCGTTCGTGTTTGGCCTGCGCGGCCTGCTCCTCGAGATGCCAGGGAATGTCTTCGTAGACGTCCTGGAACATCGTGCGGAACGGGTGGTGCAGGCCGTGGCCCAGGATGCCGTTCTTCTCGGCTTCCTTGGTGGCAGCCTTCACCAGTTCCGCGCATTCGCGGTCCATGGCTTCCTGCCGCTCCTCGTCCCATTCGCCCAGGGCGATGAGGTGCTTCTTCAGGCGCATCACGGGATCGCCCAGCGGCCATTCCTCACGCTCCTGCGCGCTGCGATAGCCGGAGGGATCGTCGGATGTGGAGTGCCCTTCTGCGCGATAGGTGAAGTATTCGATCAGCGTGGGCCCGCCATTGGCGCGGGCGCGATTGGCGGCCCATTGCTGCGCGGCGTAGCATGCCAGCGCATCGTTGCCGTCCACGCGAAGACCGGCGAGGCCATAGCCCAGCGCGCGGGCGGCGAAGGTCGTGCGCTCCGCCCCGGCAAAACCGCTGAAGCTGGAAATGGCCCACTGGTTGTTGATCACGTTCAGAATGACCGGCGCGTTATAGACGGCGGCGAATGTGCAGGCGGAGTGGAAATCCCCCTCTGCAGTGCTGCCCTCGCCAACCCATGTGGCGGCGATGCGGCTGTCGCCCTTGATCGCACTGGCCATCGCCCAGCCCACCGCCTGCGGCGTCTGCGTGGCGAGGTTGCCGGAGATGCTGAAGAAGCTGTGCTCCCGGCTGGAATACATGATGGGCAGCTGGCGGCCCTTCAGCTTGTCACCCTTGTTGGAGTAGATCTGGTTGATCATCTCCACCAGTGGGTAACCGCGCGCGATCAGGATGCCCTGCTGGCGATAGCTGGGGAAGACCATGTCATCCGCTGCCAGCGCCATGGCGGCAGCGACGCTGGTCGCCTCCTCACCGGTGCACTTCATGTAGAAGCTGGTCTTGCCCTGCCGCTGCCCGCGGAACATCCGCTCGTCGAAGGCGCGGACCATGGCAAAATTGCGCATCATCGTGCGCAGCGTGTCGGGCGAAAGGCGCGGATCCCACGGACCGGCGGCGTTGTCGTCATCGCCCAGCACCCGCACCAGCCCATAGGCATGGTCGCGCATGGTGTCGGGCGAGCAGGTTTCATCCGGGCGCGACATGCTGCCCGGTTCGCCAATATCGATGTCGGAATAGTCCACCGCGTCGCCGGGGCGATATTTCGGTTCCGGAACGTGCAGGGCCAATTTGGGGCGATTGTCCCCTGCAGGTGGCTGCTTGTCCGCCATAAGCCTCTCCCAAAGCCTGCCGGGCGTCGGATGCGCCCGAAAGGATATTCTATTCGTGCGACATATTATTATACGCCGCGCACAGGGTCAACCGGGCCTGCAAACGGGCCGTCAACCGGCAGATCAAACCGCGACCGGCGCGCGCAGGACGCCCTGCGGCGCGTAGTCCTCGACTGCGAAATCCTCGAACCGGTAATCGAAGATCGTGTCCGGCTTCCTTGCGATTTCAAGCCTTGGCTGGCCCGCTGGTTCCCGTTCCAGCTGCGCTTCGACCAGCTCGGTATGGTTCAGGTACAGGTGCGTGTCGCCGCCCATCCAAACCAGTTCCCCTGGCTCCAACCCGGCCTGATGCGCCAGCATGCGCGTCAGCAGCGCGGCCCCGAACAGGTTGAAAGGCAGCCCCAGCGCCACGTCGCAGCTGCGCTGGTAAAGAATGCCCGTCAGTTTCCCGTCCGCCACGCAGAACTGGTATGTCTTGTGGCATGGCGGCAGGGCCATCCCGTCCAGCTCCGCCACGTTCCAGCCTTCGATAATGTGCCGCCGGCTTCCCGGACTTGAGCGCAGGCTGTCCACCACCTGCTGGACCTGGTTGATGCCATTGCCCTGCCGGAAACCGCCCTGCCCGTCCGGCTCATATGTCGGCCAGTCGACCCACTGCTTGCCATAGACCGGGCCAAGTTCCCCCCAGCGGGCAGCAAAATCCACGTCATCGACCACGCGCTGCTCGAAAGCGTCCTGCGCGATATCCTCGCCGGTTGCCTCGCGATATTTCTTCAGAGGCCAGTCCGACCAGATGGTGACGCCCTGCTGCAGCAGCGGGCGGATGTTGGTATTTCCGGTCAGGAACCACAGCATCTCGCGCGCGGCGGCCTTCCAGAAAACGCGCTTGGTGGTCAGCAAGGGCACGCGATTCCCGGACAGGTCGAACCGCAATTGCGTGCCGAATATCGCCCGCGTGCCCACGCCGGTGCGATCGACGCGCTCGTCCCCCTCTGTCCAGATGCGGCGCATCAGGCTGAGATATTGCTGTTCCCAATGCGGAGAATCGGAGCCGGTGTCGTGCGCTGCCATGCAACTGCGCTAAACCCAAAAATGCCCGCTTGCCACCCCGCCCGCCCCTGCCTATAGGGCGCGCCTGCCTCGCACCCGCCCATGTGGCGGGCCGCGCCGGTCGGGGAGTAGCTCAGCCTGGTAGAGCACTGTCTTCGGGAGGCAGGGGCCGGAGGTTCGAATCCTCTCTCCCCGACCAATTCATCACAGCCCTCTTGTAATGCTGCCGCTGCCTCGCCATTGGGGGCGCGGCTGCGGGCAATGGCGAGACCGATGCACACCTTCGATACTCACGAGACTTTCGACGGCGACAAGCTGCATGAGGAATGCGGCGTCTTCGGCATCATTGGCGCAGCGGATGCGGCTGCCGCCACCGCGCTGGGCCTGCATGCCCTGCAACACCGCGGGCAGGAAGCCGTCGGCATCGTCAGCTTCGACGGCGCGGAGTTTTTCAACCGCCGCGGGATCGGCCACGTGGCTGACAATTTCAGTACCGGCGAGAGCATCGCAGAATTGCCCGGGACAATGGCTGCGGGCCATGTGCGCTATTCCACCACCGGCGGGTCCGGCCTGCGCAATGTGCAGCCGCTATATGCGGAGCTCGCCAGCGGCGGCTTTGCCGTTGCGCATAACGGGAATATTTCCAACGCCGGTGCGCTGCGCTCCGAACTGGTGGAAAAGGGCGCGATCTTCCAGTCCACCAGCGACACAGAGGTCATCATCCACCTTGTTGCGACGAGCCGGTATCCCACGATGCTGGACAAGATTACCGACGCACTGCGCCTGGTGGAAGGCGCTTATGCGCTGGTCATCATGACCCCGCGCGGAATGGCCGCCTGCCGCGACCCGCTGGGCATCCGGCCGCTGGTGATGGGCCAGCTGGGCGACGCAACGATTTTTGCCAGCGAGACGGTGGCACTGGACGTCGTCGGCGCAGAATTCGTCCGCGAAGTGGAGCCGGGCGAGCTGGTGGAGGTCGATTTCGACGGCACTGTTCGCTCGCATCGCCCCTTCGGCAATCCCTCCCCGCGCCCCTGCATCTTCGAGCATGTCTATTTCAGCCGGCCGGACAGCTATTTCGGCGGCCACTCGGTCTATGAATCGCGCAAGCAGATCGGCGTGGAGCTGGCGCGCGAGAACCACTGCGATGCCGATTACGTGATCCCCGTACCCGACAGCGGGACGCCCGCCGCCATCGGTTATTCTCAGCAAAGCGGCATCCCGTTCGAGCTGGGCATCATCCGCAGCCACTATGTCGGCCGTACCTTCATCCAGCCTTCCGACGGCGCGCGCCATGCCAGCGTGAAGCGCAAGCACAATGCCAATCGCTCGCTGGTCGAGGGCAAGCGTATCGTCCTGATCGACGATTCCATCGTGCGCGGGACGACCAGCCTGAAGATCGTGCAGATGATGCGCGATGCCGGGGCCAAGGAAGTGCATTTCCGCGTCGCCAGCCCCCCCACAGGCCATGGCTGCTATTACGGGGTCGACACGCCGGAGCGGTCCAAGCTGCTGGCCGGCCGCATGGATGTCGATGCGATGTGCGAATACATCCAGGCGGACAGCCTGGCCTTCGTGTCCATCGACGGCCTGTACCGCGCGGTCGGCCTGAAGGGCCGCAACACCGCGTGCCCGCAATATTGCGACGCCTGCTTTACCGGAGACTACCCCACCCCGCTGACCGATCTTGCCGCACGGCAGGCGCAATCGGCGCAGCTCAGCCTGCCAGTGGGCAAGGAATGAGCAGCGAGCGTCCCCTCGAAGGGCAGGTCGCCCTCGTCACCGGTGCAAGCCGGGGCATCGGCGCAGCAACGGCCATCGCGCTGGCTTCGGCCGGGGCGCATGTCGTCCTGACAGCCCGCACCGTGAAGGACCTGGAAGGCGTGGAGGATAAGATCCACGAGGCGGGCGGCACGGCCACCATCGCCCCGCTGGACCTGGCCGAAAGCGACTCCATCGCCCGCCTCGCCAATGCCGTCGCCGAGCGGTGGGACCGGCTGGACATCATGGTGATCAACGCCGCTTTCCTGCCCGCCCTGACACCCGTCACGCAGATAGAGGCCAAGGGCTTCAACACCGCTCTGACGCTGAACGTGCTGGCAACGCAGGCGCTGCTGGCCAATTTCGACCCTCTGTTGAAGCGCGCCCCCGCCGCGCGGGTGATCGGCCTGACCAGTTCCGTTGGCGCCGAGCCGCGCGCTTACTGGAGCGCCTATGGCGCGACCAAGGCCGCCTTCGACAATCTGCTGGAAAGCTACGCGCAGGAGGTCGAGAAAATCAGCGAAGTAAAACTCGCTATAGTCGATCCGGGCGCAACGCGCACCGTCATGCGGGCCCGCGCCTATCCGGGCGAGGATCCTTCAACCGTGAAGCCGCCCGAGGACGTGGCAGACCGCATCCTCGCATTGGTTTCGGAAGGCTTCGAGACCAGCCACCGAGAGCGCGTGGTAAAGATTTCCTAACCATCTTTCGCAAGTCCGCATTAACCCGGCGCGCCCATCCCTTCTTTACCGCTGCGCAATCACGCGCGCGGCCTCGCAGGAACGCGTAAGGGTTGACGCATATGAGCATGCAAAATGTCACCGGCCGGTATGAAGTGGCCGCGCAGGAAGACCGCTGCGCGCCGCGCACGAAAATGGTCATCCCCGCACAGCTCCGCCAGTCCGGCGGGCGTGCTTTCCAGACGACCGTCAACGATCTGTCGCTGTCCGGCTTCTCTGCGGTGGCTGTCAGCAGGATCCATCCCGGCACCGTGTGCTGGCTGACCCTGCCAGGCCTCGAAAGCCTGCAGTCCGAAGTGATCTGGTGGGAAGACCAGATGATCGGCTGCGCCTTTGCGAACCTGCTCAGCCCGATCGTGCATGACAATATCCTCGCGCGGTATCGCGGGGATGGCATTATCCGCTAGGCGCTATTCGCTGGCCTCACGGCGGCGGTCGGCGGCATCCTGCACGGCAGCGTAGAACCCATTGCGCGCCTCGCCGCTGCCGTCCAGCCCGGTGGCATCGAGCCAGTTGCTGTTGCTGGCGATCACCAGACCCCGCGCCGGGTCGACGAAAATGCCCTGGCCGTACAATCCGCCCGCGGCATAGGCGCCCTCGTCATAGGTCCACCACTGGTAAGCGTATCCGCGCCCGAAGCGGGTCGTCTGAAAGGCGGGCGTCGTTGCCAGTTCAAACCAGCCATCGGGGACAACGCGCTGGCCGCCCGCGATGCCGCCGCCCAGCGCAAATAGGCCGAAGCGCGCCGAATCGCGCACGGTGGCCTGGATGCAGCAGCCGGACATCTCGGAGCCATTGGGGTTGAGCAGCCAACTTGCATCGGTTTCCATGCCGAAGGGCGTCCAGACCTTTTCCGAGAGGTATTCGGCCAAGGTTTTCCCGGTGGCATTGCGCACCACGATACCGATCAGATTGGTCTCGCCCGTGTTGTAATTCCAGCGCGTGCCCGGCTCGGCAACGCGCGGCAGGCCGCGCAGGTAGGATACTGTCTGGTCCATCCCTTCGGCCGCGTCGTGTTCGGCAAACTGGGCCACGTCCGATTGCGGATCGCTGTAATCCTCGCTCCAGCGCACGCCGGAACTCATGGTGAGCACCTGCCGCAGCGTCACGCCGTCATAGGCGCTGCCGACCAAATCGGGGACGTAGCGGGTGACTGGATCGTCCAGGCTTTCGATCGCACCATCAGCCAATGCCGCGCCGACCAGCGTGGCGGTATAGCTCTTCGCGACGGAGAAGCTGGTCCACTTGCCTTCCCGCTCGAAATCAAGGCCGTAGCGTTCGAGCACCACCTTGCCATCCAGCACGACGACCACGCCGGCACTGCGTTGTTGGTCAAGGAAACCATCGAGGTCGAAATCGCCGAGGTCCAGCGGATCGCCTTCCGGCAGCGGATAGGCCTTGCCCCCGGCTTCGATCACGTTCGCCTTGGCCAGCGCGGGAAAGCCATCGAGCGCGCGGAAGGCCGCATCGCGCGTGTCGACATCCCAGAACAGCACGTCCCGGTCCGTCGGCATGTTGGCCAGCACCGCGCGCTGGTCATCATCGAGCGAGGCCCAGAAGCCGACAGCCCCCGTAGCGGCGAGGCCCAGCGCGACCAGCCCGGCTACCTGCCATTTCTTCATCGAAGCGTACTCCGCACGCGCGCCATCACTCTCGCCCCATCGCGAGCGTGACCGTGTTGACCAGCTGCAACCGGCCCTGGTTCAGGTCGCCGCCCGTTGCGCGTGGCCAATTGCCGAGCACCACGATGACCGCATCCTGCTCAGGCAGCAGCGTGATCGTCTGACCGAAGATGCCGACAGCGCCGTAGGAGCCCTGCGGATAGGTCCACCACTGGTAGCCATATCCAAAGCCGTTGCCGAAGTCGGTCTGCGCCGAACCGGCAGCTGCCAGCCAGCCTTCCGGGACCGTCCCTTGCGCGCCTTCCAGCGTCCACTGCCCAAGCCGTCCATAATCCTGCAGCGTCAGTGCAAGGCAGCACCCGCCGACATTGCCGCCCGTCAGGTCTGTCTGCCAGAACATGGCCTTCTGGAAACCGGCCGGGTCGACGATCTTGCTCTTGGCATACGCCGCCAGCGACTGTCCGGTCGCTTTCTCCACCAACACGCCGATCAGATTGGTCTCACCGGTCTTGTAGACGAATTTCTCGCCCGCCGGCGCCTCTCGCGGCAGGGTCTTCATGTAAGTGACGACCTGCGCTTCGCCGGCGACCGGTTCCACGGCGAACATGCGCGCGACATCGCTTGCCGGATCGGTGTAATCCTCGTTCCAGGCAACACCGCTGGTCATGGTCAGCAGCTGCTCGATGGTCACATCGTCATAGGCAGAGCCCCGCAGGCCCGGGATGTATTGCGATACGGGATCCTGCAGGCTGGTAATGAAGCCATCCTTCAGCGCCGCGCCGGCCAGGGTGGAGGTCACGCTCTTGGCCATGGAAAAGCTGGTCCAGCGGTCCTGCGGCCCCATTCCCAGCCCGTAATTCTCGTACCGCACCTGCCCGCCTTGCAGCACCAGTATGCCGGCCGTGTCGCCCTTCGCGATGTAGCTGTCGAGCGCCTCGATCGCTGCTGCTGGCATGGGCTCGCCGAAGGTCAAGTCGCGGGGATCGGGCGACGGCGCGACCACGAGTCCGGGGAAGAAATCCTCCATCCGGCGGAAGCGATCGGCCCGCGTCGCATCGTCCCAGAACAACACCTGCGTGGCGGCGGTCTGCAGGCCTGCGACATCGCCGCCGGGCATGCTGGCCATGACGTCCGGCTGGTTCGGCGTCGTATCGATGGTCTGCGCGGAGCACGCGGTCAGCGCCATAGCGCCCCCGGCAGCCAGCAGCATGTTCTTGATCGCGACCTTCATTCTCTCACTCCTTGACCAGTGTGACCTGGTGCACATCGATCCCGCCCGCACGGAAACCGCCTTCGCAATATTGCAGGTAGAAGCGCCAGAGGTCGCGGAACCTCTTGTCGAAGCTTTCGGGCAAGCGGCCATCGCTCAAGGCGGCATCGAAGTTCTCGCGCCACACCTTCAAGGTTTCGGCGTAATCCAGTCCGAAGTCCATCTGCTCCGTCCACGCAAGCCCGCGCTTCTCTGCCAGCGCGCGAAACTCGCTGGTGCGGATCAGCATGCCGCCGGGAAAGATGTAGGCCTGGATGAAATCCGCGCTCGCGGCGTAATCCTCGAACAATTCGTCGCGGATGGAAATGTACTGGATGGCTGCCCTGCCTCCAGGCTTAAGGTTGCGCGCGATGCAATCCATGAAGCCTGGCCAGTATTCGCGCCCCAGCGCCTCGACCATCTCGACGCTGGCGATGGCATCGTACTGGCCGCGCACGTCGCGGTAATCCTGCTTGCGGAAATCGATGCCATCCATCCCCGCAGATCTCTCGCGGCAGATGGCGAGCTGCTCGTCCGATAGGCTGATAGCGTCGACATGCGCCCCGCGATCCGCGGCTGCCATGGCGAGCGCGCCCCATCCGCAGCCAAATTCCAGCAGGCGTTGCCCCTGACCCACGCCGGAGCGGTCCAGCATGGCGCCGATCTTTGCGGTCTGCGCCTCTGCCAGGTCGCCTGTCCGGCCCGTAAACATGGCGCTGGAATAAACCATCGCCGGGTCCAGCCAGGGCGCATAGAACGCATTGCCGAGGTCATAATGCGCGTGGATGTTCTTTTGCGAGCCCGCCTTCGTGTTGCGGTTGAACCAGTGCGCAGCCTTGGCAATCCATCGGCCCGGCCCCTTTGCCCGCGCCACATTGCCGAGCGTTTCGGCATTGTCCATGAACAGCGCGCACAGCTCGACGATCCGGGAGCTGGACCACTCACCGGCCTCCCACGCCTGGTAAAGCCCGACCGAGCCTCCGGTCGCGATGCGCACCAGTGCCCGCCAATCATGCAGGGCGAAGTCCGTCTCGAAACCCGGCGCGCGGCCACCAAGGGTGTGCGGTGTGCCATCGGGCAGCGTGCCGTGAATCGTGCCTCGCTCCAGTCCGCGGTCGATCGCATCGAGGATCTTTTCGAAGCCCGGAGCTGCCAGGCGAGCGAAGATGCCGGGCGCGGCAAATCGCGCGCCCCCCTGCAACAGATCCGCTCCCCTCGATGCCCCAGAAACCATGCGCCCCGCTATGGCGCGCACCGGGACGGGCGGCAAGGCCAGCTAGCCGTCTTTCATGTCGTTATACGCCTGTAGCGCGCGTTCGCGGCCTTCCTTGTGGGAAATCAGCTTTTCTGGATAATCGTCCGGGCGCTTGTCCTCCGGCGGATCGTGGATGTCCTTGTCCGACAGCTCGGCAAGTTCCGGCACGAATTCGCGGATGTATCCCGCCGCATCGAACTTCTCCGACTGGCTGAGCGGCGCCATGATGCGACTGAACATGTTGCTGTCCACGCCCGTGCCCGCGACCCACTGCCAGTTCGTGCCGTTGCTGGCATAATCGCCGTCCACCAGCGTATCCCAAAACCACAGCTCGCCGTGGCGCCAGTCGATCAGCAGGTGCTTGATCAGGAAGCTGGCGGCGATCATCCGCACGCGGTTGTGCATCCAGCCTGTCTTCCAAAGCTGGCGCATCCCTGCATCGACGATCGGATACCCCGTGCGGCCCTGCTGCCAGGCCTCGAGGTCCTGCTGGATCAGGTGCCCACGATCCGGATGCCGCCACAGCTGGTTCTCGTCATAATCGCGGTAGCTTTCGCGCGGGTAATCCGGAAACTGGTAGATCACGTTCTGCGCATAATCGCGCCAGATCAGCTCGGATTCGAAGGTCTTCCAGCCATCCGAGCGCAGGTCCTTCATGGCATGCCAGATGGTGACCGGCGAAATCTCACCCCAGTGCAGATGCGGCGAAAACTTTGAGGTGGAATCCTCGCTCGGCAGGTTCCGTCCCTCGTCATAGTGGCCGACATGGTCCTTCCACCAAGCAAGCCGTTCGTGCGCCGCATCCTCGCCGACGGTCCATTCCTCGCGGAAGCCGCCGGCCCAGTCGGGCTTGGTGGGCAGCAGGTCCCAATCTTCCAACGCGTCGCTCTCGGGCCAGCTGCCGGGCAGGTCGACACTTTCAGGCGCGGCCAATTCGTCGCGCGGCGGGAAGAGCTCGCGCATCTTGTCGCGGAAGGGGGAGTAGATCTTGTAGGGATCGCCGCCGCCGGTCTTCGCCGTGCCGGGCGGCATCAGGTAATTGCCGTCATGCAAAACCAGCCCGCACTCGCTGTCCTTCAGCGCGTCGTGCAAGTCCTCCTCCGCCTCGCGCCACCAAGGCTCGTAATGCCGGTTGGCATGGATCGCGCCAGCACCCGTCTCCTCCGCAATGCCCTGCAACACGGAGACGCTGTCCCCCTTGCGCAGCACGATGCGGGCATTATGCCGGCCGAAGCTCTTGCCCAGATCCTCCAGCGAGTGATGCAGCCACCAGCGATGCGCCCCGCCCCAGCCCCGGTCTCCCGGACGGTCCTCGTCGAGGATGAAGACCGGGATAATCGGCCCGTCCTGCGCGGCGGCGTGCAGCGCAGGCTGGTCCTTCAGGCGCAGATCGCGCCGCAGCCAGACGATTTGTGGTTTTGAGATGCTTTGTCTCCGCTTGCTCCTCTCTTAACTCCGTCATGCTGAACTTGTTTCAGCATCCATGCCCGGATTGCCGGCTACGGTGCGAAGATGCGAAATAGACCCTGAAACAAGTTCAGGGTGACGGTGGGGCGAGGGGCTCGCATTCCACGTCCGGCAGCGCCAGCGAGAACCTGTCCCGCGCGCGCGGATCGTAAAACCGCGCATCGCGCAGGATCACCGAACCATCCTCCGCCCGCTCCGCAATCAGGGCGCGTGACCAGAATAGAAAAGCGTCGAGTTGCGAGTTCGCGCCTGCGGTTGCGGTCGACAGGCGACAGGGAGAAACCGAAATTTTGTTGGGGCGGGCGAGATCTTGTCGAGCGGAACTTTCCACGTGAGCCCAATATCCGTAGTCCACTTTCAACAAAACTTCGCGATCCCAGCTGGTGACGGGCAGCGGACTGGCAATAACCTGAGTCGCTTGCGGATTTGCAGCCTGCGCCGAACTCGCGACATACGTGCTGATCGCACCGTTCACCCCGATATAGACCAGCGCAAGCGCCAGCGCTTGCCGCCCGGTCTTTCGCCATGTCTCGCCGCGCTTTTCCTGTCGCAGCGACCACCACGTCGCAAAGCCCATCAGACCCCACAGCCACACGTCGATGATGAACAGCGTATCGCCGTAGAACCACTGGCTGGAGAACGGCTCCAGCAGGCGGATGCCGTAGACATTGAGCCAGTCGAGCGCCGGGTGCGTCAGGCAGGCGATGAAGCCGAGCAGGTAAAGCCAGCCGAAATGCACCGGAACGCGCCCCTCGGGACGCTTGCCGCGTTTGGCCTGCCAGCGGTCAAATCCCCACAGCATGCCTGCCAGCACCAGCGGCAGCAGCAGCCAAGCGGGCGGCCCATGCGTGATACCGCGCCGGAAGCCGAGGTGTTCCACACCCTCAAGCCAGAAGAAGCACGCCGCATCCACATCCGGCAGGTTCGCACCGATGATGAGCGCGGGTATGTTGAGGCCCGTCTTGCGCTTCAGGCCGGTCTGACCAATCAGCGCGCCGACCAGCGAATGGGTGAGATTGTCCAAATTGCGCCCCTCTCAATTATCGTCACCCCGGCCCACGAGCCGGGGTTCCGCTCCCTTCTGGCAGAGCGCCATCAAAAAGGAAGCGGGATCCCGGATCAAGTTCGGGATGACGTAGAGAGAGTTCTCAGACCAGCTCGCCCAGCTGTTCCGCGCGGTAGCCCTGCAGGTCGGCCACTCGGCCTTCGCGGACCATGTTGGCCCAATCCGGGTTGGCGATCAGCGCGCGGCCCACGGCGATCAGGTCGAATTCGCCGCGATCCATGCGCTCTTCCAGGTCGCCAAGGTCCGTCGGGGCCATCGCTTCGCCTTTGAAGGTGGAGAAGAAATCGCCGTCCAGCGCCACGCTGCCTACGCTGATGGTGGGCACGCCTGCCAGCTTCTTGACCCAGCCTGCGAAATTCAGGCCCTTTTCGCCGTCCAATTCCGGGAATTCCGGTTCCCAAAAACGGCGCTGCGAGCAGTGCAGCACATCGGCCCCTGCGTCCACCAGCGGGGCAACCCACGCTTCCAGCTCGTCCGGCGTCGTGGCCAGGCGGCGGGTGTAGTCCTGCTGGTTCCACTGGCTGATGCGCAGGATGATGGGCATGTCCTCGGCCACGGCAGCGCGCGTGCGCTTCAGGATTTCGGTGGCGAAGGCGGTGCGCGCCGTGAGGCTATCGCCGCCCCAGCGGTCCTCGCGCTGGTTGGTGCCGTCCCAGAAGAACTGGTCGATCAGATAGCCATGCGCGCCGTGGAACTCGATGGTGTCGAAACCCAGGCGCTGCGCATCCTTTGCCGCGCTGACGAAGGCGGCGACGGTGTCTTCCACGTCCTCTTCGGTCATGGCCTTGCCATTGGGTTCATCCGGTTTGAACAGGCCGCTCGGCCCTTCCGGCTCGCCGGGACGCGGAGCATCGGGGCGCTGCGCCTTCACTGCACCGGTGTGCCAGATCTGCGGCGCGATCTTGCCGCCGGCGCCGTGCACGGCCTCGACCACCTCCTGCCATCCGGCCAGCGCCTGCTCGCCATGGAAATGCGGGATCGCCGGGTGATTGGCCGCTTCGGGCCGGTCCACCACCGTGCCTTCCGTCAGGATCAGGCCCGTGCCCCCTTCGGCCCGCTTGCGGTAATACTCCGCATTATGCGCACCCGGAACGCCGCCGGGCGCGAAATTGCGCGTCATCGGCGCCATCACGATGCGGTTGGGCAGCGTCAGTCCGCGAACGGAAAATTCATTGAACAGCGGCGATGTCATGCAGCGATACTCCCTGATTGTCTGTCGCAGCCAAACTGGGAGACCGGTAGCCGATTGCAACCCAATGCAGCGCAATTTTGCTCTGGGCTGTTACATGCTCTCACCATTCGCCCTCTAGGCGACTTTGCGCTCAGGGGCTGACACGCACGCAAGCGAACAGAGGAAACTGATCAGAATAGGGGTTCAACGAAGCCGTATATGCGGACGTAGTAAAACTTCCGCCTCGAGTGATGACGGCGTTTCCAAACGTGCCGGATTTACGGCGATAGCTGACCGAGGCTTTGTCGGTGTTGAAACTGTCCCAGACATTCACGGAGAAGACGACGTCGACATCGAAAGACAAAAATTGCTGCGTGCCTGCCGTGCGGACAATATGTGCTTGGCCGCCCGACTGAATGCAGGCGACGAGGAATTCCCTGGCCGCAGGCGGGACCATGATGTCTCCGTCCTGCGGAGGGATGGGATCGCCAGCATCAGAGAAAAGCGCCGCCGACATTATCAGTATGTGTCCAAGCATCAATTCTCTCCTAAAAGTCAGACCGGATCCTGCGCGGTGCCGTCCACCGTCCAAGTCTGGCCCTTTGCGAGCAGCTTGGCTAGGCTGGCCTCCTTACCCGCGGCAGACGCTTCCCGCTCCGCAATCACGGCGCTTTCGAAGGTCGCGGCGGGATCGTCGTAGATGACGCCCAGCGGCATGGGGAAATCGCCGAAGGGCAATTCCACCAGCATGTGCGCCAGCATCCGGCTCTTGGCATTGTGCACCAGCACGCCGGCAGACTGCCAGTCGTCGCCTTCCACATCGACGACCTTCAGGATCAAATTCTCGGAATCGAGCGCGATACCCTTCACGCCGCCGGTCTTCTCGCTGCCGAACAGCATGGGTTCGCCATCCTTCAGCCAAAGCTGCTGCTGGTCCGCGCCCTTGGGCTTGGCGAAATCGTCGAACACGTCCTTGTTGTAGACGATGCAGTTTTGGAAAATCTCGATGAAGGCCGCGCCCTGGTGGGCATGGGCGGCCTTCAGCACATCCGGCAAGTGCTTGGACACGTCGATGCCGCGCCCGACGAAACGCGCGCCCGCACCCAGCGCGAAAGCGCAGGGGTTGGCCGGATGATCCACGCTGCCGATCGGGCTGGACGGGCTCTTGGTCCCTTCCCGGCTCGTCGGCGAGTACTGGCCCTTCGTCAGGCCGTAGATCTCGTTATTGAACAGCATGATCTGCAGGTTCACGTTGCGGCGCAGGACATGCAGCAAGTGGTTGCCGCCGATGGACAGGCCATCGCCGTCACCGGTCACCATCCACACGTCAAGGTCCGGATTTGCCAGCTTTACGCCCGTGGCAAAGGCCGGCGCGCGTCCGTGGATTGTGTGGAAGCCGTAGCTCTCGATGTAATAGGGGAAGCGGCTGGAGCAGCCGATGCCGCTGACGAACACCGTGTTTGCCGGATCGCAACCCAGCTGCGGCAGCGTGCGCTGCACGGCCTTGAGGATCGCATAGTCCCCGCAGCCCGGGCACCAGCGAACCTCCTGGTCGGTTTCCCAGTCCTTCAGCGTGGTTTCGATCTTGGCGGGTGCGTTCATCAGTCGTTCTCCGCTTCCGGGCTGGGAAGCTGCTGGTTGTTCACCTTGACGTCGCCGCCTTCATTACCGGGAATGCCATCGAAGAACTTTCCGATGGCTTCCTCCAGCTCGGCGATCTGGAAGGGCTGGCCGCTGGTCTTAGTGAGGCTCTCGGCGTCGATCAGCAGCTGATCGCGCAGCACAGTCTTGAACTGGCCGGTGTTCATTTCCGGCACCAGCACATGGTCGAACCCGCCCAGCAGCTCGCCGAGGTTGGCGGGCAGCGGCCAGATATTGCGGACATGGACATGGCTGACCTTGCGGCCCTTCGCGCGCCAGCGGCCCACCGCCTGGTGGATCGGGCCGAAGGTGGAGCCCCAGCCCACGACAACCAGCTCGCCCGTCTCGTTGCCGGACGACACTTCCTGCGGCGGCACGGTGATGCCCGCGATCTTGGACTTGCGCGCATCGGTCATGCGCTGGTGGTTGTCGGGCGAGTAATCGATATTGCCGGTCAGCTCGTGCTTCTCGATCCCGCCAATGCGATGCATCAGGCCGGGCGTGCCGGGCTTGACCCAGGGGCGCGCGCCCTTCCCGTCCCGCTTGTAAGGCAGGAAGGTGTCCTCGCCGTCTTCGTCCGTGCCGTTCTTCTCGGTCAGGAACTGCGCGGGGAACGGCTCGTAGCCGCTCGGGTCAGGCACCTTCCACGGCTCAGCGGCATTGGCGATATAGCCGTCGGTCAGCAGCATCACGGGCGTCATGTATTCCACGGCGATGCGGCAGGCCTCGATGGCCACTTCGAAGGCGTCGGCCGGGCTGCGCGCGGCGATAACCGGCAGCGGCGCATCGCCATTGCGGCCATAGACCGCCTGGTAGAGGTCGCTCTGCTCCGTCTTGGTGGGCAGGCCGGTAGAGGGGCCGCCGCGCTGGCTGTTCACGATGACCAGCGGCAGCTCCACCATGATGGCTAGGCCCATCGCTTCGGTCTTGAGTGCAATGCCCGGGCCGGAGGAGCTGGTGATGCCCAGCTGCCCGGCATAGCTCGCGCCGATGGCGGCGCAGATCGCGGCAATCTCGTCTTCCGCCTGGAAGGTGGTGACGCCGAATTCCTTCAGCCGCGCGAGATGGTGCAGGATCGCGGAGGCCGGCGTGATGGGATAGCCGCCGAAGAACAGCGGCAGCTCCGCCAGCTGCGCGCCCGCCACCAGGCCCAGCGAGACGCTCTCCGCCCCGGTGATGGTGCGATAGAGGCCCGGCTCGCTTTTGACGGGGGCAACCGTGGTGCGGCCCAGCTCCGCCGTCTCGCCATAGGCATGGCCTGCATCCAGCGCGGCGATATTGGCGGCGGCAATGTCCGGCTTGGACTTGAACTTGGCCTTCAGCCAGTCGTGGATCGGCTCGCGCGGACGATCGAACATCCACAGGGCCAGGCCCAGCGTCCACATGTTCTTGCAGCGCAGCGCATCCTTGTTGCCAAGGCCGAATTCCCTCACCGCCTCGATGGTCAGCGCGCTGATGTCGAAGGCCATGAGCTGCCACTTGGCCAGATCGTCGCCTTCCAGCGGGTTGGCGGCATACTTGGCCTTGTCGAGGTTGCGCTTCGTGAATTCGCCGGTGTCGGCGATGATCAGGCCGCCCGGCTTCAGCGCGGCAAGGTTCACCTTCAGCGCCGCAGGGTTCATCGCGATCAGCACGTCCGGCGCATCGCCTGCCGTAGAGATCTGCCGACTGCCGAAATTGATCTGGAAAGCCGAGACACCGAAAAGCGTGCCCTGGGGCGCGCGAATTTCGGCGGGGAAATCGGGGAAAGTGGCAAGGTCGTTGCCCGCCAGCGCGGTGGAAAGCGTGAACTGCCCGCCCGTCAGCTGCATCCCGTCGCCGCTGTCACCGGCAAAGCGGACGGTGACGGCATCGGGGGCCTGGTTTTCCTGGGTGGGTTCAGCCGGCTGGCTTGCCATAAATCGTCCTGTCGGCACGCTGGCATTGCCGCGCGCATAAATCATCTCAAATTGCTGCGGCGGAGTAGGTGGCACGGGATGGCCCGGCAACCAAGTTTTTCTGTAAGTTCCCGATAGTCTCGCCTAACCGGACGCGCATGACTGAGCACAGAAAATCGGATTACCGCCCCTGCGTGGGCACGATGCTGGTGAACGGCGAAGGCAAGGTCTTCGTCGGCAAGCGGATCGACAACCGCGAAGGCGACTGGTGGCAGATGCCGCAGGGCGGCGTGGACGATGGCGAGGACCTGGACGAGGCCATGCTGCGCGAGCTGGGCGAAGAGACGGGCCTGGCGCCGGCGCATCTGCAGATCCTGCACCGCATGGAGGACGAGCTGTATTACGACCTGCCGGAAGAGCTGCAGGGCAAGCTGTGGGGCGGAAGATACCGGGGCCAGCGGCAATATTGGTATCTCGTCCGCATGACGGGCAGCGATGCGGACATCGACCTGCAGGCGCACAAGCACCCGGAATTCTGCGAATGGAAATGGGTCGATGCAGCGCTGCTGCCCGAGCTGATCGTGCCGTTCAAGAAACCGATTTACGAAGCGGTTGTCGCGGGGTTTCGCGACCGGCTTTGATCAGTTCTGCGTGACGCCTGCGTCGGGCTGCACCGCTTCGGCCGTCAGCACCGTTTCGGCGACGACCGGACCGCGCGCGATGGCCGTGGCGACGTAGCGCGTTTCGATGCAATTCTTGCCGCACAGGCTTTCCAGCATGGCGAGCTTCTCGTTCGCCTTGGCGGTGGCGCCCTTTTCGGCAAGCGCTGCACCCTCGCCCGCGATGGCGGCGAGGTTGCCCGGATCACGCTCCTGCGCCTCGCGGTAATAATGGATTGCCTTGCCCTGCATGCCGGACTGGCGCGCGGCATCGCCCAGTTCGATGAAGACGCGGACATAGCCCGGATCGACGGCCAGCGCCGCCTCGAAACTGTCGATGGCGGACTGGGTCTGCCCGGCTTCCAGCTGGGCACGGCCTTCGGCCACCAGCGTGACAGCGCGCGGATCGGCCTGCCGCGGCGCGGCGACGCCCATGCTGGCAGTCGCTGCCAGGGCGAGCGAAAGGGCGATTCCGGCGGGGTAATAACGCATCACGAACTCCTTGAGAGCGGGCCAGCTTGGAAGACCTGTGCCTGCCATATCCCGCGAAGCTAACACGGCGAACCTATACTGGCGATGAAAAATCCGTCCGTGCCATCATGGTGCGGAGTAAGGCGCATTCCCTGGCCGCGCGGCCTTCCGAGCGGCACCTCCGGGCGCCCCCCCTGCCAGTCAGGGTTGCGCGCCAGGAAGGCATCGACCTGCCCTGCGCCTTCTTCGTCCAGCAGCGAACAGACGACGTAGATCACGCGCCCGCCGGGCCGGACCAGCTGCGAGGCAATGTCCAGCAAACGGGCCTGGGTTGCGACGTAGCGCGCAAGCTCCGCATCGCTCAGCCGCCAGCGCGCTTCCGGATTGCGCCGCCAGGTGCCCGTGCCGCTGCATGGCGCATCGACGAGCACGGCATCGGCCTTGCCGACGAAGCCGTCCAGCGCCTCCAGCTCCTTACCGGGATTGAGCAGCAGGCTCTCGATCAGGCCCGCGCCGGCCCGCTCGGCCCGTGGAGGCAGTCGCGACAAGCGGCCCCGGTCCGTATCGGCGGCCAGCAATGCCCCGCTGTTCTCCATGGCCGCAGCCAATGCCAGCGTCTTGCCGCCCGCCCCTGCGCACAGGTCGATCACCGTTTCGCCGGGGCGTGCCTGCGTCGCCATGCAGGCAAGCTGGCTGCCATGGTCCTGCACTTCGACCTGTCCCTCGCGGTAAGCGGGCCATTGCTCGACTTGCGTGCCGGTCTCGAAGCGCAGCGCATTGGGTGCGGCAAGCCGTTCCCCCGCGTCAGGCAACTCCAGCGCCTCGCGAGAGGCCTTCTGCGTGTTGACGCGCAGGTCCAGCGGCGCGCGGCCAAGCAGCGCGGCCGCTTCGTCGCCCGCAATGCCGGATGCAGCCAGCCGGTCCACCAGCCATTGCGGCGCAGTTCCGCCCTCGGCGGCAGCCTCTCCCACCCCGATCGCGGCAGGCCCGTAATTCGAACCATCGAACAGCGGTGCAATCGCGGCATCGGATTCGGCCAGTCGCAACATGGCCGCACGGCCGGTTTGCGGGATCGGGCCGCAGGCGCGCACCGCGCCATAGACCAGCTCGCGAATGGCGCGTCGGTCCTTCGATCCGGCGAAGCGGTGGCCACGAAACCATTCGGACAGGATCCGGTCGGCAGGCGCACCTTGCGAGCGCGCTGCAGCGATGATGCTATCGAGGATCTCGATGGCAGACTGGACGCGCGCGGCGGGGGTCATTCCGCGCTTTTCAGCGGGCGGTACTTGGTAATCGTGCGCGGTTGCGGCGCGCATTTCCATGCGAACTGCCAACCCTCACTGCCCGATTGCTCGACCAGCGCCTCACGTTCCCGTCCGGCGCGCAGGCAGGTGTCTTCATCCAGGAAGACGCTTTGCGAAACCTGCATGGAGCCCTGCGGATCATCGGCCTGCCAGGCCATCAGCACCAGGACGAAAGGGATGAAGACCTCTTCCATCAGCGAGTCGGGTAATTCGGGGCTTCGCGGGTGATGCTCACATCATGGACATGGCTCTCGCTGAGGCCCGCATTGGTGATGCGGATGAACTTGCCGCGTTCACGCAAATCCGAAATCGTCGCGCTGCCGGTGTAGCCCATGGCCGCCTTGATACCGCCGACCAGCTGGTGGACAACCTCGCGTGCCGGGCCCTTGTAGGGGACCTGCCCCTCGATGCCTTCGGGCACCAGCTTCATCTGTGCCACATCCTGCTGAAAATAGCGGTCCGCGCTGCCGCGCGCCATTGCGCCGACACTGCCCATGCCGCGATACGCCTTGTAGCTGCGACCCTGGTACAGGAAGGTCTCGCCCGGTGCTTCTTCCGTTCCGGCAAGCAGGCTGCCGACCATGACGGTGGAGGCGCCAGCTGCCAGAGCCTTTGCCGCATCGCCGCTGGTGCGAAGGCCGCCATCGGCGATCACGGGCACGTCGCCCGCTGCGCTCGCGCTTTCCATGATGGCGGTAAGCTGCGGCACGCCGACACCGGCCACGATGCGCGTGGTGCAGATGCTGCCCGGGCCGATGCCCACCTTCACAGCGTCCGCGCCTGCATCGACAAGCGCCTTGGTCGCTTCCGCCGTGGCGACATTGCCGGCCACGATCTGGACGGAGTTGGACAAGCGCTTCGCCTTCTCCACCGCGCGGCTGACTTCCTTGTTATGGCCATGGGCCGTGTCGATGATGACAACGTCCACGCCCGCGTCCACCAGCGCTTCCGTGCGGGCCAGGCCCTTGTCACCCACGGTGCTGGCCGCGGCGACGCGCAGGCGGCCGCCTTCGTCCTTGGTGGCATCGGGGTTGAGGACGGCCTTCTCGATATCCTTCACGGTGATCAGGCCGACGCATTTGTTCGCATCGTCCACCACCAGCAGTTTCTCGATCCGGCGCGTGTGAAGCAGGCGGCGCGCCTCGTCCTTGTCGATGCCTTCGCTGACCGTGGCGAGGTTCTCGCTGGTCATCAGCTCGCGTACCGGCTGGCGCGGATTGTCGGCAAAGCGCACGTCGCGATTGGTCAGTATGCCGGCCAGCACGCCATTGGCGTCCGTCACGGGAATGCCGGAGATGTTATGCGCCTGCATCAGCGCCTGCGCCTCTCCCAGCGTGGCATCGGGCAGGATGGTGATGGGGTTCACCACCATGCCGCTTTCGAACCGCTTCACGCGGCGCACGGCATCGCATTGTTCCTCGACGGTCAAATTGCGGTGCAGCACGCCGATGCCGCCCAGCTGCGCCATGATGATGGCCATGTCCGCTTCCGTCACCGTGTCCATGGCGGCGGAGATGACCGGGATATTGAGCGCAATGCCGCGCGTCAGCTGCGTCTTCGTGCTTGCGGAGCTGGGCAGGATGTCGCTTTCCGCAGGCTGCAGAAGGACGTCGTCATAGGTGAGGCCGAGGGGGATGTCGTTCAGTGACACGATGCGCCTTTCAAGTGTCTGGGCGGAGAGAATCGTGCACCGCCCTGTAATCGGAAGGCTGCCCCGCGGCTAGGGGGCGCAGCGACTATTCTGCCGCCGCGTCTTCCGCCCCGCCAGCCTCATCCTTCACAGGCGGCGTATACATATCCACGCTGCCGAAGTGCTTGAGCAGTGCGACATGCGTGAAAATGTCATCCGTTGCGCCGCCCAGCTCGATATCCTCGCGCCAGTCGTCATCCGCGCCGTGATAGGGCCCTTCCAGGAAGCCGCTGAAGGCCGCCTCGTCACCAAAGCTGCTGCTGACCAGGACGGTCGGCACGCCGCTGGCCAGCAGGGCAAAGCCGTCCTGACGCCGCACGAACTGCTCGGTATAGGGATCCACCTTGTAGGTCCCGCCCACACTTTCCACGACCATCTCGATGCCTTCATCCAGCGGCGTGCGGCCGGAACCCACCACGGTGGTGGTGGACCCGCGCGGCGCGATGGCGACGGAATCGATGTTGAAGGCCGCCACGATGCTGTCCAGCGGGAAAGGCGGATTGGCGGCGAAGTGCCGCGCGCCCAGCAGGCCCATCTCCTCCGCCGTCGTGCCCATGATGTACAGGTCGCGGTCCAGCCCGCCGGACATGGCCACCATGCGTGCGACTTCCAGCATCACGCCGGTGCCGGAGGCATTGTCCACCGCGCCGTTGCAGATCCGGTCTTCGGCAGTGATCGGGCCGCATTCGTCGCCCAGATGGTCCCAATGCGATAGCACCAGGATGGCGCCGCTGCCGGGCACCTTGCCGGGCAGCTTGCCGATGACATTGGCCGTCTCGGCGGTTTCGACCGTGGAGGCGTTCTCCAGCGAAACGGAGTCGATCGCGGCAGCTCCTTCAGCGATGAAGCCGGCTTCCGGCGGCAGCAGGACGACGGGCGGCTGCGCGCTGTCCTCGCCCGCCACCTGCCAGCGGGAGGTGCCGATGAAGCCGGAGAACATGCCGTATTCCTCGGGCGTGCCGGTCTGGATCAGCAGGGCGGATGGCTGCGCTGCCATCAGCGTGCCGAACATGCCGCGAATGTCCTTGCCGGAAATCAGCACGGCCTTGCCCTGCATGGAGCCCGGCTCCACTTCCGTTTCTGCATCCGCGAAGACCACGGGAAGGTCCGCCAGGGACTGCGGGGGACCGGACACGACCATCATGTCATTATCAAGCACGCGCGAGGCGCCGCCCGACTTCGCCGTCAGCTCTGCCGCGCCCGCGACGAAGCGTTCCAAGCTGAGCGGCTGGCGCCAGCTGGTGTCGGACGCGCCGGGCACAAAGCCATAACTCTGCAGATTGGCGATGATGTAGGACTGCGTCAGCCGCCCGCCCTCGGTCCCGGGCAGGCGCCCGGCAAACTCGTCGGAGGAGAGGATACGCATATGCGCCGCCAGCGCGGCCTGTGCCATCTGGAATTCCGCCTCGCTCGGCGGTCCGCCGTGCCCCAATGGCTCTGCGGTTGCGGCGGCATCGGGCTCATGCGCGATCGTGATCGAGGGCGCGGTGCACAGGGCGATTGCCAACGCGGCTGCCCCGGCCAGGCGGAAATGCTTGGCGTAAGTCATATTGTATTCTCCCCCTTGGGTATTCCTATTTGGCGGTCCAGCCGCCATCGATCGAGTAATTCGCGCCGGTGATGTTCTGCGCCTCGTCCCGGCACAGGAACACCGCCATCGCGGCAACTTCGGCCGGCTGAACGAACTTCTTGGTCGGTTGCCCGGCCAGCAGCACGTCGTTCATCACCTGCTCGCGGGTCATGTTACGCGCCTTCATCGTATCGGGAATCTGGTTTTCGACGAGCGGCGTCCAGACATAGCCCGGACTGATACAATTGGCGGTGATGCCGTGCTCGGCCAGTTCCAGCGCCAGCGTCTTCGTCAGCCCGTCCAGCCCGTGCTTGGCGGCGACATAGGCGCTCTTGAACGGGCTTGCCGCCTTGGAATGGGCGCTGGCGGTGTTGATGATGCGGCCCCAGCGCTGCGCCTTCATATGCGGCACGGCGAGCCGCGCGGTGTGGAAGGCCGCGGTCAGGTTCAGTGCGATGATCGCATCCCACTTCTCTGCCGGAAAACTCTCCACCGGGCTGACGAATTGCATCCCGGCATTGTTGACGACGATATCGACCGCGCCTGCCCCCTCCATCAGCGCCTGCGCGCCTTCCGCCGTGGTCAGGTCTGCGGCGACATGATTGGCCCCCAGCTCCTCGCAAAGGGCGGCGATCTCGGCCTTGTCACCGAAGCCATTCAGGACCACGTCTGCCCCTTCTGCGGCCAGCCCGCGCGCTATGGCGAGGCCGATCCCGCTGGTAGAGCCGGTCACAAGGGCGCGCTTTCCTGACAGGAACATTCTGGACTCCGTGAGGGTTAGGGTTGCAAAACAGGGAAAGCCGCTGGCGGCGTGCGCGTAAAGCCCTTTTGCGAAGGGGCATGGAAATAAGAGGGGAAATTCGATGCGTCTCAACCCATTCAACACCGGCGATATCAAGGTCCGGCGCGGCGGTGGAGGCGGTGGCTTTCCCGGTGGCGGCGGCGGCAAGGTTGGCTGCGGCACGCTGGTGATCGCGCTAATCGGGGCGCTGGTCTTCGGTATCGATCCCACTCAGACCATCGGCATGCTGGAAGGCAGCGGGTCCCCCACCACGCAAAGCGCGCCTGCCGGTTCAAGCGAATCCGCGGCGGAAATCTGCGACGACAACCAGTATGCGATGGAAGGCTGCAACGCGTTGGCCAGCCTGAACCGTACCTGGCAGCCGATCTTCCAGCGCGCGGGCGTACAGTTCACCCAGCCGACGCTGGTCTATTACCAGGGCGGCACGCGGTCCGGTTGCGGCAGCGCCAGCAGCGCGATGGGCCCGTTCTACTGCCCCGCCGACCAGGGGATCTATATCGACGTCAGCTTCTTCGACCAGATGGCCCGGCAGATGGGCGCTGGCGGCGACTTCGCGCGCTATTACGTGATGGCGCATGAATACGGCCACCACATCCAGACCATTACGGGCGTGTCCGGCATGATCCGAAATGCACAGATGCAGGACCGGGCGAACGCCAACCAGTACCAGGTCCGGCTGGAGCTGATGGCCGATTGCTATGCCGGTGTCTGGGCAGGCGCGAACCGTAATCTGCTGGAGCCGGGCGACATGGAAGAAGGCCTTCGCGCCGCCAGTGCCATTGGTGACGATACGCTGATGCGCAATGCCGGCCGCCGGGTGGACGCGGAAAGCTTCACGCACGGCACCAGCCAGCAGCGTATGCAGGCCCTGCGCCTGGGCATGCAGAGCGGCGGCGACGATACGGTGTGCGACCGCTACGTCAGCTGACACGCTCACAATTGACCAAATGAAGAGGGGCGGCCCGGTGACGGACCGCCCCTCTTTTCTTGCAGGTGGCTGCGATCAGGCGATCGCGGCCTCACCACCCTCTTCCTGCCTGCCGCCGGACCAGTCCACGCCGCGCGTGGCGTACATGATCCCGGCCAGTGCCGCGAACAGCAGCAGCGAACCGATGAGCAGCGAGTACGTCTCCATGCTCAGCAGCACGTAGAGCAGCGCGTAAAGCCCCGCCAGCATCGCCCCGATGAAGCCGGCGCGCTTGCGCCCGCCCAGAACGGCCGCGCTGTATGCCGTCAGCAGGCCCACGATGGCGCCCGCCGCCACAAGGTACGCCCAGCCGAAGCCGATCACCTCTGCAAAGGCCAGCAGCATCACGAAGAACAGGATCAGGCCCGCCCCCGTCAGCAGATATTCTACCGCCGACACGCGCGCGCCGCCCACCACGTCAAACAGCAGGAATGCGGCAAAGGTGAAGCCGATGAACAGGAAACCGTACTTCGTCGCGCGGTCCACCTGGCTGTAGAGATCCACCGGATCGACCAGCCCGATCGTTGCGATCTTGGTCTCAATATCGACGATAGACCGCGCATCGACTTCACTTACGGGCGCGCCATGGTCGGTCAGCGACACCAGCGGGCGCCCCAACGCGAGGTTCGTGATGCCGGAATAGGTCGCCGTGAAGCCCTCGCCGCTGATGCTCTGCTCGTCCGGCAGGAAGCTGCCGGTGAAGCTGGGGTGCGGCCATGGCGAAGTGACTTGCCACTCCGTCTCCCCGCCGCGCGGGACCAGCGCCAGGGAGCGACTGCCGCGCAGGCCATATGTCCACTCCACGGTCAGATCTTCCGCGCCGTCCCATGCCACGAAGGTGGAGAAGCCGGAGCCCCCGGTCGCAGCCGGACCGTTGCCTGGGCGCAGCTCTGCCGCTTCGCCGCCTACCGTCACCTTCGCATCGTCCTTAAGCCCGCGCGGATCGGATACGCCGAAGCGCAGTTCTGCCTCTGCGAGGATCAGCTGCTCGCGCGTCACGCCGTAGCGGGACAGGTCATCCGGCAGCGCAAAGACCGCCGTGCCGGACAGCGTGCTGTCATAAACCACGCTTTCGTAAATGGCGTAGGCCTTGCGGCTTGGGTCGATATTGGTCTTCACCGACTGGCGCTGCGGCGAGACAAACAGGCTCTGGCGCGTGCGGGTGGTGCGCTGTGAACGCTTGCCGTCCTGCGTGACCAATTCCGTCTCGGTCTTTTCATAGGGAATCACCAGCACCGGGCCGGTCACCTGCTGCGCGCCGCCCCAACCCGAGGTGATGGATTGCTGCGCGCTGCGCGACTGCTCCTCCCGGTCGTAAACCAGCCAATAAACCATCATGAGGGGGATGATCAGCGCGACCGCCACCGCCCCCGCCATGAACAGTTTCACTCCGGGGCTTCGAACTCGGTTCATCGCTCATACTCCTCATTTCAACGACGAGCTGTGCACTGGGAGCGACGAACTGAATTGCAGATGAACTGCGCCGCGCAAAGGAAAGCCCGCGCCGGAGTACCATCCGACGCGGGCCTCACACTGCCACGGGTATGGGGGTTATCTCGCCGCAGCAGGTGACCGGTAATACCAGCCCAGCACGCCGCCGAAGACGAGGTGGGCGAAGATCGTCACCCAGTTGCGTGCCATCTCGAACCACGGGAACACCGCAGTCAGGCCGTAGAAATTGACGAGGTAGACGAGCAGGCCGAACACAGCGCCAGCCACGATCGCCTTCGTGCCGGACAGGTTCATCGCCTTGGCCATTGCGGCGAATACCACGCCCAGCACGGCGGACAGCGCGAAATGCACCAGCATGCCTACCAGCACGATCCCGGCATCGAAGGTGGCAGGGGGCGGCAGGACGCCGTCACCCATCGCGATAGCGGCCATCATGCGCGGCGGGCCCCACAAGGCGCCGCCCAGCACCAGCGGCACCATTACCAGTTCCACCGCCAGGAAAATCGCCCCTGCGACCAGTCCTGCCATCGCGCCTGTCTTGAAGCCTGCCTGCGTCATCGTCTCTCTCCTCGCTACGATCCTGTTTCACCTCCAGTTCGCCGCGGCTGGCCGCACGGTTACATCGCAGCTACATAATTCTTGGGCGCAGGCTGTAACCAATGGCCCTGCCGGCACGAAAAGGGAGAGGATGCAGGACGAAGCAGACCCGCTGGACCGGCTCATCAAGGCTGCGCGCAGCGGTGATGCGCGCGCGTACCACGCTTTCCTGGCGGAGGCGGCGGAACGGCTGCGCGCATTCGTCCGGCGCAGGATGCCCGATGCGGCGCAGATGGAGGATATCGTGCAGCAGTGCCTTATCGCCTTGCATGAAAAGCGTAGCACGCTGGACCCGGCGCGGCCCGTGGCCCCGTGGATGTATACCATCGCGCGCTACAAGCTGGCCGATCACTGGCGCGCTGCCTCTCGCTTTGCGCCGATGGAAGCGGCGGGCGAACCGGAAGTTCCTCCAGACGAACTGGCCGCGGCAGATGTCGCGCAATTGCTGCAAATGCTTCCCGCAGCCCAGGCCGACGCGATCAGGATGACGCGGATCGAAGGGCTTACGATGGAGGAGGCGGGGCAGCGCGCGGGCGCCAGCACCTCCGCCATGAAGGTGCGGGTGCATCGCGGGATGGAGACACTGCGCAACAGCGTGGCGGAGGATATGGAATGAACACGGCAGACCTGATTGCGCGCCTGGCAGACGAAGGCCCGTCCACTCACGCCCGCCCGGCGATGATGATCCTTGGCTGGACCGCGGGCGCGTTCCTCGCCTGCCTCGCCCTGCTAGCATTGGTGCTGGGCGCGCCGATCCTGGTGGTCGCACCGGCAACGGCGGGTGTGGTGATGGCCAAGCTGGCCTTTCCCCTCGGCATCGCGCTCGCCGGCGGGCTGGCCGTGCGCGCAGCGGGCGTGCCGGGACGATCCGCGCGCTGGCCGGTGTTTGCGTTAGCCGCGATCTTCGCGGTCTCGGCCCTGGTCGTGGCGCTGGAGGCCGCGCAGTTCACCCCCGCCTTCCCCGGCGGCACATGGGCGCGCTGCGTGACTGCAATCCTGCTGCTGACGCCGGTGGTGTTTCTCGCATCCTGCCGCGCGCTTCGTAAGCTCGCGCCCACGAACCTGCGACTGGCAGGAGGCGTGGCCGGCCTGTTCTCCGCCGCCGTGGGCGCAACCGCTTATGCCTTCTGGTGCCCGGAGACGACCGTCACCTTCCAGCTCGCCTGGTATGGCGGGCCGATCATCCTGGCAGGCGCGGTTGGCGCGCTGCTGGGGCCGCGATTGCTGCGGTGGTAACCGTCGCTGCTCAGACGCGGCCAGCGCGATAGCGTGCCAAGTCCCGCGACATCTGCGATGGCCGGAAGCCTTTCCCGCCCATCAGCCGCTTCCAGTCCGCAACATGATCGAAGTGCTGCAATTGGCGATGGTAGTAGTTGATGTATTCGAGCACCGCGAGGATGGCGCTGGCAGTTGCGGCTCCCCGGTCCCAGGTTGACACGCCAATGCCATCAACAATCCACGAGGTGATCGCGGCAAGCAATGCTCCAAAACTGGCAGCCGCAATCGGCAGCTGAAAGCGATCAGCATGGGCCAGCGCGCGGCAAAGTGGCGCGTCGTCACCCCGCAGCGAGAGCAGCTTTCCCCGCCAATAGAACCCGCCCAACAATAGCAGCCAGATCATGGGAACGAAGCTTGCGGCCGTAAGCCAGCCAAGCCTCCCATCGAAAGACCAAGCGAGCAGCAGGATCGTCGCTGGAACGAGGGTCGCGTTGCCCAGCTCCAGCTTCCAGTAACCCGAAAGTCGGTCGTGCAAGGCAGACTGCGCAGTCAAGAGCAGCTCCGAAGATGACTTCCTGCAACCACGCAGCGGCTGCGCGTCAATACACCCGCTTCTTCGGCTCGATGTAATCGACATCGTCGGTCAGCGTGTATTCGTGGACCGGGCGGTAATCGATCTTCACCGATCCACCCTTGCCGCCCCAGCCATCGTGCCATGCGGCGGTGTGCTTCATCCACTCGGCATCCAGCCGCTCGGGGTAATCCTCATGCGCGTGGGCGCCGCGGCTTTCCTTGCGGTTGTAGGCGCTGGCCATGGTGACCTGGGCCTGGGCGATGAGGTTGTCGAGCTCCAGCGTCTCGATCAGGTCGCTGTTCCAGATCAACGAGCGGTCGGCGACGGAGACGTCTTCCAGATTGCGGTAGATCGCTTCCAGCTTCTTCACGCCCTCGCCCATCAGCTCGTCATTGCGGAAGACGGCAGCGTGCGTGCTCATCGCCTGCTGCATGTCGCGGCGGATGCGCGCGGTGGGCGATCCGCCCTTGGCATGGCGGAAGTGGTCGAGGCGGGTGAGCGCCATGTCGGCGCTGTCGGCGGGGAGTTCGTCATGGCTGACGCCGGGCTTCACCAGTTCCTTCAGGCGGTGACCCGTCGCGCGGCCGAAGACCACGAGATCGATCAGCGAGTTGGAGCCGAGACGGTTCGCGCCGTGCACTGAAACGCAGGCGGCCTCGCCCACGGCAAACAGGCCGGGGACCACGGTTTCGGGATCGCCATCTTCGCCGATGGTCACGACTTCGCCGTGATAGTTACAGGGGATGCCGCCCATGTTGTAATGCACCGTCGGAGTGACGGGCAGCGGCTGGCGCGTCAGGTCGACGCCCGCAAAGATCTTACCGCTTTCGGTAATGCCCGGCAGGCGCGCGGCCAGCACATCCGGATCGATATGGTCGAGATGGAGGTAGATGTGGTCCTTCTCCGGCCCGACACCGCGTCCTTCACGGATTTCCAGAGCCATTGACCGGCTCACCACGTCGCGGCTGGCCAGGTCCTTCGCGCTGGGGGCGTAGCGTTCCATGAACCGCTCGCCTTCGGAATTGGTGAGGTAACCGCCCTCGCCCCGCGCGCCTTCAGTGATCAGCACGCCGGCGCCGTAGATGCCGGTGGGGTGGAACTGCACGAATTCCATGTCCTGCAGCGGAAGGCCGGCGCGAAGCACCATGCCGCCGCCATCGCCGGTGCAGGTGTGGGCGCTGGTCGCGGTGTAATAGCAGCGGCCATAGCCGCCCGTTGCCAGCACCACGGCATGGCCGCGGAAGCGGTGGATGCTGCCATCGTCCATGCAGATCGCGATCACGCCGACACAGCGGCCCTTGTTCATGATCAGGTCGATGGCGAAATATTCGATGAAGAAGTCCGCATCGTACTTCAGGCTCTGCTGGTAGAGCGCGTGGAGCATGGCATGCCCCGTGCGGTCGGCCGCGGCGCAGGTACGCTGCACCGGCGGGCCGTCGCCCATATTCTGCATGTGGCCACCAAACGGCCGCTGGTAGATCGTGCCATCATCGTTGCGGCTGAAGGGCACGCCGGCATGCTCCAGCTCGTACACAGCCTGCGGGGCTTCGCGCACGAGGTATTCCACCGCGTCCTGGTCGCTCAGCCAATCCGACCCCTTCACGGTGTCGTACATGTGCCAGGACCAGTGATCGGGCGAATTGTTGCCTAGGCTGGCGGCAATCCCGCCCTGCGCGGCCACGGTGTGGCTGCGGGTGGGGAAGACCTTTGAGATATTCGCGGTGCGCAGGCCGGCTTCGGCCGCGCCCATGGTGGCGCGCAGGCCCGATCCGCCGGCACCCACGACGATCACGTCATAAGTGTGATCGATGATCTTGTAGGCTTCGCTTGCTTTGGTGTCGGTCATTATTGGAAGCCTCCGCCCATGCCCTGCATGGCGTTACCCATGGCGGTGTCGGCGATTTCGCCGCCCAGCGCCTTCATCACGATTGTCAGAACGAAAAACAGCCCCGCTGCCGCGCCGCCGAAAGCGAACAGGTTCAGCAGCACGATGGCGGCGAACTTGTTGGCGGCGTTGTGGACGTAATCCTCCACCAGCACCTGCATGCCCAGGCGCGCGTGCCAGAATACGGAGATGATCATCAGCGCCATGGCCAGCGCCACGATGGGCGATCCCATCCAGCCGGTCACCGTGTCATAAGACAGGTCCGGCAGCAGCGCGAAGCTGATGACCATAAAGCCCACCAGCAACAGATTGCCGATGGCGGTGAAGCGTTGCAGCAGCCAGTGATGCGTGCCCTCGCCCGCAGCGCCGAGGCCGCGAACCTTGCCGATTGATGTGCCGTTACCCATGCTTCTTGCGTCCCTTAAAGCAGGATCGCCGCCCAGAAGGCGACTGTCAGGATGATGCCGATGACCGGCGATGCGATGGACCACATGCGGTTGCGGTCAAGTTCGTAACCCGCGCCGATATCCAGCACGAAGTGCCGCAGGCCGGAAACCATGTGCGTGAAGAAGGCATAGCTGACGCCAATCACGACGACTTTCAGCAGGATCTGCACGATGTTGGTCAGGATGGTTCCGCCATTCCAGCTCATCGCGCCGATATCGGCCCAGACCCAGGACTGGAACGTCGCATAAGCGTCCGGTCCGGCGGCCAGCGCGCCCAGCCACCACAACAGCAGCGGCAGGCCTGCCAGCGCCATGCCGTCGCCCGTGGCGCGATGCAGGATCGACACCAGCATGTGCGGTTCCCAGCGATAGACCTGGAGGTGCGGTGAGAGGGGGCGTTGTGCCATGTTCCATTCCGTTGATTGCGGCTCGGGCTTGCGAGCTATCTAGGTATGCGCACGCCTTAGGGTCGAGATGGCCAGACTGCAACGGTCCAGACGGTGCGAATTTTTTGTCGAGGCAAGGCGCGAGAAGCGAGCGATGCAGCGCATCGTGAGCGCCGAGCAACGCTGCATCGGCAGAAAATTCGCCCGCTGCCATTGGCGGTCGCCCGCACGAACCCGTTGGATGTCGTCGCTTGCTTGCGCGTAGCTCCACTACGCGACTGCGCAGCGCTCCTCGCCAACAACTTCGTGCGGGCGATCTGGATCATGGCAGTCTGGTCATCTCGACCCCCTCGCAATCGCTTGGCGAGGCAACCGGCCATCCCTATCGTCTTTGATATGACAGCCCCGAAAATCCTTCTGACAGGCAGCAGCCGCGGCATCGGCAAGGCCGCATTCGACCAGCTCACCGAGCGCGGTGCGACGGTGATTGGCCACGGCAGCCGCGCGTATGATCCCCAGACCATCGGCGCGGACCTCCGCGAGCCCGCAGCACCGCAGGCCCTGTGGCAGGAGGCGCTGGAGCGTGCCGGCGGCGCAATCGATGTATTAGTAAACAACGCCGGCCTGTTCGCCGCGCAGCCGCTGGACAGTTCCGACATCGAATGGCTGGACGGGTGGGAGGAGACGCTGCGCATCAACCTGACCGCCGCCGCCCAGCTGAGCCGCTATGCCGTGCGGCACTGGCAGGAACGCGGCGTGGGCGGGCGCATTGTCCACGTCGCCAGCCGCGCGGGCCACCGGGGCGATTCGCCTGCCCACTGGCATTATGCAGCGGCCAAGGGCGGGATGCTGGCGATGCACAAGACCATCGCCCGCGCCTATGCCGGCGAGGGCATATTGAGCTTCGCCATCACCCCCGGCTTCACGGACACCAGCATGGCCGGCGATTACCTGCAGAGCCGCGGCGGCGGCGGACTGCTGGCGGACATCCCGCTCGGCCGCGTTGCCGAGCCGGAAGAGATCGCGAGGATCATTGCCTTCTGCGCGCTCGACGCACCGCCCAGCATGACGGGCGCCACGCTGGATGCAAACGGGGCAAGCTACGTTCGATAGCTTCCCTTTTTGCAGCAAGCGGTTAAGCCCAAACGGAATGAAGACCCTGCTCCCTGCACTGGCCTCGGCGGCCCTGCTGCTCAGCACCGCCTGCGTCGCTCCGCAGAACGCGGCAGCTGACCCGTCCACCAAATCGCTATCGGAAGAAATCGACCCGATGACGGCACCATGGCGCGGCGGTCAGGAGGCATTCCTGGCGGCCTGCGAGGACTGGGACGAATGGGACAAGCCCGCCCCGCCCTTCCAGATCATCGGCAACACTTTTCACGTCGGCACATGCGGCATCAGCGCCATCCTGGTCGTCGGCCCGGAAGGCCACATCCTGATCGACAGCGGGACGGAAGGCGGCGTGAAGGTCGTGCTCGACAATATCCGCAAGCTTGGCTTCGATCCGGCGGACGTGAAATACATCGCCACGAGCCATGAACATCACGACCATGTCGGCGGCCACGCGGCGTTCGTGCGCGCGACCGGCGCAACCGTCGTGTCCTCCGAAGCCGGAGCCGAAGTTCTGCGGCGCGGCCAGGTCGGGCCGGATGATCCGCAATCGGGCGTGCATGAGGCGATGGAGCCGGTCGCGGTCGGCCTGGTGTTACAGGATGGCGAGACGCTGAAGCTGGGCGAGCTGGAACTGACGGCACACGCCACCCCCGGCCACACGCCCGGGGCGCTATCCTGGACCTGGTGGGGCTGCTCGCTGCCCGGAGAGCCGCCTGTCTGCCGCCGCGTCGCCTATGTCGACAGCCTCTCGCCAGTATCGGCGGACGATTATCGCTTTTCCGACCACCCGGCCTATGTGGCGCAATTCAGACAGAGCTTCGCCGAGGTCGCCGCCCTGCCCTGCGATATCCTGCTGACGCCGCATCCCTCCTCCTCCGCCATGCTCTCTCGCATGCGCGATGGCGCGCTGGACGACCAGGCGGCCTGCGCCGCCTATGCGCGCGCTGGAGAAAAGCGCCTCGACGCGCGGCTGGCCAAGGAAGGCGAAGGATCATGAGCGGCGGCTGGAAACTTGTCGCCCACGCGCCGCGCCAGCAGGTCGAGGCTGCGCTTGCGCGGCAGGCGGAGGACGAGGCCTGGAACCCAAATGTCACGCTGACCGGCTTCGAAATCGCAGAGGACCGGCCCGACGATTGGGTGCTGGAAGCCTATTTCGCCGCAAAGCCTGACGACGCGCAGCGCGCTGCCGTCGCTGGCCTGTTCGCCGCGCCCGTGCCCGATATTGCGGCCGAGGAATTACCGGACGAGGACTGGCTGACCGTCAGCCAGCAAGGTGTCGACCCAATCCGCGCGGGCCGTTTCCACGTCCACACGCCGGATCATCCCGCGCTCGTTGCCGAGTGCATCATCGACTTCTGCATCCCTGCCGCGCAGGCATTCGGCACAGGGCAGCACGAGACGACTGCCGGTTGCCTCGAAATGCTCGATGCCATGCATCACGAAGGTCGCCGTCCGCACAATGTCGCGGATATTGGCACGGGAACCGGCTTGCTGGGCTTTGGCGCCAGGGCGCTCTGGCCGGGCAGCGCCGTCATCATGAGCGATATCGACGCCGTGTGCGAGCCGGTGGTGGCCGAGAACGCAGCGATGAATGGCATCGTGCTCGGTGAGGGCCCGGAAGAGGTGCAGATGCTGATCGCGGACGGCATGGACCATCCGGCGCTCGTCAAGCGCGCACCCTATGACCTGCTGATCGCCAACATCCTCGCCGCCCCGCTGGTCGAGATGGCAGCAGACTTCGCCTCGGCCGTTACCGAAGGCGGTGACATCGTGCTGGCGGGCTTGCTGGAAACGCAGCAGCCGCAGGTCGTCGATGCCTATGCCGCGCAGGGGTGCAGGCTTGAAAAATGCCTCGTTCGGGGTGACTGGTCCATTTTGTGGCTGACCAAGCAAACCGCGTCCTGAGGCAAGGCGTGCCCGCCGCGCTGCTGCGCAAGCTGCTCCGCTGGGCAGGTCTTGCTGCGCTGGCAATCTCGATCGCGATCATTGCCTTCCTGATCGCCGCCTGGATCGGCAGCTCCATCCCGCGCAATTCCGACTGGACCGAGCCCGATACCGGTGTGGAGATCATGGTGGAAACGAACGGCGTGCACACCGGCATCGTCATGCCGATCGTGACGCCGCAGAAGGACTGGCGCGAGACCTTTCCCTTCCTCGGCCAGCCGAACCGGTTCGGCGAAGTGCCGACGCATGTCGCCTTCGGCTGGGGCGAGAAGCATGTCTTCCTGAACGTCCCGACCTGGTCGGATCTGGAGGCCGCGACCGCCCTTCGTATTGCGGCTCAGGGCGGTGACGGCTTGCTGCGTGTCATGCCCTACGTCCGCCCCGCGCCTTCCATCGACCATCGACCGGTCAACCTCCGCGCGGAGGAATATGCGCGGCTCGTGGCCAAGGTGGAGGCCACGCTGCCTGCCATCCCTGCGGGCGAGCGGCGCAAGGACCATCCCAGTTTCGAGCCCAATGCCCGCAATTATGATGCGGTGGGGCGTTACACGCTGGGCAATACCTGCAATCAGTGGGTCGGCGACACGCTGGCCCATGCCGGCATGAAAGTCGGCCGCTGGACGATCTTTGCAGGCGGCGTGATGAAATGGGTGGACGAACCACAATGAATTTTTCCCGGCTGTGCCGCCTCGCCTTCTGGGGCGCGCTGCTGTTCAGCTTCGTGATGGCCGTGCTGCCCCAGCCCCCCAGCGTTCCGGGCGACCCGACGGACAAGACGCTGCACCTGCTGGCCTTCGCGACGCTCGGCGTGCTCGGATCGCTCGGCTGGCCGGCCATGCGCTGGTGGGCCCTTTTCGGCCTGCTGTGCGCGTTCGGCGGATTGATAGAGATCGTGCAAATGATCCCCTCGCTGGGCCGCGACGCCCAGTGGAGCGACCTCGCGGCAGACTGCATCGCCGCCCTGCTCTCCACTGGCGGGATGGCGGCCATCCGGCACCTGCGGATTGCCCGGCGGGGTGGAGCAGGAGCCAGCGACGCTTGAATGCAGGCGATGGCGCGCCATCTCTTGAGACGAGGAGAGGGTAGGCATGGAATGGATCATCGGCATCGCAGTATTCGTGGCAATCCTCGGGTTGCTGCCATGGATGCTGTCCGACACGCGCAAGCGGCAGAAGAGGCGTGACAGCTCCGGCTCGGTCATGGCGGTAGGCGGCGCAATCACCGGTGTCTTCGAACCTGAGAAGGCCGCCGCCATGCAGGAAATCGAGACCCGCCAGCAGCTCGAACTGACGGATGAGGACGAGGCTGCGAAAGACGATCCGGGCGGTAAACCCGGAACCTGAGCCGCCCGCCAACGCTGTTGCCCCGAACCCCCATTCGAAAGGCACAGATCATGTCAGGCAAGACACTCCTCATCACCGGCGCATCCAGCGGTATCGGCGCAGCAACAGCAAAGGCCGCAGCGCACGCAGGCTGGAACGTCGCCCTGCTCGCCCGCAGCAAGGATAAGTTGGAAAGCATCGCCGGCGACATCGGTGACGGCGCGCTCGCCGTGGAATGCGACGTGACGGACCGCGAACAGATCCGGGATGCCATCGCCCAAACGGTGAGCCATTTCGGATCGTTGGACGCCGTGTTCGCCAATGCCGGCAAGGGGCTGGAGAAGTCCGGCATCGAGAACGGCGATCCCGATGAGTGGCACGACATGATCCACCTGAACGTGCTCGCCGTGCTTTACACCGCCCACGCCGCCCTGCCGGAGCTGCGCAAGACCAAGGGCCAGTTCGTCATCACCGGATCGAAGGCTGGGCGCGATCACATGAAAGGCAGCGTCTATTCCGCCAGCAAGTGGTTCATCCAGGGCCTGGGCGAGAACCTGGCCGAGGAAATGCGCGAATGGGGCGGCAAGTGCACCACCATCACGCCCGGCATGGTCGACACGGCATTCTTCGATGAGGCCAAGCCCACGAAGCTGCAGCCGGAAGACATTGCCGATGCGGTGGTGTTCGCGATCGAGCAGCCCAAGACGTCCTGCGTGCGGGAAATCCACCTGATGCCGAACGACTAGGCGCCCGCGGCGGGCGCTTTCGCAACCTCGTGATAGCGCCCGACGGCGCGGACCAGCTCCTGCATCAGTTCCATGCGCTGTCCGTTCGGTGCGGAGGTGCGGCGGATCATGGCCACCACGGTATAGGTCCGCCCGTCTGGCGCTGTCAGTATGCCAACGTCGTTATAGCCCGACTGCTCCCCGCCAAAATACTGGCCGGTCCCGGTCTTGTGCGCGATGGTCCAGCCATCGGGCAGTCCGCCCTTTAGTCGCTTAGGCCCGCTGCGCGTTTCCTCCAGCGTGGACAGGAGCAGTTCGGTCGATACGGTATCAAGCAGATTGCCCTCCGCCAGCCGGCCCAGCGCCACGGCCATCAGCACCGGGCTCGCGCCGTCCATCGGAGCGGAAAGGTAGCCTTCGAATGCTGCCCTGCGCCGCGCATCGGGTACCCGGTCACGCGCGTCGAAGAACTTGCCGCCGTAAGAAAAGGCTTGCGACCATTCGAGCCCGGCTATCGCGCTCTGCTTGGTCCGCTCGTCCGTGCCGAAGCGGATGGCGCCCAGCCCAGCGCCGTTCAGCCACGCCTGCACCGCCTCCGGCCCACCGACGCGGCGCAGCAGCACGTCATTCGCCGTGTTGTCACTGCGGGTCAGGGCGCGGGAGAGCAGGTCCGCATAATCGGTGGTGTAGCTGCCCTGCTGCCGCACGATGCTGCGGATCGGCTGGTAAAAGACGGTCAGGTCCGCGCGTCTGATGGTGACGCTGTCCTGAAGGTCCAGCTCCCCGGCGGAGGCCTGCGCCAGTGCCGCCATCGCAACCCAAAGCTTGCTGACGCTCTGCTGCGGATAGAGTGCGTCGCCCTGGTAATGGATGATGCGCCCGGTCTGGTTGTCGCGAAACGCCAGCCCGGCCTCGCCATCAAAACCTTCGCCCAGCGCAGCGATCTGCTCGGACAAGTCCTGTTCCGCCGGGCTCAACTTGTCCGGCAACGCCGGCGGCTCACGCGCGGCTGAGGTGCCCGGTCCGTCGACGGAGCGCGGCAAGGAGACGACGAGAACCGCCACCGCCAGGACCGGAAACAGGACGAAGAGAAAGCGAAAAGATTTCAGCACATTGTCTTAACGCACGGACGCCGGCGAATATCCTGTCTTGGCAACGCTGATATTACTGCGCGGCGGCCACGATGGCGGCCCAGCCCGCCTCGTCGATCACCTCGATGCCGAGTTCTGCGGCCTTCTTCAGCTTGCTGCCTGCGCCGGGGCCGGCGACCAGCAGGTCCGTCTTCGCGCTGACGCTGCCGCTGGCCTTTGCGCCGAGGCGTTCGGCCTGCGCCTTGGCTTCGTCGCGGCTCATGGTCTCGAGCTTGCCAGTGAAGACCACCGTCTTGCCCGCAACCGGCGAGTCCACCGTGGCCACTTCGTAGCGCGGCGGGTCGAGCTCGCTGAGCAGGTCTTCCCAGACCGCGACGTTGTGCTCCTCGTGGAAGAAGTCGCCCAGCGCCTCCACCACCGCACCGCCGATGCCGTCGATATCGGTCAGCTCGCGCGCCGCGTCTTCATCGCCGCCGCGGGCTTTTGCAGCGGCCTCCCGAAGAGCGGGCAGTGTGTGAAAATGCTTCATCAGGTCCCGCGCCGTCACCGCGCCAACATGGCGGATGCCGAGGCCGAACAGCAGCCGCGCAGCATCGGGCTCGCGCCGCGCCTCTATGCTGGCCAGCAGCTTGTCCACGCTGACCTCTTTCCAGCCTTCGAGCGCCAGGATGTCCTCGCGCCGTTTCCGAAGCCGGAAGATATCGGCCGGGCTTTCAAGCCAGCCAAGCGCAAAGAACTGGTCGATGGTCTTCTGCCCCAGGCCCTCGATATCGAGCGCGCCGCGGCTGACGAAGTGCTTGAGCCGCTCGGTCCGCTGCGCCGGGCAGACCAGCCCGCCGGTGCAGCGCACGTCCACCTCGCCTTCCTCGGCCACGGCCTCGCTGCCGCATTCGGGGCAATGGTCGGGGAACTGAAACGCATCGCGCTTCGCATCGGGCGTCAGATTGGTGACGACCTGCGGGATCACGTCGCCCGCGCGTTGGATCACGACGCGGTCACCCGGACGCACGCCGAGGCGCGCAATCTCGTCGCGATTGTGCAGGGTGACATTGGTGACCGTGACGCCGCCGACCAGCACTGGCGCAAGCCGCCCGACCGGTGTCAGCTTGCCTGTGCGGCCAACCTGGATATCGATGCTCTCCAGCGTCGTTTCGGCCTGTTCGGCGGGGAATTTGCGCGCGATCGCCCAGCGCGGCGCCTTGGCCACGAAGCCGAGCCGCTGCTGGTAATCGAGCCGGTCCACCTTATAGACCACACCGTCGATTTCGTACGGCAGGTCGGGCCGCGCCGAGCCGATCGTCGCATAATGCGCGAGCATTTCCTCCAGCGTTTCGCAGCGCCGGAACAGCGGGCTGACCGGCAGGCCCCATGCCTCGATCTGCCGTACGACCTCTTCCTGCGTGTCGCCCGGCACCGCGCTCGCCGCGCCCCACCCATGCGCCCAGAAGCGCAAGGGGCGCTGCGCCGTCACGCTGGCATCCTTCTGTCGCAGCGACCCTGCAGCGGCATTGCGCGGGTTGGCGAAGAGCTTTTCGCCCGCCTCGGATTGTGCAGAGTTAAGTGCGGTAAAGTCCTGTTTTGCCATGTAAACTTCACCGCGCACTTCGAACACGTCCGGCACGTTTTCGCCGGTCAGTTTCTGCGGGATATCGGCGATATGCTGCACATTTGGCGTGACGTTCTCACCCACCTGCCCGTCCCCGCGTGTGGCGGCCAGCACCAGTTCGCCCTTCTCGTATCGCAGCGAACAGGACAGGCCGTCGATCTTGTCCTCTGCGGTGAAGGCGATGGTCTCGCCCTCGCCCAGCGAGAGGAAGCGCCGAACACGCGCGGCAAACTCCGCGACCTCCTCGTCATCGAAGGCATTGTCGAGGCTCAGCATGCGCACTTCGTGCGTGACCTTGCCGAGCGGCGACGCGGCAACCTCATGCCCCACCGCCTTGCTCGGGCTGTCGGCGCGGATCAGGTGCGGGAAAGCCTTCTCCAGCTCAGCATTGCGACGCACCAGCGCATCGTATTTCTGGTCCGTAATCTCCGGCGCATCCTCGGCATGGTACAGCCGGTTATGCTTCGCGATCTGGCGCGCGAGCCGCATGAGCTCGTTGGCGGCCTCGGCTTCGGTCATAAATCAAGAACCCTCAGGTCAAATTTCCGCATCCAAGAGAGCATTCAAACCACCCAACGCCGACGCCGGTCGGTCACTTGCCAGCGGCCAGCCGTTCTTGAGACCACGAACGTGTTCCCGCCATAATGATGGTCGAGATCGACCTCGCAGCTATTCGATGCGGGACATTCAATTCTGGTTACTTTCGTATCGAATGCCTGTGATCCGTCAGGACCGTAGAAGTCGGTGAGCTCTGTGAACATGCCGAAATCGGTGCGGACAGTCTTGCTGCTGCATTCCGACATGGGCACCGGCTTCAGGATTGTTCGGCTTAAGAGGGCGTGCAGTTTCGGATAATCAATGTCCACTGAGTGCTCGATGCACAGAAAAAGCAGCATCGTAGTGTCATCGACGGCGAACGTACTCTCACCAAGCAGATCGACGGTATCAGCTTGCACCGCCGCCGCTAGAGCTCCGGTCGTGTTAGGATTGGCAGTCTTTTGTGATGCAAAGCCAGTTAAGATCCCGAGAAAAACCATCAGCAGCAATGCCGCAATGATATCGCGAGACGCCATCAAACCCCCTCCAACAAACGATCCGCCTGTGCCCGCGCCTCCGGCGTCACCTCCGCCCCGCTCAACATCCGAGCGATTTCTTCCTGCCGGCCGGCCTCGTCGAGCAGGCCGACGCTGGTGCGGGTGACGGTGCCGGTGGAGGACTTGGCGATCATGTAATGCGTCTGTCCGCGCGCGGCGACTTGCGGCGAGTGGGTGACGGCCAGCAGCTGCCCGCCATCCGCAAGGCGCGCGAGGCGTTCGCCGATGGCGCTGGCCACAGCCCCGCCGACGCCCCGGTCGATCTCGTCGAAGATCACCGTGGCCGCTCCGCCCTGCTCCGCCAGCGCGACCTTCAATGCCAGGATGAAGCGGCTGAGCTCGCCGCCGCTGGCGATCTTGTTGAGCGGCGCAAAGTCCGCGCCCGGATTGGTGGCGATGAGGAATTCCACGCCGTCCATGCCATGCGCGCCCCAGCGATCCTCGGGCAATTCCTCCACCCGCGTGCGGAAGCGGGCGGCGTCAAGCTTCAGCGGGGCGAGTTCGGCGGCGACAGCCTTGTCCAGCTTCGCAGCAGCCTTGCTGCGCGCATCGTGCAGTTTCGCGGCCTTGGCGCGGTAGGTGTCGCCTGCCTTGCGCTCTGCGGCCTCAAGATCCGCCAGCGCGGCATCGCCTGCCTCGATGTCATCCAGCGCGGCGCGCAGTTCGCGCATCTTGGCGGGCAATTCGTCCGCCGTGCAGCCATGCTTGCGGGCGAGCGCGCGCAATTCGAACAGGCGCGTTTCGATGCGGTCCAGCTCCAGCGGGTCGTGCGTCATGGCCTCGGCAGCGGCGGCGAGCTTTTCCTCCGCCTCCCCCGCCTCGATCACCGCCCGGTCAAGCGAGGCGAGCGCCTCTGCCAGCAGGGCATGTTCGCCCGCGATTCGGTCAAGCCGGCGCGCCGCACTGCGCAATGTGGCGAGCGCTGAATCGCTGCCGTCCCACATCACACGCAGCTCCTCGAGGTCGCCGGACAGCTTTTCGCCCTTCTGCATGTCGCTGCGCGCCCCGGCGAGTTGTTCTTCCTCGCCCTCCTCCGGCTCAATGGCAGTGAGTTCGCCCAGATGCGCCACCAGCAGGTCCTGCTCCGCCTTGGCCTGCGCGATATCGGCCCTGGCCTCCGATAAAGCACCCCGCGCCTGCTCCCACGCGCGCCATGCCGCTGCAACGCCCGCCGTATCCGCGGCCGCGTAGCGATCGAGCAGGGCACGGTGGCCGCGCGGATTCACAAGGCCGCGATCGTCATGCTGTCCGTGCAGTTCCACGAGCGCCGCCGCGAGCTGTCGCAGCAGCGCCACGCCGACGGGCTGGTCGTTCACGAAAGCCTTGCTGCCGCCATCCGCCTTCAGGCTGCGGCGCACGATCAGCGGCTCGCCCGGCTCGATCTCCACATCGGCATCGTCCAGCGCCTCTGCCAGTGCCTGCGGGAGGGTAGCAAACTCGAACGTACCGCTGGCGCTCGCCTTGTCCGCCCCGGCGCGCACCAGGCCGCTGTCCGCGCGGTTGCCCAGCACCAGCCCGAGCGCATCCAGCAGGATGGACTTGCCCGCGCCCGTCTCGCCCGTGAGCACGCCGAGGCCAGGCCCGAAATCGAGGTCCAGCGCCTCTATCAGCACGATATTCCGGATGGATAGCCGCGTCAGCATCTTGGCTGTGGGACATAAGGCGAACGGGGGCGCGGGGCAATGCGGGTGGCGCAATCTCAACGCGATATTAACGCCTATCTGTCGGAATATCCGCAGAGGGGATGGCATGTCCGTGTTGGTTATCAGGTCGCACAAACGCTACGCCACGCGGCGGGTGGTGACGCTCGTGCGCAAGCGGCGTGCGAATGTCCAGGCGCTGATGATCGAGCTTTCCAGCCAGGGCTGCCGCCTGTCGGGCCTCGGCCGGGCGAAGCTGGACGAAGGCGACCTGGTGACGCTGCTGGTGGGTGAGGACACGTCCTGGTCCGCGCGCGTGCGCTGGGCGCATGACGGTGTGGCCGGCCTCAGGCTGGAGCGCACGCTCTACAAGCATGAACTGGAAGCCGTGCTCCAGCAGCGCGGCAGCATGCGCAGCTACGGCACCTGAGCCGCGACGGCGCGCAGCCAGCGGCGCGCCTCAATTGCTGGCGAGCAGTTCCGGAGCCTTGTCACCGATCAACGCGTAAGCCCGCTCGTACCATTCGCTGCCCGGATAGTTCGCGCCCAGCACTGCGGCATAGCGCTTCGCTTCCATCGGCACGCCCAGCGCCAGGCTGGTTTCCGTCAGGCGGTACAGCGCCTCGGGCGCATGGCTGGTGGTCTGGTAGGTCTCGATCACGTTCTGGAAGCGGATCTGCGCTGCCAGCCACTTGCCGCTGCGCTGGTAGTAACGGCCGATTTCCATTTCCTTGCCGGCCAGGTGATCGTTCACCAGGTCGATCTTCAGGCGGGCATCGGCAGCATATTCGCTGTCCGGATAGCGGCGCGTCACTTCGGTCAGCGCGGCGAGCGCCAGGCGCGTGGTGCGCTGGTCGCGCTGGATATCGCTGATCTGCTCGTAATAGCTCATCGCGATCAGGTAATAGGCGTAGGGCGCATCCTTGTTACCCGGGTGGATCTGCAGGAAGCGCGTGGCCGCCCCGATCGACTCGTTGTAATCGCCCTGCGCGTAATAGGTGAAGGCGCTCATCAGCTGCGCGCGGCGTGCCCATTCGGAGTAGGGGTGCTGGCGCTCCACCTCGTCGAACAGGCCGGCCGCCATCTTGTAATCGCCCGCATCGAGCCGCGCCTTGGCCGCTGCGTAGAGCGTCTCCACATCGCGCGCCACATAGGCAGTGTCCTTCATGTCGCTGCCCCCGCCGCCGCTGGCGCAGGCGGACAGTGCGGTTGCCGAGAGGGTGGCAGCGATGATGGCGCGAGCTCGTGTTCCGGCGCGGCGCGAAGTGGGAAGTGCAATCATGCGGGCCGCTATAACCAGCGCCTGCGTGAACGCCAAGTGAAGATGCCGCGCCGCGCAAAGCGCTCCACAATCGGCAAGGAACGGCGCGAGCGTTCCGTTCAGGCTCGAAGGCGCGAAGCTGAAAGGTGTTACAGGTGTTACACAGTCCAGGGGAGGAAAAGCGGGCGCGGGGCGCGCCGGTGCCGGAGCGCGGAATTGTGCGGTAGCAGGGGCGGCGCAGCGGGTCATGGGAGCGGCGGTAGGGAGCCCGCCGGGTGTAGGAAAGCGGCTCGGCTCGGCGTCGCAGGATACCTCCAGTTCAGTCCGCGAAGCGGACCGCTGGGCCGGAATCGAAGCGAAGCGGAGATGGCCAAAGGCCACCTGCACGGTCGCCCGAGCTTATGCGAGGGGGTCGGAGCCAAAAGCGGAGACGGCGCGAAGCGCCAACCAAGCGAGCCGGGAGTAGAAGACGGGCTAACCCACCGCTCGCGCCCGCAGGGCTGGACCAAGGGCGAGCCGAAGGTTGAGGAGGATGAGGAGCAGCCGAGGGTGCGGAAGCTCAAGGACGATAGCTATGACTGAAATTGGGGTCCAAGATCCCCCTCCCGCCTGCGGGAGGGGCGGCGAGACTTGGACGCGTCAGCGGCCTAGTCGCAGCGGGGTGGGCCACCGCAACCGCAGTGGCTCCGCGCCCACCCCCAACCCCTCCCGCGAGCGGGAAGGGAGCCGTCATGCCGCAAACGCGTGATGCTCCCGATGCCAGGCGAGGAATTGCGGATGCGGGCGATCGGTGTCTCGCTGTGGCGGCAGCAGCTTGCCGGTCGAGTTGATAATGCCCCGCACCCCATCGACATCGTTCACCTTGCGATGGACCATGATTTCAAGATCGTCACGGAAGCCGATCAAGCCGCGGTCAAACATCCAGTGCGCCGTGCCTGACAAGGCCAAGCCGTTACGGACACTGTCAGGGCCGCCATGCTCGACCGGGCGGATATGCGCGGCCTGCGCTTCCAGGCGGCCACCGCCATTGACCAGCTTCCAGCCTGTCACCGCGCAGCGGCCATCATAGGCATGCATCACGGCGCGGCGGAAAGCGCGGTCGCGGAATGGTTTGGAGACGAGTGACTGGACGATGGGCCGCTCGATTTCGAACGGGGTCTGATGCTCGCGGACGCGGTTGTCCTCGACCACTTCGTCATCGCTACGAGGCAGAAAGTCCTCATCCGGCAGGCCGAGCGAAATGATGCGCGCGAAGTCGGAATGCGAAAGCGGACGGACGGCGGCTTGCGCGCGGCCAGATACCTTGCCTTCTTCATTGAGAACACCGCGCTCAACCTGTTCGCCATCCACAATATGCGGCACGGTCGGCTCGAAAGGCAGATAGCTCCCTTTCTCGATGATCGCGCGGTAGCGGTCAGGCTCTGTCGGATCAGCTATTATTTCCTCGACCTTCGCCACGGCGAAGAAGCCCTTGGAGTTCGGAATTTTGACCGGCTCGCGATAGACAATCCAGTCACCGACCATCTGCTGGGCGCGGCTGAGATAGCTTTTCGGAAACTGGTAATGCACCTCGGGAATGTCGTCGTAGATCGACCCATCCTTGTGCATGAAAACGCCGAAGGTCATTCGATAGGATCCGCTGCGAACAAAGCTGCCTGTTGCACTCTTTTGCCAGCCAACACCAGAATTCTGGTGATAACCGCGAGGTCGTTGCTGCCAGCTATTGAAAGATTAGAGGGTCGTCACCACGTTGAATGTATCTGCTCACTCGGGGGGCAGAGTAAGTAGTTGTGACTGTAAAGGATGAACGCGAACCGAAGCGCAAAGCGGGTAGTCATAAAGGCAACTCCGTTGAATGCCGAGATTAGCGATCTCCGCCAATCGACCATCGCGATAAGCGCGATAGCCGTGACGGCGACAGCATACTCGACTTCGTCGAATATATTCCAGACAGAGCGGGGCTCGCCCAGCTCGTTGCCAACGGTGCGGGGCGGTAGTGTTAACCGGATGGAACCGGTTACTGCCGCCCCCTCTCGTTGAGGAGGGGCGGATGCCGGGATGGACTCTCAAGAAAAGTGATCTCAAGCGCTATCCGCATTTTGATCAGATACTGAAGCCTGAAGAAATCGTTGCGCTGGTCACCGACCCCAAGAGGGTTGCGGAGAACAGCTTCTTCCCTCTGTTACGCTATACGAAGAAATGGCAGCCCTTCCGACGCGAGAAAGGGAGCGACACTCCGAAGCCCAAGTCGAAGGACCGGCCCATCCGGTATGCTTCGCGCCGAGACGCATATATCTTCGCATACTATCGGCACTTGCTCAGCGGTCCATACGAGACTGAGTTGAGTCGCCTTGGTATCAGCCACTGTCCGATTGCGTACCGACGAATCCCAACAGCAACTGACGGGCGGCGAGGTAAGTGCAATATTCAGTTTGCCCGTGAAGCGTTTGATCGCATCCGTGAGTTAGGCAATTGCTGTGCAATTGCTGTCGATATCAGCAGCTATTTCGAATCAATTGATCATGAGCGATTGAAGGCTCTTTGGTGCCGCCTGCTTGGCGTGGAGCGCCTTCCTGCGGATCACTTTGCCGTTTTCAAGAACATCACGAAATATCGCGTTGTCGACAGGGTGAAGGCCTACGAGCGGCTCGGCTACTATGGAGTGAAAAGCTACACGAAAGGCGGCGATCCAATCCACGGCTACCTTACCCCCTATGACGAAATTCCGACCCAGCTTTGCTCACCGCACGAGTTTCGGCAGAAAATTCTTGGTGAGAACGGCGAGTACGATTCCCTTGTCGAGCCGAACACAAAGCCCTTCGGAATTCCGCAAGGCGCGCCGATCTCAGACCTGCTCGCCAACCTCTATTTAATAGACTTCGATGTCGAGATGCACGAGCTCGCCGTCAGCTTGGGCGGAAGCTATGTGCGCTATTCGGACGATATTCTCCTGATCTTGCCTGTTTCAGTCGAACAGGCCCAAGAAATCATGGCAGAGCTGCCCACTCGCATCCGTCAGCATGGCGACCAGCTCGTTATCAAGCCGGAGAAGTCGTCACTGGTCCGCTACACGCGAAATGGTGATGCCCAACATTCAGATTTGATTTCTGGCAAGGGGAAAAACGGTCTCGAGTACCTTGGCTTCCGCTACGACGGTCAGAGTGTCTTTCTTCGAGATTCAACGATGTCGAACCTATACCGCAAGGTCGCATCGGTGGCCCGAAATCAAGCAGAAGCGACAATTCGGCGCTATCCCAACAAGACTTACGATGAACTATGTGATCTATTCAATTTTGAGGAATTCACAAAGTGCTTCGGACGGGTTGAGAGGTTCGAGCCTTCCTCGTCAAACAAGAGGTGGACTTTCTGGACCTACGTAGCGCGTTCTGTGGAAGAGTTTCAAACGAAAGGAAAAAAGATTCACGGTCAAGTCAGGCGTTTGAGGAAACGCGCTAGGCATAGGGTGGATCAGGAGATTGCACGCGCGCTACAACGCCAAGCTCGGCGCGATGCATCAGATGCCATTGATTTGAAGTGATGGAGGCTTGAGTGAAAGTCACAGTTGAAATTTTTGAAAGCACAACTGAGGGCGATTATGGAGAGGTCCCGTGTCTCGATCTAAGATGCACGCGATGTGGACATTCCGTTGAAGTTTATGGTGTCGAAGAAGCCTCTGCGAAGCGAGGCGCCATCATGCTTCGCGACGAGTGCCCCAACGGCGAGAATAACTTCTATGATGTTTCCCATTGGTCTTAGCCAATACACCTTTGCAATTCTCGATCCGAGAGTTACAGTTGTGTCGTTCGGGCCGAAAGGCCTATGCCCTTGTAGCTCAGCTGGATAGAGCAATGGATTCATAATCCATAGGTCGGGGGTTCGAGTCCCCCCTTGGCCTTTTGCCCGAACCGCCTACTCCTCCCCCATCCGCAACGCCGCAATAAACGCCTCCTGCGGGATGCTCACGTTCCCATACTCCCGCATCCGCGCCTTGCCCTTTTTCTGCTTCTCCAGCAGCTTCTTCTTGCGGCTGATGTCGCCGCCATAGCATTTGGCGGTCACGTCTTTGCGCAGGGCTGCGATGGTTTCGCGGGCGATGATCTTGCCGCCGATCGCGGCCTGGATGGGGATCTTGAACAGGTGGCGCGGGATGAGGTCTTTCAGCCGCTCGCACATGCCGCGGCCGCGTTCTTCGGCCACGCTGCGGTGGACGATCAGGGATAGCGCATCCACCGGCTCTGCATTCACCAGGATGTTCATTTTCACGAGGTCGCCCTCGCGATTGCCGATCTGTTCGTAATCGAAGCTGGCATAGCCGCGGCTGATGCTCTTCAGCCGGTCGTAGAAGTCGAAGACCACCTCATTCAGCGGCAGCTCGTAGGTCACCTGCGCGCGCCCGCCGACATAGGTCAGGTTCGTCTGGATGCCGCGCCGGTCCTGGCACAGCTTCAGGATGGCGCCGAGATATTCGTCGGGCGTGTAGATCGTGGCCTTGATCCACGGCTCCTCGATCATGTCGATGCGGTTCACGTCCGGCCAGTCGGCGGGGTTGTGGATGTCGCGCACCTCCGCATCCTCGTTCTTCGTGTGGGCGAGGTGGACGCGGTAAACCACGGACGGCGCCGTGGTGATGAGGTCGAGGTCGTATTCGCGGCTGAGGCGTTCCTGGATGATCTCCAGGTGCAACAGGCCGAGGAAGCCGGCGCGGAAGCCGAAGCCGAGTGCGGCGCTGCTCTCCATTTCGTAACTGAAGCTGGCATCGTTGAGGCGCAGCTTGCCGATGCTTTCGCGCAGCTTCTCGAAATCCGCCGCGTCCACGGGGAAGAGGCCGCAGAAGACCACGGGCTGCACTTCCTTGTAGCCCTTCAGCGCCTGCGCCGCGCCGTTCTTCACCGTGGTGATGGTGTCACCCACGCGGGCCTGCTCCACCTCCTTGATCTGCGCGGTGATGAAGCCGATTTCGCCGGGGCCGATCTCCGGCAGGTCCACACGCTTGGGCGTGAAGCAGCCGACGCGGTCCACCAGGTGCTGCGTGCCGCCCTGCATGAACTTTACGTCCAGCCCCTTCTTCAGGACCCCGTCGATCACGCGCACCAGGATGACGACGCCGAGATACGGGTCGTACCAGCTGTCCACCAGGCTGGCGGTCAGCGGGGCGTCGCGGTCGCCCTTGGGCGGCGGGATGCGGGAGACGAGGGCTTCCAGCACCTCCTCGATGCCGATGCCGGACTTCGCGCTGGTGAGCACGGCGTCGCTGGCATCGATGCCGATGATGTCCTCGATCTCGGCGCGGACCTGCTCGGGCTCGGCCGCGGGCAGGTCGATCTTGTTGATGACGGGGACGATCTCGTGGTCGTGCTCGATCGACTGGTAGACATTGGCGAGCGTCTGCGCCTCCACCCCCTGCGCGGCGTCCACCACCAGCAGCGCGCCCTCGCACGCGGCCAGGGAGCGCGAGACCTCGTAGGCGAAGTCCACGTGGCCGGGCGTGTCCATGAGGTTGAGCTCGTAAGTCTCGCCGTCGTTCGCGGTGTAATTCAGGCGCACGGTCTGCGCCTTGATGGTGATGCCGCGCTCCTTCTCGATGTCCATGTTGTCGAGCACCTGCTCGGACATCTCGCGCGCGGTCAGGCCGCCGCAATGCTGGATCAGCCGGTCGGCGAGCGTGCTCTTCCCGTGGTCGATATGGGCGATAATCGAAAAGTTGCGGATCTTGGCAAGGTCAGTCATCAGACCGCCCCATTAGCCGCGCTTGGAACGCCTGTCAGCAGCGCAATCCTGCGGGCAAGCGAATTATGCCGCGCGGCTGGATGCGCTGGACACGTCCACCTGCATGAAGCGCGGCTTCGCGCCTTCCGCCTGCGCGTTCTGCACCAGCGGGTAATTGCCCGATGGCAGGGCCGATAGCGGCATGCCCGCTGCGGCGAGCGCATAGGGCGAGACGCGGTGCCGCGTGCACAGCCCGTCCGCCCCGTCGCTGACCAGCGCAGTTTCGAACTGCACGCCCTGCGTCGCATCCTGCGAACGGCGCACGGTGCCAAGCACCAGCTGCCCTTCCCCAAGGTCGAGGATGAATTCCGTGCCCACGGGTACATCGAGCAGGCCCTCGATACGCGCGCCCGATTTCGACAGGTCGCGCATGACGGCCTCGTAGCGGCAATCGCCGTGGATTACGCCGACCCGGCGATAGACCGTCTTGCGCTGCGCGCGGTGCTTGGAGGGGCCGACAGGCTCGTACTTCAGGTTCCCGCTCTCCAGCTTCTCCAGCACTTCGGCATGCGGGATCGCGCGCGAGAAGATGAAACCCTGGATCAGGCTGGTGCCCTGTGCACTGATGGCTTTCAGCTCGTCCATCGTCTCCACGCCCTCGGCCGTGGTGTCCATGCCCAGGGCGCTCGCCAAATTGACGATGGCGCTGATGATGGCGGCGTTGGAATTGCCCTTTTCCGTGCAGCCGCGCACGAAGCTCTGGTCGATCTTGATCTTGTCGAACGGCGCGTTGCGCAGATAGCCGAGCGAGGAATAGCCGGTGCCGAAATCGTCCAGCGCCAGGCGCACGCCCAGCCCCTTCAGCTTGCGGAACATGGCATCGGTTTCGCCCGTGTCGCCCATGAACACGGTCTCGGTGATCTCCAGCTCCAGCCTCTTGGGCGAAAGCTCTGCCGAGGCGAGCGCGTTGGTCACAGTGGTGGGCAGGCTGTCTTGCGCGAACTGGTGCGCGGATACATTGACCGCCACGCGAAGGTCCGAAGGCCATTTGGCCGCGTCCGCACACGCCTGACGCAGGGCCCACTCGCCCAGCTGGATGATCAGGTTGGTTTCTTCCGCAATCGGGATGAATTCGCCCGGACTGATATAGCCGCGCTCGGGGTGGTTCCAGCGCATCAGCGCCTCGAAACCCTTCACCTTGTGCGATTTGGGGCACACGGTGGGCTGGTAATGCATTTCCAGCTCGCCGCGCACCAGGGCATCGCGCAGTTCTTCCTCGATCTCGCGGCGCTGCTGCGCCTTGTCCTTCAGATCGTTGGAATAGAAGCGAAATTGCCCGCGCCCGCCGCCCTTGGCAGCATACAGCGCAAGGTCGGCCGCTTTCACCAGATCATCGGATTCAAGTCCGTCATAGGGCGCGATGGCCACGCCGACGGAGGTGCCGATGGTCGCGCGGCTGCCATCCAGCGAATAAGGCTGCGAGATCATCTGGATCAGGCGGTTGCACAGATGTCCCAGGTCCCCGCGATCGTCGATATCGGGCAGGATGATCTGGAACTCGTCACCGCCAAGGCGCCCGATCTCGCCCTTGCCGTCCACGATCTTCTCGATGCGGCGCGCCACCTGCTTCAGCAGGTCGTCGCCCGCCGGATGGCCCAGCGTGTCATTGACCTGCTTGAACCGGTCGAGATCCAGCATCAGCAGCGCGCAGGAGCGTTTTGCCACCTTGGACGCCGTCAGGACGGCATCCAGCCGCTTCGTCATGCGGGAGCGGTTCGCAAGCCCCGTCAGCGCATCGAATTGCGCCGCGCGCGACGTATCGCGCTGCTGTTCGTAATCGGCAGAGATGTCCTTTGCGCTGCCGCGGTAGCCGAGGAATTCGCCTTCCTCGTCATACACCGCCTGCCCGGTCAGCGACCAGTAGGTTTCCCGCTTGTGGAAGCGCAGCTTGACGACAAGGTTGTTGAACCGCGTCCGCGCGCTCAGCTGGAAACCGAGCGGCCTTTGCGCGGCTTCGCCGGACTGGTCGGAATCCATCTCGAAGAGGTCACCCAGCGTCTGGCCCAGCACCTCGTCCATCGACCAGGACTGGCCATCGGATGCCCCCGGGGACAGGTATTCCAGCTCGTGCTCGGCATTGCTGGCCCAGAACCAGGAAATGCCCGTCGCCTCGAACTGCTCCATCAGCGAAAGGCGGTAATCCGAGGCATGCTGGTACGCCTGACCGCGCTGCGAACCATCGGCGCGGAAATCGCCTTCTTCCGGCGCGGTCTTACCCGTAAGATTGCGAATTATGCGGCGCATGGCAGCGGCTTTTTCCCAAGTTTGCTGGCAGGTTTCCCTGCAGACTTGCCTTTTGTTAGCCGCAACATGCCTAAGACAGCGTTAAATGCCGCCGGCTGAAGGGCAGAAATTTTACGCACTTTTACGCTGGGAGCCGGCGATGGGATCGCAGGCCGATTCCTGCAGGACCAGGAGGCTGCCATCAGCCGCCCTTTCCAGCGGCTGGGTGAACTCCACGCCCATCTTGTCATCCTTTGCCCAGCGCGATGTCACGCGCACCTTGCGGCGGCTGGATATCTGCACGTCGAAAATCGTACCTGGCGGCACGTTCCACAGCCCTTCGATCAGCGCACCGGAGACGGAGATATTGCGGATTGTCCCCGAATAGACCTGACCGGCATGCTCCAGCAGGACCTTGCGCAGCATCATCTGGCGCGGGGCGCGGGCAGACTTGGGGCCCTGCGCCTTTGCATCGAGGCCCGTACGCAGGCGTTCCGTGGCATCTGCCATCGATAGCGGCTTGTCGTAGATATAGCCCTGGATGTGGCTGCAGCCCAGGACACGCACCAGGTCCAGCTCGTCCAACGTTTCCACGCCTTCCGCCGTAGTATCCATGCCCAGCGCATGCGCCAGGCTGGTGATGGACTGGATGATGGCGCCGTTGCGGCTGCCCGGCTCGGTCGCGCCGCGCACGAAGCTCTGGTCGATCTTGATCTTGTCGAACGGCGCTTTCTTCAGATAGCCGAGCGAGGAATAGCCCGTCCCAAAATCGTCGAGCGCCAGGCGCACGCCCACCTTTTTCAGCGCGGCGAACATCGCATCCGTATTGGCATCGTCCGACAGGAACACGCTCTCGGTAATCTCCAGCTCCAACCGGTGTGCGGGGATGCCAGCTTCGGCAATGGCGCTGGTGATGATCGCCGGCAGCTTCGGATTGGCGAATTGCAGGGGCGAAACATTGACCGCGCAGCGCACATCGTCCGGCCATTTGGCCAGGTCGTGGCAGGCAGTGCGCAGGGCCCATTCGCCGATCTGTTCGATCAAGCCGGTTTCCTCGGCAATCTTCACGAACTTCTCGGGACTGATCCGGCCCTTTTCCGGATGGTTCCAGCGCAGCAGCGCCTCGAAACCCGTGATTTTCTCTTCGGCGGCAGCGATGACCGGCTGGTAATTCAGTTCCAGCCCGCCCTTCACCAGGGCCTCTCGCAAGTCCTTCTCCAGCGCGGCCCGCGCCTTCGCCTCGGCGTGCAGGTCTTCCGCGTAGAAGAAGAACCGTCCGCGCCCGTTGTCCTTTGCGGCATAGAGCGCAAGGTCGGCATTGCGGATCAGCGTTTCGCTGTCATCGGCATTGTCGGGGAACAGGGCGATACCGACGCTGGCGCCGATATTCACGCTCTGCCCGTCAATGACATAGGGCTGCGTCAGCGTGTTGATGATGTCCTGCGCCAGCTGCGCCAGCCGATCGCGCTCAGTGCGCTTGGGAATGATGACCTTGAACTCGTCACCGCCCAGGCGGCCCACACGGCCCATCGCGCCAACCGTCCGCTCCAGCCGCTGTGCGACCTGTTTCAGCAGCGCATCGCCTGCCGGGTGGCCCATCGTATCGTTGATGACCTTGAATCGGTCGAGGTCGAGCAGCAGCACGGCGCAGGCGCGATCCTTCTCCTGCGGGGAGGTAAGGATCTTCTCCAGCGACTGGGCCATCTGGTGGCGGTTCGCGAGGCCGGTGAGGGAATCGTACTGCGCCAGCCGGGTCGCCTTGTCCTGGCTGCGCTTCTTCTCGGTCAGATCCGTGCCTGAGCCGCGGAAACCTGCGAAATTGTCGAAGCTGTCATAGACCGGCCGGCCGCTGACGGACCACCAGCGGTCCTCCCCTTCCACGGCAGCGCGCACGGGCAGCTCGTTGAAGGCGGATCGGGCGGTGAAATGGAACGCCAGCGTACGCTCGCCTTCCTTCTTCGCATCGCCAAGATCGAACAGCGCGGTCAGCGGCTTGCCGAGCAGGTCTTCCGACGTGGTGCCCAGCGTCTTGGCGATCGGGGCAGAGATATAGCTCAGCTGTCCGCGCCGGTCCGTTTCCCAGAACCAGCCCTGCCCCGTCTCCTCGTAATCGGCGATGATGTTGCGGGCGCGGGCCTGCGCGCGGATGCGGGCCTGGTCCTCGTCCTGCTCGTCCTCTTCCACCTGCAACTGGTCGCGCGCGATCAGCACGGCAGAAATTGCCGCAACGACAAAGGCCAGTAGGCCGAAGAGCGACTGCGCGATGATGAGGGCGGGCAGCCACATGCCCATCTGGCTGGCGAACAGCGTGCCGACGTGGCGACGCGCAAACGCCGCAGCAATCATGCCCACGAACAGCAGCAACGACAGTCCGGCGCCGCCGGTCAGCTCGAAATAGCGCCACCAATAGCTGATCGCGCCGCCGAACAGCGTCATGGGGATCACCAGGCAGAAGGCCGCCATCTTCACGCGGCCCTTGGTCTCCCCGGTATATTCATACGCCCTCAGCCGCGGCGTTGCGGCGATCCCGGCGATGGCGATGCCGATCAGGATGGTAGGTACCAGCGGCGGAATGCGCGATGATGCCACCGAGGCGATGGTGACGGCGACCAGCATCGACGCTGCCAGCAAAACCCAGTTGAATGGCAGCCATGAACGGACATCGACCGTGCCCTTGCGGAAGGCCTCGAGCCGGTCTTTCGAGGGGTCGCGGCGCATGACCTTGCGGCGCTCGGAAGCAGGCGCAGCCTTCTTCCTGCGCGCGCGCTTTTTCCCGCCAGTCCCTTCGGCACCAGCGGATTGCGCGATCGCGACCTGTTCTCGCATCTTGGCCGTCGCTCGATCCATAGGTCGGGCAATGCCCCATTTCGCTTGATAAATGCTTAAATTGCACGGCGTCTGCGCCAGCATGGCGCGGGGGAGGAACGGGCCGCCTGCCTTGCGTAGGAGCGGCTGTCCGATAAGGTGGCGTGGATAAGCGGGAGAGCGCGATGCGGCAGGTGGCAATCATCGGGTCCGGTCCGGCCGGGTATTACACGGCGGAAGCGGCGCAGAAGGCCTTTGGCGACGACGTGGCCGTCGATGTATTCGATACACTGCCCGTGCCTTACGGCCTGATCCGCACCGGCGTCGCACCCGACCACCAGTCCATCAAGGGCGTTTCCCGGCGTTACGAGAAGGTCGCGCTGACTGACAATGTGCGCTTCGTCGGGAATGTCACCGTGGGCCAGGACATCTCCATCGAGGAGCTGCAGGGCCTGTATCACGCGGTCATATTGGCCACCGGAGCTCCGAAGGACCGCGCACTCACCATCGAAGGGGCGGAGCTGGGCAATGTCTTCGGCAGCGCCTCTTTCGTGGGCTGGTACAACGGCCATCCGGAATTTGCCGCGCTTTCGCCTGACCTCTCCGGCAAGACCGCCGTCGTCGTGGGCATGGGCAATGTGGCGCTGGATGTCGCGCGCATCCTGTCGAAGACCGAGGGCGAGTTCGCCGGCAGCGACATCGTGGGGCACGCGCTGGATGCCCTGCGCGACAGCGGGCTGGAGCGGATCGTGATCATGGGCCGCCGCGGGCCGCACCAGGTCATGATGACGCCCAAGGAGCTGGGCGAGCTGGCGCATCTCGAGCGCGCCGCGCCGCATGTCGAGCCGCGCGACCTACCCGAGCCGGAGGAGGATGCGATCCTGGAGCCGGGCCTGCGCAAGTCCGTCTCCGCCCTGCGCGAATTCGCGGCCGTGCCGGAAGACATCAAGGCGGAGAAACGCATCGCGGTGGAGTTCGACTTCTTCGCCCAGCCGGTGGCCCTGCACGGGTCAGGCAAGGTGGAGGCCGTCGAGGTCGAGCGGACCCGCGTGGAAGTCGGCCGCGCCATCGGCACAGGCGAAACCTATCGCATTCCCGCCAGCCTGGTGGTCACCTGCATCGGCTATCGCACCGTGCCCATCCCCGGCGTCCCGTTCGATGAGCGCGCAGGCCGCTTCGCCAATGACGAGGGACGCATCATGCCGGGCCTGTACTGCGTGGGGTGGGCCCGCCGCGGCCCGAGCGGCACGATCGGGACCAACCGGCCCGACGGCTATTCCGTGGTCGAAAAGGTACGCGAGGATATCGAGAGCGGCGCGCTTGGCCCGGGCCGCAAACGTGGCCGTGCAGGCTTCGACGAGCTGGCAGAAGAGCGCGGGATCGACATCGTCACCTTCCGCGACTGGAAGAAGATCGAGGAAGCCGAAGCCGCCGCGGCGCGCGAAGGCTCACCGCGCGAGAAATTCGTCGATGTGGAAGCAATGATCCGCGCGCTGCAATAATCGCAACGCAGCGCGCAGGACCAACAAGCCGGGATTAGCCCTCGGCGTCGCCCGCAGCCTTCAGCGCAGTACCAAGACCTTCCATGCGGCGACCCAGCGATTCCATGCGCGCGGCGCAAAATTCGGTCGTCGCTTCCATGTTTCCGGCCGCATCCATGACGATTTCCGGCGTCAGGTCCTTTGCGATATCGCGCCCCGTTGCGCCTTCGTAACGGCCGATGAAATAGGTCATGGCCAGGCCAAAGGCATTGGCGGTCTTCTCGTCATCCTGCATCTGGCCGGCGATCATTGCGGACCATGCGGCGCACTTCAGGTCATCCTGCGGATCGGCATCCGGCGTCTGCGCAGATACGGCAGCCGGGACGGAGAGGATGGCAGCGGCGGCAATCAGTTTTTTCATCGTATTCACAGGTCAGACCCTCATCGGCATGAGTACATACAGCGCGGGGCTGCTGTCATCCTTGCGGATCAGCGTGGGCGCCCCGGCATCGGCCAGGTGAAGTTCGACACTGTCGCCTTCGATCTGGCCAAGGATATCCTTCAGGTAACCGGCGTTGAAGCCGATCTCGAACCCGTCGGACGAATATTCGGCAGGGACTTCTTCCGAAGCGGTGCCGTTGTCCGGGCTGGTGACGGTCAGCGTGACCTTGTCGTTATCCAGCCCCATTTTCACGGCGCGCGTCTTTTCCGTGGCGATGGTCGCCACGCGGTCCACACCGGCGAAGAACGTCTTGGGATCGATCTTCAGCAGCTTGTCATTGCCCGTGGGGATGACGCGCGAGTAATCCGGGAAAGTCCCGTCGATCAGCTTGCTGGTCAGCACCACGCCGCCTTCACCGCCCAGGGTGAAGCGCACCTTGCTGGCGGATAGGTCCAGCTGGACGTTGCCGTCCATGGATTCTTCCAGCAGCTTGCGCAGCTCCGCCACGGCTTTGCGCGGGATGATGGCATCGGGCATGCCTTCGGCCCCGGCCGGCCGCGCCAGCGTGAAGCGGGCAAGGCGGTGGCCATCGGTGGCAGCAGCCTTCAGCACGCCGCCATCGTCATCCGCCACATGCAGGAAGATACCGTTGAGGTAATAGCGCGTTTCTTCGGTGCTGATGGCAAAGCGCGTGCGGTCGATCATCTCGGCCAGCGTCTTGGCCGGCAGTTCGAAACTGGTCGGCAAATCGCCTTCCACGATCATCGGGAAGTCGTCGCGCGGCAGGGTCGGCAGGCTGAAGCGGCTGCGCCCGGCCTTCACCGCCATGCGGTTGTCCGCGGTTTCCAGGCTGACCTGGCTGCCATCGGGCAGCTTGCGCGCGATGTCGAACAGCAGGTGGGCGGAAACGGTGATGGAGCCGGCATCTTCCACCGAAGCGGCGTCCAGGCTCTCCACGACCTGCAGGTCAAGGTCTGTGGCCGTCACGGTCACGCGGCCGTCGCCCGATGCCTCTATCAGCACGTTGGACAGGATCGGGATCGTGTTGCGCCGTTCGACCACGGACTGGACGTGGCTGAGACAGCGCAGCAAATTCGTGCGTTCGATGGTGGCCTTCATGGTCCCTTCTCAATCCCCCTTGCGCGCCATGGGCATATTTCTGTGCGGAATCGCCCGTCCAGCGCCGGTTTTTCGGATACCATCCTTAGCGCGCTGGACCACGGCGGCAAGGCTGCGATCTGCGCCCGATGGCGCATCTGGGGATAAAACCGGCAGGAGGGCTCTATTCGAGCGCGCTGGCGTAATTCGTCTCGCCCGCGATGCTTGCGGCGTAGATGCCGATCACGCGAAACGTCCCGTCCGAAATGGACATGACATCCACCCCTGCTGCATCCAGCAGGGTGATGAGGTCATCCGTCTGCGCAGGCGTGACCCGCAGGCTCAACGGATTGGCGCGGCCCGGCCCCACATCCAGTGCGCGATGGATTGCCTCCAAGGGGATACCCAGCGCCTGCAGCTGGCGGGCGCCCTCCTCCCGCATCATGCGCGAGAGGTAATAGAGCGCGTAAGTCTCCACCTTGGCTTCCGCTATACCGTGTTCCCGCGCACACCCGCTCACCACCGTGACCAGCTCTGCCATGCGCGGCTCACCAATGTCGTCCGTGCCGTTACCGGGCGTGATGACATCGGCAATGCGCTGGGCCAGGCCCGGCGTCGTGCGCTGCATCGGGCAATCGAGCACGGCGCTTTTATCGGCCGCGTCCTGCGCCAGTGCGGCAGAAGGCGCCGCGACCAGCAGCGCAGCGACAAGCAGGCTTGCAAATTTCATCGGTTCGACCCCCTTCGTCCCGTCAGCTCAGCATCGCCATGCCGCCGTTCACATGCAGCGTCTGGCCGGTGACGTATGACGCCTCCCTGCTGGCGAGGTAAGCGACGGCAGCGCCGATCTCCTCGCCCTCGCCCATGCGGCCCATGGGGATGCGGGCGTTCAGCGCGTCCTTCTGCGCATCGGGCAGCACGTCCGTCATCGCCGTGCGGATGAAGCCGGGGGCCACGCAATTGGCGGTGATGCCGCGGCTGGCGACTTCCTGCGCATAGCTCTTCGTCATGCCGGTCAGGCCCGCCTTGGCCGCGGCGTAATTCATCTGTCCGGGGTTGCCCGTCGCGCCCACAACGCTGGTTATGGTGACGATGCGGCCGAACTTTGCCTTCATCATCGGGCGGGCGGCAGCGCGCATCAGGCGGAAGGCAGCTTCCAGGTTGATGCGGATGACATCGTCCCACTCATCGTCCTTCATGCGCATGGCAAGGTTGTCGCGCGTTATGCCCGCGTTGTTCACCAAGATGTCGATCCCGCCCATCGTATCGACGGCAGCGGGGACCAGCTCGTCCACCTGCTTTGCATCGGACAGGTTGCAAGTGATCTCCACATGGTCATGGCCGAACTCGTCGTTCAGCTCCTCGCGGAAGGCGCGCAGCTTGTCTCCGTTGGAGCCGCTGACGGCCAGCCTGGCGCCCTGTGCGGCCAGCGCCCGGCAGATCGACGAACCGATCCCGCCGCTCGCGCCAGTCACCAGCGCATTCATACCTTCGAGTGAAAACATGTTTGGTCTCCGTCCTTGCGAACGGGCAATGCTGCGAAGGCCGTCAGTCGTCAACCCGGCTATTGGCTGCCGCGCGCGGGCACGATGCGCGGGGTGAAGTCCACGCGGCGACGCTCCACGATGCGGCCGGACGGATCGCGCCTGCCTTCCACCAGCTCGTATCCCAGCAGGGCGAAGACACGGTCCCCAAGGAAGATGGGGCGGGCGTTGCCGTACCAGTCGACGCAGGATGCCTGGCACCCATCGTCCGGCTGGCGCTGGAGATAGGCTTCCAGCTGCCCGGCGGGGCTGAACTTGCGCGACTTGCGGTCCAGGAAAAGGATGGCGGAGCCGGAGCCGAGGTACTTCGTCCCGCCATAGGGCGGTGGCGGCGGCGGCGGCGGCACGGGCGTGCTGCCCGGGGGTGTCACGCTGACCACGGGCGGAGGACCGCCATTGCCGCTGGCCGGGCGCGGATCCGGGCGCTGCAGCATGACAGGCAGGCCCAGCGTGCCGCTGTCCCCCGTCGCGTCGGAGGGGCGATAGAAGAAGGCCTGGCTGCGGTTCTCCCCCTCGCCCGCCGATGGCAGGATGTAAGTGTCCTCGCGCCGGGCGGAGCCGTCCGCGGCCAGCGCGATGGCGGAGAAGCCCAGCCCGCCCTTCTCGTCCTGCCCGATGGCGATCCCGTCGCGCCCGATCACGTCGAGGCGGGAGACGCCGTGCGGCAGCGCCACGCGCTCCGTCTCGCCGCCCTTCAGCGGCACGGCGAACAGGACGCTCTGCACGCCAGGTTCGCGCGGATTCTCGCCCGCGTAAAGCAGGTGGCCGCCTACATAACGGTTCTGGAAGTTGTAGCCCGTGACGCTCGGCAGGTCGCGGTAATCGTCCTGCGGGGCCTTTTCGCTGCCGTCACCGAAGCGGGACAGCGGCAGGCGCAGCAGCGCCACATCGCCGGAGCTGACTTCCGGACGCCACATGGCATCGCCGCCGCCCTGCGCGCGCACGACAACATTCAGCACGCCATCCGCGCCATCCTGGCGGAAGCTGAACTGGTCCACGGGGTTACCCGCCACAGTGATGCTTTGCGGCGCGCTGCCATCCAGCGGCAGGCGGTAAAGCCACGACGCGTTCGCCTCGTCATACCGCCCATCCGGCCCGGTCCAGACATAGACTGCATCCGGAGAGACGTAGAAATTGCGCCCCCAGCCGCCGAACACGCCGTTCGTCTCACATGTGAACTCTTTCTTCGACAGGTCGCAATCGGTGACCGTGTGCAATACGCTGACGCCGATCTCCTCGTCCCCAAGCACGGGCGCCGGGGCGTAGAGGTCGCCCGGCTGCGCAATAGGCGTGAAATCGCTCGCCACTTCACCGTTTGCGGGGCGCGGAGCCATGGCAGGCACGAATTCGCGCCAGTTGCTGCCATACATCGGCAAGGGGGCATACATGATCAGGCGCTGCCCGATCAGGCGCGATGCGTAATTGCGGCTGGAATAGTAATCCGCGCTGCGCAGGTAATGCGTGTCGCGATAGGCCAGCTCGCCCGTCCGGGCGATGTCGAAGCGGCTGACTTCGGTGGCGCCATTGCCGTAGGAATATCCGATCACCACGACCATATCGCCGGCCACCAGCATCTCGTCATACCAGGTGTCATCGGGGTTCCGGTCGTTCGGCGGGAAGGCATCGATGCTATCCACCGGGGCCAGCACATCGCCGCCAGTCTTCAGCGTGAACAGCCGCCCACGGCGCAGCACCACCAGGTGGTCGCCGTGGTTTTTCACGATTCCGCCCTCGTCCACGCCCTGTTCCTGCGTATTGGTGATCTGCTCGCTGTCGCCCTCTTCCGGCGCGGGAACGGAGGACTGGGCGACCGGAGGCGGCGGTGCAACCGTGGGCGGGGCGGCAGCCTCTTCCACCGCCATTTCCTGCACATCGACCGTCGTGACGCGCTCTGCCGCTTGGCGCCGGGATTTCAGGAAGGCCTCGAGGTCGGCCTCGCTGGCAAAGCTGGTCATACCCTTGCCGCTGGCGACCTCGCCACCGCCGGACGGGGGGACGCACCCGGCGGTCAAGACCAGGGCGATGGCGGGGGCGGCGAAACGAATCACTGACGGCATGGAAAGTCCTCCTGTGCCGCCAATGTTACACTGTCACATTAACCGCGCCAGAACATCGAGGTCTTCCATGCTTACCGCGCTTGTCACCTGAACGTCCGGCGCAATGCGTCCGATCATGGGGCCCAGTACTTTTCCGCCCAGTTCCACGAAGTGAGTGACGCCAGCGTCTTGCATCGCCAGCACGCTTTCCCGCCAGCGCACGCGGCCCGTCACCTGCTGCACCAGCAGGCCTTGCTCCGTGGCCGCATCCTCGACGGCGGCGGCGGTAACATTGGCGAAGATCGGCAGGCGGAAGGCTTGCGGCGGAGTGTCTTCCAGCGCGCGGGCCATGGCATCGGCGGCAGGCTGCATAAGCGAGCAATGGAACGGCGCGGATACGGGCAGCGGGATGCCGCGCTTGATGCCGTGTTCCTTGGCCATGGCCACGGCGCGCTCGATCGCGCCCTTGTGGCCGCTCAGGACGACCTGGCTGGGGTCGTTGTCATTGGCGATCTCGCACACCTCGCCCTCGGCAGCCGCCTCGGCCAGCGCAGTCGCCTTTTCGATATCCGCGCCCAGCAGCGCGCACATCGCGCCCTCGCCCACAGGCACGGCGGCCTGCATGGCCTGCCCGCGCAGTTTCAGCAGCCGCGCCGTGTCCGAAAGGCTGAATGCGCCGACAGCGCACAGCGCGGTGTACTCGCCCAGCGAGTGACCCGCGACGCAATCGCCCTTGTCCGCCAGCGTTATGCCGAACTCCGCCTCCAGCACCCGTAGCGTGGCGATGGCATTGGCCATGATGGCGGGCTGCGCGTTCTCGGTCAGCGTCAGGTCGTCCGCCGGGCCTTCGAACATGATGGCGGACAGCTTTTGCCCCAGCGCATCGTCCACTTCCTCGAACACTTCGCGCGCGGCGGCGCTGGCATCGGCCAGGTTCTTGCCCATGCCGACCTTCTGGCTGCCCTGTCCGGGAAAAACGAACGCTCTCATCGTGATCTCTCCTGCTTTGGCGGCGCGGGTTAGGCAGCGCCTGCGGGGCTGGCAAGGCCGAAGGGGACCACATGGTTGCCCGCATAATGGCCGATCTGCGCACGCCCCAGGTATGGGATGCCCATCCGCGCGCACCAGAACCGCGCGATGTCCTCCGCCGACTGGCCGAACTCGCGGTCATTCTCCGGCACGTGGTTCACCTCGCCCAGCCGCAATCCGGCAAGGCCCGGGGGCAGCAGGTTCGTCAGGTGGAAGAACAGCCGGTCCACGGCGTAAAGGTGCTCGCTCACCTCCTCCACCATCACCACATGCCCGCGCAGGTCCGGCATCAGCGGCGTGCCCGCGATCATGGACAGGGTGATGAGATTGAAGGCAGCCGTAGGCGTGCGGCCATCCACGCTTGGCTCCACGCCGCTGGTGTCGCCGGAGAACCAGCGCAGCACGCGCCGCACCCCCTCGCGCCCGCTCTCGCTGCGCGCGCTTACCGGCATGGGTCCGTGCACCTGCTGGCCAATATCCAGCTTGTACAGCATGGCGAGCAAATACCCCATGTCCGAGAAGCCGACGAAGGTCTTGCGCCGCGCCTCCCCATCCATGAACGTGGTCGCGGCCTGCGCGATGCGGTTGGAGCCATAACCGCCCTTCGCAAACCACACCGCGTCGTAATCCGGGTGGTTGGCGCATTCCACCAGCGCATCCATGCGCTGCTGGTCCGGCCCGGCGAAGTGGTCCTGGCTGGCAAAGCATTGTTCGTGGAACCAGACAGAATGCTGCGGGAATTCCTCCGCCACCAGCGCCTCCAGCGCGGCGGCATGGTCGCGGGTGATCGGCGTTGCGGGCGCGCAGATGGCGATGCGGGTCATGGGATTGCCTTTAGCGGCCTGCTTCACAAATTGTGAGTCCCCGCGTAGGCGGGGACCTCAATCGGCCTGGTCGCACTGAGCCGTAGGAGACCCCCGCCTTCGCGGGGGATCACGAGAGAATTGCATGACCGAATTTCCCACTCCGGACGAACTTCTCGCCCGCCCCTTCTTCTTCTGCGGCATCGGCGGATCCGGCATGCTGCCGCTCGCCCAGATCCTGAAAGGGCTTGGCGGCGAAGTCGCAGGCAGCGACCGCAGCTTCGACCAGGGCCGAACGCCCGAAAAATTCGCCGCGCTGGAGCGGCAGGGCTTCGGCCTTTTCCAGCAGGACGGCAGTGGCGTCACGCGGGCTGAACAGGTCTTTGTCGCCAGCGCAGCAGTGGAGGACAGCGTGCCCGACGCCGCCCGTGCGAAGGAACTTGGCTGCCTGCGCCTGACGCGGGCCGAGCTCAATTCCATCCTGTTCAACACCAGCGGCGCAGGCATCGGCATCGCCGGGACCAGCGGCAAGAGCACGGTGACCGGCATGCTCGGCTGGATCCTGCAGGCGGCGGGCCGCGAGCCGACGATCATGAACGGCGCAGTGATGAAGAACTTCGTCTCCGACGATCGCCCCTTTGCCAGCGCCGTGGTCGGCAGCCGCAGCATTTACGTGAGCGAAGTGGACGAAAGCGATGGCTCCATCGCGCTTTACCGCCCCGCCGTGGGCGTGCTGCTGAATGTCAGCCTCGACCACAAGAGCATGGAGGAGCTGCGCGAATTGTTCGGCGACTTCCTCGCCCGCAGCCGCATCGCCGCGATCAATGCCGACGATCCGGAGGCGCTGGCCCTGCTGCCGCGCGCCAAGGATGTCATCACCTTCGGGCTGGAGCAGGACAAGGCGCAGATCGGCGTAGTGCCGGGTTCGGTGGCCGAAAGCCCGCTGCGGCAGGCGGCCCTTGTGGTGGACCGCCACGATGGCAGCGAGCACGCGCTGACCCTTGCCATGCCGGGGCGGCACAATCTGTCCAACGCACTTGCCGCCATCGCCGGAGCAGTGGCCGCAGGCGTGCCGACAGAATTCGCCGTCAAGGCGCTTGGCAGCTTCACCGGCCTCGCCCGCCGTTTCGATATCGTGGGCACCAGCGCGAGCGGAATCACGGTGATCGACGATTTCGGCCACAACCCGGAAAAATGCGCCGCCACGCTGCGCACGCTGAAGGCCCATCCCGGCCGCGTGATCGCCTTCTTCCAGCCGCACGGATACGGCCCCTTGCGGCAGATGGGCCACGAACTCGCCCAGACCTTCGCCAGCGAACTGGGTGACGGTGACATCACAGTTATGTGCGACCCGGTCTATTTCGGCGGCACGGTGGACCGCAGCGAGGGAACGGAGCGCATCATTTCCATGATCGAGGATGCCGGCGGCAAGGCCAGGCACCTCCCCACCCGCGAGGAATGCGGCGAGCACATCGCCAGCATCGCCCAGCCCGGCGACCGCGTGGTGGTGATGGGCGCACGCGACGACACGCTGACAGGCTTTGCGAAGGGGTTGCTGGAGAAGCTGGCATGAAAATCTACGAAGACGCTCGCCGCCACGCGCTGACCATGTTCGGCATTCTGGCGATGGGTGTGCTCTTCGTGATCGCAGTCGAGCGGATCGTGGGCCACTCCAGCATAGCATTCGCCGTCGTGGCGGTGGCCCTCATCATCGCGAACAGGCGCTCGGCCCGCTACAATTGCCCGCGCTGCGGCAGCAACCTGTTCTGGCACGGCTGGCTGCCGATGCCCTGGCCCAACAGCACCTGCAGCAAGTGCGAGCTGGACCTGACCCAGAAGGATCAGTGAGCCTCCGCATCTCCCGGGCCGTGACCCATCTTGAACACCTTGTGCAGGATGAACACGATGATCCCGCCCACGATCAGGGCGAACAGAGCCGATAGGGCGGCAAAGGTCAGCCAGCCGAAGAAGCCGCCGCCGACCGTCTCGACCGCGTGCTCGATATCGTGTGCATATTTGTACAGCCCGTCGATCCCCAGCTCGTGCATCCCGTGCAGCAGGATACCGCCGCCGACCCACAGCATCGCGATGGTCCCGATGAAGCTCAGGAACGTGAGCAGCAGCGGCATGGCTTTCAGCAGGAACCGGCCCACCGCCTGCGCCGCGCTGGAGGCTTTCTCCGTCAGGTGCAGGCCCACATCGTCCATCTTCACGATCAGGGCGACCGCGCCATAGACGAATACTGTCACCGCAATGCCCACCAGCGCCAGCACGGCTGCGCGGGTCACCAATGTTTCGGCGGCAACCTCGTTCAGTGTGATGGCCATGATCTCGGCGGACAGGATCAGGTCGGTGCGGATTGCCCCGCTCGTGCGCTCCTTCTCGAAGGCGGCGGGGTCCTCGATCTCGTCTTCCAGCGTCTTGCCGTGTTTCTCGCCGCCCAGCTTCTCGATGACCTTTTCCGCGCCTTCATAGGACAGGTAGAGCCCGCCCAGCATCAGCACGAAGACAATGGCGCCTGGCAGGAACTCGCTCAGCAGCAGCGCGCCCGGTAGCAGGAACAGCAGCTTGTTCTTGAAACTGCCCTTGGTGATGTTCCAGATCAGCGGCAGCTCGCGCGCTGGGGAAAGCCCGGTGACATAGCTGGGAGTGACAGCCGCATCGTCGATCACCACGCCCGCCGTCTTGGAGCCTGCCTTGCTGGCGGCCACGGCGACGTCGTCTATGCTGGCGGCCGCCGTGCGGGCAATCACCGCCACGTCGTCCAAAAGTGCAGTCAGTCCACCGGGCATGCAAAACTCCTTTTGGCCTCAACCGGCCCGTGCCCTGCCCGTTCCGGCTGCACAAGGCTTGCATTCCTCGCCATCCCCGCTATGTGCGCCGCTTCCGCAGGGGGCGACGGCCCTCTGTGGAAACTTAAAGAAAGCCGGAGGGGCCCCGCAATCGTGCGGATCAGCCAGCGATCGGCCATGAAATGAAAAGGAAGCGCGACATGGCTCTTTACGAGCATGTTTTCCTCGCGCGTCAGGATCTGAGCCAGTCTCAGGTCGACGCGCTTGCCGCCGCCGCCACGGAAACCGTGGAGAAGATGGACGGCAAGGTCGTGAAGACCGAGACCTGGGGCCTCAAGAACCTCGCATACAAGATCGACCGTAACCGCAAGGCACACTTCGTCCTGCTCAACATCGAGGGCCCCGGCGCCCTGGTGCAGGAGCTTGAGCGTCAGAACCGCCTGAGCGAAGACGTGATCCGCTGGCTGACCATCGCCGTGGACGAGCATGAAGACGGCCCGTCCGTCATGATGCGCAAGAACGACCGCGACAAGAAGCGCCGGTCCGACCGTGAGGAGCGTAACTGATGGCCCGCCCGTTTTTCCGCCGCCGCAAGTCCTGCCCGTTCTCCGGTGCCGACGCGCCGAAGATCGATTACAAGGACACGCGCCTGCTGCAGGGCTTCATGTCCGAGCGTGGCAAGATCGTGCCCAGCCGCATCACCGCGGTTTCGGCCAAGAAGCAGCGCGAGCTGGCCAAGGCCATCAAGCGCGCACGTCACGTGGGCCTGCTGCCCTACATCGTGAAGTAAGGGGACAAGAGACATGGATATCATCCTCCTCGAACGGATCGGCAATCTCGGCAGCATCGGCGACGTGGTCACCGTGAAGGACGGCTACGCCCGTAACTTCCTGCTTCCGAACAAGAAGGCCCTGCGCGCCAACGAGGCGAACAAGAAGGTCTTCGAAGCCAATCGCGACCGTCTTGAAAAAGAAAACGCGGAACGTCGCGGCGAAGCCGAAAAGGCTGGCGAGAAGGTGGACGGCACGGAAGTCGTGCTGATCCGCGCTTCCTCCAATGCCGGCCAGCTGTACGGTTCCGTCAACGTTCGCGACATCGTTGCAGGCCTTTCCGAGAAGGGCCACGAAGTCGACAAGAAGCAGGTCATCATGGGCAGCCCGATCAAGACGATCGGCATGCACGAAGTGACCGTGGCCCTGCACCCGGAAGTCAGCGTTACGGTGAAGGCGAATGTCGCCCGCTCCGACGATGAAGCCGAACTGCAGAGCCAGGGCGTCGACGTCCTCGCCCAGATCTTCGAAGACGAACAGCGCGAGATCGAAGAAGCTGCCGCAACGCAGCAGCGCGATCCCACGCTGGAGCCGGGCGAAATCCCCGCCGACATGCTTGAAAACCCGGAAGGTGTTGAAGAGCAGGCCGACGAAGCTGCCGAAGGCGCTTCCGACGAAGGCGAAGAGCAGGCCTGATCCTGCGGCCAGTCGTGAGCCCCTGCGCAGGCCGGGGTCTCAACCGGCCTGGTGCAAGATTGGACGAGGTCCCAGCCTTCGCTGGAACTCATGCCAAATGAAAAAGGGGCGCGAAGGCTGCGGCTTTCGCGCCCCTTTCATTTGCTATCCGGCATCTCTGCCTTTGAAATGTCATCATCTATGCGCTAGCTGCCTGCGATGACAATCGATGAGACATTGGCCGAGCTGCAGGCCATCTATGATGCAGCTGTAACCCGCCTCCGCAACGATATCGCCGCCTATGCGCAGGATGGCAGCACGCCGACCGCGCGCCAGCGCGAGGATGGCATCTACTGCTACCCCGAATTGCGGCTGGTCTTCTCCGGCAAGGGCGCACCCGCCGACCGCAGCCGTGCCTTCGGGCGGCTGGAGCAGTCCGGCACATACCTCACCACCATCACCCGGCCCGCCCTGTTCGAGCCGTATCTTCGCGAGCAGCTGGAGCTGATCGCCGAGGATTACGAGGTGGAGCTGGACGTCGGCCGCTCGCGGCAGGAAATCCCCTTCCCCTACGTGATCGACGGGTCGCAGGGCGCGGCCATGGGCGGCGTCAGCCCCCAGCAGCTGGCGGAGTACTTCCCCAGCACGGACCTCGCCCTGATCGGGGACGAGCTGGCGGACGGCGTGGACTTCGCCCTGCCCGATACGCCCATGCCATTGAGCCTGTTCGACGGCCTGCGCACGGATTATTCGCTCGCCCGCCTGGCCCATTACACCGGCACGGATACGCGCCATTTCCAGAAGTTCGTCCTGTTTACGAACTATCACCGCTATGTCGATGAATTCGTTGATTGGGCTGCCGCGCAAATCGGCAGCAATGGCTACGTCCGGCTGGAGGGTGCAGGCGGCCTCAGCATCGATACGACCACCCAGAATGCGCGGCTGCAATTGTCCGATACGGCATGGCGGCGTCACCAGATGCCGGCTTACCACCTCGTGCGAGAGGACGGCAGCGGCATCACGCTGGTCAACATCGGCGTCGGCCCATCCAACGCCAAGACGATCTGCGACCACCTCGCCGTGCTGCGCCCCGAAGCCTGGCTGATGATCGGCCATTGCGGGGGCCTGCGCGCCAGCCAGAAGATCGGCGACTTCGTGCTCGCCCACGCATACCTGCGTGACGACCACGTGCTCGACAGCGTCCTGCCACCCGAAATCCCCATCCCGCCGATCGCGGAAGTCCAGCAGGCGCTGGCTGGCGCGGCGGAGGAAGTTTCCGGCACGCAGGGCGCAAACCTGAAGAAGCGCCTGCGCACCGGCACGGTGGTGACCACCGACGACCGCAATTGGGAGCTGCTCTACACCGCCAGCGCCCGCCGCTTCAGCCAGAGCCGCGCCATCGCCATCGAAATGGAAAGCGCCACGGTCGCCGCCCAAGGCTACCGCTTCCGCGTCCCCTACGGCACGCTGCTATGCGTCTCGGACAAGCCGCTCCACGGCGAGATCAAGCTGCCCGGACAGGCCAACCAGTTCTACGAGGAAGCCATCGCCGCCCACCTGCAAATGGGCATCGTCGCCTGCGAAAAACTGCGCGCTGAAGGCGACCGCCTGCATTCACGCAAGCTGCGGGCGTTTAACGAGCCGCCGTTTAGGTAGGTGTCATCTTGTCAGCTGCGATGTTGCCGGAGACAGCGTCGCGCTTCGCTGTCTAGGGGCGGTATCGCTCAATGGCCGACATAGCTTCGTCGAAGCTACGATTTGTGCCAGCTGTCGATATCAAGACGTCGCCCCCCGTCAGCAATCTGTTCGCCCTATCGAGCAGCCCCGCAATTCCGACTCCAGAAAAACTTCCGGGGTTGTGGAGATAAAGAATGATGTATTTTTGACCTCCTGATTTCGAAGTCGTGACACCTCGGATCTCCGGCCATGGTAACGGCTCGTCGGACAATGCGGACCAGATGATCCCTTCCGCGCCGATAACCAAACGTGGCTTGAGACTGAAGATCCTCATGATCGCATCGCAAGCGGTCAGTGTGAAAAAGAGAATGGCAGCCCAGCCAACGGCGAAAAGAAGCGCTGGCGAATAGCGGCTCGTGGAAATTTCTCCGAAAGCACCTGCCAGGTAGAGTCCAAGGGCAACAAAAGCAGCGGACAAACAAGTCAGCAATGCCAAGCGCCAACGGCTGTTGTATGCGACGAAATCCTGCATGACGCTTAGCGTGGCCTTTCAAAGATGCCTGCCACCAAAATCTGTTTGGCCGGCCAAGGTCCCGGCCTCCCTCTCCCCCTAAAGCACCTCATCCTCATCGAACAATGGATCGTCGAACGCCGCCTCCTCGATCGCCGTCAGGCGGGCGTCGGCGGTGCCGGGGCGCATGACGCGCGCGATGTGCATCAGCGCGTCGCCCTGGTTGACCACGGGCATCACGCTGCGCCCGATGATCAGGCCGGTCAGCGGGGCGATGACGGGGATATCCTCATCACCGAAGGGATCGCTGATGTAGCCGATCTGCGTGTTCTCCAGCACCATGTCGCCGGTCTTGCGGATGGCGCGGAAGATGCCGCCTTCCTCCGCCCGGACCCAGCGGCTGCCGTCACTGCGAACCGGAGTGGCGGCAACGGCGGACTGCTTGCGCACGCCCATCTCAAGGTGGGCCATCACGCGCAATATGCCGCGCACGCCGACGCGGATGGCGAATTCGTCGAAGCGAAGCGCTTCGCCCGATTCCATCAGGATCATGGTGCAGCCATTGTCATCCGCCGTCTGCCGCAGCGAACCGGGCCTGAGCGGTGAGGTGATGATGGCCGGTGCGCCGAAGGCTTCGGCCAGCACAGATGCGGCCTCGTTATCGGGGCTGTAGCGGATCTGCGGCAGGTTTTCGCGGTTCAGGCCGGCGGAGTGCAGGTCTATCCCGTAATCGCAGCGCTTGATGATCTCCTCGGTGAAGACATGGGCGAGCTGCGCGGCGAGCGAACCCCTGGCGCTGCCGGGGAACACCCGGTTGAGGTCGCGCCCATCGGGCAGGTACCGGCTGTGCGAGGTGAAGCCGAAGGCATTGACCACCGGCACACACAGCAGCGTGCCGGCCAGCCGTTTTGCGGAGACATTCTTCAGCAGCCGCCGGATCATCTCCACGCCAACGATCTCGTTGCCGTGGATGGCGGCGCTCACGAACAGCGTGGGCCCGGGCTTCGTGCCGTGCAGCACGCGCACGGGCATGTTGATTTCCGTGCGCGTGGATAGCCTGCTTATGGGCAGGTCGATCGTGGCGGACTGGCCAGCGGGCACGCTCTCACCGCCGAATTCGAAGGGCGCCCTGCCCTCAGGCTTAGCCCTTGCCACGGGTCTTAGTCTTGCCGGACTTCGCATTGCCTTCGATGAATTCGATGATCTGCCCGGCGATGTCCTTGCCGGTGGCGTTCTCGATGCCTTCGAGGCCGGGGGAGGAATTGACCTCCATGATGACCGGCCCGTGGTTGGAGCGCAGCAGGTCCACGCCGCAGACATTCAGGCCCATGGCCTTGGCGGCGCGCACCGCCGTGCTGCGTTCTTCAGGCGTGATCTTGATCAATTGCGCACTGCCGCCGCGGTGCAGGTTGGAACGGAATTCGCCTTCCGCGCCCTGCCGCTTCATGGCTGCGACTACCTTGCCGCCCACCACCAGGCAGCGAATGTCACTGCCGCCGGCTTCCTTGATGAATTCCTGCACCATGATGGCGATGTTGGCACCTCGGAATGCCTCGATGATGGAGGCGCCGCCTTTCAGCGTTTCCGCCAGCACCACGCCGATGCCCTGCGTGCCTTCCAGCAGCTTGATGACCACCGGCGGGCCATTGACCGCCTTGATGATCTGTTCCGCCTGCTTGGGATCGTTGGCATAGGCCGTCAGCGGCAGGCCGAGGCCGTATTTCGCCATGATCTGGGTGGAGCGCAGCTTGTCGCGGCTGCGGCCGATGGCCACGCTTTCATTCAGCGGCCAGACGCCGCCCATCTCGAACTGGCGCAGCACGGCAAGGCCATAGGCCGTGATGGATGCCCCGATGCGCGGGATCACCGCCTCGTAACCGCTCAGCGTCTCACCCTTGTACATCACCGTTGGCCGGTGGCTGGCGATATTCACCGTGCAGCGCGTGGTGTTGAGGATGTCCAGCGTGTGGCCGCGCGCCTCGGCTGCCTCGACCAGTCGCTTGTGCGAATAGAGGTTCGGGTTGCGGGCGAGCATGGCGATTTTCATGAGAAATACCTTAGGATCTGGTTTTGGTCCGCGCGGTCGGGCGCGGCGATTGCAGCCAGCTATGGCCACTGTCCACGGCGAAATGTCGCCGCAATGAAGACCGGCCGACCAGCATCGGGAACTTCATGCTCCCCCGGTCGGCCAGGCTGATTTCTGCGCGGAATTCCGTATCGCCGATCCGCAGCGGCGTCTTGATGACGTAGCGGTCCTGCGTCTCGCCATTAGAGCTGGTTATGCCGCGCACGTCCACATGCACGGCCTCGCAGACCTGCCTTACGTGGTCGCCGTGCTCGATGGCGAAGCGGACGTACCTTTCACCGTCCCGCTCGAAGGTCTCCAGCACCTCGGCGTGGAGCGAGCTGGTGCGCGCGCCGGTATCGATCTTTGCTGGCAGCCCCCTGATGCCGAGCTCCGGCAGGTCGACCAGCTCTCGCCAGCCCACCATCGTGAGGGTTTTCACAGGCTTCACGCGGTGCCCTGCAGTGCACTGCGATGCAACGCCGCCAGCGGCTCCTCACCCGCCTCCGGCGTCAGGTCGATGGCACTGTCGCGTTCCTCTTCGAACACCCGCTCGGCCGCGGCGGCGACATTGTCGGAAAAACGGCGCACGGAATCGAGGAAGATGCTGGTGGCCAGCCCGTCACCCGTCACGATGTCCCAGTTGAAGAAGGGATCGCCCTCCTCGTCGAGGTAAATCGAGATGTAGCGCCATTCCTTCGAAAGTTCGTTCAGGATCGGCAGCGGCATCGGGCTTTCCCGGTCGAGCCCCACCACGAACTGCAGGCTGTCGCAGCCGGTGTTGGTCTCCTCGTCACAGCCATAGAACATGATGCGCGCTTTGTAGCCGCCCATTTCGGTGCGGACCATGGGATCGCCCACGCTGTCCGTGTCCATTGTCGCCGGAAATCCGGCGGACAGCAGCGCATCGCGCACACTGTCCGGATCGGCGGCGGTCACCAGGCGCGGCTGCACCACGGTTTCCGGCACGGGAACGGAGAAGTCCTCCTCCGCTTCGGCCTCGGCCACGTCACCGGTGCCTGCGTCCTGCGCGAAAGCCGGCTGGGCGGCGCCCAGCATCATGGGAGCAGCGATTGCCGCGACCACACTCTTCATTGCCAACTCCCCGTTTGCGGCGTTCAGCTGTCCCAACCGGTCGGTTTGCCGCGGTTCTGTTCTTCCAGCCACGCCATCAGCGGGGCGAAGTACTCGACCATCGCCTTGCCGCTCATCTCGCGCTCACCCGTGAAGGCTTCCAGCGCATCGGGCCAGGGCTTGCTGGCACCCATTTCGAGCATGGCGTTGAGGTTCTGCCCCACTTCCTTGTTCCCGTAGAAAGAACAGCGGTGCAGCGGTCCTTCCCAGCCGGCCTGGTCGCAGGCCGCCTTGTAGAACTGGAACTGCAGGATCCGCGCCAGGAAGTACCGCGTGTAGGGCACATTGCCCGGGATGTGGTACTTCGCGCCCGGATCGAAGGCGTCGGCAGGGCGCGCCACGGGCGGCGTGATGCCCTGGTACTCGCGGCGCAGGCCGGTCCAGGCCGTGTTGTAGGTGTCGGGCGTGATGGAGCCGTCGAAGACGCCCCAGCGCCAGCGGTCCACCAGCAGGCCGAAGGGCAGGAAGGCGACCTTGTCCATCGCCTGGCGCAGCAGAAGGCCGATATCCTTGTCGGCGCTCGGCACCTGGCTCTGGTCCAGCAGGCCGATCTGCACCAGGTATTCCGGCGTGATCGAAAGGGCGATCATGTCGCCGATCGCCTCGTGGAAGCCGTCATTCGCGCCGTCGAGGTGCAGGTAGGACTGCTTGTTGTAAGCGCGCTGGTAGTAATTGTGGCCCAGCTCGTGGTGAATGGTGATGAAGTCATCCGCATTGCGCTTGATGCACATCTTGATGCGAAGATCGTCCACATTGTCGAGATCCCACGCGCTGGCGTGGCACACCACTTCGCGGTCGCGCGGCTTGGTGAACTGGCTGCGCTTGTAGAATGTCTCCGGCAGCGGCGCGAAGCCCAGCGAGGAGAAGAAATCCTCGCCCACGCGCACCATCTGCACTTCGTCCATGCCGGATTCGACGATCAGGTCGGTCAGGTCATAACCGATATCGCCGGCCCCTTCGGGCGCGACGAGCGGATAGATATTGCCCCATTCCTGGGCCCACATATTGCCCAGCAGGTCGGCGCGGATCGGGCCGTTCGGGTCCTGCACTTCCGGCCCGTATTTCTCGACCAGCTTCCAGCGCACATAAGTGTGCAGCTGGACGTAAAGCGGCTTCACTTCCTGCCACAGCCGTTCGGTGGTGGCGGCGAAATCGTCCGGATCCATGTCGTAATTTGAGCGCCACATCGCGCCCACGTCGGAGAAGCCCAGCTCGCGCGCGCCTTCGTTGGCGATGCCCACCATGCGGGTGTAGTCATCCTTCATCGGCGCGCCGACATTGCTGTGCCAGCTGACCCACATTTCCTGCAGTTCGGCAGGCGTGCGATCGAGATTGCCCATCTCCGCCTCGATATCGACACCGGCGATGGGCTGGCCGTTCAGCGTGCCCTTGCCCTTGCCGTACTGGCTGCCGAGCTTGGTAGCGATCTCGTTCATCTCATCCGCCGCACCGGCCGTGGTCGGTGCGGGCATGACGATGGAATTGCGCATCTTGTCCAGCTTGCGCTTCACCACCGGGTCGAGGCCGGGGATGGTCGCGTATTTGGCCGCTTCAAGCGCGTAATAGACGCTCTTTTCCGTGGCGATGGCGCCATATTGTGCGGCCAGCGCATCGGTGTCTTCGGTGATGTAGGTGGCATTCACCCAGCTGACGCGCGCGGCGGTGTTGGAAAACTCCAGCCAGTCCGCTTCCGCAGCGGCCACGAAGTCGGCAGCGCCCTGCGGCGTCATGGGGAACTTGGCATCGCTTTCGGTGGCAGAGGCCATTTCGGCTCCGCCATTCTCATTGGCGGTGGCAGCAGTACAGGCAGCAAGCGCCAGCGCGAGCGACGCGGATGCGACGGTGGAAAGCAGTTTCATTTGGACAGACCCTCTCGTCCCGGAAATTCGGTTTCTCTGGTGACCATCCTGCCGATGACGCGGCGCTTAATCAAGCGAACTCGCTCAGGCGGAGAGGAAGTTCACCAGCCCCTCGCCCAGCGCAGGTTCGGTGACGCTGGACATGTGCGTGCCGGGTATCTCCGCCAGCGTGGCATCGGGCAGTGCATCGACCAGCGCCTGCGGATCGCCATTGTCGCGGTCGTCAGCACCGCACAGGACCAGCGTGGGCATGGTCACGGCCTTGAGGTCTTCCGCCGTGGTGTCATCCACGCTTTGGAGAAGCAGCCGCATGGCCGGCCGGTCCACCTTCATCGTCTTCATGAAGCTGACGGCGTAGAAAGCCGGGTCTCCGTGGCGGACCTGTTCGAAGCGGTCGATGGCGTCGATGAAGAAGGCCGCGCGCCTGTCCCAACCGGCCAGCCCTTCCAGCCCCATGCCGGACAGGACGAGCCTGCGCGGGGCAAGCCCCTCCACCACCGCCCGCGCCGACGTACGCGAGCCCAGCGAAAAGCCGACGAGGTCGTAATCCTCGACTTCCAGATGCGCCACCAGCGCCTCCAGGTCGCGAACGAGCACATCGGGCGGATAGGCGGCCGGGTCTTGCGGCGCGGCACTTTGACCATGGCCACGGAGGTCCGGCATGATCGCCTCGAACCCGGCCTCTGCCAGCTTCTGAGCGTGGCCGAACTTGATCCAGTTCGTATGCGCGTTGGAAAACAGCCCGTGGACGAGGATTACAGGCCGCCCCTCTCCCATGCGGTGCAGGGCGAGCTCGGTCTCGTCGAAGCTGGCGAAGGTGGAGGAAGTCAGGGAATGCACCCGGCTGCAAATGCAACAACGCAAACCGGCAAGCAAGCGCAGCCTTGCCAAGCAAGTTGACATTTGTAGGTTGGTCATGGGGAAAACGGTTCTGAGGGGGGATCAGATGCGAACGAGATTACTGCTTGCGGGCGCCACAGCGATTTTCGCGGTGCACAGCGCAAGCGCCAGCGCGGCGAATATCAAGGACCCCTGGAGGTTCGAGGTCATCCAGGACAAATGCTCGATCCGGGCGGCTTTCGACGACGGGACCTACGCTGCCTTCTCCTATGAGCAGGTACCGCAAGGCACGAAGTTCCTTGCCCTGCGGACGTTCCGCGCGGGCTTCAACCTTGCCGATGGGGAGAAAGCTGCGAACATCTCCATAAGGGGCAAGGGCAATTTTCCTGCCTTGGTAGCGACCAGCGTCGGCGCGGGTGATGGTTTGCAGCTGCAGGCACTGAGCTGGACCGACTACGAAGGAATGCTGAACAATCTCGCTTCGGGAGCCTCTTACCGCGTGACGATCGGCGGGCGTGTGATGGGCGATTTTCCGCTGACCGGCTCAGCGAAGGCCATCGAAGGTCTTCGGCAGTGTGCTGGCCTGCCCGGCGGAAAAGCGACGGGAAGCCGGACCGGAGTGATGAACCCCAATTCCTCGTCCCGAAGTGCACCGCCTCGTATGACACAGCCCGAAACTGCCAGCACGAGCACCGCCAAGCAGATCGACAGGCTGATTTTCCGCGACAGCCGGCGCTGGATGTTCAACCGCTACAAGGCGGGCGGCGTGCACGAGACCACCGTGACCGAGCGCGTCGATGGTGAGAATTACACCATCCGCGCCTACTACTGGTATAACGGCAGGCAGCGCGGTTACGTCGATGTTTTCGTAATCGATGGCCGCTTCGACTGCATGCGCTATCACGACAATCCGACCGTCTGCGTGCCGGTGAACTGAGCGCCTATCGGAAGAAGCAGTTGGTCCCGGCGTAAAGGCCGGTGACCATGGCATCGGCGCTTTCGTCTTCGAAGAAGCCGCCAATCCCGCCTTCGCTTGCCTCGCCCAGCCGGAATTCCACGCCCAGAGTGCTGTCTTCGACCAGGGTCACGCTGCGTGTGGATTCCACGCTGCTGCGGGTGGAGCCTGTGCTGATGCCATCCATCGTGGACCAGCCGCTCTGATCACCGACAAACCAGCCCACGAATTGATCGTCCTGGAAGTTCAGGCTCAGATCGCCATAGGATGTCACCTGCATCGGGCCCGCTCCGCATTCCTCCATCTCGGTCCGGATTGGCGGGATGCTGGACGTCTCGCCCATGACCCGTTCCACCTCGGCGCGCGCCTCGCCAAAGGCAATCAGGCGCGTTGCCCCGGAGGAGGCGACAAGCCGCAAGCCTTCGCCATCGATAGCGATCAGCGGTTCGCGCTCCGCCTCTGCGGTGCCGCTCTCACTCGAGCCGGGCGTGGATGCTGCAGGCGCGGCGACCGTATCGGTACCGACAGGGTCGGCCCGATCGTCCCCGGCGGCACTGCAGCCAGCGAGGGCCAGCGCCATTGCCGCCATGGAAAGTCCCGCAATTCTGAGCACGCCGCTCTCCCTCAACCCTTCTTCAGGTGCCGCCGCCCAAGCAGTTCCGCGATCTGCACGGCATTCAGCGCCGCGCCCTTGCGCAGGTTATCGGATACGCACCACAGGACCAGTCCGCTATCCACGGTCGGATCCTCGCGCACGCGGCTGATGTAAGTCGCGCCATCGCCCGCGCATTCGACGGGGGTGACGTAACCCTCGTCCTCGCGCTTGTCGACGAGCATCAGGCCGGGGGCCTCGCGCAAGATGTCCTGCGCTTCCTTGGCGCTGATTTCCTTCTCGAACTCGATGCTGATGGCCTCGGAATGGCCCACGAATACGGGCACGCGCACGCAGGTGGCCTGCACCTTCACCTTGGGATCGAGGATCTTCTTGGTCTCGACCACCATCTTCCACTCTTCCTTGGTGGAACCGTCATCCATGAAATCGTCGATATGGGGGATGACGTTGAAGGCGATCTGCTTGGTGAACTTGCGCGGCTCCACCGGGTCGCCCACGAAGATGGCGCGGCTCTGCTCGAACAGCTCGTCCATGCCCGCCTTACCGGCGCCGGAGACGGACTGGTATGTGGAAACGACCACGCGCTTGATCGTGGCGGCATCGTGCAGCGGCTTCAGCGCCACCACCATCTGCGCGGTCGAGCAGTTGGGGTTCGCGATGATGTTCTTCTTCGTATAGCCATCGATGGCGTCCGGGTTCACTTCCGGCACGATCAGCGGCACATCCGGGTCCATCCGGTAAAGCGAGCTGTTGTCGATCACCACGCAGCCTGCCGCAGCCGCCTTGGGCGCGTGGATCTTGGTCGCTTCGCTGCCACAGGCGAACAGGGCGATGTCCCAGCCGGACCAGTCGAAATGCTCGATATTCTTGCATTTGAGCATCTTGCCGGTGTCGCCCAGCTCCACCTCGCTGCCGTGGCTGCGCGAGGAGGCAACGGCGGCCACCTCGTCCATCGGAAACTCGCGCTCAGCCAGGATGGCGAGCATTTCGCGCCCGACATTCCCCGTCGCCCCGACAACCGCTACCCGGTAACCCATCTTGTACGCTCCGATTTGTTCAATCGCTCGTTAGCGAAGACGGTGGTCGGCGCAACGTATTCGTAGGTTGACCGTCATCAGATTATCTTTGCCGATGCCTCATGCGGTGACACTTCCGCCTGACAGATGCGCATCAATAGGTCACTCCGGCATCCTTCATCAGTTCGCGACAGTTGGCACCCTCGGCCCCTCCCTGAAGCTTTGAGCGAAACTCGACGAACTCAGGCATCATTTTCAGGCTCGCCCGCAAGGCGAGCCCAGCATCGAAACTGTTTAACCCCTGACCCTGCATTAGGGACATCGTCGATCCGCAATACTTGCCAAAATCGGCGGCGGATTTTGAGCTCGCGAGAAAGACGGTAAAGCCATCGCTGGCTCTGACATGGGACCAGATGGTCACATTCTCCGCCAGAGGCAGTTCCAGCACTGTTGAATTCGACACCTGGGCTGCAATCGTAGCGCGAGCCGGAGCAATTTGGTCGCGGGCGACAAGCTCTTTTGTTGTGCCGTCGCAAATGTTTCTCGCGCTGAATACGCTAATCTGAGGACAAGTCAGTGTCAGGTTCCATGTGCCAACATGGCGGTTGATGCCGCCATCCATGTCGGTGTCGGTCGCACATTTCGACGACCCTGACGCGGAACCACCATTCTGCGATCGCACGAACGGAGCGCATCCGGTGATAGTGACACCGGCACCCGGCCTCCAAGTCGATATGGGCCGACCCAGTTCGACATCTTCATCGATGCTGAAGGAACTGAGTGACGAAATCGCATTGTCCAGTGCCGCCGCGCGCTGCTTGTTTTCGTCAGATGACAGGTCTGTCAACAGTCCTGTCTGCGGCGCCGCAAGCTCCACCGCACTGGTAACGACGGACAAGGCAGTGCTGAGCCCGCCGGAGTTGAAATCCTTGCTGACCTTCGAGGATACGTTGAACGCGATGCGACTGTTCGGACCAATCAAGAAAAGCGGCGAGCGGACGTATGACGAAGTAAGAGCAGTCCCCCAGGAATCACCGTCCCCGCCCCCACTTACGTAGGACACGGAATAAAGCGGGATCGTTAAAGGTAGATCAGGCTCGAGGACAGACACCTTTGCCACTGCAGTGACGGTGCGCGCTTCTTCGGTCAACAAGCGCTTGAACCATCCGCGGCGTTCGCTTGCGTAGGAACGCCTGTCCCCATTGCCGACGCTCTCGGTGCCACTCGGCAAGATCACGACGCGTGTGTAAAACCCGGAATAGCCGTCTTGATTGATGCTGGCGCTGCTGGTCTGATTGATCGTGCTTGGCCAGTTTGTTCCGACCCCAAGATAACGAACCAGTGAGATCGTTTCATTATCTGACGCCACGATGCCGCCCGGTATGTCCTTCTGGCCATTTCCTCCGGAGGTATCCGACGTCCCTGTGCCTCCCCCTGCTTTTGTCCCGGTCGCGATTGGCGGCGGTCCGTAATCCCCTGACGCGCATGCCCCCAAAAAGGCGACCGCCAGTATACTGGCGGAAATCCGCAATGTGTTCCCGTGCTTCATATCTACCCCCAGTCAATGCGACGCCTACGCATTGGAGCAGACATGGGTCACTTACGGAAGCGTATTTGCAAATTGTAATCGGCCACTTCCACCGGCCCATGAGGTGGCTAGCGCAGCAAGCCTGTTACTCCGCCTCCGGTCCCACGCCGTTGCGTTCCAGGAAGCTGAAGATGGTGGTCCACAGGTGCAGGCTCAGCTTCGGCCCGCGAATGCCGTGGGCCTGGCCGGGATAGAGCATCATCTCGAACGGTACCGCCTCGGCCTGCATCTTGCCGATGAGCGCGCTGGAGTTCTCGAATACCACATTGTCGTCCGCCATACCGTGGATCAGCAGAAGCGGATCGGCGATGTTGCCGGCGTTATCCAGCGCATTACCGACCGCGTAGGCCTCCGGATCGTCCTGCGGCGTGCCCATGTAGCGTTCGGTGTAGTGGGTGTCGTACAGCTCCCACTTGGTGACCGGCGCGCCGGAGACGCCTGCGGCATATAGGCCCGGGTCCTGCTGCAGCATCAGCAGCGTCATGTATCCGCCATAGGACCAGCCGTAAGTCGCAATCCGGTCGGCATCCACGAAGGGCAGCGTCTGGAGGTATTCGGCGCCCGCCTTCTGGTCCTCGACCTCAACCGTGCCCATGGCGCGGAAGATCGGCTTCTCGAACGCCACGCCGCGATTGTCGCTGCCGCGGTTGTCGATCTCGAAATAGATGTAACCGCGATCGACGATGTGCTGCGCCATCGCGCCGGTCCAGCCCCTGGTCACGGTCTGCGCGTGCGGCCCGCCATAGTGCTGGAAGAAGACGGGGTACTGCTTGCCCTCCTCCATCTCCGGCGCGATCATCGTCCAGTACAGCGTGTCGCCGCTGGGCCCGGTGATGGTGCCGAAGGTCGGCGTGCGGTGGCTGGCGAGATAGGGCGTGTAAGGATGGTCCGCGTCCAGCGCGTTTTCCATGATCCAGGCCAGCCGCGTGCCTTCCGCATCCGCCAGGTAATATTGCGGCGGCTGGTTCGTGTTGTGGCGCACCACGGTCATCGTCTGCGCCTTGCCATCCATGCTGGCGCCATTGACGAAGGCCGGATCGGTCAGCCGCGTCATCTCGCCCGGATTGGCCATGTCGAAGCTGTAGACCTGGCTGGCCAGCACATCGTCCTTCGTGCCGCTGATGAAGACCTTGCCGGCCGCCTCGTCCACGCCCAGCAGGCCCAACACCACCCAGTCGCCATCGGTCAGCTGGCGCCACTCGCCATCCGCGAAGTGGTAGAGGTGGCCGTAGCCATCGCGCTCGCTCCACCAGATCAGGCTGCCGTCGGACAGCCATTTGTAATTGTCGGACAGGTTGATCCAGTGCCCCTCGGCGGCGTTCTCGGTAAACAGCACGCTGGATGCGCCGGTGGCGGGATCGACTTCCAGCATGTCCAGCTTGAACTGCTTGCGATCCTGCCGCTGGACATAGAGCTTGCTGCCGTCCGGCGCCCAGTCGACGCGGGCAATGTAGATGTCCCGCTCCGGCCCAAGGTCCACTTCCACGCGCTCCCCGCCATCGGGGTCCATCACGAACAGGCGCACGTCCGCATTGGGCGTGCCTGCCGCCGGATAGCGCTGCTCGTAAGTGCTGGTGCCTTCCGCGCCGATGGAGGCGCGGGTGACGACACCGACGGGGCTTTCATCCACGCGGGCGACGGCGATGCGATCATCGTTCGGGCCCCACCAGTATCCGGTGCGGCGGCCCATTTCTTCCTGCGCGACGAATTCCGCCTCGCCCCACAGGACCAGCTCGCCCTCTTCGGGCGTGACAGGCGCGGCTTCCGCCCCGCCCAGCTCGCCGACATAGAGCTGGCGGTCGCGCACGAAGCTGACGAACTTGCCGCCGGGGCTGAGCTTGGGATTGAGCTCGCCTTCTTCGGTATCGGTCAGCTGCTGCGTGGTCCCGTCCAGCCGGGCAAGGTAGAGGTCACCGTCCAGCGGGACGAGCAGGCTCTCGCCATCGCTGTTCCACTGGTAGGAAATGATGCCCTTCAGGCTGCCGACACGCATGCGCTCACGCTGCATCTTTTCCGCCTCGGACAGCTCGCGGCCCGGTCCGAAGGCTTCGGAATCGACCAGCATGGACCACTCGCCCGTCTGCCGGTCATAAGCCCACAGGTCGTAGCGCTGCAGGTCGTCCTCGCGGTTGCGCAGCAGGGTCAGGTAACGCCCATCGGGAGACAGCTGCATGCCGCGCGGGCTTGGGCCGTTCAGGCCGGGGCTGGCAAATACGCGCTCCAGCGGCAGGTCGCCGGCCGTTTCGGCCTCATCCGTGGTTTCCATCTCAGCCTCCTGCGCGAAGGCAGGCGTGGCGATGGCGGTGGTGGCCAGAAGGGCGGCAGCGATCAGTTTGCGCATGGGCAGGCATTCTCTCCGGGAATTGCATATGCGCGCTAGGTAGGCGCGCAGGCCCACGCCCCGCAAGCCCCGTGATCCGCACAAACAAAAAGGGCGCCCCGCTGCCGGGACGCCCCTATCGAAACCGGGTGGCGGCTCAATCGCAATAGAACGGCCATTTGCCGGTCATGATCGCGCGCCACAGATTGTCTTCCAGGACATGGCATTTGAAGAACCGGTCGTTCGAATGATTCCTGTCATTCTTCGTATTCGCCATGGCTGCGGGGGTGGCGGCCAGCGATGCTGCGACAAGTGCGACGGACAGAAGGGCCTTCATTTGCGATATCCTCTCATAAGAACAGATATCGCCTGTTGGACGGCCAGCCCCTCGCAGCGGGCTAAGCACCGGCTCCGTATCTCCGCCTAGCCAAAGAGAAAGGGCGCCCCGCTGCCGGGACGCCCTTCCTGTTGTCTCAATGGACGCGCCGAAGCTTATTTCTTCGGCGTGTTGTCGCGGCGTTCCGCGATGCGCGCACGCTTACCGGTGCGGCCACGCAGGTAATACAGCTTGGCCCGGCGCACCACGCCGCGGCGAACCACGGTGATGCTGTCGACGATCGGCGAATACAGCGGGAACACACGTTCCACGCCTTCGCCGAAGCTCATCTTGCGCACGGTGAAATTGCTGCCCATGCCGCGGTTGGAGCGGGCGATGACGACGCCTTCGAAGTTCTGCACACGCTCACGCGTGCCTTCGACGACCTTCACGCCCACGCGAACGGTGTCGCCCGCGCGAAATTCGGGGATGTCCTTGCCGAGTGCCTGGATGGCTTCGGCTTCGAGTTCCTGGATCAGGCCCATATGCCCTAGTCCTTCTTCTTCGACTGCTCGCCAGAGGCAGGCTGGCCCCGACCGCCACCATGGCGATCCCAAAGGTCCGGCCTGCGTAACCGTGTATCTTCCTCGCTCCTTGCCTTGCGCCAAGCAGCGATCTTCGCATGATCCCCCGATCGCAGCACTTCAGGGATCGTGCGCCCTTCCCATTCATATGGTCGGGTATATTGCGGGTATTCGAGCAATCCGTTCTCGAACGATTCCTCATGCCCGCTGGAAGCCGCGCCCATTACGCCGGGAAGCAGGCGAATGCAAGCGTCCAGAATCATCAGCGCGGCAGGCTCCCCGCCCGACAGGACGATATCGCCAACGCTGACTTCCTCCACGCCGCGCGCTGCGAAGATCCGCTCGTCAAACCCCTCGAACCGGCCGCAAAGGATGATGGCCCCCGGCCCCGCCGCCAGCTCGCGTATACGGGCCTGCGTGATAGGCTTCCCGCGCGGCGTCATGGCGAGGATGGGTCTCCCAACGTAGGTTTCCGTTCGGGCTGAGCTTGTCGAAGCCCCGCTTTTTTCTTGTTGCGCTGCGCTGGAAGTGAAGGACGGCCCTTCGACAAGCTCAGGGCGAACGGATGCGGGTGGTTGGACCGAGTCAAGCGCCGCCGCCAACACATCTGCCTTCAGAACCATGCCCGCCCCGCCGCCAGCGGGCGTGTCGTCCACCGTGCGATGCTTGTCCGTCGCAAAGTCACGTATCTGGACAGCCTCGCAAGACCAGTCCCCCCGCTCCAGCGCACGGCCCGCGAGCGATAGCCCCAGCGGCCCCGGGAACATGTCCGGGTAAAGGGTGAGGATGGTGGCGGCGAAGGTCATTCGTTTGCCCAATTAATAGTCGGAAAATCTTGTAGCTGCTCGAGCAGCGTCCACGCGCGCACCGTCGAAATATGATATGGCAGCAGCCATTAGCGAACCGGACAGGAAAACCTCAGCATTTAAGCTGATCCATGCTGCACCATACACGATGGACCAGAGAACGCACACGCTCACACCAACAAGCAACGCGCGAACGACCATGGGCAATCGGTGCAATTTGCGGTGAATGACGATACCGAAGAAAACAGCTGGACTCGCGATCAACATCGAGAAGACAAACCAAATTGCCACGATCTCCGGATTTAAGAAGGTCTCAGTCGAGCAATCGAAGCAAAATTGGTTCGTCGGTTCGTCAGAACCTACAGCAACTGCTAGGATGTATCTCTCCACCCGAAGCGCCATACTCCGTGACGCAACGCATTGCCAACCCAAAGGGCTTTAGAAAAATGTCCGTGTGAAGCGTTAGGAGCGTCGCGGCGAAGGTCATGGCACGCGCAATGTGCGAGCGCTGTTCACTTGGCAAGCGCCAGCCGCACGCGCGTCAAGCTTGCCCCGACGTCAGCTCCCTCTTGCCGCGCGACCGGTTGCCTGTGAGGGCGACCGATGCGGCCACACCGGTCAGCACCAGGAAAGCGGAAAACAGGATGTCGCCGAAATCCAGCCTGATTACATCGTCGCGCGCGATCACGCCTCCGTAGAGGCCGGCAAGCGGGGCGAAGCCGGAGAACAGGTGCCGCAGGCGGCGGCCGATGCTGGGCGAGAATTTCGCCATGGCGAGGCTGAGCGCGGCAGCGCCGGAGGCATAAAGCGCTGTTATCGCAAGGGGATCGTCAATCATCGGTCCAGTCCACTCCGGGCTTGGCGCGTGTGTCCACGCGCAATTCGAATACGTCTGGCCTTGCGTAATGGCCGTCCGAGTCGAGCGATGCCAAGCCCTCCTCGACCTCGGACAGATCGAGCTCTGCGAACAGCATTGCCTCGCCCTCGCCCGCCTGCGCCACGACCCTCGCATCTGGCGCCGCGATCAGTGAACCGCCGCGATTGAGTGCATCGGCGCCAATCGCCTCGAACAGCTCGTGCGCGTCGGCATTGCCGCCGACACGCTCCAGCCCGTCGAACAAATCGTCCCTCGCCTGAACCAGCCCTGCCGCGAGCACGAAGCAGCGCCCCTCCATCGCGTAATGGCGGCTGGCGAGCGCATATGGCTCGCGCACGGTCGGCCATGCGGCGACGTGGACGCTCTCGCCGAGGTTGTGCATCGCCGCGCGGGCCAGCGGCATCCAGTGCTCCCAGCAGATGAGCGAGCCGACGCGGCCCCACTCCGCCTGGTGCGTGCCGAGCGTGGAGCCATCGCCGCGCATCCACACGAGCCGCTCGCCATGGGTGGGCACCAGCTTGCGATGGTCCAGCACGGGCAGGCCCGTCCGGAAGGTCATCTGGTTGTTGTAGAGGCTTTGCCGCACCCGCTCATGCGCACCGATGGAGATCACCGCGCCGCTTTCATCGCACAACTCCTGAAGCGGCAGCAGCCGCTCGTCATTCGCCACCACCGCCTGTTCCAGCAGGATGCGGTGCAGCGCCTTGCTGCCGGGATGGTCCCACAGCGCGGCGCCGGGCGCCTCGTCCAGCCAGAGCGGGTAGCCGCCGAGGAAGGTCTCTCCGAATGCGACAAGCTGCGCCCCGCCCTCGATGGCCTCGCGCGCGAGTTTCACCGCCTTCGCAATCCCATGATCGATGGCGAGCGGGATCGGCGCGGCCTGGCAGATGGCGACATTTAGCTTGGTCATGGCGTCCGGCTTAGGCGGCGCAGCAGGCGCGCACTAGTCCTTCTCGCGCGGCTTGGGCTCGAACAGGCGGACCATGGGATAGCCGAATACGAGAGCGAGAGCGCCGCCGAACAGCAGCACTTGCGCCACCGCGCCCGCTCCGGCCGGTATGGCATTGCTGAGTGCGGGGATCATGACCAGCAGAGCTGCCGCCATCGGCGCAGCAATCCGGCGAGCGCGCTGGGAAAGCCGGGGCGCGGCGTGGATCAGCACATAAGCAATCACCGAAGCGACCGCGCCTATCAGCACCCCGAGCACGAGCAGGGTGAGAAGCGTGCTCACCCTTCGGCGAATCCGGAATTAACGACCAGCCGCTCGCCATCCCATTCGGGCACGGCGGCGTCGATCAGAGGGACCATGAATTTCTTGCCGTCGGGCTTTTCGATCTCGACCACGTCGGACGCGCCGAAATTCTGCACGTCGACGACCTTGCCAACCGGCTCGCCCGCATCGGTGACGACGGCGAGGCCCAGCAGGTCGGCGTGGTAATATTCGCCCTCTTCCAGCGGCGGCAGCGCCTCGCGCGGGACGGTCAGGGTTGTGCCGCGCAGGGCCTCGGCCTCGTTGCGGCCGCTGCATTCGGCGAAGCGGGCGACGGCCCCGCCCTTGTTGTCGCTGCGGATCTCGGTGAGGGTCAGCGCGCCGTCATTGAAGCTCTTGTGAGCCTTCAGCGCGTCCAGCCCCTCGCCCAGCAGCTTAAGGCGCACCTCGCCCGCCACCCCGTGCGCGCCGGTGATGGCGGCCAGGGTGAGGGGCTTGGTACGTCCTGTCATGGGTCAAGCGAGAGGGCTCAGCCCTCTGCCTTGTCCTCGGAAGCTTCTTCCTTGGCTTCGTCTGCGGTTTCCGCAGCTTCGGCAGCAGCGCCTTCTTCGGCAGCAGCTTCTTCGGCCGGAGCTTCCTCAGCGGGAGCTTCTTCCTTGGGAGCTTCGCTTGCGGCCTTGGCTTCTTCGTCGGCAGCCTTCTTGGCTTCTTCGGCTTCAGCTTCCTTGGCGGCCTTTTCCTCAGCGCGCTCCTTGGCGGCTTCGCCCGGCTCACCCTTCTTGGGGTTGTTGCGAGCGGCGCGTTCCATGATGCCGGCGGCGTCGAGGAAGCGCAGCACGCGGTCGGACGGCTTCGCGCCGACGCCCAGCCAGTACTTGGCGCGGTCTTCGTTCAGGGTGACGCGCTTGTCGTCATCCTTGGCGAGCAGCGGGTTGTAGGTCCCGATCTGCTCCAGATACTTGCCGTCACGCGAAGCGCGGCTGTCTGCCACGACGATGCGATAATACGGACGCTTCTTCGCGCCACCACGGGCGAGACGGATTGCAACTGCCATAATACTTTACCTTTCGAATCGAACTATCTGAAATTACTTCTTTTTGAGAAAATCTTGCATCTCGGGCGGCAGCTGGCCACCCGGCAAACCGGCATCGGGGCCACCGGGCAGGCCGGGCATGCCTGCACCCATGCCACCACCGCCGCCGAACAGGGCGCCAAGGCCCTTCAGCCCGCCCATCTTCTTGATCTGCTTCATCGCGCGGCCCATTTCCTGGTGCATCTTCAGCAGCTTGTTCACTTCCTGAACGGATGTGCCGCTGCCTGCCGCGACGCGCTTCTTGCGCTTGGCATTCATCAGGGCGGGATTGGCGCGTTCCTTCGCGGTCATGGAGCCGATCACGGCGTCCATGTGCACCAGCACCTTGTCGTCCATATTGCTGGCGGCCATCGCGGCCTTCGCCTTCTTCATGCCCGGCAGCATTCCGGCGAGCATGCCCAGCCCGCCCATGTTCTGCATCTGCTTCAGCTGCATGCGCAGGTCGTTCATGTCGAACTTGCCCTGCATCATCCGCTTGGCAAGGCGGTCCGCGTCTTCCTTCTCGACGACGGCGGCGGCCTTTTCCACCAGGCTGACGACATCGCCCATGCCCAGGATCCGGTCGGCCACGCGGCCGGGGTGGAAGGCCTCGATGGCGTCCAGCTTCTCGCCCGTGCCGGCAAACTTGATCGGCTTGCCAGTGACCGCGCGCATGGAGAGCGCCGCACCGCCGCGCGCATCGCCGTCCATCCGGGTCAGCACCACGCCCGTCAGCGGAACCTCGTCGCTGAAGCTCTTGGCGACATTGACCGCGTCCTGGCCGGTCAGGCTGTCCACCACCAGCAGCACTTCGGTGGGGACGGAGACGCCGGCCACGGCCTTCATCTCGGCCATCAGCGCTTCGTCGACATGCAGGCGGCCGGCGGTGTCCAGCAGCAGCACGTCGGAATTCTGCAGGCGCGCGCTTTCCATGGCGCGGCGGGCGATATCGACCGGCTGCTGGCCCGCGACGATCGGCAGAGTGGCCACATCGACCTGCTCGCCCAGCACCTTGAGCTGTTCCTGCGCCGCCGGACGGTTGACGTCCAGCGAGGCCATCAGGGCCTTCTTGCCGTGCTTCTCGCGGATCAGGCGGCCAAGCTTGGCGGTCGTGGTGGTCTTACCGGAGCCCTGCAGGCCGACCATCATTATGACGACGGGCGGCTTGGCATCCAGCAGCAGCGGCGCGGCCTGCGCGCCATCTTCGCCCTCACCGCCCAGCATGGCGACCAGCTCGTCATTGACGATCTTGACGACCTGCTGGCCCGGCGTGACGGACTTCAGCACCTGCGAGCCGACAGCCTTTTCGGTGACCTTGTCGATGAAGGACCGCGCAACGGGCAGCGCCACGTCCGCTTCCAGCAGCGCGACGCGCACTTCGCGCATCGCGTCGCGCACGTCCTGTTCGTTCAGGCTACCACGCCCACGCAGGCGGTCGAAGACCCCGGTAAGGCGATCGGATAGCGTATCGAACATAGGCCCGTGTCACTCCAGTGCGGCGGACGATCCGCCATGAAATCTGGTCGCTTCCCGAACCGAAAAAGTGGTGCGCACTTTTTCTGGAAAACTCCCTGAAACGCGAAAAACGCCGGCGGACGAAACCTCGTCGGCCAGCGTGCGGACTTCCTGATGCGGAAAGCCGACTTTGTCTTGGTTCGATGGTGGAGCCTAGCGGGATCGAACCGCTGACCTCAACACTGCCAGTGTTGCGCTCTCCCAGCTGAGCTAAGGCCCCACGCCATCGATGTCTCGGCACCGCCGAAGCGGCACCACCCTTGCGGGAGGTGGCCCTTTATGTGCCACCGCCCGCCAAGGCAAGTATTTTTGTTTCATGAAGCCGCCTCCGCGGCTTCGTCCTCCCGGCTGTTCCCTTCGCTACGCTACGGGGCCGGTCCGGGCGGGCGGTCGCCCTTGCGGTCGATTGCATCGACCGAAGCCGGATCAGCCGAAATGGACAGCGCGAATCCGGTTCGCCATCAGCGAGCCGCAAGGCCGACTGGCCGCCCGCAGGTGCCCCGCAGTCCGGCAACGCCGGGCGGAGGGAACAGCACCGAGGATGAACCCGCGAAGGCGGGTTCTCAAGACAAATCAATTATCGTCGCTGTCGTCGTCGCCCTTGCCCTTGGACACGCCAAGGTCGTCGTCACCGGTGTCGAGATCCACATCGGCGTCGGGCGAGTTTTCCTCGTCGTCGTCGATATCTTCCAGATCGTCATCGGCCAGGTCGCTATCGGCCTCGCCGTCCTTCTTCTTCTTCTCTTCTTCGAAGGGGATCGGCTGCTTCGTCTTCAGCACCGGTTCCGGCGTCCATTCGTTGCCGCATTCGATGCAGGTGACCGGGTCTTCATTGCCCAGGTCGTAGAAACGCTCGCCGCACTTGGGGCAGGTGCGCTTGGAGCCCCATTCCGCCTTGACCATTGTAAAGTCCTTCATGCTGGCGCGCTTTGCCGCGCGCCTGTAAAAATTCGAGTTCTGTGATGGGAGCGGCCAGCAATCAAATCAAGGGCCACTACGTCAGCGGCGCGCGCCTTGCCACACGGCCATAGCGCTGTCAAAGCGCGCCCGACCTGAAGGAGCATACCGTTGTCCGCCGATCCTGCCAGCAAACCGCAACCGCGCCGCTTCCGGCCTGCCGGGCCGCTGACCGGGCGCGTGCGGGTGCCGGGCGACAAATCCATCAGCCATCGCAGCCTGATGTTCGGCGCGCTGGCCGTGGGCGAAACCCGCGTGACCGGCCTGCTGGAAGGCGAGGACGTGCTGGCCACCGCGGCCGCGCTGCGGGCAATGGGCGCGAGCATCGAGCGCCGCGATGATGGCGCCTGGCACATCAATGGCGTGGGCGTTGGCGGCCTGCTGCAGCCCGATGGCGCGCTGGCCATGGGCAATTCCGGCACCTCCACCCGCCTGCTGATGGGCCTTGTCGCGAGTCACGGGATTTGCGCCGTATTCACCGGCGATGCCAGCCTCTCCGGCCGCCCGATGGGCCGCGTGATAGAGCCGCTTTCGCAGATGGGCGCCGCTTTCGAGGCGAGTCCGGGCGGCACCCTGCCCCTGATGCTGCGCGGTGCGCATCCCGCCGTGCCGATCGAATATCGTCTGCCGGTCGCCAGCGCGCAGGTGAAGAGCGCCGTGCTTCTCGCGGGCCTCAACACCGCAGGCATCACCGGTGTGATCGAGCCCGTCCCGACCCGCGACCATACCGAGCGCATGCTGCGCGGCTTCGGCGCGAAGCTGGACGTGGAAGAGCGGGATGGCGCTGAGGGGATGGAGCGCGTCATCTCCATCCATGGCGAGGCGGACCTGCAGCCGCAGGACATCACCGTGCCGGGCGATCCCTCCTCCGCTGCGTTCTTCGCGGTCGCGGCCAGCGTGGTGCCCGGCAGCGACCTCATCATCGAGAATGTCGGCCTGAATCCAACCCGCGCAGGCCTGTTTGAAGTGCTGCGCCAGATGGGCGGGAGTGTGGAAGAGCTGGACCGGCGCGAAGTCGGCGGGGAGCCGGTGGCGGACCTGCGGGTGCGCCATGCCGCGCTGACCGGCGTGGAGGTCGATCCGGCAATCGCCCCTGCCATGATCGACGAATTTCCTGTCCTGTTCGTGGCCGCCGCGCTGGCACAGGGCACCACCGTCACGCGCGGGCTGGAAGAGCTGCGGGTCAAGGAATCGGATCGCCTCACCGCCATGGCCGACGCGCTGCGGCTGGCCGGTGCGCAGGTCGAGGAACGCGACGATGGCCTGGTGATCGAAGGGACCGGCGGGGATCCGCTACCCGGCACCAGCACCGCCGCCGGGCGCGAGGCCGAGATCACCACACATCTCGATCACCGCATCGCTATGAGCATGGCGGTGGCCGGCCTCGCCAGCCGCAAGGGCGTGCTGGTGGACGACACCCGTCCCATCGCGACGAGCTTCCCCAATTTCTCGGACCTAATGGCGCAGGCGGCGGGTGGATGATTGGGCAAGTTGCGTCATCCCAGCGCACGCTGGGATCTGCCCATGGTCTGGACCAGGCTGACAGAGATCCCAGCTTTCGCTGGGATGACGGTTTGGTCTAAGGCCCCGCCATGCCCCTCGATATCTTCTCGCTTATCGGCTTCGTCGGCACGGCGTGCATCATCGGTGCCTATGCCTACCTGACCATCAAGGACGAGCCGAACCCCTACATCCTGCACGCAACCAACCTGACCGGCGCGGCGCTTCTGACCATATCGCTGCTGGTCCACACCAACTGGCCCAGCCTGGTGCTGGAAGGCTTCTGGGCGGCTATCGCGATTTTCGGGCTGGTAAAGGCCATGCGGGCGAGGAGCGCAGCCAAATGATCATTGCCGTCGATGGACCCACCGCATCCGGCAAGGGTACGATTGCGCAGGCACTCGCCGCGCATTTCGGCCTGCCGCATCTCGATACCGGCCTGCTTTACCGCGCCGTGGGTCGGCAGGTGTTCCTGGATGGCGGCGATCCCGACAATGGCGGCGACGCGCTGGCAGCGACCAGCTTTCCCGACAGCCTGTTGCTGGACGATGCCTTGCGCAGCGAGGAAACGGGCGGGCTAGCCAGCCGTGTCTCCGTCCACTCCAGCGTGCGCCAGGCCCTGTTCGAACGGCAGCGCGCCTTTGCGACGCAGCCGGGCGGCGCGGTGCTGGACGGGCGCGATATCGGCACGGTGATCGCGCCCGATGCGGACGTAAAGCTGTTCGTCACCGCCAGCGTGCAGGCACGCGGGGAGCGGCGCTGGAAGGAAATGACAGGCCGCGGGCTGGACGTGGCTCAGGCCGATATCGAGGCGGATATCGCCCGCCGGGACGCGCGCGACATGAACCGCGAGGATGCGCCGCTGAAACCCGCCTCCGATGCGCTGATCCTGGACACCACGCAGCTGGGCAAGGACGCAGCCATCGCGATGGCAATCGAAGTGGTGGAAGAACGACGCGCGACCGGCGGCTGACCCCTTACGGGTGGGCCGCCTCGATCCGGCTCTGCAATTCCTTGCGCATGCCCAAAAGGAAGGCGAGTTCTGCCATCACGAACAGCGGGCCAACCAGCAGGCTCTTCATATCGTCGAGGAATGCTGGCTTACGGCCTTCATAACCGTGGCCGACGAACTGGATGATCCAGCCCACCACGAACAGGGCTATGCCGCTGCCCAGCCACACCGATGTCGGGGCGGCGGCGAGTGGGATGGCGATGGCCACGCACAGCGACAGGAAGACGAACATCGCGATGCCGAGGCGGAAGTCTACCGTCAGGTACCAGACCGCCGCAGCGGCAGCCAGGAAGACGGCGGGACACAAGGTGAAGCCGCCCAGCTCGAAAGTCGGGCGGGCCAGCAGGACCACCACTGCCAGCACGATCAGCGGAATGCCGATGAAGTGCGTCACGATATTGCGCCGGTCGCGGTGATAGGCGGCGTATTTTGTAAGAAGCGATTCCAGCTGTGTCATGCAGCTTGCCTACACCAGAAACCCGCGCGCATGGAACCCGGCATGTCTCGCACACGCACGCGCCCCGCCTTCGCGCCCGCCACGGTTTTCCGTACCAGTACACTGTCACACCTGTGACACTTGGCGCTCGGCATGGCGCAAACGCCTTGCCTTGCGCGCCCGTTTCGCCTAGGCGCGCGGCCGTTCAACCAATCGTACGGATTGATAGAACCCGCGCGGTGGCATCCGGCCCCTGCGTGGAACGCGGCCCTCTTGCCCCGTTCGCCCTGCAATCGTGCAGGAGACGGTTTAAGACCCCGGAAAAACCGGTGGCCGGTAGCAAAACGATCGAAGGACTTACCCTTATGGCCGATAGTGCCAACCCGACGCGCGACGATTTCGAAGCGCTTCTCAACGAACAGCTCGGCGGTGCCGAGGACGGCGGCTTCGAAGGCCGCGTGGTGCACGGAACCGTCACCGCAATCGAAAACGGCATGGCCGTTATCGATGTTGGCCTGAAGAGTGAAGGCCGCATCAATCTCAAGGAATTCATGCGTAACGACGACGAGCACGGCCTCGAAGTCGGCTCCGAGGTCGAAGTCTTCGTCGACCGCGTCGAGAACGCAGACGGCGAAGCCATGCTCAGCCGCGACCGCGCCCGCCGCGAAGCCGCCTGGGACAAGCTGGAAAGCGAGTTCGGCGAAGGCAAGCGCGTCGAAGGCCGCATCTTCGGCCGCGTGAAGGGTGGCTTCACGGTCGACCTCGACGGCGCCGTGGCCTTCCTGCCCGGCAGCCAGGTGGACATCCGCCCCGTGCGCGACGTCACCCCGTTGATGGACATGCCGCAGCCGTTCCAGATCCTGAAGATGGACCGCAAGCGCGGCAACATCGTCGTTTCCCGCCGTGCCGTGCTGGAAGAGACCCGCGCCGAGCAGCGCAGCGAACTGATCGACAAGCTGGCCGAAGGCCAGGTGATCGACGGTGTGGTCAAGAACATCACCGATTACGGCGCCTTCGTGGACCTGGGCGGCATCGACGGCCTGCTCCACGTCACGGACATGAGCTACAAGCGCGTCAACCACCCCAGCGAGATGATCGAAATCGGCCAGACCGTGACCGTGCAGATCGTGCGCATCAATGCCGAAACGCAGCGCATCAGCCTGGGCATGAAGCAGCTGGAAAGCGATCCGTGGGAAGGCGTTGGCGCCAAGTACCCGATCAGCGCCAAGGTCACCGGTACCGTCACGAACATCACCGAATACGGTGCCTTCGTGGAGCTGGAGCCGGGCATCGAAGGCCTGGTCCACGTGTCCGAAATGAGCTGGACCAAGAAGAACGTCCACCCCGGCAAGATCGTCTCCACCAGCCAGGAAGTTGAAGTCCTGGTTCTGGAGGTGGACGCCGAGAAGCGCCGCATCTCGCTCGGCCTCAAGCAGGCCCAGAGCAACCCGTGGGACGACTTCGCAGAGAAGTATCCGGTGGGCGCCAAGGTCGAAGGCGAAGTCAAGAACGCCACCGAATTCGGCCTGTTCATCGGCCTTCCGGGCGACGTCGACGGCATGGTTCACATGTCCGACATCGCATGGGGCATCTCGGGTGAAGACGCCCTGGCCCTGCACCGCAAGGGCGAAGAAGTCGAAGCCATCGTTCTCGACGTCGATGTCGAGAAGGAGCGCATCAGCCTCGGCATGAAGCAGCTCGAAAAGGGTGCGCCGAGTGCAGAAGGTGCCGCTGGCGCCGGTTCGCTGCGCCGCGGCGAAGTGGTTACGGTCAACGTGCTGGAAGTTCGCGACGGCGGCCTGGAAGTCCAGGTTGGCGAAGATGGTGCGACCGGCTTCATCAAGCGCAGCGACCTCGGCCGCGACCGCGACGAACAGCGTCCCGACCGTTTCCAGGTCGGCCAGAAGCTGGACGCCATGGTCACCGGTTTCGACCGTTCCAAGAAGCCCAACTTCTCCGTCAAGGCGCACCAGATCGCCGAAGAGAAGCAGGCCGTCGCACAGTTCGGTTCGTCCGACTCCGGCGCGTCGTTGGGCGACATCCTGGGCGAAGCGCTCAAGAAGTCCGACGACTAAGCAGGGTGCGGGGCCCTGCGCAGGCAGGGACCTCACGCCGCAAAAACGATCTCGAGTGAGACCCCGGCCTTCGCCGGGGATCACTTGAAGCGAAAGGCCCGCCCGCTCACCCGAGCAGGCGGGCCTTTCCTATGGCGCAGTGCTGGCTTACGCTGCGAGCCATGCTGCAAATCCACCAGTTCCCTTGCCTGTCCGACAATTACGGCTTCCTCGTCCATGACGACGCCAGCGGCGAGACCGCAGCAATCGACACGCCAGATGGTGCTGAGTACCTGCGACAGGCAGAGGCGAAGGGCTGGCGCATCACGCAGATCTGGAACACCCACTGGCATCCTGACCATGCCGGCGGTAACAAGGCTATCGTGGAGGCTACAGGCGCGAGGACCATTGCCCCGCAGGAAGTCGACCGCATCGCCCCCATCGACCGCGTCGTGGCAGATGGGGATAGCGTCAGCCTGGGTCAGCACATTGCGGATGTGATCGACGTCTCCGGCCATACGAACGGGCATGTGGCCTTCCACCTGCCCGGCGACGGCATCGCCTTTGTCGGCGATTCGCTTTTCGCGCTGGGCTGCGGCCGCATGTTCGAGGGCACCCCGCCGCAATTCTGGGCGAGCCTCCAGCGGCTGAAATCACTCCCGCCGGAGACCACGCTCTATTGCGCGCATGAGTACACGCAGGCCAACGCCGCCTTCGCGCTCCACGCAGACCCGGATAACGCGGCGCTTGCCGAATATGCTCAGGACATCGCCAATAGGCGCGAGCGGAACGAACCCACCGTGCCCTTTACGCTGGAACGCGAGCTGGCGACCAACCCGTTCCTGCGAGCGGACGCTGCGGAGATGCGTGAGAAATGGGGCGGCGAGCAGCCGCACGAGACCTTTGCTGCGCTCAGGGCCGCAAAGGACGCGTTTTAGCCTGCGCGCGGCGGCGGGCTGCTGGCGTTGATAATCATCTCGAAATAGAGCCCGTCCGGCTCCCATTCGAAAGTCCCGGCCTTGGGCTGGCCCATCGTCATGCGGCGGATCAGGTCGCTGCCCGTGCCCAGCTGCGATGGCTCACGGCAATCGGCCATGCCGGTTTCCTTCCAGCGCATGCGAACGCCGCCCGGCACAGGATCGAAATAGAGCACAAGGCTACCGCCCTCGTGCGACAGCGCGCCGTGCTTCAGCGCGTTCGAGTGCAGCTCGCCCAGCACCAGCGCCATGGTCCGGACATCGTTCTCGGTTAGGGAAAGGGGCGGTATAGCGCCGATCATCACGGGTCCGCTGCCGTCCCCATCGCCCAGCACTGCAGAGACGATATCTTCCAGCAGCCGGGCAGACTTGCCTTCCGTGCCGACCAGCGCGTTGATGGCTAACCCTAGGTGCGTAATCCGCTCGATCAGCCGCTTTGCCCCGTCTTCAAGCGCGGGATCGCCGCGCAGGGTCAGGCGCGTGAGGGCGGTGATGACCGCGATCTGGTTGCGGGCCTTATGCGCCAGCTCGCCCGCGACGATGCGGTCCTGCCTGGCGGAGATGTCGGCTTCGCGGCGAGTCTCGCTGTCACGCTCCGCAAGGTGCCTGTCGGTCACATCGCGCGAGGATATCAGGATACGGCTGACTTCGCCGTCATTGCGCACAGGCGACACAGACACGTCCCACCAGCGGTCATTGCCCTTGGCCGTGGGGCAGAAGGCTTCGAAGCGATCCTTGTCGCCCTTGCTGGCGCGTTCGATGGCGAGGGACAGGCGCTTTGCACTCGACGCCGGCCACAGGCTGGTCAGCGCCGTACCTGCAACACCCGAAAAGTCGTCGATCTCCATGGCCGCGCGGCCATTGGCGTTCATGTATTCGAGATAGCCATCCAGATTGACCAGCTTCACGCAGTCGGTGCTCTGGTCCAGCATTGCCCACAGCATTCCATCCGCATTTGCGGACAAGGTTCTGCTGAGTTCGGGTTCCCTGGTTACGGCCATCGAAGCCCCCTCCTCGGGAGCTGCGGCGCTGACTACAGGAAATTCAATGATTTAGCAAAAGCACGCCAGACTGCGGGCTGGAGCAAGGCCGATCAGAGCTGGGCGATCGTGGAATCGACCATTGCGCGGTCCGATTCGGCACCCATTTCCTCGGCGATCAGCTTGCGCGAGGCAGCAGTGGCCGCATCGGCGGCGCGCGCCTTCAGGTCCTGGATGGCATCGCGCTCCGCAGCGGCGATCTTGTCTTCCGCCATCTGCTTGCGCCGCGCGATGGTCGCCTTCGTGTCGGCTTCCGCCTTGGCCACGATGGCGTCCGCTTCCACGCGGGCGTTATCCAGCATCGCTTCGGCGTCTTTTTCCGCGTTGGCGATCTTGCTGGCGTATTCGTCGCGCAGGGCTTCGGCCTCGGCGCGGAGCGTCTTGGCTTCTTCCAGCTGGTCCCGAATGGCCGCGATCTTGTTGTCCAGGCCGCCCGCGATGGTCTTGTGAACCTTCGCGCCGAAGAACGCGATCAGCAGCAGCACCACCATGCTGAGCGAAACCCACTGGTAAGGCGCAAGGCCCAGCAGTTCGGGTTCGACATGCTTGCCGGCACCGACATCCACGGTGGTCGTGGCCGTCGTTTCCGCCGCATCGGTGGCGAACACTTCGGGCAGGTCGCTCTGCTCAGCCATGGTGCATTGCTTCCTTCACGGCCTTGCCGGCCTTGGCCTTGGCCACCTTGATACCGGCCAGGCGCTCGACGATGTCCTGCGCGGCCTCGGCGGCGACGGCTTCGATTTCGGACGCAGCGGCGGTGCGGGATTCGGAGATCCGTGCTTCCGCCTCGTCCAGCTTCTTGTCGATACGCTTCTGCGCAGCGGCCAGCTTCTTCTCGGTCGAGGCGTTGGCACCTGCCTTCGCCTCGGCCACGATGTCCTGCGCGCGGGCGCGGTTGGCATTCTCACGCTTGCGCCAGGCTTCCTCCTGCTCGTCCGCACCGTCGCGGGCAGCCTGCGCTGCTGCGAGGTCCGACGCGATCTGGCCGTCGCGCTGGGCAACGGTGTCCATGACCTTGGGAACCATCCCGCGGCCGATGACGAAGAAAACCAGGCCGAAGATGACCAGCAGCCAGAAAACCTGGCTGGAGTATGTCTCGGCGATCTGGGCTATCTGGGGCATTGTCTATGTCCCGTTTTCAAGCGGAAAAAAGGGTGGACCGGGCATTTGCGCCCGGCCCCAATTCGATCAGACGAACAGAATGATCATTGCAACGACGAACGCCAGCAGGCCGAGAAGCTCGGCAGCGGCGAAGCCGATGAACAGGCGGCCCTGCTGGCCGTCTGCAGCACCCGGGTTGCGCAGGGCGCTTTCCAGGAACGAACCGAAGACGTTACCCACGCCCAGTGCGGCCATGCCGGCACCGATTGCGGCCAGACCGGCACCGATCATCTTTGCAGCTTCGAGATCCATGACTAAACTCCTTGAAAATACGTGTGATTAAGTGACTTAGTGAAGGTTTTCAGCGTCGTTGATGTACAGCGAGCTGAGCAATGCGAAGACGTAGGCCTGGATGCCGGCAACCAGGATTTCCAGCGCGCAGATGGCAATCATCAGCAGGAAGCTGGGAAGGCCCACCAGCAGGCCGAAACCGGCGCCGGCATTCCAGCCGTCGATCACGAAGCTGGACAGCACTTCCAGCAGCACGTGGCCGGCCATCATTGCAACGAACAGTCGCAGCGCCAGGCTGAACGGGCGGAACAGGAAGGACACCAGCTCGATCGGGAAGATCACCAGCACCATCGGCAGCGGCGTGCCGCTGGGAATGAACAGGCTGAAGAACTTGATGCCGTGCTTGAAGAAGCCGACGACCAGGACGATCGCGAAGGACAGGATGGCCAGCACACCGGTGACGGTGAAGTGGCTGGTAAAGGTGAACGGGTGCACGCCGACGACGCCCAGCGGCATGAGGCCAAGCAGGTTGGCGAAGAGGATGAACATGAACAGGCTGAAGATATAAGGCACATATTTGCGCCCGGCCTTGCCGATGTTGGCTTCCAGCATGTCGTCGATGAAGCCGGTGAAGGTTTCCACCATCATCTGCCAGCGGCCCGGCACCAGCTGGCGCTTCATGCCGCCAAGCATGAATACCCACAGCACGACCAGCGTGATCGTCATCCACAACGCGCTGTTGGTGAATGCAATGTTGAAACCCGCCAGTTCCCAGCCCTGCGAACCGAAAAGCGGTTCGATGGTGAACTGGTACATCGGATCGACCTTAGCCGTCTCGCCTGCCACTTGTCTCTCGCGCCCCTTGGCTCGCTTACACGTATCGCCCGATCAGGGGCGCGTGCCTGAAATCCGTATGATGTTCCTGAAGGCGACGACGATCCCTAGGCCGAGCATCACCAACAGACCCCAGGGCGACGTACCGGCGAACTGGTCGATGACCCAGCCGATGAGCGCGCCCCCGAGAGGCCCCCCGAGCAAATGGCCAAGCACCTGGTTGCCGAGCTTTTCATTGGCATCGGCGCCCTTAACACTTGGCCGGTTGCGCTCCTCTTCACGCTCGCGTGCGGACTTGAGCCGCTCCTCGAGCGCGTCGATCCGCGCATCCTCGACGATGGGGTCCCGGGCGGGTTTTTCTTTACTCATGCCGAACCCCTTAGAGAGATAATGCGGCACGGGCAAAGAGCTGCCCGCCAAAGGCGCGGTCCCCTTAGGCGGGGGCTATGGGGGAGTCAACCGATGTGGTGGCGTTTTGCAACCATTGTGCAGCGCGAAATGGTGCCTGCACGTCGCCGCATTACGGGCAGCGCGAATCGCGCATTGGAGGCGCGGACGTGCGGGTCTGCCAGCTGCCATCGGGCGCCTGGTACTTCTCGCCCGGCACGGTGCGGGAAATCAGCAGGCAGCCGGAGGTGAACGCGTATTCCTCCAGCGTGGCATTCGCAGCCTTAGCCTTCTCGGCATAAACCGCGCGGCGCTTGATATTGATGTCATCCACCATGGCGCGCAGCGCGGCATTGCCGCTGCCCACGACGCCGAGGTAGCCATCCATCTTCTCGCCCACCTGGCCGCTCTGGCGGGCCTGCTCGTAAGCGGCATCGCGCTGCGCGAATGCGGGAGAGACCGCGCCGCCCACGGCCATGGCGATGGCTGCACCGGCCAGTGCGGCTTGCGAAAATTTGGACATCGTCTTCATCATCATGCTCCTGCCGGGTCAGAAAATGCCCGGCTGCTCTTCAATCGTGTTGCCGGCATCCTGTGCCAGGCGATAAATCACTTCCTGGGTGATGTTGACGTTCAGCTCGATCACGATCGGCTCGTCCGGTGCGTTTACCGTCACGCAACCGGCGGCCGACGCGCCAAGGGCCAGCGCCATCGCCACCCTGACCGTACTTCCGCGGGTTCGCCCGCCTGTGCTGCCTTGCCGCCTCATGGCTGGCATGTGCGCGCAAATGGCAGCTCCGGTCAATGTTGCATCCTTCATTCCACATCCTCGCTTTCGGGCCGCTGAATGACGGCTTCATCGGGTATATCCATGGGATCGGGTTCGGGCGGGGCTTCCTGCCCGGAAATGCTGGCCCGGATCACGCGGCCATCGGCATCCACCAGCCCCAGGTCGCGTGGGTCGCGAATGGCCGAGGGATCGTAGAGCGAGCGCACGGAGCTGAGCAATTGCTGGAACGGCGCGCGGATATTGACGTCGAAGCGCAGCGGCAACTTGGCGAACTGGCGGGTGATAAGGTTGTTCTCCGCGCCCTCCCCTTGCGAGACGCCGTCAAAGCGTACGCGGGTGACCAGTTCACCGGCCAGCGCGCCGTCCAGCGCAATCCGCATCCGCTTGAAATCGAGTGAGCGCAGCGCCTGGAAGGCGAACTCCGCCATCATCGGCATGTCCTCGTAGAGCAGGTCGCCCTGGTAGGAGACATTGCCCCCGGGTGGGCGAGAGACGAGCATGCCGCCTTCGATCCGCCCGTTGCCCTGAGGATCGAAGACCAGCGGGATCGTACCGTCGAAGGTACCCGTGGCGCTGAAATTGTTGAGCTCCATCCGGGCGACGAACATGCTTGCTTCCATGCCCTCCACATCTAGCTGGTAAGTGCGGAATTCCTCCACGCCCAGGTTCAAGGTGACAGGCCGCATGCTCAAGAAGCCGCCGAGGAACGGCCAGCGCGCGCTGGTCACGGCCAGCCGCTCGCCATCAGTCATCTGGAAGCGAATTTCGCCGTCATAGACCTCGATACCCGGATTGATTGTTCCAACCTCGATCAGCTGGTCCGGCGCGGTGGTGAGCCCCAGCAGGTCCGTGAAGACGATCGTGCCGCGTGCCTTCTCGACAGGCCCGAACGCCGCAGCCAGGTCGAGCGCATCCGTTGTGAACTGTCCGGTGCTGCGCACGCCGGCATCGTCCCAGTCTATACGGCCCTGCCCCGTCACCGTCCCATCGACCAGTGCGACCACGCCGAGAGCGAGCGGGGTCAGGTCGGTGGGCTGGAACCCGCCCGATGCCACCTGGTCGATCTGGGGCACGGACACGGCCCGCGTCCCGCTGACGAAGGTGATGCCGGGCACATCCAGATCCGCGCTGCCGATACTGGTGGAGAGGTCATGCCGGATGGCGGTCCGCGCCACCAGCCGGTCGCCCAGCGGGTGCCGCAGGTCCGCATTCGCGGTCACAAGATTGTCGAACAGGGTCAGCGCCGCACCGCGCGCGAACAGCGGGTTGAAACGATCAGGCTCGGCCCGGTCCTCCACCCGCAGTTCCGCATCGGTGATTTCCAGCCGCCCGCCGCTATACCTCCACGCCCCCGACGCATCGCGCATGTCGAGTGGCACGGCGTCGAGCAGGATGTCCGTCCCTTCGAATGTCCCCGCCAGCGGCCCACCGAGCTGCGCGGTCAGGCCCGCAAGCTGGAAACGCGTGGCATTGCCTGCAGGGCCAAGCGCCACGTCCAAATTGCGCGCCGACAGCGTGCCGGGCCAGGCCATGCCGACGGGCCCGCTAGCCACGCGGACGGGCGTGGAGCCAAGCCGTCCGGACAGGTCCAGCGAGGGCGCGCCTGCCGCCAGCCTCAAGCCACCGGGGCCATAGCGCAGGATCGGCTGCCCGCGTGCCGGGCACAGGGTGAGCGCGCGGCCATCCAGCGAAAGGTCGGCCAGTGCCAGCCTGTCGAACCGCACATCGGTGCAGCCCTGCCACATGGCCAGCTGGCCATTCGTCCAGGTCCCCGCCAGTGGCAATTGCAGCCCCTGCGCCGCGCCGCCGGGAATGTCCCCGCTGGCCAGCGCATCGCCGCTGAAACGAAAGCCGCCCGGAATGCTGTTGATCGATAGCGATGGCAGCGCGAGGCTGCTGTTTCCGGCAGTATATCGCGCCATCGACAGCCGCGCATCGAAGCCGCCCGATCCGCGCCGCTCTATCCGTCCATCGATCCGCGGCAGGTCGCGCCCGCCGGTGACGAAACGACCGGACAGGCGCATGGGACCGTTTCCGCCCGCAGCATATTGCAGGTCCGAAAGCTGGAGCAGCCGCCCAGTACGCCCGCTGACATCGGCGCGCGGCACGATGACCGAGGTAACGGAGCCGGTACGCCGCAGCGTCACCTTACCCGACAGGGCGCTGCCCGGCAGCTCCGCTTCGACTGCGGCACCGAACTTGCGCAGCAGGTCGCTGGCCAGCGTGCCCTCGGCAGCAGCGGCGGCGGAGGCCAGCGATCCGGTGAGGCCGGTGCCCGGTTGCAGGCCCGTACCCTCGAACCCGGCCTCCGCGCGCAGGCTGGAGAAGCCGTCCAGCGCGCGGATCGTGCCGTCCAGCGACAGCGCTGCCAGATTGGCCTGCGATGTACGCACATCGCTGCCGACAAGGTCGTAACGTGCGTTGAATTCCGCATCGCGGTAACTGACGCGCCCCTCGCCGCGCAGGCTGGCCATGCGCGCATCGCCGATGGCGCCGCGCCCGGCGGCAAGCTCGTACGTCGCGTCGACACCCTTCAGGCCGGCATCGACCAGCGCGTCCAGCGTGACAGCCACGTCCGCCAGCTCCACGCCCGCATCGGCGCAGCGCGCATCTGCTATCCTCAGCGGCCCCTGGAACAGCGGTCGCTGTGCCTCGATGGCGAAGTCGCCATACAGGGTCGCCCCGTCCAGCGTGCAGCCTCCGAAAGCGGCATCGCGCGACGCAACAGCCAGCACGCCCTCGAAGCCGCCGCTGAGATTGCCCGCGCCGGAAAGCTTCACGCCGAAATCGCCGAAATCTGTCTGCATCAGCACGCGGCCGTCGCGGATGGTCATGTCGAGATCGGGCAGCTCCGGCTCGCCGCCGTCGCCTGCCAGCAGGATCGGGTCCAGCGCGCCGAAGCTCAGCTCGCCATCGCGGAACGTCCCGTAAAGCCGTGCGCCCTCCAGCTTCACGCGCCGGACCGTGGGCAGGCCAAGCTTCGGGATGATGGAGACGATGATGCGCTTCACCGTCAGGTCCGGGCTTGCCGGATCGCCCAGGACGACATTCTCGATCACCTGCTTGCGCGGGCTGATGCGGGTGATGTCGTAGCGCGCTTCGACGCCGTGCCCTTCGAAATAGTCCTCGATCGCACTGCGGGCGAGCTCCTGCCGCTGCAGCCATGCGGCCGCCACCGCCAGCCCCACAATCAGCAGCACGGGCATCAGGAACCAGCGCCACACAAGCCTGCGCTTGCCCGCCTTCGGCTCCGGCTCTCGCCCGGTTTCGCTTGTGTTTTGAGCGGACTGAGCCATCGTGTCGCTTCACTTGCGCGACCGCTGCGACAAAGGCAATGCGGCAGACGCAACCGTGTGTGAGGAAAAGTTCCATGTCGGCCAGGCGCGCTGAACCGCAGGCGAACGGCAAGTCCGCCCCAGCTGCGGGCCATACCGGCCATCGCGCGCGGCTGCGCGAGCGGCTGCTGTCCGGCGGCGCTGAGGCGCTGGCGGATTACGAGGTGCTGGAATATCTCCTGTTCGCCGGCAACCCGCGCGGCGACACCAAGCCGGCGGCCAACGCCCTGCTGGAACGCTTCGGCTCGCTCGCCGGCGTGCTGAATGCGGATGCCGGCGCCCTGCAGGATGTGTCCGGCGTGGGAGAGGCCGCAGCAGGCGCTCTGAAGGCCACCGCCCTTGCCGCCCGGCGCATGGCCCGCAGCCAGGTGCAGCAGAAACCCGTGCTGGGCAGCTGGCAGGCGCTGCTCGATTACCTGGCGATAGACATGGCGCACCTGACCGTGGAGCGCGTGCGCGTGCTGTATCTCGACACGCGCAACCGCCTGATCCGCGATCACCACCTTGGCGATGGAAGCATTGACGAGGCGGCAATCCATCCGCGCGAAGTGGTCAAGACCGCGTTGGAGGTGGGTGCGACGGCCATGATCCTTGTCCACAACCACCCCAGCGGCAATCCCGAACCCAGCCGCGCCGATATCCAGGTCACGCAGCGGATCGCCGATGCCGGGCGATTGCTGGGCATAAGTGTGCACGACCATGTCATTGTCGGGCGCGAGGGCCATGTCAGCCTGAAAGCCAAGGGCTTGATTTGACCCTGCGCGCAGCCTAGCCGCGCCCCCGTAAGCAGCCCCGCACATCCACTGCCAGTCCGGAGTCCTTCAGATGGTCCCCCGTTATTCCCGCCCCGCCATGACCGCCCTGTGGGAGCCGGAGGCGAAATTCCGCATCTGGTTCGAGATCGAGGCGCATGCGACGGAAAAGCTGGGCGAGCTGGGCGTCGTGCCGGAAAGTGCGGGCAAGGCGCTGTGGGCTTGGTGGGCCACCGATCCAAAGATCGACGTGGAAGCCATCGACGCGATCGAGGCGGTGACAAAGCACGATGTCATCGCCTTCCTGACATGGGTGGCGGACAATGTGGGCGACCAGGCCCGCTTCATGCACCAGGGCATGACCAGTTCGGACGTGCTGGACACCACGCTGGCGGTGCAGCTTGCCCGCTCCGCCGATATCCTGCTGGAAGACCTCGACCGCCTGCTGGCCGCGCTGAAGACCCGCGCACAGGAGCACAAGTTCACTCCCACCATCGGCCGTAGCCATGGCATCCACGCAGAACCCGTCACCTTCGGCCTGAAGCTGGCCGAGGCCTATGCCGAATTCAGCCGTTGCCGCGAGCGGCTGGTCTTCGCCCGGCGCGAAATCGCGACCTGCGCAGTCAGCGGCGCAGTGGGCACCTTTGCCAATATCGACCCGGCCGTGGAAGCCCATGTGGCGGAACGGCTGGGCCTGGCCGTCGAACCGGTAAGCACGCAGGTGATCCCGCGCGACCGGCACGCCATGTTCTTTGCCGTGCTGGCCGTCATCGCCAGTTCCATCGAGCGGCTGGCGGTGGAAGTGCGCCACTTGCAGCGCACCGAAGTTCTGGAAGCGGAGGAGTATTTCTCCCCCGGCCAGAAGGGGTCGAGCGCCATGCCGCACAAGCGCAACCCGATCCTGACGGAAAACCTCACCGGCCTCGCCCGCGTGGTCCGCGGCGCGGTGGTCCCGGCGATGGAAAACGTGGCGCTGTGGCACGAGCGGGACATCTCCCACTCCTCCGTGGAACGCTTCATCGGCCCGGACGCCTGCATCACGCTGGACTTTGCCCTCGCCCGCCTGACCGGCGTGGTGGAGAAGCTGCTCGTCTATCCCGAGCGCATGCAGAAAAACATGGACCGCATGGGCGGCCTTATCCATTCGCAGCGCGTGCTTCTGGCCCTCACCCAGAACGGGGTGAGCCGCGAGGATGCCTACCGCCTCGTCCAGCGCAACGCGATGAAGGTGTGGGAATCGGACGGCGCGCTTTCGCTGCTCGACCTGTTGAAGGCCGACGATGAAGTCACCGCCGCCCTCACGCATGAGCAGTTGGAAGAGCGTTTCGACCTCGATTACCATTTCAAGCACGTCGACACGATCTTCGACCGGGTTTTCGGATAAGGGTGCACCCCTTCCCTTAACCGGCTTTCCTGCCTAAGCCGGTGGAAAGGTTCTGGAGGATCACATGGCTGTTTTTCGCACGATAGTCTGGGCGCTGCTGCTGGCCGCGCTGCTGCTGTTTTCGGTCTATAACTGGACCGATGTGGAAGTCCGCATCTGGGAAGGCCTGCTGCTGCAGACCAAGATCCCGGCGCTGGTCATCGTCTCATTCCTGGCGGGCCTGCTGCCGATGTGGCTGCTGCATCGGGGCAAGAGCTGGCACTACAATCGCAAGATCCGCACGCTGGAAAGCCAGACGCGCAATGCCTCCGTCGGCACGGCAACCGGTTCCACCGATGCGATCACGCCCAGCTCCGTGACCGCGCGCGAAGCCACGCCGCCCTCGCCGTCCAGCAGCGACAAGCCGACCACGGTCACCACCAGCGCGCCGCAGCCGGAAAGCGACAAGCTGCGCCCGGATGAAACCACGCCGTGAGCAACCCGGTCTACCTCGCGCTCGACCTTCCGCAGCTCGATGCTGCCAAGGCGCTGGCGCAGAAGGTGAAGGGCCATGTCGGCGGGGTGAAGCTGGGCCTCGAATTTTTCTGCGCGCATGGCCACCATGGCGTGCACGAGATTGCGCATCTGGGCCTGCCGATCTTCCTCGACCTGAAGCTGCATGACATTCCCAATACGGTCGCAGGCGCAATGCAGGCGATCCACGTGCTGGAACCCGCCATCGTCACCGTCCACGCCAGCGGCGGGCGCGCGATGATGGAAGACGCCAAGGCTGCGGCGGGCGAGCATTGCAAGGTCGTGGCCGTCACCATGCTCACCAGCCTGGACGAGCGCGACATGGCGCGCACGGGCATCACCGGCACGCCGCACGAACACGTCCTGCGCCTGGCCGAACTGGCAGAGGCGAGCGGGCTGGACGGTATCGTGTGCTCCGGCCACGAGGTGAAATCGGTCCATGACCAGTGGAAGGATGGCTATTTCGTCGTTCCCGGCCTGCGCCCTGCGGGTGCATCCGTGGGCGACCAGAAACGCGTCGTCACCCCCCGCCATGCCCGCGACGACGGCGCCAGCGTCCTCGTCATCGGCCGCCCCATCAGCCGCGCGGACGATCCCGCACAGGCGGCGAGGGATATAGAGGCGACGCTTTGACGACTGTCGTTGCGGCTCGCCCCGACGATGCCCCCGAGGTCGAAGAACTGATAGAATGCGGCTATCGCGGAGACAGCGCGCGGCGCGGCTGGACCCACGAAGCCGATATCCTTTACGACAAGAGATGCGCGCCCGGACAGATTGCGGGCATGCTCGCCGACCCGGCCGTGACCATCCTGCTCGCACGATCCGGGAAAGAATTGCTTGGCTGTGTCGCGCTCACCCGGCGGCCCGGCGGCGTCTTATATCTGGGCATGCTCTGCGTGATGCCGGACCTGCAATCGGCAGGTCTGGGCCGAACCTTGCTCGACGCAGCGGAAGACCTGGCCCGCGAAGAGGGGACATTGACGATCACGATGCAGGTCATCGACACACGCCATTCCCTGATCGCGTGGTATGAGCGGCGCGGCTACGCGCAAACCGGCGAGACTGCGCCCTTTCCGGTGTCGCTCGATCCGCCCCTCACCTTCACGATACTGGAAAAGCGGCTGGAGACGGCCTGAAGGCCCCATCCGGTCTTTCAAGCGCGCAGCGATTGTCCTAGTCCCGCCCCCATGCAGACCGGAATCAAGATTTGCGGGCTTTCCACGCCCGAAACCGTCGATGCAGCCGTGGCCGCAGGGGCGACGCATGTGGGCTTCGTCCATTTCGAGAAGAGCCCGCGGCATGTCTCGGTGGAGCAGGCAGCCGCCCTACGCGCCCGCGTCCCGCGCGAGGTGAAGAGCGTGCTGCTGACGGTGAACATGGACGCCGTCTCCCACATCCGCGCGCTGGATGCGGTGAAGCCGGACATCGCCCAGGCGCATGGGAACGAGCGCGCCGAATACCTCGGCCTGCTGCGCAAGAACGCACCGGTGGAAGTATGGAAGGCTTGCGGCATCAAGAACGCGCAATCGCTGGAAGACGTGAAGCGCTACCACGGCGCGCTTGACCTGATCCTGTACGATGCCGCGCCGGGCGTGCTGCCGGGCGGCAATGGCCTGGCGCTCGACTGGGACCTGCTCGCCGGATACCAGCATCCCGTTCCCTGGGGTCTGGCTGGCGGGCTGACGCCGGACAATGTCGGCGATGCCATCCGCACAACACGCCCGCCGCTGGTGGACGTATCCAGCGGCGTTGAAAGCGCGCCGGGCGTAAAGGACGTGGACTTGATCCGCGCCTTCTGCGAGGCGGTTCGCGCAGCGTAAGTTTCCGTTCGCCCTGAGCTTGTCGAAGGGCCGTCTTTCCTTATAGCGCTGGGCAAGAAGCAAGAACGGGGCTTCGACAGGCTCAGCCCGAACGGAATTTTTTGTGGGTAATCAGGCAAACAGCTTCCGCAACCAGCCCGATGATCGCGGGCATTTCGGCCAGTTCGGCGGGCGCTATGTCGCCGAAACGCTGATGCCGCTGATCCTGGACCTGGAAAAGCATTACCGCGCCGCGCAGGCGGACCCGGATTTCAAGGCCGAGTTCGATCACCTGCTGGAACATTACGTCGGCCGTCCCAGCCCGCTCTATCACGCTGAACGCTTGACCGAGGAACTGCGCAAGGACGCGCCGGAAGGCATGGGCGCGGAAGTCTGGTTCAAGCGGGACGAGCTGAACCACACCGGCGCGCACAAGATCAACAATTGCATCGGGCAGATCCTGCTCGCCATCCGCATGGGCAAGACACGCATCATCGCGGAAACCGGGGCGGGCCAGCACGGCGTCGCCACCGCGACGGTCTGCGCGCGCTTCGGCCTGCCCTGCACGGTTTACATGGGCGCCGAAGACGTGCGGCGGCAATCGCCCAACGTCTTCCGCATGAAGCTGCTGGGCGCGACCATCAACCCGGTCGAAAGTGGGCGAGGCACGCTAAAGGATGCGATGAACGAGGCGCTGCGCGACTGGGTCGCCAACGTCCACGACACCTTCTACATCATCGGCACGGCCGCCGGCCCGCACCCCTATCCGGAGCTGGTGCGCGATTTCCAGAGCGTGATCGGCAAGGAAGCCCGCGTCCAGATGCAGGAGCGCACGGGCAAGCTGCCGGACATGGCAGTGGCCTGCATCGGCGGCGGCAGCAATGCCATCGGCCTGTTCCATCCCTTCCTCGACGATCCCGATGTCCGCCTGCTGGGCGTGGAGGCCGCGGGCCACGGGCTGGACGGAGACGAACACGCCGCCAGCCTGGCGGGCGGCTTCCCCGGCGTGCTGCACGGCAACAAGACCTATTTGCTGCAGGACGAGGATGGCCAGATCACCGAGGGCCACTCGATAAGCGCAGGCCTCGATTACCCCGGCATCGGCCCGGAACACGCGTGGCTGAAGGAAACCGGCCGCGTCGAATACACCAGCGCGACGGACAAGGAGGCACTCGACGCCTTCCAGCTGCTCTGCCGCACCGAAGGTATCATCCCCGCGCTGGAGCCAAGCCACGCCATCGCCGCCGTGGCGAAACTCGCCCCGACCATGCGCCGCGACCAGACCATCCTGATGAATCTGTGCGGCCGCGGGGACAAGGACATCTTCACCGTGGCGGAAGCGCTGGGAGTGGAGATCTAATAGCCCTCTCCCCTTGAGGGGAGAGGGTTGGGAGAGGGGCCATGCGCGACGCAGATCTCACGAGGCACGCCAAAGCCATGCGGCGGGAAATGACCGAGCCGGAAACGCGTTTGTGGCTCGAACTGCGCGCTTCGCGGTTTCAGAGCGTTAAATTCCGGCGGCAGAAGGTCATTGGGCGGTATATTGTAGACTTCGCGGCCAACGATCCCAAGCTGGTTGTGGAGGTAGATGGCGACACGCACGCCGGCCAACATAATTATGACGGACGCCGCACTGAAAGTTTGGAAGCTCAAGGATACACGGTGATCAGGTTCACAAACTCTGACGTAATGGGAAACATGCACGGCGTTCTGACACGACTTGCCGACGTGATCGCAAGCTTGCGTGCGCAGCCCCCTCTCCCAACCCTCTCCCCTGAAGGGGAGAGGGCTATTTCCGGCGCCACGAACTCCCTCTCCCCTTCAGGGGAGAGGGTCGGGGAGAGGGGAAAGCCATGACCCGCCTTTCCACCACCTTCTCAGCCCCGCGTCCTGCGCTCGTCTGCTTCGTCACCGCTGGCGATGGCGACACGGCGGCCAATCTCGATGCGCTCGTAGCGGGCGGCGCGGATGTGATCGAGCTGGGCATGCCCTTCACCGATCCGATGGCCGATGGTCCGGCGATCCAGGCGGCGAATATCCGCAGCCTCGGCGCGGGGACGCGCACCGCAGATGTCATGCAGATCGCCGCCGATTTCCGCGCGCGGCATCCGGATGTGCCGCTGGTGCTGATGGGCTATGCCAACCCGATGGTGCGGCGCGGGCCGGAATGGTTCGCGGACGAAGCCGCCAAGGCGGGCGTCGACGGGGTGATCTGCGTGGACCTCGCGCCGGAGGAGGACCGCGACCTCGGGCCTGCCCTGCGCGCGAAGGACATCGCCCTCATCCGCCTCGCCACGCCGACCACAGACGATGCGCGCCTGCCCGCCGTGCTCAATGGCTCGGGCGGGTTCCTTTATTACGTCAGCGTTGCGGGCATCACCGGCAAGCAGCAGGCGGCGCTGGACAGCATCGAGGAAGCGGTCGCGCGGCTCAAGAGGCACACCGACCTGCCCGTCGCCGTCGGCTTCGGCGTGCGCACGCCGGACCAGGCCCGCGCCTTTGCCCGCGTGGCGGACGGCGTCGTGGTCGGCAGCGCGCTGGTCGAAATCGTGGGCGAGCATGGCAAGGATGCCCCGGCGAAGCTGCGCGAGCTCGTCTCGGCCCTTGCCGAAGCCGTGCATTCTGCGCGAAACAGCTGAGATTACGTCATTGCGAGGAGCCGCAGGCGACGTGGCAATCCATCTCCCCGGGCACGTGCCGGAGAACTCAGATGATGGATTGCCGCGCGACTTCGTCGCTCGCAAAGACGGAAAAACTGGATTAGAGCACCCACCATGAACTGGCTTTCCCGCGTCCGCAATTCGCTGCCCTTCGTCCAGAAGCGCGACACGCCCGATAACCTCTGGGTGAAATGCCCGCGCTGCAGCGAAATGATCTTCGCCAAGGAATATGCGGAGAACCTGTCTGTCTGCCCGCGCTGCGACCATCACGGCCGCATCGGCGCGGACGAGCGGCTGATGCAGCTGCTGGACCAGGGTTACGAAGTGCTCCCCGAACCGGAGGTCCGCGAAGACCCGCTGAAGTTCAAGGATTCCAAGCGCTATTCTGACCGGCTGAAGGCCGCGCGCGCCAACAACCCGCATCGCGATGCCTTCCAGTCCGCCTATGGGACGATTGGCGGCAATCCGGCGGTCGTGGGCGTGCAGGACTTCACCTTCATGGGCGGCAGCATGGGCATGGCCGTGGGCACGGCCTTCTGCGAGGCGGCTGAGCGCGCGCTGGATGAACAATGCGGCTTCGTGGTCGTCACCGCAGCCGGGGGCGCGCGCATGCAGGAAGGCATCCTGTCGCTAATGCAGATGCCCCGCGCCACGGTGATGACGCGCCGCCTGAAAGAGGCAGGCCTGCCCTATATCGTGGTTCTTGCGGATCCGACCACCGGCGGCGTCACTGCCAGCTATGCCATGCTGGGCGATGTCCAGATTGCCGAGCCCGATGCATTGATCGGTTTTGCCGGGCAACGCGTGATCCAGGAGACGATCCGCGAGCAGCTGCCCGCAGGCTTCCAGCGCGCCGAATACCTTTACGAGCACGGCATGGTGGACATGGTAGTCCACCGCAGCGAGCTGAAGGAAACGCTGGCCCGAACGCTGGCTTACCTCAATCCGGAAGCCGCCGCCGCTTAAAGCGCGCGACAAACCGCGATGAAGGATTTCGCCACGCATGACGATCCGGCGGTGCAGGCGCAGCTGAACCGCCTGCAGGCGCTCAGCCTGCCCCATGGGCGCATCGGGCTGGAAACCATCCGCACGCTGCTGGACCGGCTCGGCAATCCGCAAGACAGCCTGCCGCCCACATTCCATGTCGCTGGCACCAATGGCAAGGGCAGCACCTGCGCCTTCCTGCTCGCCATGCTGGAGGCGGACGGGAAGACGGTCCACTCCGCCACCAAGCCGCACCTCGTACGCTATAACGAACGCATCCGCATCGCGGGCGAGCTGGTGTCCGACGCAATGCTGGCCGCGCTGCTGAAGGAGGTGCTGGACGCCAGCGAGGACCTTGACCCCAGCTTCTTCGAGGTCACGACGGCTGCCACTTTCCTCGCCTTCTCGCGCGAGCCTGCGGATGCCTGCATCATCGAGGTCGGGCTGGGCGGACGCTTCGATGCGACCAATGTGATGCAGCGCCCCGCCGCCTGCGGGATCGCCAGCCTTGGCATCGATCACGAGCATTTCCTGCTGGTGCCGGAGGAAGGCGTGCCGGAAACGCCCATCGTGCGCATCGCCTTCGAGAAATCCGGCATCGCCCGCCCGGGCTCGCCGCTATGCGTGCAGGAATATCTGCGCGAGGACGTACGGCTGGAGATCGAGCGCCGCGCGGGGCTGGCCGAGGCGCCGCTGCACATGCGCGGGCGCGAATGGTGGGCCGATGTGGGTGACGCCATCAATTACCGCGACAAGCATGGCGAGCTCGCCCTACCCCTGCCGACTCTGCCCGGCAGGCACCAGGCCGACAATGCCGCACTGGCCGTCGCCATGTTGCGGCACCAGGACTTCGTTACCGTCTCCCCCGCCGCCATGGCAGAGGGTATCCGCAGTGCCAGCTGGCCTGCGCGTATCCAGACGTTGGGCGAAGGCCCGCTCACCCGCATCCTGCCCGGCCGCACCGTGCTGCTGGACGGCGGGCACAATGCCGATGCGGCAGACGCGCTGGCGGCGCATGTCGCCGGGCTGCCGCAGCCCGTGCATGCGGTGGTGGGGATGATGGCGGCGAAGGATGCGCGCACCTTCCTCGCCATCCTCGGCCCGTTCTTCGAAAGCCTGCAGGCCGTGCCCATCGTCGGCTCCGCCCACATCGATACGCAGGAACTGGTGGAGATCGCGCGCGAGACCCTGCCCGCCAGCCAGCCAGCTACCAGCGTAAAGGCAGCCCTTCAGGCGATTGCCGACAACACGCCTGCACAGGGGACGGTCCTCATCTGCGGCTCGCTATACCTCGCGGGACAGGTCCTGGAAGCGAACGGCGAAATCCCGGGCTAGGCGCCGCGCGCCACCACCGGGTCCGGCTGCACCACGCCCGCATCCTTGCCGCCGCGCGCCTCGCGGATCCATTCCATGATGCACAGCACCACAGCGACCACACCGATCAGCGCGGTGAAGATGAAGACGAAGTAATAGCCGCGATCCTCGATCATCTGCCCCAGCGCACCGCGGCCCAGCGTGCCGACCAGCAGCGTGAGCGAGGCCAGCAGGGCATATTGCACGGCGGCATATTCCTTTGCCACGATGCTGGAAAGCCAGGCGATATAGGCTGCGCCCGCGATGCCGATGGCGAGGTTTTCCCAGAAGATCGTGAAGGTTAGGCGCGGCAGGCCTTCGCTACCAAATGGCGCCATCCAGGCGATCAGCTTGGTGAAGCCGATGAAATCGCTCGCCGCCTGCATGGTCGCCCCGCCCGCGGCCAGGTCCGCATAAAGCAGGTTGGTTGCAGCGGCCAGGATCGCGCCCAGCGTCAGCGTGAACATGCGGCCGAACTTGGTGATGATCCACCCGCCCAGCGCGAGGCCCAGGATGATGGCAAAGACACCGAAGAACTTGGAGGCAAAGGCCACTTCGTCCCCGGTGTAACCCAGCTCACCCAGGTAGAACGGATACGCGAACACGCCCCAGATGGAATCGCAGATGCGATAAGTCAGTACCAGCGCCAGGATCAGCACCAGCGACCAGCCGATGCGGCCGACGAATTCGACCAGTGGCAGCACGAGCGCGCGGTACAGGTGGTCCGCAAAGGTCACCTTGTGCCCTGCCCCCACGCCCGGCGCGGCGGTGATAACATTGGTACCGTTGCGCTTCTGGCGGGCGACCCAGGCGGCGATGAAGGCCGGCAGCACCACCGTGGCAAGCACGATCAGCGGGCCATAGGTGGCCGTGAACAGCGTCACATCCGGCCGGTCCTCCGGCATGGCAGTCATGCTGCGCACCATGAAGACAACGACCGTCCCGATGGCCCAGGCCCACAAGATGCCCACCGCCAGCAGCGCGCGATTACGGACCTGCGGGGTGACTTCGCCAGCGTTGTACAGCTCGGCGACCTCGGCATCGGCGGCGGCATCCGTGGCGGCGCTGCGCTTCGCCACATCCGCATCGGGCGCGAACAGGCTGGCGATACCGATGGCCAGCATGATGCCGCCCATGATCAGGTAAGTCTGCGGCCAGCCGATCCGCTCGGCGATGATCAGGCCCAGCGCGCCGCCGACCAGCGCCGCCATGCGGAAGCCCATCTGCGTGATGGTGGAAAGGATATCCAGCGTCGCGACCTCGTCCGCCACGTCGATACGCCAGGCGTTGATGGCAATGTCCTGCGTGGCGCTGGCGAAGGCGCCGATGGCGGCCAGCAGGCTGAACCAGCCGAGCGCGCTACCGGGGTCGAGGAAGCTCATCACCAGCAGCGCGATGCCCACCGTCAGCTGCATGGGCGCAATCCACTGCTTGCGCTTGCCCAGCCGCCTAAGGCCCGGGATGTCGACCTTGTCGAGCAGCGGCGACCACAGGAACTGGAAGGCGTAGGCCAGGCCGACGAGGCTGAAGACTCCCATCGTCTCCAGATCCACTTCCGCCTCGCTCAGCCAGGCATACAGCGTGCCGAGGAACAGCGCGGGCGGCAGGCCCTGCGCGAAGCCAAACAGCGCCATGAACCCGCTCTTGGGGTTCTTCAGCGACCGGGCGAGCGTGCCCCATCCCGGCTTCGTCTTCGCTGCTGCCTCTGCCATGCCTTCTCCCTCGTGGCCGGTTACCGTTTCGCTCTAGCGGCAATTGCCAGCATGGGAAGGCTGGATGAATGCAGCCTCAACAGCTAAGCGCCGATGCCATGTCCGATTACGATCCCCTCAAGAACTCAGCCAGCCCCGCGAAAACGCCCGAGGCCGCCGGCTCCGATCCCTCGGGCCGCCCGGAAGGCGAACGTATCGCAAAGCTGCTGGCCCGCGCCGGTGTCGCCAGCCGGCGCGAGGTGGAGCGCATGATCGGCGATGGCCGCATCGCCATCGATGGGAAGGTGCTGGACACGCCCGCCACCATCATCCCGCACCTGCGCGGCGTGACGGTGGACGGCAAGCCGGTGGGCAAGCCCGACCGCACGCGGCTTTACCGCTTCCACAAACCCGAAGGCCTGCTGACGGCGGAGCGCGACTTCTCAGGCCGGCCCACGATTTACACCGCGCTGCGCAATGCCCTGCCCGCCGATACGCCGCGGCTGATGCCGGTCGGGCGGCTGGACCTCAATACCGAGGGCCTGTTGCTGATGACCAACGATGGCGAGCTGAAACGCGCCATGGAACTGCCCAGCAGCGGAATCCCGCGCACGTACCGCGCCCGCACCTTCGGCGACATCAGCCAAGCCCAGCTGGAAGATTTGATGGACGGTATCGAGGTCGAGGGCGTGCGTTACGGCCCGATCGACGCGAATCTGGAGCGGCGCACGGGCCGCAACCAGTGGATCGAACTGACGCTGGCGGAAGGCAAGAACCGCGAGGTTCGCCGCGTTCTGGAACACCTCGGCCTGAAGGTCAGCCGCCTGATCCGCACCGCCTACGGCCCCTTCCCGCTGGCCGACCTGCCGCGCGGGCAGGCGGACGAGCTGAAGAAGCAGGACGTGGACCGGTTCCGCAGCGGCCTGAAGAAGGTCTGACGCCGCTTAACCGGCGGCGGCCATGGCCTTCTTCGTGCCGGGGTCCATCTCCACCCGGTGGCGTGCGATCTTCCATTCTCCGTCGACCAGGCGGACCTCGTCTTCGATCTGCGCCGTGGCAACGACGCTGGGCGCATCGTCGCCCTCCAGCACGGTCAGGAGTGATTCGACCAGCACGCTCTCGTCATGGTCCGTGAAGATATGACCGGAGCCTACGTGCCGTTTCAGGCCCGGCTCGTTATCGTAGATCTGCTGCAGGTCCTGCTCGAAGCTGTCCTGCGCCGCCTGCATGTCGCCTTCGATGAAGCCATCGTCGGTGTAGCAGCGGGCCGCACCTTGGACGTCTTTCTCATCCGAAGCGCGATTGGCCCGCGCGAGCGTTTCCAGGATTTCAAGTTTGGCTGAGACGTCGGGCACGTCATTCTCCTCTGTTGTTTTTCCGGGACGGTCGCAGATAAAAATGGACCATAGCACCGCAGGTTCCGTAGGAGCGACGTGATGAGGATTATCGCAGGTGAATGGAAACGGCGGCAGCTGAAGGCTCCGCCCGGTGACGGCACGCGGCCGACGGCGGATCGCACGCGGGAGACGCTGTTCTCCATGCTGGCGAGCCGCATCGGCAGCTTCGAGGAGCTGAGCGTGGCGGATTTGTTTGCCGGCTCCGGCGCGCTGGGGCTGGAGGCGCTTAGCCGGGGCGCGGCGCATTGCCTTTTCGTGGAGCAGGACGCCGCCGCCGTGCGCGCCATTCGCGACAACATTGCCGCCCTTCGCGCGCAGCAGCGGTGCGATGTGAAGGCAGGCAGCGTGCTCTCGCTCGGCCCGGCGAAGGCGCCGACCGACCTGGTCCTGCTGGACCCGCCCTATCACACCGGCGCTGGCGCAGTGGCGCTGGACAGGCTGGCACGTCTTGGCTGGATCGGCCCGGCGACGTGGGTGGCACTGGAAACCGCGGCGGACGAGGAAGTGCGGCTGAAATCGCTGACCGTCGACAGCGAACGCAAGGTCGGCAAGGCGAAGCTGACGCTGGCGCGGCTGACGGGCTGACCGGCTGACCGGCTGACCGGCTGACGCCCCCTAGTCGTGCGGCGGGAACCGCTCGAAAGCTGCCAGATCATGCTGCGTGGCCATCCAGCCGATCCGCTCGGCCACCTGGATATGGCAGTCGGGCGGCAGCGCCTCGGGATCGTCGAGCGTGGCGGTGGTCACGTCGGCAACGCCGGGCAGCAGCGCCGCATTGCTGTAGAACAGGGACGTGCCGCACTGGATGCAGAAATGCCGCCGGGCATCCTCGCCGCTGGCGTAAATTGCAGGCTCCCCACTGACGGCAAGCTGGTCCATCGCGACCATCGCCCAGCCAACCATGGGCGCGCCCGTCGCGCGGCGGCAATCGGCGCAGTGGCACAGCGTGTGGTTCATCGGCGCGCCGCTGATTTCATAGCGGATGGCGCCGCAATGGCAGCTGCCGGAAAAGGTCTCTGTCTCGCTCATGGCGCGGACCCTGCCCCTGCATAGCGCAAAAGGAAAGGGCGGCGGCACATCCGCTGCGCAGCCGCCCTCTCTTTTATGCCTGTCGGCTCAGCGACCATCCGGTTCGGCTGGCTGGTCCGGCGATGTTTCGGGCTCTGCCTCGGGAGGCGCACTCTTCACCCGCTGTTCCAGCCGGGTCCAGGCCATCTCCCGCTGCTCCGGCTGCATGGCCAGCAGGGCGATCCGGTCGTCGGGCACGAGCAGCCAGAACCACTCCTTGCGCTGTTCGCTCAGCGTCCAGAAGTAATCCTGCGCGGCCTCGGACCAGAGCGTGTATTCGCCCTGCCGTTCGGGCGACCAGCTGTCATAGGCCGCCTGCCTTTCGGCATCACCGGGCGGAGCCATCGGGTCACCGGTATCCGGAACAACGGGCGGAGAGGTATCCGGCACGCCGTGTTCCGATTGCATCGGATCGGGCGGCACGTCCTGCGCAAAGGCAATGCCGGGTGCTGCCAACCCCATGGCAGCAATGATTAGGGAAATACGCATGTCATTCTCCTTTAGTGGATAGATCATGCGCAACGAACGACCGCCGCCCTGATGCGGGCGTTCGCTTTGACAAGCAATGCTGCGACGCACCGGCTGCCGCGCACCTGCCAACCTTCACCGAAACCGGTGCCGCGAACGGGCCGGGGCGAAATTTGCAACCGTCCTTGGCCGGATAAGAGAAAGGGCGACCGCGTCTCTCCAACGCGGCCGCCCGTCCAGCCACGCCCTCAGGCGCGGCAAATTGCTGCCGTCAGCTTACATCGAGCTGGCAGGCTGGCCCGGCCAGTAGGCCAGCGGGCGGTTGCCCCACTTCAGGCCCGCTTCGCGCGGGTTGATACAATTGTCCGTCTTGCCCTTCATGCACACGGCAATCGTGGTGTCGCCATTGCGCACCATGGTGGCCTGTCCGCGGGAATTGGTCTCGACCACTTCCCACTTGTCGGACTTCGCCTTCTTCTCACCTTCCATGTGGTGATCGGCCATTGCGGGGGTGGCGATGGCGGCAAATGCACCTGCGGCAATGATGGCTGTCAGCTTTTTCATAAGGTTACGTCCTCTTGTCTTCGTCCGCCCTTCCAACGGAAGGCCGCAACCGAGGTTCCGAAGCCCTTGCGCAGCTGGCCGGTGTTCCCTAGCTGTTCACCTGTGAACACCCCCGCAAACCTGCCTGTCGAAGCCGCGCCCGAGTGGCTGTCGCACCTGAACCCGCCGCAGCGGGAGGCGGTGATGACGACACAGGGGCCGGTGCTGATGCTGGCAGGTGCGGGAACAGGCAAGACGGCCGCCCTCACCCACCGCCTGGCCCATATCGTGCGAGAGCGGCTGGCATGGCCCAGCGAGATCCTGTGCGTCACCTTCACCAACAAGGCGGCGCGCGAAATGCGCGAGCGTGTGGGCAAGCTGACGGGCGGCGCGCTGGAGGGCATGCCCTGGCTCGGCACCTTCCATTCCATCGGCGCAAAGATGCTGCGCCGCCATGCGGAGCTGGTGGGACTGCAGAGCAATTTCACCATCATCGACACGGACGACCAGCTGCGGCTGCTGAAACAGCTGATCCGCGATGCGGAGCTGGACGAGAAGCGCTGGCCCCCGCGTCAGCTGGCCGGCCTGCTTGACCGCTGGAAGAACCGCGGGCTCAATCCCGAAGACCTCGATGCGGTGGAGAACGAGGCTTATGCCAATGGGCGCGGGCAGGAATTCTATCGCAAGTACCAGGACCGGCTGAAGGCGCTGAACGCCTGCGATTTCGGCGACCTGTTGTTGCATGTTCTCAACATCTTGCGGCGCGAACCGGACATCCTGAAGCAATACCAGCAGCGCTTCAAATACGTTCTGGTGGACGAATACCAGGATACCAATGCCGTGCAGTATCTGTGGCTGCGGCTCATCGCGCAGGAGCGCAAGAATATCTGCGTCGTGGGGGATGACGACCAGTCTATCTATTCCTGGCGCGGCGCGGAAGTGGCCAATATCCTGCGCTTCGAGAAAGATTTTCCCGGCGCGGCCGTGATCAAGCTGGAACAGAATTACCGCTCCACCCCGCAGATCCTGGCCGCCGCATCGGGGCTGATCGCGGCCAACAGTGAACGGCTTGGCAAGACGCTGTGGACCGAGATGCCCGAAGGCACGAAGGTTCGCGTGATCGGCGTGTGGGACGCCCCGGAAGAAGCGCGCCGCGTGGGCGAGGAGATCGAACGGCTGGAGCGCGAAGGCGCGCCGCTGGAACAGGTCGCCATCCTTGTGCGCGCGCAATACCAGACGCGCGAATTTGAGGACCGCTTCATCCAGATCGGCCTGAATTACCGCATCGTGGGCGGCTTCCGCTTTTACGAACGCGCCGAAATCCGCGATGCACTCGCTTACTTGCGCGTGGTGGCCCAGCCGGCGGACGACCTTGCGTTCGAGCGGATCTACAACACGCCCAAGCGCGGCCTTGGCGCAAAGACGCTGGAAAAGATGCACCAGCACGCGCGCCGCACGGACCAGCCGCTGGCCGCCGCCGCCCTGGAGCTGGCCGATAGCGACGAACTGCCTGCCCGAGCCCGCAACACCATTGCCGGCCTGATGCAGGGCTTCCTCCACTGGCGCGAGCAGGCCGAGAAGGTCACCCCGTCCGAACTGCTGCGCATCGTGCTGGAGGAAAGCGGCTACAACGCCATGCTCTCCGCCGACCGCTCTGCCGAGAGCGCCGGCCGCGCCGACAACTTGGTCGAGCTCGCCCGCGCGATGGAGGAATACGAGACGCTGGGCGACTTCCTGGAGCATGTGAGCCTGGTGATGGATAACGACCGCGACGGCGGCGGCGAGAAGGTCACCATCATGACCATGCACGCGGCTAAGGGGCTGGAATTCGACCATGTGTTCCTGCCTGGCTGGGAGGAAGGCGTGTTCCCCAGCCAGCGCGCGCTGGACGAAGGCGGGCTCGCCAGCCTGGAGGAGGAACGCCGCCTGGCCTATGTGGCCATCACACGCGCTCGACGCCGCTGCACAATCCTGCACGCCGCGAATCGGCGCATTTACGGCCAGTGGACCAGCTCCATCCCCAGTCGCTTCGTGGAAGAACTTCCCGACGAGCATGTGGAGAGCGAGACGACGATGACCGGCGGCCGCTCGCTGTGGCAGGCGAACTGGTCGGAAAGCGAAGACCCCTTCGCGCATGTCGTGCAGAATCGCCCTGAACGCTCACAGGCGCGCGGCCCCGGCTGGCAGCGCGCATTGGCCACAGGATATGACACCAAGCAGGTCCGCGTGCGGGAGAACACCCGCAGCGCCGCCAGCTTCGCCGCCAAGCCGCGCAGCGACCTGCCGCTGGGCTCGCGCGTGTTCCATGACAAGTTCGGTTATGGCACCGTGATGGGCCAGGAAGGCAACAAGCTGGAAATCGAATTCGAAAAGGCGGGCACGAAGCGCGTGATCGACAGCTTCGTGAAGGCGGCGGATTAGGCCTCGGCCTGGGCCTGCCCCGATGCGGGCGGCTTTGCGGGTTTGCCGAACCACGCCGCGAAGGGCCGCAGAAGTTCACCGCCGAGGTGCTTGCTGCCACCGGCGATACCCGTGCGGCAGCCGACATGCTCTGCGGCATCGTCCCATGTGCCGAAGACGCGGTCCCACAGCGTGAAGAACCCGCCGTAATTGCGGCCCATCAGCTCCTCGTCATCGATGTGGTGCATGCGGTGCGCGGCGGGGCTGAGCAGCACTCGGCCGAGCGGGCCCAGCGTCCATGGCAGGTCCGCATGGATGAAGTATCCCCACCACGTGCGGATGAAGGCCGATGCGGCGATGACCCAGAGCGGGAAGCCGAGGATGATCAGCGGTGCTGCGTCCACCAGCAGGCCAAGCAGCTTGCCAAGCGGATGCTTGCGCTGCAGCGTCAGCCAGGTGATCGCCTCGTCCGAATGGTGCACGGCATGAACTGGCCACCACAGCGGCATATGTTCGAACCGGTGCCGCCAATAGACGATGAAATCGTCGATCAGCAGGGCCAGCACCAACAGCCAGACCTGCGGCAACGCGTCCCATGTCGCGGCGAGCTGCGGGAACAGTGCGAGATGCGCGCTGGCGTTCTGTTCGACGAAGTGAAACGCGGCGCCCAGCACGATGGAACTGAGCGCAATCAGGCCAAGGTTCGTCAGCGTCTCGCGCCACGAATTGCGCAGGGCGGACAGGATGCGGCGGCGCTTCAGCACCAGCGCCAGCAAGGCGAACACGGCCGCTGCCGGGGCAAGCCCCAGCACCAACGCCTCCACATCTGCGAGCAGGTTTTCCATCGCGCCGCGCAGGATAGCCGCGCGATGGGTAACAAGGCGTTAAACCGCGTTCCTAGTCGAAGCCGACGCCAAGGAAGCCGGGCTGCGGTCCGTTCCACTCGCCGGGCGGCACGGGATCTTCCTTCGGCTCGCTGCGGCGCCGCGGCTTGTCTTCGCGCTTGGCCGTGTCGTCGCGCTTCGGCCTGTCTTCGCGCGGCGCGCGGGGAGCTTTCGCCCGTTCCCGGGGTGCATCCTCGTCGCGGTCCTGGCGCGGTTTGCGTGCGCGCTTCGGCTTTTCGTCAGCCTTCGCCTCATCCGCCTGCGGACGCTCTTCGCGCTCTTCGCGCTGCTCGCTGCGGTCATCGGAGCGGGGCTTGCGCCCCTTGGGCTTGTCCGAAGAAGCCCCCGGCTCCTTCAGCTCGACGCGCACGTCTTCCTTGCCGAAGACCTTGATCACATTCTTGGTCAGCTTCTCGACATTGTCGATCGCCTCGGCGTCTTCCGGCGTCACGAAGGTGAATGCGCGGCCCTTGGCCCCTGCGCGGCCCGTACGGCCGATGCGGTGGACGTAGTCGTCCGGATGCCACGGCGTGTCGAAGTTGAAGACATGGGACACGCCCTTGATGTCCAGCCCGCGCGCTGCGACGTCGCTGGCGACCAGGATGTTGATGTCGCCGGACTTGAACCGCTCCAGTTCCTTCTGGCGGGAAGCCTGGTCGATATCGCCATGGATCTCGCCGCTGGAGAAGCCATTGCGCTGCAAATATTTGTTCAGCTCGCGCACAGTGGTCTTGCGGTTGGAAAACACGATGGCGGTTTCTACCTGGTCGTGCCGCAGCAGCCATTCCAGCGTCTCGCGCTTCTTGTTGGACTTCACCGGCACCTTGAAGGCGGTGATGTCCTTGTTGGTGGTGGCCGCGCGGCTCACCTCGATGCGCTTGGGATTGTCGAGGAACTTCTTGGCCAGGTTCTCGATCGGCTTCGGCATGGTGGCCGAAAACAGCATGGTCTGGCGCGTGTCGGGCAGCTTGTCGCAGATGAACTCGATGTCCGGGATGAAGCCCATGTCGAGCATGCGGTCCGCTTCGTCGATCACCAGCAGCTCGCAGCCGTTCAGCAGGATCTTGCCGCGTTCGAACAGGTCCATCAGGCGGCCCGGCGTGGCGATCAGGATGTCCACGCCTTCGTTCAGCGCCTTCAGCTGGTCGCCCATCTGCACGCCGCCAATCAGCAGCGCCATCTTCAGGTCGTGGTTCTTGCCGTACTTCTCGAAGTTCTCGGCAACCTGCGCGGCCAGTTCGCGCGTGGGTTCAAGGATCAGGCTGCGCGGCATCAGGGCGCGGCGGCGGCCGCTGGCCATGATGTCGATCATCGGCAGGACGAAGCTGGCTGTCTTGCCCGTCCCGGTCTGCGCGATACCGATGATGTCCTTCATCATCAGCACGGGCGGGATGGCTTCGGCCTGGATCGGTGTGGGCGTGGTGTAGCCCGCGTCATCGACCGCCTTGAGCAGTTCGGGGGAAAGGCCGAGATCGGCGAAGTTCATAGGTTTGGACATTCCATAAATGCCCGGTCCGCCCGAGCGCTTGCAAATTTGCGGGATAACGGTGCCAGCGTCGTCTGGCGAAGACCGCCCGCGCGCTATGCACCGCAAGGCGAAAAAGTCAAGAAAAGCACGCCGCCACTGGCCAGCGCCCGCTCAGTCGCGAATGGCCACCAGCCGGCCCAGGCCGCCCACTTCGCATTCCATCCCGTTGCGCGAGCGCAGCTTGTCACGCCCCGGGCACAGCATCCCATCGCCATTCCGCTCGACATAGAAGCCGGAATAGAAGCTCTGCGCGCTGCACACCCGGTCGAGCGAGATCGTCAGGATGCCGCGGTCGCGCATGAACAGGAGGAGGCGATTGTTCGCCAGCGGCTTGCTGCCCGCAATCGATTCTATCCGCACGCAGCCATCTACGCGCTCTTCCTGGTAGCGGGCATTCATCTTGCGCCGCGGCACTTCCGCCAGCGCACGGTCACTTTCAGCAGGTGCCGGGGGCGAGATGCGGATGACGACGCTCTGGCGCACGCGAACCTGTCCCTGAATGGCCGGCTGCGCGTTTTCGAGCACCGCTTCCGGCGCAATTTTCACCGCCGGCGCACCGCCAGCGGATTGCAGCAGCAGCAGGGTGCTGGCCAGGAAGGTCGAAAGCAGGGTCATCCGTGAAGTATCGGTCCTTTGCCGGAAAACCCGGCCTGGCCCCTCCTTAACCGGCGCGATTGAATACCCGCTTAATCGCCCATGATTGCTTTGCAACCCCGCAGCGCCGCTGGCACAAGAGTGGCCATGAACGACACAGCCTTCCCGGCCGAAGCGCGTGCCCTGCTTGGCCCGCGCGGTTTCACGCAGGATGCCGAGCTGATGGAGCCGTGGCTGACCGACTGGCGCGGACGCTACTCGGGCAAGGCCATCGGCCTCGCCTCCCCCGCCTCCACGCAGGAAGTCGCTGCTTTCGTGAAGCTGTGCGCTGCGCACGGCGTGCCCATCGTGCCCCAAGGCGGCAACAGCGGGATGAGCGGCGGGGCCACACCGGATGGCCAGGGCCGGTCCGTGCTGCTGTCCCTGCGGCGCATGAACGCGATCCGTTCCCTCGATGCCGATGGCATGCAGGCGACTTGCGAGGCGGGCGTGATCCTGCAGACATTGCACGAGGCCGCTGACGAGGCCGGCCTGCGTTTCCCGCTGACGCTGGGCGGCAAGGGTTCGGCGACCATCGGCGGCCTCGTTTCCACCAATGCCGGGGGCACGCAGGTGCTGCGTCATGGGACGATGCGCGCGCAGGTTCTGGGGATAGAGGCCGTGCTGGCCGATGGCGAAATCTTCGATGCGCTCGCCCCGCTGAAGAAGGACAACCGCGGCTTCGACCTGAAGCAGCTCCTGATCGGGTCCGAAGGCACGCTGGGCATTGTCACCGCCGCGACGCTGCGCCTGCTGCCAGCGCTTGGCGGGCGGGTGGTGATGTGGGCCGGCATGAATGATGTGCGCGACGCGCGCCGGTTGCTGGTGCGCGCGCAGAGGCAGTGCGCGCAGGTTCTGGAAGGCTTCGAAGTGATGCCGCGTCACGCGCTCGAGGCCGTGCTCGCCCATTCGGACGGGGCCCGTGCGCCGCTTTCGCAGCCGCATGAGTGGAACGCGCTGATTGAGTTCGCCGCCGATGCGCCCGGCGCAAACCAGCTGATGTCCATGGCCGAGGACCTGCTTTCGCAGGCGCTGGACGCAGGCGAGATCGCGGACGCGACGATTGCCGCCAGCGAAGGGCAGGCCGATGGCTTCTGGGCGCTGCGCGACGAAATCGCACCGGCAGAGCGGGCCATCGGCCCGGCGATGCAGCACGACATCTCCGTTCCGGTGGATCGCATGGCCGATTTCGTGGCCGAGACGCTGCCGCTGGTGGAAGAACGCTTCCCCGGCATGCGGGCGGTCGCCTTCGGCCATCTTGGCGATGGCAATGTCCATTATCACGTGTTGGCCCCGAAAGGCGCAGTGCGCGGCGAGTGGGAAGCGAGCGAGGGCAAGGCCGTGAGCCGCTTCGTGCATGACTTGGTCGCGCGCTGGGGCGGCTCCATCAGCGCAGAGCATGGAATTGGCCAGATGAAGGTGGACGAACTGGCGCGCCTGGACGATCCGGCCCGCCGCAGCATGATGCGCGCCGTGAAGCGGGCGCTGGACCCGCAGGGCCTGCTTAACCCGGGCAAGCTGCTGCCGGACGAGCAGGCGCTTGCACCGGAGGGCGCGAACGCCTAAAGCCCCCGCGCATCACCCGCGAGTGGCTGCACGGCCTGCGCGAGAGACCAGTTTCAGACCTTTTCGGAGAAATCTCATGGCCAGCGCGCCGCAAGCGAACCTGCCCCTGTTCTACAACGACCTCACCCCGCTCAACAGCCGCGACCATGCCGAATGGCGCTCGCGCACGACGGACCGCGCCAAGTGGGTCGTGAACCAGCACGCCCTTCCGCTGACCGTGGAAGAGTTCCCGCTGGCCCAGCGCAACTTCCCGATCGTGTTCAGCAATTCCGACAAGCCCGTGCCGCTGGCACTGATGGGCCTGAACGAAGGCGTGAACGTGTTCTTCGACGATGAAGGCAAGGCGCTGGAAGAGATCTACGTCCCGGCCTACATGCGCCGCTATCCTTTCCTGCTCGCCAAGCTGCAGCCGGATACGGACCAGATGTCGCTCTGCGTCGATCCCTCCAGCGGCCTGGTCGGCGAATTCGACGATGGCGAGAAGCTGTTCGACGGTGACGAAGCCAGCGATCACACCAAGAACCTGCTGCAGTTCTGCCAGCAGTTCGAAGAAGCCGGCATGCGCACGCAGCAGTTCATCGACGAACTGCAGAAGCACGACCTGCTGATGGACGGCGAAGTCTCCATCTCGCGCGGTGCGGACGAGCAGCCCTTCACCTATCGCGGCTTCAAGATGGTCAACCAGGAAAAGCTGCGTGAGCTGACCGGCGACCAGCTGCGCAAGTGGAACCAGAACGGCCTGCTGCCGCTGATCCAGGCGCACCTGTTCTCGCTCGACCTGATGCGCACGGTCTTCGCCCGCCAGGTCGAAGCCGGCAAGGGCCCGGTGAAGGCCGCCGCAGACAGCGCAGCGCTGGGCGCTGACGCCACCAAGGACGCCTGATTCGGCGTAATTGCATGACTTGATCCGGCCCGTCCGAAACACAGCGCTTTTCGCGTGATTTCGGGCGGCCTGGTCACCTTCCGTTCAGGGTATAAGTCCTAAAAGGAAATCGTTCGGTCGGCGCTCCCCTCATGGCCTGATCGAACAGTGTGCTTCGGCACACTCCTCCCTGAACCTTGGCCACCTCGGGCATCATGCACGAGGTGGCTTTTTCTTTGCCTGTCCTCGGTGCGCCGCAGTGCCGTGCTACTCCGCAGCGATGGCCCCGGCGGTCCCGCGTGCAGCCACTTCGGCGGCCAGGGTGCGGACGAGCTGCGTCACCGCATTTGCGGTTTCCTCCAGACCCGGCCCCGGCCCGTCCAGCGCCTCGTCCAGGTAGAGGCTGCGGCAGATTTCCAGCTGCATGGCATGCACCTCGCGAGAGGGCGCGGCGTGACGGTCCAGCACGTATCCTCCGGCATAGGGCCGGTTATGCCCGGCGGTGTACCCCGCCCTCGATAGCGTGCTGAGCGCGAGTGCCGGTACGAAGCTGCCGCAGGACGATCCGAACCGGTCACCGACAACGAATTGCGCTCCGCCCGGCCCCAGTGGCGGCATGGAATGCAGATCCAGCAGCAGCGCCGCGCCCCAGCGCCGCCGGATCGCGGCGAGCTGCGCGGCGAGCGCATCGTGATAGGGGCGGTGCACGCCTTCGATCCGCGCCTCGTATTCCTCCACCGGCAATTGCCCGCGCCAAATCTCGCCGGAAGACGGCAGGCGGCGCGGGATGATGCCAAGGCCGGACCTTGCCCGCGGACCTTCGCGCCTGTGGGCCAGCCGCTTGTCATGCGCGCCCGAAAGCATCGACCAATCCATGTCATCGGGCGCACGGTTCAGGTCCAGCAGCGCGCGCGGGGCATGCGCCACCAGCAGCGGCGCGCCGGTATTGGCCGCGACGATTTGCGCGATGCGATCCACCAGCCGGTCTTCCAGCTTCAGGCGGGCGAGGTCCGGCTGCCGCATCCGGGCCAGCAAATCCGCGCCGTATGCCCTACCGGCATGCGGCACTGCGATCAGGATCGGCACCTGCGAAACGCCGGATTGGCTGAGGGTGAATGGCGGCGCGGGGATGTTGCCGGAAAACTGGAACGCGTGCTCGCTCATCACGCTCCTGCTGCCCTGTCCACAGCCCGCTGTCAAAGCAGGGTTCGCGGCCCGGGATGTCTCATATGTGGGCAATGCCGGTTTGGAACGAGAATTTTAACGGCTGGCGCGCTATGGCCGTGCCCGTCGCAAGGGAGCAGACCGACCATGATCCGAATTTTGCTGGCAGAAGATGACCAGTCCATGCGCACCTATATCGCGCGGGCCCTGGAGAACGCCGGCTACAGCGTCGATTCGGTGGACCGCGGCACCGCCGCTCTGCCCCTGCTGGAAGACCAGGATTACGACCTGCTGCTGTCCGACATCGTGATGCCGGAGATGGACGGGATCGAACTGGCGCAGCGCTGCGCCGAGGTGAGCCCGCGCACGAAGGTGATGTTCATCACCGGTTTTGCCGCCGTCAGCCTGAAGGCCAGCCGCGAGGCGCCGGAGGCGAAAATCCTGTCCAAGCCCTTCCACCTGCGCGACCTCGTGCTGGAGGTTGAGCGGGTTTTCGAGGATGCGGCGACCGCCTCGCTCTAAAAGGCTTGAAAGCCAACCGGCCCGCCGCTAGATGGCGCGCCTGCCGTTCATCCGGCAATTCGATGGTGCGGGCGTATAGCTCAGTGGTAGAGCACTATGTTGACATCGTAGGGGTCCCAAGTTCGAACCTTGGTACGCCCACCATCGAAGCCGGATAGCGGCGCGAATTCCACCAGAAATACCCGGAAAATCAGCGTTCCAGCTTGGTGAGGTGCTCCTGCGCCTCGTCCTCGATCTTCTTCAGCTCGGCAATCGTCTCGTCGATTGCCTCGCGCTGGTGACTGAGGTCGGCCAGCCGCTGGCGCACGCGGTCCAGCAGGGTGCGGGTCTGGCGCGCATGGTTGCGATCGCCATCATACAGTTCGAGGAACTCGCCGATCTCGCGGATGGAAAAGCCCAGCTGCTTGCCGCGCAGGATCAGCTGCATCCGGCCCATCTCGCGGCGCGAATAGACGCGCATGGAGCCCACGCGCGTCGGCTGGATGAGGCCCTTGTCCTCATAGAAGCGCAGCGTGCGCTGGGTGATGCCCAGAGCTTCTGCGACCTCGGCGATGCTCTTCAGGTCGCCATCGGCGGATTGCTCGCTGCTCTGCTGCGCGGTCATGCGGCATCCTTTGCAGCGGCGCGCTTCGCCTTCTCTTCCTCGACCAGGTCCTTCTTGGACAGCTTGCCGATCAGCGTCTTGGGCAACTCGTCGCGGAACTCGTATTCGCGCGGTATCTCGATCTTGTTTAGCCGCTCGGTCAGGAAGGCGTTCAGCTCTTCCTCGGTCAGTTCCTCGCCTTCCTTCAGCGCCACGAAAAGCTTGGGGCTTTCGCCGCGATAGCTGTCCGGCACGCCGATCGCGACCGCCTCTGCAACCGCGGGATGCTCATAGGTCGCATCCTCGATGGCGCGGGGATAGACGTTGTAACCGCTGCACAGGATCAGGTCCTTCATGCGGTCGACCAGGAACAGGTAACCGTCCTCGTCCAGATAGCCGATGTCGCCTGTTTTCAGCGCGCCATCCACGAAGGTCTTTTCCGTCGCGCCCGGGCGGTTCCAGTAACCCAGCATGACCTGCGGGCCGCGGGCGCACACTTCGCCTTTCTCGCCCTGCTTCACGTTCAGCTCGCCCGTCTCCGGATCGCGCAGCTCGATCTGAGTATGCGGGAAGGCCGGGCCGCAGCTGTCTTCCTTGACCGGGCCCTGGCCCAGCAGCGGGTTGCACACGATGATGGGGCTCGCTTCGGTCAGGCCGTAGCCTTCGACCACCGGCGAGCCGGTCTTTTCCTCGAACAGCTTGCGCACTTCCAGCGGCAGCGGCGCACCGCCGGAGATGCTGGCCCGCACGCCGGTGAGGTCCGGCACCTTGTTGTCCGGCAAATTGCCCATCGCGGTGTAGATGGTGGGCACGCCGAAGAATTGCGTGGGCGGCTTGCGTTTGATGGTCTTCAGCACCTGGTCCATCTCGAACCGCGGCAGCAGCACCAGCTCGGCCGCGATCTCGATCCCGAAATTCATCACGCAGGTCAGCGCAAAGACATGGAACAGCGGCAGGACGCCAAGCGTTCTTTCCTGGACGTCCCGTTCATCCCCCAGATGGAGGAGCATTTGCGCAGAGTTTGCGGCCAGGTTCGCGTGCGACAGCATCGCGCCTTTCGGGCGTCCGGTCGTGCCGCCGGTATATTGCAGCACGGCAATGTCGTCCGGCACCAGTCCGTGGTCGACCGCATCGCCCTTCGCCGCCTTCAATTCGCCGTAATTGATGTAGGGTACGCCCGGCACGGGCTTGGCCAGTTCCTTGCGCTTCAGCAGGCGCAGGCCCCAGCTCTGGATCGTGGGCAGCACATCCGCCATCGGGCACAGCACGATCTTTTCCAGCGCGCTCTTGCCGAAACCGTCGGCGACCTTGCCGTGGATCATCTCCAGGTCCGGCACGGCCACCATCTTGGCGCCGCTGTCCTGGATAAGGTGGTCCAGCTCCGCACTGGAATAGAGCGGGTTCAAATTCACCACCACGCCGCCAGCCGCCAGCACGGCCTGGTACAGGATCACCGAATAGGGCGTGTTGGGAAGGCACAGGCCGAATCGGTCGCCCTTGCCAAGTCCGGCGTCCTGCAATCCGCGCGCCACGCGGGCCACTTCCTCGCCCATCTGGGCATAGGTGTATTCCAGCCCGAGGAAGTCGATCCCCACCCTGTCAGGGTAAAGGTCCACCGCCCGTCGGAACGGTTCCGTCAGCAGGCGCGGACGCAGCGAACCGTCTTCCGCAAGGACGCGGTTCACATCAGGCTTAGAGGCGGCGCTGGCCGCGACCATGGCAATTCCTTTCCCGGGCGGCCCACGGACACGCCGAAAATTGCGCGCCGCAGCCCCTTGTCATAACGAACAGCTTAACCTATACGTCAAGCCACGAACCCTATGGTAATCAATCAGCGCAAAAGGTCAAACGCGCATTTCGATTCGAAAGGCCAAATAAATCATGAGTGAAGTCGTCATTGCCGGTTATGTCCGCTCCCCGTTCCACCCCGCTTACCGCGGGGCGCTTGCCAAGGTCCGTCCGGACGATCTGGCAGCCAACACCATCAAGGGCCTGATCGAACGAACCGGCGTGAAGGCCGACGATATCGAGGATCTGGTCCTGGGCTGCGCCTTCCCTGAAGGTGAGCAGGGCTTCAACCTCGCCCGTCTGATCGTGCTGCTGGGCGACCTGCCGCAGAGCATCGGTGGCATCACCATGAACCGCTTCTGCGGATCGAGCATGAGCGCGGTGCATTATGCCGCTGGCCAGATCGCCCTGGGCGCTGGCGAAGTGTTTATCTGCGCAGGCGTCGAATCGATGAGCCGCGTGCCGATGACCGGCTTCAACCCGATGCCGAACCCCAAGCTCGCCGAGAAGAGCGCCGCTTATGTCGGCATGGGCGACACGGCGGAAAACGTCGCGAAGAAGTACGAAATCAACCGCGAGGCGCAGGAAGCCTTCGCCGTGAAGAGCCAGCAGAAGGCCGGTGCGGCCGTCGAAAAGGGCAGCTTCAAGGAAGAGATCGTTCCGATCCAGACCGATGGCGGCCTGGTTGAAGTGGACGGTACGCCCCGCCCCGGCACCACGGCGGAAGACCTTGCCGGCCTGAAGCTTGCCTTCGATGAAAGCGGCACGGTCACCGCAGGCACCGCCAGCCCGCTGACCGATGGCTGCGCCGCCGTGCTGGTCTGCAGCGCGGACTACGCCGCCAAGAACGGCCTTACCGTCTATGCCAAGGTGAAGAGCATGGCCATCAGCGGCTGTGCCCCGGAAATCATGGGCATCGGCCCGGTGGAGGCGTCCAAGAAGGCGCTGTCCCGCGCAGGCCTGACCATCGACGATATCGACATCGTGGAACTGAACGAAGCCTTCTCCAGCCAGTCGCTGGCTTGCATCGGCGACCTCGGCATCCCGGAACAGAAGATCAATCTCGATGGCGGCGCCATCGCCGTCGGCCACCCGCTGGGTGCAACCGGCGCGCGCATCGTCGGCAAGGCGGCAAGCCTGCTGAAGCGTGAAGGCAAGAAATACGCCCTCGTCACCCAGTGCATCGGTGGCGGACAGGGCATCGCGACGATCCTGGAGGCCGCGTAATGGCTGACAAGCAGATCAATAAGGTATGCGTGATCGGCGCCGGCACCATGGGTGCCGGTATCGCCGCCCAGGTCGCCAATGCCGGCGTGCCCGTGCTGCTGCTGGATATCGTCCCCAAGGATGGCGATAACCGCAATGCCGTGGCCGAAGGTGCCGTTGCCAAGATGCTGAAGACGCAGCCTGCCCCCTTCATGGGCAAGCGCGCGGCCAAGCTGGTGGAAACCGGCAATATCGAAGATCACCTCGACAAGGTCGCCGAGTGCGACTGGGTCGTGGAAGCCATCATCGAGCGGCTCGACATCAAGCAGGACCTCTACGCAAAGCTGGAAAAGGTGCGCAAGGAAGGCACGGCCGTGTCCTCCAACACCTCCACCATCCCGCTGGCGCAGCTGACCGACGGTCGCAGCGATGCGTTCAAGCGCGATTTCCTGGTCACGCACTTCTTCAATCCGCCGCGCTACATGCGCCTGATCGAGATCGTGGCCGGCCCGCACAGCGATGCCGGCACCGTCGACATGGTCCGCGACTTCGTGGACCGCAGGCTGGGCAAGACGCCCGTCGATGCCGAGGATTCGCCCGGCTTCATCGCAAACCGCATCGGTACCTTCTGGCTGCAGCAGGCGGTCAACGCCGCCGTGGACCAGGGCCTGACCGTGGAAGAAGCGGATGAGATCGGTGGCCGCCCGATGGGTGTGCCCAAGACCGGCGTGTTCGGCCTGATCGACCTCGTCGGCCTCGACCTGATGCCTTACCTGCAGCAGAGCCTCACCAGCACGCTGCCCAAGGACGATCCTTACCAGAAGATCGCCCGCAGCGAGCCTGTGATCGAGAAGCTGATCAAGGAAGGCTACACCGGCCGCAAGGGCAAGGGTGGTTTCTACCGCCTCAACCGCGTGGGCGATAAGAAGGAAAAGCAGGCTGTCGACTTCAAGTCCGGCGAGTTTCGTGCTGCTGCCCGTCCGGGCATCGTGCGCGGCCCGGCTGCGAAGGGCGACCTGAAGGCGCTCATCTCCGCAGACGGCAAGGTCGGCGATTACGCCTGGGCCGTGCTTGGCCCGACCCTGTCCTATGCCGCCAGCATCGTGCCGGAAGCGACCGCCACGATCCTGGGTGTGGATGAGGCCATGCGCCTTGGCTACAACTGGAAGTTCGGCCCGTTCGAGATGATCGACAAGATCGGCGCTGCGCACCTGCGCGAGCGCCTGGCGGCAGACGGCATTGCCGTGCCCGCCATCCTCGAGAAGGTCGGCGACGGCACTTTCTACCGCGAGCAGGACGGCAAGCGTCAGTATTTCGGTACGGACGGCGAATATCACGACGTCCAGCGTGCCGAAGGCGTGCTGCTGCTGTCCGACATCAAGCGCGATTCCGAACCGGTCCTGAAGAACGGCTCCGCCGCGCTGTGGGATATCGGCGACGGCGTCCTGTGCCTCGAGTTTACAGGCAAGATGAATGCGCTCGATAACGAGGTGATGAAGCTGATCGGCAAGGCCGTTCCGCTGGTGCAGAAGGAATACAAGGCCCTCGTCGTCTACAACGAAGGCTCCAACTTCTCTGCCGGTGCCAACCTCGGCCTCGCGCTGTTCGCGCTGAACATCGCGGCGTGGAGCGAAGTCGAAAAGCTCGTGAAGGGTGGCCAGGATGCCTACAAGGCGCTGAAATACGCCCCCTTCCCCGTGGTCGGCGCTCCGTCCGGCATGGCGCTGGGCGGCGGGTGCGAAATCCTGCTGCACTGCGACAGTGTGCAGGCGCATGCGGAAAGCTACATCGGCCTGGTCGAATGCGGCGTGGGCCTGATCCCCGGCTGGGGCGGCTGCAGCGAAATGCTGGATCGCTGGCGCCAGAACAAGCGCCAGCCGCGCGGTCCGATGCCGGCCGTCAGCAAGGTGTTCGAAATCATCTCCACCGCCACGGTCGCCAAGTCGGCTGCCGAAGCGAAGGAGCTTGGCTTCCTGCGCCCGGCGGACGAGGTCACCATGAACCGCGATCGCCTGCTGTTCGATGCCAAGCAGAAGGCACTGGCGATGGTCGATGGCTATACCGCGCCCGAGAAGCCGGAATTCAACCTGCCGGGCCCCAGCGGTGCAGCAGCGTTGCAGCTGGCGGTCGACAGTTTCCACAAGCAGGGCAAGGCCACCAGCCACGATGTGACCGTGTCCAAGGAACTGGCCTGGATCCTGACCGGCGGCGACACCGACGTGACGGAGACGGTTACCGAAGACCAGATGCTGAAGCTGGAACGCGCGGCATTTATGCGCTTAACTAAGGATCCGAAGTCGCAGGCACGGGTCGAGCACATGCTCGAAACCGGCAAGCCGCTTCGCAACTGATTGAAAGGGTACGCACATGCAAGTCTATGAAGCTCCCATCCGCGACATGCTGTTCAACATCAACGAACTGCATGAAGACGACGGCTTCGGCGAACTCGAAGGGTTCGAGGATTTCGACGACGACCTGACCGCCGCCATCCTTGAAGAGGCGAACAAGTTCTGCCGCGACGTGCTGCTGCCGATCAACTGGTCCGGCGACCAGGAAGGGTGCCGCATCGAGAACGGCGTTGTCCGCACACCCAAAGGTTTCCAGGAAGCCTACAACCAGTTCCGCGATGGCGGCTGGACCTCGCTGGTTTCCAACCCGAAATACGGTGGCCAGGGCGCGCCCCATTCGCTCGCCAAGATGGTCGAGGAAATGACCTGTTCCGCCAACCTGTCCTTCGGCCTCTATCCGGGCCTGACGACGGGTGCCAGCATTGCGCTGGAAGGCTATGGCAGCGAAGACCTGAAGGACTTCTACATGCCCCGCCTCGTCAGCGGCGAATGGTCCGGCACCATGTGCCTGACCGAACCGCATTGCGGCACGGACCTGGGCATGCTGCGCACGAAGGCAGAGCCGCAGGACGACGGCAGCTACCGCGTCACCGGCAACAAGATCTTCATCAGTGCCGGCGACCATGACCTGACCGAAAACGTCATCCACCTGGTGCTGGCCCGCCTCCCCGATGCCCCTCCGGGCGTGAAGGGCATCAGCCTGATCCTGGTGCCCAAGTACCTGCCGAACGACGATGGATCGCTGGGCGATTACAACAACGTCAAGGCGACGGCGATCGAGCACAAGATGGGCCTCAAGGCCTCCGCCACCTGCCAGATGAGCTTCGACGAATCGAAGGGCTGGCTCGTGGGCGAGAAGCATCGCGGCCTCGAAGCCATGTTCCTGATGATGAACACCGAGCGTGTGGCCGTGGGCATCCAGGGCCTGGGCGTGGGCGAGATCGCTTACCAGTCCGCCGTATATTACGCGAAGGACCGCGTGCAGGGCCGTTCCCTGTCAGGCGTGAAGAACCCGGACGGCCCCGCCGATCCGATCATCGTGCACCCCGACGTGCGCCGCATGCTGATGACCATGCGCGCTTACAACGAAGGCAGCCGTGCGGTGTCCGCATGGGTCAGTCGCGCTCTCGACGCCGAACACGCAGCGAAGGAACCGGAAGCCCGGCAGCGCGCTGCGGACTTCGTCGCCCTGATGACGCCGGTGGTGAAGGCCCTGTTCACGGACCTCGGCCATGACAGCGCGCATCTGGCGGTGCAGGTCTATGGCGGCCACGGCTACATCCAGGAAACGGGTGTGGAACAGTTCGCCCGCGATGCCCGCATCGCGCAGATCTACGAAGGCACGAACGGCATCCAGGCCCTCGACCTCGTCGGGCGCAAGCTGCCGCACAAGATGGGCCGCAATCTGCGCGCCTTCTTCCACCCGGTGTCCAATTTCATCGAGGACAACACCTCCGATGCGGATATCGGCCCGATGGTCATCGCCCTGCAGCAGAGCTTCGGCGCCCTGCAGCTGAGCACCGGCCACATCGCGCAGAAGGGCATGAAGGATCCGGAAGAGGCTGGCGCAGCCGCGACCGATTACCTGAAGCTGCTGGGCTTCGTGGCCATGGGTTACACCTTTGCCAAGGCAGCCCAGGTTGCCCATCGCAAGCTGAAGGAAGGCACTGATGAGGAGTCGTTCTACAAGAGCAAGATCATCACCGCGCAGTACTTCTTTGACCGTCTGCTGCCGCCCGCCACGGCTGCCTTCATGGCAATCAAGGCTGGCAAGAAGAGCATGATGGAACTGCCGGCAGAAGCGTTTTGACGGTTGGTATGACTCCGGCTGAATTTCGCGAGCGGCTGGCCATCCCGGCCATCGTCGCGCCGATGTTCCTGGTTTCCGGGCCGGACCTTGTGGTGGAATGCTGCAAGGCCGGCCTGGCCGGGACTTTTCCTGCACTTAACCAGCGTACTTCGGAAGGCTTCGAGGAATGGCTGGAGGAAATCCAGGAGCGGCTCGGCCCTGACGACGCGCCCTATGGCGTGAACCTGATCGTTCACAAGTCCAACCCGCGCGTGCAGGCGGACCTGGAATTGTGCGTGAAGCACAAGGTCCCCTTCATCATCACCTCGCTCGGCGCGGTGTCGGAACTGGTGGAAGCGGTGCATTCCTACGGCGGCATGGTGTTCCATGACGTGACCACCGTGCGCCATGCGCAGAAGGCCGCTGAAGCCGGCGTGGATGGCCTTATCGCCGTCGCTGCCGGTGCAGGCGGACATGCGGGCAAGATGAGCCCCTTCGCCCTCACATCCGAAATCCGCGAATTCTTCGACGGGATCCTGATCCTGTCCGGCGCCATGAGCCACGGGCGGCAAATCGCCGCTGCAGAGGTGATGGGGGCCGACTACGGCTATCTTGGCAGTCATTTCATCCCCGCGCATGAGAGCATGGCGGTGGACGAACAGAAGCAGATGATGACCGAGTTGACGATGAAGGACATCACCTACACCGACAAGGTGACGGGTGTTGGCGCCAATTTCATGACGCCCAGCCTCAACGCCGCATCGCTGGAACACGCGCCGGGCGAAATGTCGCTGAACGAGGAAGCCAAGGCATGGAAGACCATCTGGTCCGCCGGCCACGGCGTCGGTGCGACCAAGTCCAGCCGTTCCGCGAAGGAGCTGTCCGAAGAGCTGATCGCCCAATATCGCGAAGCCAAGGAAAAGTTCTGCGCCGGATAATCGCTGGAACACGGCACGCTCTTCCCTGCCAGCCGTTAAGCTGCTGAATGGGACGCATGACCAACCAGCATCAGCCGCGCATCAATGCCATCGCCACGGCGGTGCCGCAGGCCCAGGTCCACGCGAATTACGCGGACTGGGCTGCGGCGCAGCTGGGTGAGGAGCGCCAGCGCAAGCTGCTGCGCCGCATGGTGGAACGCGGCGGCATCGCCCATCGCCATTCTGTGCTTTCGCCCGAAGAGGCGCGGCTGGAGCCCGGCACGTTCTACAATTCGGGTCATTCCCCCTCCACATCGGACCGCATGCGCCGCTACGCCGATGCCGCGCCGGGCCTTGCGCTGGAGGCAATCGGCAGGCTGCCGGAGCTGGGCGATGTCACTCACATGGTCGTGGCAAGCTGCACGGGCTTCATTGCGCCGGGTATCGACCAGGTCATCGCCCGCAAGCTGGGCCTCGCGCACCATGTGGAGCGCACGCTGATCGGTTTCATGGGCTGCTATGCCGGGGTCACCGCGCTGCGCAGTGCCGCGCATATCGTCCGCTCCGACCCTTCGGCACGCGTACTTGTCGTGGCCGTGGAGCTGTGCACCCTTCACATGCAGCAGACAGGCGATCTGGAGCGGCTGCTGGCCATGGCGCAATTCGCCGACGGTGCTGCCGCCGCGATCATCTCCGCCACGGGCGAAGGGCTCGGCCTTGGCGATGGTTTGTCCGCCACGCTGGAGGAATCGAGCGAGCTCATCACCTGGACCATCGGTGATACCGGCTTTGCCATGCATCTTTCGGGCGAAGTGCCCGCGCGGCTGGCGGATGCCCTGTCGGACAGCGATCTGCAGCAGGACCTGCTGGAGCATGGGCGCGGCAAGGCATGGGCGGTGCATCCCGGCGGCCGCTCCGTACTAGATGCGGTGGAGCGCGGACTGGACCTGGCCCCCAATGCGCTGGACCACTCGCGCGGCGTACTGGCGGACAATGGCAACATGTCCTCCGCCACCGTGCTGTTCGTGCTGGAGCGCATGATGGCGGACCGCCCGCCCCACGGCATTGCCCTCGCCTTCGGACCCGGCCTGGCGATGGAAGGGCTGCGCTTCGGGTGGACCGATGCTGACTGAGCGCCTCCACTCAGACGAGTTGATGGACGATCCGTCGCTCGATCCGGACACATATCGCGCGCTTCTGGCGGACCTTGCGTGGGTGAACCGCATGACGATGGCCTATCGCCCGACACTCGCTTTCCTGGACCGCGTGAAGGACACTTCGCGCACGCTGAAGATCCTCGATGTCGGCTTCGGCGATGGCGACATGCTGCGCCGCATCGCCCGCTGGGCACAGGATCGCGGCCAGAAGGTGGAGCTAGTCGGAGTAGACCTGAATCCGCGAAGCAAACCCGCGGCAGAGGCGCATGGCGGCGACATCACCTACGTCACCGGCGATTACGCGGACTTTGCCGGACAGGGCTTCGATTGCGTCATCTCCAGCCTGGTCGCCCATCACATGACGCACGGCCAGTTGGTGGCCTTCCTTCGCTTCATGGAAGCGGAAAGCGCGCGCGGCTGGTTCGTCAACGACCTGCACCGCCATGCCCTCGCCTGGCTCGGCTATCCGCTGCTGGCCAGACTGGCGCGCTGGCACCCGATCGTTCGCAGCGACGGACATACCTCCATCGCCCGGTCCTATCGCCCGGCCGAATGGCAGCCGCTGCTGCAACAGGCTGGCATCACACAGGCGCGCGTGGAGCGCCGCTTCCCCTTCAGGCTATGCGTATCGCGGATCCGCTAGCCCTGCCGATTGTCGGTGCCGGCCCGGCCGGCTGCGCGGCGGCGATTTGCCTTGCGCGCATGGATGCGCATCCGCTGCTGATCGACCGGGACGAGACGGTCGGCGACCCGCTGTGCGGCGGCTTCCTGAGCTGGCGCACGGCCGAGCAGTTGAGCTCCCTCGGCATCGATCCCGCCGCGCTGGGCGCGCACCGCGTAACGACGCTGCGCCTGTTCGACGGCAAGCGCGAAGCGGAGCTGGACCTCCCCCACGCCGCATGGGGCCTCTCGCGCCACGCGATGGACACGGCGCTGCGAGCCAGGGCGCTGGAGGAAGGCGCGCGCATCGCTTTCGACACGGTGCGCGAAGTGCGGCCAGGCCATGTCACCGGCAAGACGCAGGAATGGACCGCACGGGATATCTTCCTAGCCAGTGGCAAGCATGACATCCGCGGCCGCTCCCGGCCCCGCGAACACAAGGACACGGCGCTGGGCCTGCGCCTGCGCCTTCCGCCCTCGCCCGCGAGGGAGGCCCTGCTGGAGGCCGCCATCGAACTGCACCTGTTCCCGGGCGGATACGCCGGTATCGTCCTGCAGGAAGGCGGCTCCGCCAATATCTGCCTGGCCCTGCGCAAGAGCGCGCTGCGGGACGCGGACAGCTCGCCCGAAACGCTGTTTGCGCAGGTGGCGGACGGCAATCCCGCCTTTGCCGCGCGGCTGGGCGATGGCTGGCGCGAAGGGCGTTTCGATACGATCGGCGCCGTGCCCTATGGCTATGTCGCGCAGGAAACGGAGGCCAGAATCTGGCGCCTGGGGGACCAGGCCGCAGTCATCCCCTCCCTCGCCGGCGAAGGCATCTCCATTGCGCTGGCGAGCGGCATCATGGCGGCCCAGTATTGGCATGACAGCGGCGATGCCCGCGCTTTCCAGCACGATTTTGCCGCCCGCGCCCGCAAGCCCATACGCCTCGCCTCGCTGGCATGGCACGCGGCGGAGACGCGGCTAGGCGCGCGGGCGGGCATCGCGCTTGCCCGCATGTTCCCCTCCCTCGTCGCCGGATATGCGGACCGGGCGCGCATTGCCGCCCCTTCATCCGATCTGGCTGACTTGCGCGCTGCCTAGGCTCTGCTAGGACGCGGCCAAACCTTCCATCCAGACGAAAGACAGGCACGCATCATGGCGAAAATCCAGGTCAAGAACCCCATCGTGGAAATCGACGGCGACGAGATGACGAAGATCATCTGGCAGTGGATCCGCGAAAGGCTGATCCTGCCCTATCTCGACGTGGACCTGAAATATTACGACCTCTCCATCGAGAAGCGTGACGAGACGGATGACCAGATCACCGTCGATGCGGCCAACGCCATCAAGGAACACGGCGTCGGCGTGAAATGCGCCACCATCACGCCGGACGAGGCGCGCGTGGAGGAATTCAACCTCAAGAGCATGTGGCGCAGCCCCAACGGCACGATCCGCAACATCCTGGGCGGCGTGGTCTTCCGCGAGCCCATCGTGATCGACAACGTGCCGCGGCTGGTGCCGGGCTGGACCGATCCCATCGTCGTGGGCCGCCACGCATTCGGCGACCAATACCGCGCCACCGACACGCTGATCCCCGGCGCGGGCAAGCTGCGCCTGGTGTTCGAGGGCGAGGACGGCAAGAACATCGACCTCGACGTATTCGAATTCCAGGAACCCGGCGTCGCCATGGCGATGTACAATCTGGACGACAGCATCCGCGATTTCGCGCGCGCCAGCTTCAATTACGGTCTCGACCGCGGCTGGCCGGTGTACCTTTCCACGAAGAACACCATCCTCAAGAAGTACGATGGCCGCTTCAAGGACCTGTTCCAGGAAATCTTCGACACCGAGTTCGCCGACAAGTTCGCCGAAGCCAAGATCACCTACGAACACCGCCTGATCGACGACATGGTCGCCGCCGCGCTGAAGTGGAACGGCAAGTTCGTCTGGGCCTGCAAGAACTATGATGGCGACGTGCAGTCGGACATCGTGGCGCAGGGCTTCGGCAGCCTCGGCTTGATGACCTCCGTGCTGATGACACCGGACGGCAAGACGGTGGAAGCGGAAGCCGCCCACGGCACCGTCACCCGCCACTATCGCCAACACCAGGAAGGCAAGGCAACCAGCACCAACCCCATCGCCAGCATCTTCGCATGGACCCGCGGCCTGATGTATCGTGGCCGCTTCGACAACACGCCCGACGTGGTCGCCTTCGCCGAAACGCTGGAGGAAGTCTGCATCGAGTGCGTCGAGAACGGCAAGATGACCAAGGACCTCGCCCTGCTGATCGGCCCGGACCAGAACTGGATGACGACCGAGCAGTTCTTCGAAGCCATCGTGAATGGGCTGGAAGCCAAGATGAAGGCGCAGGGCCTGGGCTGAAGCGCAGCGACTGCGACCTGAAAGGAAACGAAACCCCCGCTACGCCATTCTATCGGCGTAACGGGGGTTTTTTCATAACATGACCAAGGCACGTCTCGACATCCGCCAGGCCGAAACCGGCGATATCCGCCGCATCGCGGCACTGGCGAAGCGCGTTTACGAAGACTTCGTCCCCTACACGCAGAGCGAAATCCGCGGGCAGCTGAACAATTACCCCGAAGGCTGCTTCGTCGCGATCCTGGACGATACGATGGTGGGTTACTGCGCCACCATGCGCATTGCTGGCGAGAAGGCCCTGCGCCCGCACACCTGGGACGAGATCACCGGCAATGGATACGGCAGCCGGCACGAGCCCAATGGCGATTTCCTCTACGGCTACGAGATGGTCGTGGACCCGAAGGTCCGCGGCACGCGCATCGGCCGCCGCCTTTACGAGGAACGCCGCAAGCTGGCCGAGCGCGAGGAGCTGAAAGGCATTGTCTTCGGTGGGCGGCTGCCGAACCTTAAGCGGCACTGGAAGAAGGTCTCCGGCCCCGAAGATTACATCGAGCAGGTCATCGCCGGGAAGCTGCATGACCCCGTGCTGCGCTTCCAGCTGGCCAACGGTTTTGAACCGATCGGCGCGCTCAAGCGATACCTGCCGGAAGACCACCGCAGCCGCGGGTTCGCCGCGCACATGGTGTGGCGCAATCACATGGTGGACCAGGAAGACAGCAGCCAGCTGCGTGTCCCGCGCGGTGTCGAAAGTGTCCGCATCGCCACCTGCCAGCTGCAGGCCCGCGCGGTGAAGGACTTCGACGAGTTCATCGGTCATGTCCGCTATTTCGTCGATGTTGCAGCGGATTACGAAGCGGACTTCATCCTGTTTCCCGAACTATTCACGCTGATGCTGCTGAGCGCGGAGGCGGAAGAGCTGTCCTCCACCCAGGCCATCGAATGCCTCAGCGCCTACACGCCGCGCATCCGCGACGCGCTGAGCGAGATGGCGCTGAAGTACAACATCAATATCATCGGTGGCAGCCACCCCACGCGCATGGATGACGGTGACATCCACAATGTCGCCTATGTCTGCCTGCGCGACGGATCGATCCACGAGCAGGAGAAGATCCACCCAACGCCCAACGAGGCATACTGGTGGAACATCCGCGGCGGCGATTCCATCGACGTAATCCAGACGGACTGCGGCCCGATCGGCGTGCAGATCTGCTATGACAGCGAATTCCCGGAACTCAGCCGCCGCCTGGTGGATGAAGGCGCGCGCATCATCTTCGTGCCCTTCTGCACGGACAGCCGGCAAGGCTACATGCGCGTGCGATACTGCGCCGCCGCCCGCGCGATCGAGAACCAGTGCTACGTGGTGATGAGCGGAAATGTCGGGAACCTGCCCAATGTCGCCAACATGGACATCCAGTATGCGCAAAGCTGCATCCTGACGCCCTGCGATTTCCCCTTCGCCCGCGACGGCATTGCGGCAGAGGCGACCGAGAATGTCGAGACGTTGACCATCAGCGACGTGAACCTGGCGGACCTAAGCTGGGCGCGCGCTGAAGGCACTGTGAAGAACCTCGCCGACCGCCGCTTCGACCTTTACCGCATCGAATGGGACGAAGCCTCCCCCGGCGGCGACCTGCCCGACGGTCCACCCCCGATGCACAAGGGCAGCCCCGGCGGGGGTTGATTTCGGCGGGATCGGTGACCGCTATTCTCAGTCGAACGCGCTTTGCGTGGTACGCGGCGGGGCTGGTGTTGTGACGAGGCTGACCCCGAAAATCGCCAGCCACGCCGCAATGAAGCCGGGGATGATCTCGTAAATGCCCGTCTCGCCGCCCAGCCCCGAGAAGATCCAGAAAATCACCACACCAGCGCCGGTCACGAGGCCCGCCAGCGCGCCCGCGCCGGTCATCCGCTTCCACGTCAGGGATAGGATGATCAGGGGGCCGAAAGCCGCGCCGAAGCCGGCCCATGCGTTGGAGACGAGGCCCAGCACCTGGCTGTCGCGGTCCGATGCGATGGCGATGGCGGCCAGCGCCACCACCAGGACGGACAGCCGCCCGACATTCACCCGCTCGTGCTCGCTGGCATCGCGGCGCACGAACAGGCGGTAGAAATCCTCTGTCAGCGAGCTGGATGCGACGAGCAGCTGCGAACTGATCGTGGACATGATCGCCGCCAGCAGCGCGGCCAGCAGGAAGCCGGTGATCAGCGGATGGAACAACAGATTGGCGAGTACGATGAAGATCGTCTCCGGGTCATCCACCACCAGTCCGTTGCGCTCCACATAAGCGCGGCCTGCAAGGCCCACTCCGATTGCGCCCAGCAGGCACACGCCCATCCACGCCATGCCGATATTCCGCGCCGCCGGGATGCCCCCTTCGCGCACGGCCATGAAGCGCACGATGATGTGCGGCTGCCCGAAATAGCCCAGGCCCCACGTCACCGCGCTGAGGAAGCCGATGAAGGTCAGGCCGTATCCGATGTCCAGGAAGCCCGGCTGCACCTGCGTCAGCGAGGCGCCCGCGCTGCCGCCTTCGCCGAACATCACCACCAGCGGCATCAGCACCAACGCCACCAGCATGATGCAGCCCTGCACGAAGTCAGTCAGGCTCACCGCAAGAAAACCGCCGACCATGGTGTAAGCCAGCACCACGCCTGCCGTCAGCCACACGCCGAACATGTAATCGCTCATGCCTGCGCCGCCCAGCATGCCCGCAAAGGCGGTCTCGAACAGCTTGCCGCCGCCCACCAGACCAGCGGCGGAATAGACCGCGAAGAACAGCACGATGATGATCGCGCTCGCCACGCGCAGGGCCACGGCCCTGTCCGGGAAGCGATTGGCCAGGAATTCCGGGATGGTCAGCGCATTGCCATATTCCACCGTCTGCTTGCGCAGGCGCGGCGCGACCACGATCCAGTTGACCAGCGCGCCCACGAACAGGCCAATGCCGATCCACGCCTCCACAAGGCCAGCGGCATACAGCGCCCCCGGCAGGCCGAGCAGCAGCCAGCCCGACATATCGGACGCCCCGGCGGACAGGGCCGCCACGGCGGGATGCAAATTGCGGCCGCCCAGCAGGTATCCCTCGCTATCCGCGGTGGATTTGCGCCAGGCGAACAGGCCGATGGCGATCATCAGGATGAAATAGAGGGCGAGCGAAATCAGTGTGCCGGTCTGCATGCGCGCGGGGATAGCACGCTGGACGGTGCTGGCTAGGGCCGCGTGGGACGCTCTTTCCTACAGGGGCGCAGCCGCTCCAGCAGCGCCGCATGGCCGTGCCCTTCCCGCCTTCACCGATTTCTTGCCCAGGACTGTGTAACACCTGTCACACCTTGGCCGGTGACAGCCCCGCGCGGCCCTGTCATATGGCAGCCATGCACGGCGGCCACATCTCCCCCCTGATGAGCGATGCGCTGGTCATCCTGGGCGCTGCCGGCATCGTCATCCCCCTGTTCGCGCGCTTCCGTGTGACGCCGGTGATCGGCTTCATCCTGGTCGGCCTGCTGGTGGGCCCATACGGCCTTGGGCGCATGGTCTACGACTTCGAATGGCTGACCTGGTTCACCATCACGGACCCCGAGCGGCTCGATCCCTTTGCCGAGTTCGGCATCATCCTGCTGCTGTTCACCATCGGGCTGGAGCTGTCGTTCAACCGCCTGTGGGCCATGCGCAAGCTGGTGTTCGGGCTTGGCGCGCTGGAGCTGCTGATCATCGGCAGCCTGCTCGCCTCCATCCTCTCCATGATGGGGCAGTACTGGACCGGCGCGATCGGCCTGGGGCTGGCCCTCGCCCTCTCCTCCACCGCGCTGGTGCTGCCCATTGCCGGTACGCAAACGCCGGTGGGCAAGGCGGCGCTGTCCATGCTGCTGTTCGAGGATATCGCCATCGTGCCGATCATCTTCATGCTTGGCGCGCTGGCCCCCTATGCGGGCGCGGACGGCATGACCGGCCTGTTCGACACCATCTGGAAGGGGCTGGCCGTGGTCATCGCCATGATGGTGCTGGGCCGCATCGCCCTGCCCCGCCTGTTCGCACAGGCCGCACGCACGAAAAGCCCGGAGATCTTCCTCGCTGCCAGCCTGCTGGTCGTCATCGGAGCCAGCCTCGCCACAGGCGTCGTCGGCCTCTCGCCCATCGTGGGCGCGCTGGTTGCCGGCCTGCTAATCGCCGAGACGGAGTATCACACCGAAGTCGAAGGCATCATGGAGCCCTTCAAGGGCCTCGCGCTGGGCATCTTCCTGATCACCGTGGGCATGGGGATCGATGTCAACACGATTTGGCAGAACCTGGGCATGATTGCCGTCGCGGTGGTCGGCGTGCTGGGCGTGAAAGCGGTCATCACCGGCATATTGCTGCGCCTGATGGGTGCGCGGCGCAATACGGCGGTGGAAACCGGCATCCTGATGGCCAGCCCATCCGAGACGACGCTGATCGTGCTGGCAGCGGCCACCAGCGCGCTGCTGATCCAGCCCGGTACCGCGCAGTTCTGGCAGATCGTGACCGCCATCGGCCTCACCATCACGCCGCTTCTGGCCATGGTCGGCCGCCGCGTCGCCCGACGCATCGATCCGGCTCCGGACCTTTCGCAGCATGTCGGCGATCCCGATAACCCGCCGGTCATCATCCTGGGCTTCGGCCGTGTCGGGCGGCTCGTCGCGCAGATGCTGGACCGGCATGAAAAGCCTTACATCGCAATCGACGCGGATACCGACCTGGTCGACCAGGCCAAGCGCGAAGGATACCGCGCGACTTATGGCAACGCCGCGCGGGTCGATGCGCTGGGAAAGATCGGGCTTGAAACGGCTCCCGCAGTCATCCTGACCATGGACGAACCCGTGCTGGCACAGGCCATCACCCGCAAGATCCGTGCAGGCTATCCCGACATGCCGATCATCGCCCGCGCGCGCGACAGCATCCATGCGGCCGAGCTTTACCGCAGCGGCGCGACCACGGCCGTTCCGGAAACGCTCGAAAGCTCGCTGCAATTGTCAGAAGCCGTGCTCGTGGACCTTGGCGTGGCGATGGGCCCGGTCATCGCCTCCATTCACGAAAAGCGCGACGAGTTTCGCGAACGCATCCGCGAAGGCGGCGCGCTGGAGCATAAGCCGAAACTGCGCACGAGCACTTCGGAAGCCTGACTTTCTCGGACCCCCAGCGCACCCCGCGCGTTGGTCAGGCAAAGGAGAGTATCATGGCGAACAAGGAACCACAGGACGTCACCGAGCCGCTCAGCAATGCCGAGAAGTTCAAGCCCAAGAATGTGCAGGCGAATGGCAAGGCAGGTCCCGGACTGCCTTCCGGCAATGGTCCCGACATCTCGCGCGGTGCAGAGCATCACCTGCAACGAAAGAGCATGCACCGGCCGTAATTCAGGCTGACGAACGGTCCGCCAGGATCGAATGCACCGACAAGCGGTGGTGGGTCAGCCCGCCACCGCTTTTCTTATGGCATCCACGGCCGCCTGGGCCTGATCACCATCCGGCCCACCACCCTGCGCCATGTCCGCGCGGCCGCCGCCGCCCTTGCCGCCAAGCTGCTCAACGCCGACCCGCACGAGATCGACCGCGCTATGCGTGTCGGTCAGGTCGTCCGTGACGGCAACCGCGCAGGCGGCGCGCCCCTCGTTGACCGCAACAATCGCGGCGATCCCGGACCCCATGCGCTTCTTCGCCTCGTCCAGCAGGCCGCGCAATTCCTTGGGATTCATGCCTTGCAGCACCTGCCCGGAGAATGCGACGCCGCCGAGGTCCTCGTCTTCTTGCTTCGCCGCACCGCCTCCGCCGCCAAGGGCCAGCTGTTTGCGCGCCTCGGCCAGCTCGCGCTCGAGCGTCTTGCGCTCCTCGACCAGGGCAGAGACGCGGTTGGTGACATCTTCGGGGCTGGTCTTCAGGACGTTGGCGACCTGCTTCAGCGCCGCTTCACGCGCAACGACCCACTCGCGCGCGGCTTCGCCAGTCAGGGCCTCGATCCGGCGGACACCGGATGACACGGCACTTTCGGAGATGATGTGGAACAGGCCGATATCGCCCGTCGCGTCGACATGCGTGCCGCCGCACAGCTCCACGGAATAGCTCTTCCCGCTGCCGCCGAAGTCCATATTGCCCATGCTGAGCACGCGGACTTCCTCGCCATACTTCTCGCCGAACAGCGCAAGTGCGCCCGCGGCCACGGCATCGTCCGGGCTCATCAGCCGGGTCGTGACTTGCTCATTGTGGCGGATCTCGGCATTCACCATCCGCTCGATCTCGGCCGTTTCGGCATCGGAAAGCGGCTTGGGATGCGAGAAGTCGAACCGAAGGCGATCTTCCGCGACAAGCGAGCCCTTCTGCGTGACATGGTCGCCAAGGACATTGCGCAACGCGGCATGCAGCAGGTGCGTTGCCGAATGGTTGGCGCGGGTGCGATCGCGCCGCCCGGCATCGACTTCCAAATGCACCACATCGCCCTTCGAAACCGCCCCTTCGAGGATCGTGGTTTCCTGCGCGTGGAGCTTGCCGAGGGGCTTGGACGTATCGGTGATGTCGGCGACAAGGCCATTCTCGGACCGAACCGTCCCGGCATCGCCGGACTGGCCGCCGCTTTCACCGTAAAAGGGCGTCTGGTTGGTCAGCAGCGTCACCGTCTGGCCGGCTTCGGCGCGGTCCACTTCCTTGCCATCCGCCACGATGGCGACGACGCGGCCATCGCCCTTGGTTGAGGCATAGCCGGTGAATTCCGTTGCACCTTCGCGCTCTGCGATGTCGAACCACACCTCGCTATCTGCGGCGGCGCCGGAGCCCTTCCATGCGGCGCGCGCGGCAGCTTTCTGCTCGGCCATGGCGCTGTCGAAGCCCGCGCGGTCGACGCCGATACCGCGATTGCGCAGCGCGTCTTCCGTCAGGTCGTAAGGAAAGCCGTAGGTGTCGTAGAGCTTGAAGGCGGTTTCGCCGGGCAGCTCTTCGCCCTGCGCCATATCGGACGTTTCGTCGTCCAGCAGTCGCAGGCCCTTTTCCAGCGTCTGGCGGAACCGGGTTTCCTCGCGCTCGAGGACTTCCTCGACCAGCGCCTGTGCGCGGCCAAGCTCCGGATATGCGCCGCCCATTTCCTGCACAAGCGAAGGCACGAGCCGGTGCATCAGAGGGTCCTTGGCGCCCAGCAGATGCGCATGGCGCATCGCACGGCGCATGATCCGGCGCAGAACATAGCCGCGCCCTTCGTTGGAAGGCAGGACGCCGTCCGCAATCAGGAAGCTGGTGGAACGCAGATGGTCCGCGATGATGCGGTGGCTGGCCAGCGCGTCACCGTGCGCCTTCGCGCCAGACATGTCCTCGCTCGCTTCGACGAGGTTTGCGAATGTGTCCGTGTCAAAGACATTGCGCACGCCCTGCATGACGCTGGAAATCCGCTCCAGCCCCATGCCGGTGTCGATGCTGGGGCGCGGCAGGTCTCCGACGACCGTGTCATTCTCCTGCACATGCTGCATGAACACGAGGTTCCAGATCTCGACAAAGCGATCGCCGTCTTCATCGGGCGATCCCGGGGGGCCGCCGGGCACGTCTTCGCCATAGTCCCAGAAGATTTCCGAGGACGGGCCGCAGGGTCCGTCGGCCCCCATGGCCCAGAAATTGTCCTTCGTGGCTATGCGGATGATGCGGTCTTCCGGCAGGCCGGCGATCTTGCGCCAAAGGTCGAACGCCTCGTCGTCGGTGTGGTAAACCGTGACCGTGAGCCGGTTCTTGTCGAGGCCGTATTCGCCCGTGACCAGGTTCCACGCCAGTTCGATGGCGCGTTCCTTGAAATAGTCGCCGAAGCTGAAATTGCCGAGCATCTCGAACAACGTCAGGTGGCGCGCGGTATAGCCGACATTGTCGAGGTCATTGTGCTTACCACCGGCGCGTACGCATTTCTGGCTGCTGGCGGCGCGCGGCGCGGGCGGGGTCTCAAGCCCGGTGAACACGTTCTTGAACGGCACCATGCCCGCATTGACGAACATGAGGCTGGGATCGTTATACGGCACGAGCGGTGCGCTCGGCACGACGGCATGGTCGGCATCCCCGAAGTAGTCGAGGAAGGTGCGGCGAATATCGTTGGTCGAATGCATGGTGGGAGCGAATTAGGCGGCGCGGGGGCGCGCTGCAAGCTGCTTCACGCCTGCTTGCGTGCCTTCACGATCCATGCCGCAGCGCGCGCCGCAACGATGCCGCCATGAAGGTGGCGCTCCGCAAAGGCACGGATGCCGGTTTCGATGCGGGATCGCTCTTCCGGCGAGGCTTCGGCCATGACCGATGCGGCGGGGCCGATGCGGCGGAAATAGGCGAGCGCGTCTTCCACCGGGTCGGGACCTGCGCCTGCCACCATTGCGAAATCGTGCGGGACGAGTTCGATCTCTGTCCAACCGGCGTCTGCGAGGATGTCCTGGACCAGATTAGCGTCGGAGAAGCCGAATGGGCCGGGCTGGTAGGTCATCGGTTGTTCCGGAGTCGGCGAAGCGCCGACGATGGCGTCGATCTCCGTGAAGAAGGGGCACTGGCTGCGCGAACGGAAGCAGGAGAAGACGAGCGAGGCGCCGGGCGCTGCGATGTTGGCGAGGTGGCGGAAGGCGGCGACCGGATCATCGAAGAACATGACGCCGTGGCGGGAGACCATCAGGTCGGGGGCGGAGGCCGCGGGCTGCCATGTCGCGGCATCGGTGCATTCGAAGCTGGCATTGGGCATGTTCGCGCCGCGTGTGCGGGCAGCCTCGATCAACGCTTCCGAGATGTCGATACCGTGGACCGACGCGGCGCTTCGTTCGCGGCCGATGGCGAGGGACAGCTCGCCCGCGCCGCAGCCGATGTCCAGCACGCGGGAGCCTGCGCGTTGGCGGATGTCCGCCAGCAGGCGCGGGGTGAGTTCGCCGAAGGCCCGGTCCGTCCGCCGCCATTCGCTGGCCCAGCTGCTGCCGACGCGGCCTTCCCATTCGCTCTTGCCTGTCATGCCATGTCCGTACTGCGGCAAATCGAGACTGCAACACCAAACGAAGGAGGCCGGCGCGCATCCCGCAGGATGTGCCGCGCCGGCCCCGGTTCGGTAAGGTGTGACAGGTGTTACACTGTCCAGGGGCGAATAACCGCCACCACCCTCTTGAGGATCAGTCTTCGGGGTTCGCGTCCGGCCCCGTCATCATCTCCTCGGCCACCTCGTCGGTTTTGCCGCGGATCGCAGCCTCCAACTTGGCGCACATTTCGGGATTCTCTTTCAGGAAGGTCTTGGCGTTCTCGCGGCCCTGGCCGATGCGGACGCTGTCATAGCTGAACCAGGAACCGGACTTCTCCACCAGGCCGGCCTTCACGCCGAGGTCGAGGATCTCGCCGATCTTGGAAATGCCTTCCCCGTACATGATGTCGAATTCGACCTGCTTGAACGGCGGGGCGACCTTGTTCTTCACCACCTTCACGCGGGTGGAGTTGCCGATCACCTCGTCACGGTCCTTGATCTGGCCGGTGCGGCGGATGTCGAGGCGGACAGACGCGTAGAACTTCAGCGCGTTGCCGCCCGTCGTGGTTTCCGGATTGCCGTACATCACGCCGATCTTCATGCGCAGCTGGTTGATGAAGATCACCATGCACTTGGAACGGTTGATGGAGCCGGTCAGCTTGCGCAGGCTCTGCGACATGAGGCGGGCCTGCAGGCCGACGTGGCTGTCACCCATCTCGCCTTCGATTTCGGCGCGCGGGACCAGGGCGGCGACGGAGTCGACCACCAGCACGTCGATCGCGTTGGAGCGAACCAGCGTATCGACGATTTCCAGCGCCTGCTCACCCGTGTCGGGCTGCGAGATGATCAGCTCGTCGATATCGACGCCCAGCTTGCGGGCATAGACCGGGTCCAGCGCGTGTTCCGCATCGACGAAGGCAACCGTGCCGCCGCCCTTCTGCGCTTCTGCCAGCACGTGCAGCGCCAGCGTGGTCTTGCCCGAGCTTTCCGGCCCGTACACCTCGATGACGCGGCCCTTGGGCAGGCCGCCAATGCCAAGGGCGATATCCAGGCCGAGCGAACCGGTGGAAATCGATTCCACGTTCATCGCTTCCTTGCTGCCCAGCTTCATGGCCGATCCCTTGCCAAAGGCACGGTCGATCTGCGCGAGTGCGGCGTCCAGCGCCTTCTGACGGTCCACGTTATTTTCCTTTTCGACGAGCTTCAGATTTGCACTTGCCATCGCATGGCCTCCGTCAGGTTTCTAGGGTCGTTACAAACTCTTCAACGGAAACCCGTGTACCGCCTTTGTTCCACGAGAACAAGGGGAGAACGAAAGTTTTTTCTAACAAGCGTCGAACGGCGGACTTTTGCGCCCGGCCACGCGCAGCCTGTCAGTCGATGACGGAGGGCCTTGTACGCCAGTCCAGGGTCCGCGTGCCATTGGCCGGCACGTCCAGCTCGTAGACGATGAAGCCGTCCTTCACCCGCGTGCCGCGCAGGCCGCGCACATCCCACTGGCCGGACCATGCGAGCTGCACGCGCACGCGCACAGGCTGCGGATTGGCATTGCGGAGTGTCAGGCGTTTCTTCGCCCATTTCTTCGGCTTGCGATGGTCATGCGGGCGCGTGGCGGTGCACTGACCGGATACCTGCGTACTGGAGCCTGCCAAAATCTCCACATCCTGCCCGGTGGCGTAATCGCGGACACGGTCGCTCCCTACCAGAAGGTCGCCATAGGAGGTCGATTCGTAGATCAGTACTTCGCCATCGGGCAGCGAGGCGCCAAGGCCCAGCCGCTCCACATTCTCGACCTCGATCCGGCGGTCGGCAAAGGTGAAGCCGCGGCTGTCATCCTCCGGCAGGCAATCGAGCTGGTACATCAGCGTGCCGGACACGGCGTCCTTGTCCAGGAACAGCACCTGCTTGCTGGACTGCGCAGCGACGGTGACGGGTTCGGGCACACGGTAAAGCTTCAGGTCGCCGAGGTCCTCTTCCGATGCGACCATCTTCGCGCCGGTCACGATGACTTCATTGTCCGCCGCATTGCGCGCGACAGGGATCATTGCCGGTGCGGGCGGCGGCGGAGGTGGCGGAGGTGGAGGAACACCGGCATATCCCGCGCGGTATCGCCGGTCATACTGCGCATAGGGACTGCCCGCCGCAGTATTGCCGATGGGATAGCATGTCAGCTGCAGTGGCGGCGCGGTGGGCGGTTCGGCCAGGTCCTCGTAATCGCTTTCCACATTCAGCGTGCCCGCCACGGCCATCAGCTGCGCGTCCGGGAAGCTCTGCCCGTTATCGTTCACGATTGTCAGCCAGCTGAGCAGCTTGAACGGCAATTCGCTGCCCTGCCCGCCTTCCGGCACGGTCAGGACATAGCTGGCCTCCCAGTCGAAGCCCCATGCGAGATAGGTCAGCTGGACGGTGTAAGTCCCGCCTTCGGGCGACATCGTGTCGACGGAGAACACCGGCTGCGGGACGAGGCCCTGCGGCAATTGGTCGAACACCAGCTTCTCCGGCACGCCGGAACAGCGCACGGCCTCAAAGCCTTCGTCCATCTGCAGGACGATGCCGCCATTGGCCTGCGTGCGGATGATTGCGGAGCTGGCCACCTGCTCCCCCGTGGCGGGATTGGTGCGGGTGATGCGCACGCGGTTGCCCAGCGTCCCGTCGACCAGGGATGCGGGGCTGAGAAGGTTGGCGTCCTGGTTCTGCTCTATCGTGCCGCCCGGCAGGCCGGTGACGATGGCGGTGACGGCCACCATGCCTTCCGCCACGCCCACGAAACGCAATTGCGAGCGGCCTGGCGGCAGCGTGACCTGCCGGGTCTCGGTGATCATGGCGAAGCCTTGCGGCCATTCGCGGTCCATCGCATCGCCCTCGCCGCGCGCGGGGTCGCGATAGACCGTCACCGCAATGTCGCCCGGCTCGCCTGCCGTCACCTGCACGCGATCCTGCGCGGCGGCGGGAGCGGCCAGCCAGCCAGCCGCCAGCAGCGGTATCAATGCATGACGCAGGAGGCGCATCGGCCGCGGCCTCAATACTTGGTTTCGTACGTGACCTCGACCACCCGCTTGCCATTGGCAGGCACGGTGACGGTGTAGCGGCGCCGGTCGAGATCGAGCTGCTCGCCCGCCACATCCTCAGACACGACGCGGAAGTCACGGCTCCACCACCCGCGATCCAGCCCGGCCTGCGTCAGCTGCACGTCGGTCGGCACCGGCTTCGCATTGGTGAAGGTGTAACGCATGGTGGTACGATAATAATCGATCTCGCGCTCCACTTCGATCGTGCTCACCTCACCATCCTTGATGACGCGGTAGCGGGCGCTGCGCTCGAACTCGCCCCTGCTGATCTTGTCGCGGCTGATCACTGCGGCCTGCACCGTCACATCGAAGGCTTCGCCCAGGTCGAGCGTCAACATGCTCCCCATCGGGGTGTGGCCGATATTATCCTCGCCCACGAATTGCGGATTGCCCTGCGCATCGCGCTGGTAGAAGCGCACCGTGCCCTGCGGCAGAGCGTCACCCAGCCCCGCCGTGCGGCTGGTGGAAAAGGCCAGCTGGCTGGTGACATTCATCGGCCGCCGGTCGGACGTCAGCCAGCCCACGCCGCGGGCATAGATCTTGCGGGCGGGCACGCCCTGCACGTCCAGGAAGCTGACCTGCTTGGTCTGCGCCTGCGCGATCGTGGTGCGGCCCGGCAGCGGGTAAAGGTAGAAATCGCCGAGCTGCTCGCGGTCCGCCGTTTCCGTGCCCGGATCCACCTGCGCATTGCCATAGGAGCCGACGCCGCTTCCCGCGCCGCCCGCGACCAGCAGCGTATCGGCATTGTGGAAGGTGGTGCCCGTGTTGTTCTGCAACGTGACCCAGCCTTGCATGTCGATCAGGCCGCCATTCTCGTCATACAGCGCGACATAATCCGCGCCCCAGTTCAGCCCCGGCGTCAGGTAGCGGATGGAGGCCGGGCGGCGGCCGCCCTGCGCGCTATCCACCGTGACGGACAGCGTCGGGCGGGCGCGCAGATTGGAAGGCACGCGGTCGAACACGACGCGCACGGGCAGGCCATCGTCCTTCAACACCTCGATCCGGTCGCCGATGCGCACCACCACGCCGCCTGCCACGGACAGCACGGTCGCATTCTCGCGCGTGACGGCGCCGGTTGCCGGGTTGGTGCGAACCAGCGTTACCTGCTTGCCGACGTGCTTTTCCATCAGCTTGGCAGGCGTCAGGATGTCGTAATCGAAATTCTGCTCGATAATGCCCGCGCCCGCCGCATTGAAGCTGAGCGTTTGCGCCTGGATGCGGGCGGATACGTCGGGAAATTCGATCGTGCTGCGGCCGCGCGGGATATCGATCTGGCGCACGTCCTGCACCAGCGCGCGTCCGTCGGAATAAATGGTGACGCTGACATCGCCCTGCGCCGTTTCGTCCGGGTCTGTCGGCGTCTGGGCATTGGCCGGCATTGCAAGCGAGAGCGCGAAAGCGGAGGCCGCAAGGCCGAAAGCGGGACGAAGCATCGAATTCCCCTCAGATTTGAAGGGGAAGCATGCGCCGCGGCACAGGCTTCGTCAAGCCTGATGTAATAATGTCACATGATTGAATTAGGCGCCCTTGCGCGCACCCGGGCCGGACGCATTCAGCGCCTTCGTCACGGCATCTCCGATCTGCTGGACGCTGAATGGCTTGGCCAGGAAGTGCATGTTGGCCACGTCGATTTCCTCGCGCAGCTGCTCCTCGGCATAGCCGGACATGAACAGCACCGGCAGGTCGCCCTGCTGCTTGCGCAGCGCCTTTACCATGGTCGGCCCGTCCATGCCGGGCATGACCACGTCGGACACGACGATGTCGAAGCCTTCGCCCTTTGCGTAGGCGGCAAGCCCTTCCTCGCCATCGGCGGCGGTGGTGACGGTGTGGCCCGCGCGGGCAAGCGCGCGTTCGGCGACGGCGCGGACCATGTCCTCGTCCTCCACCAGCAGGATGCGGGCACCCCTGGACCAGTCATGGCTCTCGTCCGACGCGTCGGCCTCGGCATCCTCGGGCATGTCGCCTTCATAGACGGGCAGGTAGATGGAGAAGCGCGCCCCGCGGCGGCCATCGGCATCGGTCACATTGTCCGCAAAGATGAAGCCGCCGGACTGCTTCACGATCCCGTACACGGTGGAGAGGCCCAGGCCGGTGCCCTTGCCCTGCTCCTTCGTGGTGAAAAACGGCTCGAAGATCTTGGGCAGCGAGGCCTGCGGGATGCCGCCGCCCGTGTCCTGCGCGATCAGGGCGGTATAATTGCCAGCCGGGATGATCTCGCTGCGCATGCGCTGGATATCGGTCGCGCGCACCCGGCGGGTTGCGAAGGTCAGCGTGCCGGACGCAGTCTCTCCTCCGCCCGCCTGCTGGATTGCGTCGCGCGCGTTGACCGCAAGATTGACGATCACCTGCTCCAGCTGGCGCGGGTCGGCGCGCACGGGGCCAAGGTCGCGGTCGTGATGCGTCTTGAGCGTAATCTTCGCGCCCATCAGGCGTTTCAGCAGCTGGCTGACCTCGCTGATCACATCGGGCAATTGCAGCACTTCGGGCCGCAGCGTCTGCTGGCGGCTGAAGGCGAGCAGCTGGCGCGTCAGGCTGGCGGCGCGGTTGGAATTGGCCTTGATCTGCTGGATATCGTCGTAATCGCTGTCACCCGGCGTGTGGCGCAGCAGCATGAGGTCGCAATAGCCGATGATGGCGGTCAGCACATTGTTGAAATCGTGCGCCACGCCGCCTGCCAGCTGGCCCACAGCCTGCATCTTCGTGGCCTGTGCCACCTGCCGTTTCAGGCGCGTTTCCTCGCTGGTATCGGCCAGGCTGACCATCACCGCCGCCTCACCCAGCCCGCGCACTCCGGCCAGGCCCAGGCTGACCGGATCATCCGGCTGGCTGGCGAGGCGCACGGCTATGTCCCCGCTGGAGGCCGGCCCCTTGCCATAGCGGCGCACGGCATCGCTGATCGCGGTCTTGTCCGCCCGGATCACCAGGTCGGAAGGGTATGGCGGCAGCGAGGGGCCGGATATGCCCGCCGCGCGCCGGAATGCCGGGTTGGCGAACAGGAAATGGCCGTCGCGGTCCGTCATGGCGAGGCCCAGCGGCAATTGCTCCAGTAAAGCCTCCAACTGCTGCGCATGGCCCTGCGCATCGCCGCCCCAGCCGCCAAGGCCGATGCCGGCATCCAGCAGCAGCATGACAGACGGCGCCGTGGCGGCCTGCTCCGCAGTTGCGGCAGGATCGGCCAGCGGGATCTGCACCAGCGTCTGCGGCGGCCCCTTGCGGCCCTCGCGCGCGAAATAGATGCGCTCGCGGTCGTCGGCCCGCAATTGCGCGACGAAGTCCTGCCCCGTCATGCGCGCCTTCACATCGCCTGCAGCGCGCCGCGCGAAGCCGGGATTGACCGCGCGGATCGCCCCGTCGCCGCCGACCAGTGCCGCCTCTATTCCCGCCGCGCTGAGCATCCGGCCAAAATCGCCCGCGACGGCCTTGCCGAGCTGCAGAAGCGGCTCCTCGCGCACGATCGGGGCGAAGCGCCACACGAGATATTCGTCCCGCCGCCCGGCACGCACCACATCTGCCGTCCAGCTGCGATCCTCGTCCGCGATCTTGACCGGTTCTGCCGTCCCGTCACGCCAGCCAGCCCGCGCGGCGCGGGCAAGTTTCTCTCCGGAAGCGCCGTCCACCGGCAGGTGCGGCGGCGCATGGCTCGATCCGAACCACAATTCGAAGGTGGCATTGGCGCAGACCAGCCGGTTGGCGCGGTCAGTGATGGCAACGGCCCGGTCCGGCTGCGCGGTAGCGGCCACCGTCGCCGCCCAGTCCGGCTCCTGCGCTGCATCGGCGGTATCGGGCGCAGCGCCGCGCCGCTGGCTGAGCCAGCCGATGGCGGCAATCAGACCCAGTCCGGCGGCAAAGGCAGCCGTGGCCGCCGCCTTGCCGATAAAGAGGTGGAAGGCGAGGATGCTGAGCAGCGCAGCGCCAACCACAAGCGCGGCTTCCATCCCGCCGCGGCCCGGCATCGCGCCGGCAATCACATCGGGCAGGGCCTTTGGCATGGCGCTCGGCAGCTTCATGCCTCGTTCGCCCCACCATCACGCGGTGCGGCGGCCTTTCCTGCACCCGCGGCCACGGCAGCTGCGGCCTCGGCCTTTTCGCGCCTGCGCCACCGGCGACCGACCACAATGCGCCAGACCAGGCTGGACAAAAGGTAGGATACGGCGGCCCCCACGATGGCGAGTACGATGAAGCCGAACACGGTCACCAGCACGGTGATGCCAGCCCCTTCGAACAGCTCCAGGAACCATGACCAGCGCCCGCTGCTGATCTCGTCCTGCGCATAGCCGCCGGTCGTATGCTTATCGACCTTCAGGATGAATGCGCCCAGCTTGTTCGCCATCACCGCCCAGAATGGGAAGGTGAAGGGATTGGTGATGAATGTGACGAGCGCAGAAAGCGGCACATTCGCCCGCGCCGGCAGCGCCAGGAAAGCCGCGAGGAAAATCTGGCCGACCGGGATGATGAAGCCTGCGAACACGCCCAGCGCCACGCCGCGCGGGACGGACCGCCTTGTAAAGCGCCACAATTCCGGCGTCAGGAAGCGGTGGGCGATCGGCGCGAGATATTTGTTCTGCGCCATCTGGTCACGCGTGGGCGTGTATTTGCGGATCAGGTCCGCAAGGAAAGTCTTTGATTTGAAGCGGTCCATCACAGCCCACCCGCAATGGGGTGCAGCACGGCAAAGCGCAAGCGTATCCGGGGGCTTTTCGGCGGTGTGGTCATCACCTTCGATATGGGACGCGCTGCGCCCTTTGCCAGCAGGGATCAGCCGCGGTCGCGCATCAGGCGGGCCTTGTCCCGTTTCCAGTCCCGGTCCTTGATGGTCTGGCGCTTGTCATGCGCCTGCTTGCCCTTGGCCAGGGCCAGTTCGACCTTCGCCCGGCCGCGACCGTTGAAATAGACCGACAGCGGGACCAGCGTCATGCCCTTGCGCTCCACCGCGCCGAACAGCTTCTCGATCTCGCGCTCGTGCATCAGCAGCTTGCGCGGGCGCTTGGGCTCATGGTTGTTGCGGTTGCCGTGGCTGAATTCCGGGATGTTGGCATTGACCAGCCAGACCTGCCCATCGCGCACCTCGGCATAGCTTTCCTTGATGCTGCCCTGCCCGGCGCGCAGGCTCTTCACCTCGGTCCCGACCAGCGCGATGCCGGCCTCGAAGGTCTCGTCCACATGGTAATCGAACCGCACACGGCGATTGTCCGCGACGGTCTTCTGCTTGTCGAAGGTAGCTGGTTTCGGGCGTGCCATAAGGCAGGTGCACTTAGTGACCTCTTTGCCAAAGGCCAAGGACAAGCGGCAAACCGGCTTGCACAGGCCCGGCAATCGTGCCAGCTTTAGCCTTGATTACAAACGATTTTGGGTGGGGGCTCAAAGATGTTCCGGATTTTCTCGGCGTTCCTTGCGATCGTCATGCTCTGCTGCGGCCAGGCTGGCATGGCCCAGTCCGATACGCCCGATACGCCGCCTCCGCTGGAGGCTTACGGGGCCTTGCCCTTGATGAGCGATGCCGTGCTGTCCCCGGATGGCGAGAAACTGGCCGTTCTCGCGACCAAGCAGGGCAATCACGTCGTCCTTCTCTTCAATAAGGACATGAGCTTTATCCGGTCGATGTCCGTGGGGACCATCAAGGTTCGTTACATCAAATGGGTCGGCAATGACCGCATCATGCTGGTGGCCGGGCACACGCAGGAACTCGATGGATTTACCACCGACAAGGCCGAATTCTCCATTGCCCTGATCGCGCCGATCTTTGGAAACGGCCAGGTGCAGCGTGTCTTCGCCGACGAGGCAAAACTGGTCAGCTCTATCTTCGGCTCTTACGGAACGCGCCAGATCGATGGTGAATGGAACCTGTTCTTCGGCGCTTTGGAGCTACAGAACCAGAACGGGCGCTGGGTATTCGATCATGGGCGGCCGCACCTCTATCGTTACGAAGTCGGGAGCAGGACCAGCAAGCGTGTGGCGTCCGCCGGTCGCAGCGGGACGAACCGTGATTGGCTGATCGACGCGCAGGGTGAAGTCGCCGCGACTTTCGAAATCAGCCGCAATGATGGCGACTGGACTATCGAGAACGCAGACGGCGAGCGATTGGCGAAGGGCCGGCAGGAAGCAGGGCGCGTGGGCCTGGTAGGTCTGGGCTATGACGGGACATCCGTTATCTACGCCGAGTATGACGACGAAGGGAAAATGAACCTGTTCGAAGTGTCGCTGGAAGGCGGCGGTGCACAACCCTTCCTGCCCGGCGTCGACGTGGACCGGGTGCATTTCGACCCGGCAACCGGAAATCTGACAGGCTATGTCGACGAAAGCGGTGAGCCCTTCTTTGAAGACGCCGAGATGCAGAATGCCGTCTCATCGCTCAAGAACTCGTTCGACGATCTTCATTATCGGGTTCTCGACTGGGCGCCGGATTTCAGCATGGCGGTGGTCCAGGCGAGCGGAAGTGCGAACAGTGGCACGTATTATCTCGTAGATCTTGAGACCAACCAGGTTCGCGACATCGGCACCGAAAGGCCGGCCATCGCGCCGGACAAGGTCGGGTCGGTCACGACTTTCGAATATGTTGCGGCAGACGGATTGGAGCTGGACGGCATCCTCACATTGCCTCCCGGGATCGAGGCTAAGAACCTGCCGGTCATCATGCTGCCTCACGGCGGGCCATCCTCGCACGACAAGGAAGAATTCGACTGGTGGGCACAGGCTTTCGCGTCGCGGGGCTATGCCGTGTTCCAGCCCAATTTCCGGGGTTCCACCAATCGCGACGATGCCTTCAGGCGCGCTGGATACGGCCAATGGGGCCGGGCCATGCAGACCGATATTTCCGACGGACTGTCCGCCCTCGCCGAGGCTGGCATCGTCGATCCGCAGCGTGCCTGTATCGTCGGTGCGAGCTATGGCGGATATGCGGCGCTGGCGGGTGTGACGTTGCAGCAGGGCATTTACAAATGCGCTGTCGCCGTGGCCCCGGTGAGCGACATCGGCGACCTGTACAGCCAGGAATATCGGGGATCCGGCCGCCGGAGAGTGACGCGGACGGGGCTGCTGGACCAGCTGGGCCCGAAGGACGGCTGGAAGGCGGTGTCCCCGCTACGCTCGGCAGAGATGGCGGACGCGCCAATCATGCTGATCCACGGCGAAGACGATACGGTCGTGCCCTTCTCCCACTCCGAAAAGATGGCGGACAAGCTGAAGGATCACCGCAAGCCATACGAGCTCGTCACGCTGGAGGGCGAGGACCACTGGCTGTCGCTGTCCTCCACGCGCCAGCAGATGCTCGAGGCATCGCTTGCCTTCGTGCAGGAGCACAACCCGGCGAATTAGCGCGCGCTGATGCTCGCGCGCCTGGTGCTAGCTTCGCGCCCTCAGGCGATGCCGGCCGAGACCATGGCGGCATCGACTGCGGAGCGTGCGCTGTCGGAACAGGCCACGATGGGGCGGCGCACGTCGGGCAGCAGCCAGTCATGCAGCTTCGACAGGGCGTATTTCGCAGGTGCCGGGCTGGCATCGGCAAACATGGCGCGGTGCAGCGGATAGAGCGTTTCATTGAGGCCGCGCGCTTTTTCGAAGTCCCCCTCGGCGCAGGCGGCGTGGAATTCTGCGCACAGCTTGGGCGCGACATTTGCGGTGACCGAAATGCACCCGCTCTGGCCCAGTGCATAACCTGCCAGCGCCAGCGGATCGTCGCCGGACAGCTGGTTGAAATCCGCGCCCAGCCCCATGCGCTGTGTCACCACGCGCGACAGGTCGCCGCTCGCATCCTTCAGGGAGACGATGGACTTGGGATAGGCCTTGGCCAGCGCGATCACGGTTTCCGGCAATATATCCGTCACCGTGCGGCCCGGCACATTGTAAAGGACGATGGGCAAGTCGCTGTTTTCGGCAAGGTATCCGAAATGTTCGAGCAGGCCGGCCTGCGTCGGGCGGTTGTAATAGGGCGCGACGCACAGGCCCGCATCAGCGCCCAGTTCTTTGCTCACGCGCAAATGGTCCAGCGCCACCTCGCTGTCATTGCTGCCGCAGCCCGCAATCACCGGAACGCGGCCCGCCGCCTGCTCCACGCAGACTGCGATCACGCGGTGGTGCTCGGTGCGGTCCAGCGTCGCAGCCTCGCCCGTCGTGCCGCAGGGGACCAGCGCGCTCGATCCGTTCTCGATCTGCCAGTCGACGAACTTGCGGAAGGCCGCCTCGTCAAACGATCCGTCGCGAAAAGGAGTCACCAGGGCGGGTATCGAACCGGAAAACATTTGCATCGCTCCTGCATCGTCTATGAAGGCGATCCGGCCACGAGCGCGTGGCGAATTTCATTCAGCGCCTGATAAGGAGCCGTTCGGCATCATGTCCAGCATGGTTCGCACTACACTCGCTTTCGCAGTATCCGCCCTCCTGCTTTCCTCCGCCAGCCCGGCCCTCGCCCAGTCGGGCGCGCCGCAGGGTTATGACGCAGGCGATTACGATCAGGCACGCGCCAACATGGTCGCCCGCGCGCCGGGCCGCATGGCGCCTGCCATCGCGCAGTGGGAACAGCTGACGGCGGGCGGGCAGTACACGTTCGACGCCTACGCCAACTTCCTGTTGGCCTATCCCGGCTTCCCGCTGGAAAGCAGCTTGCGGGTGAAGGCGGAATCCCGGCTGGACGAGGAATACGTGCCCGCTGGCCGCCTTGTGCAGTATTTCGACCGTTTCCCGCCGCTGACCAACAATGGCCGCGCGCAATACGCCATCGCGCTGGCGCAGGTCCGGCCCGACGCTGCCATGGCGATGGCGCGAGAGGCCTGGCGCGGCGGCAAGATGAGCGAGACGGCGGAAGCCAACATTGCGTCGCGTTACGGCAATGCCTTCACCCAGGCGGACAACGACGCGCGCATGGATGCCCTGCTGTGGCAGCGCGAGCCCGATGCCGCCGCACGCCAGCTCTATCGCACCACGCCCGCTGCCCAGCCGCGCTTTGCCGCGCGCCTTGCGATCCTGCAGGGCGGCGACGGGGCAATTGCCGATGGCGGCGCACTGATGGATCCGGGCTACCTCTGGAACCGCAGCCGCGAATTGCGGCTTGAGGGGCGCCCCTCGCAGGCCGTTTCCATGCACGCCAACCGCGCCCCGCTGGCCGCATTGCCGTTCGACGAGACGGCATGGGTCGAGGAAGTCCTTGCCGTCGCAAAGATCGCGGGTGCCCGCGACAGCGTCACCATCGCGGGCAAGGTTGACGATGCCTTCCCCGCCGGGACGGACATCTCGGCCAAGCCGTACAAGCTGCGCGACGATTACACGACGCTGATGTGGCTGGGCGGCACGAACGCCCTGTGGCAGCTGGGCGACGGACGCGCAGCGGCTCCGCTGTTTTACCGCTACGGCGCAGCAGCGCGCACCCCGCAGACCCGCTCAAAGGGCTTCTTCTGGGCGGGCGAGGCTTCCGCGCGTGGCGGGGACCGGGAAAGCGCGAACCGCTATTGGGAAATGGCGGCGCAATATCCGGACCGCTTCTACGGCATGATGTCGCTGAACCGGCTGGGCCGCGCCGTGCCCATGCCGCCGCCCGTCCCGCAGGTTTCACCCACACCGGAAGAGCGCGCCGCTTTCCAGTCCGACCCGCTGACCGCGGCGACGGTCGAGGTATCCCGCACCGCGCCCTGGCGCACCGGTATCCGCTTCTATCGCGAGATCGCCAACCGGGCGGATACGCCGGGCGAGCACATGCTGGTGGCAGAACTCGCCCGCGATATCGGCCGCCGCGACCTGGCGGTGAACATGCACGATGCCGCTGCCGCCGATGGCCACCAGGATTTCGTGCGGCTGGGCTTCCCGGTTCTGAACACGCCGCCAGGCACGGACTGGACGCTGGTCCACGCTATTACGCGGCAGGAAAGCCAGTTCGCCCAGAACGCCATCAGCCACGCAGGGGCACGCGGCCTGATGCAGCTGATGCCGGCCACCGCGCGCGAAGAAGCGGGCAAGGCGGGCATGGCGTACATGACCAGCAGCCTGATCGACGATCCGCGCTACAACATCCGCCTTGGCAGTAACCACATCCAGCGTCTGCTGGCCTATTACGATGGCAGCTACCCGCTCGCCATCGCGGCTTACAACGCAGGCCCCGGCAATGTGAACAAGTGGCTGCGGCGCAATGGAGACCCGCGCACCGGCTCCATCAGCTGGGAGGCGTGGATCGAGCAGATCCCGTTCTTCGAGACGAAGAATTACGTGCAGCGCGTGCTGGAAAACGCCGTCGTTTATGAGCTGCTTTATCCCGACCGCGCGACCTATGGCCGCAGCCGCACCCTGCAGGAACTGATGCGCTGACCCGGCGCAGCGCCCCGCTGTGAAGCCGGCATCCAATCCGATCACCCCGGCAGGCCTTGCCGCGCTGAAAGCCCGCTATGACCACCTGCTGGGCACGGAGCGTCCGGCCATCGTGGAGGTGGTCAGCTGGGCGGCGGGCAATGGCGATCGCAGCGAGAATGGCGATTACCTTTATGGTCGCAAGCGCATGCGCGAAATCGACCGCGAACTGGCGCACCTATCGCGCCGGATGAAGGCCGCGCGCGTGGTCGACCCGTCGCAGGCCCCGGACAAAAGCCGCGCCTTCTTCGGCGCAAGGGTGACCATGGTGGACGAGAAAGACCGCGAGACGACCATCACGCTGGTCGGCGATGACGAGCAGGATGCCGGCAATGGCCGCATCGGCTGGTCCAGCCCCATGGCCCGCGCCCTGCGCGGTGCAGCGGTGGGCGATCTGCGTACCGTGCGCCTGCCTGCTGGCGAAATGGAGTGGGAGGTGCTCTCCATCACCTATCCCGAACCGGAATAGAGCAAAAAAAAGGGCCCCTCGCTGCTGCGAGAGGCCCCGATTTTGGGTCAGCCTGGCGTTACTCGGCAGCTTCTGCCGTGCCGCCTGGCTTCTTCTTGCCGGACTTCTTGTCGCTCTCTTCCGACGTGTCGGCATTGAACAGCGAGGGCATGTCCGCCCCTTCCGCCAGTCCGGCATCATTGGCGAAGCCTTCCGCCTCCACCTTGGCCGCGCCTGCGACCAGCGTGTTGAGGCTGGATCCGTCGAGGCCCAGTTCTTTCATCAGCCCGTCCAGCACCGGCGCCTGCGCGCGGTAGGATAGGGCTGCAGCCACGGCATCGTTGGCAAGGTTGCCCGAGCCGCCTGAGCCGCCCGCACCTGTGCCGTTTCCGGCAGCCGGACCGCTCTTCTGCGTAAGGCCATCGACCTGCACGATCTTGATGGAATCGATTGCTTCCATCGGCTTCGCGCTTTCGCGGATGACTTCCGGCAGGACCTTCAGCAGGGCCAGCTTCGTCTGCAGGCTGATCTGCTCCATGGAGAGGATATTGGCAGCCTCGTTGATGGCCTGCTGGCCGGCTGCCTCCACTTCGAAGCGGACGCGCGCGGCTTCGGCCCGCAGCTTCTCGGCTTCCGCCTCACCTTCGGCCTCGCGGCGCAGGGCTTCGGCGCGGTTGGACGCGGCATCGCGCTCCGCCTCGGCTTCTACCTTCACGCCGATGGCTTCGCGCTCGGCCTGCTTGGCCGCCTCGATCAGCTCGATCTTCTTCTGGCGCTCGGCGATCTCGCTTTCACGCGCAGTCGCGACCTGCTCCTCGGCAGCCACCGCCTTGGCACGCGCGGCATCGGCTTCCGCTTTGGCCTGGCTTTCCTCGCGGGACTTGTTCTGCACCGCGATCTGCTGCTCCTGCCGTGCGATTTCGAGCGCGCGGACCTGGTCGATCCGGCGTTCTTCCACCAGCTTGTCCGCCTCGATCTGCTGTGCGTCGACCAGCTTCTTCGCCTCGATCCGCGCGGCATCGGCTTCCCGCTGGCGCTCGGCCTGCTGGCTGGCGATTTCGGACATCTGCGAAGCACGGCGGATTTCCACCTCGCGCTCCTGCTCCAGCCGGGCATATTCGGTGTCGCGGCTGATTTCGAAGCTGCGGGCATCGGCTTCGAGGTTCTTGGCCTCCATCTGCACGCGCGTATCCTGCTCGATGTCGTTGCGCAGTTTCTTGCGCGCCTCGATCTGCTCGGTCAGCTTGGTCAGGCCTTCGGCATCGAAGGCGTTGTTGGCGTTGAAGTGCTCGATGCTGGTCTGGTCGAGACCGGTCAGCGAGACAGATTCCAGCTCCAGCCCGTTCATGGCGAGGTCGTTGGACGATACCTGCTGCACCTTCTGCACGAAGTCGGCGCGCTGCTCGTGCAGCTCATTCATGGTCATGCCGGCGGCCACACTGCGCAGTGCGTCGACAAATTTGCCTTCCACCAGGTCCTTCAGCATTTCGGGCTGCATGGTCCGGTGGCCCAGCGTTTGCGCGGCCATGCCGATGGCTTCGGCGTCGGGCTTCACGCGGACGTAGAATTCCGCCTTCACGTCGATCCGCAGGCGGTCGAGCGTAATCAGCGCCTCCGCATCGCGGCGGATGACAGAGAGCACCAGCGTATTCATGTTGACCGGCATGGTTTCGTGGAAGATCGGGAAGACGAGCGCGCCCCCGTTCATCACGACCTTTTCCCCGCCGACGCCCGTGCGGACGAATGCGGTCTCCTTGGAAGCCCTGCGGTAGAGCTTGATGAGGAAGAGGAAGATTGCGAAGACCGCAATCACGGTGCCGATTATGCCGACCATGCCGGCGTCAAACAGGTTTTCCATATTTTCTCCTTATTGTTATGTTGTTGCGGGCGCGTGACAGCGATCTGTCAGCCCGTTGGGGAGAGCTTCCGCTCCGCAGAAGGCTGGCCGTAGAACAGCTGCCCCTCGCGGCGGACGAGCAGGACTTCCTGCCCTTCGCCGACTTCCCCGGTTCCTTCGTGCGGTTCCATCATCACGTGATGCGACTGGCCGTGCCGGTCATAGACCCTGGTGCGCGCGGGCGAGCCGCGGCGGGCCGTGCCCGTCGTGACGATACCGCGGCGCCCAACCAAGCTCTGCAGGCCAACCGCGCTGGTCTCGTCCTTCGGCATCAAATGCCCGATGGGTCGCGCCACAACGGCCGTGGCCGGTATCGCGCCGCCCGCGCTGAACAGCGCGGCGAGCCAGGGGAACAGCGCCGATCCTGTCAGGTCAGCCGCAAGCGCCTGGATCCCCATGCCGAGCACGGCGAAGATCAGCAGGAAGACAACCAGCCACACGAACAGCGGGACCTTGCCCAGCCCCAGGATCGACAGGATAGCCCCGCCAAACCCGGCCGATGTCGGGTCTCCCACGCCATCGGCATCCAGATCGGCATCGAAATCGTAATCGCCCATGCCAACCAGCTGCAAAACAAGCAGGAGCCCCATCAATCCAAACGCGATTGCAAAAGGCAGATTATAGTCGGCAAACAGGCTCATCTCATCCCGCCGTGCAGCGAAAACTGCCGGCGCCTCCGTGTATTATCCGGGTTTTGTCGGAAACCCCACTCCGTCCCATTCATATAGCAGCAAGGTGCCGGATTTTCCAGAAAAACCGGTAAATTCGGACACGATTTTCGGGCGGTATCTTGGCGCGGAGGCCATAGTTTCGTAACGGTCTTGGGGTGCCCGATTGCAAGCTCATCATCGGCCTTATCGGCCTCGCCATTGCGGCGCCGCTTTCCGCCAAGGACAGCCTTGGCGTGTTTGGCAATTGGGGCGCGTTTCGCGATCCGCAGGTGCCGCGCTGCTATGCCATTGCGGCAGCGCAGGATGCAGGCGGCGATTACCGCGCCTTTGCCAGCGTGGGGACATGGCCGAAGCGCAGTGTGCGCGGGCAGGTGCATTTCCGCCTCTCGCGCGCGGTGGCGGCAGATGCGGATATCATGCTTCGCCTTGGCTCCGCATCCTTCAGCCTGACGGGCGGCGGAGGCGATGCGTGGGCGCAGGATCGTCAGATGGACGCGGCGATCGTTGCTGCCATGCGCTCTGCCGGATCCATGACCGTTAGCGGGCGCGACCGGCAGGGGCGGCGCTTTACCGACCGATACAGCCTGCAGGGCGTTGCCACCGCCATGGATGCGGCCACCGTGGGATGCGCCCGCAGCTGAGCGGCGCTGACAGGGCAATTCGCGGTGTAAATCGCGGCGCAGATGCCATATAGGGCGCGCCATGCCCGATACTGCACTCATGCCGATCGCCGGACAGGTCGATCCCGTCACCACTGCGCGTGACATCACGCCGCGCGAAGACGGCCGCCTGGACCTGCTCGGCCTGCCCAAGAAGCGCATCATGGCGCTGTTCGAGGAAGCGGGGCTGGATACCAAGCAGGCGAAGCTGCGCGCAAAGCAGGTGTTCCACTGGATCTACCACCGCGGCGTGACCGAATTCGCGGCCATGACGGACATCTCCAAGACCATGCGCCCGTGGCTGGACGAGCGGTTCATCGTGGGCCGCCCCGATGTGGTGGAGGCGCAGCATTCCACCGACGGCACGCGCAAATGGCTGTTGCGAACCGATGACGGCCATGATTTCGAGATGGTCTTCATCCCCGATGCCGATCGCGGGACCTTGTGCGTGTCCAGCCAGGTCGGCTGCACGCTCAATTGCACCTTCTGCCACACCGGCACCATGCGCCTCGTGCGCAACCTTACGCCGGGCGAGATCGTGGGCCAGGTCATGCTGGCGCGCGACGCGCTGGGCGAATGGCCCAAGGGCAAAATGGACGTGGCCGACGAGGCCGACGAGGCGGATTACTCGTCCGACGGACGCCTGCTGACCAACATCGTGATGATGGGCATGGGCGAGCCGCTGTACAATTACGAGAACGTCAAGGGCGCGCTCTCCATCGTGATGGACGGCGAAGGCCTGGCCCTGTCCAAGCGGCGCATCACCCTGTCCACCAGCGGCGTGGTCCCGCTGATGCAGAAATGCGGCGAGGAAATCGGCGTGAACCTTGCCGTGTCGCTGCATGCGGTGACCAAGGAAGTGCGCGACGAGATCGTGCCGATCAACCGCAAGTATGGCCTCGAGGAATTGCTGCAGGCTTGCGCCGATTACCCCGGCGCCTCCAACGCTCGGCGCATCACGTTTGAATATGTCATGCTGAAGGACAAGAACGACAGCGATGACGACGCGCGCGAGCTGGTGCGGCTGATCAAGCAGTACGGCCTGCCTGCGAAGGTGAACCTGATCCCCTTCAACCCCTGGCCGGGTTCCGCTTACGAGTGCAGCGCGCCCGAGCGCATCCGGTCCTTCTCCAACATCGTGTTCGAACATGGCATCAGCGCGCCGGTGCGCACCCCGCGCGGGCGGGACATTGATGCAGCCTGCGGCCAGCTGAAAACCTCGGCAGAGAAGAAGAGCCGCGCCCAGCGCGACCGCGAGGCTGCCGCCGCGGAGGCAGAGGCCGAGGCGCAGGAAGCCTGAAGCCATGGATTACGCGGACCGGACCATCGGGCATTACCAGTCCAGCGTCCCGTATTATTCGCACGCTTTCGATAGCAGCCACAGCCGGTTCCTGGACGGTTTCCTCGACGCGCTTCCTGCGGGCGCGCATGTGCTGGAACTGGGCTGCGGGACGGGCCGAGATGCTTCGCGCATGCAGGAGCGCGGCTTCACCGTGGATGCGACGGACGGCACGCCCGCCATGCTGCGCAAGGCATCCGAACGCTACGGCATAAAGGCGCGCCTGATGCGCTTTGGCGAACTGGACGCCGAAAGCACGTATGACGCGGTCTGGGCGCACGCCTGCCTGTTCCACGTCCCGCTGGATCAACTCGGCAACATCCTCGCCCGCATTCTGCGCGCCCTGAAGCCCGGCGGCCTGTCTGAGGCCAGCTTCAAGACCGGTGAAGACGAAGGCGTGGACGAGCGCGGCCGCTACTTCGCCCTGACCCCGGCTGACCGGCTGGAGCAGCTCTACCGGGATCAGGACTTCGAAGTCCTCGATAGCCGCGAGTGGCAGGGCAAGGGCGCGGACGGTGCAGTCAGGTCATGGGTTTCCATCCGCGCACGCAAGCCTGCGGGTTAAAGCGCATTTTTACCCATCCGGCGGATTTTGGCGCTAAGGCAGTGACATGAGCGACCAGGACCACGCATTCTTCGACATGCATCGCCACGGTTTCGTGCGCATCGCCACCGCAACCCCTGCGGTCCGGACGGCGGATGTCGCCTTCAACCGCGACGCTATCATTGCCGAGGCAAAGAAGGCGCATGCGCAGCACTGCGACCTGGTCGTCTATCCAGAGCTTTGCGTGACCGGATATGCCATCGACGACCTGCATTTGCAGGGCGCGATGCTGGATGCAGCCGAAGCTGCCATCGTGGCCATCGCCGAGGCCACCGCAGGCCTTTCGCCCGTGCTGGTCATCGGCGCGCCGCTGCGCCGGAATGGCAAGGTCTACAATTGCGCGCTGGCCGTCGCGAACGGGCGCGTGCTGGGCGCCATCCCCAAGAGCTTCCTGCCCAATTACCGCGAATTTTACGAGAAACGCTGGTTCGCCCATGGCCGCAACTGCCAGGGGCTGGACATCCGCATCGGCGAGGACAGCGTCCCGTTCGGGACGGACGTGATATTCGCGGCGGACAACCTCCCCGGCTTCACCTTTGGCGTTGAGATATGCGAGGATTTCTGGAGCCCCAACCCGCCCGGCACGCTGGCCGCGCTGGCGGGCGCGACGATCCTCTGCAACCTTTCCGCCAGCCCCATCACCATCGGCCGCGCGGACGATCGCAGGCTGCACTGCCGCTCCAGCTCCGCCCGCTCCATCTGCGCCTATGCCTATTCCGCCAGCGGCCACGGCGAGAGCACGACCGACCTCGCGTGGGACGGACAGGGCGTGATTTACGAGCTGGGCGAACTGATGGCCGAGAGCGTCCGGTTCGAGCTGGAGCCGGAACTGTGCGTCACCGATATCGACACGCAGCGCATCCTGAACGAGCGGATGCGCAACCAGACCTTCTCCGACGCAGCCGAACATGAAGGCCGCCCGGAAGACTGGTATCGCCGCATCGCCTTCACCCACGCCCATGCCGGCGGCAATATCGGCCTGCAGCGCCCCGTGCGCCGCTTCCCCTTCGTGCCCAATCGCTTGAACGCGCTGGACGAGGATTGTTACGAGGCCTTCAACATTCAGGTCGATGCGCTGATGCGGCGGATCACGGCGACGGGGGCGAAGAGCCTCGTCATCGGTATCTCCGGCGGCCTCGATTCCACCCACGCCCTGCTGGTGGCCTGCAAGGCCTGCGACCGCCTCGGCCTGCCGCGCACGACGATCCGCGGTTACACCATGCCCGGCTTCGGCACGTCGGATGGCACCAAGTCCAATGCATGGATGCTGATGGAGGCAACCGGCATCACGGCGGAAGAGATCGACATCGTCCCCGCCGCGCGCCGCATGCTGGAAGACATCGGCCACCCCTTCGCGGATGGCGAGCCGGTCTACGACACCACCTTCGAAAACGTGCAGGCGGGCCTGCGCACCGATTACCTGTTCCGCCTGGCGGGGCAGCATTCCGGCTTCGTGATCGGCACGGGCGACCTCAGCGAGCTGGCGCTGGGCTGGTGCACCTATGGCGTGGGCGACCAGATGAGCCATTACGGCGTCAATTCCGGCGTGCCCAAAACGCTGATCCAGTACCTGCTGCGCTGGGCGGAACGGACCGACCAGTTCGACCCCGGCGTGGACAAGGCTCTGGAGGATGTCCTCAACACCGAGATCAGCCCCGAGCTGGTCCCGGCCGGCGAGGACGGCTCCATACAGAGCACGGAAAGCATGATTGGCCCGTATGAGCTGAACGACTTCTTCCTGCACCACATCCTGCGCTACGGGCAGTTGCCGTCCAAGGTGGCCTTCCTGGCGTGGCACGCGTGGAAGGATGCGGACGCCGGCAGCTGGCCTGCCGATTTTCCGGATGGGCGCAAGAACGCATACGACCTGCCCACCATCCGCAAGTGGCTGGAAAAGTTCCTCTGGCGCTTCTTCCAGTTCAGCCAGTTCAAGCGCAGCGCCATGCCCAACGGACCCAAGGTTTCGGGCGGCGGCGCACTGTCCCCGCGCGGGGACTGGCGCGCACCGAGCGATGCTGTGGCCGATGTCTGGCTGGACGAACTGCGGAACGAAGTGCCGGAATAGGTGATTTGATTGGCCGTGCAGCGCGCTCTCTTGCTGCCAAACCTGCTGGAGGACCATTGATGAAGACCCTGCCTTTTGCCCTTATTGGCGCTCTCGCCCTCGCTGCCTGCTCCGAAAAGACGCAGGATAGCGCAGAAGAAATGGTTGAATCCGCAGCTGCCGATACCGCAGCCAATGCGGAACAGGTGCTGTCGGACGGCGCGGAAGCGGCCGGGAATGCGGCAGACAACCTCCAGGCCGAAGTGCAGGAGACCGAAGCGGAAGCCGCCGCCAATGCCGGTGATACCCCGCCCCCGCCCGAAGTTCCAGACGATTACGCGGCCGAGTGATCAGCCCGCCGGATAGCGCTCCAGCGCGTCCGCAATCATCCCGCGCACATCAACCCGCGCCTTCAGCCGGGCGGCCAGCAGCGCCGTGCCGCTGATCTTGCGCTGCACGAAGACCATTTCGGCGGGTGGCAGGTGCCATGCCTCGCGGTCCTCGGCCACGCTCATGCCCTGTTCGCGCAGCACGCCGATGAACGCGCGGTCGCCGAAGTCGAACTTGCCGGGCTTGTTCGCCTCGGCAAGGATCACGTCGATCATGTCGTCCACCACAACTTGGTGCTTGCGCGCTGCGGCATCGTTCATGAAGCCCGCCGCCACGGCAGCGGCGCGGATTTCCGCCTTGTCCCCGCCCAGCCCCGCGCGCAGCATCTGGCGGTAAGCGTCCACGATATCGGGCGCGAGTTCGCGCGTTGCGCCGAAATCAAGCAGCACCAGCCGCCCGCTCTCGGGATCGAAGCGGTAATTGGCGAAATTGGGATCTGTCTGCATCAGTCCGAATTCGAACAGTTCGCGCAGGACCAATCCGATAAGGCTTTCCATCGCGGTATCGCGCACCTCCTGCGGGGCGCTCTCCAGCGCTTCGATCGGCTCTCCGGGCAGGAAGTCCATAGCCAGGATCTTGTCGGTCGTCAGCGCCTCGACAGGGCGCGGGACGAGGTAGCTGTCCTCACCTTCCAGCAGGTTGGCGTAGCGGGTCATCATCGCGGCCTCGCGCTGATAATCGGCTTCCTCGTGCAATTGGCGCTTCGCCTCTGCCAGCAGCGGGGCGATATCCAGCTCCTTGGGCAGCAGGCCTGAAATCCGCAGCAAGGTCGCGACATTGTCGATGTCTGAATCGATGGAGGTTGCAACGCCCGGATACTGCACCTTGATCGCCAGCTCGCGCCCGTCCGGCAGGATGGCGCGGTGCACTTGCCCGATGCTGGCGGCGGCCATGGGCTTGGGCCCAAATTTCGTGAACTGCCTGCGCCAGCCCTTGCCCCATTCGGCAATCAAGACCTTGTTCAGCTGGCCCGGCGGCATGTGATCGGCGTTTTCGCGCAGGCGCGCCATGATTGCGGACAGCTCCGGCGGCAGGAAATCGCCTGCATCCATGCTGACCATCTGGCCCAGCTTCATCGCTGCGCCGCGCAGGTGCGAAAGCTTGTCCGCCACCCGCATCACATTGCCGGGCGTCAGCATCATGTCGCGCATCCGGGGCCGCTCGCCTGCGGCCAGCCGCCGCGCGCCTTCCGCCAACATGCCGCCCGCTACGCCCGAGGCGAGCGCCCCAAAATGCGTGAAGCGCGCACCGCGTCCGCTGGGGATCGCCTTGCCCTCGTATGCCTCGAACTCGTCGTCCGTATCGCTGGTGTCCCGTGCCATGCTCACAAAGCGTGCCAGCGGCATCGGTGTTCCCAAGCCGCCCCTTCCCTTCGCGCCCATCTTGCTGCCATAGGGTCCGCAATGGCGATCGAAGGAACCAGCTCTTGCCGATAGACGCGCCCGTGGTGCTCGTTACCGGAGGTGCGCAGCGCCTTGGCGAATGCATCGTGCGGCGCTTTGCCGATGCCGGCTGGCACGTGGTCATCCACTGCAACACATCGCGCGATGCCGCGGAAGACCTGGCTCGCGAATTGCCGAGCGCAGAAGTCGCCCAGTGCGACCTGACCGATACGGGCAAGATGGCGGAAATGGTGGAGCGGCTCGCCGCAAGTCACACGGACTGGCGCGTCACCGTCAACTGCGCGTCCGTGTTCAAGCCGGACGGTGCCCACGCGCTCGATCCGGCCACCAACATGCGCGCCATGCAGGTAAACGCCCGCAGCCCCGCCATGCTGGCGCAGGCCTTCCTGTCAGGCAGCCGCGCGGCCTCGCCCCGCCGCGTCATCAATGTGACCGACCAGAAATTGGCCAACATGAACCCGGACTTTTTCAGCTACACCATGTCGAAGGCTGCCTTCTCCGCCGCCTCGCAGATGCTGGCGATGGCCTTCCCGCAGGACCGCATCACCTCGCTCGCACCCGGTGCCATCCTGCCGAGCCACGACCAGAGCGAGGAAGAGGCCGAGCAATCGCACCGCCTGAACCCGCTGGACCGCCGCACCGCAGCGAGCGAAGTGGCCGATGCGGCCTATTTCTTGGCGACAGGGCCGGTGGCGAGCGGACAGCACATCTATGTCGATTCCGGCCAGTACCTTTGCGATCAGGACCGTGATGTGATCTACCTTGCGCGGGAGGATGAGGACGCATGAGGAAACGCCACGGACTGGGCACGCGGCTATGGCACTGGATCAACGCGGTCGCGCTGATCGTGCTGTTCATGAGCGGGCTGAACATCTCCAATGCGCACCGATACCTCTATTGGGGTGAGTGGGGCTTTTCGCCCGACCAGGCTTGGCTGGCCGTCCCGAGCTTCCCGGGCTGGATGACCATCCCCGATTATTACAGCCTGGCCGCGGCGCGCGACTGGCATGTCGTCTTCTCATGGGTGATGGCGGTGGCGCTGACGGGCTACTTCATCGTCTCGCTGATCAACCGGCATCTCCAGCGCGACATGCGCACCACGCTGCGCGAATGGAAACCGGCCAATATCTGGCAGGACATCCGCAGCCATCTGCGGCTGGATTTCGACCATGGCGAGGGGAAGTACAACTTCCTGCAGAAGGCCGCCTACGGCCTCGTCCTTTTCATCCTGCTGCCGGGCATGATCTTCACCGGGATGGTGATGAGCCCGGGCATGGAGGCTGCGATCCCGTGGATGACGGATCTGTTCGGCGGACGGCAGAGCGCGCGCAGCATCCATTTCATCTTCGCCTTCGCCCTGTTCGGCTTTTTCGTCCTGCACATCGTGCTGGTGCTGCTGGCAGGGCCCATCGGGCAATTGCGCGACATGATTACGGGAGGGCGCGAAGATGAGAAGGCGTAACCTGCTGGCCGCCGGCGCGGCCTTCTTCGCCGCCGGATGCAGCAAGATCGGCAAGACCGACTGGTTCGGCGCCATCGTGGATAGCGCGACGAGCTGGCACAAGTTCAGCCACCGCGCCATCGGCAGCCTGCCCCTGGCCCCGGAATACGACCGGGCGGACGTGTCCCCCTTCTTCCGCGGCAATGGCTCGCAGACCGTGGACACGGACGCTTACCGTGCTGCGCTGGAAAGCGGCTTTGCCGACTGGACGCTGAAAGTGTCCGGCATGGTGGACCGGGAGCTGGATCTGTCGCTCGACATGCTGAAAGCCCTGCCCCAGCGCACGCAGGTGACGCGGCACGACTGCGTGGAAGGCTGGAGCGCAATCGGCGAATGGACCGGCCCGCAGCTTGGCACGATCCTGGACATGGCCGGCATACGCTCCGACGCGCGCTTCGTCCTGTTCCGCTGCGCCGATACGCTGAACGGCGCCGAGTATTACGAGAGCGTGGACATGGCCGATGCCATGCATCCGCAAACCATCGTCGCCCATGCCCTCAACGGCGAAGCCCTGCCCGAACGCAATGGCGCGCCCCTGCGAGTCCGGATCGAGCGGCAGCTGGGCTACAAGAGCGCGAAATACCTGACCGGCGTCGAAGTGGTAGACACGCTGGAGGGCATCGGCGGCGGAGAAGGCGGATATTGGGAAGACCGCGGCTACCAGTGGTATGCCGGGATCTGATCATTTCGGATAACGCCGCCGCATTTCCTCGTAGTCGCGGCGGATCATCCGCTCCAGCACGTCCACGTCAATGTCGGCCAGCTTGTTGATGTACAGGCAGCTCTTGCCGCGCGAATGCTTGCCCAACTGCTCCAGGTCCTTTGCGTGGTCATCGCCCGTCACCGAATCGCAATAGCCGCCCATCAGGTACAGCGAGTGCTTCGCCTTACGCGGGCTGAAGCCGGTGCGTAGCCAGTGGACCTGGCGGCCGCTTTCGTAAGTGGTGCGATATTCGCCGTAACCGATGATGCTCGGCCCCCACAGGCGCGGCTCCTCGCCGGTGACCTTGCGGAACAGGGCGTCCAGCACCTTTGCTTCCTCGCGCTTGCGCTCAGGCTCCACGCTGTCGAAGAATTGGTCGACGCTTTTGCCCGTGGGTATTGTCTTTGGCTCTGCCATGCGCCGCAGGATGCACCCGGCGGGCCCTCTTCGCAAGCTGGCGCAAAAGCCGCCCTATCGCAGCCCATGGTCGAAGCCACATTGCCCGCCGCGCATCCAATTGGTAGCGGCGCTGGCAGCAAAGCAAGGAAGCATAATGTCCAAAGTCTCGCGCGTCGTCCTCGCCTATTCCGGCGGCCTCGATACCTCCGTCATCGCGAAATGGCTGGAAGTTGAGCGCGGCTGCGAAGTGGTCACCTTCACCGCAGACCTCGGCCAAGGCGAGGAAATCGAGCCCGCGCGCGAGAAGGCCCGCGCCATGGGGATCCCGGACAAGCACATCTATATCGAGGACCTGCGCGAGGAATTCGTGCGCGACTTCGTCTTCCCGATGATGCGCGCCAACGCCCGCTATGAAGGCGATTACCTGCTGGGCACGTCCATCGCCCGCCCGCTCATTTCCAAGCGGCTCGTCGAGATCGCCCGCGAGACGGACGCCGATGCCATCGCACACGGTGCCACCGGCAAAGGCAACGACCAGGTCCGCTTCGAACTGTCTGCCTATGCCCTCGCCCCGGATATCCAGGTCATCGCACCCTGGCGCGAATGGGACCTCACCAGCCGGACCGCGCTGATCGAATGGGCGGAGAACCACCAGATCGCCGTCCCGAAGGACAAGCGCGGCGAAAGCCCCTTCTCCACCGATGCAAATCTCCTGCACACCTCTTCCGAGGGGAAGGTTCTGGAGGATCCGTGGCAGGAAACGCCGGACTACGTCTATTCCCGCACGGTCAACCCGGAAGACGCGCCGGACACGCCGGAATACATCACGCTGACCTTCGAGACGGGTGACGGTGTTGCGCTCAATGGCGAGACCATGTCGCCCGCGCAGCTGCTGACTGCGCTGAACGATCTGGGCCGCAAGCATGGCATCGGCAGGCTCGACCTGGTCGAGAACCGCTTCGTCGGCATGAAGAGCCGCGGCATGTATGAGACGCCCGGTGGCGAGATCTACGCCCGCGCGCACCGCGGCATCGAACAGATCACGCTGGATCGCGGCGCCGCGCACCTGAAGGACGAGCTGATGCCGCGCTATGCGGAGCTGATCTACAATGGCTTCTGGTTCAGCCCGGAACGCGAAATGCTGCAGTCCGCCATCGACCACTCGCAAGCGCGCGTGAATGGCGAGGTCCGACTGAAGCTCTACAAGGGTAATGCCGATGTCGTCGGCCGCCGCAGCCCGGACAGCCTGTATTCCGAAGCGCATGTCACCTTCGAGGACGATGCCGGTGCATACGACCAGGCCGATGCCGCCGGCTTCATCAAGCTGAACGCGCTGCGCCTCCGCCTGCTGGCCAATCGCGACCACCGGGACTGATCTCGGGGATTTCCCGCCGTCGCGTAACTTTATTGCGTGATTGCGCCGAACCGTTGACTTATCCACCCTTGTCCACTGGCAATATGAAAGAAAGTGGATAACTCGACGCTCGCGCCCTTGCCGCGACTCGGTTTGCCGCGCATCTTCAACTCATCGGAAGCGGGGATTGGCCCTTCGGAAAGACGGCGTAACGGCCCGATGGAAGAAGGGATTTTGGAACCGCATCCGGGGCGACGGCGAAATGCCACGCGGAAGAGCAAAGGCAGCGCAGCCATGCGTTACATGGCAAGCGAACCGGAGTGTTGAGACCGCACAGGCGCAAAGTTGCGAAAGGTCGATTATCCCATCGGCATCGATGGTTGGTGCAATCGCAAGAGCGCATAAACCGCTTGAGAAGCCAAAGCGATAAACGATCTCGGAACCGCCGGGCGGCAAGGGATGGATCTTCGGATCGAACCCGGCCCCCGACGGAACCGGCGCCGGCGCGAGCGCCGGGCGACACGCCGCCAGGCTCATCCCTTCGGGGTTGGCTGCGGCAGCGATACGCCGGGCGTCAAGTCTGGGTCTTCGGAACCAGCCACACGGCGGCGAGAGTGGGGTCGATCTTCGGATCGGCCCCATTTTCTTTGCGCGGCCTATCTAATCAGAGCTTGTGTCTCGAATGCGAGCAAAGCGCGATTATCCGGTGGCGCGGCGCGTCACTGCAATGCGTCAGGTCCTGCAGGAAAGCCCTTTTTGCGGGGCAGCCTTCGCGGCGGTTACTCGACGATTTCCATTGCCACGCGGCCATGGCCGGCGCGCACGATGCCGATTTCCTCTGCCGCGCCGCGCGAAAGGTCGATCGTGCGGCCGCGGATGAAGGGCCCGCGGTCGTTGATGCGCACAATCACGCTCTTGCCGTTGCGGGGGTTGGTCACGCGCACGCGCGTGCCGAAAGGCAGCGTCTTGTGCGCGGCCGTCATCTCGCGCGGATTGAAGCGTTCGCCATTTGCCGTCAGCCGGCCTGCGAAGCGCGCGCCGTAATAGCTTGCAACGCCCATGCCCAACGAGCGGCCTGAGCGGGGCTCCGGCTCCACTTCCAAAGGCGGGTCGAAGGTGTCGAGCCGCACGGCATGCGGCGGGATTGCGCCCGGGTCTACATCGCCCGAATAAGCCTCGAAGCCTTCTTCGAACGACACTTCGGACAGCTGCGCCTCATCGGAGGGCACGAACCGCGCTTCGCCGTCCACGCCGCCAATCGCGGACGAGACAGCTGGCTGGTCCTCCACGGGCACTGTCTGCGCGTTCACGGCTGCCAGGCTCAGTAGGCCTGCACCCAGTGTGATGCTGCGAAACCACATTGATCATGCTCCCGTCCGATGACGTTGGCGGGCCAAATAGCCGTTCGGGGCCGTTCACCGAGTCCGAAAGCGACGAGCCGAGGGGCATTTACGACCGGATTTCGCTGATATTATCGGCCTTTTTTGCCCCAGAATGGCAGATTTGCGCGGGTTCCCGAGCAGTTCCCGCGTCAAATCCGGTAGTTTCTCCCGAACCGCCGCAAACCGTCTCTCCAGTCCCATTTGCGGCAATTTGGCCAATCGCGGCTTGCCCTGCCCTGACTTGCGCGGCATCGTCCGGCGCTCTGGCAGAGGACGGGGGCCATGGAGCAGATCAACGAATTCCAGTATATTTTCGAGCTGTTCACGCTGCTTATCAGCCTCGCGGTGGCGGAGATGCTGCTGGGCTTCAGCCGCATCCTGAAACTGCGCGCCCGCCGCAAGGCCGGCGTCGACCCCGCCGCGCGCAAGGTGAAGGTCGGCTGGCTGGTCCCGCTACTAGGCCTGCTGGTGCTGGTGGACCTCGGCACCTTCTGGAACATCGTGTGGATCACGCGCGACGTGCTGGACATGCAGATGGCCACCGTCTTCGGCGTGCTGATCCTGATCGGCGGGTACTACCTCGTTGCCACCCTCGTCTTTCCGGACGAGCCCGAGCTGTGGCCCGATTTCGACGCCTATTACTGGCTGCAGAAGCGCTTCGTGGTGTGGGGCATGTTCGCCATCAACGTCGCTGCGCAAGTGGCCATCGCGCTGCTCGGCGCAACCCCCTCGGCCGAGGAGCAGGGCGCGATCCTGGCCCAGCACCCCTGGTTCCTCCTCGCGGGCATCTTCATCTTCCTGTCCATGCCGGCCTTCGTCTGGTTGGCGTTGAGCAAGGGGCGCAGGACCAACATCGCGCTGATGCTGTTCATCATCTTCGTCCAGTTCTTCTACGCCCTCACGGCCTGGGGCATCGAGGGACTGTTCTGAGCCCATCGCCGCGATAGCCTCGGCCACGGCGTCCTCCCGCGTGTAGGTCCACCACTCGGGCACGCCGTTCTCGAAGGCCCAGAGCTGTACCATCTCGGCCTCGCAGGCCGCCTCGAAGCCGTCCACCTGCTCGTGCGGTTTGGGAGCGCCCGCTGGCCGCGCTGCCTCGAACCGCCTGAGGCGATTGCCCAGCCACTGGCAGTCCGCCTCGGTCAGCTCCACGCGCGGGTCCGCCTCCGCATCGAGACACCGCCCGCCGCAGTCCGGACAGGGCTCGCCGGGGCAAGGTGTCACAGGTGTTACAGTGTCCAGTGCGGATTTCCCGCCCGGCTCGTCCTGAGCCGATTTTCCATCCCGCCCGTCCTGAGCTGTTCCGAGGACGTTGGCACGCTCAGCCTCGCGCTCAGCCTCCCTGGCCGCAACCCCCGCCGGATCCGCGACCAGCTCGCGCTCCGCCTGGGCCTGGCGCAGGGCCGCGGGGTCGAGCTGCGCGGGCAGCGCCGCATCCACCGCCCCGCCGGAGCGCAGCGCGTCGATCGCCTCGTCCAGCAGCGGGAGCGTGGCGGCCACGTCCAGCCGCTCCGCCATGCGGTCCAGCCGGCCAAGATGCGCCAGCAGCAGCCGCGCGTCATAGCGACGCCGCTTGGCCACCTCCTCGCCGTGATAGAAGACCGTCTCCTCCACCCCGTGGATCGCCCGCTCCGCCAGCTCGCTTTCAGCCACATGCCGCGCCGCGACGAGCGCCGCATCCCAGCCCCGCGCAAACCCCGCATGCCGCCGCCGCGCCCGATAAGCCGCCTGCCGCGTCACGCCCGCCCGCTGGCACGCGGCCGAGACATTGCCGAGCACCTGCATGCTCTCCAGAAACGCCGCCATCTGCGCCGCCCCCATGGCGACCGGCTGCCCGGTGTCGGAGCGAGGGATGTCGGGGGTGGTAGAGGAGGTGGGTACGAGCTCGCTCATGCTTCACCTCCGGCATCGGTTGAACGCGCTGGTCCGGCGCGCCGCAGACGCGCCGCAAGGCCGACCGGCCGCCCGAGCTTATGCGAGGAAGCCAAGGGGCGCGGACGCGCCCCGCCCGGCGTTTGAGGTCCAAAACAAATGATCATGTCTGCGTCCTTGCGCGATGGTTCGAGAGAACCGCGCAGGGAGGCATGGTGGCGGGGGTGTAGGAAAGGGAAAGTTCGTGTATTCTAGACGGCTTTGCCAAATCCAGGAGGCCCCAATGTCCCGAAGTCGACGCCGAACACCAAAGACACCTGTCACCAGCGCCAAGAGCGAAAAGCGCTACAAGGCGCGCGAACACCGGCGCGAGCGTGCCGCCGTGCGCGCCAGTCTCGCAACTGGCGATGACGTCCCGCCTGCAAAACTATTCGGTAATCCTTGGAATGGCGACAAGGACGGCAAGCTCTACCAACCTGACGCCGCTTCGGCGCGCAGGAAATAACCTCGACCCCGTCGCCCCGGACCCCTGAGCCGCGGCCCCGCTTCCTTCATCCGTGGCTTCGCAAAAGGGGTGAGAAATTTAGTATACTGCCCCCGAAACTCCCTGCCCCCGGAACTCCGAATATGACGTGCATCTTGTGCGCAAGATACAAAAGTCCTGCCCAGTGAGGCAACTCGGTGCGCGGTAGGAACGCGAAGGTCCCGCATCCGCTTCACTACCGCTCGTTCTTAAATTCAGACAAACTTGCGCATGAAGCCAAATCCGCTTGCCTGCTGGCGTGGATCGGAACTCGAACCTTTGATGCGATTGACCTTCAATCAAATTCATTTTCTATAGGACTTGGCGCTCAAGGAGACACGTGTGCTTGATGAAATCCAAACTCTCACATTCTTGGCGGCGGCTCTCGCCGCATTTTCGGCGTTCTTCTCAGGCTATTTGATCCTTCGAACGCGGAAAAACACGCAGTTTGAGATCGAAGAAATCAGATGGTTGATGAGAAAAATAGCTGCCGACTCTGCTAATCAGCAAGCACTCTCATTACCGCGCTCAGCGTCAGTGGAAGACGACCCCTTCGACCTTCAAGTTCGCAGCTATATTCATGAGCTAACAGGTTTACGAAATGAAAATGCTCGCCTGTCGGCAAAGCTATATGAACTGCTTGATCAGCCTTCCCAGAATACTGCCAGGTCATTAAATGATAGAGATACTCATGAGCAGGTCCAAAAAGACTTAGCTCGTGATATAAATCATGCCTTGAAAACGCCACTTTCGCGTTTGGACACTGCCTCAGCTTTGTTGGAAGCAAACGTACTTGATCCACTCGAAGCATCCCAAAGAATAAATAATGCTACCCAGCTTTGCTATTATTACCTCAATTCATTTCGGTCTTTATCTGTGGACTACTCGCCGGGATCTGACACGGATCATCTTGATTTCAACGAAAGCGTACGAAAGGCAATTAGGATCTACACTTCCGATTCAGGAAAGGACTTGGGCCTTCAGCTTAATGTTCCGGTGTCTGTCTCGGCTGTAGCGGATTACTACGCAATCGCCACGTTGATGCCCTTGATAGAAAACGCTGTCGAGGCTTCGCCAGACGGCGGTGAAATAAAAGTGACCGGAAAAGAAGTCGATGGTGAACTTCGGATAGAAATCAGCAATCACTTCAATGAGACTCCTCCGCGAAATTTTGAAGATCGCGGCGTGTCCAGCAAGCCCCATAAGTCAAACGAAGGATTAGGAATTGCTATCGTGCGAGCCTTCTTGGACCCACTATTAGTGGGTGATCTACAGTTTCGGGTACAGAAAAAAGAAGGAATTCTGACAGTATTAGTGAGGATGAAAGCTCGATGAACGATATTAGAGTCCTGTGCGTTGATGATCTGCAAGGCTTAGCAGAAGATTATGCGAAGCTGATAAAAACCAAGACTGGTCTTAATTCTATTGGTGTCTCAAATCCGGATGAAGCGCTCAGCCTATTGGATGCGCATCCAATCGCGATAGTTGTCCTCGACCAGCGCATGCCGCAAATGTCTGGAACTGAACTCTATGAGCGGATGCTGAAGAAAGCGCCTCGGCTAAAAGCAATAATGCTGACCGGCGAGGCGAGTAAACACGAAGCCATCGGTGCATTACAAATTTTGAATTACGTTCGCGTAATCGACAAGTCGCAAATTGAAGAACTGGGACCTGCCGTTGAGATCGCCCATGCGCGCGCAGAGGCCGCGAGAGCAATGGAATTCGACGAAGTAGAAATTGCGAAAACCGGTATCCCTTGGCTGCCCCTCTTCAGAGGTTCAATATTCTACTTGCAGGGCATAGAAATACTAGAGGACTCGCACGTTCCAGACAAAGAATGGAGATATATTGACGAGATCAATGCGGGGCAGAAAAAGTCTATTGAATTTCAATTTCTTGATAAGATTCAGATCACCAGAATTTCTGAGGTCAACACTTCGATTGAAAGTCAGAACGCTGGAAGCATCGATTTAGGGAGGTTTGCCAAGCTAGAGACTTCGCTTAATTCTCGGATTGCATCTCGGCTGCAAACTCAGCAGTTGCTGGAAAGGGAAGTACGAACCACTTTTAACCAAACGATTGAATTACCGCCAGAGCCAAATGACCCTTCAGAACAGGCTATCAAGGCACGTTCATTTTACATCGGCCCAGAAACCATTCGCTTGAGGCTAAGGCTAAAAGAGCATAATCTAAATGCGGATATGCAAATGGTATATTTTCTTACGGCATCGCATCGCACCGGACAGTTTTTTAAGAAACAAGTAGATACACTTACGGATGGAACTCAACAAGAACGAGTAATCGCACGGTTACCCTAGTGACGTGCGCACGATTGCACATTCATCAACATGTCCGCGTACGCCCAGTGAGAACCGGGGCGCAACTAAGTCAACAACGTCTGTGGCTACCAAGGGCACTGATTTTGTTTCGCAGCCTGCCCACATAACCGGCCCACAATGCATTTGCGAAGCTTCGGGTTCTGCTGCTTGTCAACAGGAACCAGTTTCACTCGGCGCGCCCCTCTCGCTACCGCTCCAACATCGGCTTGAGATACCGCCCAGTATAACTCCCGCTCACCCCGGCAACCGCCTCCGGAGTTCCCTCAGCAACAATCTCCCCGCCCCGCACACCGCCATCCGGCCCAAGGTCCAGGATCCAGTCAGCCGTCTTGATCACATCCAGATTGTGCTCGATCACCACCACGCTGTTCCCCTGGTCCACCAGCCGGTGCAGCACTTCGAGCAGCTTGCGCACGTCCTCGAAATGCAAGCCGGTGGTCGGCTCGTCCAGGATATACAGCGTCTGGCCGGTGCTGCGCTTGCTGAGTTCCTTGGCGAGCTTCACGCGCTGCGCCTCCCCGCCAGATAGCGTGGTGGCCTGCTGGCCGACCTTCACGTAGCCGAGCCCAACCTCGTTCAGCATGTGCATCTTGTCGCGGATGGGGGGGACGGCCTTGAAGAAGCCTTCCGCATCCTCGATCGTCATGTCCAGCACGTCGGCGATGGAGTGGCCCTTGAACTTCACCTCCAGCGTTTCGCGGTTGTAGCGTTTGCCGCCGCATTCCTCGCAGGTGACGTAGACGTCGGGCAGGAAGTGCATCTCGATCTTGATCAGGCCGTCGCCCTGGCACGCCTCGCAGCGGCCGCCCTTGACGTTGAAGCTGAAGCGGCCGGGCTTGTAACCGCGCGCCTGAGCTTCGGGCAGGCCCGCGAACCAGTCGCGGATCTGGGTGAAGGCGCCGGTGTAGGTGGCGGGGTTGCTGCGCGGCGTGCGGCCGATGGGCGACTGGTCGATCTCGATCACCTTGTCGCAATATTCGAGGCCGGTGACCTTGTCGTGCGCGCCCGCCACCACGCGGGCGTTGTTGAGCGTGCGCGCGGCGGAGGCGTAGAGCGTGTCGATGGTGAAGCTCGACTTGCCCGAGCCGGAGACGCCGGTGATGCAGGTGAAGGTGCCAAGCGGGATGCTGGCGGTCACGTCCTGCAGATTGTTCGCCCGCGCGCCGTGGACGGTGAGCTTGTGCCCGTTGCCCTTGCGGCGCTTGGCCGGGACGGCGATCTCGCGGCGGCCGGTGAGGTAGTCGGCGGTGAGCGACTTCTTGCTGCGCAGCACCTGTTTCAGCGTGCCCTGCGCCACCACCTCGCCCCCGCGCACGCCCGCGCCGGGCCCAAGGTCGACCACATGGTCCGCCTGGCGGATGGCATCCTCGTCATGCTCCACCACGATCACGGTGTTGCCGAGGTCGCGCAGGCGTTTCAGCGTTTCCAGCAGCCGGTCGTTGTCGCGTTGGTGGAGGCCGATGCTGGGCTCGTCGAGCACGTAGAGCACGCCGGAAAGCCCGCTGCCGATCTGGCTGGCGAGGCGGATGCGCTGGCTCTCCCCGCCGCTCAGCGTGCCGGAGGTGCGGTCGAGCTCCAGGTAGTCGAGGCCGACATTGTCGAGGAAGCCCAGCCGCTCGTTGATTTCCTTCAGGATGGCCTTGGCGATCTGCTGCTGCTGGTCGCCCAGCTTGGCATCGAGCGCGAGGAACCAGTCCTTCGCCGCCGCGACGCTCATCTGCGTGGGCGTGGCGATGTCCGTGCCGGCGACCTTCACCGCCAGCGCCTTTTCATTGAGGCGCTTGCCGCCGCAGGTTTCGCAGGGCTGCGCGGTCTGGAACTTGGCAAGCTCCTCGCGCATCCAGGTGCTTTCGGTTTGCAGCATGCGGCGGTTGAGGTTGCCGATGACGCCCTCGAACGGCTTGTTGACCGTATATTGCTTGCGCCCGTCCTTGAAGGTGAGCGGCACGCGCTTACCCTTCGTGCCGTGGAGGATCACGTCGCGGTGTTCCTGCGACAGCTCCTGCCAAGGGGTGGTGAGGTCGAAAGCGTATTCCTTCGCCAGGCTGCCGAGCACCTGCATGTAATAGGGGCTCGGCGGGTTGCTCTTCGCCCAGGGCACGACTGCGCCCTTCTTCAGCGTCAGCGCCTCGTTCGGGACGACCAGCTGCGGGTCGAACAGCTGCTTTTCGCCAATGCCATCGCAGGTGGAGCAGGCACCTTGGGGGGCGTTGAAGGAGAACAGGCGCGGCTCGATCTCCTCGATGGTGAAGCCGCTCACCGGACAGGCGAATTTTTCGGAGAAGACGATGCGGTTGGCGGGCAGGCCTGCGCCCTTCATCTTGCCCCCGTCCTGAGTCCCAGCGGAGGCTGGGACCTCCTGCAAGCCTGGCGCGCCTCCGAGGGAGGTCCCAGCCTGCGCTGGGACTCGGTCAAGGTCCGCCAGGTCCACATAGGCCAGCCCCTCGGCCAGCTTCAGCGCGGTCTCGAAACTGTCGGCGAGGCGTGTTTCCAGCCCCTTCTTCACCGCCAGCCGGTCCACCACCACCTCGATATCGTGCTTGAACTTCTTGTCGAGCGCGGGGGCTTCCTCGATCGGATACATCTCGCCGTCCACGCGCACGCGGGTGAAGCCCGCCTTCTGCCATTCGGCCAGCTCGCGCCGGTATTCGCCCTTGCGCCCGCGCACCACCGGGGCGAGCAGGTAGAGCCGCGTGCCTTCGGGCAGTTCCATCACCCGGTCGACCATGTTGGACACGGTCTGCGCCTCGATCGGCTCCCCCGTGGCGGGCGAATAGGGAATGCCCACCCGCGCCCACAGCAGGCGCATGTAATCGTAAATCTCGGTCACCGTCGCCACGGTGGAGCGCGGATTGCGGCTGGTGGTCTTCTGCTCGATGGAGATGGCGGGAGAAAGCCCGTCGATATGCTCGACATCGGGCTTCTGCATCATCTCCAGGAACTGGCGCGCATAGGCCGACAGGCTCTCGACATAGCGCCGCTGCCCCTCGGCATAGATCGTGTCGAAAGCGAGCGAGGACTTGCCGCTGCCCGAAAGGCCGGTGATGACGATCAGCGCATCGCGCGGCAGATCGATATCGATACCCTTGAGGTTATGCTCGCGCGCCCCGCGGACGGAGATTTTGGTAAGTGCCATAAGTGGGCCGTGTTCCGGTTTCGTTCGCTGCTGTCAAGACGGCACACGCCGCCCCCCGGGCCAGCCGCCGCGCAGCCCTGCCCAATGAGCGAACAAGGTGGGGACCCGGTTCCGCCTTTGCCAGAGGGGGCCAGCGCGATTGCGCTTGGCAAGCGGCGGGAGATTGGCGAAGGATGGGGGTGAGAGAATTCGCAGGGGGAGCGGTCGCACGTGGATATTGCCGGTTATCTGGAAGAAATCAGCCGGATCCATGCAAGCGGCGATGCGACGGAGCACAGCTATCGTGCGCCACTCCAGCGCCTGTTCGAAAGTATCGACGAGACCGCCAGCGTCATCAACGAGCCCAAGCGCAGCGAAGGCGGCATGCCGGACTTCCTGTTTCACCGCGACGGCGTGGCGTTCGGGTGGGCGGAAGCGAAGGACCTGCCAAAGGATGTGGTGAAGCTGAAGGGCTACAGCGTCGAACAGCGCAAGCGTTACGAAGCGGCCTATCACAACCTCATCTACACAAACGGCGTCGATTTCGAGTTCATCCGTGAAGGCGAGGTGATCCACCACACATCCATTGCCGACTTTATGGGCGACCTGGGCGGATTGCAGCCGCTGCCGGAAAAGTTCGAAGAACTTGAGCGATACCTGCGTCTATTTGTCGAAGAACAGCCTATCAGCATCCGCAGTGCAAAGCGGCTTGCGGAGATGATGGCGAACAAGGCAGCGATCATCAAAGGCGAAGTCGATATCGCGCTGAAGGATGATCCGGAATTCCAGACGACGCTGGGCCGCCAATTCAAAGTGTTCAAACAGAACCTGCTGCCCAACCTCACGCCGGAAGAATTCGCCGATCTCTACGCGGAAACGATTACCTACGGCATGTTCGCAGCACGCCTGCACGATACCGAGACGCCGGAGAACTTTAGCCGCGACGAGGCCTTGAAGCTCCTTCCCAAATCGAACCCATTTCTTCGCGGCCTGTTTCAAACAATCGTTGGCTTCGATTTGCCAGAGTGGCTGATTTACGCGGTGGAAGACCTAGTGAACGTCCTCCGCGCCAGTCGCCCGCATGACCTGTTCGAGGATTTCGGCAAGTTCACGGCGCGCAATGACCCCTTCATCCATTTCTACGAGACGTTCCTGGCGGAGTATAACCCGAAGAAGCGTAAGGCGCGCGGGGTCTGGTACACGCCCGAACCGGTGGTCGATTTCATCGTGCGTGCGGTGGACGATGTGCTGAAGACCGAATTCGATATTCCCGACGGGCTGGCCGATACAAAGAAAGTAACCGTTGATTGGGACACAGGACAGGATGATCCCAAAACCGGCAAGCCGCGCACGATCAAGCGCGAGGTTCACCGGGTGCAAATCCTCGATCCTGCAACGGGCACTGGCACCTTCCTTGCCAAGACCGTGCAGACCATTGCCGATCGGGTGAAGTCGCGCGCGCCGGGCGCATGGTCCAACTATGTCGAGCGCGACCTGCTGCCGCGCCTGCATGGTTTCGAACTGCTGATGGCCAGCTATGCAATGTGTCACATGAAGCTGGATATGCAACTCACCGAAAGCGGCTATGTGCCCAATACTGGCAAGCCGCCGGAAGACTGGCCCACCGGCAAGCAATGGCCCCCGCGCCTTTCCGTCTGGCTGACCAACGCGCTGGAACCCGCCGAGCGCGAGGTGAAAGACCTCTTCGCGCTACAGGCGCTGGCCGACGAAGCGCGCGGCGCGGGCGATGTGAAACGGCAGACGCCGATCATGTGCGTGATCGGGAATCCGCCGTATTCGGGTGTTTCGCAGAACATGGAGAGTGAATTCAGCAACCGTCTTATTGAGGACTATAAGTACGTCGATGGTAAGCACTTTGGTGAACGCCGACATTGGCTACTCGATGACTACGTGAAATTCATTCGCACATCGGAGAAAGTGATTGCCGATAATGGGCAAGGCGTACTTGCTTTCATTTCGAACAACGGTTTTTTGTCCAACCCCACCTTCCGCGGGATGCGTTGGCACCTCCTTTCAACCTTCGATGCGATCCATGTAATTGACCTACATGGAAATTCGAACAAGCGTGAGCGAACTCCGACCGGCAGCCCCGACAAAAATGTTTTCGACATAAAGCAAGGGGTGTCGATCATTATCGCGATCAAGAAACGCGATGCGAGCATCGAGCCTAGGAAGACATCGGTCTATCATCGGGACTTCTGGGGGACTCGGCTTGCGAAAGATAAGGTTCTGCGATCAGGCCAGGTTTTTGATAATCCTGATAACTGGACGAAACTGGACCTCTTCCATCCTTACTATTTTTTCGTTCCTTTCAATGCCGCGCACGCTTCAACTTATGACGCTGGTTTCAACTTGAAGGAGCTATTTTATACGACAAGCAAAGGCGTAATCACGGCCAGAGATGATTTGGCGGTAGCTTTTGAAAAATCTGAGCTTCAGAACACAATTAAGTATTTCACCGACCCATCACTGAGTGATGATCAGCTACGCCAAAAGTTTTTTTCGGGAAAGTCCGGCAAAAAGTATCCGAAGGGTGACACACGAGGATGGAAACTTCCTGACGCAAGAACAGGTTTGCGCGAGGTCGAGGTCTCGGAAAAGATCGAAAAAATCGCCTATCGCCCATTTGATTTCCGATTCTTCTTCTACGGGCAGGAGCTGACTGATTGGCCTCGAGAAGAGGTCATGCTGCATGTGACCGGTCAGGTCGTGGACGGCCAACACTATCGCAACGAGAACATAGCAATATCGTTTAACAGGCGAATTGAAGAAGATCGTCCTTTCAGTGACGCTCTAGCATTAGATTGTCCAATTCAGCATCATTCATTGAGCATCAAAGAGGCAAATGATTTTGCCTCGCTCTATAGATATCCCGACAGGTCGGACAAGCAGGTGGACAGCGAAGCGCCCACGCAGCGCACCGTCAATTTCGACCTCAAGCTTTACGCCGCCGTCTGCAAGGCCGCCGGAATCGATCCTGCCGATCAGGCTGGGCCGGACGATGATTTCCGCAAGGCGACCGGCGATGCGCGCCCGTCGGAGGTCAAGGTGTTCGATTATATCTACGGCGTGCTGCACTCGCCCGATTACCGCGAGACCTTTGCCGAATTCCTGAAAATCGACTTCCCGCGCGTGCCCTATCCGTCGAGCTCCGAAGTCTTCCGCCATGTCAGCGAAAAGGGCGAAGCGCTGCGCCGCCTGCACCTGATGGAGCCTGGCGCCATCGGCGATGCGCCCTATCCCTTCATGCCGGAGGACGTGTCGGAGCTGGAGGATGACGAGCGCAATGCCGTCGCCGCCGCGCATCCCAAGTGGGACGCCGGGCGCGTTTACATCAACAAGGTGCAGTATTTCGACGGCGTGCCGCAGACCGCGTGGGACTTCCACATCGGCGGATACCAGCCCGCGCAGAAATGGCTGAAGGACCGCAAGGGCCGTGCGCTATCCTATGAGGATATCGGCCATTACCAGAACATCGTGAAAATCTTGCTGGAAACGGACCGCATCATGCGGGAAATCAAGCTGCCGCTGGACCTTGATGCCGCGCCGGACGAGGAGGTGCAGGCAGGCTGACCACGGCCAGCCCGCCCAGCGCCCTTACCTCACCCTCAGTCCTTGGTCCCCACCGTCACGCCGTCCAGCGCGACGTCGCCGCTGAAGGCGTTCCAGATTGCGCCGTATTCGTTGGCGCTGGGGCCGTAGAACCAGCCGGTGATGGTCTGCGAGCCATTGCCGTCGATCGTGCCGAAAAAGCCGTTGAACGTGCTGTCCACCGATCCGCTGATCGCCAGGCTGCCGAAGTCCATGTCCGCGCCGCCGGTCAGGCTGCGGCCGGTGGGCATCAGGAAGCCGGTCACGCGGAAGGCGCCGAAGTCGATGGTCAGCGTGCTGGTGCCGCCCAGCTCGTAAGCCAGCTGCCCGCTCGCATCGCGGCCGGAGCCGAAGATGCGGCCGGAATAGTTGGCCGTGCCCGCCACCGGGATCTGGTCGCGCGGGGTCAGGATGCCGAAGGGGACGAAGGTGAAGGATTGCTGCATGATGTTGCCGCCTGCGTCCTTCTTGGTGCCCGTGACGCGGGCGAAGCTGGAATAGGTCAGCTCCACGCCGTTCACCTGGCCCTTGAAGATATCCACCTGCAGCTCGTCCTCCGGCGTGCCGCCGACATAGGCGGTGAAGTCCGCCGTATCGCGCGCGGCGTCCCGGTCGCTCGGGGCGACGGTGAACTGACCGCGTCCGAAATAGTCGAAATTGCCCGGCGAGCTGAGGAAAGTGTAACTCTGTGTGGTGGGATCGTAGGTGATCGTGTCCAGCTGCGCTGTCATGGCGCCGGTATCCAGCACCAGGCCGCTGCCCGTGTCGGTGTACAGCGCGGCCACCAGCCCTGTCTTGAAGGTGGTGGGCGATGTCAGCGTGGCGAGCGTCGTGCCCGTGCCGCTACGCCGGCCGAGGATGGCGGCGGAGAAGATGTAGCCATTCTCGTTCAGACCGGAGAAGACCGCGCCCACTTCCCCTGCCGTGGGGCCGTAGAACCGCCCGTTGAACGCGCCGGTGTAAGTCCCGAAGGACACCGCCGTGCCCGTGCCGGTAAAGCTGTTGCCGGTGGAGGACAGCTGCGCACTGGCGCTGAAATTGCCGTCGAACGTGGAGTTGGAGGTGGCCGAGCCGTCGGCGCGGAAGGACTTGAAGCGCGCGTTCACGTCGATCGCGCCGGAAAGGAAGTTCGCCACCAGCGATCCGCTGCCGTTGATGGACAGGACGCCTTCCTCGCCCGACTGGGTCAGCGCGCCTAGCAGGTCGATGGCGTAGGTGGCGGTGCCGGTGCGCGGCAGGTCCGCATCGGGCGTTTCCACGCCGTAGGTGAAGCCGGTGAGCGTGCCGTCCACGCGGGTGGCGCCCTGCACGGTCCGCTGCCAGTAACCTGCGCCGACATACTGGTAAGTGAAGCGCCCGCTGGTGCCGGGCCGCGTCAGGGTCAGCGTGTCGGTCGTGGCGCCATTGACGACGGTGTAGACGTTCACGGCGGGGGACTGCTGCGTCAGCGTGCCGGAACCGAAGGTCTGGCTAAGGCCGCCGGCGGTGACCGTGTAGGAATTGCTGCCCGCATCGTAGGAGAAGGTGACCGGCGCAGCGCCCTGCGTGCCGGTGCCGGTAACCTGCTGGCCATTGCCTGCGTCGAAAGACGCCGATGCGCGCGCACCGTCATTGGTGAAGCTCTCGCTCACCAGCGGGGCGATGAGGTCCGCATTTGCCGTGGTTGGCGTGGGGGTGGGCGTCGGCGTTGGCGTTGGCGTCGGCGTTGGCGTCGGCGTGGGGGTGGGCGTTGGCGTGGGTGTCGGGGTCGGGGTCGGGGTCGGCGTAGGTGTCGGCATGGGGCCAGGCGTCGAACCAACGCCGCCTCCGCCACCACCGCCGCCGCAAGCAGCCAAAGCGAGTGCCAATGCGCAGGCAGATGCCCGCGAAGCGAAACGAACCGTATTCATAGTCTGCGACCCCTCGAAATGCCGGATCCCGCCAGCGTAACGGGCGCCATATTACCAAGGGACGTTTGCAGATCAAGGCCGTGCTCTGGCGCGCGAGACTTGCGGGGCAACATGGGAAAGCCCAGAGGTGTCGCCATGCATCGCCTCTTCGTCGGCCTTCGCCCTCCCCCCGCCATCCGCGACGCGCTGATGGATATCCAGCAGGGTATCGAGAACGCGCGCTGGCAGGATGACGAGCAGCTGCACCTGACCCTGCGCTTCTGCGGCGAGATGAGCGCCGAACGGGCGGATGACCTAGCTCTTGCCCTGCAACGCATCGACGCTGTGCCCTTCACGCTGACGCTGGCAGGAAGCGGGCATTTCGAGCGCAAGGGTATGCCCAGCGCCGTGTGGGTGGGCGCGCAGCCGAGCGAGCCGCTGCTGCGCTTGCACCGGCAGGTGGAGCATGCCTGCCGCAGCGCGGGGCTGGAGGCGGAGGCGCGCAAGTTCGTGCCACATGTCACCACCGCGCGCCTCAACCGCTCCAGCGGCCCCGCAGCGTCCTGGCTTGCGGCGAATGCCACGCTGGAAATGCCGCCGTGGGACGTTGAACACTTTACCCTGTTCGAGAGCCATTTGTCGCCCGAAGGCTCCCGCTACGAGGAAATCCTGCGCATTTCGCTGCGATGAACGACGAGTCGAGGCCTGCGAAGGCTGCGACGTGGAAAGGATTGCCGCCGCCAGCCGTTTAGTGGGTGTGGGCAGCAAGAGGCCGTCCACCCGCAACAGGGACCTGCGAACCTATCTCCCAACGACCCGGAGCGCGTCATCCTCCCCTCTTTCGACGATATTACGAGCGAACCACTGCCAGAACAGCTTCAGCGGGACATCCGCAAGCTGGACGCGGTGGGCCTGACGCGCCAGTTGAAGCAGCGTGAAGCACTTCGTCGCCAGAAGGAAGAACAGGAAGCGCGCAAGAAGACCGGCTGGCGCAACCGACGCCGCCGCCTGTCCGGCCGCATGCGCAAGCGCAAGATCGCGCTCGCCGCATCTGCCGGCATCATGGGCATTTCCACTGCCGCAACCGTCCCCGGCACGCAGCAGTCGGTAAACATGCAGCAGGCCATTGAACGCGTCGCACCCGACATTCGGACCAGCGCCGCGCTGATGAAAGCCAGTGACGAGCTGAAGGCCGCAATGATCGAGGAAGAGGGCGTGCGCTACACCGTCTATCGCGATGTGGCGGGCTATCCGACCGTCGGCGTGGGCCATCTGATCAAGCCGGGCGATGGGTTGAGTGTGGGCGACCGTGTGACCGAAGAACAGGTGCTGGAATTCCTTGAGCAGGACCTGGCCATTGCCGAGGCAGGCGTGGCGCGGCTCGTGGGCGACTTGCCGCTGTTCCAGCACGAATTCGATGCGCTGGTGGATCTCGTTTACAATGTCGGTGAAGGCAATGTCTCGCCGGGCAAAAGTCCGAAGCTGAACGCGGCCATCTCGGCCGGTGATTACCAGGCAATCGCCGATGAACTGGCCTATCACAATGCCGGCGGCGCGCTGGCGCGGGGCCTCGTCTATCGCAGCGAAAGGAGGGTCAACATCTTCCTAGAAGCGGCGTATGAGGACCCCCGTGAACTCCGCACTGAAATCAATCGCTCTGCCTAAGCAGGCGCTGGCCTTTCTGGCCCTTCTCCTCGCACCCGTACTTGCCGGGTGCGGGGCATTTGTCGATTCCGGTGACGACACGCCCGCGCCGCAGGAAACCGCCGCCACGAAAGGCGGCAAGTCCGACCCGCTGACCCGTGCCGTAGAGGCCAAGGGCGGCGAAGATTGCTTGCTGCTGGTGTGGGAGAAACAGGACACGCGCGACGAAGATTTCGACCGGGCGCATGACATGGCCACGGGCGGCGCAATTTCCTGCGCCACCAATACCTCGGCCAGCCGTTTCGACCGCGTGCTGAAGCGCCTTCGCGATGCAGCCACGCGGCGCGACAAGGCGGCGCTGCTCTCCGAAGTCGGCATTCCGCTGCTCTACATCGACGAAAACGGCAACCAGCGCCTGCTGGAGGGCGAGGCGCTGGACGCGGCCTTCGACGAAGCCTTCACACCCGAAATGCTCGATACGCTCGCGGGGCTGGACCTTCGCGAGCTGTCCGTCGTGCCGGGCGAAGGCGGCTTCTTCCGCCTCGGTGCGCTGTGGCTGGTGGTGGACGAGCCGGGCGGCGACCCGAAACTCGTCTCCGTCAATGCCCAGGCACTTGGCGAAGCTGCCGAGGCTGCGCGGGACAAGAGCGAGACTGCGCAAGGCGTGGCAGTCGGTACCGGCGGTTGACCTTGCGCGGAGTTAGAACGCCGCCGTTACGCCCACTTCTCCGGACAGGCTGCTGAAGTCATAGATCCCCACGGTCGACCAGTTGCGGTCGTATCTGACGCGCAGCAGGGGCGCGAAGCGGCCGAAGGTCAGCTGGCGGAAGGTGCCGGACAGGCTGGTCGTCAGCCGGTCGTCCTTGCGCCGCTGGGGGTAGAGGAAGATGCGCCGGTCCGCCTCCAGCCGGCTGTAGCCGATATTCAGCACCGCCGTGGTGCGGCCCAGTTCGCGGTAAGCAAAGGCGCTGATGCCGCCGCTGGCAAGCGAGAAGCCGGGATCGCCCGCGACGAAGCGCGACCCATTCAGGCGCAGTCCACCGCCGGTTTTCTGGTCGAATGCCTTGTCGAGCCCGATGGACAGGACATAGCGCTCGCCGGATTGCAGCGTGTTGCGCTCATTCTCCTCCCGCAGCGCCGTGGCATCCACGCGCAGCTGGGACGTGGGCGACAGGGGATGGCGGAAATTCCCGGTGAGGCCATAGCTGAAGCTATACGGCTCCATCCCGAACCAGCGATAAGTGGCGGTCGCGGCCAGCGCGATCCGGTCACTGCCCGATCGCAGTTCCGGCCCCACCTGGGCGGTCAGCGCGATGTCGTTGAAATCCTTCTGCCTGTAGATATCCGCATCGGCGGAAATCCGCGCAAGCACCTGCGCCCGCTCCCCCAGCGGGAGCCGGCCATAGACCTGCGCCTTGCCGGACAGGCCGACGCCCGATTTCGCCTGCGCATCCTCGCTCAGCGTGAAATCGCCGATCACCGTCTCCAGCGTCTCGTTCCCGGTTGCGCGGTTGATATTGGTGCTGGGGGCGAAGGCGATTTCGAAGCTGGCGCCATAAGGCTTCGCGGCGTCGAGCGCGTTGGCGTAGAAGCGCACCACCTGCTGCACTTCGGGCGGCAGCGTATCGGTCTGCACGGCGCGAAGTTCCCGCCGCGCGCCGGAGAAATCGCCCAGCTGTCCCAGCACGCGGGCCAGTTCCAGCCGCACGGGCGAAGCTTCGGGCTGTTCGTCCAGGATCGCGCGCAGCAGGACGGCGGCATCGGCATAGCGACCCATCTGGTCCGCATACATGCGCGCCAGGCGGAAACGCGCCTCGTTGCGCAGGCTGGGTTCGGGGTGGCCGGTCAGCGCGCGATAAGCCTGCTCCGCCGTTGCGTAATCGCCCCGGTCGCGCGCCGCATCGGCAAAGGCAAACAGCTCCGCCGGTGACATCTGCACCTGGCTCTGCCCGCCATCGGAGCCCTGCCCTTCCTGGGCGAAAGCAGTCGTGGCGGACACGGCGAGCATGGCCATGCCCAGCCTCAATGCCAGCTTGCGAACCATAGTGGATGCGACTCCCTTATGGCGCGGTCCCGGCCCGCGCCCGTCAGGCGTCCTTATCACCACGAAGCTTGCCGCGCCAAGCCAGCGATTTGCGGTTGAGTTCGGCAAGGTCGCGCTGGCCGTCCAGCACCAGTTCGCCCAGCGCAATCGCCTCCAGCAGCACGTCGTCGCTGGCGTTGCGATAGGCGGGCGGCGCGATGTGATCCCGCCACGGTCCCTGGCAGGCATTGTCCAGCAGGATCCGCTGGAAGCAGTGATCGAGATGCACCGGCCAGTCGCGCGTCATGGCCGCATCGGGCAATTCATGCCGGGTCAGCGAAAACCAGCGGGTCTGCAGGATCTCGCGCGTCGTTTCGTCAAATGGCTCCATCGCCCTGATTACCGATGGCCAGCGCGTGGGTTCCGCCGTACTCGATCCAGCTGGCATCGACCTGCCAGACGCGCGCGATTGTGGCTGCGTCCAGCGCCTGAGCGGGCGGGCCGTCTGCCACCAGCGCGCCGCCATCCAGCACCAGAACCCGGTCCGCATGGTTCATGGCCAGCGACAGGTCATGCAGCACCAACACGATGCCCGTGCCGCCATCGGCAATCCGGCGCAGATGGCGCAGCTGCGCGATCTGCTGGCCAAGGTCGAGCGCGGCGAGCGGCTCGTCGGCCAGGATCCAGTGCGGCCTACCAGCCAGCACGCGGGCGAGCAGCACGCGCGCCTTTTCCCCGCCGCTCAGCGTGGACATGGGCCGATGGGCCAGCGCGGCCACATCCGCCGTTTCCATGGCGCTGCGGATCGCTTCGGCATCCTCGCTGCGGCCCGTCAGGCGGTGTGGCAGGCGACCCAGCGCGACGAGGTTGGCGGCGGAGACATCCCAGGCCACTTCCGCATCCTGCGGCAGGAAACCGATGGCCCGCGCACGTGCCTGCGGCTCCATGGCGTTGACGCTATGCCCGTCCAGCGCAGCCTCGCCTCTGTCGGGCTTCAGCAGGCCCGCCAGCATGTGCAGCAGGGTGGATTTGCCCGCGCCGTTCGGGCCGCAGATGGCGGTGATCGTCCCCGGCGCGAAGCTGGCCGAGACATCGCTCAGCCTGCCTGCCAGCGACAGTGCCTTGGCGTGCAGTTCGCTCATACCGCGCCCCTCCGCATCTTCAGCAGCAGCATCAGGAAGAAGGGCGCGCCAATCAGGCTGAGCGCGATGCCGAGGCGCAGCTCCGTCACCAGCGGCACCACGCGGCAGATCACATCCGCCACCAGCACCAGCAGGCCCCCTGCCAGCGCGCTCGGTACGATCAGCGATCCGGGCCGCTTGTCTGTCAGCGGGCGGACGAGGTGCGGGACGATCAGGCCGACAAAGCCAACGATGCCCGCCACCGCGACGCCGCTGCCCACGGCAAGGCCGATGCCCACCACCAGCAATGCGACCAGCCTGCCCGGTTGCACGCCAAGGCTGCGCGCCGCCGCATCGCCCAGCGTCAGCGCGTCGAGGCTGCGACCTGCCAGCATCAGCGCGGCGATGCCTGCCAGCGTCAGCGGTACGGCCAGCCAAACGTCGGGCCAGCCGCGGTCGGTCAACGCGCCGAACAGCCATGTCACAATCTCGCTCATGGCAAAGGCGTTGGGCGCAAGGCTGATGGCCAGGCTGGTCAGCGCGCCCGCCAGGCTGGAGATCATGAGGCCCGCCAGAGTGAACAGCGCGATGCCTCCGGTGCGCCCGGCGATCAGGGCCAGCAGCGCCATCGCCCCGCCCGCACCCACCAGCGCGAACAGCGGGACCAGCACGGGCGCGCTGGCATAGCCGAACCACAGCGCCATCACCGCGCCCAGGGCCGCGCCCGGGGCGATGCCGAACAGGCCGGGGTCGGCCAGCGGGTTGCGCAAGTATCCCTGCATGGCCGCGCCGCTCGCCCCCAGACCTGCGCCTATCACGATGGCCAGTACGGCGCGCGGCAGGCGCAGCTCGCCAAGGATGACCGCTGCATTGGCCGTGCTGCCCGGGTCGATCCAAACGCGCCCGGCCAGCAGCGACAGCGGCACGGCAACGGCCAGCGCAAGCAGGAGGGTGAGGTTCAGCCGCCCGCTCATCCCACGTCCCGCCTGATTTGTGCCAGCGCCTCTACCGCGCGGATGATTGTCGGGCCGCCGCAATAGGTCAGCGCCGGGTCCAGCCGCGCATACTGCGTGCCCTCCATTGCGGACAGCGCCGGATGGGCCAGCGCCCGCTCCCCGCCCGCCGCGATGACCACCGCCGGCGGATCGGCCAGTACCCGCTCCAGCGGCACGTAAGCGCCCTGCCCCAGCCCGCGCGCGGCGGCATGGCTGGAGAAGCCTGCGTGCAGCAGGAGGTTGCTGACCAGCGCGCCATCACCCGCAACGATACCGCCCTGCTGCCACAGCAGCGCAGGCACCGCCTCACCGTCCCATCGCGCCGCTTCCAGCGAATCCGCAATCCGCGCGTTCAGCGCCTCGCCACCCGCCGGATTGCCCGCGATCCGTGCCAGGCGCTCCACCTGCTCCGCGCTTTCCGCCGGGCTCGACACGATGCCGAAGGTCTCCACCTGGATGCCCAGCCGCTGGAAGGCGGCCTGCGTCGCCGGGGCCAGGAAGGCGCCTGCCACGACGATATCGGGGCCCAGCGCGATGACCTCCTCGACCGTGCCGCCCGTGACGCGGTAATTGCGCGCCAGATCGAGCGGCATGGAGCTGGACGAGGGGTCCTGGCTGTAATGCGATATCGCCAGCAGCTGGCCCGGCTCGGCCACTTCCGCCAGCACGGCATCGGTGCAGGGGTTCAGGCTGACGATGGTCGGCAGGCCGTCGGTCCGCTGCGCAGCAGGGCGCTCCTCCCCCTGCGAACATGCCGCAAGCAGGAATGGGAGGAGGAGCGCCATGCGCATCAGAAGCGTGCCCTTACCCCGCCAAACACACCGCGCCCGGCAGTGTTGAAGCCGGCCGCGGTCTGGTAATCCTCGTCCCAGACATTCTCGACCCGCCCGAAGACCTCGAAAATGCTCCCGACCGGCAGCGAGACGCGCAGGTCCAGCACTTCGTATCCGTCCAATCGGACGGTGTTGGCGTCATTGTCGAAGCTCGATCCCACGATGCGCAGGTCCGCGCCCAGCACGAGGCCGGCCAGCGGCGTCGTCCAGTCGGCCGCCAGCGTTGCAGAATGGCGCGGGCGGCGGCCCAGCGCATTGCCGGCATTGGCGCCGCTGCGGTTTTCCGTGTCGAGGAAGGTATAGACCGCCTGCAGGCCGAGCCTTGGCACGGGGTTGAAGCCCGCTTCCACTTCCACGCCCTGCGCGCGCGCCTGGCCGGTGTTGAAATAGACGAAGGTGCCGGGGTCGAAGTCGATCTGGTTTTCGATATCGCGGTAGAACAGCGTGACCGCGCCGAAAGCCATCCCGCCGCGCTCGCCGAAGTCCAGCCCGAAGTCGAAATTGGTGCTTTCTTCCGGCGTCAGGGCCGGGTTGCCGCTAAATGCGTCATACAGCTGGAACAGGCTGGGCGCCTTGTACCCCTGGCCGAAGCTGGCGCGCGCGCGCACCGTCTCGCTGAAGCGATAGCTGGCATCTGCACCCAGCGTCACTTCGCTGCCGAACAGCGTGCCATCGTCCAGCCGTGCCCCGGCGGCGAGGTGCAGCGGGCCGGCATCGTAGTCCAGCTGTGCATAGGCGCCGCGCCGCTCCAGCTTGTCATCCCCACCGAAATTGGTGCGGTAATCCGTCCATTCGAAATAGCCGCCGGAATGCAGCGTCACACCCGCCGCCACGGGCGCGCGGGTGCGCAGGTCCACGCGGTTCAGGCTGCCATCGGCGATGAAGGGGCCGAAGATGCTGGTGCTGACGCGGTCCGTCTTGGCGAAGGAGTAGCTCGCGACGATCTCGACATTGTCCACCATCGCCTCGGCCGACACGCTGAGCGAGGTCTGGTCCGTATCCTGCGTGTCCGCCGTGTCGCCGAAATTGTCGATATCCACCAGGCTGTCCGCATGGCGCACGCTGGCGCGCAGGGTCAGGCTGTCGGACAGTGCGGCATAACCGTTCGCGCCGAATGCTTCCTGCCGGAAACCGTCCTTCTCCGTTCCTGCCGCGAGGGCGGAGAAGCCTTCGGTATCATACAGGCTGCCATAGGCGGTGATGCCGAAGCGATCGCCGGCATAGCCCGCATCACCCGACAGGTAGAGCGTATCGCGCGAGCCGTATTCGACGCTGACGGAGCCGCCCGTGCGGGGCCGCGCAGTGGTGACCAGCACCACGCCGCCCACGGCAGAGCTACCCCAGATGGTGCTGTTGGTGCCGCGCAGCACTTCGATCCGCTCGACATTACCGGGCAGCAAATTCGTGAAGTCATAGCCGTTGGCGATGGAGGAAGGGTCCGCCACGCGCACGCCGTCGATCAGCGTCAGCACCTGGTCGTTGGAGCTGCCCCGGATGCGAACGGCGGATGTGGAGCCCACGCCGCCATTGCGGTTCAGCGTGACGCCCGGCACGCGCTGCAGCACGCGGGCGATATCGCCGCCCTGCACGCTTTCAATCTCCAGCTCGTCCAGCACGGTAATGGCCTTGCCGGTGGTCTCGATATCCTCGGCCACACCAGTCGCGGCAACCACGATGACGCTGCCATCGCCGGCCGGTTCGACAGCCTCCTGTGCCATGGCGGGTGCCGAGATGACGGCGGCAGCAGAAGTCAAATAATACAGATGTTTACGCATAAATTCTCCAGTCCAGAACGAAATGTCGTCCTGAACCGGAACGGGCATGCAAATGGCATGCGGCGCGCCTGTCCTTACCCCCGGTTTACCCCGCCCGGCGGCGTGAACGACTGGCGCAGGCAGGTCTCCTGGCTCCCGGCTCGCTGCGCTGACCCGCCTTCCCGCACGAATGCAGTGGCATGTTGGGCCAGTACTAGCCGGTCACAGTTGCGGGGGCAGCGGAGGTCTTGCACCTCCTTCCCTCTTAGGCCCGGCGTTACCCGGGCAACCCGTGCCGTCGATCGCCCCAGTAATCCCGCCGCAGTCACGCGACAAGGCAATATCCGACATTAGAAATCGTAACGTTTAAGGGTCGGCCCGCCGCCGTCCCGATAAGGGACAGCGCAATCGCCGGGCGCGCCGGGCCGCTGGCGCGCATGTATCCAACCGGCAATGGCCCAGACCACCCCATCCTGCCCCGAAACGCTCGCAGCCTTGCTGGCGCAGCGCGGCGGGCTGGAACGGCGCGAGACGCAGTACCGCGTGCGCCGGGCGCGGCGCGGCATTGGAACCCGGCGCAAGAGCAAGCCTGGCGTATCCCGCGTGGCCGCCCTGTCCCTGGTGATTGCAGTGCCCAGCGTGGCGGCCTCCCCCTCCGGCTTTGGCTTTGCCGACGCTGACGCACTGGTGGGACAATCCGCCATGGTATCGCCCATGGGGTTTGAAACGCCGGGCGAAAGCTTCCCGGGTTCGGCCTTCTTCTATCTGGCGGAAGAGGATTTCTCCGCCCCCGAATTCGCGCCCGGCGTGCTGCGCGATGCCAGCGAAGATTTCGGCGCGGATACTGCGGGCACCTCCGCCCTCTCCGCCGCACCCTCGGCCATCGCCAGCGCCCTTATCGCCACGGGCAGTGGTACGGATCGCACCCGCGCGCAGCGATGCCTGACCATGGCGGTGTATTACGAAGCGGCGAGCGAGAGCCTGGATGGCCAGCGCGCCGTGGCCCAGGTGGTGCTTAACCGCGTGTCGCACCCCAGCTATCCCAATTCGGTCTGCGGCGTGGTCTTCCAGGGCAGTGAGCGGCGCACGGGCTGCCAGTTCAGCTTCACTTGCGACGGGGCGCTGGCGCGCAAGCCCTCAACGGGCGGCTGGAGCCGGGCTTACGGCGTTGCTGCCGATGCACTGTCGGGCCGGATTTACGCGCCTGTGGGGCTGGCCACGCATTACCATACGCTGGCGGTGAACCCCTACTGGGCCAGCAGCCTGCACAATGTGGGCACGATCGGCTTCCACACCTTCTACACCTGGCGCGGCGCTGCCGGGCGCAAGTCAGCCTTCAACGTCCGCTATCGCGGGATGGAGCCCATGGCCGCGCCCAAGTCGCGCAGCGCCGCATTCGCGGATAGCGGGCCCACCGATCCGCTGGCGCTCGCCCGCCAGTTCGAGGCGCAGGCCGCACCGAATGCCGCAGCATCCTCCACCACCCGCAGCGCGTCCGCGCCTGCCCGGGCCGCCGTGCCCGCGCAAAGGGCCGCGCCCACTTATACAGCGGACGTGGAAGCGCGCGGCGGCGATGCGCTGTTCCGGGGGGACAAGCTGCCCGATGGCGGTACGGTCAACCCGGCGCTGGAACGCAGCGGCCAATGGCTGAAAAGGCCATGATTTTGCTGGCAAAAATTGCGCTTTTCTGCGGGTCCTGCGGGCTGAAAGATTTGGGAAACCATTTGTCCAAGGGAATGCTTCACGCCGTGCTGCCAGAAGCCCTTTCGCACCGGGACATGCCCCGTGCCGATCAGGACAAGACCCAGACATGAGCATCCGCTTCGCCGCCCCGCCCCAAGCAAACGCCGTGCGCCTTACGCGCAGCGGCGCTCGCCGCGCGGCAAAGCGGGCTGCGGGGCGTCCGGCGAATGACAATGGTGTGGACCTGAATGACCAGGCACTGCTGCGGGCCAGCCTGCGCCACTTCGCAGAACATGGCCTGGCTGCCGCATCGCATGCCCATGCCAAGGCGGAAGCGGCCTTCTTCGCCGGCGACCGCAAGGCTTACGACTGGTGGCTCGGCATCTGCCGCTCGCTCGACCGGCGTATGGCAAAGCGTCTCGCAAGCAGCGTGGACCGCAAGCCTGATGCAGGCTCCGGCACGGATCGCCGCGCCTGACTGCGCTGGCTCCGGGCCGCCAAGCTCTTAAGTTTTGGTAAACGTGGCTTTAACGGGACGGTGATGTTCCCGGTCTATCGCCTCCACAACGGAGGTAAGGCCAATCAATCGGTTCAGCCACATCTTGCAAGGTTATTTCGGCGGTGACGAGCGCGACGCGAACGTGCGGCGCAAGCTCGTGGAGACGCTGTACACCCAGCCGCTGAGCCTGGCTGTGGGCGCGCTTGCGGGCGTGGCCTGCTGTACCACGGCCATTGTCCTGACGGGCAACACCGCGATCACGATCGTCGGCCTGACGCTGATCTTCGTCGCCCTTGCGCGCATCCTGATGGCGCTGTGGCTGGCAAAGGACACGCAGTCGCACAGCGCCAAGATGATGGAAATGGCCTATGAGATAGGCGCCTTTGCCTACGCCTTCCTGTCCGGCCTCGCCGCTGCGGTCACCATGATCTACGCGATGTCGGACCACCTCATCGCGCTGATGATTACCTATGCCATGGTCTATGGCGTGGGCATTACCGCCCGCAACGCGGGCCGTCCCTTCATCGCGCTGGGCCAGATGTTCCTGTCCTTCGCGCCGGTCGTCGTGGCCGGTCTGATCGTGGGCGGACCTTCCTTCTATGTCCTGTCCGGGCTGATCCTGTTCATCTTCACCGGCATGTCCTCCATCACTTTCAACGTGTTCAACACGCTGAAGGACCAGTTCATCGCCGCGGAAAACAGCGCCCGCATGGCGGAAAAGATGCGCGAGCTGGCCCGCACCGACGTGGTGACCGGCCTGACGAACCGCGCCGGCCTGAACCACGAGCTGGTCGAACATCTCATGGCCCTGCCCGCAGACCGCCAGCTGGCGCTGTTCTGGCTGGATCTCGACCGGTTCAAGGAAGTGAACGACATGCTGGGCCACCCCGTTGGTGACCAGGTCCTGGCGGAAGTGGCACAGCGCCTGCGCGTCAGCGCGCCGCAGCACGCCACCGTATCCCGTTTCGGCGGCGACGAGTTCGTCATTGCCTGCGAAGTGGGCGACCGGGGCGAGAGCGAGCGCATCGCGCAGAGCTTTGCCGAAGCCCTTGGCCAGCCCTACTCCGTCGAAGGCCACCGGATCGACGCCGGGGCCAGCATGGGCGTGGCGCTGCTGCCGGAAGATGGCGCCGATATCGACAGCCTGATGCAGGGCGCCGACCTGGCGCTGTACCATGCCAAGGTTGCCGGCCGCGACCGCATCCGCTTCTTTGACAGCTCCATGACCCGCGAGCTGGTCCGCAAGAAGGAAATCGAGAAGGAACTGCGCGCAGCCATCCAGAAGGACGAGCTGAGCATCTTCTTCCAGCCGATCGTGGACCTGAAGACCGGCCGCATTCGCACCTTCGAGGCGCTGGTGCGCTGGTTCCACCCGGAAAAGGGCGAGCTGCGCCCCGATGAATTCATTCCCGTGGCCGAGGAAACCGGCGTTATCATCACCCTGGGCAACTGGATCACCGCACAGGCTGCCAAGGCCTGCGCCCAGTGGCCGGAAGACGTGACCATCGCGGTCAACCTCTCGCCGCTGCAGATCCGCGCGCCGGGTGCTGCACTGGGGATCATGGCCGCCGTGCGCGATGCCGGGCTGGACCCGCACCGCCTGGAGCTGGAAGTGACCGAAAGCCTGTTCCTGGACGATGACGAGAATACCGCGCGCTTCATGGAAGAGCTGGCGGCCGAAGGCGTGCGCTTCGCACTCGACGATTTCGGCACGGGCTATTCCTCGCTCGGCTACATCAACCAGTTCCCCTTCTCCAAGATCAAGGTGGACCGCAGCTTCGTGTCCGGCCCCAATGTCGGCAAGAAGTCCGACGCCATCATCCGCGCCGTGGCCGAAATGGGCAGCACGCTGGAAATGGAGATCGTGGCCGAGGGCCTGGAGACCGTGGAGCAGGTGAAGGTCGTGTCCGATGCCGGCTGCACGCTGGGCCAGGGCTATTACTTCAGCCGCGCCGTGCCCGATTTCCTCGCCGCCATGCTGCTGGCACAGGACCGTGGCCGCGACGGGGAAGTGCGCGCCGCGGGCTGAGCCTGCCGCCACACTTCGGTACATTCGACATCGCAGGGATTCCGGAGGCCGGAGCGCAAGGCGCTTCTGGCCGCTTGGCGCGCGGTGGCGTCCTATTCGGACGCGCCCTGCCAAACAGTCCTATTGCTATTGCGAACTGTTTGCAAAGAAAACATCACTCTACGACCTTATGCCGGTTGCAACACCCCTCCGGCGCGCCTAGGGAAGCGGCATAGCTGGCTGCACTCCTTTCGCCGGACGCGGGGGTGTGGCTCTATCGCAAGCCTTCCAAGGCGTCCGGGCAAGAAATCCCAAGGACCTGCTCGCAATGGCCACCAGCACTGGACGCAAGAAAATCGCCCTTATCGGTTCCGGCATGATCGGCGGCACGCTCGCCCATCTCGCCGCGAAGAAGGAAATGGGCGACATCGTCCTGTTCGACATCGCGGAAGGCATGCCGCAGGGCAAGGCGCTGGACCTTTCCCAGTGTGGTCCGGTCGAAGGTTTCGACGCGAAGATCACCGGCTCCAATGATTACGCAGACATCGCAGGTGCGGACGTCGTGATCGTCACCGCCGGTGTCCCCCGCAAGCCGGGCATGAGCCGCGACGATCTGCTGGGCATCAACCTGAAGGTGATGAAGTCCGTCGGCGAAGGCATCAAGAACAACTGCCCTGACGCTTTCGTGATCTGCATCACCAACCCGCTGGACGCCATGGTCTGGGCACTGCGCGAATTTTCCGGCCTGCCGCATAACAAGGTTGTCGGCATGGCCGGCGTGCTCGACAGCGCCCGCTTCGCCACTTTCCTGGCTTGGGAATTCGATTGCAGCGTGAAGGACGTCAACGCCTTCGTGCTGGGCGGCCACGGCGATACCATGGTCCCGGTCACCAGCTACACGACGATCAACGGCATCCCGGTGAACGACTTCGCCAAGATCAAGGGCGTGTCCGAAAGCCGCATCGACGAGATCGTGGACCGCACCCGCAAGGGCGGCGGCGAGATCGTGGGCCTGCTGGGCAATGGCAGCGCCTATTACGCGCCCGCCACCAGCGCCATCGCCATGGCCGAAGCCTATCTGGGCGACCAGAAACGCATCCTGCCCTGTGCCAGCTACGTCGACGGAAAGTACGGGCTCGACGGCCTCTACGTCGGTGTCCCCACCGTGATCGGCGCAGACGGCACGGAAGACGTCATCGAGATCGAACTGTCCGACGAGGAAAAGAGCAACCTCAAGGTCAGCACCGACGCGGTCGAGGAACTGCTGGAAGCCTGCAAGGGCCTCGACAGCAGCCTCGCCTGATCCGGGCCCCGCGCCCGTCTTCTCTGGTCGCAAGGAGATTACAGCAATGAAGAATACACTCGCCTTTTCCGCCCTCGCAGCCGTGGCAGCCACCCTGTCCGCGCCCGCATCCGCACAGATGAAACCGGCCAGCGCCGAAGACGTCGCGGAAGCGATCAAGACCTGCAAGGACATCACCAGCCCGACGTGGATCGACAAGGATGCGCTGAAGGGCCACGGCTGGCACCAGGTGCGCCAGCGCGGCCGCGGCCGTGGCGGTGCGCGCCTCTACAATGCTTACGAAACGCGCGGCAACGACGCCTACCTCGTGTTCGAGCGCGAAGACCTGAAGGCCAAGAACTGCGTCGTTCTGGCGCGGTTGGAGAACACCGGCGCTTATAACGGCCTGGCGCAGGGCCTGGCTGGCGAGATCGGCATGCCGAACGGACAGGACGGCTTCGCTTATATCTGGGACCAGTCCGACTACATCGTGCGCATGGAACCCAGCGGCGACCGCGACACGCCCAATGCCCGCTTCACCATCAAGGCAAAGGGCCCGTCCGAGGTCGCGCCTGAAGCCATCATCACCGAAGACTGACAAGAACATGCGCACCCGCCGTGCGCCATCGGGAGTAATCCATTGAGCATCCTCGTCGACAAGAACACCAAGGTCATCACCCAGGGGATGACGGGCGATACCGGCACGTTCCATACGCAGCAGGCGCTGGATTACGGCACGCAAATGGTTGCAGGCGTCACACCCGGCAAAGGCGGCACCACGCATATCGGCCTGCCCAACTTCAACACCGTGCGCGAGGCGAAGGCGGAAACCGGCGCGACAGCGTCGGTCATTTACGTGCCGCCGCCCTTCGCCGCCGACGCGATCTGCGAGGCGATCGACGCAGAAGTGGAACTGATCGTGGCCATCACCGAAGGCATCCCGGTGCTGGACATGGTGCGCGTGAAGGCCGCGCTGGAAGGCAGCAAGTCGCGCCTGATCGGCCCCAACTGCCCCGGCGTGCTGACGCCCGGCGAGTGCAAGATCGGCATCATGCCCGGCTCCATCTTCCAGAAGGGAAGCGTGGGCGTGGTCAGCCGCTCCGGCACGCTGACATACGAGGCGGTGCACCAGACCACCAATGTCGGCCTGGGCCAGACGACGGCCGTCGGTATCGGCGGCGATCCGGTGAACGGCACCAACTTCATCGACGTGCTGGACCTGTTCCTGTCCGATGACGAAACCAAGTCCATCATCATGATCGGCGAAATCGGCGGCAGCGCGGAAGAAGAGGCCGCAGCCTTCATCAAGGAACAGGCCGCTGCCGGTCGCCGCAAGCCCATGGTCGGCTTCATCGCCGGCCGCACGGCACCTCCGGGCCGCCGCATGGGCCACGCCGGCGCCATCGTGTCCGGCGGCCAGGGCGGCGCGGACGACAAGATCGCGGCGATGGAAGACGCCGGTATCCGCGTGGCGCAAAGTCCTTCGGAACTTGGCACCACGCTGGACGCTCTGTTGAAAGAGCTGGCGTAAGCCTCCCTGACATTGGTGGAGCCCGCGATGGGTAACGAAGCGCAAGATTTCCTTCCCGAACTGCCTGGCCAGGACGGGCCGCAGCCGGGGCCGAGCTGGGCCAACCCGCGCTGGCCGCTGTCCGATGCGGACGGCGAGCTGGCAGGCGCGATGGACCCGACTGACATGCTGGTCGCGGTTACCGAAGCGGCGGCCAAGGCGGGCAAGGTCATGGACAGCGCGGCGCTGGAGCAGGCGGCGGGCGATTCCATCCGCGCCATGCTGCTGGTTCGGCTGTACCGCGTGCGCGGGCATCTTGCGGCGGATCTCGACCCGCTGGGCCTGTCCCACCGCGAGGAGCCGGAAGACCTGACGCTGGCCTGGCACGGCTTCGATGGGCAGGAAGACCGCGAGGTCTATGTCGGCGGCGTATTCGGCTTCGAATGGGTCACCGTGGGCAAGCTCTATGCCTTCCTGCGCGCCACCTATTGCGGCAATGTCGGCCTGGAATACATGCACATCGCCGACACGGAAGAGCGGCGCTTCCTGCAGGACAAATTCGAAAGCCCTGAAGACACCATCCAGTTCACGCCGGAAGGCAAGCGGGCCATCCTGCAGGCCGTGATCCGCGGCGAAGGCTTCGAGAGCTTCCTCGGCAAGAAATACGTTGGCACCAAGCGCTTCGGCCTCGATGGCGGCGAAAGCATGATTCCGGCGCTGGAAGCGGTCATCAAGTATGGCGGCGCATCCGGCGTGCGCGAGATCATCTACGGCATGGCCCACCGCGGCCGCCTGAACGTCCTCGCAAATGTGATGGCCAAGCCGTACAAGGTCATCTTCCACGAATTTTCCGGCGGCACGGCCAATCCGGACGACGTGGGCGGATCGGGCGATGTAAAATACCACCTCGGCACCAGCACGGACCGCGATTTCGACGGTATCAGCGTGCACATGTCGCTGGTCCCCAATCCCAGCCACCTGGAGGCAGTGAACCCCGTGGTGCTGGGCAAGACCCGCGCCCAGCAGGCCATCCGCGAAGACCTGGCCAAGCATGCCGAAGTGCTGCCCGTGCTGATCCACGGCGACGCCGCCTTCGCCGGCCAGGGCATCGTGTGGGAATGCCTCGGCTTCTCCGGCGTGCGCGGGTACAACACCGGCGGTTGCATCCACTTCGTGATCAACAACCAGATCGGCTTCACCACCAGCCCGAAATTCGCCCGCTCCAGCCCCTATCCGTCCGATGTGGCCAAGGGCGTGCAGGCTCCGATCCTGCACGTCAACGGCGACGATCCGGAAGCGGTCACCTTTGCCTGCAAGCTGGCCGTGGAATACCGCCAGACCTTCAAGCGCGACATCGTGATCGACATGTGGTGCTATCGCCGCTTCGGCCATAACGAGGGCGACGAGCCCAAGTTCACCCAGCCGCTGATGTATGATGCCATCCGCAAGCATCCCAAGGTGAGCGAGATCTACTCCGCCCGCCTGAAGGACGAGAAGGTGGTGGGCGAAAGCGACGCAGCCGACTGGCGCAAGGAATTCGACGACCAGCTGGCGGGCGAATTCGAGGCGGCCAAGAGCTATAAACCGAACGAGGCCGACTGGTTCGCCGGACGGTGGAGCGGGCTGCACAAGCCGGCCGACCCGGAATCCGCGCGCCGCAATGTCGACAGCGCCATTTCCGCCAAGCTGTTCGACAGCCTGGGCCGCACGCTGACCACCGTCCCGGACGATCTGACGATCCACAAGACGCTGGGCCGCGTGCTCGATGCCAAGCGCAAGATGTTTGACAGCGGTGAAGGCTTCGACTGGGCCACGGCCGAAGCGCTCGCCTATGGCAGCCTTGTGACGGAAGGGTACGGCGTGCGCCTGTCCGGCCAGGATTCAGGCCGCGGCACCTTCAGCCAGCGCCACGCCATCTGGGTCGACCAGAAGGACGAGCGCAAATACATCCCGCTCACCACCCTGCCCCACGGCAAGTTCGAGGTGTATGATAGCCCACTGTCCGAATACGGCGTGCTTGGCTTCGAATACGGCTTCGCGCTGGCAGACCCGAAAACGCTGGTGCTGTGGGAAGCGCAGTTCGGCGATTTCGTGAACGGCGCGCAAATCATGATCGACCAGTTCATCGCGTCTGGCGAGGTGAAGTGGCTGCGCGCCAATGGCCTCGTCCTGCTGCTGCCGCACGGGTACGAGGGCCAGGGTCCGGAACATTCCAGCGCCCGCCTCGAACGCTTCCTGCAGCTGTGCGCGAACGACAATATCCAGGTCTGCAACATCACCAGCCCGGCGAATTACTTCCACGTTCTGCGCCGCCAGATGCTGCGCCCGTTCCGCAAGCCGCTGGTCATCATGACGCCCAAGAGCCTGCTGCGCCATCCGCAGGCCAAGAGCGATGCGGAATCCTTCCAGGGCGAGAGCCAGTTCAAGCGCATCCTGTCCGACAAGAAGGACATTCCCGACAAGGACGTGCGCCGGCTGGTGCTGTGCAGCGGCAAGGTCGCCTACGACCTGATGGAGAAGCGCGATGCCGAGGGGATCGAGGACATCTCCATCGTCCGCATCGAACAGATCTATCCCTTCCCGGGCGAACCGCTGGCCAAGCGCATGGCGCGCATGCCGAACCTGAAGGAAGTGTACTGGTGCCAGGAAGAGCCGCGCAATAACGGCGCATGGTTCTTCGTGCAGGAACGCATCGAGCATGCCCTGACCGAGGCCGGCCATGACGGCATGCGCCCCCGCTACGCCGGGCGCGAGGATGCGGCATCGCCCGCAACCGGCCTCGCCAGCCGCCACCAGGCGCAGCAGGAAAGCCTGGTCAGCATCGCACTTGACCTCGCCAACACCGGCGCCACGGCGCACGTGACCCCGAAAAAGAAATCGAAATAAGGACGACCACCTCATGACGCAGGAAGTCAAAGTCCCCACGCTGGGCGAATCGGTCACCGAAGCGACCGTTGGCGAATGGCTGAAGCAGCCCGGCGATGCCGTGGCGCAGGACGAGCCGATCGCCAGCCTGGAGACCGACAAGGTCGCCGTGGAAGTGCCCTCCCCCGTGGCCGGCGTTCTGGGCACGCAGGAAGTCTCCGTCGGCGATACGGTGGAAGTGGGCGCCCTGCTCGCCACCATCGAGGAAGGCGGCGCCCCTGCCGGTGACGGCGAGGAAGCCGGCCGCGCTGCGCAGGCGCGCGAGCAGGAAAAGCAGATCGACCAGGAAACCGCAGCCGTCGCGAGCGGCGAGGCCTCGTCCGGCGGCGATGTGCCGACCATGTCCCCGGCCGTGCGCCGCGCCGTGCTGGAACACGGGCTGGACCCCACCACCATCAAGGGCAGCGGCAAGGATGGCCGGCTGACCAAGGAAGACGTGCTGGCCGCGGCCAAGGCGAAAGGCAGCACGCCTGCCCCGTCGCAGTCCGCACCGGCAAGCCCGGCCCCCTCGCCCGCGCCTGCCCCGGCAACCTCCGCCAAGGGTGAGCGCCGGACCGAACGCGTGAAGATGACGCGCCTGCGCCAGACCATCGCCAAGCGGCTGAAGGGCGCGCAGGAAGAAGCCGCGCTGCTGACCACCTTCAACGATTGCGACATGACCGCCGTGATCGAGGCGCGCGAGGCCTACAAGGAAGTCTTCGCCAAGAAGCACGGCATCAAGCTGGGCTTCATGTCCTTCTTCGCCAAGGCAGCCTGCCTCGCGCTGAAGGACGTGCCCGCCGTCAATGCGCAGATCGACGGGGACGAGATCGTCTATCACGACTTTGTCGACATCTCCGTCGCCGTCAGCGCGCCCAATGGCCTCGTCGTGCCGGTCGTCCGCAACGTCGAAAGCATGAGCTTTGCCGAAGTGGAGCAGGCGATTGCCGGATATGGCAAGAAGGCCAAGGAAGGCAGCCTGACCATGGATGACATGACGGGCGGCACCTTCACAATTTCCAATGGCGGCGTGTTCGGATCGCTGATGTCCACGCCCATCATCAACCCGCCGCAGAGCGCGGTGCTGGGCCTCCACCGGATCGAGGATCGCCCCGTTGCCATCAATGGCGAAGTGGTCATCCGCCCGATGATGTACCTGGCGCTCAGCTATGACCACCGCATCATCGACGGCCGCGAGGCCGTGACGGCGCTGAAGATCATGAAGGAAGCGATCGAGGATCCGATGCGGATGCTCATCGATCTCTGATAGGGCCTGCATCGTAATGAACAGCAGCCTGAAGACGAGCCTGTCGACCCGTTTCCGCAATGCGCGGGACGTGAAGCTGCGCGATGCCCTGGCGCGCGCGCCGCGGCATGGGGAGGCGCTGCGCATCCTCGACCTGGGCGGCCGGACAGAATACTGGAAGCGCGTCGGCTATGATTTCCTGACGGAGCTGGGCGTGTCGATCACGCTGCAGAACCTGCACGAGAGCGAAATCGTCCCCGATCCGGGCGCTCCGAAAGGCCTGTTCGACTGGGCGATCGGCAATGCCTGCGACCTGGACCATGCAGACAAGAGCTTCGATTTCACCCATTCCAATTCGGTGATCGAACATGTCGGCCTGTGGCGCGAGATGGAAGCCTTTGCCTCAGAGGCGCGCCGTGTCGGCGTGTCCTATTACGTGCAGACGCCGAATTTCTGGTTCCCGGTGGAGCCGCACTTCTGGTCCTTCCCGATGAACCACTGGCTGCCGCGCCCCATGCGCGCCGGGCTGATGCGCCACATGAAGCTGGCCACCGCTGGCAAGGCGAAGGACGTGGGCGAGGCCTATCGCTTCGTCGACAGCGCGCGCCTGCTGACGAAGGGGCAGATGCGCTTCCTGTTTCCCGAAGCCGAAATTTCCGCAGAGCGCGTGGCGCTCCTGCCAAAATCGCTGATCGCAACCTATATAGGTTCCACCTCGAAATCGCCCACGGGCGCGAAGCAAGAAGGTCTCCATGGCTGACCCCAATTACGATTACGACGTCCTTGTCATCGGTGCCGGTCCCGGCGGTTATGTCGCGGCGATCCGCGCAGCGCAGCTGGGCCTGAAGGTCGCCTGCGTGGAAGGCCGCGAGACGCTGGGCGGGACCTGCCTCAACGTCGGGTGCATCCCGTCCAAGGCGCTGCTGCATGCCAGCGAGTATTTCGATGCCGCCACCAACGGCACGATGGCCGACATGGGTATCGAGGTGAAGCCGAAGCTGAACCTGGAAAAGATGCACGGCCAGCGCCGCGATGCGGTGAAGGGCCTGACGGGCGGGATCGAATTCCTGTTCAAGAAGAACAAGGTGGATTGGCTGAAGGGCTATGGCACCTTCACCGACGCGCACACCGTGAAGGTTGGCGACAAGAGCTACACCGCGAAGGACGTGGTCATCGCCACCGGCTCCAGCGTCACCCCGCTGCCGGGTGTCGATGTGGACAACGATGGCGGGATCGTGGTCGATTCAACCGGCGCGCTGGAACTGGCTAAGGTGCCGCAGCACATGGTGGTGATCGGCGGCGGCGTTATCGGCCTGGAGCTGGGCAGCGTGTGGCGCCGCCTTGGCGCGAAGGTCACCTGCGTCGAATTCCTCGACGAAATCCTGCCCGGCATGGACGGCGATATCCGCAAGGAAGCCCGCAAGATCTTCAAGAAGCAGGGCATCGAATTCAAGCTTTCGACCAAGGTCACCGGCGTAGCCGTGAAGGGCAAGAAGGCCACGCTGACCATGGAACCCTCCGCTGGCGGCGATGCGGAGACGATCGAGGTGGACTGCGTGCTGGTGTCCATCGGCCGCCGTCCCAATACTGACGGGCTCGGCCTCGATGCCATCGGACTGGAAACCAACAAGCGTGGCCAGATCGAGACGGATCACGAGTTCCGCACTGCCGTGGACGGCGTCTGGGCCATCGGGGACGTGGTGCCCGGCCCCATGCTGGCGCACAAGGCGGAGGATGAAGGTATTGCCGTGGCGGAAAACATCGCCGGGCAAACTGGCATCGTGAATCACGATATCATCCCCTCCGTTGTCTACACCTGGCCGGAAATTGCCGGCGTGGGCCTGACGACAGAAGAGGCCATCGAGAAGATGGGCGGCGACAAGAAGGCCGTGAAGGTCGGCAAGTTCCCGATGATGGCCAACAGCCGCGCCAAGACCAATCACGAGCCCGACGGCTTCGTGAAGGTCATCGCCGAGGCGGAGAGCGACCGCGTGCTGGGCGTGTGGTGCATCGCCAGCGTGGCGGGCACGATGATCGCCGAAGCAGGCATCGCCATGGAATTCGGCGCGACGAGCGAGGACATCGCTTACACCTGCCATGCCCACCCGACCCATGCGGAAGCCATGAAGGAAGCCGCAATGGCCGTGCAAGGCAAGGCGATCCACGTCTGACGACGGGGTCGAAGCCGGGGGTGAAAGCGCGCCTGCCCGCCCTAGCCGCACTGGCCCTGCCGGTGCTGGCGGGCGCGGGTTGGATGTGGCTTGGCGGTGCACCGGAGCATTTTGCGCCGTTCAACCTCGCCGTCTTCGCAGTCGCGCTGTTGTGGGCGGCATTTGGCCGCGTTCCTCCAAACATCCGGATCCAGCGAATTGCCACAGCCGTTTTGCTGGCGCTGATGTTCCTGCCGCTGCTGACCGGGCCAACGCTCAATTCCTCCAGCGGCGTGCCTGTGTCGCGATGGCTGCCGCTGGGGCCGGTTTCGCTGAATACCGGCCTGTTCGCCATCCCCGCGCTGGCCGTACTGGCTGCGCGCGAGAACAATCTGGCCGCGCCGATCCTGCTTACCGCCATTTTTGCCGCCATGCTGCAGCCCGACGCGGGCGCAGGTTTCGCACTCACCTTGGCGGCGGTCGGCCTGCACCATGTAACCAAGGACTGGCGCGTCGGCCTGACCGCCATTCTCGGCTTTTTTGCGACGCTTGTGATGGTCGTGCGCGGCAAGCTGCCGGCCTTGCCATTCGTGGAGCGCGTGGTGGTGGAGGCCTTCGCCGCGAACCCGTGGGCGGCCCTGGCGCTGGCCCTCGCCCTGCTCGCGTCCTTCCTGCTTATGCTCTTCGCTGCGCCGCTGGAGCGCGCCGCCCGCTTTGCCCTTGCCGGATCCCTGTTCGGCTTTGTCGCCATGGCTGCGATGGCCGCATATCCCAGCCCGCTGATAGGCTATGGCGGAGCATCGATCCTCGGCTTTGGGCTCGCGCTCGGCCTCATCAGGAAACCCGCACCATGAACCTGCCCCCGTTCCACCTCGCCTTCCCCGTACATGACCTCGCAGCTGCGCGGGAGTTCTGGGGCGGCGTCATGGGCTGCACGGAGGGGCGCAGCAGCGAGGACTGGTGCGATTTCGACTTCTACGGCCACCAGATCGTGGCGCACCAGGCACCGGCCGCCGTGGCCAAGGTTGCAGGCGCGCATAACGAGGTGGACGGCCATGACGTGCCGGTGCCGCATTTCGGACTTGTGCTGGCGATGCAGGATTGGCGCGAGCTGGCAGAGCGGCTGCGCGGTGCGGGCGTGACGTTCGAGATCGAACCCCACATCCGCTTCGAAGGTCAGGCCGGCGAACAGGCGACGATGTTCTTTCGCGATCCCAGCGGCAATGCCGTGGAGATCAAGGCCATGGCCGACCCGGAAAGGCTGTTTGCCCGCGATTAGGGCTGCCCCCCCCTTTATCATTGCTCGCGCGCGCCCGAGCGCCTAGCGCGCGCAAATCATGCCTGAGCTGATCCCAACTCCTCTGCTTGGCGCGTTCGACCTGCTCGGCGTGGCTGTGTTTGCCCTGTCCGGCGCGCTTGTCGCCGCGCGTGAGAAGCAGACCTTCGTCACCATGGCCTTCTTCGCACTGGTCACGGGCGTGGGTGGCGGCACGGTGCGCGATCTGCTGATCGGCATCCCGGCATTCTGGGCCCGCGACCCATGGATCGCGCCCGTCTGCCTGATCGTGGCGCTGCTGGTGTGGTTTACGCCCACCCGCTGGTGGGAGCGCAAGGTGCTCGATTACACCGACGCCGTGGGCCTGACGGCCTATGCCGTGCTGGGAACCGCAAAGGCCATCGCCTATGGTATCGCGCCCGTTCCGGCGGTCCTGATGGGTGTCATCACCGGCACTGTGGGCGGCGTGATCCGGGACGTGATTGCCGGCCGCCCCAGCATCCTGATGCGGCCGGAAATGTATGTGACCGCGGCCTTCGTATCGGCCAGCGGCTGCGCCATCGGCCTGTATTTCGACTGGCCGCGCGTCCCTGTATGGATCGGCGCGACAGCGGCGGGGCTGGCGCTGCGCTGGGCGGCAATCAGGTGGAGCCTGGTGCTGCCGCCCTATTCACGCAATCAATAGCCATCCTGCTCGAAATCACCGACCGACCCGGTCTGGTAGCGGCCATCATTGCCATCCCGCGTTGAAGGCGCAGGTGCTGGTGCCTGTGCCGGCTCGCTGCGCGGCGCATAGCCTGGCTGGCCCTGCGGCTGCGGCATGTATCCGCCTGCACTGCGGTTGGCGCGGGCAGAGGCGTAGACATCGTCGCCATACTGCCGGTCGTCCTGGCGCGGCGCCGAGCCCGGCGCGCGTGCGGGTGCAGCGCGGACATAATTGTCACCCTGTCCGCCCCAGTCATCCTGCCGGTCCTCCTGCGGCTCATAAGACACGTCCCCGCCAGCGCCGACATCGGTGACGCGGCCGGAATTGTCGATCCGACAGGTCCAGCGGCCACCGCCGCGCAGATCGCCAGCGATGGACCAGCCTGCCGCGCCGCGACTGGCCTCGTCCACCGTATCGACGCGCAGGCCGCGGTTCTCGGCTGCATCGGCGCACATGTTGGCGGCGCGCTCCAGCCCGTCCAGATTGCCGCGGCGGTCGTAATCGCGCCGGTCATCGTAGTCGCGGGGCTCGTACCGCGGATCATAGCGGCGGTCGTCATAGCGGCGGTCGTCGTCGCGGTGCCGCTCACCCTTCGCGCTGTTGGCGATGACAGCGATACCGCCCAAAATCAGGATACCGGTCAGCACGTCGCCCGCGCTCACACCGCCGCGATGGCGATGGCGGCGATAGCGGCGATGCTCTGAAATATCCTCCGAAGCACTCGGAACATACTCGCTCACCTTGGCAGAGGTGCTGCGCGGCAGGTCCACGGCGGCGGCCGGACTGGCCACGAGCGACAGTGCGGCGGCCGAAGCGACCAGGGCAGAAATGCGAGAATTGGTAAAAGCCATCGGGACCCCCGGGGATGGAATGTATGCCAGAACGGCTAGGCGGCCCAGGCTTGCATAAGCCTGAACCGCCCATTTGTTGCTTGACGCTGCTGCTTAGCGCAGGCCGCGGATGCCCTTGAAGTCGACATCCACCACCCGGCCGCGCTCGATGCGGCAGGTGAACTTGCCCGTGTCATAGCCGCGATCGTTATTGCGATATCCGCGATAGTCGCGATACCTGCCGTCGCGGTAGCCGGTCTGGACGGCGATGCGCCCCTTGATCCGATAGCCGTCACGCTTCCGGTCGACGTCGCGGATGTCGATCACATCGGCGCGGCCACCATAGCTGTAGCGGTTAGCGGTGCGCTCGGCGGCGCGGACGCATTTCTCAACGGCACGGCGCGGATTGTCGCGATAGCCGCGGTGGCGGTAACCACGCCGGTCGTCATAGCGGTAGTCGCGGTCCCGGTAGCGGCGATCATCGTAACGATAATCGCGGTCGCGGTCGCGGCTGGAGGAGACGACGGCTGCAATGCCGCCGATGATCAGCGCCCCGGCAATGATCTCGCCTGCGCTGATGCCGTCATTGTCGCGGTGATCGCGAGCCGCGGCCGGCGTTGCGGAGGCCATTGCCATCGCACCTGCGGCGACGGTGGCAGTCAAGCCCTTGGCCAGGCCTTTGGTAATGGTCTTCATGTCTCAGTCCTCTTGTAGTCGGGGCAATGCCCCTTGGTGAGAACCGGTCTAGAGACCCGCGTGTGAGATCAGCCTGAATTTGCGTGAAAGGCGGCGTTCAGGAATAGACACCTTTTCCTGAACGCCGCCGTATCGCCTTATTCCGGAGAAAGCTTGGTCCAATAGGCCAGGAAGCCCAGCACATCGGCCGCTTCCTCGATCGCCTTGTCGGTCGGCTTGCCGCTGCCATGGCCGGCCCGCGTCTCGATGCGGATGAGCTGCGGCCTCGGCCCCAAATTCGCCGCTTGCAGGGCAGCGGTATACTTGAAGCTATGACCAGGCACCACGCGGTCATCCGTATCCGCCGTCGTCACCAGCAGTGCCGGATAAGCCGTATTGGCGGCGATGTTGTGATACGGCGAATAGGCGCGCAGCACCGCGAAATCGTCTTCCTTGGAAGGGTAGCCGTAATCGTCCACCCAGTACCGGCCCGCAGTGAAGCGATCGAAACGCAGCATGTCCATCACGCCCACGGCCGCATTGCCCGCCGCGAACAGGTCCGGACGCTGGTTGGCGACCGCGCCGACCAGAAGGCCGCCGTTGGAGCCGCCCTGGATGGCGAGGCCGTCCTGCGGCGTGATGCCCTCGGCAATCAGGAACTCGCCCGCCGCGATGAAATCGTCGAACACGTTCTGCTTGTTGTCGAGCCGGCCACCATCGTGCCAGGCCTTGCCGTATTCACCGCCGCCGCGGATGTTGGCGACCACATAGGCACCGCCCGCTTCCACCCAGGCCATGCGGCTGGGGCTGAAACCGGGGGTGAGCGAGATGTCGAAGCCGCCATAACCGTAAAGCAGCGTCGGGGCGGCAGCGCCGCTTTCCGCCACATCCTTGCGGCGTACAATGAACATTGGGACCCGCGTCCCGTCCTTGGAATTGTAGAAACGCTGCTCGACTGCGAAATCGTCCGGGTCGAACTGCAGGTCCGGCGCGGCGAAGATGCTGGTCTCGCCGGTCGCCATGTCCATGCGGTAAATGGTTGTCGGGCGGTTGTAGCTGGAGAAGCTGTAGAACGTCTCGCTCTTGCCCGGATCGCCCCGGAAACCGCCGACCGTGCCCAGCCCTGCCAGTTCGATCGGTGCGCGTTCATTGCCCTCGAAGGTGAAGACGCGCGCGACGCTGCTGGCGTCCTGCAGGTAAGACAGGACAAGCCGGTCACCGATCATGCTCGCGCCGGCCAGCGTCTGCTCCTGCTCCGGCACGATCTCGGCCCAGACCGGCTCATCGCCGGACAGGTCCACCGTCATTACCCGGTAAAGCGGCGCGTCCTTGTTGGTGGAGACCCACAGTTTGTCCCCGATGGAATCGATCACGCCCCAGGCGTGGTCGAAGCCTTCCACCAGCGGCATGACTTCCCAGCCCCTGGTGTCGCGCGCATCCAGGTCCACCAGGTGGATTTCGTAGCGCGAATCCGTGCCCTTGGAGCTGTAGATGACCGCCCAGCGGCCATCGCTGGTAACGCCAGCGGAATGGCCCGCCTCGGGCTCGTCCGGCGTGGCATAGACCTGCACGTCATCGCTCTGCGGCGTGCCGAGCTTGTGGTAGAACAGGGCCTGGTTGTAATTCAGCGCCTGGAAGTCCTCGCCCTCCTCCGGCTCGGGGAAGCGGGAGTAGAGGAAGCCGTCCTCGCCCACCCAGCTCAGGCCGGTGAACTTCGCCCAGCGAATCTCGTCACCGATCTGTTCGCCGGTGTCGATGTCCATCACGCGGATGATCCGCCAGTCCGTGCCGCCGTCCTGCACCGAATAAAGCAGCTTCGTGCCATCCGGACTGGGCACCCAGCCGCCCAGCGCCGTCGCGCCGTCATCGGCCCAGGCGTTGGGGTCCAGCAGCAGCTTCTGCTCGCCGTCCAGGCCTTCGCGGTAATATAGCGGGCTCTGGTTCTGCAGGCCGGTGTTGCGGGTGTAGAAATAGCGTCCGCCCTTCTCCACCGGCGTGGAGAAACGCTCGTAATTGTAGAGCTCGCCAATCCGCTCGGCGAACCACGCGCGGGCCGGCAGCTGTTCGAGGTATGCGTCGGTGACGGTATTCTGCGCTTCGACCCAATTCGCGACTTCGGGATTGTTGCGAACATCGTCCTCCAGCCAGCGATAGGGATCGGCGATCTGCTGCCCGAAGATCTCCTCCACCAGGTCCTGCTGGTAAGTCTCGGGATATTCGGGAGCGGCAATATCCTGCGCAGCCGCAGTCATGGGGGCGGAAATTGCGATGGCGGCAGCTCCGATAAGGGCGATGGATGCAGAACGCATGAAAGTCTCCGGAAAAGGAAAAAGGCGGTTGCAGGTGTAACCACTGCAACCGCCTTTTCAAAGTCCGATCTGGGCCGGACTTGCGTTCCGGAGAAAAGCTTACGCGTCTTCGTATTCGTCTTCCGACATCACCGGTCCGCTGTCCTGGCCCTTGGCATCTTCGTCACGGTCGACGAGTTCGATGATGGCGATGGGGGCAGCGTCGCTTTCGCGGAAGCCGGCCTTGATGACGCGGGTATAGCCGCCGTCACGATCCTTGTACCGCTCGGCCAGAACCTCGAACAGCTTCTTCTCCTGCGCAGCATCCAGGATGCGGGCAGCCGCCAGGCGGCGGTTGGAGAGGCCGCCACGCTTGGCCAGCGTGATCAGCTTTTCGACGTAGGGGCGCAGTTCCTTGGCCTTGGCCGTGGTGGTCAGGATCTGCTCGTGCTTGATCAGCGCGGCAGCCATGTTGCGGAACAGGGCCTTGCGGTGGCCGCTCTTGCGCGAAAGCTTACGGCCGGAAATCTTATGACGCATTATACTATCCTTCGTTCGTTATGGGCCCGTGCGAGGTAGCCCGTAGCTGGCGGCGCTTTCCTGCGATGCAGGAGGGTGCGCCGCCGTTACCCGGTCAGCCGAGAAGTTCCTGTTCGAGCTTCTTGGCCATTTCTTCAATGTTCTCCGGCGGCCAGCCAGGGATGTCCATGCCCAGGCGCAGGCCCATGCTGGACAGCACTTCCTTGATTTCGTTCAAGGACTTGCGGCCGAAGTTCGGCGTCCGCAGCATTTCTGCTTCGGTTTTCTGGACCAGGTCGCCGATGTAGATGATGTTGTCGTTCTTCAGGCAGTTGGCCGAACGCACGGACAGTTCCAGCTCGTCCACCTTCTTGAGGAGGTAGCGGTTGAGCTGGTTGGCGTCCGATTCCTGCGGCTCTGCTGCCATGCCGATCATGGCGGCCTGCGGCTGCGGGATGCCATCTTCGAAGTGGACGAACAGGGTCAGCTGGTCCTGCAGGATGCGCGCCGCATACGCGATGGCATCTTCCGGGGTGACCGTGCCGTCCGTCTCGATGGTCAGGTTCAGCTTGTCGTAGTCGAGTTCCTGCCCGACGCGGGCATTGTCGACCTTGTAGCTGACCTGGCGGATCGGCGAATACAGGCTGTCGACCGGGATCAGGCCGATCGGCGCGTCGGCCGGGCGGTTCTGCACGGCAGGAGCATAGCCCTTGCCGGTGTCTGCGGTCAGTTCCATGTTCAGCGTGGCGCCGTCATCGAGGTGGCACAGGACGAGGTCCTTGTTCAGCACTTCGATGTCGCCAGTCACAGCGATGTCGCCAGCCTTCACTTCGCCCGGGCCGGTGGCGGAAAGCTGCAGGCGCTTGGGGCCTTCGCCTTCCATCTTCAGCGCGATCTGCTTCACGTTCAGCACGATGTCGGTGACGTCTTCACGCACGCCGGCAAGGCTGGAGAATTCGTGCAGCACGTTCTCGATCTTGATCGAGGTGATAGCGGCGCCCTGCAGCGAGGAGAGCAGCACGCGGCGCAGCGCATTGCCGAGCGTCAGGCCGTAGCCGCGCTCGAGAGGTTCGGCGATGAAAGTGGCTTTCCGCTTCTTATCGGCGCCTTCCTTCACATCCAGCTGGGTGGGCTTTTTCAGTTCCTGCCAGTTCTTCATATTGACGGACATGGATATCCCCTAAGGTGTTGTAACTATGGCAAAGGCCGCGGGCGCAGGGAGCGCCGCGGCCGATGCGAATTGCTGGTGCGGGGCCGTGGATCCTGCGGCCCCGCTCGGCAGGTTCGGATCAGACGCGACGACGCTTGGACGGCCGCACACCATTGTGCGGGATCGGCGTGACGTCGCGAATGCTGGTGATGGTGAAACCCACCGCCTGGAGAGCCCGCAGCGCGCTTTCGCGGCCGCTGCCCGGGCCCTTGATCTCGACTTCCAGGGTACGCACGCCGTGTTCGGCGGCCTTCTTGCCGGCGTCGTCCGCAGCCACCTGGGCGGCATACGGAGTGGACTTGCGGCTGCCCTTGAAGCCCATCATGCCGGCGCTGGACCAGCTGATCGCATTGCCCTGGGCATCGGTGATGGTGATCATCGTGTTGTTGAAGCTGGCATTGACGTGCGCGACGCCACTGCTGATGTTCTTCTTGTCGCGGCGCCGTACCCGGCCTGGTTCGCGTGCCATTGTCTGTGTTTCCTCGTGTCTCGAAAGAAGGGAAAAGCGTAAGGGCTAGGCTCCTCGCTTACTTCTTCTTGCCGGCGATCGGCTTTGCCTTGCCCTTGCGGGTACGGGCATTGGTGTGCGTGCGCTGGCCGCGAACGGGCAGGCCCTTACGGTGACGCAGGCCGCGATAGCAGGCCAGGTCCATCAGGCGCTTGATGTTCATTGCGGTATCGCGACGCAGGTCACCTTCGACCTGGTAATCGGAATCGATGGTTTCACGGATCCGCAGGACTTCTTCGTCCGTCAGGTCCTGCACACGCGCGGTGTGATCGATGCCCAGCTTGTCGGCGATTTCCACGGCAGTCGTGCGACCGATTCCGTGAATGTAGGTAAGCGCGATGATTACACGCTTGTTGGTGGGGATGTTTACCCCGGCAATACGAGCCACTTAATTCTCCATGCTCCACAGGGAAAGGCAGGTTACCATGACGGGCCCGCCCCCTATCTCAACGCTTTCATCCGATACCTGCCTGCGCCGTAACGCGAAAAGTCCGGATGGCGCGCACATGGCTCGCCTGCCGGACTGTCCAACACGTGTCGAATGAACGGGCGCTTAGGGCGATTCTCACCCTGCGTCAACCGCGCAAAGGGACATGCGAGCAATCGCCGCCTGCCTCTCCGGCCCCTTGGCCGTCTGGGACGATATAGGGGCTTGCCGGCCCGGCGTCAAAGGGTGGGCTTATTCGCCCATGTCCGGCGAGCCGGTTTCGAGCAGGCTGGCCAGTCTTCCGAGCTGTTCCGATTGCACGGAATCGACCGGCCCGGCGAGCTGTCCCAGCGGGTAACGCCCGTATCCGCCCACCACGTAAGTCCAAGTCACAAGCGTCTCCCCTTCCCGCGCTTCCTCCAGCACGATGGAGAGCGTGCCGTGATAGGCTTCCGGCTGCAGCGGGCCGAGCGCGCCCGACATTCGCAGCATTCGGCCCGGCACGGCCTGGATGACCCGCATGTGCTCGACAGAGCCGCCACCGGGCATGGTCTCGCAGAAGCAGCCGCCCGCGCGCGGATCCATGCGGAAGTTCGCCCCGTCGAGCGACCAGCTGTGCTGCGGGTTCCACCAGCGGGCAGGCTGCACCAGCGCGCCCCACACGGCATCGGGGCCGGCCTGTATGGTCACTTCGGCCTGCGTCACGAAGCCGCGCTCGCTCGCCTGCAGCACTTCGGCCTGTGCGGTGGCGGCGGGCAGGGTCGATGCGGCCATCAGGGCCAGTGCGGTCGCAAGTGTCTTCACGGCAGTCCTCCGGTCGGTCCTTCAGGGCACGCGCGCGGCGATTGCCTCGCCATCGGCCACCCGTGCGGCAGCCGCGCTGCGTATGCGGTCGCGCCATGCCTCCAGGGGCCTGTCGATAGCGAAAACGAGGACCGCGCAAAAGGCCGCGAGGACCGGAAGCGTGACGAGGAAGGTCTGCACACCGCGCGCGTCCATCCCGCTGCTCGCCTGTCCGAAGACCAGGGCGCCGGCCACCAGCATCGCGGCCCAGTGCAGCAGGTAGACCGGATAGCTGAAATCGCCCAGCAGCTTGTCGAGCCATGCGGCCCTGCCCGCCGGACGCAAGGCAAACAGCTGCGCAGCCAGCAGCGCGGCGATGGCGGCGTTCAGCACATTCCCGATGGCGACCATCCGCCAGTCCATGGTCAGCGCGGAAAAGGCCGCCACTGCGGCAAACCACACGCCGTAGCGAAGGGCCACCAGGCCAAGGCACCGCCGCACGGCATGCTGAGCTGTCACGAGCCTTTCGCGGTAATGCCACGCCAGCGCTCCCAGCGCGAAGGGCACGGAGCCGGCCGGAATGGCGCTGTAGGCGCGCGTCTCGCCGAAATCGGCGACAAACCCATAAGCGAGGTAGGCGAGGCCCGCCGCCAGCCACAGCCAGCAGCGCAGCGGCGTGCGCGACAGGCCCAGCGCGATGAGGGCGTAATAGAACAGCTCCACCGTCAGCGCCCACGTCTGGGGAACCAGCTTCGGGTCCAGCTGCGAGGGCAGCATCGCGGGATAGACCATGGTGAGATTGCGCGCCCAGGCCGCCACGTCTCCCGGAATGCCGATCCGGTCACCGATACCGTCGTCGACCCCGGGCCCGAACCAGAGCATGACCGCCAGCATGACAGCGATGGCGAACAGGTTTCCCGGGTAAAGCCTGACCGCGCGATTGAGGGCGAAGCGCCCCACGCCGGCTGCGGAATAGCCGTAGGTCCGCTGCATGATGGCGGTCATCAGGAAGCCCGACAGGGCGAAGAATGCGAACACGGCATACATGCCGATCAGGTTCACATGCAGCAGGTGGAAGACGACCACTTCCATCGCCAGCAGCAGGCGCCAGCTACCGAACATCGGCGCAGTTTCCGGTAAGGTTTGTCTGGAAACGCGGCAGGGGCCTGCCGCGAACCATCAGCCGCGAAGGACTTTCTCGATGCTGGTGGTGACATCGTCGATCGGGGCCATGCCGTCCACGCGCGTCACGATGCCGCGTTCTTCATACAGCGGAAGGATCGGCGCGGTCTTGGCGCGATATTCCTCCATCCGCTTGCGGACGGTTTCCTCGTTATCGTCGGGCCGGCGCTTGAATTCGGTGCTGCCGCACTTGTCGCACTTGCCCTCGGTCTCGGGCTGCTTGAATTCGTCGTGATAGCCTTCGCCGCACTCGGCACAGGTGAAGCGGCCGCAGATACGCTCGACCAGAGCGTCTTCGTCGACATGGAGTTCGATCACATGGTCGAGCTGGCGCCCGTGCTGGCCCAGGATCCCGTCGAGCTGTTCGGCCTGCGCGGCGGTGCGGGGATAGCCGTCGAAGATGGCGCCCACAGCATCGCCCATGGCGGTCAGCTCGGCATCGATCAGGGCGGACACGATCTCGTCCGAGACCAGCTCGCCTGCATCCATCACCTTCTTGGCCCGGATGCCGACAGGCGTCTGCGCCTTCACGGCAGCGCGCAGCATGTCCCCGGTGGAAAGCTGGCGCATGCCATGATGCTCTTCCAGCAGGTGGGACTGCGTCCCCTTGCCTGCGCCCGGAGGGCCCAACAGGATGATATTCACAAGCGAATCCCCTTCACGCCTGTTTCTGCCCTAGCGCAGACGACCCTTCAACTTAGCTTTTTTGATGAGGTCGCCATACTGGTGCGCCAGCAAGTGGGACTGGATCTGGCTGATCGTATCCACGGTGACGTTCACGACGATCAGCAGGCTGGTCCCGCCCAGGAACAGCGGAAGGCCGGTCTGTGCTATGGCCCATTCCGGAACCACGCAGACCACGGTCAGGTAAGCTGCGCCGATCACCGTCACGCGCGTCAGCACATAGTCGAGGTAATCGGAAGTCCGCTTGCCAGGACGGATGCCGGGGATGAAGCCGCCGTTCTTCTTCAGGTTCTCCGCCGTGTCTTCCGGGTTGAAGACAACCGCGGTGTAGAAGAAGCAGAAGAAGATGATCAGCGCCGCATACAGCAGCATGTAGATCGGCTGCCCGTGCTGCAGGTAGATGTTCAGCGTATCGATGATGCCGCCGCCGGTGCTTTCGGAATCGATAGAATTACCGGCGAACTGCGTGATCGTCAGCGGCAACAGCAGCAGCGAGCTGGCGAAGATCGGCGGGATAACGCCGGCCGTGTTCAGCTTCAGCGGCAGGTGGCTGCGGTCCGCCTGCATCATCCCGCGCTGGTTGGCGCGCTTGGGATACTGGATCAGCAGGCGCCGCTGGGCGCGCTCCATGAAGCAGATGAACAGGATCAGCAGGATGATCATCACCACCAGGCCCACGATCAGGCCAGCGGAAATGGAGCCTTCACGACCACCTTCAAACAGGTTGACGGTAAAGGTCGGGAACTGGGCGACGATGCCCGCCATGATGATCAGAGAGACGCCGTTACCGATGCCGCGGCTGGTGATCTGCTCACCCAGCCACAGCAGGAACATGGTGCCGCCGATCAGGCTGATGACGGCCACGATACGGAACAGGAAACCGGGGTCGACCACGGCGGCCAGACCGCTCTGCGCGGCGTAGGATTCAAGGCCCGTCGCCAGGAAATAGCCCTGGATCGCGCACAGGAAGACCGTGCCGTAGCGGGTGTACTGGTTCAGCTTCTTGCGGCCGGCCTCGCCTTCCTTCTTCAGCGCCATCAGCGCCGGGTGGAGCGAGGAGGCCAGCTGGATCACGATGGAGGCGGTGATGTAGGGCATCACGCCCAGCGCGATCAGGCTCATACGCTCCAGGCTGCCGCCGGAGAACGTGTTGAACAGGTCGAGGATGCCGCCGCGGGTCTGGTCATACAGCTGGTCCAGCGCGGCCGGGTTCACACCGGGCAGCGGGACGAAGCTGAGGAAACGGAAGACGACGAGCGCCCCGATGGTGAACCAGATGCGCTGGCGCAGTTCTGTCGCCTTGCTGAAATTGGCAAGGCTCAGATTGCTGGCGAAGTTGTCGGCACGTGAAGCCATGGTAACCGGATATCCTGACGTTGGGCCGGTCCCTCCCGGCTCAGGCGATACAGATAGGAAGGCGCAGGGTCATTGTCGAACCCTGCGCCCAATTTTTCCCGATCAACCGGCCTTTTCGGCCTTCTTGGCCCGTGCGGCCTTGTTGGTTTCGGCCCGTGCAGCCTTCTTTTCGTGCTCGGGCTGGCCCTTGGCGATCACTTCCACGGAACCGCCGGCCTTTTCGACTGCTTCAATGGCGCCCTTGCTGGCACCGGCAACCACGAACTTGGCCTTAGCCTTCAGTTCGCCCTTGCCCAGCAGGCGGACGCCATCCTTACCACCGCGTGCGAGGCCGGCAGCCTTCAGCGCTTCGTGGTCGATGGTCTTCTTGCCGTCGAGCTTCTTGGCGTCGATGAACTTCTGCACCATGCCGATGTTCACTTCGGCATAGTCCTTGCCGAACGGGTTGTTGAAGCCGCGCTTCGGCAGGCGCATGTGCAGCGGCATCTGGCCGCCTTCGAAACCCTTGATGGCAACGCCGGAGCGGCTCTTCTGGCCCTTCTGGCCACGGCCAGCGGTCTTGCCCTTGCCGGAACCGATACCGCGGCCGACGCGGATGCGGTCCTTGCGGGCACCGGGGTTGTCACGAAGTTCGTTCAGCTTGATAGTCATAATGCACTCGCTTTCGCTTTTGTTCGCGCTGTTGGGAAGCGGGCCCGATAGCCGCGCGGGGCGCACTTGTCACCCCCTTCTTTGCTGCGAGTTCGCGTGATACGGCCCTACTGAGCGGCGACTGGATCGTAGCCGATGGCCGGGGAGCGGGAAACCAGCGTGGCGAAGCAGGCAATAGCAGTCTTCCACCCCGGCACACAGCACAGCTGGCAAACGGCGCGTGCCCTGCACGAGCTGGATCGGCTGGCCTTTTACGCGACATCCATCCTGCGGCAGCCCGGACAATGGCCTTATGTGTTGGAAGGTCTTCCTGGCGCTCTTGGAAGGACGTTTGCGGCAGAATTCCGCCGGTTCGATGCGGCCGGACTGGCCGGTAAATTAGATGATGACCAACTGCGCGTGGGCGGGAAGACCGAATGGGTGGAGCGCCTGACCGCACGGCTCGGCCTGGCGCGCCTCGCCGAGCGGATCGACCATTGGGGTAATGGACATTGGCAAGGCAGGCTCGCCGACGACATCCACTCCGACCGGCAATTCGCGCTCTGGGGATACAACAACAGCGCCGACGTCGCATTCGCCTTGGGCAAGCAGGCAGGACGCACTGCAATCCTGGACCGCACTATCGGCGACCCCCGCGCCTACAATCGCGATATGGCCATGCTTGAAACCAGCTATGGCGACTGGTTCCTCAATCCCGGCAAGCAGGCCAGCGACCGCGAGATAGACCGCGCCGTTGCCGAGCACGAGCTGGCCGATCACATCCTGGTAGGCTGCGAGTTTGCGAAGGAAACGCTGGCAGAGTTCGAAGGGCCGGCTGTGGCCGCAAAGACTCGCGTGCTGGAATACGGCTTCGATGCGGCGCATTTCGCGGCCCTCCCCACGCCCTCACCCGCACCGAAAGGAGCGCCGGTCCGTTTCCTGTTCGTCGGCCTCGGCATCCCGCGAAAGGGCATCCATCACGTACTCGAAGCCATTGCCCGCCTGCCCGCCAACGAAGCCAGCCTGACGGTGGTGGGCGCTATGGGGGTGCCGGAGCGCATGCTCGCCTCATACCGTGAGCGTGTGCACTTCACAGGCTCCCTCCCCCGCAACCAGATCCCCGAGATCATGGCGCAGCACGACGTGCTGCTGTTCCCGACCTATTTCGAAGGCGGCGGCATCGTGTTGTACGAGGCCCTGGTGAGCGGAATGGCACTGATCCAGAGCGACCGCGCAGCCCATGCCGTAACACCGGACACTGGCATCATGCTGCAACGCCCGGATACCGATCTCCTGGTCGACGCCATGCAGGCCGCCATTTCCGACCGCGATCGGCTCGCCCATTGGCGGAGCAACGCGCAGGCCGCTGCCGGGCGCTACACTTTCGGCGCCTATCGGGGCCGGATGGCGCAATTCCTGCAGGATGCCGGGATCTGAGCGCAAAAAAGAAGGGCCCACCGGTCACCCGGCAGGCCCTCCCTATTGTTCTGGCGGATGAAGACTTAGTCTTCGACCACCTGCACCATGTGCGGCAGCTTGCGGATCGCACCGCGCACTTCGGGGGTGTCTTCCAGTTCCACCACCTTATGCATCTTGTTCAGGCCAAGGCCGATCAGCGTCTTGCGCTGGTCCTTGGGGCGGCGGATCGGGCTGCCGATCTGCTTGATCTTGATCTTCGCCATGTCGCTTACTCCGTGACCGCTGCAGCGTCGGCGGCTGCCTCGGCTTCGCTGGCACCACCGCGACCCAGAAGGTCTGCGACCTTCTTGCCGCGACGCTGGGCGACCGACTTCGGCGAAGTCTGGTCGGTCAGCGCTTCGAACGTGGCGCGGATCATGTTGTAGGGGTTGGACGTGCCGACCGACTTGGTCACCACATCGGAAACACCCAGGCTCTCGAACACGGCACGCATCGGACCACCGGCGATGATGCCGGTCCCCGGAGGTGCGGTGCGGATGGTCACCTTGCCGGCACCGAAACGGCCGTTGCCGTCGTGGTGAAGCGTGCGGCCTTCCTTCAGCGGAACGCGGACCATCTTCTTCTTGGCAGCGGCGGTCGCCTTGTTGATGGCTTCCGGCACTTCGCGGGCCTTGCCGTGGCCGAAGCCGACCCGGCCCTGGCCGTCACCGACAACCACGAGGGCTGCGAAACCGAAGCGCTTACCGCCCTTCACCGTCTTGGAGACACGGTTGATGTGAACCAGCTTCTCGATCAGCTCTTCGCCATCGTCATCGTTGCGGCCACGGCCACCACGGCGATCGTCGCGGCCACCACGGCCACGGCCACCACCACCGCGATTGTCACGGCCGCCACGGCCGCCATCGCGTCCACCGCGGGCGTTTTCACGCGTACGCGGCTGGGCAGGATCACCCGCAGCAGCAGACTGGTTGTCCGCAGCTTCGGTGCTGGCGGTCGTCGGCGTCGGCGTGGAGCCTTCGCTGGCGATGACCGGCTCTTCCTTCACGCCGTGATCGGTCTCGGCGGAAGCAGGCTGGTCGATCTCGACCGGCTTCGCTTCGTCGGCCTTGGCTTCCGTTGCCTTCGCTTCGGTTGCCTTTGCTTCGGTAGCTTCTGCCGCCTTGGTTTCGGCTTCGGCGTTTTCGGTCTTCTTGTCGTCAGCCATGATCAGAACTCCAGCCCGCCTTCACGGGCGGCATCGGCCAGCGCTTTCACGCGGCCATGGAACAGGTATCCGCCGCGGTCGAACACGACAGTCGTCACGCCGGCCTTCTTGGCAGCGGCAGCGATATCCTTGCCCACCTTGACGGCAGCATCGATATTCGCGCCGGAGGCTTTGACACCCAGCGTGTTGGCAGCAGCAACCGTGCGGCCTTCGACATCGTCGATGACCTGCGCATAGATGTGCTGGCCCGTGCGGTGAACGGAGAGACGCGGCTTGTTGCCGGACCGCTTGCGAAGCGCAGTGCGGACGCGGCGACGGCGGCGTTCGAAAAGGGAAAGCTTGGCCATCTTACTTCTTCTTCCCTTCCTTGCGGAAGACGTATTCGCCCTGGTACTTGATGCCCTTGCCCTTGTAGGGCTCGGGCTTGCGCCAGCGGCGGATTTCGGCGGCGAGCTGGCCAACGGCCTGCTTGTCCATGCCGGAAATGATCACGGTGGTCTGGTCCGGGGTCTTCACCTCCAGGCCTTCCGGGATGGCGATGTCGACATCGTGGCTGTAGCCGAGCTGCAGCTTCAGGGTCTTGCCCTGCGACTGTGCACGGTAACCGACGCCCGAGATTTCCAGCGTCTTGGAAAACCCTTCCGTGACGCCTTCGACCAGATTCGACACCAGCGTGCGCTGCATGCCCCAGTAGGAGCGCGCCTGCTTGCTGTCGTTTGCCGGCTTCACCAGGATCTCGCCCTCTTCGACCTTGTAGTCGATGAGGTCGGACAGGCCCAGGCTGAGCGTGCCCTTCGGGCCCTTCACGCTGAGCGTGCCGTTATCGATATTGGCGGTGACCCCGCTGGGGATCGCCACCGGCTGTTTGCCGATGCGGCTCATCAGAATACCTCCGCCAGCACTTCGCCGCCGACGTTTTCGGTGCGTGCTTCGGCATCCGAGAGCACGCCGCGCGGCGTCGAGACGATGGAGATGCCAAGGCCGTTGCGCACACTCGGCAGTTCCTTGGAACCCGAATAGACGCGGCGGCCCGGCTTAGAGACGCGGGCGACGTGCTTGATAGCCGGTTCGCCTTCGAAATACTTCAGTTCGATCCGCAGCGCGGGGTGCCGGCCGGAAGCGTCTTCGCTGAAGCCACGGATGTAGCCTTCGCGCTGGAGCACTTCGAGGACGTTCGCACGCAGCTTGCTGGCGGGCGAGAGGACGGAATCCTTCTTCGCCTGCTGGCCGTTGCGGATGCGGGTGAGCATATCACCCAGGGGATCGGTCATTGCCATCTCGTATTACCTCACCAGCTCGACTTGGTCAGGCCTGGGATCAGGCCCTTGTTGCCGAGGTTCCGCAGTTCGATACGGTTCACGCCGAACTTGCGATAATAGCCGCGCGGGCGGCCGGTGGTGGTGCAGCGGTTGCGCACGCGCGTGGGATTCGCATTGCGCGGCAGTTCCGCCATCTTCAGGCGCGCCATCAGGCGCTCCGTGTCGTCGAGCGACTTGTCGTCCGCGATAGCCTTCAGCTTCGCGTACTTGGCCGCATACTTCTTGACGAGAGCCTTACGCTTCTCGTTCTTGTTTATGGAACTCAGTTTCGCCATTGGACTTAAGCTCTCCTGCGCCGCTTACGCGGCTTCTTTCTCTTCAGCGGCTTCATCAGCCGGGAACGGGAAACCGAACAGGCGCAGCAATTCGCGCGCTTCTTCGTCGGTCTTTGCGGTTGTGGTGACGATGATGTCCATGCCACGCACGGTGTCGATCTGGTCGTAGCTGATCTCTGGGAAGATGATCTGCTCCTTCAGGCCCATCGCGTAATTGCCATTGCCATCGAACGACTTGGGGTTGAGGCCCCGGAAGTCGCGGATGCGCGGCATTGCGATGGTGACCAGGCGGTCCATGAATTCGAACATCCGGTCGCGGCGCATGGTAACCTTGCACCCGATCGGCATGCCTTCGCGCAGCTTGAACTGGGCGATCGACTTCTTGGCCTTGGTGATCACCGGCTTCTGGCCAGCAATCTTTTCCATTTCGTCGGCAGCCGTCTGGACCTTCTTCTTATCCTGGCTGGCTTCACCCACACCCATGTTGAGCGTGACCTTGTCCAGCTTGGGGACTTCAAGACGGTTGGCGTAACCGAACTTCTCGGTCATCGCCTTGACGATCTCGTCCTCGTACTTCTTCTTCAGGCGAGGCGTATAATCAGCCATCGATGGTCTCCCCGGATTTCACGGCCACGCGGACGAACTTGCCGTCCTTCAGCTCGAAACGAACGCGGGTCGGCTTGCCGTCCTTGGGATCGGCAATCGCAACCTTGCCCAGCGCCATCGGCGCGGGCTTGCGCTCGATACCGCCCTGCGGGTTTTCCTGCGTCGGCTTGCGGTGGCGGGCGGCGACATTGATACCGTCGACCACGACCTTGCCTTCCTTCGGCATGACCTTGGTCACGGTGCCGGTGCGGCCCTTGTCCTTGCCGGACAGGACTACGACTTCGTCACCCTTCTTGATCTTTGCGTGGGCCATTACAGCACCTCCGGAGCGAGCGAGATGATCTTCATGAAGCCCTTGCCGCGCAGTTCACGCACGACCGGGCCGAAGATACGCGTGCCGATCGGCTCTTCGGTCTTGTTGACCAGCACCGCGGCATTGCCGTCGAAGCGGATCACGCTGCCGTCGGGGCGACGGACGTCCTTGCGGGTGCGCACGATCACGGCACGGTGAACGTCGCCCTTCTTCACGCGAGCGCGCGGCTGGGCTTCCTTCACGGAAACCACGATCACGTCGCCGACGGACGCGGTGCGGCGCTTGGAGCCGCCCAGTACCTTGATGCACTGGACGCGCTTTGCGCCGCTGTTGTCCGCGACGTCGAGATTGGATTGCATCTGGATCATTGATCCGTTTCCTTCTCTTGGCTTGCCGGGACGCCCACGAAGCGGGGCCCGGCAGTTCCTACGTCAATTCGTTCAGTTACCGGGGGTGGCTGCTTCGACTTCGAGATCGGCTTCGACCTCTTCGCCACGGCTTGCCTTGACCCGATCGATCACCTTCCAGGTCTTGGTCTTGGAAACCGGCTTGGTTTCCTCGATGCGGACCTCGTCGCCGATCACGTACTCATTTGCCTCGTCATGGGCATGGTACTTCTTCGAACGGCGAATGATCTTGCCGTAGAGCGGGTGCTTGACCTTGCGCTCCACCAGCACGGTGACAGTCTTGTCGGTCTTGTCGGAGGTGACAGTCCCGGTCAGGATACGTTTGGGCATTGTCTGCTCCTCAGGCCTTTTCCGCCGCAGCACGCTCGGTCTGCAGCGTCTTGATGCGGGCGATCTGGCGACGCACTTCCTTCACGCGGGACGGACCCTCGAGCTGGTTGGTGGCCGCCTGGAAACGCAGGTTGAACTGCTCGCGCTTCAATTCGGTCAGCTGTTCGGACAGCTGGTCGTCGGACTTGGTCCGCAGGTCTTCGATCTTGCTCATCGTCAGCCCTCCAGGTGGCTCGTGTCGCCGAGGCGTGCCACGACCTTGGTCTTGATCGGCAGTTTCATGGCCGCGCGGCTGAATGCTTCGGCAGCCAGCGGACCCGGAACGCCGTCCAGTTCGAACAGGATCCGACCCGGCTTCACGCGGGCGGCCCAGAATTCAACGGAACCCTTGCCCTTACCCTGACGGACTTCGGCCGGTTTCTTGGACACGGGCACGTCCGGGAACACGCGGATCCAGAGACGACCCTGGCGCCGGATGTGGCGGGTGATGGCACGGCGAGCCGCTTCGATCTGGCGCGCAGTGATACGCTCCGGCTCGAGAGCCTTGAGGCCGTAGGACCCGAAATTCAGGTCCGTGCCGCCCTTGGCCGTTCCATGGATCTTGCCCTTGAACGCCTTGCGGTACTTGGTTTTCTTCGGTTGCAGCATGGTTCTTTCCTAATCCTGCAATCAGCGAGCCGGGCGCACGCCGGAGGTCTGCGATTCCATCATCAGACGGTCCTGCGCGGTCGGGTCGTGGCCGAGGATCTCACCCTTGAAGACCCACACCTTGATGCCGATGATGCCATAGGCGGTCAGCGCCTCGGCTTCGGCATAATCGATGTTGGCACGCAGGGTGTGAAGCGGCACGCGGCCTTCGCGATACTGTTCGACACGGGCGATTTCGGCACCGCCGAGACGGCCGCCGCAAACGATCTTGATGCCTTCGGCACCCAGACGCAGGGCAGACTGCATGGCGCGCTTCATCGCACGGCGGAAAGCCACGCGGCGGATCAGCTGGTCGGCGATACCCTGGGCGACGAGCTTGGCGTCGATTTCCGGCTTGCGGATCTCGACGATGTTCAGCTTCACTTCGCTGCTGGTCATCTGCGACAGCTTGGAGCGCAGCTTCTCGATGTCGGCGCCCTTCTTGCCGATGATCACGCCAGGGCGTGCAGCATAGATGGAGACGCGGCACAGCTTGGCCGGACGCTCGATCACCACCTTGGAAATCGCGGCCTGCGGCAGCGACTTGATGATGAACTTGCGGATCTCGATGTCTTCCTTGAGCAGCTGCGCATAGTCGCGCCCTTCGGCGTACCAGCGGCTGTCCCAGGTGCGGTTGATCTGCAGGCGCAGACCGATCGGATTGCTCTTCTGGCCCATCTTACGCCTCTTCCTGCTCGCGCACGACGATCCGCAGCCGGCTGAACGGCTTCAGGATGCGCGTGGACTTGCCGCGGCCGCGCGTGGCGAACCGCTTCATGGTGATCGACTTGCCGACACTGGCTTCGGCCACGACGAGCGCGTCCACATCCAGGTCGTGGTTGTTTTCCGCATTGGCGATCGCGGATGCGAGCACCTTCTGCGCGTCCTTGGCCATCGCCCGCTTGGAGAAGGAGAGGATGTTCATCGCCTCTTCCACCTTGCGGCCGCGGATCAGCGCGGCAACGAGGTTCAGCTTCTGCGCGGAACCACGGATCGTGGTGCCTACGGCCAGAGCCTCGTTATCGGCGACGCGGCGGGGAGCTTTCTGCTTGCTCATCAGCGCTTACCCTTCTTGTCGGCAGCGTGACCCGGGAAGCTGCGCGTGGGCGCGAATTCACCGAGCTTGTGACCGACCATTTCCTCGTTGACCGAAACCGGCACGAATTTGTGGCCATTGTAGACGTTGAACGTCAGGCCGACGAAATCGGGCAGGATGGTCGAGCGGCGCGACCAGGTCTTGATCGGCTTCGAATTGTTGGCTTCCTGCTGCTCCTGCGCCTTCTTCAGAAGGCTGAGCTCGACGAAAGGACCTTTCCAGACGGAACGTGCCATCGTGTCTTACCTCTTCTTCTTCGCGTGGCGCGAACGGATGATCATCTTGTCCGTCTGCTTGTTCTTGCGGGTGCGGGCGCCCTTGGTCGGCTTGCCCCACGGGGTAACCGGATGACGGCCACCGCTGGTGCGGCCTTCACCACCACCGTGCGGGTGGTCGACCGGGTTCTTGGCCACGCCGCGCGTCAGGGGCTTGCGCCCCTTCCAGCGGGTGCGGCCTGCCTTGCCGAAGTTCTGGTTCTGGTTGTCGGGGTTCGAGACCGCGCCAACCGTACCCATGCATTCGCCACGGATGTAGCGCTGTTCACCGCTGTTCAGGCGGACGATGACCATGCCGCGATCGCGACCGACCAGCTGCACGTAAGTGCCTGCCGAACGGGCGATCTGGCCACCCTTGCCCGGCTTCATCTCCACATTGTGGCAGATGGTGCCGACCGGCATCTGGCTGAGCAGCATCGCATTGCCCGGCTTCACGTCGACCTTCTCGCCGGCCACGACCTTGTCGCCTTCGGCAACACGCTGCGGAGCCAGGATGTAGGCGATCTCGCCGTCGTCATACTTGACGAGTGCGATAAAAGCGGTGCGGTTGGGATCGTATTCGATCCGCTCCACGGTGCCTTCCACGTCCCACTTGCGACGCTTGAAGTCGACATAGCGGTACTTCTGCTTGTGACCGCCGCCGATGCCGCGCGAAGTCACGTGGCCCTTGTTGTTGCGACCACCGGTCTTGCGCTTGCCCTCGGTCAGAGACTTTTCCGGCTTCCCTTTCCAGAGACCGGTCTTGTCGACCAGGACAAGGCCGCGACGGGCGGGACTTGTCGGTTTGTAGTTCTTGAGTGCCATTGTTCTAGCCGCCTCAGATACCGCTGGTGACGTCGATGGACTGGCCTTCGGCCAGCGTCACGATCGCCTTTTTCATGTCAGTGCGCTTGTAGGGCTTGCCCCGCCAGCGCTTGGTCTTGCCCTTCACGACAACGGTGTTCACGCCGGTGACGTTCACATCGAAGATGGCTTCGACCGCTTCCTTGATCGCGGGCTTCGTGGCATCGCCGGACACCTTGAAGACGACTGCGTTATGCTCGGAGAGCAGCGTCGACTTCTCGGTGATGTGCGGTGCCAGAACCACGTCGTAGTGGCGCGCGTCCACTTCCTGCTTCTTAGCCATTGAAACGCGCCTCCAGTTTTTCGACAGCGGCCTTGGTCAGGACCAGCGTGTCATGCTTCAGGATGTCGTAGACGTTGGCGCCCATGGCCGGCAGGACGTTGACGCCCGGCAGGTTGGCGGATGCCTTGCGGAAGCCGTCTGCCACGTCTTCGCCGTCGATCACGAGGACCTTGCCGCTGAGGCCAGCCTTTTCGAACTGACCCTTGAGGGCCTTCGTCTTGGCGTCCTTCAGCTCCAGGCTGTCGACGACCACGAGACCGTCCTTCGCCTTGCTGGACAGGGCCATCTTCAGGCCGAGTGCACGGATCTTCTTGTTGAGCTGCTGCTCGAAGTCACGCTTGCGGGCACCGTGAGCCTTACCGCCGCCGATAAAGATCGGAGCGCCGCGGTCACCGTGGCGAGCGCCGCCCGAACCCTTCTGGGGCCCGTGCTTCTTGCCGGTGCGGTTGACGTCCGAACGCTCACGCGTCGGACGCGCCGTGGCGCGGCGGTTTTCCAGCTGCCACGTCACAACGCGGTGCAGGATGTCTGCGCGCGGCTCGACACCAAAGATGGCATCGTTCAGTTCGATGTCGCCGGACGCCTTGCCGTCTAGTTTCTGGACCTTCACCTTCATGGCGATCAGCCTTCCTCGTTCTTGTCATTGGCATCAGCAGCGGGGGTACCGCTGGAGGTGCCGACACCGGCGTCCTGCTCGGTAGCAAGCTTCTGCTGCTGCTCGGCGGAGACTTCGGGGTTCACTTCGTGCTCGGCGGCGCTTTCGACCAGGCCGGGCGTCGCATCTTCGGATGCGGTTTCATCGGCGTTGCGACGCATCGCACCGGGGAAAGGGACACCTTCGGGAAGCGGAACCTTCACCGCATCCTTCACGATCATCCAGCTGTTCTTGGAGCCAGGGACCGAACCCTTGACGAACAGCAAGCCGCGATCGGCGTCCGTGCGGACGATTTCCAGGTTCTGCTGGGTGCGCTGACGGTCGCCCATGTGGCCGGCCATCTTCTTGTTCTTGAAGACCTTGCCCGGATCCTGGCGGTTACCGGTCGAGCCGTGCGAACGGTGGCTGACGGACACGCCGTGCGTGGCGCGCAGACCGCCGAAGCCCCAACGCTTCATGGCGCCGGCAAAGCCCTTGCCCTGCGTGTGGCCGGTCACGTCGACCATCTGGCCGGCGATGAAGTGGTCAGCAGTGATCGTGGCGCCGACGGGAAGCAGGGCTTCCTCGTCTTCGAGGCGGAATTCCGCGACCTTCTGCTTCAGGCCAACCTCAGCCTTCGCGAAAGCTTCGCGCTGCGGCTTGTTGACATTCTTGTGTTTCGCTTCGCCGGAACCGACCTGCAGGGCGACGTAGCCGTCACGATCCTGGGTACGGTGGGCAGTCACCTGACAACCTTCAAGCGCCAGGACGGTGACGGGCACGTGCCGGCCATCTTCCTGGAACAGGCGGGTCATCCCGACTTTTTTCGCGATCACGCCAGTGCGCATGATCCAATCTCCTTACAGAGGCACGCGAGGACCATCCCCGAGTGCTTGCCAGCCCGATTGTCATGCGTCGCCCCGTCCGGGCTGATAAAGTGCCACCCCTTGCGGGAGAGGCGAGACGGGGGACGCTGCCCGGCCGATGGACCGGAGGTATCCCTTGTTCGCGAGCCTTCAGGCCCGCGCCGAAATCAAGCCAACTTGATCTCGACGTTCACGCCAGCTGCCAGGTCGAGCTTCATCAGCGCGTCCACGGTCTGGGCGTTAGGCTGCACGATATCGAGCAGCCGCTTGTAGGTGCGCACCTCGAACTGCTCGCGCGACTTCTTGTCGATGTGCGGGCCGCGGTTCACGGTGAACTTCTCGATGCGCGTCGGAAGGGGAATGGGGCCACGAATAAGAGCACCCGTCCGGCGGGCGGTCTCCGCAATTTCGCCAGTTGCCTGGTCGAGAACGCGATGATCGAACGCCTTGAGGCGAATGCGGATATTCTGAGCTTCCATTTCCTACACCGATGCGAAAGAGCCAAGCGAGCCTTTTACAACCCGCAAAAAAAGAAAGGCCCGCCCCGCTTTGCCCGGTTTCCCGGAACGGGCGGCCTTCACCAAATTCGTTGCAACAGAGACGAATCTCCGTTTCGTTGGCGGGCCTATACGGGGCATCCCTGCATGTGACAACCCCCGAAAACTGCCAATCCGAAGAACCGGCCGATTTCATGCGGTGAGCCGTGCGTAAGTGTGGCCAGCCTCCATAAAATGCGAAGGGCCCGCCCCTCTTTGCGAGGAGCGGGCCCGAAGCTTTTCACGGCGAACCGTGCGAAGATTACTTGGAGATCTTCGACACAACGCCGGAGCCGACGGTGCGGCCGCCTTCGCGGATTGCGAAGCGCAGACCTTCGTCCATGGCGATCGGTGCGATCAGCTTGACGTCGATCGTCACGTTGTCGCCCGGCATCACCATTTCGGTGCCTTCCGGCAGGACCACTTCGCCCGTCACGTCGGTCGTGCGGAAGTAGAACTGCGGACGGTAGTTGGCGAAGAACGGCGTGTGACGGCCGCCTTCGTCCTTGGACAGGACGTAGACTTCGGCGCTGAAGTCGGTGTGCGGCGTAACCGAACCCGGCTTGGCCAGAACCTGGCCACGCTCGACTTCTTCACGGCCCACGCCGCGGATCAGGGCGCCGATGTTGTCGCCTGCTTCACCGCGATCGAGCAGCTTGCGGAACATTTCCACACCGGTAACGGTGGTCTTGGAAGTGTCCTTGATGCCGACGATTTCGACTTCGTCACCGACGTTCACGACGCCGGTTTCGATGCGACCGGTCACAACCGTACCACGGCCAGAGATCGAGAACACGTCTTCGATCGGCATCAGGAAGTTCTGGTCAACCGGACGCTCGGGCTGCGGGATGTGGTTGTCGACAGCATCCATCAGTTCCTTGATGGAGTTTTCGCCGATTTCCGGATCGCGGCCTTCCAGAGCGGCCAGGGCGGAACCCTTGACGATCGGAATGTTGTCACCGTCGAAGTCGTAGCTGGAGAGCAGTTCACGCACTTCCAGTTCGACCAGCTCGAGGATTTCCTCGTCGTCGACCTGGTCGACCTTGTTCAGGTACACGACCAGGGCCGGCACGCCGACCTGGCGAGCGAGCAGGATGTGCTCGCGCGTCTGCGGCATGGGGCCGTCAGCGGCGTTCACGACCAGGATAGCGCCGTCCATCTGGGCAGCACCGGTGATCATGTTCTTCACGTAGTCGGCGTGGCCCGGGCAATCGACGTGCGCATAGTGGCGAGCGTCGGTTTCGTATTCCACGTGAGCGGTCGAGATGGTGATGCCACGCTCGCGCTCTTCCGGAGCCTTGTCGATGTTGGCGAAGTCCACGGCCGAACCCTGGCACTTCGTAATCGCGGCCGTCAGCGTCGTCTTGCCATGGTCAACGTGACCGATGGTGCCGATGTTGCAGTGCGGCTTGTTCCGCTCGAATTTTTCCTTAGCCATTTTTCAAATAACCTCTGTCTATCAGAATTGATTTTCCGCTGGAGAGGACGGCCCTGCGGAATCAGGCGCCGCCCCTAAACGCTCGCCAGTCCTTAGGCAAGCTTCTCCTTGACTTCCTGCGCCACGTTGGCCGGCACTTCATCGTAGTGCGCGAACTGCATGGTGTACTGAGCCCGGCCCTGGGTGAACGAACGCAGCTCGTTCACGTAACCGAACATGTTTGCCAGCGGCACCAGTGCCTCCACGGCCTGCGCGTTGCCGCGCGTCTCCGTACCCTGGATCTGGCCACGGCGGCTGTTGAGGTCGCCGATAACGTCACCCAGATAGTCTTCCGGGGTCACGACTTCCACCTTCATCATCGGTTCCAGCAGCTTGATGCCGGCCTTCTGGGCCGCTTCGCGCATCGCGCCACGTCCGGTGATTTCGAAGGCAACCGTGCTGGAGTCGACATCGTGGTACTTGCCGTCGATCAGCTCGATGGTGAAATCGATGATCGGGAAGCCGACAAGGTAACCGCTCTCCGCCTGCTCGCGCATGCCCTTCTCGACGGAAGGAATGTATTCGCGGGGGATGTTGCCGCCCTTGATGTTGTCTTCGAAGATGATGCCCTGACCACGTTCGCCGGGGATCACGCGGACCTTTGCTTCACCGAACTGGCCCGAACCACCCGACTGCTTCTTGTGGGTGTAGGTCACTTCGACTTCGCGGCCGAGCGATTCACGGTAAGCCACCTGCGGCGCACCGACATTGGCCTCGACCTTAAATTCGCGCTTCATGCGATCGACCAGGATGTCGAGGTGAAGCTCGCCCATGCCCTTGATGATCGTCTGGCCGGATTCATGGTCGGTCGTGACGCGGAAGCTGGGATCTTCGGCGGCCAGGCGGTTCAGGGCGACGCCCATCTTTTCCTGGTCGGCCTTGGTCTTCGGCTCCACGGACAGCTCGATCACGGGATCTGGGAACTCCATGCGCTCCAGGATGATCGGCGCGGAGGATGCGCAAAGCGTATCGCCCGTCGTCGTTTCCTTCAGGCCCGCAATCGCAACGATATCGCCGGCAAACGCCTCATCGATGTCTTCGCGGTTGTTGGAGTGCATCAGCAGCATGCGGCCGATCTTTTCCTTCTTGTCCTTCACGCTGTTGAGGACAGAGCCCTTTTCCAGCTTGCCCGAATAGATGCGGGTGAAGGTGAGCGAGCCGACGAACGGGTCGTTCATGATCTTGAAGGCGAGCGCGGAGAACGGTGCTTCGTCGGAAGACGGACGCGTGTCCTCTTCCTCGGAGTCCGGCTTCACGCCCTTGATGGCCGGCACGTCGAGCGGGCTCGGCATGTAATCGACCACGGCGTCCAGCAGCGGCTGCACGCCCTTGTTCTTGAACGCGGAGCCACACAGGACCGGAACGAAGTCGCGGTTCATGGTACCCTTGCGGATCAGGCTCTTGAGGGTCGCGGCATCCGGCTCGTTGCCTTCCAGATACTGTTCCATCACGTCATCGTCCTGCTCGACGGCAGTCTCGATCAGCTTCTCGCGATATTCGGCAGCCTTGTCGGCCAGCTCGGCGGGGATGTCGACGAACTCGTACTTCGCGCCGAGATCTTCGTTCTGCCACACGATGCCGCGGTTGTTGACGAGGTCGACAACGCCCTTGAGATCGCTTTCGGCACCGATCGGGAGATACAGTACCAGCGGGTTCGCGCCGAGGCGGTCGATGATGGACTGCACGCAGTAGTAGAAGTCTGCGCCGGTGCGGTCCAATTTGTTGATGAAGCACATCCGGGGCACGCCGTACTTGTCGGCCTGGCGCCACACGGTTTCGCTCTGCGGCTCCACGCCGGCAACGCCGTCGAACACGGCGACCGCGCCGTCGAGCACACGCAGGGAGCGTTCGACTTCGATGGTGAAGTCAACGTGGCCCGGCGTGTCGATGATGTTGATGCGGTGCTTGGGCATGTCCGCACGCAGCGCTTCGGGCTCGGAGCGCGCGTCCATCGTGGGATCTTCGGCCGTCCAGAAGGTGGTGGTGGCGGCAGAGGTGATGGTGATCCCACGCTCCTGCTCCTGCTCCATCCAGTCCATCGTCGCGGCACCATCGTGCACTTCGCCGATCTTGTAGGACTTGCCGGTGTAATACAGGATGCGTTCGGTCGTGGTGGTCTTGCCGGCATCGATGTGCGCCATGATGCCGATATTGCGATAGCGCTCCAGCGGATATTCGCGGGCCATAATCAATTCCTTGCGGTTCGGGGGTCGAGCAATCTCTCGCCCCATATAGTCAGTGATGTGACAGCTTGAAGGCCGGGAAAGACGAACCGGTGGCAACGGAGGACGGACGTGTTGCCAATAACGTGCAGGACGCCTCCCCTGCACCCGGTCCGGACATTCTAGGCCTTCATGCCAATCCTACCAGCGATAGTGCGAGAAGGCGCGGTTCGCGTCCGCCATGCGGTGCGTGTCTTCGCGCTTCTTCACGGCATTGCCGCGATTGTTGGCCGCATCCATCAGCTCGCCCGAGAGACGGGCCGACATGGTCGTTTCCGCACGGCCGCGGGCCGCACCGATCAGCCAGCGGATGGCCAGGGCCTGGGCACGCTCGGGGCGAACCTCGACCGGCACCTGGTACGTGGCACCACCAACGCGGCGGCTGCGCACTTCCACCTGCGGTGCAATGTTCTGCAGCGCATCGTGGAACATCTGCACGGGATCGGCCTTGGCCTTCGCCTCGACCGTGTCGAGCGCACCGTAAACGATACGTTCGGCGGTCGACTTCTTCCCGTCATACATCAAATTGTTCATGAACTTGGACAGCACCACATCCCCGAACTTGGGATCGGGCAGGATTTCGCGCTTCTCTGGGCGACGACGACGTGACATTCTACTAAACTCCTTCGGAGTAGCGCCCCGACCTCCGTCGGGGCTTGCGGCTCCAGCCCACTCCCCCACCCGGCCACCCAAAGGATCCCCTCGTAAGGGCGTCCGGGTGGGGGAGTGGGCCGGCTCCGCGGTTAAACCTTGCTGGCTCCGGCTCGCTTCCCCACCCGACCATCCTTGCGGACGATGCCTTGGGTGGTCGGGTGGGGGAGCGGGCCGGTGCCGTAGCCCTCGGCGGACGCCGAGGGCGCACCCATTATTTGGGCCGCTTGGCGCCGTACTTCGAACGGGACTGCCTGCGGTCCTTCACGCCCTGCGTGTCGAGCACGCCGCGCAGCACGTGGTAACGCACACCCGGAAGGTCGCGCACACGGCCGCCGCGGATCAGCACCACGGAGTGTTCCTGCAGGTTGTGACCTTCACCCGGGATGTAGCTGATGACTTCGCGGCCATTGGTCAGGCGCACCTTGGCAACCTTGCGCAATGCGGAGTTCGGCTTCTTCGGGGTGGTCGTATAGACACGGGTGCAGACACCGCGCTTTTGCGGGTTCTGTTCCATCGCAGGGACCTTGCTCTTGGCCTTCTGCGGAACGCGGCCCTTGCGGACCAGCTGGTTGATCGTCGGCATAGACTTCTTTCTCTTCACCGTTTGCGGCGGAAGGCCTGTCATCCAACCACACCGCTCATGCTGAGCCTGTCGAAGCATGCTGGCACGAGGCCAACAGTACCCTTCAGGCAGGCTCAGGGTGAGCGAGAGGAGGACAAAAGCCCTTCACCAATGATGGCATCACGATACCGGATGGAGTGTTTGCCTGGTCGTCATCCCGGCGAAAGCCGGTATCTGTCTCCGCAAGCGCGATGCGAGCGGCACGAGATTCCAGCATGCGCTGGAATGACGGGACCAAACTGAAACGCTCCACCCGGCACGAATACCGGGTTACTCTGACGGCTGCCCCGGCCCTTCCACGCGTCATCCCAGCAGAAGCTGGGACCTCCACATGGCCTGGAGCCCAATAGACAAGGGCCTTGCGTTACAAGACGAAGGCCCCGGGACATCACCGGCAATGTTCAGCTCTATCTACCCGGAGCGAGGGGAGACCCCCGCAACGGATGGCGCGCACTTAGTGGGGTTTGGGGGTGGGGTCAAGGGCATGCTACCTGTAGTATCCCTTCTCCTCTAAATGCTCGCTCAGAGATCGTTCGAACGAAGCGTAAGAAGCACAAAGACGCAGCCTTTCAATGCTTTGCGTTTGCGCAATCGACGTCAGCAGCCTCGCAGCATCAGATGGCCTCACTCTGCGCTTAACCTCGCCAATAGCAAGGCGAAGAATCTCCTTGGGATCCGACAACCTTTCAGCCTGCCTAGCGGTCGATGGCAAGTTAAGCTCTGAAGGGTTCCCGCGGAAGCCAAGCGACCTGCAAACAGCATGCCCATCAGTAAGCGCCCATGCCTCCATTTCCTTTCTCGGCAATATTGGAAAACACGCCATCACGTCATAACCGCATCGTGCGTGCGCTGCCTGTGCATACGCCATCGACCTCGCGATGGCAGTCCGCTCGAGAGACCTCCCACCTGTATCGGCGTGGGAAAAAAGGAGGTCAAACGCCTCCATTCCATCACAGATTTCCTCCGCAATCTCGTCTATATGCTTGCCTGACTTTCCAAATCTCATGGCGGGAAAATCCGCTACATCGACAGTCCGGTTCGCATTGCTAAGGATTAAATCATTCAAAACACGGGGCAGCAATGCGCCGAAGTAGGACTCGTCAGTAGAGCCCTCGTAAATTGAAGCCCATGAGATAAACATCTAGGCTTGTCCTTGGCGTTTCCTAAGCAGACGGGAAATTTCCGCTCTAGTCAGTATTGCGCCGGGCTCTAAGTCGAGTGCGTCGTCGTCAACTCCAACACGCATTCGCGTACGATGAACCGAGCAACCCGCCTCAGGATCTACTGTCGAAATCAAATCAGCTGCGATTATTTCCTTTTCGTGGAGAGAGTTTAGTACCGCTGGCGAATGTGTATTAATAATTATCTGAAAGGGACTTTCTTCGAGACTCCAATCTTGAGTCGATTCTCTCAGAATTTCGATTAAATCATCGATTCGTCCCTCGTGAACGCCGTTCTCTGGCTCTTCGAAACATAAAATCCCTCTTCGTGACGGATCGTCAAGTATCGTGAGCAAAGCGAGTAACCTCAGTGTTCCATCAGAGATCAAACGCGAGCTGAAGTCGAGACCGTCTTCGGTCTCGATGGAAAACGAATACTCACGAACATTACTCCCAGAATGAACCTTAACTCTCTTTACCGAATTTATGAGAGAAGAAAGATCAATCGAAATATCAGCGACTGCCCCTTCGGGACGCGCAGGAGTTCCAGTCTCTTCTTTCAAATGCGCCAGTACAGAAGCAAGATTTGATGCATCAGACCGGAGCTTCTTCTCTTCAAATCGGTCATTAGCCTTCCGCGCTTCAGACGGATTAATCTCAAGAAAGCCAATTTCGGACAAAGTCTCTCTTAAAGCGAAAAGGTGAGGAAATTCAGCCGTATTGATGGTCGAAAGGGCCGTTCGTGTAGCCTCTCCTGCAGCGAGCTTTAGAGGACGGCCACGTTTCGATGCGCCGGTCTCTGTAGGGCCATCTTGCCGAATCTGGATTATCGGCACTTTGCCTTCTCTAGACATTTCCATGAATGGATTTCTTCTAGAGGAATAGGAAATTAGCGATTTGTTGATGAAGGAGAGTCGATCATCTTTCTTCGCAATGTGACGACAAGACTCAGAAGCGACGACGATCCCAATGGGCATTTGCTCGGAGTCAAAGCGCATCGTCAAAGCCAATTCGTAGCGTAGACGTTGCGCATTTACCTCAAACCGAGCACCAAATGGGTCGAGCCCATACTTTGGCAGAAGCACTTCGACTGCGAATTTCATGTCCGTGTGCTCGCGGACTGGTGTAACTCGAAAGAGCTCCTCGGGCTCGCCACGCATTGATTGCATTGCTGAGTGCACATCCGTTTGCGCGAGCAAGGAAATAAATTTCAAAGCATCAAACAGGTTGGACTTCCCACTCGCATTGGGGCCGACCACAGCTGAGAATGGGCGAAAGTTGAGACTAAAGTCTTGGAAGCTCTTGAAGCCGTCAATTTCAATCCTGGTGATCATTCTTCATGGCTAGCTAGTCGGGCAGATCGCTGCAATGGGTTTGAGGTCTAGGAGGTTTTAAAAGCTTTCCCTTTCCTACACCCCCCAACCCCCTCCAACTCCGCAGGCATGTCCTACTCGCGCCCTTCCCGCTCCGCCGCCCGGTCACCGGACCAGCCCGCATCTGATGGTGGCTCCGATCAATATTTTGGTTTGTCTGCCGAGGACCGGTGCGCTTCGCGTCCGGCCTCGGCTCCACGCGATAAGGCTTCGTCCGAGGGGCAAGCGGAGTGCCACCGGCAGACGGGGGCCTCCACCATCGTCAACACGCGCGCTACGCCCAGGCAGGCGACGTCCTACATGGCGGTGCGCGACACCGGCGCACTCGAAGCCGGGCCCGATCCGGACGATCCGCTGCTCTCCTTCGCGCCTGTCCCGCACAAGGCGCCGCGGCGCAATTCCATTACGGCCGATCGCCAGCGCGCCTTCATCGCGCATCTTGCCGCCACCGGCATCGTCAAGCAGGCGGCCGCGCATATCGGGGCTTCGCTGGAGGCGCTGTACAAGCTGCGCGCGCGGCCGGGGGCGGAGGAATTCTCTGCTGCCTGGGACGCGGCGGTCGATCGCGGGGTGCAGCGGCTGGAGGACGGGGCGCTCGCCCGCGCGATTGCGGGTGAGGAGCGGATGGTCGTCTCCTCGGGCAAGGTGCTGGGCACCGAAATCCGCCATAACGATGCGCTGGTGATGTTCTTCCTGCGCGCCCGCCGGGGCGAGCGCTATGGCGGGGATGCGCGCGTGCTGCGCCCCGGACACCCCGTTTACGAGCGCATCCGCGCCGAGGTGCTGGCCGAAAAGCGCAAGACCTCGCTCGCCGAGGAGGACGCGATCCTGCAGGGTATCGAGCGCAAGATCGACACCCTCGCCCGCCGCGAACGCGAAGGCCGCTCGCTGCTGGAGACGCTGGAGCAGGAGGAGGCGGTGCGGGAGGAGTTCGGGGACGGAGAAGACGGGGAAGCGTAGGCCCTGCTTCGCCCACCCGGCGCCGCTAGGCTCACCTGCGGTTCGCCAAGCTCTGCTTCCCCTCCCGCATGCGGGAGGGGTTTGCGAGACTTGCTGAACGCAGTGAAGCTAGTCGCAGCGGGGTGGGCGAGACACGGCGCGCCGCCGTCACCCGTTCCACTCCTCCCGCAGCAGCCCCCACACGAGACTGTCGCGCACGCCGATATGGGTCTCCCACTGGCTCCGCAGCCGCCCTTCCCGCATGAAGCCGAGGCATACCAGCAGGGCGTTGGAGGGAGCGTTTTCCGGGTCCGTATCGGCCCAGACGCGGCGCAGGCCATAACCGCCACCGTTGCCCTCTGCCTTTGGCGCGAACAGGTGATCCAACAGCGCAGTCATGCATTCGCGGGCGATGCCCTCGCCCTGCCGGTGTTTGGCGACGAGGTAGCCCGTCTCCATCACCCCATCCATGTCCGGTATCGCGACAAGCCGGGCGATGGCCTGTCCGTTGCCGCCTGTTTCCTCGGCGATCCAGCAGTGCCCGTCCCACGTGGGATCGCGCAGCCATCCGTCCAGCTCCGCCTCGCTCGCAAACGGCCCGCGCGACCAGTAGCGCATCTGCGCCTCGTCGCGGAACGTGGGGTAAAGGGCAGCCGTGTCCTCCGCCCGGATGGGCCGCAGGCTGAAGCGCTCTGTCGTCAGCGTGGTGACCTGGTGTTTCATTCCCCGGGGGCGAGGAATTCCACCAGCGCCTTCACCTTCTTCTGGCGCCATTGCGGGCGCGGGGCGATCAGCCAGTAGCTGCGGCGCCCCTCGTCCGGGCCTTCCAGCACCTTCAGCCGGCCCTGCCCGATCGCTTCCTCGCACAGGAGGTGCGGCAGCATGGCCTTGCCCATCCCCGCCATCGCGCTGGCGAGCGCCTGCCCGCCATTGTTGACCGTGGTGACGACCTCCGCCCCGTCCGGCAGCGGCGCGCCGGGCCAGGCGATCCACACATTCTCCACCTCCGGCACGGCCTTGGCGGCAACCACCACCACGCGGCGCGCGGGGGCGAGTTGCACGCCCTCCAGGTCGCCCGGACCATCGACCAGCCGCACGGCGCAGTCGAGGTTCGCCTCGGTGAAGTCTACCTCCTCGCCATCGACCAGCTGGAAGCGGGCGTCGGGGTTCTCGGCCCTGAACTTCGCCAGCCGCGGCGCGAGCCACTGGGCATAGAATTCGCGCGGCGCGGCGATGGTGTAGCTGCTACTCGACTGGCCCGCCTGCATGCCCTGCACACTTTCCTCGAACCGCAGGAAGCCTTCGCGCAAGGGGTCCAGCCCGGCCTCCGCCTCGTCGGTCAGCTCCAGTCCCTTGGGCGTGCGGCGGAACAGGACGACGCCGAGCACATCCTCCAGCGCGCGGATCTGCTGGCCCACGGCGGCGGGCGTCACCGCCAGCTCGTCCGCCGCGCGGGTGAAGCTGAGGTGCCGGGCAGCGGCATCGAACACGCGCAGGGCGTTGAGGGGCAGATGTGTGCGCTTCATATCGCGGCCCGCTCTATTGCGATGCAGCACGCGAGGCAAGACGGCGGTATGGCACGGATCGTCAGAGGGCGATGGCGGACCCGCACGGAAAGCCCGCCATCGAGGCTACCTCAACCGCCCATCGGCAGCGCATCGGGGATGACATAGGTTTCCGGCCCGAACATGATCGTCACGGTGTCACCATCGCGCTTCGTCTCGAAATCCCACCCGGCTGAGCCATCGGCCTGCGCACTGTCGGCGCTAAACGGTTCCGCGCCCTGATAGAAGATCGCGCGTTTCGTCCCGTCGGGCCTGGTGACCTCCACCATGCTGGAGCCGTCATCCGCCCAGTTGCGGCGGACACCGGCCAGGCACTGCATGCTCGGCGATTTGCCGCCCATACCGCAGCGCACCTGGGCCGTCGCGTTATAATCCGTGCCCGGAACCAGGGCATCGCCACCGCCTGCCGCTGCAGCCGGGCCGTTTTCGCCCATGCCCGCATTCGCATCCCCCGTCGGGATGGATACGATGGTCACGCCATCGACGGTGTCGATCACGTTTCCGCCAAGTGCGGCCGCGCTTGCCGAGTCAGGGCAACCCGCCAAGATTGCGCTGTCATCGAGATAATTGCGCGTGGCATCGCTCTCGCCCAGCCGCCGGCACGGATCGCCCGCTTCGGGATATCCGTCGCCGAACGGGCTGAGGCTTGCGGGAATGGGCGCACTGCTCGCCGCCGCGACCGCAGACGGCTCGGCGGTGACGGCTGCTTCGTCCGTCTCTTGCGAACAGGACGGCAGCATGACTGCTGCCGTCCCGGCTAGAAGCGCCAGTTGAAAGGGCCTGATGCTCATCTCGCCCGACCTAGCGGCACTTCGGATTGCTGCCGATATCGCGGATATCGTAGAACCGCCCGTCCGCGATCGTAACCTGCACGCACTGGCGCGTGGCGCTGTTGTACTGGATGGAATAGCGCGTGTCGCCCGATGTAAAATTGTCCACCTGGCGGAAGCCGCGCGCCTCCAGTTCCGTCATGCCGCCGGCAGCGCGCGCGTCCCGCAGGTCGTCGATCCGGGCCACACTGGCATAGCCGCCACGGTTATGATGATGTGAAAGGTTTGCATTCCGCTCGTCCACACCGGCCTGGTAACCGCTGGAATACGCATCCGAGCGGTCGTAATTGTGATAGGATGCGTTGTGCAGGCCGTCGGTATAGCCGCGTTCGTAATCCTGCTCCGCCTTCCGGTCCTCGTGGTGCTTGTCATCGTCATGGTGATGGGATTTGTGGGTCGCTAAAACGCCGATCAGCGCTGCTCCCGCCACCGCGCCAAGGACCTCTCCGCCACTGACCCGGTGGTGGCCGCAATCTCCATCGCCGGCATCGGTGATGGTTTGCACACGTCCGTCGTACGTCTCGACCGTCACGCAGCTACGATCGGATGCGTCCCACCAATAGCTGTAGACATAGCCATTGGATTGCTTGTGCGTGGAGGTATGCTGGAACCCGCGCGCCTGCAGGGCACTCTCCGCGTCGCGGCCATAGGATCCGTTTATATCGACGAGCTGATCGGCCTTTTCGGCCAGCGCTGGCTGTCCGGCCGTAGCGGTTGCCGCTGCCAGCAAGGCGTATTTGATATAAGTCCTCATCGCGTTCCTCCTTGCACTGGTGAATGGACGGGTCTGTCCGCTCCGAGTCGTGAGACTTGCACAGTTTGGGGCCGATGGAAATGTCACGCCTGAATTCTGATGGTTAACCGATGCGACGGATTTCTCATCGCGCCAGCGCTGCGAGTTGGCCGCTCTATTCGCCCATCCGGTGCGCGAGGCGCGATATGCAAGCCCGTCCTGCGCTTTGGAGACGGGGTCCAAGCCGAACCGCACGGAAAATGGATGACGGTGTTTGTCACTGGCCACGGGCGCGCGCGCCGCTAACATTCCCGGCATGACCACTCGCATCACGACTCTCATCGCCGCGGCCGCCATCGTGGCAACCGCACTTCCCACGCACGCTTCTGCGCAGGTGACCTACACCAAGGAGCAGGAGCAGCAGGCCATGTACTGGATGCAGCCCGACACCATGTGCGGGACGCTGGGCAAGGACCCGGCGCTGGATGACCAGGCCAGGCTCGCCGGGTGCGAGGCGCTGCTGGCGGGCATGGATGCGGAATTCCGCGATCCGCAGAAGCGCCCGAAGAGCCAGTTCGTGGAGAATTTCTACTGGATGTCTCGCGCCGGCCTGCTGGGGGCGATTGCCCTGTACCGGGGCCGCTTGGACGGCGACATCACGCGGCGCGTATGCGTGGCGCACCTGGACGGCCTCAGCGCGGAGACGATGATCGACCTTGATGCATGGCCGCAGGAATTGCGCGAAGGCTTCGCGATTGACACGTCAGCGGCGGAGCAGGTCACGTCGCGCTGCGTGAGGGATTTTCCGGATCTGGGGTGAATGGGCGGAGCGGGGCGTGCGGAGGATATCGCGTAGCTAACGAGCGTTTGCCGCACTCCGCTCCCAGAGAATAAATGCGCCCGTCAGAAGCGGCGGAGCAAAGATGACCGCGGTGTGCCAGAGCCCTCGCTGCGAAAACAAGGCGCGGAAAAGGTCAGCTAATGACGCTGACCATCCCCAGAGAAACAAGAACATCATTACGCTCAGGAGGCAGCCGGTTGTCAGAAGCACGCGAATGAAGGTCAGAAAGCGATGCTTATCTCTCATTTTATCTTCTCAGCTTAATTCCTTTCTTCGCAGAACCTACTTACCATCACAGCGCCTGCGACGAGGAGTTCCGGGGAGAGTTCCGGGGACAGTATACTAATTGGCCTCACATCCCCGCTCCCGGATACAACCGCCCCAGCACGTCCAGCCCGATCCGCTCCAGCAGCGCGGCCAGCTCGCTCTCCACTTCCGCGCCGCCCTCGCCGCGTCCGGCCTTGTAGAGCGCCGCCACCTCGCCCTCATGCGCGGCAACCGCCTCCTCGACCACACCGTGCCAAAAGTCGGGGTGTTCGCCCTCCTCCCATGCGCCGCGGCCGCGGCCGAAGTGCGCGACGGCCAGGTATCGCAGCAGGGCCGCGCCGACGAAGCCCTGGAAGAATTCGGGCGACCAGCGCACGGCGCTGCCGTCCTCGCCCTTCGCCATGTTGATTCCTTTGGCCAGGCCGCCTGCGCCCAGCGCGCCCAGCACCGCGCCCACGATCATGCCGCCGCCCAGCGTCAGTCCGCCTGCCGCGAGGTCCGCCGCGAGCCCGCCGACTGCGCCCGAGGCCAGCCCGCCCAGCATGGCGGAGAAGCCTTCGGGCGTGGGTTCGGAATAGGAATAGTCGCGCCCCAGCCGCTCCAGCACCTTGCGTGTTGCCTCGCCCTCCAGCCCATGCAGGCGGATGAGTTCGCTGGTGCTTTCGCGCGTGCGCTCGGCCAGCCGTTCGGACAGGGCGCCCATGGCGGCGCGTACTTCGCGGTCTTCTCCCTTGCCGGACTTGAAGGCGTTCAGCGTGCGGTCGCGCCAGGTGCCGTCGCGCACGCTTTCGCGGTCCTGCAGCGTGGCGGTGAGCTGGCGGGCGAGCACCGCCATGCTCTGGTCGAAGCGCGCACGGTTGAGGTCGTGCCAGCGAGCGGACAGCCGCCCCATCGCGGGTTGCTTGTCCGCGGGCAGCAGCGGCTCCACCTCGCGCAGCAGCGCGCCTTCCTGCACCCAGCAGCGGGCAAAGGCGTCGAGTGGCAGCGCGCCCTTCACCACGTCCACAACATCGAGGTGCGCGAGCCATTTCTCACGCTCGCCGCCCGTATCGGCGCGTGGCGGGCCCATCTGGTTGAGCAGCAGCAGCACCGGCTTGCCGATCCAGCTGAGGACTTCCATCTCCTGCGCGACATAGCCGGCCGCCGCTGGATCCTCCGACGCGTTGACGAGGTAGAGCAGCACGTCCGCATTATCGCGCGCGTTCTTCACCGCCTGCTGGCTGGACCAGAGCGGGCGTTCCTTCCACCGGTCCCACACCTGCGTCAGCAGCCAGCCGATGGGATTGCCGGCATTACGCAGGCGTGTGAGCAGGCGCGTCGTATCGCCGAAGCCGGGCGTGTCCCACAGCATCAGCGTGTCGCCGCCCTCCTGCACCAGCACGTATCCGGTGGCGATTTCGGTGACATGCGCCGCATCGCGCACCTCGCCCACGTCGCGGCCCAGCATGGTGCGGGTCAGCGTGGTCTTGCCCGCATTGGTGTGGGAAACGAGGCTGAGGTTGACGGTCGTGCCCGCCGCTTCCGCCAACTCCAGCGCGCTTGTCCCGGGGATGACGGCTTCGGTCATGCGAGCCCCTCCAGCGCGGCGGAGCGGACCAGCGTTGCTTCCATCTTCTCCCCGTCGCGGCGTTCCTCCACATGGTCGAGGTCGAGGTTGACGAGCGGAACGGCGGCGCGGTCCATCACCGCCTGCCATGCGCGCAGGCGCTCGCCCACGCGTTCGGCCAGCCCCGCCTGTCCGGCGAAATGGCTGCGGAAGGGGCCGGAATCGACCAATGCGCTGGCCATCGTGCCGTGGCCGATCCCGGCGTATTTCTGGCGTAATCCGGCGGCGAAGGTGCCGTGGTTCTCGTCCTCCGGCGTGGCGGAGAGGGTGTAGAGCGCGATGTGGTAATCGTCGTCACCCGCCAGCGCGTGATCGGCGAGCCATTGCTCTTCCTGCCCGTATGGCACGACCGGGTCGAAATGGATGCGGGCGCGGTCGCCCAGCACGCTGCGCAGCAGGATGGTGAGCGCGGCCTTGCGCGGCTCCTCCAGCGTATAGGCATAGGGCGTGACGCGCACCGCGCCGCCCGTGCCATCGCGGGCGCGCAGCAGGCGGCGGATGTAGAAATCCTCCCGCCCCGGCACGGCAATGCGGCGCGCGCGGCGCCACACCCGCGCCTGCTCCCACCCGGCGAGTGCGAGGCGCGGCAGGATGATGAACACCAGCGCGGAAATGGCGTAGAGCGCGATCCACGGCCCGGCATTGGCGCCACCCGTGTCCGCCCCGGTCCACCTGAGCGCCTCGTACCCCGCCACGTCCGGCAGCGGGATATTGCCCAGCGCGCTGGCGGGCCCCAGCAGCAAGCCGAGCAGCGAGTGGACGTCTTCGGCTTGCAGGAAGGTGCTTTCCCACCCGGCGCGATATTCGATGGCCAGCGCGCGCACGAAAATGCCGGCGATGATCCCGGCGGCGAACAGCGCGGCGGCAAGGTGCATGGTCCGGGCCGCGCGGGCGCCGTTGACGGGCGCGCTCACCTGCAGCCAGCGGGTGGCGAAACGGCCCGTGGCGCGGGCCATCGGCGTGCCGCGTTCCGCCTGGTCGCGCCCGAATTCTGACAAGCGAGCAAGCGGCCTGCGCCACCATTCGCCGCCGCTGCGTTTCGAGGCGCGCCGCCACAGCGGCTGCACCAGCAGCACGGCGTAAACGGCCAGGTTCCACGCAAAGACTCCCACCAGCGGGAAGGCCAGCAGGTCCAGCCGCTTGTCGATCCCCAGCTCATTGCTCAGCACGCCCAGCACCAGCGCGGCGATGGGGATGGCGAAGCTGAGCCAGCGCGGCCAGTGGCGCGCCTTCAGGATCGTATCGACATGCGGGTGGCGCGTCGCGAGCCGGGTTGCGGCAAATTCCGCGCGGCGGGCAAGGTAGCTTTCGGGTCCGGTGTCCGTACGGCGGGCGTAATCCTCCGCCTGCGCGCGATCTTCCGCAGTCAGCAGCTGCTGCGCCCGGTCCTCGGTCTCGACCGCACGGACGAGGAGCAGGCGGCGGGCATCGTCTTCACGCATGGAGGGTCAATGCCCCACCCTGCGCGAGGTGTCCAATCAGCGCGTCTCTTCCGCCGGGGCGGCGAGCGGGAAGAAGGGGATGCGCACCTCCAGCGGATCGCCGTTATCGTCCGTGAAGGTGTAGAAGCCTTCCATGCTGCCATGCGGCGTGGAGAGCGGGCAGCCGCTGACGTAATCATGCGTGTCGCCCGGCTGCAGCAGCGGCGTCTCGCCCACAACGCCCTCGCCATCCACCAGGTTCACCGCGCCGCGGGCATCGGTGATGCGCCAGTGGCGGCGCTGCAGCTGGATCGCGTCGTGGCGGCGGTTCTCTATCCGGATGTGATAGACCCAGAACCAGCGGCCGGCATCGACCTGCGATTGTTCCGGCATGAAGTTGACCGCGACGCGCACGGCCACCCCGTCGGTGATGGCGGTGTGCTGGAACAGGTGATCGAAGATATTGGCCATGGGGCAAAGGTAATCGCAGGAAGGCTGACGGCAAGCTTAACCTGCCTGATTTCCACTATTGGTATGCTGCGGCGGCCGCGGCGGGAAAGCGATCGGCGCAATTGTGCCATTCCTAGGCATTGCCAAGAGTCAATTGGCCATTGACTCTCATGCAGCACACAATCTTATTATGAATGTTTGGGGTCTTGGGTCTGCCAAGGGGGCGTATATGTTCAGTGATTTCCTGCAATTCCTGTCGTCGGCTACGGGAACCTTGATCGTGGCGGCCGTGCTGGGCGTGCTTTTCGTGATGTGGCTGTTCCGCCAGCCCACCTTTGCGCGAACGGACTTTTCGTACCGCGTGCCATTCATCGGCAAGCTGTCACGCTATTCCCGCGATTATTCGGAAACCGAGCATGGCAAATGGCTCAATTCCGAAACGCGCCTGTGTCACGATTATGCCCGCCACCTGACCGGCCTGTCGCCCGACGAATTCGAGAACCACGCAGAGTACATGCGCAAGTGTTATGACAATGGCCGCAAGCCCCTGCCCGGGCTGATGATCGCGCTGCTGATTTTCCTCGTCGTGCTTGAAGGGCTGGGCTTTTCTTACCTGCTCAGTACATGGATGGCGCTGGAAGGTAGCGAGAACACCCGCCAGCTACTGACCTTTGCGATCGTCACCGTGCTTTCGGCCGTGCTGGTGTGGACGATGCATGCGGCCGGCCACCAGCTGTATCGCACTCGCCTGTTGCGGAGTTGCTTCCAGCAATTTCAAGCATTCGGCCTCAATGAACGTGGCAAGCGCAACCAAGACCGCCGCTTCACCACGCAGATCATTTCCTTGAATCAGGACCAATCGGAAGACGACGACCAGCCGGGCCACGTCCAATGCGCCAATCGGGTGGCCAGCAATCCCGGCGACACCGGCAGCTATTCATGGCTGGTAATTGCCACGGTCTTCATCCTCGCCATCGCCGTACTTTCGACAATACTTCGTATCGAGACCCTACATTCAGAGCCGCTGGCTTTGGCCGGTACGGAAACAGAAAATCAGGCCTTGGCGCGCGAATACGCGGCCCTCTCCAGCTTCTGGATCCTGGCCACGATCTTCGTTGTCACGCAGTTCGTGGGCATGGGCCTGGGGTACAAGTATGGATTTGCAGGGCGGGAAAGCGATACCGCCTACCGCATGACCGGCGGTATGCCGGATTACGAAAGCTATTACCGCCCGATCGCGAAGCGCATGTCGATCGCGGACAGTCGGTTGGCTAACCTTCATGCAATGATGGAGCGGCGATATCCCGGGTCAATCAATTGGGACCGAGACTTCTATGAATTCGTAAAAGAAGAACGCGACCGCGGAGTGTGCGATTTGCACCACCCCGAAGAAGTTTTGGAGGCCAAGGTCAGGCGGTCGGAAAAACGCGCCGAGATCCGCAAATCCCGTCACATCATGAATGGAAGCGGGCACACGCCCCCGGAAGCGGACAGTGACCTGCCACCGCGCAGGAAAGATGACGGTCAGGACAACGAAGGAGTGCTGCAATGATCCGTCAGCACATTGCAATCGTGACCCTGGCAGCCTTCGCGCTTGTCGCTTGTGGCACCGGCCCGGGCAGCGGTGACGCGTCGGACGGCAGTGCCGCAAGCACGCAGGATATCGCAATTGCAGGAAGCGGACCGTTCGAGGACTGTTACCAACAGGCCGCATTCGGCACAGACCTCCCCGTTCCCGGTGTGGAACGCGAACTATTCGTGATTATCGACCAGACGACACCGATGCCGTCCGCTCTGGTAGAATCGCTCAGCCGCAAGGTTGCCGAATATCTCGCGGGCGGCTCGGCGAAAATCACCGTCGCCTCCTTTTCTGCCAATACGGCCAGCAATTTTGCCACTGTCAACTTTACCGGCGAAGCGCAGGGGCCGGTGGACGAAAGCAAACGCAACGACCTTAACGCGCGGAAACTGGCCCAGTTGGAAACCTGCCTGGCGCAGATGCCCGGCAAGCTGGCGGCCCGGACGGATGCGGAAATGCGCGCGCTTGTCAGTACCGATGGCGGCAGTTTCGCCAGCTCGGAGATCCTTGGCAGCCTGACAGCGCTCTCCGAAGCGGTCCTAGTGTCGCAAGCTAGGGATAAAACTGTCCTTGTAGTGTCCGACATGCTGGAACATTCCTCCACCACCAGTTTCTATGCCGACAAGTCCATCCGCGATTTTGATGTCGGTGCGGAGTTGCAGAAGGCGGTCGATCGGCGGCAGCTGGGCGACTTTGGCGGTGCGAAAGTCTATGTGATGGGTGCGGGCCTGTTGCCACCGGATTCCGACGCGGCGGCCACGCGCGATGCAGCCCAGCTCTATACGCTCAAGAATTTCTGGCAGAACTGGTTCGAGAATTCGAATGCCTCGCTCGCCGGGTTCGGCCAGCCGGAACTGATCAGTTCGCTGTAATGGACTGGGCAGCGACGCAGGCGGGCAGTTGAAAATAGGGGGTCTTTCTTTCTGTGTGGCCGGCAGCCTGCTGGCCATCGTCGCCTCTGCCCAGCCCGTCGATGCCCATCCCGGTGGCGTTAACAAGGAGGGCTGCCACAAGAACCGCAAGACGGGCGAATATCACTGCCACGGATCGCGCCGCAGCAGGCAGATCCTGGCGGCACCTGCCCGCAGATCGGACGGCAGTGTCTATTACCGCAATTGCGATGCTGTTCGGGTGGCGGGAAAAGCCCCTCTCCGCCGAGGTGATCCAGGTTATCGCGCAGGTCTCGACCGGGACAATGACGGGCTGGCCTGCGAACCCTATGGCGATCGCTACAATCGTTAGAAGTTAGAGACCGGCGGCGCCCAGCGCCTGGTCCATGTCCGCGATCACGTCGCGTGCGTCTTCTAGGCCCACATTGATGCGCAGCATGCCCTCGTGCACGCCCATCTTTGCGCGCTCTTCCTCGCCCATATTGGCGTGGGTGGTGCTGGCGGGGTGGCACATCAGTGACTTCGCATCGCCGATATTGTTGGAGATATCGACCAGCTCCAGCGCATCCAGGACGGCATGAGCCTGTTCGCGCCCGCCGGGGAGGATGAAGCTGAAAATCGGCCCGCAGGCGTCCATCTGCTTCTGCGCCAGCGCATATTGCGGGTGGCTGGGCAGGCCGGGATGCAGCATCGTGCCGCCCGCCCGGATGATCCGGTCTTCCATGCTCTGTCCCAGCGCCAGCGCATTCTCGCTCTGCCGCCGGGCGCGAAGGTCCAGCGTTTCGAGGCCCTTCAGGACCACCCAGGCATTGAAGGGCGCAAGATTGGGCCCGGTGTTGCGCTGGAAAGGCAGCAGCACCTCATTGATCCATTCCTCGCTGCCGCACACGGCGCCGGCGAGCACGCGGCCCTGCCCTTCCATCAGCTTGGTGGCGGAATAGGCGACCACGTCTGCGCCGAATTCCATCGGGCGCTGCAGGGCGGGCGAGCAGAAGGCATTGTCCACCACAGTGGTGATGCCCGCCTCCTTCGCCATGCCGCAGACGAATTCCATATCCACCAGGTCCAGCGTCGGATTGGCCGGGCTTTCGAAGAAGAACACCTTGGTTTCGGGCCGCACGGCCTTGTCCCAGGCATCATTGTCCGCGCTGTCGATCACGGTCGTCTCGATACCGAATTTCGGCAGGAGGTTATCGACCAGCCAGCGGCAGGATCCGAAGGCGGCGCGCGCGGCCACCACATGGTCGCCTGCCTGAAGCTGGCACAGCAGCGCGGTGGTCATCGCCGCCATGCCGCTTGCCTGCACGCGGCAGGCCTCTGCGCCTTCCAGCATTGCGATGCGTTCTTCCAGCATGGCCACGGTGGGGTTCTGCAGGCGCGAATAGGTCATGCCCGCATCCTCGCCCGCAAAGCGCGCGGCGGGGGTGGCGGCATCCTCGTAAGTATAGCCGCTGGTGAGGAACAGCGCCTCGCTCGTCTCGCCATGTTCGCTGCGCCACGTGCCTGCGCGCACGGCCTGCGTGGCCTTGCGCCAACCCTTGGTGACGGAGCGATCCATGCCGGTGGTTTTCTTCATGGGCACGGGCTGTAAGCTGCCCGTCGCCACGCGGCAAGCAGGCGCGCAATTGTGCCTGCGATAGAGAGGCTTGCCCGCCACCCCCACGCGCATTATCGCCACCGCCTATGGAACAGGTGAGCGAATACCGGCGTGACCCGGTCTGGTGGCATGCAGGCGTGGCGCTGATCTTCCTGGCGCTGGCAAGCGTGCGCCTGACCATCCCCAGCGCGCTGTATTTCGACGAGGTGCATTACATCCCCGCCGTGCGCGAGATGGTGGAGATGTTCCGCCCTGTGAACGAGGAGCACCCGCTGCTGGCCAAGCAGCTGCTGGCGCTGGGCGTGATCCTGTTCGGCGACAATGCGCTGGGCTGGCGGATCATGCCGCTGCTGTTCGGCACGCTGGCGATCTATGCCGGCATGCGCGCCATGTGGTTTGCGGCCATCGGCCGTTTCGCCAGCTTTGCCACGGGCATCCTGCTGGCCACCGGCTTCCCGCTGCTGGTCCATTCGCGCATCGCCATGCTGGACGTGTTCATGGTGGCCTTCCTGATGGTCGCCCTGTGGCAATGCGCCGCCGCCATGCGCCAGCCGGAAACGGGCCGCTGGCGGCTTGCCATCGCAGGCGCTGCGCTGGGCGCGGCCATGGCCAGCAAGTGGAACGCCGTGCCGATCGCCATCATGCCGGGCCTGGCCTTCCTGGCCGTGCGGCTGCGGGAAAGCGGCGCGCAGTTCCTGACCGCAAGGCGCGCTGCGCCGGTGCCGGGCATGACCCTGCTGGAGGCGGGCGTGTGGCTGGGCGCGCTGCCGCTGCTGGTCTATTTCCTCAGCTTCTGGCCGTTGACGCAGTACACGCTGTCATCGCTGCCCTGGGGCGAGGTGATCGCATACCAGTCCCGCATGATGGATTTGCAGACGCAGACCCTGCCCGGCCACACTTACCAGTCCGTCTGGTACGAATGGGTCGGCAACTGGCGAGCGATCTGGTATCTTTACGAGGAAGCGGACGGCGCGCAGCGCGGCATATTGCTGCTGGGCAATCCGCTGACCATGCTGCTGGGGCTGCCCGCGCTGGCATGGTGCGCCTGGGCCGGGTTCACGCAGCGGCGAATGGACGCGCTGGGAATTTTCATCCTCTACGCGGTCAGCATCGGGTTCTGGATCGTGGCCGCGAAATCGACGCAGTTCTATTACCATTATTTCGTGCCCAGCTGCTTCCTGCTGGCAGCACTGGCGCTGGCGCTGGCGGAGCTGCGCAATGCCGGCTGGCGCAAGACGGCCTATGGCACGCTGGTGGCGAGCGGGCTGGTGATGGCCTATTACTTCCCCATCCTCACCGCCGCCCCGCTGGAAGGCCCGATGAGCTTCCTGGACTACGCCTGGCTGGAGAGCTGGCGGTAATTCCTCCCCGTTCCGAAGAGGATTACCTGAACCGGCCCCACACGAACTTGCTCGACAGGGCGTAATTCCAGACCGAGGCAATGGCGACGCCGACGAGGGCGGCGGCCCACCAGATCACGCCCTGGTCGTTCAGCACGGTGGCGACCGCGACATTGGCGAATGCACCCACGCTGCAGGCACCGCAGAATTTCAGCCAGCCCCAGAACACGCCGTCTGCGCCGGACAGTTTCTTGTCCCGGTACGTCAGCAGGTTGTTGAGCCAGAAGTTGAAAGTCATCGCCACCATGGTGGCCACGGCCTGCGCCCAGCCGAAGGCGATGGTCTGCGGCCAGAACAGCACGGCCAGCACGGCCATGTGGACGAAGACGCCCAGCCCGCCGACCAGCCCGAACAGGACGAAGCGCGTGGGCACCCAGCGCCCGACATAGCGTTCCACCAGCCCGGCCAGGAAATCGAGGACCACGCCGTGGTCCAGCTTGCTTTCGCCTTCCAGGCGCTCGGCAAATTTCAACGGGAATTCCTTCACGGTCAGGCGCGGGCTTGCCGTCGCCAGGATATCGAGCATGATCTTGAAGCCTATACCCGAAAGGTTATCGGCCTGTTTGCGCAGCCGGTCCGTGCGCAGCATGAAATAGCCGGACATGGCATCGGTAAGTTCCGTGCCGGTCAGCTTGCGGGCCATGGCATTGGCCACGCGGCTGCCCTTTTCCCGCCCCTTGCTGGACAGGCCATCGGCATTGCCGCCTTCCGCAAAGCGGCTGGCATAGGCGAGATCCGCCTCGCCCGCCTTCAGCGATGCGAGCATGTCGGGCAGCAGCGCAGGATCGTGCTGGTGGTCGGCATCCATCACGGCAACGAAGGGCGCGGCTGTGGCGCACATTCCCTCGATCGCAGCGCTGGCCAGGCCGCGGCGGCCGATGCGCTGGATCACGCGGATGCGCGGATCGGTGCGCCCGATCTCGCGCGCCGCCTCTGCCGTACCGTCCGATGAGTTGTCATCCACGAAAACGGCTTCCCAGCCGGTAGGGCCAAGCGCCTCCTCCAGCCGCGTGACCATCGGGGCGATATTGCCCTTCTCGTTCAGCGTGGGAAGGATGATGGCGAGTTCGAGCGGTTGTACCGCTGCGTCCGCCGCGTGCTCTAGCGTGCCCTGCGTCATGTCCATGGGCTTGCGCGATATATGGTAAATATCAAGGAAAGGTTACGCTGGGGCCGTCTCCCGGCGAGCTGTCAGAGCCGCTCCGCAACGGCAATCCCGATGTCCTTTGTCCCGGCCGTCCCGCCAAGGTCCGCGCCTTTCACGCCGTCCGCCAGCGCCTGCGCCACGGCCGCTTCGACGCGCGCGGCGTCCTCCTCGCGCCCGAAGCTGTGGCGCAGCATCATGGCAGCCGACAGGATCATGGCCATGGGGTTGGCGGCGCCCTGCCCGGCGATATCGGGCGCGCTGCCATGGATCGGCTCGAACAGGCCCTTCGTACCGAACTCGGTCTGCTGCTCGCCCAGGCTGGCGCTGGCGAGCAGGCCGATGGAGCCGACGCACATGCTGGCCTGGTCGGACAAGATGTCGCCGAACAGGTTTCCGGTCACCATCACGTCGAACTGGCCGGGGTTTCGCACCAGCTGCATGGCGGCATTGTCGACATACATGTGGCTGAGCGCGACGTCAGGATATTCGGCGGAGACTTCCACCACCACATCGCGCCAGAGCTGGCTGGTTTCCAGCACATTGGCCTTATCCACGCTGCACAGCCGACCCTTGCGGCCCTGCGCCGCGCGGAAGGCGGTGTGGGCGATGCGGCGGACCTCGCTTTCGCTATAGGCCATCACGTCATAGCCTTCGCGCTGGCCACCGGGCGTGGTGCGCGTGCCCTTTTCGCCAAAATAGACATCGCCGTTCAGCTCCCGCACGATCAGCAGGTCGATGGCGCGGGCGATTTCCGGGCGCAGGGCGGACAGGTCCTCCAGCCCCGGCATGGCGGCGGCGGGGCGCAGGTTTGCAAATAGGCCGAGCTCGCTGCGCAGGCCCAGGATGGCCTGTTCGGGCCGCAGGTGCCGTTCCAGATTGTCGCATTCGGGATCGCCCACCGCGCCGAACAGCACGGCGTCGGCCGCGCGGCACATCTTAAGCGTTTCTTCGGGCAGCGGGTGGCCGTGGCGCCTGTACGCCGCCCCGCCCACATCGCCGCGCCAGAAGGTGACCTGCGGCAGGCGCAGCGCATCGAGCACTCGCACCGCTTCTTCCATGATCTCCGGCCCGATGCCGTCCCCTGCCAGAAGTGCGATCTTCATTCCCGAACTCCAAATTTCGTCATCGCGAGGCGCGTAGCGCCGCGGCGATCCATCACCGGAGGATCGAGTCCCTGACGGTCGACGATGGATTGCCGCGCGGCTTCGCCGCTCGCAATGACGGCTGCTCAGGCGATCCGCCCGAGCAATTGCCGCAATCTCTGGCGCGCGGCCATAATGTCTGCGCGGCGCTCGGCAAGCAGGTATCGGTCCAGCGGGACGGCGAGCCGGTCCATCGCTTCCAGCAGTTGTGGCAGCTCTCCTGCGGGTTTCACGCCCTCGCCATAGCCAAGCTCTCGCAGCAGCAAGATTTCATAGGCCAGCAGCGCGCCCACCCAGCCGCGGGCGGAGGGGGCATGGCATATAGCGGTGAGCAGCGCGCCCAAGGCGTCGTGCAGCGCGGGAAACTCCTGCCGCTCCGGCAGGGCGGCAGTCGTCAGCGCGCAGGCCCAGCCGATGGCGGCGGCAGGCAGTGGCTCCGTCAGGAAAGGGCCGCGGCTTTCAACGAGCTCGATCCGCGCAAAGGGCAGCTGCGTGTCGGATTTGGAACGAATGTCCGCATCCACGACGTTGCCGGGGATCACCACCGGGCGAAGCTGGCGCCCGCGCCCGCCTGCGACATAGGCCGCGACCACGCCTTCCGCTTCGGTAAGCAGCCGCGCGATCACGGCCGTTTCGCCGTGCGGGCGGGCGGCAATCAGTATGGCAGGCGCGCGCAAGTGCATCGCGCGGACGCTACGCCAGTACGGTGATATTTGGGAGGGTTACTTGCCCGCCAGCTTCGCTTCGAGCGCAGCGATCTTGGCTTCCAGCACGTCCACCTGCTCGCGGGCGTGGGCCGCCATGTCCTTCACCGCGTCGAATTCCTCGCGGCTGACGAAGTCGAAACCGCCCATGGTTTCCTTCATCTTCTCGCGCGCATTGTCGCGCGCCTCGCGCGTCATGCCGGCAAAAGTGCCCGCTGCGCTGTTGGCGAGTTTGACGAAGTCGGCGATGATGGGATTCTGGCTCTGCATGGTCGCTATGTGGCCTCTGCCCGCGCGAATTACAACTCGATCCGTTGCACCGAATTGTCCGGCTCCAGCGCGCTTGCATCCGGGTTCATCTGCCAGAATTGCCAGTTCAGCAGCGTGGCGAACAGGATCCACGCGAGGTAGGGCAGCAGCAGGTAAGCCGCCAGGCGGCGCACCTTCCAGACCAGCCAGATGGTCAGCAGCACCAGCACGTCCAGCACCACGATCACCCAGAAGGCCGTGCCGATCTCATGCGCGCCGAAGAATATCGGCGTCCAGGCGAGGTTGACGGCCAGCTGCACGATGAAGGCGATGATCGCCGGGCCGCGCCAGCGTGCGCCCCAGGCCGAACAGACCAGCGCGAAGCTGAGGCCCATCAGCAGGTAAAGCACGCTCCACACGATGCCGAACCACATGGGCGGCGGGAAGATGGCGGGCTTTTCGAGCGCCTGGAACCATGCGCTGCCCGCATCGCCTCCGAACTGGCCGGACAGGAAGCCCAGCAGCATCACCAGCGGCACGAGGAACAGGGCCCAGCGAAAGAAGCTGGCCCTCAGCTGTGCGGGGCTGGCGAGGCGGTTCATGTCTACTCCGGCTGGTGGCGGCGCGAATCGAGGTCCCGGCTATAGGCAGGCACGGTGCGAGGATGCAATGTGGCCGCCCGGGCCATCAACCGCCCATACCGTTTCGGGACGCCGAGATCAGGAATTCGACATTGCCTTCGGGCCCGGTGATGGGGCTCTGGGCGATACCATCCACCGCCCAGCCCTCGCCTTCCAGCCAGCTGCGAACCTCCCCGCACACACGCTCATGCAGCGCCGGATCGCGGACCACGCCGTTCTTGCCCACCTCCTCGCGCGCCACTTCGAATTGCGGCTTGATCAGCGCCACCAGCCGGCACTCCGGCGCTGCAAGGCGCAGCGGTACGTCCAGCACCTTGGCCAGCGAGATGAAGCTGGCATCGCACACCACCCAGTCGCAGGGCCGGTCGATATGCTCGGCCGTCAGCAGGCGGGCGGACAGCTGCTCCAGCACCGTGACGCGGTCGTCCTGCCGCAGCTTCCAGGCCAGCTGGTTCGTGCCGCTGTCAACGCAGAACACATGGGCCGCGCCCTTGCTCAGCAGCACATCGGTGAAACCGCCGGTGGAACTGCCGATATCCATCGCGATCACGCCGGCCGGGTCCAGCGCGAAATGCTCGATCGCATGGGCCAGCTTGATGCCGCCGCGGCTCACCCAGGGGTGGTCCCGCCCCTTCAGCACGATCTCCGCATCCTCGGGCACCTGCGTGCCGGGCTTGTCCACCTTCTTCGTGCCGTGGAACACCAGCCCCGCCATCACCAGCGACTGCGCGCGGGTGCGGCTTTCCGCTAGTCCGCGGGAAACGAGTAGCTGGTCTATCCGTTGCTTGGCCATGGGAATGCGCGCATAGCCTGCGCCGAAGCCCGATGAAACCGAATTGCCCCAAGATTGCCCCCAGACTGAAAATGCGACGGACCCCATCCATGAATTTCAAACGCTTGCCTGCCGCTCTTGCCATCGCATCCGCCATCGCCGTGGCGGCATGCGTCCCGCAGGCGGAGGAAGACACCGCGCCCGTCAGCACGCCTACGCCAACGCCGACGCCAGCCCCCGCGCCGCCGCAGGTGATCACGCCCACGTATGACAACTGGATGGACGCGCCGGTCACGCCCGGTGCCTGGCGCTATGCCGCCATCGATGGCGGTACGGCAGCCTTCTTCGGACAGGGCACCAGCGGCGGCGCGCTGTTCGCCATGCAGTGCCGGCTGGCGGATCGGAGCGTGATCCTGGTTCGCGACGGCGCGGCCAGCGCCCCGGTGATGATGCGGCTGCGCACCGAAACGCAGGACCGCATGCTGACCGCCCGCCCCGGCGGCACCGGCAGCAGCTTTGTCGCCACCAGCCTGGCCGCATCGGACAATCTGCTAGACGCCATGGCCTACTCCCGCGGACGATTTGCGGTGGAAGTGGAAGGCATGGCGCCGCTTTACGTCCCCGCATGGCCCGAAGTGACGCGGATCATCGAGGATTGTCGGTAGGGAGTTGTTTGACTCATGAACCCGCATCCGCGGGTTCGTCCTCGGTGCTGTTCCCTCCGCTTCGCTGCGGGCCACCTGCGGGCGGGCGGTCGCCCTTGCGGTCCGCCGGGCGCGGACCGGACTAGCACATCGCAACAGCGGCTTGGCCGGCATCGGTCGATAAAATCGACCGCAAGCGCGACCGCGCGCCCGCACCGGCCCCGCAGTGAGCGAAGCGATCGTAGGGAATAGCCGGGAGGATGCGACCACGGAGGTGGTCGCGAAAGGCAAACATAATCGCGGGGAATAAAGTTTTTACAAGCCTTGTTTTCACCTGAAATCCGACTCACATTGCATCTCGAAACTGGCGACGCACGCAGGTTTCCGCCCCCGGTGAAACGGCAGGGTGTTGGCTTTCAAGCGCGAAAGGAGGTGATCCGATGTCTCATGGTTCAGTAGCGAGGTCGGTGACGATCCACGCGGAGCATATTCGGTAACTTTCTTCGCCGAGTAAGGCTCTGTGAGCGGTTCTCACGACCGCTGACCATGCGAAGGCCAGCTTCCCGACGGGCGAAGCTGGCCTTCTCATTTTCTGGCTTTGGGGCCAGCCTCCCGACGGGCGAAGCTGGCCTTCTCATTTCGTACGGCATGAAATGCCGTGCGCCCCAGTGCAGGCTGGGGTCTCCTGCCACCAGCGCTTTGCCCATTTCAAAGATACCGAACGCACCACATCTTGCCCCCGCGCCCGCCATATCCTAACCGCGCTGCCATGCAGTTCGAACGTATTTCCCATCCCGCCCCTGTCCCCGGTAAAACGCGCGCCGAGGCGATTGCCAATCCCGGTTTCGGGACGCTGTTCACCGATCACATGGTCACCATCGACTGGTCGGAGGACAAGGAGTGGCACAATGCTCAGCTCGCCCCGCGCGGCCCGCTGACGCTCGATCCTGCGGCCTCCGTGCTGCATTACGCGCAGGAAATTTTCGAAGGGCTGAAGGCCTACAGGCTGGAAGACGGCACGATGGCGCTGTTCCGCCCGCGCGAGAACGCCGCGCGCTTCAACCGCAGCGCGGACCGGCTCGCCATGCCGAACCTGCCGGAAGATGCCTTCGTCGCCGCGCTGGAAGCGCTGGTCGATGCAGATAAGGACTGGTTCCCTACGGTCGAGGGCGGCAGCCTGTACCTGCGTCCCTTCATGATCGCGACCGAGGCCTTCCTGGGTGTGCGGCCGGCGAAGGAATACAAGTTCATCCTGATCGCCAGCCCGGCGGGCAATTACTTCAAGTCCGGCGCGCCGGCCGTCAGCATCTGGGTGTCAGACTACACCCGGGCAGCCCCCGGCGGCACGGGCGCGGCGAAATGCGGCGGCAATTACGCCGCCAGCCTGGTGCCCACGCGCGAAGCCTTCGATCGCGGGCATGACCAGGTCCTGTTCCTGGACGCAGCAGAGCACCGCTATATCGAGGAACTGGGCGGCATGAACCTGTTCTTCGTATTCGATGACGGGCGCATCCTGACCCCGCCGCTGACCGGCACGATCCTGCCCGGCATCACCCGCGATTCCATCATCGACCTCGCCCGCGAGGAGGGCCTGGACGTGGTCGAGGAGATGTACACGCTGGACCAGTGGCGCGAAGATGCGGCGAGCGGGAAGCTGCTCGAGACCTTCGCCTGCGGCACGGCTGCGGTTGTCACCCCGGTCGGCAAGGTCGCGGGCCATGACGGCGAATTCACCATCGGCAGCGGCGGCCCCGGCCAGCTGACATCGAAGCTGCGCGAGAAGCTGACCGGCATCCAGCGCGGCACCGCGGAAGACACGCGCGGCTGGGTGATGCGGCTGGGTTAGGCGCCGAGCGCCAGCGCAACCGGCTCCTGTCCCGGCTGCCATGGCTTTTCGCGCTGCATCACTGTTTTGAAAAGGGCACTGTCGAGGTGACCGGCGAGCCAATCCTGCACATGCGGCAGGTCCTGCGCGTCGAACCATGCGCGGTCGTGATTGACGAATTGGCGCACGAAGGGAAAGATCGCCACATCGGCGAGGCCGCGCTGCGGGCCGCATAGCTGGCCACCCCGGTCCGCAATTCGCAAGTCGAGATCGGACAGGAACGCCAACCCCTCTGCGCGGTGCGGCAGGGGGTCGCAGTCGTCGTAGCGGTTGGGGTATTTATAGCGGTCAAGCGCGTGCTTGAACGGGCCGTCGCAGCGGTCGACCAGCGCCGCGTTGTGGCGGTCCAGCCAGCCTTCCGGATCGCTATGCTCCAGCGCCCAGTGCATGATCTCGCGGCTTTCCTCGATCACCGTGCCATCATCCAGCACCAGCACCGGGACCGTGCCCTTTGGCGAGGCGTCCAGCATGGCCTGCGGCTTGTCCGCCAGCTTCACCTCGCGCAGCTCGCAGGCCGTGCCGCTCGCCACCAGCGCCAGTCGTGCGCGCATGGCGTAGGGGCAGCGGCGGAAGCTGTAGAGGACGCGCTCAGCCATCCTCGCCCTGCGCCTTGTCCGGCAGCACCGCACCGACATGCGCGCGGCCTTCCGCCTGCGCCTTCAGCTCCTGCCGGTGGCGCTCGCGATAGGAGGCGCGCTGCTCCTCCGTGCGTTCGGCATGGCAGGCGGCGCAGCTGACGCCTTCCTCGTAAAGCGGCGAGGCGAGGCCCTCTGCGCTCACCGGACGGCGGCAGGCGTGGCACAGCGAATGCGTGCCCTGCTCCAGGGCGTGCCCCACGGCCACGCGGCTGTCGAAGACGAAGCATTCGCCTTCCCACAGGCTTTCATCGCGCGGCACGGTCTCGAGGTATTTCAGGATGCCGCCCTTCAGGTGGAAGACCTCCTCCACACCCTCCTTAGCCAGGAAGGCGGTGGACTTCTCGCAGCGGATGCCGCCGGTGCAATACATCGCCACCTTGGGCTGCTTGCCCTGCCCCAGCAGTTCCTCCCGCCGGTCGCGAAACCAAGCGGGAAAGTCACGGAAGCTGGGCGTCTGCGGGTCGATGGCGCCGCTGAAGCTACCCACTTCCACCTCGTAGTCGTTGCGCGTGTCGATCACGATGGTGTCCGGATCGGAGATCAGCGCGTTCCAGTCCTGCGGATCGACATAGGTCCCGGCGTTGCGGGCCGGGTCCAGCTCGCCCGCGCCCATGGTCACGAGTTCGCGCTTCAGCCGCACCTTCATGCGGTGGAAGGGCATGGTCTCGGCGCGCGAGTACTTCACCTCGATATCTGCGCAATCGGGCAAGGTGCGGACGTGTGCCAGCACCGACGCAATGCCTTCGTCCGTGCCTGCAATCGTGCCGTTGATGCCCTCGCCCGCCAGCAGCAGCGTGCCGCGCACGCCATTGTCCCGGCACACGGCCAGCAGGGGCGCGCGCAGTTCTGCCGGGTCCGGGAAACGGGCAAAGCGGTATAGGGCCGCCACGCACAGGGTCATATCACAGGCTCTTCGGGTACACCGGCAGGATGTCGACCGGGATGGAGTCCATCCGCGCGATGGCATCCAGCGCCGGCTGGTCCAACACTGCATAGCGCGCGAAGAAGGCCTTCGTGCCCTCGTAATCGCCGGTTGCCTGCAACATCAGTTCCATGGTCAGCAGCTGGCCGATGGCGGTTTCCATCCGGGCGTTATCGATAACGTAACGCTGCGCCGCCGCATCGTAGGTGAACGCGCCCGCTTCCCGAAGGAAGCCATATTGCGCCGCCGCGCCTTTGCCGTGCGCCGCCTCGATCCCGAAGCGCATGGAGCGGAACAGGCCGGTGAAATAAGTGGCGAACAGCTCCGGCTTCTCATTGGCGGGCAATTCGCCGCGTTCCATCATGTAGAGGATGTTCCAGATCCCCATGACGTCCGCCTTGCTCTCCTCCAGCGCGGAATACTGGTCGCGCAGTTCGGCATTCACTGTCGTCTCGCGGCCCGCCACCATGATGGTGCCCGGCCCCAGCGAGTGGGACAGTTCGTGGAACAACGTGAAGTTCTCCATGTAGAACTTGCGCACCAGCCCCGCCTGCTGCGGCTTCAGCACCACGCCGGCCATGGGCTGCAGGATGCGATCGTATTTCGCGCCAAGCACATTGGCCAGGATCACCTTCTTCGCGCCCTTCGCCTCGCGCACCCGCTCGTCATTGGGCAGGTTGAAGGCGATGGTCTGCACGCCGGGCACATTGTCCCCGCCGCCCTGGATCTGGTCCGCCACGGCGATGGGGCTCTCGAACCCGCGCTGGAAATTCTTGTAGCGATCCTCGATCGGCAGGTTCGCTTCCATGTCGCGCAGGTAATTCTTGTATTTCGCCAGCGCGGCGGAGGCCTGCGGGTCCTTCAGCGTCACGAAGCTTTCGAACGCGGTTTTCGTGCCCATCAGCCGGTCGGTATAAACCTCGTACGGCCCGATCGCGACTTCGATGGGCGTGCCGGACAGGTCCATCCACGCCATCTCGCTCTCGAAGTAATCGTCCGTCCGGAAGCTCTCCGCACGCAGGGTCAGGAAACGCTTCAGGCTGGGATTGGTGGTGATGGCGGCGGCCTGCTCCAGCTTCTGCGCGGCAGGCTCCAGCCACTCCTTGTACTCGACCGAATAAGGCACGGCGACCAGCCGGTCCCCGTCGCGCCGCACCACGGTGTAGGGGCTGAGCAGTTCGTCCTTCTGCGCGGGGTTGGCGGCGATGTAGCCGTCCAGCTCCTCGCGCGTCATGTCGGCGGGATAGAAGCCTGCGCCCAGCGGCATCGGCTCCGCGCCCCAGAAAGGATGCAGCTCGGCGAGCGAATCCCAGCTGCCGAAATTGCGGTCGAACAATTGCAGCAGCAGCGGCTGGTCCGCGCGGCGATTGCGCGCCAGCGCCTCGCGCACCTGCGGATTGTTCGGATCGCGCTGCCGCAGGTAAATCTCGGACATGTAGCGGCTGGCATCGATCAGCAGGTTCACCACCTGCACTTCCTCCGCCGTGAGATAGGACGTGTCCGGCGCCATCTCGATCACCGCCAGCTTCGCCAGCTGCGCCTGCGGGTCGTAGCCCGCGTCCGCCATCATGTCGGTCTGCGCCTCGGCCATTTCCTCGGCGGCAGGCGCAGTCACGCACGCCGCCAGGGCGAGCGCGGGGATGGAACAGGCGAGTGCTAGCTTGGCAAGGCGCATGGGATACTCCGCTGATTTCGTTTGAAACCGATGTGGAGCAGCTACCCTGTCGCTGCGCTTAAGTCACGCTGCGAGGCGCGCGGTTAACGATCCTCCGTCGCTGCGACAATGCCCTGTACCCAGACATCTTCATCATCGACAACGTCCGGGGCAGTGAGTTGAAAACTTCCACCAAGCTCTTGTCCGATCGGACCAAACAAATATCCGTCGAAAGCGCCGACTGAAGATCCCCCCGAGTCCACCGAGCCGTAAAACTGGTTTCTTGTATCCCGTAACGCCGTATCGACAGTATATTGGCCAAGAAAAAATCGCTCACCCGAAGCATCGTCGACAATGATCACGTCAAAACTGCCATCCACATTGCCGCTTTTAAAATCGATTACAAACGATGATGTTCCAGATGCAGTAAAGTAGCGACTTGCGCTTTCGGTATTCGCTGTGCCGTAGACAATGCCCGAATAGCTCGCTGTGCCCGTTCTAGCACGTAGCAAGAAGTCCGGTGTTTTAAAGCCGTATATAAAGGCTCTACGAATTTCATATAAGCCGCCGTTGAATTCGTCCTGCATACGCATCGAACCAAAATTCATGTACGAGAGGGCGACACCACTGGGCGAGACCGCGTTGTTAAGAAACAAAACCGCGTTGCCACCGCGATCGCGTTCTATATACCTGATGATACTGCCATCCTGGGTGACTTCGGATGACGAAGCATCGAAATTCATCGGGGTAAACCACGACCAGGTGTCATCGTAGTAAATGTTACCTTCTAGATCGATGGTGAGGCTCAAGGGAGAACCGGTCGTACCGCGGTGGGGCACTCCATTCGCAAGCGCTCCGGCAAAAAGACCCTGAGCTGGCGCCAAGAAAGTTTCTTCCTCCAAGAGAGCAACCAGCGTCTGATTCACCATTGACGGGCCGTCGCGTTGCCCAATCATCGCGCCACTCACGGAACTTCCCAGTTCATCAGTTCCAGAAAAGGTAAGACCCAATTCTCCAGCATCCTCGCCGAAGAAGCTACCATCCAATTCACCGGTCAGCCCAGCGAAAGTGAAGAACCCGGAAAATGACGATGACACCGAAGAAAGTTGACCGGCAGCTGACCATGTCGCTGTGCCCACCAATTCCTCTTCTTTGACCAAGTCATATCGTTCCGCCTCGCTGCTTGCCGTGAAATAGCCGGTCGCGAGATCGACGAGGAACTCGCCCTCTCCAAAGTAACTCAACGGATTTTGCGAGCGTGATGTTCGTAATCCAATCATTGATGTGGTGTAACGCAACTGGCCGGTGCGCGGCATCGCGTCGCCCAGAGTTTCGAAACCGTACACGAAGTAGAGGATGTCGGATTCTTGAACGCCTTGTCCTCCTTGAGGAAAAACGTTCCGCTGAAATAAGCCCATTCCAACCGAGCCCCTAGGGGCGTCGGTGCGTGGCTGCTGGTTAATTAGCGTAAGGTATAAGGTCTCGTCACCATCGGTTGAACGGTAGACTACAGCGTCTTCCGATTGATTAACAATGTCACTTGCTGTGAATACGGCCCGGCCACCGAGGTCGATCGTATAGCTATCCGCTCCGGCGTCGTAGGTTATCGACGTTTGGACCTGCGCCGTCGAGCTTCCCTTTGCTTCACCGCTTGGCAAGTCGAAAGTGACCTGATGCGAACTTGCCAATGATGAAAATCTCTCGCTCGTAACGAGATTGCCAACATCGGTATTGGCGACCGGCGTGGGCGTGGGCGTGGGCGTCGGCGCAGGCGTCGAAACAACGCCGCCCCCGCCACCGCCGGGACCGCCGCCTCCTCCGCATGCGGCAAGACCGGCGCTCGCAATAAGCGCGACGAAAATTTTGGAAATTTGCAAGGCGACCCCCTTCGACAGAGGTCTATCATGCGGAAAATGGCCTGGGTTTGCAAATCAACCTGTCAGGGACAGCCGCGCGGGTTCACGCAGCCAGCAATTCCTCTGCCGCGGGGGCATCGGCCAGGAAGGCCAGGAAGCCGCGTTCCCATTCGTTGGCGTAGGGTTGCGAGCGCGGCAGGCGCAGGCTGGCGCGCCATTCTTCCTGCCGTTCGACCAGGTCGATCACGGCCGGATGGACGTAGCTCTTGCGGGTAACGGCGGGCGTGTTGCCGAGGTGGTCGGACACCTTTTCCAGGATCGCCTTGATGGTCAGCTTCTCTTCCGCCTCGCCCAGCATGCGGAAGGCCATGACGCTGGCGTGCCAGGTGCGGAAGTTCTTGGCGCTGAAGTTCGCGCCCATCGCGCTCTGCAGATAGGCATTCACATGGCTGGAATTGACGTCCTGCGGCGTGCCGTCATCGCCCACCCAGGCGAAGAGTTCTTGCCCGTTCAAATCCTGCATCAGCCTCACCACGCGGGCGAGCGAGCCGTCGGACAGCTTCACGTCGCGTTCCTTGCCGCCCTTGCCCACGAAGCGCAGGCGCAGCGTGCGGCCCGTCACCTCCGCATGGCGGTGCTGCAGCGTAGTTGCGCCGTAACTCTGGTTAGTCTTGGCGTAATGCGTGTTGCCCACGCGGATCGCGCCCAGGTCCAGCAGCTTCACCAGCGCCGCAACAGCGCGGTCGCGGCCCAGTTTCGGGCTGCGCATGTCCTTGATGACCTTCTCCCGCAAGGCAGGCAGCGCGCGTCCGAAGGCCATGCAATTGTCGAACTTCTCGCTCTCGCGCCAGGCGCGGTATTCGGGGTGGTAGCGATACTGCTTGCGGCCCTTCGCATCATAGCCCGTCGCCAGGATGTGGCCGTTGCAATCGGTGCAGAACCAAGCCCGTTCATACGCGGGCGGCAGGGCAATGGCGTTCAGGCGCTTCACCTCCGCCCGGTCCTTTATATGGGCGCCGTCCGGATCGTAATATGCCCAGCCCTTGCCCGCACCCTTGCGGGTGATGCCGGGCAGGCTGTCATCGACGAAGACCAGTTTCGGGGGCGCGGTTGCCATGATGGGCAAGAACCTTTGCATTCGCTCGGCGGTTCCCCAATTGAGATTCCACAAGCGACGAACGGAGCAAGCATGAGCCAGGACGATTACACGCCGCCCAAGGTCTGGAGCGCAGAGCAGGTGGACAGCGGCAAGTTCACCGGCGTCAACCGCCCCACCGCCGGCGCGCAGACGCAGAAGGACCTGCCACGCGGCGAGCATGGCCTGCAGCTCCATTCGCTCGCCACGCCCAACGGCCAAAAGGCCGCGATCATGCTGGAGGAACTGCTGGAGGCGGGCCATTCGGATGCCGAATACGATGCCTGGCTGGTCAACATCATGGAAGGCGACCAGTTCACCAGCGGCTTCGTGGAGATAAATCCCAACAGCAAGATCCCCGCCCTGCTGGACCTGGCCGGGCCGGAGCCGGTGCGCGTATTCGAGAGCGGCGCGATCCTGATCCATCTGGCGGAAAAGTTCGGCGCATTCCTGCCCTCGTCGGGCGCGGGCCGTGCCGAAACGCTCAGCTGGGTAATGTGGCAGATGGGCAGCGCCCCCTTCATCGGCGGCGGCTTCGGGCATTTCTACAAATACGCGCCGGTGAGCATCAAATACCCGATCGACCGCTATGCGATGGAAACGAAGCGCCTGTTTGATGTCGCAAACAACCGGCTGGCGGAAAGCGAATTCTTGGGCGGCGCGGACTATTCCATCGCCGATATCGCGACCTACCCATGGCTCAGCTATCTCTGGCACGGCGGATATGACGGGGCGGACACCTTCCTGTCGCTGCCCGAGAAGGAGCATGTCGGCCGCTGGATCGAGGCGATCGACGCCCGCCCCGCCGTCATCCGCGGGCGGATCGTGAATACGAAGGACATGCCCGAACGCCACTCCCCCGCAGACTTCGACGCGGTGGAGGATCGCAGCCTATTCTCCCCCACCCGCAAGCGGACAAGCTGAGCGACGCCAAGCCAAGCACTGATCCGCGCAGGCCGGGCGTTCTCGCTTGCGGCTGCGCCTATCGTTTTTGCCGCCCTTCGATCAAACGTTCGACCAGGCTGGGATCGGCCAGCGTGGAGGTGTCGCCCAGCGATCCGTAATCGTTCTCCGCGATCTTGCGCAGGATGCGGCGCATGATCTTGCCGGAGCGGGTCTTGGGCAGCCCATCGGTAAACTGCAGGTGGTCGGGCGAGGCGATCGGGCCGATTTCCTTGCGCACATGGCCGCGCAGTTCGGCATAGAGCTCGTCGGAGCCTTCCTCGCCCGCATTCAGCGTGACGTAGCAATAAATGCCCTGTCCCTTGATGTCGTGCGGGTAGCCGACAACCGCCGCTTCCGCGACCTTGGGATGGCCCACCAGCGCGCTTTCCACCTCGGCCGTGCCCATGCGATGGCCGGACACATTGATAACATCGTCCACCCGGCCGGTGATCCAGTAATATCCGTCCTCGTCCCGCCGGCAGCCATCGCCAGTGAAATACTTGCCCTTGTACGTGCTGAAATAGGTCTGCTCGAAGCGTTCGTGATCGCCATAGACGGTGCGCGCCTGGCCGGGCCAGCTATGCGTGATGCACAGATTGCCCTCTGCCGCGCCGTCCAGCACGCCGCCTTCGTTATCGACCAGCTGCGGCTGGATGCCGAAGAAGGGCCGGCCCGCGCTGCCCGGCTTCATATCGTGCGCACCGGGCAGCGTTGTGATCATCACGCCGCCCGTTTCGGTCTGCCACCAGGTATCGACGATGGGGCAACGTTTCTCGCCCACCACATCGAAATACCAGCGCCACGCTTCGGGATTGATCGGCTCGCCCACCGAACCCAGCAGCCGCAGGGATGACCGGTCGCGCGAGGTCACGAAATCGTCCCCTTCGCGCATCAGGGCGCGGATGGCCGTGGGTGCGGTGTAGAGGATGTTGACCTTGTGCTTTTCCACCACGTCCCAGAACCGCCCGTGATCGGGATAATTGGGCACGCCTTCGAAGATCACCTGCGCCGCGCCGTTCAGCAGCGGGCCGTATGCGACATAGCTGTGGCCGGTGATCCAGCCGATATCGGCGGTGCACCAGAACACCTCGCCCGGCTGGTAATCGAAAACATATGAAAATGTGGTCGCCGCCCACACGCCATATCCGCCCGTAGTGTGCAGCACGCCCTTGGGCTTCCCGGTCGAGCCGGAGGTGTAGAGGATGAACAGCGGGTCTTCCGCATTCATCGGCTCGCACGGGCAATCCGCATCGCTCACGGTATCGTGAAACCAATGGTCGCGCCCTTCGGTGACGGCGACATCCCCTCCAGTGTGGCGCACCACCAGCACGCCCTCGACCGCCTTGTCTGCCGGAAGCTGCGCCAGCGCCGCATCGACATTGGCCTTCAGCGGCACCCGCTTGCTGCCGCGCAGCCCCTCGTCCGCGGTGATGACGAAGCGGCTTCCGCAACCGTCGATCCGTCCGGCCAGCGCTTCGGGAGAGAAACCGCCAAAGACCACGGAATGCACCGCGCCCAGCCGCGCGCAGGCCAGCATGGCCAGCACGCCTTCCACGATCATGGGCATGTAGATGGTGACCCGCTCGCCCTTGGTCACGCCGATGGCTTTGAGCGCATTGGCCATGCGAACGGTCTCGGCATGCAGTTCGCGGTATGTCAGCGTGCGGCCGGGCGCCGCGGGATCGTCCGGCTCGAAGATCAGTGCCGTGTCATCGCCGCGCTGGGACACATGGCGGTCAACCGCATTGTGACACAGGTTGAGCCTGCCATCGGCGAACCACGCGATGTCCACGGGATCGTAAGACCACTCGCCGCCCTTCGCGGGCGCCTGCTCCCAATCAAGTCGCCCCGCCTGCTCCAGCCAGAATCCGTCGCTGTCCTCGATGGAACGGCGGTAAAGCGCCTCGTACTGATCGGCGTTGCAAAGCGTCTGCCTTGCGCTGCCGGGTCGCTGGACTGCATCGCGCATCGCACATCTCCCTAATTCGCGTGCCGGGATAGCATCGATGCCACATCGCGCGCTCTCAGACCAAGGTCTTACGCGAGATTTCCGCTCAATGGCGGGGCGAACTTCCGGTGCAGTCGGAAAAGGGAGAGAGAAGTGGCTGGGGTGGCAGGGATCGAACCTGCGAATGCCGGTACCAAAAACCGGTGCCTTACCACTTGGCTACACCCCAGCAGGTGCGCGCCCCTATAGCGGGGATTGCACGGTTGTGAAGGGGCGAATGGCTATTCGCCCACCACCAGTTCGGGCTGCGGATTGTTGGGGCGCAGGATCAGCACGCCGTCTTCCACGCCCCAGCCTTTCAGGCGGCTGAGCAGGTTCATGCCCAGCACATTTGTCGGGCCGATATTGGGCGCGATGACGGCATCCAGCCCGCGCGCCGCGACATTGCCGAAGCGCAGTTCGTCCAGCGTGGTCATCTGCGCGCTGACCTGCCCGTTGGCGGTCTGCAGGCGCACGGGGAAGCTGTTGCTGCGTGGCTCCAGCCCGGCGGCCTGCGCGGTCTCTTCGCTGATGGCGGTCAGCGTGGCGCCGGTATCCACCAGGAAGCGCGTGGGATGGCCATTGACCTCCGCCTCGATCCAGTAATGTCCGTCACGCGACAGCGGCACGCGCGTCTCGCCGCCTTCGACCACCTGTTCGGGTAGGCCGATCGAGGGCACGGCGAAGCCGGAGCTTCCATCCATGCGGCTGACCTGCAGCACAACCAGCAGCAACACGCCCACGAGCGTCAGCGTGCTGGCAAGGCGCAGCGTCTTGCCCAGCACCGGCACGCGGCGCACCACCAGCGATCCCAGCAGGCCAAGCAGCATGGCCGCCAGCGCCGCGATCAGCAGGCCCGATTGCGGGACCTCCGCGATCATCGCGGCCAGCTGGTCCCAGATTGGTTGCAGGGAGGCGGGAATGTCCATCGCGGCCAATATAGGCAGGCCCATATGAAATTGCGACAACGTCGCCGTCCGGTGCCTTCAGGGACGCGTCAGGGCGCGGCGCGCGGCGCCTCTGCCCGGGCGAGCACCACCGAATAGCGGCCTTCCGCATCCGTCCAGCGTTCTTCAGGAGTCCAGCCACCTGCCAGCAGCAGCATGTTGCCAGAACGGCGGCCGAACTTGTGGCTGTTTTCGGTGTGGATCGTCTCGCCCTCTTCCATAGTGAAAGCCTTGCCGCAAACGGAGAATTCGATTGCCTCTTCCGCCACAAGGTGCATCTCGATCCGGGCATGGAGGTCGTTCCAGCGCGCTTCGTGGCGCAGCTTGTCCACCGGGATGGTGCCATCCAGCTCCCGGTTGATGCGGCGGGCAAGGTTTCGGTTAAATTCTGCCGTCACGCCGCCCGCATCGTCATAAGCGGCAATCAGCGTCTCGCGGTCCTTCACCAGATCCATGCCGATCAGCAGCTGCGCACCTTCGCCCAGCGTGCCGCGCATGCTGCGCAGCAAATCCACCGCCGTATGGGCGATCATATTGCCAATGGTCGATCCGCTGAAGAAGCCGAGCTTGGGAAGGTCCCTCACCTCCGCCGGCAATTCCACCAGGCGGTTGAAGTCCGCCTCCACCGGATGGACCGGCAGGCCGGGGAACTTGGCGGAAAGCTCGGCGGCGGAGGCGCGCAGGAAATCCCCGCTGATGTCCAGCGGCACGTATGCCGCAGGCGCAATCGCCTGCAGCAGCAGCGGCGTCTTGACCGAAGAGCCGGAGCCGAACTCCACCACTGCGCTGCCCGGCGAGATATGGCGGGCGAAGTCGTCCCCCCGATCGCGCAGGATCTCCGTCTCCGCACGGGTCGGGTAATATTCGGGAATCTGGGTGATATCCTCGAACAGCTGCGAACCGGCATCGTCATACAGCCAGCGCGCGGGCGTGGCCTTCTGCGGCTGAGACAGTCCTGCGAGGATATCGTCGCGAAAGGCGCGGTCCACGCCGTCCTCGTCGAGCTCTACCAGTTTGAGCCCCTTCTGGTCGGTCATCGGATTTCCTTATGCGTCTTTGGCGAGCCGCAGGCCGGTGAATTGCCAGCGCTGCTGCGGGTAGAAGAAATTGCGGTAACTGGCGCGCGAATGGCCGCGCACCGTGGCGCAGCTGGCGCCTTTCAGCACCCACTGGCCGGACATGAACTTGCCATTGTATTCGCCCACCGCGCCCTCTGCGGGCTTGAAACGCGGATAGGGCAGGTAGCCCGAGCGGGTGAACTGCCAGCAATCGCCGAACAGGCCGTCCGAACCGCGCGGCATGGGGGGCGCGGCCCAGGAACTGACGGGGTCCAGCTGGTTGCCGCCTGCCGGATCGTGGGCCGGAGCGTCGTCTGCATGCTGTCCGCGCGCGACGGCTTCCCACTCGAATTCGGTCGGCAGGCGCGCGCCCACCCACGACGCGAAAGCATCCGCCTCGTAATAGCTGATATGCGTGACGGGGGCGTTAGGATCGCGTTCCTGCCAGCCGGTGTGGGTGAACTGCTCTCCATCACGCCAGTACAGCGGCGCGCGGATGTTGCAGCGCGCGATCCACGCCCATGCGTCGGACAGCCAGAGGGAGGCGGTCTCATACCCGCCATCGGCGATGAATGCGTCCCAATCGGCATTGGTGACCAGCTGCTTCGACAAAGCGAAGGGTTCCAGCAACACGCGGTGCGCCGGGCCTTCATTGTCGAAGGCGAAGCCATCGGCCTGGTGCCCGATGCGGGCGATGCCGCCAGGATGGGAATACCATCCGTCTTCAAAGGCATGAGGTGATCCCCGGCGAAGGCCGGGGTCTGTTTCCGCATGACGCTCTGTCTGCGGGAGGTCCCCGCCTGCGCGGGGACTCACATTGTCGTCCCACATAGCAGGGCCCAGCGGGTTCTTGCTGAAGGCGTGCTTGATGTCGGTCAGCAGCAATTCGATGTGCTGCTGCTCATGCGCGATGCCCAGCTCCACCAGCTCCGCATGGCGCGGGTCTTCCAGCAGCGGCTGAATCGCCGCGGTCACATGGCGGCGGTAATCCAGCACCTCGTCCAGCGACGGACGGGTGACGAGGCCGCGGCGCCCGCGTGCGATCCGATCGCCCTCCGCCTCGTAATAGGAGTTGAACAGGAAGGGGAATTTCTCATCGAACAGCGTGTAGCCCGGCGCGTGGTCGCGCAGCAGGAAGGTTTCCCAGAACCATGTGGTGTGCGCCAGGTGCCACTTTGCCGGGCTGGCATCGTCCATGGACTGGATGGTGGCATCCGCATCGCCCAGCGGCTGGACAAGCGCCTCGGTCAGCGCGCGCGTATCTGCGAAGCGCGCGGCGATACCGGCGTTTTCCCGTTCATCGCGGGCCGGACTGGCGGCTGGCATTCCCAATTCCCCTTCTGCCGCGGCCCTGATGGCAGCAGCGTCCGGGAAATGTAACCGGCGAAGCGGAAAAACTTTCCGCGCCTAACCTAGGTTAAGCGGCTTCGCGTTCCTGCGCCTGCGTTTCAAGGTTCACCATCTCCGCCAGCAGGAAGGCCAGCTCCAGCGATTGCGCAGCGTTGAGACGCGGGTCGCAATGCGTGTGATAGCGGTCGCCCAGCGCCTCGTCCGTGATGGCCACGGCCCCGCCGACGCATTCGGTCACGTCCTGCCCGGTCATTTCCACATGGATGCCGCCGGCATGGGTGCCTTCCGCGCGGTGGACGGCGAAGAAGCCCTTCACCTCGCCCAGGATACGGTCGAAGGGCCGCGTCTTGTAGCCGCTGTCGGATTTTACGACATTGCCGTGCATCGGGTCGCAGCTCCAGACCACCGGATGGCCTTCGCGCTTCACGGCGCGGACCAGCGGGGCCAGCCCGGCTTCCACCTTGTCGTGCCCGAAGCGGCTGATCAGCGTGATGCGGCCCGCCTCCCGCGCCGGGTTCAGCGTATCGAGCATCTTCAACAGCGCATCCGGCTCCAGGCTGGGACCGCACTTCATGCCGATGGGATTGCCCACACCGCGCAGGAATTCCACATGCGCGCTGCCCTCGAACCGGGTGCGGTCACCGATCCACAGGAAATGCGCGCTGGTATCGTACCAGTCGCCCGTCAGGCTGTCCTGCCGCGCCATGGCCTGCTCGTAAGGCAGCAGCAGCGCTTCATGACTGGTGTAGAATTCGGTCTGCGAAAGCTGCGGCACGCTTTCCGGGTCGATCCCGCAGGCTTCCATGAAGTCCAGCGCCTCGCCGATGCGGCTGGCGACCTGCGTGAACTTGTCCGCCCAGGGGCTGCGATCCATGAAATCGAGCGTCCAGTTATGGACCTGGCGCAGGTTCGCGTAGCCGCCGCTGGAGAAGGCGCGCAGCAGGTTCAGCGTGGCCGCCGCCTGGCTGTAAGCGCGCACCATGCGCTGCGGATCGTTACGGCGTCCGGCCGCCTCGAACTCGATGGAATTGACGTTATCGCCGAAATAGCTCGGCAGCGTCACATCGCCCTGCGTCTCCGTATCGGAGCTGCGCGGCTTGGCGAACTGGCCGGCCATGCGGCCCACCTTCACGACGGGTCGCTTGCTGGCGAAAGTCAGCACCACCGCCATCTGCAGCAGCACGCGGAAGGTGTCGCGGATGTTGTTGGGGTGGAATTCGGCGAAGCTTTCCGCGCAATCGCCGCCCTGCAGCAGGAAGGCCTTGCCTGCGGCAACCTCGCCCAACTGTTCCTTCAGCTGGCGCGCTTCACCGGCAAAGACCAGCGGCGGATACTGCGCCAGCGTGGCTTCCGCCTCGGCCAGAGCCTGCTGATCTTCATATACGGGCAGGTGACGCGCCTCACGCGATCTCCAGCCATCCGGTTGCCAATCCTGTGCCACTGCAAAAACTTCCAAAAAACCATGCAAAGATGCGGGGAAGCGCCGAATCTACGCGCCGCCCCGCCCCTTTGCAAAGGTTACATTGGTAATCGGGCTGAAAGCGCAGCTTGGTGCGCGCGGCCCATCCGGTCTCGCTCAGTCCTGCAGCGACGTGCCTTCGGGCAGGACAGCCATCTTCCAGCCTTCACCGCCGAAATACTTCTGCGCCAGCGCCTGCATTTCGGCCGGCGTGGTGCGGGTGTAGTCCGCAGCCATCGTGTCGATGCCAGTGATGAAGGCCGGTTCCTGTGTGGCGCCTTCCAGCGAGCGCAGGAAGAAGGTGTGGCCGGAACTCAGGCGGCGCAGCAATTGGCGCATGGGTTCGGTCACACGGGCAATCTCGTCCTCCGTCGGGCCGTTGGTGGCCAGGTCATTGGCGATCTTGCCCGCTTCCTCGAAGAAGACGGGGACCATCTCCGGCGGCAGGGTGGCAATCGCGATGACATAGCCCTGACCTTCCACCGTCTCGGGCCACTGGATGCCGACATTGGGCGCATAGCTTGCGCCCACACGCTCGCGCATCACTTCCAGCAGGCGGTTGCCGAAGATCTGGCTCAGCAGGTCCGTCTTGCGGCTTTCGGGCAGCTGGTCCGCCCCGGCATCGGTGGGCCAGGCAAAGACGGCGGCAGCCTCGTCACTGTCGCCTGCATGGTAAAGCACCTGCACGTCCGGCCCGGTGTCGGCAAAGCCCAGCGTGCGCTGCGCGGCAGCCGCCGGGATGGGCTCGCGCGCCGGCAATGCGCCGAAGGTCTGGCCGATGTATGCCACCGTCTTTTCGACATCGATATCGCCGAACACGATCACCTCGATCGGGCCCTGCCGCATCAACGGATCCCACACGGCTTCATAGGCCTCGGGCGTAACCGCCTCGATCTCTGCCGGATTGGCGGTGGCGAAGCGTCCGTCCTTGCCGCGCAGGTAATATTCCAGGTCGCGGTTCAGCACGCCCGCCGCGGTGGCGGCATAACGGTCGTAAGCGAGCCGCGCGGATGCCTTGGCGCGCAGGATGGGATTGGCGTCATAACGCGGGGCGGCCAGCTTGGCTGCGAACAGATACAGCTGGTCTTCAAGGTCATCCATGCGGGTGCGGGCATGCAGGCTGAAGGCCGCATCGCCGATCTCGAATTCGTAGCCGAACTTGCGGCCCGTCGCGAGCTCGTCCAGCCCGTTCTGGCTGACGTCGCCAAAGCCGGTCCCGACCATAGCAATCTCGCCGATTTCCGCGAAGGCGGCCTGGTCCCCGGTAAAAGCGCGCCAGCCGCTGCCGAAGCGGACATTGACCGTCACACGCCCAGGCTCGTTACCGCTGTTCCACACCAAGGCGCGCACGCCATTGGGGTATTCCACCTGCTCGATCTCATACACGCCGATGGACTTGCGGCTGACCGGCTGCGCGGGTTCTCCGATGGCCGGCAGGTCGGCAAAGGTAAGCGCTTTCTTGTCGCTGCGGAAATCATCGCCCTGCTCCACCGGGCGCGCCAGCGCGGCGGTGAAGACCGCATCGTCGGCCTCGGCAGGTTCGGGCGTCACAAGCACGCCGCGCACAACGGGGCTGGTAAACAGCATCTTCGTGCGGGCAAACATCTGTTCGGGGGTGAAGCGCCGTTTCGCGCCGTCCCAGATTTGCTTGGCAACCGTGGGACTGGCCACCGCCTCGCGGATGTCGACTGCGCCAACAAGCCTGTCGGCAAGGTAGGAACCAGCCTGGATATCCTCCTGCTCCACCTGGTTGATGAAGCTGATGTCGATCTCCGCAACTTCGCGGTCGATTTCGGCCTGGCTGGGCGGGCGCAGCAGGGAATCGTCGATCACAAGCTTCACATCGTCCAGCGCGGACTGCCAGTCCTCGGTCAGAGGGATCAGCACCACGAAGGTGACGTCCGCCGTGCGCGAGACGTCTTCCTGCGAGACCTCGGCGGCAAGGTAACTGCCGCCAGAGCGCGCGCGTTCTTCCAGCCGGCGGTTGATGATCGCGGTGGCGACCGCGTCCATCATCAGGCCTTCGTTATAGACCACCGTGTCCTGCACCGGCTCCCATTCGCGGAGATAGGCGTAGGTGATGCTGCGCGGCTGGCCGGGTTCCGCCACGGTGCGGGCCTTGTCCACGGGGAAGGCCGTGTCGACCTTGCGCAGCGGGGCCACGTCCATGAAATCGGGCGCGGGCGTGGGTTTGCCCGGGACGGTCCAGTCGCCGTAATTGTCCTCCACCAGCTTCGCCAGCAGCAGCGGATCGGCATCGCCGACCACCACCACCACGGTGTTTTCCGGCCGATACCAGCGCTGATGGAAAGCCTGGATGCTCTTAGCCGTCGCGCCCTGCAGCGATTCCACCGTGCCGATGGTGCTGCGGTCAGCCAGCCGCGTTCCGGCATACAGCGTCTCGCGCGTGGTGTCGTAAATGCGCCGGTCTGCCCGGCCGCTTTCGCGCCGTTCGGCCAGCACAATTGGCACGTCCAGCGCCAGGTTCTCTGGCGAGAGGACCGGTGCCTGGATCATGCCGCTCAGCAGCTTCATGCTTTCCTGCAGATTGCCCTTGCGGCCATCGGGCAGGTCCAGCTTGTAAACGGTGTGCGTGGGGCTGGTTTCGGCATTGGTATCGCTGCCGAAGCTGGCGCCCAGCCGCTGCCATGTCGGCACGGCCTCGCCCTGCCCCAGATATTTGGATTCGCGGAACAGCATGTGTTCCAGCAGGTGGGCAAAGCCCTGTTCGCCGTCACGTTCGTGCAGCGCGCCCGCATCCACCCGCACGCGGATGGATACCTGGTTGGCCGGGACGCGGTTCTTGCGCACGGCATAGCGCAGGCCATTGGGCAGCTCGCCGAACAGCCATTCCTTGTCCTGCGGCAGGTCCGAACCCTGGTACAGCCAGGGCTCTTCATTGTTGAGGTATTGCGGCTGGCGCTCCGCCCCGGCTTCGGAAAGGTCGTCGATCCGCGCGGCGTTGCGCAGAATCTGCTCCGCATTCTGGATCGCCGGTTGCCCCGCCCCCTTGGGTGCCTGGGAGGGATCCGACTGCGCCAGAAGGGCGACCGGGGCGATCAGCAGGAGGGGTGCGAAGGCGCGCTTGGCGCTGGAAAGCCATGTCATATGTCACTGTCTTAAACGGCGTTCAGGTGAAGGACCAGTGAATGTCCGATGACAAATGCAGTCTATCGCCGCCTGCATGCGGATTGCCTTGTGGCCCAGCGCGCCGCCCACTACATCGAGGGCATGTTCATCGAGACCCAGACAACGCCCAATCCGGCGACGCTCAAATTCATGCCCGGCCAGCAGGTGATGACCAGCGGCACGCGCGATTTCGCCAGTCCTGAAGAGGCGGAGGCCAGCCCGCTGGCGCAGGCCATCTTCGATACGGGCGAAGTGACCGGCGTATTCTTCGGCGGCGATTTCGTGTCCGTCACAGCCGCCCCGGGCGCGGACTGGACGGCGCTGAAGCCGCAGGTGGTGGGCATATTGCTCGACCATTTCGTCAGCCAGGCCCCGCTGTTTACCCCCGGCACGGCAGGCGGCATCGCCGTGCCGCCGGAGGATGAAGCGGACGCCATCGGGGACGATCCTGCCCATGCGGACGTCGTGGCGCAGATTAAAGAACTGCTGGAAACCCGAGTGCGCCCGGCCGTGGCCGGCGATGGCGGCGATATCCAGTACCGCGGCTTCCGCGAAGGTGTGGTGTATTTGACCATGCAGGGCGCCTGTGCCGGCTGCCCCAGCTCCTCCGCCACGCTGAAGCACGGAATCGAAGGCCTGCTGAAACACTATGTGCCCGAAGTCGTTGAGGTGAGAGCGGCCTGACCGGCCCCATCCATTCACACTACGACGACGCAGGAGCGCATCCTTGACCGATATCCTTTCCGACACCGCCCTCGACCAGCTGTTCCGCGAGGCGCGCAGCTTCAACGGCTGGCACGACAAGCCGGTGAGCGACGAGCAGATCCACGCGATCTACGAACTGTTGAAGATGGGCCCGACCAGTGCCAACCAGCAGCCGGGCCGCTTCATCTGGTGCAAGTCGCAGGAATCGCGCGACCGGCTGGCAAGCCATGCCAGCGAGGGCAACCAGGAAAAGATCAAGACCGCGCCGGTGTGCGTCATCATCGGTTACGACATCGACTTCCATGAAAACCTGCCCTGGCTGTTCCCCCACGCCGACGCAAAGAGCTGGTTCGAAGGGGACGAGGATGCGCGCAAGGAAAGCGCCTTCCGCAACTCCGTGCTGCAGGGCGCGTACCTGATGCTGGCCGCACGTGCGGTGGGGCTCGATTGCGGGCCCATGTCCGGCTTCGACCAGGATGCGGTGACGAAGGACTTCTTCGCCGACCAGCCGAAATACCGCGCCGACTGGCTGTGCTCGATCGGTCATGGCGACCGCTCCACGATCTTCGATCGCAGCCCGCGTCCGGACTTCGACAAGTTCAACACCTTGCTCTGACGGGCACGCGGAGGGGGTTTCGTGCGGACGCTGGCGATCGATTGCGCAACGCAGGCCTGCAGCGCGGCGCTGCTGGAGGGCGACGCGCTGGTAGCGGGCGATTACCGCGAGATCGGGCGCGGCCATGCGGAGCAATTGCTGCCCATGGTCGCTGGCCTGCCGGACAAGGGCCGCGCGGACCGCATCCTCGTGTCTCTCGGCCCCGGCAGCTTCACCGGCGTTCGCATCGGCCTTGCCGCCGCGCGGGCATTGGGACTGGCCTGGAAGGCGGACGTGCTGGGCTACCCCACCCTCTCGCTGGTCGCAGCCATGGCGCGCGGCGGGGACTGCCCGGGCGGTGAGGTTACCGTGTGCATGGCCGGCGGGCACGGCGAATGGTTCGTGCAGGATTTCGACCTGGCGGGCGAGCCGCTCAACGACGTCGCCTCCCTCAGCCCGCAGGACGTGGCGGCGCGGCGCAACCAGCCCTGCATCGCCGGCAACAAGGCCGCGGACCTCGCCACATTGCTGCGCAGCGAGCGCCACACGGCAACCACCCTGCTGCCCGATGCGAGGCAGGCGATGCGCCTGCCGCCGTCGTGCCTCACCACCGACCTTTCCCCCATCTATGGCCGCGCGCCGGACGCGAAGCTGCCCGGGCAGGCGTGATGGACGATCCCAACGATGCGATCATGGCCGTGATGCAGGCCGCGTTCGACCCGCAGTTTGGTGAGGCGTGGAACCGCAAGCAGGTGGCCGATGCGCTGATCCTGCCGCACACTCATCACCTGCTGGCAGCCCCGGACGGACAGCCGCCCGCCGCGCTGGAGGACACCGCCGGCTTCGTGGTCACGCGCCATGTCAGCGGGGAGGAAGAGCTGCTTCTGATCGCCGCCCATCCCGACTATCGCGGACGCGGGCTTGGCAAGGCCATGATGGCCCGCGCGCTGGAGGCGGCCCGCGCACGCGGAACGACCCGCATGTTCCTGGAAATGCGCGACGGCAATCCGGCAGAGCGCCTCTACACCGCGCATGGCTTTACCGCTGTCGGGCGGCGGCGCGCCTATTACACGCGCGGCACGTCCGGCCCGTTCGACGCGGTGACGTTCGCCCGCGAGCTGTAATACTTGCATATTTCGCACGCGCGTTGCGCGAATACTTCGCGCCTGCTAGGTGCGCGGCAATCCCATTGGGATTGTAAAGAACAAACATAGAAGGTCTGCACCATGGACAATGTCGATAACGACATGAAGGAAACCTTGATTACCCACGCGACGGACATCGTCGTGTCCTACGTTGCCAACAACAACGTCTCGGCAGACGAAGTGCCTGCCCTGCTGGAAAATGTCTTCAACAAGCTGGCTGGCCTGGGCGGTGACGGCTCTTCGCAGGAACAGCGCCCCGATCCCGCCGTCTCCGTGCGCGCATCGGTGAAGAAGGACCACATCGTCTGCCTGGAAGACGGCAAGAAGATGAAGATGCTGAAGCGTCACCTGATGACGGACCACGGCATGACGCCGGACGAATATCGCGCCCGCTGGGATTTGCCTTCGGATTACCCGATGGTCGCCCCGGACTATGCCGAAAAGCGCCGCGAACTGGCCAAGAAGATCGGCCTTGGCCGCAAGCCCGGCCAGAAGCCCGGCCGCAAGAAAAAGGCCTGAGACGGCGCCATGGCGGCACGCGGCTGCGCCCACAGCGCACGCTAAGCGTACATTGCCGCCGGGCCCCGCTTGAAAAGACGCCCCGCTTCCATCATGGATGCGGGGCGTTTTTCTTTTCCCCATGGATGGCATGCAGAACAAGATCGATCTCGAAGCCCTTTGCGCCGAACGCGGCCTGCGCATTACCGAACAGCGCAAGGTCATCGCACGCGTGCTGTCGGCCAGCGACGATCACCCGGATGTGGAGCAGCTGCACGAGCGTGCGGCCAAGATCGATCCCAAGATTTCCATCGCCACCGTCTATCGCACCGTGCGCCTGTTCGAAGAGGCGGGCATCCTGGACCGCCACGATTTCGGCGATGGCCGCGCGCGTTACGAAGCCGCGCCCGAGGCGCACCACGACCATTTGATCGACGTGGAAAGCGGCAAGGTCGTGGAATTCGTCGACCCCGAATTGGAAGCGCTTCAGAAACAGATCGCCGAGAAGCTGGGCTATCGCCTGGTGGATCACCGGATGGAACTCTACGGCGTGCGGATCGACCGCGAGGATTGATGACGCAGGCCAGCGAGACGGTGGCTGTGACAAGGGCGATCGGCCCGCTCGGCTGGGTGCTGGTGACGCTCCGGGTGGCGATGCTGGGCGTGCTGCTGATCACCTTCGCGCCCCTGCACCTTATCTGGCGCGCTCTTGGCCGCGGGCGCTTCTTCGCCAGCAACTTCCTCGGCGCAGTATCCTTCGTATGCGGCATTTCCATCCGCGAGCATGGCCGCCGCGTGCCCGGCGCGATGCAGCTGGCCAACCATGTCAGCTGGATGGACATCCCCGCCCTCGCCCGCGCCAGCGGCAGCGCCTTTGTCGCGCATGACGGGCTGGCCGCATTTCCCTTCCTGAAATGGCTGTGCGAGATGAACGATACCGTCTTCGTCGCCCGGCACAAACGCACCAGCGTGACCGAGCAGGTGGAGCAGCTGCGCGAGGCGATGCGCGGCAAGGGCACGCTGACGCTGTTTCCCGAAGGCACCACCAGCGATGGGACCGGCGTGCTGCCCTTCAAGTCCAGCCTGCTGTCCGCGCTCGACCCGCTGCCCGAAGGCATGGCGGTGCAGCCGGTGGTGCTGGAGTATGGCGGAGTGCCGGACACCGCGTGGGTGGAGGAATCCGGCCCGCAGAATTTCAAGAAGATCCTGGCCCGCACCCGCCCCGTGCAGCTGGACATTCACTTCCTGCCCGAACTTACGGGCGCGCAGGCCGCCAACCGCAAGGTGATGGCGCAGGTCGCGCAGGAAGCCATTGCCGCAAAGCTCGCCGCCGAACGCAGCTGACCGGCCTTCGGCGCATGCAGGTCAGGGAGCGCGGGTAAGTACGTAAGTGCTGGGCGATCCGGGCCCATCGAGATCGGTATAGGTCTCGGTCCGCTTGAGGGACCCGTCCTGCTGGGGGACGAATGCGAGCGAGCTGGCGTGGCTCTCACCCTCGTCCAGGCCGGTGACGTCGTGAAACGCGAATTCGATCCGACCTCCGACTTCCGGCAGGCTGGCGAGCCGCGGCTGGTTCCCCTGCGGGCAATAATGCGTCGCGATCACCCGCTCGCCATCGAGGTGGTAGACGGTCATGGAATGAAGGCCCGCGGCCGTTTCCCACCGTTCGATCATCACCGTGCCGCGCGCCGTGCTGGTGAAGACGATTTCCAGCGCATCCGTGCCCGCCACTTCCCAGCGGCCTTCCCACGATGCGATCTGCGCAAACTGGGCCTCGGCCACGGAAGGCGCGGCATCCTGTGCGATTGCTGCAGGCGAAAGGGCGATAAGCGCGAGGGCTGACAGGGCGGGTCTGATCATGCTGCTTTCTCCCGCTTCCGCGCGTGTCTTGCAAGCAGCAAGTCGATTGAACCCCGGCGCACATGCCGCTAAACCGCGCCCGCCCATGAAACCTGCGACTTCCCCCAAGACCTACCGGGTCAAGAGCTTCGGCTGCCAGATGAACGTCTATGATGGCGAGCGCATGGCCGAGATGCTGGCCGAGCAGGGCATCGCGCCTGCGCCCGAAGGCGAGGATGCGGACCTGGTGGTGCTGAACACCTGCCATATCCGCGAGAAAGCGGCGGAGAAGGTCTATTCCGACATCGGCCGCATCTCCAAGGCCGGGCGCGAGGCGGGCAAAACGCCGATGATAGCGGTCGCGGGCTGCGTGGCGCAGGCCGAAGGCGAGGAGATCATGGCGCGTGCGCCGGCCGTTTCCATGGTCGTGGGCCCGCAGGCCTATCACCGCATGCCCAGCATGATCGAAAAGGCCGCGCGCGGCGAACGGGCGACCGATACGGACATGCCCGCCGATGCGAAATTCGCCGCCCTCCCGCAGCGCCGGAAGAGCGCCCCGTCCGCCTTCCTGACCATCCAGGAAGGGTGCGACAAGTTCTGCACTTACTGCGTGGTCCCCTATACGCGCGGCGCGGAAATTTCCCGGCCTTTCAGTGCACTGGTGGACGAAGCGAAGAAGCTGGTGGAGGCCGGCGCGCGTGAGATCACGCTGCTTGGCCAGAACGTTTCCGCCTGGACCGGCGAGGACGACAAGGGCCGTACGCTGGGCATGGCGGGCCTGATCCGCGCCCTGGCCGAAGATCCGGACCTGAAGCGCATCCGCTACACCACCAGCCACCCGGCGGACATGGATGACGACCTGATCGCCACCCATGGCGAGGTGGAAAAGCTGATGCCGTACCTGCACCTGCCCGTGCAATCCGGCAGCGACCGCGTGCTCAAAGCCATGAACCGCAGCCATACGGCAGAAAGCTACCTGAAGCTGCTCGACCGTTTCCGGGCGGCGCGACCAGACCTGGCGCTCAGCGGCGATTTCATCGTCGGCTTCCCGGGCGAAACCGAGGCCGAGTTCGAAGAGACGCTGAGCCTGGTGGACGCGGTCGGCTACGCCGCCGCATTCAGTTTCAAATACTCGCCCCGCCCCGGCACCCCCGCCGCGACGATGGACGCTCAGGTCGCGCCCGAGGTGATGGACGAGCGCCTCCAGCGCCTGCAGGCCAGCCTCAACCGCGACCAGCACGCCTTCAACAAGGCCAGCGAGGGCAAGACCTGCGAAGTGCTGGTGGAACGGCGCGGCAAGCTGGAAGGCCAATGGCTGGGCAAGTCGCCCTGGCTGCAATCGGTGTTCTTCGACGGCGCTGATGCAGGCGGCATTGCCATCGGCGATATCGTGACCGCGAAACTGGCGCAGGCCGGCCCCAATTCGATCCGGGGCGAGCTGGTGGCAAACGCCGCCGCCTGACGTTTTCCGCCGTCACTTGCCGCACCGCGCTTGCCAGAGCGCGCAGGCACCTTACATTTCCGACTCGCAAGCACCGAAGGAAATGCATGGGCAAGAAACCGACCGAAGCCACCATCTCGACCGCGCTGGATCGTCCGGAAGACCGGCGCAGCATCGCGCGAAAATCCCGCGTGGAGGTGGAATTCGAGGAGCAGGCCGTGCTGGGCGCGCTGTTCGGGGAATTCGACGCCAACCTTGTGCAGATCGAGAACCGGCTGGGCGTCTATATCGGCGCGCGCGGCAACCATGTGATCATCGAAGGCGGCGAGGACGAGGTCGCCCGTGCGCGCGAAGTCCTTTCCAAGATGCACGAACGCCTGCTGACGGGGCAGGAACTGGACGCGGGCGCGATCGAATCCCTCATCGCCATGTCCACCGAACCCACGCTGGAAGGCATCATGTCGGGCAAGCCGGACAACGTGCCGCCGATCATGATCCGCACGCGGCGCAAGACCATCGTCCCCCGCAGCATCCGGCAGGGCGATTACATGCGCCAGCTGGCCAGCCGCGACGTGATCTTTGCGCTGGGCCCCGCAGGCACGGGCAAGACCTATGTCGCCGTGGCGCAGGCGGTCAGCCAGCTGATCACCGGCAGCGTGCAGCGCCTGATCCTCTCCCGCCCCGCGGTGGAGGCAGGCGAGCGGCTGGGCTTCCTGCCCGGCGACATGAAGGAGAAGGTCGATCCCTACCTTCGCCCGCTTTACGATGCGCTGTACGATTGCATGCCGCCCGAACAGGTGGACCGCCGGATTGCCAGCGGCGAGATCGAGATCGCGCCCATCGCTTTCATGCGCGGCCGCACGCTGGCGGACAGTTTCATCATACTTGACGAGGCGCAGAACACCACGCGCGAGCAGATGAAGATGTTCCTCACCCGCTTCGGCCAGAACAGCCGCATGGTGGTGTGCGGCGATCCCCGGCAGGTGGACATTCCGGGCGGCGACCGGATGTCCGGCCTTGCCGATGCGGTCGAACGCCTCGAAGGCGTGGAAGGCGTGGGCGTGACCCGCTTCCTGGCGGAAGACGTGGTGCGCCACCCGATCGTGGGCCGCATCGTGGAAGCTTATGAAGGAGAAGGGGCATGACCGTGCCAAGCATTCGCCGCCTGGTCGCCCTCGCCGCCGGTGCCGGGGCGTTGGCCCTGCCCGGCGCCGCACAGGCGGACTGGAACTGGACGCAGTGGGGCATGACGCCCGAAGCCGTGGTGGACGCCAGCGGCGGCGCCATCTCCGCCGTCGAAGACCATGCGGATTACCGCCTGTTCGGCCTGCACCATCTCGCTGCCGGTACGCAGGAAATAGGCGGCATCACTTACGAGGCCGGCTTCCTGTTCGAACCGGGGGACCGCTCCCTGAAACTGGTGAACCTCGTGCCCGACCGCGGCGACTGCGCGGAGATGGAAGTGGCTGCCAAGCGCGCAGGCGATCCCGACCGCCAGCAACGCGACAATGTCTCGCTGGAGCGTGGCACACCGCCCGTCCTGATGCGCACGCTGGAATGGGACCGGGATGATGGCGGCAAGGACCGGATGATCCTGCTCAGCGCAGAGGGGGCCGGCACGCTGTTCTGCAAGACCATGATCCTCGCGCCCGGCGTGGGCTGACCGGCAGGCCTGCGAACCGGCAATGCAACTGGACCTATCCGTGGAAGCCCCCTGGCCCGGCGACGGCTGGGAAGCGCTGGCCGCACGCGTGGCCGATGCGGCAGCGTCGCAGGCGCCGGAGCTCGCCAATTCGCGCCTGGTGGCCAGCCTGCTGTTCACATCGGACGATGAGGTGCACGCGCTGAACCGCGAATGGCGTGACCGGGACAAGCCGACCAATGTGCTGAGCTTCCCGATGCTGGAGCGCGAGGACCTGCTGGCCCTTCCTGCCGAAGGCCCACCCGAGATGCTCGGCGATATCGCGCTCGCCCATGGCGTGTGCGCGCGCGAGGCGGCAGAGAAAGGCATTGCGCTGGAGGCACACACCGCCCACCTGATCGTCCATGGCCTGCTGCATCTGGCGGGCCACGATCACGAGATTTCGGAAACCCATGCGGATGCCATGGAGTTACTGGAAATCAACACCCTTGCCCTACTCGGGCTGGCGGACCCATATGGGGACCGTACCTGACAGGAGGAATCACAAGCGGGCATGCCCGACAATTCCAGAAACGGCGATTCCGGTAACGGAGACGCGGAGAGTAGCGGCGGCCTGATAGGGGCCATCCGCAAGCTGTTCGACCCGGCGGAAGCCGACACCTCGCTGCGCGCGCAGATCGAGGAAGCCATCGACGAGCATGAAGACGAGCAGGCCAGCGGCAATGGCAACGCCGTGCTGGCGCCGGGCGATTTGTCCGCGCTGGAGCTGACCATGCTGCGCAATCTGCTGCATTTCAGCGAGCATGATGCCGACGATGTGGCGATCCCGCGCGGCGAGATCATCGCCATCGACAAGGCCGCCACCTGGCAGGAAATGATCGCGCTGTTCGCCGATAACGGCATCAGCCGCGTGCCTGTCTACGAAGGCTCGCTCGACAAGGTCATCGGCATGATGCACCTGAAGGACGTCTTTCCCTTCCTGGCCCACGGCCACCCCGCGCCAGAGGACTGGACCGTGCTGATGCGCGAGCCGCTGTATGTGCCGCAGGCGCGCGGCGCGCTGGACGTTCTGGCGGACATGCGCGCACGCCGCACGCACCTCGCCATCGTGGTGGACGAATTTTCCGGCACGGACGGCATCATCACCATCGAGGACCTGGTCGAGGAAATCGTCGGCGAGATCGAGGACGAGCATGACGAGGCACCGGTCGAGCTGATCACGCCGGTGGAAGAGGGGATGTGGGAAGCCGATGCCCGCGCCGAGCTGGACGATGTCGCCGAAATGGTCGGCGATCCGCGGCTGGCCGAGGTGGAAGAAGCGGTGGACACGCTGGGCGGCCTTGCCTTCGTGCTGGCCGAACAGGTCCCGCAGCCCGGTGCCGTGCTGGATCACCCCAGCGGCTGGAAGCTGGAAGTCATTGCGGGCGATGAAACGCATGTCACGCGCCTGCGGCTGCACGCCCCGGCCGGCGAAGGACAGGAGCAGGACGCCGACGCGGCCTGAGCCTGCCTGGTCCCGCCAAAGCCTGCTGGCCGTCGGTCCGGCGTATTTTCACGCTGCATCGCAACATGAAGCCTCGACAGCGGGGCCGGTCTGGGTAACAAACGCGCCCATGGTTCTTCGCCGCCTTCCCCCGCTCCGCGCCCTGGAGGCCTTTGTCCGGGTGGTTCGGCTGGGATCGGCACGCGCCGCTGCGGCGGAGCTCGGCCTCAGCCCATCCGCGCTCAGCCGCCGTGTGACCAATCTGGAAGAATTCGTTGGCAAGAAGCTGTTCTCCCGCTCCGGCCAGGCGATGAAGCTGACCGATGACGGGCGCGCCTTCTTCGATACCGTGCACCCGCAATTCGAGGCACTGGCGCAGGCCGTCGAATCCCAAAGCGACAGCCTGCAATTGCTGCGCCTGCGGCTGGGCGTGCTGCCGCTGTTCGGCAGCCAGCGCCTGTTTCCGGCCCTGCCCAGCCTGCGCAAGCTGCACCCCCGCCTGCATATCGACATCGACACCGGCCCGCACCTCATCGACCGCGTCGGCGATACGCTGGACGCGGCCGTCCTGCTGACTACCTCACCCGATCCGGCCCTCCACGCGGTGCAGCTGGATCACAACATGGTGCGCGCGATCTGCAACCGCGACCTTGCCGCGCAGCTGGGCCCCAACCCCACTGCCAGCGCGCTGGCGGATCAGACCTTCCTCATTCATTCCGACCTGCCGCAAAGCTTCGATGCATGGCGCCAGGCCATCGGCATGCCGCTGCTACACCCCGCAGCAGTGGACCATTACGATTCCGGCCAGCTGATACTTGAAGCTGCAAAGCAGGGCCTCGGCATCGCCATGATGCATGACGACCACTTGAAGCGCGCCAATGACAGCCGCCTGACGCAGCTGTTCCCGGACCTGGAAGTGGCCAGCCCCTATTCCTACTGGTTCGTCTGCCGCCCGCAGGACTTGGAACACCGCCCCGTGCGCCTGTTCCACGACTGGCTGGTGCAAGCGGGAATCTGACTTGAAGCATTCGCGCCGGGCGATAAGCTGGTCCCAAACAAGGGAGTAGGTCAAATCGTCGCTCGAATATTCGCTCTGGCAGTCGCCATCCTTTTACCGTTCATGTCGCAGCCCACAGGGGCGAAGGACAAGGTCCTCACCCTGCCAGCAACGTCTGCATGGAACATGCATTATGATGACGATAGCTGCGTCCTCATCAGGCAGTTCGGCGAAGGCGATGAAACCGCTTACCTCACCATGCGGCGCTACGGTCCCGGGACCAGGCTGCAGCTCGTTGTCACGTCGAAGCAGCGCCTTGGACGCCAGACCGAATTCGAATTCAAGTTCGACGCCGAGGCCGATTGGGTCGAGACCATCGGATTCGACGTCGAGGCAGAAAGCGATTTCAGCGGCGTGTTCTTCACAACCCGGCTTTTTACGATCGAGCCGCCAGAGCATTTGAAAGACTCGACCGACGTGGCCGCTATCGACGCCTTTCTCGAAAGCGTCGACACGGTGGAGGCTGAAATTGCGGCGGCATCACGCGCCGATCGCCTGCACCTTCGCAAGGCGTTCAGGCCGGAAATCATCCTTCTGACGGGCAATCTGCAGAAACCGATGGAAGCGATGCGGGCCTGCACCGATGATCTGTTGCGAAGCTGGGGCTACGATGTCGAAGAGCAGAAGTCGCTCACACGCCCGCCACGCCTCGTAAACCGCCTGGAAATTGGGAAATCCCTGGAATATCCAAAGGAAATGGAGCGGAAGGGAATTCCGGCCGTGCTGAATTTGCGGCTGGGCGTGGACGAAAACGGGAATACCTTGAGCTGCAAGCTGCAATTGCAGCTGGCTGACCCGGCCTTCGAAGCAGACACCTGCGAGCGTATCATGCAGACTGCGAAATTCGAGCCCGCACTTGATGCCGAGGGCCGTCCAGTGGCCAGCTATTACCTGCTTTCGGTCAACTTCATGTTCAATTACAAGCGCTCGTGGCAATCCAGGCTGTAGCCCCGGTCGCGGCTGGCGGCCGGCGTTCCGCCCAAGAAACCCCGTCCACCATGGCAGTCGCCCCTTTCAAGACGGGATGGTGACGTTTGGGTTTCAAGAAAGGTCTGTCGTGCTTTGGGCGCGCAGCCGCTTCCAGGGGAATGTGACTGTCATTCCGATATGGCCGACCAGCACGTAGAAGCCGACGACAATCATTATCAGAGCCTCCAGCAAGGCGGTCCCCCTCCCCATCCTCTGCGGGACGGGGAGGGAATTGCCTCAGCCAACCGTAGCCTTGGCGATCTTGCCCGGGTTGGCGGGCGGTTCGCCCTTGGGCAGGGCGTCGACATGTTCCATGCCGCTCTCGACCTGGCCCCAGACGGTGTACTGGCCGTCAAGGAAATGCGCGTCGTCGAAGCAGATGAAGAACTGGCTGTTGGCGCTGTCCGGCACCTGGGTGCGAGCCATCGAGCAGGTGCCGCGCGTGTGCGGCTCTGCGTTGAATTCGGCCTTCAGATCCGGCTTGTCGCTGCCGCCCATGCCGGTTCCGGTCGGGTCGCCGCCCTGCGCCATGAAGCCGGGGATCACGCGGTGAAACAGCACGCCGTCATAGAAGCCGTCCTTGGCCAGCTCGGTAATCCGCTCGACATGGCCGGGGGCCAGGTCCGGGCGCAGCTTGATGACGACATCGCCGCCCTTTCCGTCTCCGCAGTCGAGGGTGAGGGTCAGTGTGTCGGCCATAAGTCTTGTCTCCTGTAGAATGCCCGCCCTACATAGGGCGCTCGCCCGCAATGTCACCCGCAGCTTGCAATTACCGCTCGCGCCGATAGGGCGCAGGCATGGCCGATGACGACCTCCTCCGCGCCGACGAAGCCCGCACGCCCGAGGAGGCGGAGCAGCTGGATGACGAGAACCGGCTGAAGCCGGAATTCGTCCGCCGCGTGGAAGACGCGCTGGAAGCCGGTGACGAGGGGCTGGCTTACGAGCTAGTCGAACCGCTCCACCCCGCCGACATCGCCGACCTGTTCGAGCTGCTGGACCCGCGCGAGCGGCGCGACCTGGCCTCTGCCATTACCGACCTGATGAGCAGCGAGGTGGTGTCCGAGCTGAACGATTACGTCCGCGAGGACATGATGGAGGCGCTGCCCGCCGCCGCCGTCGCCGAAATTGCCGAGCAGCTGGAAACCGACGATGCGGTCCAGCTGATCGAGGATCTGGACGATGCCGACCAGCGCGCCGTGCTGGCGGAGATGGAGCCGGAAGACCGCGCCGCCATCGAAAGCGCGCTGTCCTATCCGGACGAGTCCGCCGGCCGCCTGATGCAGCGCGAACTGGTCAGCGTGCCCGAGCACCTGACCGTGGGCGACCTGATCGATTACCTGCGCGATAACGAGGACCTGCCGACCGAATTCTTCGAAGTCTTCGTGGTGGACCACCGCAACCACCCCGTCGGCACCTGCCTGCTGAGCTGGGTATTGCGCGCACCGCGCCACATTGCCCTGGCCGACGTGATGAAGCGCGAACAGACGCTGATCCCTGTCGAAATGGACCAGGAAGAGGTCGCCCTGCGGTTCCAGAAATACGCCCTGATCTCCGCCGCCGTGGTGGACGAGAACGGGCGACTGGTGGGCCAGCTGACGGTGGACGATATCGTCCACATCATCTCCGAAGAGGCGGGCGAGGATGCCCTGCTGATGAGCGGCGCCGGTGAAGGCGACATCAACGAGCCCTTGCGCGATGCCTATTCCGCCCGCGTGCGCTGGCTTGTGGCGAACCTTGGCACGGCGCTGGTCGCCAGCCTGATCATTGCGGCCTTCGGCGCCGCGATCGAGAAGCTGGTGGCGCTGGCCATCCTGATGCCCATCGTTGCCAGCATCGGCGGCAATGCGGGCACGCAGACCATGGCAGTGACGGTGCGCGCCATCGCCACCAACCAGCTGACCCGCAGCAATACCAAGCGCATGCTGTGGCGCGAGTTTCGCGTTGCCTTCCTGAACGGCGTGACCATCGCCGTGCTGATCGGCCTGGCCACGGCGGCCATTTTCACCCCGATGCTGGGCGTTGTGATTGCGCTGGCCATGGTCATCAATGTGGTGGTGGCAGGGCTGGCGGGCGTGATGGTCCCCGTCGCATTCGACCGGCTGGGACAGGACCCGGCCGTCGCCAGCAGCGTATTCGTGACCATGATCACGGACTCGATGGGCTTCTTCGCCTTCCTCGGCCTGGCCGTGGCAGCGGGCCTGGCAGCTTGAGACGCGCCGCCGATTGCCTATCTTGAGCGGTGACCATGCCGCTCAGCCTGACCAAGATCGCCTTCGGGGCGAAAAGCTATGACGATATCCGCGAATGGTTTGCCAACCGTCCGCGCATGGCGGTCAACACGCGTTATCGCCCCACGCGCTGGGAAGAATGCGTCGGCGGATCCTTGTTCTGGATCCATGAGCACAACATCGTCGCGCGCAGTCCGATTATCGGCTTTACCGAGCAGGACAACGGACGCTGGTTCATCGACCTGGAACCGAAGCTGATCGCCGTGCTGCCCCGCCCGAAGCGCGCACACCAGGGCTGGCGCTATCTGAAGGGCGAGCCGCCGCGCGACCTGGAAGAAGGTGAGGAACTGGGCGATATCCTTCCCGGCAAGCTGGCCAATCGCCTGCTGCGGCTTGGGCTGATCTAACTCACGCGGCGCGGGGTGCGGCCCTGCCCTGGCCCTTTTGCTGGTACATGTCCTGATCCGCGCGGCGCAGGACCGCTGCCGGGTCCTCCCCGGCGAAACTGGACATTGCGAAGCCGACGGCGGCGGAGGGCATGACCGTCGCGGCGGAGGCCCGCAGCTTCACAGGCACGGCGATTTCCTGTTCGATGCGGCTGCGCAGGCGCTGCGCGGTATCCGCATCCACCGTGCCCATGACGATCATGGCAAACTCGTCCCCGCCGAGCCGGGCACAGTGGTCATCGCTGCGCGACAGGGCCTGCAGGCGCGCCGCAGTGGCGACCAGAAGCTCGTCACCGGCGTCGTGGCCATAAGTGTCGTTGATCGCCTTGAAACCGTTCATATCGATGAAGAACACCGCATAATTGCGTCCCGTGTTCCGTGCGGCGGATAGCGCATTGTCGAAGCCGCGTCGGTTGAGGCAGCCGGTCATCTCGTCCACTTCCAGCTGCCGCTGTAGCTGCCGGGTCATCGCGTCGGTGGCTGTCCTGTCTTCAAGCACTACGACCGGCACATTGGGGTATGGCCAGTCGAGCGCGAAGCTGGCCGGCGAACCATCCGCCAGCTGCAGCGCGATCGATTGGCCGCGCTCCCCCATGCGGGGGAAGCAGGCCTGCGCGATCTCGCCATGCGGCAGGTCTGTGCGGTCGCGAGCTGCGGCGTTCATGCGCTTGATCTGCCCGTTCGCACCGAACAGCATGGCAGGCCGCTCCTGCGGTTCCAGCGCGCGCCATGCAAGCGCTTCGTCGGGGCTGAGATCGCCCTTCAGGAAGTTGGCGATCATGGGCACGATCCGCAGGCGCTGCACCAGCGTGACGTTGACCATCACTAGGAAGCAGAACAGCGCGGTGCTGGGCTGCGCCGGTGCGCCGATACTCGCCGCGATGGAGGCATTGGTGGCGAGCACGAAAAACATGATCGCGCCCATCAATAACAGCAGCTTTCGCCCGGAGGAGGCGACCAGGCCCGTGACGAAGCCGATCAGGATGGCAAACAGCTGGAGCGCGATATTGGCGCGCTCACCCCGCTGCAGGACGGTGTCATAGCCATTGCGCTGCGATTGCGCGCCCAGCAGGAAAACGGCGGCGCGGTCGCTTTCGCCAGCAATCGGCAGGAAGGTCCGCGTCGGCGCAAAGCTGCGGGAAAATGTGACGACCACCGTCTTCCCCTTCAGGTCCGCCTTCCCGTCGATGACGTCGGACATGCTGGCTCGCGGGAATTGCCAATGGGCCACGCGCAGGTCCAACCCGGCCGCCTGCGGCGTTGTGCTGCCATTGGCCAGCCATGCCGAGGGATTTGCGCCTCGCGCTCCCCCGCTCTGGCCTACTGCGCGATACCATCCGTCCGGCGCCTGCGCGATGCGCGAATCCAGCACGGTTGCGTGCTTCTGGAAGACCGGCGCGGGCAAATGCTCCGGCGTGACGCCGCTGGCCAGCGCGATCCGGTCCTTATCGAACCGCGCCAGCGCATTCGCCAGTGCTTCATCCGGCCCGGCGCTGATGGCTTCGCCAAGGTTGAAATCCAGATAGGCCCTGTCAACGCCTGCATCAGCCAGCCCGTTGACCAGCGCCGCCATGGCCGCGCGCGGAACCGGCTGCCCGCCAAAGCGCCTGGTGTCCTCAGCCGTGATCTCGACGATGGCCAGGTCCGCATCGGGCTGCACGGCCTGACTGGCCAGCAACTGGTCCGAGAAGCGGCTGTCGACCTGCTCGGCCGGCCTTACCGCGATGACAATCACGCACAGGACAAGGGCGGCCAGGATCGGCCGGTGCCATTCGCGGATCCGGGCGATAGCGTGCGCAATCCGTGAGACCGCGCAGCCAACCGCCCCCGCACCCGGAGCCGCTGTCAGGCTCAACCGGGCGGGATTGCGCCGGGCGCAGGTTCGTTTGGCGATCCGGTATTGGGTCCGCCGGACGGTGCCGGGTTCTGCGGAACAACAGGGGCCGCCATATTGCCGGATACGGTGGTGAAGGTTTGCGTCACACTTCCGCCAAGGAGGCTGAGCGCCTGCACCGATCCGATTGCGATCAAGCTGGCAATCAGCCCATATTCGATCGCAGTGGCCCCCTGCTCGCAAGCAAGCAGTCTTTCGAAGCTGGCACGAAGGTGCGCGATACCGGATTTGCGATCGTCTCTCATGCGTCTCCGGTAAGCCGCGACCGATTACGAATTCGTTCAATCGTCACGTTTAATTTTCCTTAACGCCGCGGTCACGTTTCCCTGTTTTGCGTTTTTTCTGAGTGACTTAACCCCGGTCTCACATGTTAACGATTGCGCGTTGGCGTAGCGGAACCGGCGCCCTGCCCCGCCCGTTGGTGGGGAAAGGAGAAAACACATGCCCGAACGCCAGAGCCTTCACCCCGACAATGAACTGATCGATGCGATGCAGGACCAGCCCACGCCCAGCCAGGGTAGCCGGTCCGGCGGCGAGGTGAGGACACGTGTCGGCACGCGCGGAGAACTCAACCGCGCCACCGATCCCGACAATCGCGAGCCGGTGGTGGGCAGCGACAATCCCGCGCAGGATGCGCAGAAGGGCCCGAAGACACAGGCCGCAATGAACAATCAGGGCTGATGCCCGCGGCGGATTACGCGGCTGGCGATCCCGCCGCCGCGTAGTCCGCATAGACTGCCTGCTGGAACTGGGCGTTCAGATCATACGCCTGGGCTGGCATATATTGCGTGTAGAGCGAGAAACGCAGGCCGCTGGTCAGGTTGACCAGGCCTGACGTGCCCGCCGCGCCGAACCAGCCATATTCGCCCTTCGTCGCGCCCTTGCCCACGCGGCCGCCGGCGCCGTGGCCGTAATTCGCCATGAAGCTATCCGCCGGGTCCATCGTGTCCGGAAAAAGGTCGCTTGTGCCCAGCGCCACGGCCTTCGCACTCATGACCCGCTTGCCCTCGATCGCGCCATAACCGGCGAGCATCTGCAGGAACCGGTCGTAATCGCGCGGCGTGCTGGCAAGGCCCGCGCCGCCGTATGGAAACGGCTGCCGGTCGAGATAGACCGAGTTGCCCGCCAGATCGACCGGGATGAGCGTGTCCCCGGCCAGGAAGTAATTGTCCGTCAGGCGCGGGATATCCGCTCCGGCCACCTGGAATCCCGTATCGACCATGCCGGTCGGCACGATGATCCGCTCCATCAGGAATTCGTCGAACGGCTGGCCCGAGACAACCTCTATCACGCGGCCCAGCAGGTCCAGGCTGACGCTGTAGGACCAGCGCGTGCCGGGCTGGTAAACCAGCGGCAGCTCCGCCAGCGCCTCGGCGAAAGCCTCCAGGCTGGCCGCAGGCTTTCCGCCGAAAGCCCCCGGAGGCGCGGCGCGGCTGATCGCACCCGGCACGATTCCGTTTTCCATGTAAGCCTTGGCCAGCGCGCCCTGCTGCACGATGTTGTAGCCGAAGCCTGCCGTGTGCGTCAGCAGGTGACGGATCGTGATCGGCCGCACCGCAGGCTCGAGGTTATCTTCGGTAATCGCGCCATCGTATTCGCGCTGCACCTGCATCTCGGCGAAGGCAGGAAGGATGTCCGCCAGCGGCTGGTCCAGCTGCAGCTTGCCTTCGTCCACAAGGATCATCGCAGCCATGCCCGTGACCGGCTTGGTCATGGAATAGATGCGGTAGAGCGAATTGCTGTCCGCCAGCGTATCGCGCAGCAGGCCCAGCCGTCCATGGGCGATGGATACGGGGGCGTGCTGCCCCTGCCCCATCATGGCGACCATGTTAGCCACCTTGCGCCCCTCGACATAGCCGGACAGCAGCGCATCGACCGTGGGCCAGCTCCGCATGGTGCTGGCGAAAGCAGCACGCGGCAGGGCCCCGGCAGCCAGCGCGCCCGCGCCAATGGCAGCCCCGGTGCGAAGCAGGCCGCGACGGGTGATGGGGGCGTGGCGGATGGTCATGGCAGGTGTTCTCCAGCGAATTTCGCGTATCGTTAGCGGGGCAGGCCGCCGCGCGGCAAGCATCTTGAAATTGCCTGCTGTGTTAGCCATATATAACACATGCTGAACATCGTCTCGATCCTGCTGGGGATCATCTCGCTCATCATCGTCATTCCCTCCACCATCCCGCTGCTGGGATGGGGCAACTGGTTCGCGCTGCCACTGATCGTGGCGGGCATTGCAGCCGGCGCCTTGTCCCAGAGCAATGGCGGGCGCAATTTCTGCCTGATCGTGGGCCTGATTGCGGTCGTGCGCCTGTCGCTGGGCGGCGGGTTTATCTAACGGCTTGCGAGGACGAGCCGCGCCGCCTTCGCGAACAGCGTGGGCAGGCCGGCGTCTTCGATCTCCGCGACCGGCCACCATTCGCCCTTGGGCGTGGTCGGTGCCTTGCCGGATAGCTCCTGCACAGCCAGCTCCACGGTGAAGTGGGTAAAGCCATGCGTCACCGTGCCGCGCGGATGCCACTCGCCCGCGACCGGCGGCTCTGTGCTGCCGTCGCCCTTCGCTGACCAGCCATCGTCCGGCAGTGCGCGCATGCCACCCAGCATGCCCGTGCCCTGCCGCGTCACCAGCAGCACCTTGCCGTCCCGCTCCATCCAATAAGCGCAGCCCTGCCGCACCGGTCTCGCCTTCTTTGGCGGCTTGAACGGCAAGGCTTCCGGCTCGCCTGCCGCATAGCCTGCACAATCCTCCCGCAAAGGGCAAAGCAGGCACTTCGGCGCGCGGGCCGTGCAGATGGAGGAGCCGAGATCCATCATCGCCTGCGCGAAATCGCCCGCACGCGTCTCCGGCGTGATCGTGTCCGCCGCCGCGCGGATTGCCTTGCGCGACGCCGGTAGAGGCTCGCGAATATCGAACAGGCGCGAGATGACCCGTTCCACATTCGCATCCACCACCACCGCTCGCCGCCCGAACGCGATCGCGGCGACAGCGGCTGCCGTATATGCGCCCAGCCCCGGCAATTCGCGCAGGCCCGCCTCGGTATCCGGGAAGCCGCCCCGATCCGCCACGGCGCGCGCGGCCTTCACCAGGTTCCGGGCGCGGGAATAGTATCCCAGCCCCGCCCAGGCGGCCATCACGTCCTCCTCCGGCGCGGCGGCGAGCGCCTCGACCGTTGGCCAGGTGGCGGTGAATTTCTCGAAATAGGGCTTCACTGCGGCGACAGTGGTCTGCTGCAGCATCACTTCGGACAGCCATACGCGGTACGGGTCCGCCGCCGCGTCGCTTCCGGGCGGAATGCGCCAGGGCAGGTCACGCGCATGCCGGTCATACCAGTCGAGCAATCGGGTGGCGGTGCTGGAAGTCACGCCGCGCCTATGGCATGGCCGCGCTTCCGATGGAACGCGAGACTCCTCCCAAGCCCAAACGCACCGCGAAGGCAAAGGCGCGCAAGTCGCCCAAGCCCTACGAGCGTCCGCGCGGCGGACCGGCCAAGGCCATCAGCGACATCATGCCGCAGATCGGCCGCGCCGCCTTCCGCCGCTTCGGCTTCGTGCAATCGAGCGTGGTCACGCGCTGGCCGGAAATCGTGGGCGAACGCCACGCCCGCGTCTGCGCGCCGGAGGCGATCCGCTTCCCGCCGGGCGAGAAATCCGATGGTATCCTCCAGCTGGTGGTCCTGCCCGCCCATGCGCCCATCATCCAGCATGTGATCCCGGAAATCATGGAGCGGGTGAACCGCTTCTTTGGCTACAAGGCCGTGGCGCGGGTGAAGATGCGGCAAGGTGCGGTTAAGCCGCCATCTGGTGTGGAGAAACCCAAGGCACCGCCAAGCCTGAAGCCGATCCCGATGGAACTGGGCGAAAGCCTGCGCGACATCGGCGATCCGGAACTGCGCACGGTGCTGGAATCGCTCGCCCGCAGCCTGGGTGACAAGGAAGACAAAGACCAATGAAGACTTTTGCATATGCCGCCGCAGCCGCTTTGGCTTTCACCGCCGCGCCCGCCATGGCGCAGGACTGGTACGCCGCGCAGGTGGAAACCGAAACCGGCCACCGCGTGGGCAATCCGGAAGCGGAAGTCCAGCTGGTGGAATTCATCAGCTACACCTGCCCGCATTGTGCGCATTACGCCCATGATGCGGACGCCGTGATGCAGCTGCAATATATCCCCACCGGCAAGGTGGCGGTGGAAGTGCGCCCCTTCATCCGCAATCCGGTGGACCTGGCCGCCAGCCTGCTGGCCGGCTGCGGCGATGCGGACAAATTCTTCGGCAATCACCGCGCGATCCTGTCACGGCAGGAGGTCTGGCTGCAGAAGGCGATGGACGCCAGCCCGGCGCAGACCGCGCGCTGGGGCAGTGGCAGCCTTGGCAGCCGGATGCGTGCCATTTCCAGCGACTTGGGGTTCTACGACATCATGGAGAGCCGCGGATATTCCATCAGCGAGGCGGATGCCTGCCTGTCTGACGAAACTGCAGCCCAGTCCATTATCGGCACGACGCAGGACGCGGCGGATCGCCTTGGCGTGCCGGGTACGCCCAGCTTTGCCCTGAACGGCTCACTTCTGCAGGGCGTACACACCTGGCCTGCGGTGAAGGCATCGCTGGACAAGGCATTGACGCCGGAAGACTGACGCCCCACCGAATTAACCTTCCCGAACCGAAAAACTGTGCACAAGCGGCGGCCCGAAGACTATACGCCTTGCCGCTGCCCCGTGTTGCGGTAGCCTCCCCCATTCCCTGAATCGGATTGATCGAGCCATGAACACCACCTCCTCCACCGCCCTTCGCTCCCGCATCCGCATGGCCGCCATTGGCGTGCCGTTGGCCCTGGCGCTCGCCGCATGTGGCGGATCGGACGATGCCGACGGCGCTGCTGCCGGCACCATCGCGCAGGGTGAAGTTGCCGAGGCGGTGGCCGCTCCGGAAGGTTCGCAGTGGATCGACGTCGTCTCCCGTACCGAAACGGGCGGCTGGCTGATGGGTAACCCCGATGCGCCGATCAAGCTGATCGAGTATGGCTCGCTGACCTGCGGCGCCTGCGCGGCCTTCACCGCCGAAGGGGCCGAACCGCTCAAGAGCGATTACGTGAACACGGGCCGCGTGTCGTTCGAACTGCGCAGCATGCCGCTGCACGGCGCGATCGACCTTGTGCTCACGCGGATGCTGGAATGCGCTCCGGTGGAAGCCGGCCCCGCCCTGGCAGACCAGGTGTGGCTGAACCTTCCCGAAGTCTATGGCGGCTTCCAACAGAACATGGAGGGCGCTCAGCAGGCCCTGACACTGGCCCCGGAAGAGCGGCTGGTGCAGTTTGCGGAGCGTACCGGCTTCCTTGATTTCTTCGCTGCTCGCGGGATCGGCAAGGATGCGGCGCGCACCTGTCTGGCCGATGCCGATGCAGCCGAAAACCTCGCCAACACGCTGCAAAGCGCGGCGGAGGCCGACAATATCAACAAGACACCGACCTTCCTGATCAACGGCACGCAGGTGGAAGCCTCGCGCTGGTCGGAACTTGAGCCCCTGCTGCAACGCGCCGGCGCGCGCAGCGGCGAGTAAGCGGTAAGGACCGCCCGCCGATGCAGTTCCGCAAGCTCAAGCTGACCGGCTTCAAGAGCTTCGTGGAGCCTGCGGAGCTGCGGATCGAACCGGGCCTGACGGGCGTCGTCGGCCCCAATGGCTGCGGCAAATCCAACCTGCTGGAAGCGATCCGCTGGGTCATGGGCGAAAACTCGCCCAAGTCCCTGCGATCGGGCGGGATGGAAGATGTCATCTTTGCCGGGACGGAACGCCGCCCGCCGCGCGATTTCGCCGAAGTCGTGCTGCAGGCGGTGGACAGCGAAGGCGAGGAGCTGGACGTCACCCGCCGGATCGAACGCGGCGCGGGCAGCGCTTACCGCGTGAACGGGCGGGACGTGCGGGCCAAGGACGTGGCGCTGACCTTTGCCGATGCGGCGACCGGCGCGCACTCCCCCGCCCTCGTCAGCCAGGGCAAGATCGCCCAGGTCATCGCCGCCAAGCCCACCGAACGGCGCATGATGCTGGAGGAAGCGGCCGGGATCGCGGGCCTGCATGTCCGGCGCAAGGATGCCGAGAGCAAGCTGCGCCAGACCGAGGCGAACCTCGCGCGGCTGGAAGATTTGATGGCGGGCCTCGACAGCCAGATGGCGAGCCTGCGGCGTCAGGCCAAGCAGGCCGAACGCTACAAGAAGCTGACCGACGAGATCAAAGTGGCCGAGGCCCGGCTGGTCTTCGCCCGCTGGCGCGACGCCGCCGCTGCGGCGGAGGACGCGCGCGAGGTTGCCAAATCTGCCGATGCGCGGGTGGCGGCGGCGAAAGCTGCCGCAGACGAGGCACAGAAGGCGCAGCATGGGCTCGCGGCAAAGCTGGCCGAGGCGCGCGAGGAGCTGGCTGACCGGCGCGACGATGCCAGCGCGCATGGCCACCGCATGGCGGCCCTCACCACCCAGCTGGAAGCGGCTGAGGAGCGGCTGGCCGACCTCGACCGCCAGAAAGCGCGGCTGGAGGAGGATCGCGGCGAAGCCGACCGCATGACGCGCGATGCCGCCGATGCCATGAAGCGGCTGGCCGCTGAACTCGCCGCGAACGAAAAGCAGCTCAATGCCGACGAAGCCGAACGGCCGCAGCTGGAACGCGGTGCGGAAAAGGCCGAACAGGCCGGCCGCGCGGCGGAACTGGCGCTGGCCAAGGCTACGGCAGAGCACGCCGGCGTCGAGGCCGAATGGCGCGTTGCCCAGAGCGAGGTGACGCAGGCAGAGCAGCGCCTGGAGCGGGCCGATGCGGAGCTTGCGCGGCATGCGGCAGCCAAGAGCGAACTGACTGGCGGCAGCGATCCCGAAGCGGCCGTGGCCGAGGCAAAGGCCGCCGCCGACGCTGCGGCCTCGCGGCTGGTGCGGCTGCGTGCCGATTTCGAGGCAAAGCAGGCCGAGAAGGACGACCTCGCCGAAGCGCGCGATACCGCGGCCAGCACGCTGTCTTCCGCCCGCGCCGAACTGGCCGGGGTGGAACGCGAATTCCAGGCGCTTGAGCGTGACCGCGAGGCCCGCGCCCGCCAGCAGAAGGGCAAGCACGGCCTGCCGCCCGCGCTGGACAAGGTCCGGGCAGAAGCAGGTTACGAACGCGCGCTGGCCGCGGTGCTGGGCCGCGATGCCAAGGCCGGGCTCGGCAGTCCCGATGGCGCGGTGGACGGGCGTTTCTGGACCGGCCGCGAGGCTCCATCCCGCGTTACCGGCAGCCTGGCCGACCACGTTCCCGATTGCCCGCCGCAGCTCGCCGCGCGCCTCGCGCTGGTGCATGTCGCAGATAGTGACGATGGCCGCAGGCTGGAGCCGGGCGAATGGCTGGTGACGAAGGACGGCGCCCTGCGCCGCTGGGACGGCTTCATCGCGCGCGGAGAAGGTGCGTCGGAAGCCGCGCGGCTGGAGGCGGCAAACCGCCATGCCGAACTGGCCGAGCTGGTGCCGGACCTGCGCTCCGCCGCTGCCTCCGCCGAGACCTCGCACACACAGGCGCAGGATGCGCTCTCCACGCTCCAGCGCGAGCTGGTGGCAATGGAGCGCGACGTCGGCCAGGCCGCCGAAGCCGAGCGCCATGCCCTGCGCAGCCTCGACCAGGCGGAATCCGCTCGCGAACGCCATGCCGCCCGCCTCGCCGAACTGGCCGATGCGGAGCAGGACCTCGCCGCTCGCAAGGATAGCGCCGAAAAGGAACTCGCCACCGCGAAGGAACGCCACGCCGCCTTGCCCGAACCCGAGACCGGGCGCGCGCGGCTGGACGCAGCGCAGGCCAAGCACGAGGCGGCCCGCTCCGCCCTGCAGGCCGCGACCGCCGCGCTTGCGAGCCACGACCAGTCGCTCGCCGTGGCGCGCGAACGCGTCACCGCCCAGCGCGCCGATATCGCCGGCTGGCAAGCCCGCGCGGGCGAGGCGGCGCGCAGGCTGGCCAGCATGGAGCAGCGCTTCGAGGATATCGCCGGGGAACGCGCCGTCGTGGCCGCCAAGCCGGAAGGCCTGCAGCGCGAGATCGAACAGGGCGACACCGTGCGCGCGCGCATCTCCGAGGAACTGGCGAAGGCTGAGGCCGCGATGGCCGAAGTCGAGGCCCAGGCGCGCGAGGCCGACCGCGCATTCTCTGCCGCCAACGAGGGACTGGCCGAAGCGCGCGAAGGCCGCGCCGGGGCCGCCGCCCGGGCCGAGAACGAAGAAAGCCGCCGTGAGGAGATGGCCCGCATCTCCGGCGAACGTTTCCAGTGCCCCCCTCCCCTGCTGGGCGACCGCTTCGGCTTCGACGCCGAAGAGGTGAAGAACGCCGGCCTGGAAGGCGAGGACATGGAGCGCCTGACCGCCAGCCGCGAGCGGATTGGCCCGGTCAATCTGGTCGCTGCCGACGAACTGGCGAAGATCGAAGGCGAGCACGGATCCAGCGCCGCCGAACAGGCCGAACTGGTGGAAGCGGTAAACCGCCTGCGCGGCAGCATCGGCAACCTCAATCGCGAGGGCCGCGAGCGCCTGCGCGCCGCATTCGAGGAAGTGGACGGCCACTTCCGCCGCCTGTTCACGCGCCTGTTCGAAGGCGGCAAGGCACATCTGGAACTGATCGACAGCGACGATCCGCTGGAGGCTGGCCTGGAGATCTTCGCGCAGCCGCCGGGCAAGCGCCTGCAATCGCTGAACCTGCTATCGGGCGGCGAGCAGGCCCTGACGGCCACCGCGCTGATCTTCGCGCTGTTCCTGACCAATCCGGCGCCGATCTGCGTGCTGGACGAAGTCGACGCGCCGCTGGACGACGCCAATATCGATCGCTTCTGCGACCTGCTCGATTCCATGGTTGCCGATACGAAGACCCGCTACCTGATCGTGACCCACAACGCCGTGACCATGAGCCGGATGCACCGCCTGTTCGGCGTGACCATGGTGGAAAAGGGCATCTCCCGCCTCGTCAGCGTGGATCTGGGCGAAGCGGAACTGATGGCCGCGCAGTAACGCAAGCCAGGCCTGCGACCACAGCTCACCAGATGCAAAAGAAAAGGGCGCCGCAATCGCGACGCCCTTCCCTGTTTTCAGTGATCCGATGGATCAGCCGCGTTCGCCAACGGGCGAGACTGCGGGCGGCGGAGGCACGGGGCAATCCTGTGCAACCGGGATGCGCGAGCCGTCATAGCACGTCTTCATCATCGGAGCCGGCGGGGGCGGCGGCGGGGGCGGCGGCGGGGTCGGTGCGACACGGACCGGCGGCGGCGGTGCCACCACGGGTTCCGGTTCGCCGCCAAAGCCGAAGCGCAGGCCGACGCTCACGATCTGCTGCTTGTTCTCGACATCGAGATAGCCGGGCAGCAGCTGGTTGTTGAAGCGGTTCTCATCGAAGCCGGCACGGTAGGTGTACTGGCCATACAGGTCGACATTGTCGGACACGGCGAACGCCAGACCGGCAAATGCCTGCCATGCGAAACCGTCTTCATCACCGTCGATCACGGTCACGCCGGAGGGCTGGTAGTTCACGTCGGTGAACTGGTAGCCGACACCGCCGCCGACGAACGGCTTGATGCTGCCGGCCGGGATGTCATAGGCGATGTTCAGGAACGCGCCGTAATTGCTGACATCGCCGCGTCCGTCAGCCAGCACCTGGCCCACGGTCGGGTTGGCCGCACTGGCCGCGCCGCGCGTCAGGACTGCGACATCGAGCGCATCGATATTGGTGCCGCCAACGGTCAGGCCGCTGTGCGTATCGACATCGTACTGGTTGTAGAACGGTTGCACTTCGATGCGGAAACCGTTGTCGAACTTGTAACCGACGGCGACGGAAGCTTCCCAGCCATCGTCGAATTCGGTGTTGAAGCCAACGGCCGTGCCAGCGGGAATCGCCGGGAACGTGCCGCCGACACTTGCCGGGACGGCAGTGTCGATTTCGCCGGTATTGTCGGAATCATCCGGCATAACCCAGCCGCCGCTTACGCCGACATAGGGACCGTCAGCCTGTGCGACACCGGGAACTGCCAGCGCCAGTGCAGATGCACCAATCAGAAGTTTCTTCATAATATACTCCATTCATCTCTTGTCCTGTCCCCGGAGACATGCCGAAGCATGGCGACCCGGCACCCCGAACCGGACACGGTTCCCGCCGTTTGGAGCTTCAATGAGCAGGCGCGCAGGCAGTTCCAGCTTAAGCCAGAGGGTTGCCGATTGTTGTATTTGGGTGACAGTGGCGGGGTGCTACTCGCCCGCTTCGCGGCGCAGCAATTCGGCCTTTATTTCAGTCCCATAGGCATAGCCGCCCAAGCCGCCATCGGCCGCGATCACGCGGTGGCAGGGGATCAGGACGGCGATGTTGTTCGCCCCATTGGCGCTGCCAACCGCGCGGCTTGCGCCCGGTTTTCCAAGCGCTGCCGCCTGCTGTCCGTAAGACCGCGTCTCTCCCGGCGGAATTTCCCGCAGCGCCCGCCAGCACGCCTGCTGGAACGCCGTGCCTTTCACATCGAGCGGGATATGCGCGCCCGCCGCTTCGGACGGGTCCTCGACCGCAGCAGTGATCTCCTCGAACAGCGCGCGAAAGGCCGCACCGGCTTCGCGCAGCTGCGCGTTCGGGAAACGCGCCTGCAATTCCGCCTCACCTTCGTTGAAGCTGAGACAGCACACACCCGTCTCGGTCGCGGCGACCAGCATCTCGCCCAGCGTCGTTGGAACAATCGCGTAATGGATTTCGCGGCCCTCGCCGCCATTCTTCCAGTCGCTCGGCGTCATGCCCATCTTTCCCTCCATCGCGGCATAGAAGCGGCTGGGCGCTTCATAGCCTGCATCGTAGATCGCGTCGCTCACCCGCTCCGCCCCGCCCAGCGCCTGCTTTGCACGCTCATCGCGCAGGGCGCGGAAATAGGCGGCGGGCGACATGCCCGTGGCGCGCTTGAAGATGCGCTGCAAATGGCTTGGCGAATAGCCGGTCGCCTTGCCGAGCTTCTCCAGCGATACCGTGGTTTCGGCTTCGCGGATCAGGGCAATTGCCTGCAGCACGGCTGCCTCCTCCCGGCTCTGGTCATGCGGCGCGCAGCGCTTGCAGGGGCGCAGCCCGGCCGCCTCCGCTGCCAAGGGGCCGGCATAGAATTGCACATTCTTGCGATGCGGCGTGCGCGCGGCGCAGCTGGGGCGGCAATATATGCCGGTGGAATGCACGCCGGTGACGAAGCGCCCGTCCCACGCCCGGTCGCGGCGCAGCACTGCCGCCCACATCTCGTCTGCGTCATGCTCCATCGCCGGGGATGATAGCCTTTTTGCTGCCGGAGTGCATGCCATGGCCTGTTCCTTTCGACCGCAATCTTGTGACAATCGCTGACAGGGTGCGTCCCGAAGCTTGCGCTCAAAGCGAAACAGGGCGAAAAAGCCGTCATGGACAGGGAACGGGGACGGGCTGCCGGCCGGTGGCTGGCAATGGTGCGCATCGCGCTGGCTGCGGCAATACTGGTGCTGGTGCCCTCTGCTGCCCATGCCGATCCCGCCGATATCAGCGCCGCAGCGCGCGGCGTGGTCCGCATCGTGATCGTGGAGGAGGAGAACGGCCGCCTCTTCCCGGTCAGCCACGGAACCGGCTTTGCTGTCACGCCGGAACGCATCATCACCAACGCCCATGTCGTGGCCGAAGCGCGCGACGATGCCACGCTGGCCATCGGCATCGTGCCGTCCGACGGCGGGGAGCCGGTCTATGGCCGGCTGATCGCTTACAGCCCGCGCAACGACCTGGCGCTGATCGCCACCACCGCGGACATGGACCTTCCGCCGCTGACGCTGGCCGGCAATGCCTCGGTCGACTCCGGGCCGGTCGTCTCCATCGGTTATCCCTTCAATGTCGATGCCGCGCAGGGCCTGCAGATGGCCGACTTCTTCCGCCCGCAGCCGCCGGTAAAGGCCAATGGCACGCTGTCCGGCCGCCGCCCCAGCCGCCGCTTCGACACGCTGCTGCACACCGCCAGCATCGCGCGCGGCAGCAGCGGCGGGCCGCTGGTGGACGAATGCGGACGCGTGCTGGGCGTCAATTCCTTCGGCACCAATACCGGCGGGCCGGATGCCGAGTTCTTCTTCGCCGTGTCCATGAAGGAACTGCTGCCCTTCCTGCGTGCGAACGAAATCACCCCGCGCATCAACTCCATGCCGTGCCGCAGCCTTGCCGAGCTGGAGGCCGAGGAACGCGACCGCGCAGAGGCCGCCCAGCGCAAGGCGGAAGCTGAGCAGCAGGCCAGCGCCGAGGCCGATGCCCGCCGCCGCGCTTCCATGCGCGAGGATGTGCGCTTTGCCGTCATGGCAGAGCGGGAGAACGGCATGGCGCTCGCCTTCCTGCTGCTGGTCGCGGCGCTGGGCGCGGGCGGCGTTGCCGTGTGGGGCCATGCAGCCGGCGCCAGCCGCCAGCGCGCCATAGCGGGCGGCATCGCCCTGGTGGCGCTTGCGGGCGGAGTCATCGCATGGCTCTCGCGCCCCGCTTATGCCGAGATAGACGACCGCCTGCAGGACCGGCTGCGCGAGGAAATGGCCAGCGCCAATGCCGGCGTGATCGACGAAGGCGTCGTCACAGGCGCGGCGCAGTGCCGCCTGGTGCCGGAACGCAGCCGCGTGACCGGGCAGGCCGCCGCCAGCGTGCAGTTCGACTGGGATGCAGGCTGCGTGAACGGCCGCACACAATACGGCCTGGCCGATGGCCGCTGGAGCCGGGCCTTCGTGCCGAACGAGGATGCGGTGGTATCCGTCAATTCCTACGACCCGGACACGGGGGAGTACCGCAACGATCGCTACCTGCTGGGCCGCGAAGCCATGGCCCAGGCGCGCAAGGCGCGTGGCAGCTACAAGGCCCCCGCCTGCCCGGCAGACGAAGCAAGCGCCCGTTCATTCGGTGAACGGCAGAAGGCCGTCCTGTCGCTGCTGCCGCAAAGACCCAATGAACGCGTGGTCTATGACTGCGATGTCGCAGCCTCATCCAAGTGAACCAGAACGGAATATTATCGCCATGTCTAAGCTGAACACCCTCCTGACTCTCGCCGGGTTCACCGCCAGCCTGGGCTTCGCCGCGCCCGCCGCGCAGGCGCAGGTTCCAGATGGCATGTATAAGAGCAAGGTCGGCGAATATTCGATCCAGCCGGTCGCAAGCGAGCGTCTGTGCGGTGCCATCCGCAGGTGGAATCACCCCGAATATGGCGAAATCCAGCTCATGCTGCTCGATTACGCGGACGAGGATTACCGCGTGCTCTCCCTGACCCGCGGCGTTGTGCCACAAGGGCTGGAAGTGGGCCGCGTGAACCTGGAACTGATCTTCCTCGACAATGGCGATACGCAGCTCGACCGCAGCTGGGGACAGCGCCTGTTCGGATACCAGACCCGCGAAGAGAAGGCGTTTTTCGTCTCGCAGTTCGACGGCGAGGATGATGTCGCCATTGGCGAGGACCTGGCGCAGAGCCGCGCCCTCGGCCTTTATAACGGTGATGACCTGCTGCTGGCCGTGCCGCTCGAAGGGCTGCCCGAGGCAGTCGTCCAGTTGGAAGGCTGCGTGGCCAGCCTGTGACGGTAGCCGGTCACCTTGGTCAGGAGCACCCATTCCGATGAGCACCCACCGTGGCATGATCATGGGCCCGCTTGCCCTGGCCCTTGCCGCTGCAATTCCGGCGTCGGCTTCGGCGCAGTCGGAATTCTATGCCGAGGCGCCGCCCTTCACCATCCATAGCGAACGGGAATCCCACGCCTGCTCCATGGCCAACAGCTGGCAGCACCGCGACGCGGGAACGATCATGTTGATCGTGCTGGAATCCGGCGAAGGCGAGGACGAGTTTTCCTCCATCGCCTTCACGATAGAGGAATCGCGCAAGCCAGCAGGCGAAAGCGGGACGCAGGACCTGGCGATCTATTTCCTCGACAATGACGGCGTGGAGATCGATGCCGGCTGGGGCGAACGCGAGTTCATCTACCAGCCTGATGGCGAGCTCGGGAAAGGCCACCTGTTCCTGTTCAATTTCTATGGTGACCAGAACCGGACGCAGGCCATGGCCGATATTTCCAACAGCAAGGCCGTGTCCTTTTACATGGACGGAGAACTTCTGGCGGCCATGCCGCTGGAAGGGGCCGGCCCTGCGGTTGAATTGCTGAAAGAATGCGCCGCCAACCTGACCACACCTCAAGACGGGACCTGAAGACGATGACGAAACTGCCATTCCTTGCCGCCGCCGCAATCGCCGCGGCCAGCCTCACCTTTTCGGCCCCTGCTTCGGCGGAAACCGAAATCTACAAGGCCAGCGACACCTTCTCCGTCATGCGCACGGAAGAGGACCGGACCTGCGGCATGATCCAGCTTTGGGAGACCGACCAGTTCGGCAAGCAGACGCTGATGCTGTATGACGATGCCGACCAGGAGAACGGCGATCTCGTCATGCTGTTCGTCACCAATGCCGATACGCTGCCCGAAGGGCGCGGCAGGGCCGACCTCGCCATGGATTTCGTGACCTCGGATTCCTCCGATGGCAGCGGCTCATGGGGCACACGCTCTTTCGGCACGATGAGCGCTGACGATGGCCGCCACCGGGTGATGATCATGCTGCAGGGCGAAGATCGTCGTCGCCTGCGTTCCGACATGGCGAGTTACGAGGCCGTGGGCTTCCACCATGGCGAAACCCTGCTGGCGGCATTTCCGCTCAACGGGGCAAAGGAAGGTATCGCTGCGCTCGAAGAATGCCTCGCCAGTTTCGACTGACGCACCGTCCGGCCTGCAGGCCGGTTTGAACACCCCTTCGGGTTGCACTGGTGTGAACCCGGTGCTAGGCGCGCGCCAGCCCTGCCGGGGAGCCTTTTGTGCGCCCCGGGCAAGGCAGTCGACAATTCCGTCTACTCGGACCCAAGAGGACCTTCGCGCGTGGAGCTTTCCGCCGGTATTCAGGCCAGCCTATCCGGGCGTTACGCCAGTGCTTTGTTCGATCTCGCGAGCGAGGCGGGAACCGTCACGGCCGTCGAATCGGATCTCGACAAGCTTGATGCGGCGCTGACCGAATCGGCTGACCTCAAATCCCTGATCGGCAATCCGGAAGTCAGCCGCGGCCAGCTTGGCAGCGTGATGGCCGGCATCGCCGACCACCTCGGCCTGTCCGAACTGACCCGCAATTTCCTGGGCACGCTGGCGAAGAACCGCCGCGTGTCGCAGTTGCCCGCGATCATCCGCGCCTTTTCCGCCATCGCCGCCGCCCAGCGCGGCGAAGTGACGGCCGAAGTCGCCAGCGCCCACGCGCTGACGGACAAGCAGCTGTCCGACCTGGAACAGAAACTGCGTGCCCGCGAAGGCCGCACCGTCAAGCTGAAGCCCCGCGTCGATCCCGACCTGCTGGGCGGCCTTGTCGTCACCATCGGTTCAAAGCGTATCGACAGCTCGATCCGCACCCGCCTCAACACTCTTGCACAAGCTATGAAAGCCCCCGGCGCGTAAGCGCTGGCAGCGAAAGGTAACTCATGGAAATCCGCGCCGCAGAAATCTCCAAGGTCATCAAGGACCAGATCGCCAATTTCGGCAGCGAAGCCGAAGTCAGCGAAGTGGGCTCCGTGCTTTCCGTCGGTGACGGCATCGCGCGCATCCACGGCCTCGACAATGTCCAGGCCGGCGAGATGGTCAAGTTCGCCAATGGCGTCGAAGGCATGGCGCTGAACCTGGAAGCCGACAATGTCGGCGTCGTGATCTTCGGCTCGGATGCCGAGATCAAGGAAGGCGACAACGTCAAGCGGACCGGCACCATCGTGGACGTCCCCGTCGGCAAGGGCCTGCTGGGCCGCGTGGTCGACGCGCTGGGCAACCCGATCGACGGCAAGGGCCCGCTGACGGACGTGAAGCGCGCCCGCGTGGAAGTGAAGGCACCGGGCATCATCCCGCGTGAATCCGTGTCCGAGCCCGTGCAGTCCGGCCTCAAGGCCATCGACGCGCTGGTCCCCGTTGGCCGCGGCCAGCGCGAACTGATCATCGGTGACCGCCAGACCGGCAAGTCCGCCGTGGCGATCGACACCTTCATCAACCAGAAGGATGCGCACCAGGGCGACGACGAGAAGAAGAAGCTCTACTGCATCTACGTCGCCGTGGGCCAGAAGCGCTCCACCGTCGCGCAGATCGTGCGCCAGCTGGAAGAAAACGGCGCGATGGAATACTCCATCGTCGTGGCCGCAACCGCTTCCGAGCCAGCCCCGCTTCAGTACCTGGCGCCCTACACCGGCTGCGCCATGGGCGAGTTTTTCCGTGACAACGGCATGCACGCCGTGATCGTGTATGACGACCTTTCCAAGCAGGCCGTGGCTTACCGCCAGATGTCGCTGCTGCTGCGCCGCCCGCCGGGCCGCGAAGCCTATCCGGGCGACGTGTTCTACCTGCACAGCCGCCTGCTTGAGCGTGCCGCAAAGATGAACGGCGACAATGGCGGCGGCTCGCTGACCGCCCTGCCGATCATCGAAACGCAGGCAGGCGACGTGTCGGCCTATATCCCGACCAACGTGATCTCCATCACCGACGGCCAGATCTTCCTGGAAACGGACCTGTTCTACCAGGGTATCCGCCCGGCCATCAACGTGGGCCTTTCCGTCTCCCGTGTGGGCGGCGCCGCCCAGACCAAGGCCATGAAGAAGGTGTCCGGCTCCATGAAGCTGGACCTGGCGCAGTACCGTGAAATGGCGGCCTTCGCGCAGTTCGGTTCGGACCTCGATGCCGCAACGCAGAAGCTGCTTAATCGCGGTGCCCGCCTGACCGAGCTGCTGAAGCAGCCGCAGTTCAGCCCGATGCCGTTCGAAGAGCAGACCGTGTCGATCTATGCCGGTACCAACGGCTATCTCGACAATGTGCCCGTCGACCGCGTGAATGCCTATGAAGAGCAGATGCTCAGCTTCATGCGTAACGAGCACGCCGACGTTCTGAAGGACATCCGCGAAACGCAGAAGTTCGAAGGCGACGTGAAGGACCGCACGGTTTCCGCGCTGGACGCCTTCGCCAAGCAGTTCGCGTAAGACACAACGTGCTTAATCTGCTCTTCTATCTAGGTTGTCTGCTTGTTCTTCTCAAAGGCGGGGAATTGCTCGTCGCCGCGATGAAGGAGCCTGCCGGCACAAACGCCAAGCGCCTCGGCTATTTGCTTGGCGGTTTGGGGATTGCCGGAGCGGTGTTTCTTGTCCTGGCTGGCGATCGCATCGCCGGTCTTGAACGAACAGATACAAACGAGGGTATTCAACGTGGCTAGCCTCAAGGAACTCAAGGATCGGATCGGGTCGGTTAAATCGACCCAGAAGATCACCAAGGCGAAGCAGATGGTCGCCGCGGCGAAGCTGCGCCGTGCCCAGGCCGCTGCGGAAGCCGCGCGCCCCTATGCCCTGCGCCTGTCGGACGTAATGGCCAGCATCGCGGGCAAGGTTTCGGGCGACAGCGCGCCGAAGCTGCTCGCCGGTACCGGCAATAACAAGCGCCACCTCCTGGTCGTGATCAACACGGACAAGGGGCTGTGCGGCGGCCTGAATTCCAACATCGTGAAGGAAGCCAAGCTGCAGGCCCGCGCGCTTCTGGCCGAAGGCAAGGACGTGCAGTTCTACCTCGTCGGCAAGAAGGGCCGCGCGCCGATCAAGCGCGATTATCCCGAGCGGATCGAGAAGTGGTTCGACACCTCCGAAGTCCGCCAGCCGGGGTTCGAGGAAGCGGAAGCCATCGCGACCGACCTGATCGAGCGGTTCGAGAAGGGCGAATTCGACGTCGCCCACCTAGTCTACCCGACGTTCAAGAGCGCCTTGGCGCAGGACCCGACCACCACGCAGCTGATCCCCGTGCCCGCGCCCGAAAACGCGGCCGAGACTGATGCTGTCGTCGAATACGAGCCGGGCGAGGAAGAAATCCTCGAAGAACTGCTGCCGCGCTACGTCAAGACGCAGATCTTCGGCGGCCTGCTGGAGCGTGAGGCATCCGAACAGGGCGCCTCCATGACCGCCATGGACAACGCCACGCGCAATGCCGGCGACCTGATCCAGAAGCTGACCATCCAGTACAACCGCAGCCGCCAGGCCGCGATTACCACCGAACTCATTGAAATCATTGCCGGCGCGGAAGCGCTGTAAGTAAGCCCAAGGAACCAACAATGGCCACCGCACCCGTGCTCAACCAGACCACCAACGGCACCATCGCCCAGGTCATCGGCGCCGTCGTCGACGTCGCTTTCCCCGGCGAGCTGCCGGCGATCCTGACCGCGCTGGAAACCAAGAACGGCGACAAGACGCTCGTCCTCGAAGTTGCCCAGCACCTTGGCGAGAACACCGTTCGCACCATCGCCATGGACGCGACCGAAGGCCTGACCCGCGGGCAGGAAGTGATCAACACCGGCAGCCAGATCTCCGTTCCGGTCGGCCCCAAGACGCTGGGCCGCATCATGAACGTGATCGGCGAAGCGATCGACGAGCGCGGCCCCGTGGGCGCCGAGCAGACCATGCCGATCCACGCTGATGCCCCGCTGTTCGTGGACCAGTCCACCGAAGCGGCCATCCTGGTCACCGGCATCAAGGTCATCGACCTTCTCGCCCCCTATGCGCGCGGCGGCAAGATCGGCCTGTTCGGCGGCGCCGGCGTGGGCAAGACCGTGCTGATCCAGGAACTGATCAACAACATCGCGAAGGGTCACGGCGGCGTGTCCGTGTTCGCCGGCGTGGGTGAGCGCACCCGCGAAGGTAACGACCTCTATCACGAATTCCTCGACGCGGGCGTCATCGCCAAGGATGCCGATGGCAACGCCATCTCCGAAGGCTCCAAGGTGGCGCTGGTGTTCGGCCAGATGAACGAGCCTCCCGGCGCGCGTGCCCGCGTGGCCCTGTCCGGCCTGACGATGGCGGAATACTTCCGCGATCAGGAAGGCCAGGACGTGCTGTTCTTCGTGGACAACATCTTCCGCTTCACCCAGGCCGGTTCCGAAGTGTCCGCCCTGCTCGGCCGTATTCCCTCGGCCGTGGGTTACCAGCCGACCCTGTCGACCGACATGGGCGCGCTGCAGGAGCGCATCACCTCCACCAACAAGGGCTCGATCACGTCCGTGCAGGCCATTTACGTGCCGGCCGATGACTTGACCGACCCTGCACCGGCAACCTCCTTTGCCCACCTTGACGCCACGACCACGCTGAACCGCGCGATCTCCGAGCTGGGCATCTACCCGGCCGTTGACCCGCTCGATTCCACCAGCCGCGTGCTGGAGCCGCGCGTCGTGGGCCAAGAGCACTACGAAACCGCGCGTAAGGTCCAGGAAACGCTGCAGAAGTACAAGAGCCTGCAGGACATCATTGCCATCCTGGGCATGGACGAGCTGTCCGAAGAGGACAAGCTGACCGTCGCCCGTGCGCGCAAGATCCAGAAGTTCCTGTCGCAGCCTTTCCACGTGGCCGAAGTCTTCACCGGCATCCCCGGCAAGTTCGTCTCGCTTGAAGACACCGTCGCGTCCTTCAAGGCCGTGGTGGAAGGCGAATACGACCACCTGCCGGAGCAGGCTTTCTACATGGTCGGCGGCATCGACGAAGCTGTCGAGAAGGCCAAGAAGCTGGCGGAAGACGCCTGATTGCGATGACCGGCCAACCGGACCTGAGCGACTGCGTCAACCAGACGTGTCCCTGGTCCGGAAAGCCGGTCAGCGCCGACAGCCTGACAATGTATCGCGGGTCGGTCGTCGGGTTCTGCAACACGAATTGCCGCGACAAATTTGAAACCGCCGCACGCCATTTCGATGCGGCAATCGACGGAAACTGACATGGCCCTGCATTTCGAACTCGTCACGCCGGAGAAGCTGGTTCGCAGCGAGGACGTCTACATGGTGGTCGTCCCCGGTGCGGAAGGTGAATTCGGCGTGCTGGAAGGCCACGCGCCTTTCATGTCCGTGATCCGCGACGGCGCGGTGCAGGTCTGGAAGACCGAAGGTGGCCAGCCGGAAGAGATCGCCGTGCGCGGCGGTTTTGCCGAAGTCGGCGACAGCGGCCTGACGGTCCTCGCGGAACACGTCGAAGCCTGACGCTTCCACCACTACCGATTTCAGAGAGGGCGCCCGTTGCGGCGCCCTTTTTCATGCGCGGGCCGGAGCTTCCAGCGCACGGCGCTGCGTCACGCGCATCATCCATTTGCGCACGTCGCCGCTGCGATGTTCCGTCACGCGGGCAGTCAGCGCGCAGAAGGCCAATATGGCCAGCGCATAAGCTGCGAACAGCCACGCGTTCTTGCCTGCTACCATACCGAAGGCTGACATGGCGGAGATGATCGGCCAGTGCAGGATATAGAGCGAGAAACTGCAGCCTGCGAGCCAGCGGATCGGCCCGGCCCAACGCTCCAGCAGCGCAGCCTTTGCTGCCGCGAGCGGGCGCAGCGCGACGAAACAGATGGCAACCCCGATGGCGAACAGGTTGTCCGTTATGAAATAGGTGCTGAAGTTGAAGTCCACTCCCGTTGCCTGCACGATCGGCAGAAGCAGGTTGGCAGCGGGAACTCCGAAAACGGTCGCAAACAGCATCACGAGCCATCCCAGCAGGCCCAGCGCAAGCGCGGCCTGGCGGCCCGGACGGAAATCCTTGCCGGACAGCCAAACGCCCAGCAGCCAGCTTGGCATCAGCAGCAGGACGCGCCAGCCCGCCAGCAGCGACAGCACGAGCAGCGCCGCAGCACGCAGTTTTCCGCGCAGGAAGAAGGCCGCGCCGAACAGGGCGTAGAACCACACCTCGTAAGCCAGCGACCAATAGGGCGGGTTCCATGGCGGCAGGACCACGCCCTGCGCATCGCCAAGAAACAGTATCGGCAGCAGCAGGTTTGCAGGCTCCGCCGCATCCGTCCGCACATGCTCCAGGCTCGCTTCCAGCCCCATCGATCGGGCTATGGTGAACAGTGCAAGGCCAAAGAGAAGCGCAAACAGCGACACGGGGAAAATGCGCGCAGCCCGCGCCACCGCGTACGTTCGCAGGTCCTGCGGCCGCGTGCGTACGGAATGGGAGATAACCAGCCCCGAAAGCACGAAAAAGATCAGCACCGCATTATGCTGCGCGGTTTCCGTCAACGGATAAGGTCCGGTGTAGATTTCCATCTGCACCATGTGACCGCCCAGCACGACCAGCGCCGCCAGCCCGCGGATCAGGTCCAGCAGGATCGACATTTCCGGTGTGATGAAGCGTCCCTCGCGCATGACACCCTGATGCCCCATCAAGGCGAACATTCGGTTAAAGCGGCTGCGTCAGCGCCTGGACGTACAGCTCATCGACCTCCGGCGTGAAATGCACGCCGTCGACCGTCCAGTTGTCCGGCAGCGGCGGAACGGGAAGCATCTCGACATTATCGAAGCGAGCGGCGGCCTGGCGCGCCTGCCGGTCTATCACTGCCACGAGCTGCGGATCGTAATCGCCGCCAGCCGGTTCGACGCCCAGCTCCGCCGGCCATACTTCCGCGATGTAAGTCGGGCGGTCGCCGCAAGCTTCGACAATCTCGGCGATCGCCAGCTTTTGCCTGCTCGTCGCAGGATCGGCATGCTTGGCGTCATTCACGCCCAGCGCGATGGAGACGGGCGCATCGCTGGCAAGGCAGGCCAGCTTCGCAATGCGGACGATTTGCCAGGTCTGCCCGCTGGAATATCCCATCATCAGCGCCTCGGGCCGTTCGCCAAGGTACTGGATGCGGCTGTCCCCGATAACGATGCGATCCGCAAATGGCGCCTTGGCGAGGTATTTCGCCGTGCGCGCGCTGTGGTGCGGGTCCATAGAATAGGGGGCCACCGCCCATACGGACAGCGCAGCCACGCCCACCACCAGCGCAAACACGCTCCATACGGCGACCGCGCCGATCCTTTGCCAGATGCCGGACATGCAGGCCGCTTAAGCCATGGTGCGTAAAAAGGGCGTGAACGCTACCTTGTCGGCGCGTGGAAATCGGGCGGCTTGTCCGCCACCCAGCGCACGAAACGTGCCACCGCCTCCTCCTCAAGAAGGCGCGCACGGTCTGCCCCGAAGCGGGCCAGCTGCGCATTGGTGAAGTTGCGATGGATAGTCCGGTGGCAGATGGGGTGGACCGGCACGGTCGTGCGCCCCTTCTTGGCCTTCGGCACCGTGTGATGCCACTGGATCCGCTTGCCGAAGGGCCGTCCGCAAAGCCAGCAGGCCTGCGCCTCGCCCCGGCCGGACCCTCCAACGCCGCCAGCATCGCCGCCATCGCTAAACCGGATATTAACCATCTCTATCCAAGCGTAACCACGAATTTCACAGGACGACAGGGCAATGACCACCATCACGGCTGACAGGAAGGCGCTGGCCAGCGGGTCCGCATGGCCGCGCCGCGGGCTGGCGGTGGTCGTGCTGCTGGCCGTGGTTGCCGTCGTGGTGCGCCTGCCGTTCCTGGGCGATCACAATGCCGATATCGACGAGCAGCTTTACGCCCTGATTGGCAGCCAGATGCTGGAGGGGCAGCTGCCCTTTGCCGATCTGTGGGACCGCAAGCCACTCGGCCTGTTCCTGATCTACGCGCTTGCCGCAGCCACCGGCTTGCCAGCCCCATGGTCGTACCAGCTGCTGGCCATGATCTTTATCGTGATCGGCGCATGGCTGGTGCGGCGCCTGGCGCTGCTGGTGACGGAGCATGGGACCGCGACCGGCGCTGCGGTAATCTACATCGTGCTGATGGCGATCTACGGCTCGCATTCCGCGCAGACCGAGGTGTTCCATGTCCCGGCCATGCTGGCGATGGCGCTGCTGGTATTCGACCAGTCGCGCGCCGATGCTCTGCGCCGCGCCTTCATCGCCATGCTGATCGGCGGGATCGCGCTGCAGGTGAAATATACCGTAGTCCCGCAATGCGCATTCTTCGGGGCGTGGGTGCTGTGGGGGCAGTACCGCAAGGGCCGCAGCCTGCCACAGCTGCTGGCACTCGCGGCAGGCTTTGCGCTCGCCGGCCTGCTGCCGACGATCCTTGTGGGCCTGTTCTACTTGGGCGTGGGCGAGTGGGACGCCTTCTGGTTCGCCAATTTCGTCAGCTTCTTCGACCGGCTGCCCGCCGGGGACAGCCGCTTCGTGATGGAGCAGCTGCTCTATGTCTCGCCGATGGCCGCGCTGACGCTGTTCGGCCTTTATGCAGCGCTGCGCATGCGCACGCCGGATAGCTGGGCGGCTTACCGCTTCTTCTGGCTGTTCCTCGCCGCCAGCTATGCGACGGTCTATTTCCCGTCGACCATCTACAATTACTATTTCGCGGCGCTGGTGCCGGGCAGCCTGCTCGTCGCCCTGCCCTTCCTCGACCGGCGCGGGCCCTTCAAGGTCTGGCCGCTGGTGCTGACGGGCGTGGGCTGCTTCGCGCTGACCTATTACCCCGGCCGGATCGAAGCCTCGCAAGACCACCGCGCGGCGATGGAGGATTTGACCGCAGCGATCACACCGCTTGTTGGTTCGCAGGCCGATTGCCTGTGGGTGTTCGACGGGCCGACCGCGCTGTACCAGACGACGGGAAGCTGCCTGCCCACGCGCTTCATCTATCCCGACCATCTGAACAATGCGCTGGAACGCGATGCCCTGGGCATCCGCCAGATCGACGAGGTGCGCCGCATCATGGCTGCAAAGCCGCCGGTCGTGGTCACTGCTGACCGCCCCTTTACGGCGCAGAACAAGGAAACGCTGGCCTATGTCGAGGCCGCGATGGAGCGCGATTACATGCCGCTGCGGACCGAGACGATCCATGACCGCCGCCTGACGGCCTGGATCCGCAAGGATCAGCGCTGAGTGCCTGCCGCCGGGGCAGCGCGCCCCTGCCACCACAGGAACAGCCCTGCTCCCACGATAATGGCTGCGCCCAGCCACGCCATCGCATCGGGTATCTCGTCGAAGAAGATGTAGCCCAGGATCGATGCCGCGATCAGCTGGCCATAAGTCATGGGCGCAACGGTGGAGGCCCCGGCCCGGACCGTGCCGATGAAGATCAGCCAGTGCGCGAAGCTGGCTGTCACCGCCACCACCGCGCAGCGCAGCACCACGCTCCAGTGCGGCATGTCCAGCTGCCATGCCGGATGGCCACTCAACATGCCCAGCCCCGCCGCCGCCAGCAGGAAGACGGTCGCCGTAATCGCGACATAGGCCTGCATGGCGAGTGAGCTTGCCAGGCCGGCACTGGCGCGGTTGCCGATGATCAGGATCGCCATGCCCAGCGCCGCCAACAGCGGCAGGAATGCGGCAAAGCCGATGTCCATGAAGTTGGGCCGCAGCACGATCGTCACGCCGATGAAGCCCACCACCGTGGCCACCAGCACCGCTGCCCGCATGCGTTCGCCCAGGAACAGCGCGGCCAACAGGGCCGTGATCATGGGCTGGGTGAAGGTAATGGCCGTCGCCTCTGCCAGTGGCATCAGGAAGAAGGCATTGATGATGGCCACCGTTGCCAGCGCCACGCCGAAGCCTCGCATCCATTGCAGGCGCGGGCGCGGCCAGTGCAGCAGTTCGCTACGCCCGCCGCGCGCCAGCAGGATGGCGGACAGGCCCACGGCCCCCATGGTGTACCGCAGCGCCGCAACACCGGCCGCGCCCCATTCGCCCGCCATGCTCTTAAAGATCGCATCGCCCACGGTCAGCACGGTCACCCCGGCCAGCACGTAAAGCATCCCTGCGCGGTCCGATTGCTGCATGATATCCGGATTGCCCCGCGCCATTCCTGCGATGCGGCCCGCGATAGCCTGCACGCGATATGATTACCAAGGCCGAAACCATTGCCTCTTGCGGTTTTTCGCGGAAAATGTGGTTGGCGGGCCGGGGTGGCAAGTGTCCCTTTCTGACACGGCATTAACCGCTTTTTCACCTAAATCGCTGATGACACTGATCAAACGGCATGCAGGCCAGTCCGGCCCGCGCCGGATCTTGAATCGGGGGTTCAACGGATGAGCGCATTTGGACGAAAGAACGGTGCCGGGGGAATGAAGCCCGGCTCTCGCCCGTCCTTTGGCGTGGCGCGGCCCATGCGCGGCGGATCCGGCCAGGGTTCCGGCCAAGGCTCCGGCGAGCCCGAAGGCGGCGACCAGTTCCCGCCCGTTCCTGGCGAAGGCGTGGAAGTCCCCGGCAGCGATGCGGTCAATTCCGCGCCGATGAAGGAAGATGCGATGGCGCGCCTGACGGACCGCGCCAATGCCGTTCACGAAAAGCAGGAAGTCGGCGGTTTCGAAGCCAGCGTCCACAAGATCAAGGAACAGGTGCTCCCGCGCCTGCTGGAACGCGTCGACCCCGAAGCGGCCAGCACGCTGTCCAAGGAAGAGCTGTCCGAAGAATTCCGCCCGATCATCATGGAAGTACTGGCCGAGCTGAAGGTCACGCTGAACCGGCGCGAGCAGTTCGCGCTGGAAAAGGTGCTGATCGACGAGCTGCTCGGCTTCGGCCCGCTGGAAGAGCTGCTGGGCGACCCGGACGTGTCCGACATCATGGTCAACGGCCCGGACCAGACCTATATCGAAAAAGGCGGCAAGCTGGTGGTGGCTCCCATCCGCTTCCGTGACGAACAGCACCTGTTCCAGATCGCCCAGCGTATCGTGAACCAGGTCGGCCGCCGCGTCGACCAGACCACGCCGCTGGCCGACGCCCGCCTCAAGGACGGTTCCCGTGTGAACGTGATCGTCCCGCCGCTTTCGCTGCGTGGTACGGCCATCTCCATTCGTAAGTTCTCCGAAAAGCCCATCACGCTCGACATGCTCAAGGAATTCGGTTCCATGAGCGACAAGATGTGCACCGCGCTGAAGATTGCCGGCGCCTGCCGCATGAATGTGGTCATCTCCGGCGGTACGGGTTCCGGTAAGACGACCATGCTGAACGCCCTGTCGAAGATGATCGATCCGGGCGAGCGTGTGCTGACCATCGAGGATGCGGCCGAACTCCGCCTGCAGCAGCCGCACTGGCTGCCGCTGGAAACGCGCCCGCCCAACCTCGAAGGCCAGGGTGCGATCACCATCGGCGACCTTGTGAAGAACGCCCTGCGTATGCGCCCGGACCGCATCATCCTGGGTGAGATTCGCGGCGCGGAATGTTTCGACCTTCTCGCCGCCATGAACACGGGCCACGATGGCTCGATGTGTACGCTCCACGCGAACTCTCCGCGTGAGTGCCTGGGCCGTATGGAAAACATGATCCTGATGGGCGACATCAAGATCCCGAAGGAAGCCATTTCGCGCCAGATCGCGGAATCGGTGGACCTGATCGTGCAGGTGAAGCGCCTTCGCGACGGTTCGCGCCGCACCACCAACATCACCGAGGTGATCGGGATGGAAGGCGACGTAATCGTGACGCAGGAACTGTTCGCCTTCGAATATCTCGATGAGAGCGAAGACGGCAAGATCATCGGCGAGTTCCGCTCGTCCGGCCTGCGCCCCTATACGCTGGAAAAGGCGCGGATGTTCGGCTTCGATCAGGCTTATCTGGAGGCATGCCTGTAAGGCAGGCGGCTCTCAGGCGCCTGGCGCCGCAGGCCCGTGCGAATTGGCTGAAAGCTATCCCGCCATCAGGCCGGGGATTGCCATCGACAGCAGCGAGACGCCTGTCACCGCGCACAGCACGAACAGCAGCAGCCACGGCATCCAGCCCACCTTGTCGATGTGTTTACGCCTGACCCGGCGGCGCTCCATGAACAGCGAGAAGGCGGCGAGCACGATCAGTGCCCCGCCCCACAGCGCGGCCAGCAGCGCATCGCTGGCAAATAACAGGAAGTCCGGCTGCTTCATCGCGGCGCCATATGGGTTCACTGATCGCGCGGCGCAATATGCTGCGGGGAACCTGCCCACAAACCGTTCGTTTCTCCTCCCAGTCCGGCCTTGCGCTGGCGAAACCGAGAGGAAGAGAAAATGGTTCGCAAAATCCTTAAATCATCGGCACTTGCCGCCCTGGCGCTGGCCGCCGCTGCCTGCAACACCGTGCAAGGTGTTGGCGAAGACATCGAATCCGTTGGTGAAGCCGGTGAGCGCGCCATCGACTGACGCGTCGACGCAAACCGTCACCTGAAGCGCCCGCCCGTCAAACGGCGGGCGTTTTGCTATTCGGAAGGGTGGGCCCGTTCCAGCTCGCCTGCCGCGCGGTGGATGCCGTCATTTTCCAGCACAAACCGGCCCTTGCGCTTGTCGAGGCACGCCTGCAGCGCGGCCCTAGCCACCACGCGCCCGTCGATCGAGCGATATTTGCGGTACTGGCCATGCAGGAACAGGTTGGTCAGCGGGCTGAGGATAATGCCCAGCCGTTCCAGCACGCGCCGCTCCCCGCCGCGCGGGCCGCGTAGAAGTCCAGGCCGCAGGATGGTCAGGCGGTCGAAACCGACCTTGCCGATATCGCGCTCCACCTCTCCCTTCACACGCAGGTAGAAATTGGAGGTGGCAAGGTCCGCCCCCACTGACGAAACGAGCACAAAGCGCTGCGCCCCCGCCGCCTTGGCCGCTTTCGCCACAGCCAGCACCAGGTACTGGTCCACGGCGCGAAAGGCCGCCTCGTCCTGTCCTGATTTCGCCCAGGTCGTGCCGAGCGCGCAGATGACCACATCGGGCTGCAATTGCGCGATGGCGGAGGGCCAGTTTGCCGGGTCGGCCAGCAACACCTCTATGCGCGTGCCCAGCGGCAGCCCCAGCTCCCGGCGTGACAGGGCCAGCAGGTGGAACTCGCGCAGCCGCTGCGCTTCCTCTATCGCGCGGCCGCCGACCAGCCCGGTGGCCCCGACGACCAGTAGGCGCAGCGCATCAGACATTGGACAGCCCTTGCGGCACGCGCCCGAAGGTTCGGGCATAGGCATCCATGGCGAAACGGTCCGTCATCCCGGCGATGTAATCCGCGACATGGCGGCTGCGCGCTGGCTCCTCCAGCGGCGCCGCGCCTCCCCAGTTCTCGCCCATCCTCTCCGGCTCCTGCTCGTATGCGGCGAACAATTGCGCGACCAGCGCCTGCGCCTTGTCCGCCGTGCCGTGCTGCTGCGGATGGTGGTACAGGTTTTCGTACATGAAGGCCTTCAGCTCGCGCTCCTGCGCGGCCATCTGGTCCGAAAACCGGACAAGCGGCCTGCCGGCATCGCGAACCTCCTCCACCGATCCCACATCGGCCAGCAGCGGGCGGCTGGTCTCGACAAGGTCATTGACCATCAGGCCGATCTGGCCGCGCACCAGCTCGCGCTGCTTCGCCGCCAGCGCAGCGCGCGGGAAGCGCCGCTCCACATTGCGCCACTGGTCGGCCACGAAATCCATCGCCAGCAGGGCATCCAGATCCAGGAAACCGGCGCGCAGGCCATCGTCGATATCGTGATTGTCATAGGCGATATCGTCCGCCAGCGCCGCAACCTGCGCCTCCGCCGAGGCATGGCGAGCAAGGTCCAGCGGGAAATCCGCATCCAGCGCCGCCAGCGCCCAGTTCGGCTGCGCCACCGGCCCGTTATGCTTGGCGAGGCCTTCCAGCACTTCCCAGCTGAGGTTGAGGCCGGGGTGGTCGCAATAGGGGCTGTCCAGCCGCATCAGCGTGCGCAGGCAATGCGCATTGTGGTCCCAGCCGCCCTTGCCCTGAAGCGCCGCGTCCAGCGCACCCTCCCCGGCATGGCCGAAGGGCGGGTGGCCGATATCGTGCGCCAGGCACAGCGCTTCTGTCAGGTCCTCGTCCAGCCGCAGCGCGCGGGCGACCACGCGCCCCACCTGCGCGCATTCAAGGCTGTGCGTCAGACGGACACGGTAATGGTCCCCGTCGGGCGCGACGAAGACCTGCGTCTTACCCGCCAGGCGGCGGAAGGCGATGGAATGGATGACGCGGTCCCGGTCGCGCTGGAAGGGCCCGCGCGGCCCGCGCGTCTCCCCGCGGCCATCGGCCGGGATGTCGATTGCGAATTCGCGCCCGCGGCTGTGCGCGGGATCGGCGGCATAGGGGGCGCGGTCCATGCACGGCGATTAAGCCGCGCGGCATCCAGTGACAACGGGAACAGCCGGGGAACGCAGGCAGTTTTACCGCGCCGCAGCCCCGCTTCGGTCGACTTCGGTTTCACCCAGTATCCACTGGGCCGCCTTGGCCGCGTGGATCTCCGTTGAATCGAAGATGGGCAGGACATTGGCGTCCACATCCACCACCAGTGCCAGCTCCGTGCAGGCCAGCACGATGGCCTCGGCGCCTTCCTGCTGCTTGACGGTGATGATGCTCTTCAGCGCGCGCTCGGCATCGCGGCTGGCCTTCCCGGCGATCAGTTCGTCATAAATGATATGGTCCAACTGCTCCACGATGGCCATGTCCGGCGGCATCAGGTCCACCCCGTGATTGACCAGGCGGCGGCGGAAGAAGCTTTCCGTCATTACATTGCGCGTGCCCAGGATTGCGGCGTTGCTGGTCTCTTTCGCGGCCATCGCCTCGCCCACGCAATCGGCGATGTGGATGACCGGGATGCCGACGGCTGCGGCAACCCTGTCATAGACGCGGTGCATCGAATTGGCGCCGATCACCAGCGCGCCCGCGCCGGAGCGTTCGCAATTGCGCGCCGCCTCGCACAGCACATCGGCCGCGCGGTCCCAGTCCGCATCGTCCTGCAGCCGGTACAGCTGCGCGAAGTCGAGGCTTTCGATCACCAGCGGGGCAGAGCTGTTACGCCCGGCCTTGCCCTGCACGATTTCATTGATGCGATCGTAATAGATGCGGGTCGAAACCCAGCTCATCCCGCCGATAATACCCAGCTTGCGCACGCTGTCCCCTCGAAAGCTTGCCTAAGAATGCATGAATGCCGTTTCAGGGTGAACCGCGGGTGAGCAGCTATGGTTCCACGCTTTAAACCACGATCAGCCGGCGGAGAATGCGCATGTCGCGGCCGAGGAAATAGTAACCTCCACCATTTCGGGATCGTCGATGCGGCGGATGCGCGTCATCAGCTCACCCATGGAGGCGGGGATCTGCGTTTCGCCGTCCTGCGGGCGCAGCCGTTCCAGCTTGCGCAGCTGCAGCGGCGAGAGGCGCGAGGCCATGCGCTCTCCCATGCAGGCGGCAACCGGCTGGGGCACGCCGCGCGACACCAGTTCTTCCTCGATACGCGCCGCGCCATAGTCCTCGACGCCGCCCCACAGGCGCCACGCCGCGAAGGCAATCAGGGCCAGAACGACCAGTCCGATCAGCAATTTTCGCATGCCAGCTCCTGCCGGGGGTCAATCCATCGCCTTGACGATTTCCTCGACCATCTTCTTCGCATCGGACAGCAGCATCATGGTCTGGTCCATATAGAACACGTCGTTGTCGACCCCGGCATAGCCCACGCCGCCCATGGACCGCTTGATGAAGAAGACCTGCTTGGCCTTGTCCACCTCGAACACGGGCATGCCGTAGATGGGCGATGACTTGTCGGTCTTGGCCGCCGGGTTCACCACGTCGTTCGCGCCGATGATGAAGGCGACGTCCGCCTGGGCAAATTCGCTGTTGATGTCCTCCAGCTCGAACACCTCGTCATAGGGGACGTTGGCCTCGGCCAGCAGCACGTTCATGTGGCCCGGCATGCGGCCTGCGACGGGGTGGATGGCATATTTCACCTCCACGCCCTTCTCCTTCAGCACATCGCCCATTTCGCGCAGCGCGTGCTGCGCCTGCGCCACGGCCATGCCGTAACCGGGGATGATGATGACCTTTTCGGCCTGCTGCAGCATGAAGGCCGCATCGTCCGCGCTGCCCTGCTTGTAGGGGCGCTGCTCGCGCGCCTCCCCGTCGCCGCCCGTATCGGCCGCGCCGAAGCCGCCGGCGATCACGCTGATGAAGCTGCGGTTCATGGCCCGGCACATGATGTAGGACAGGATGGCGCCCGATGCGCCAACCAGCGCACCGGTGATGATCATCGCCGTATTGCCCAGCGTGAAGCCCATCGCGGCAGCCGCCCAGCCGGAATAGGAATTCAGCATGCTGACCACCACCGGCATGTCCGCCCCGCCAATCGGGATGATCAGCAGGAAGCCGATGATGAAGGCCAGCAGGATGATAGTCGGGAACAGCCAGCCCGGCAGCGGCGTGGTGATGAAGAAGGCGAACCAGACCGAAAGGCCGATGATGGCCGCCAGCGTGCCCAGGTTGATCCAGTGCCGCGCGGGCAGGATGATCGGCGCGCCGGACATGTTGCCGTTGAGTTTCGCAAAAGCGATGACGGAACCGGAGAATGTGATCGCGCCGATTGCCGCGCCCAGTGCCATCTCGATCCGGCTGACCGGGTCGATCATGAAGCGCTCGGCAGGCCAGCCTTCCGTGCCCGGCACATTCACCAGCAGGTCGAACGCGCCCGGATTGGCATAAGCCGCGCCCGCAACCAGCACGGCAGCCAGGCCGACCAGGGAGTGGAAGGCGGCGACCAGCTGCGGCATCGCAGTCATGGCGATGCGCCGCGCGATGACGAAGCCGATGGCCCCGCCAATGGCGATGGCGGCAAGGATTTCCGGCAGGCTGGCTATGCTGTGCGTCACCAGCGTAGTGACAACGGCAATCAGCATGCCGGCCATGCCGTAACGGTTGCCCTTGCGGCTGGTGGCCGGGTTGGACAATCCGCGCAGCGCCAGGATGAAGCAGACGCCTGCGATCAGGTAAGCCAGCGCGACCCAGGGGTTCGTGCCAGTGCTGCCGCCCGATGCATATGCGGGGGAGGTGAACAGGGATGCCGCGAGTGCGACGGAGAGGAAGCGACCCATCACTTCTTCTCCTTCTTCTTGTACATCGCCAGCATCCGCTCCGTGACGGCGAAGCCGCCAAAGATGTTCACGCTCGCCAGCACCACGCCGGCCAGGCCCAGCCACTTGGCGACCGGGCTACCCGCGGCCGCAGCGGCAATCAGCGCGCCCACGATGATGACGGAGGAGATTGCGTTGGTCACCGCCATCAGCGGCGTGTGCAAGGCGGGCGTTACCGACCAGACCACGTAATAGCCGACGAAACACGCCAGTACGAATATCGACAGGATACTGATAAAGTCCAAGTCTCGTCCCTCCCCGGCCCGCGCCTGATGCCCGGTATCGGGCCAGCGCAGGCGGCCAAATCACATCATTCCGGCAAGCTCTTCCATCCGCGTCAGGCGCTGGTCCAGCACCTGCATGTTGCGATCGAGCTCTGCGATCGTTTCCGGCGTGTCGGGGCTACCGCACGTCGCCTGGTTGATCGTCCAGTAATAGGCATAGTCCGCTTCCACCGCAGCAAGATCGGTCGCCAGCGGCTTGCCATCGACCCATTCCTTCACCGCCTCGTACCGCGCCTTGGGCTCTTCATACCGCGCCTGCTGAGCGGGGTCGGTGGTGTAGGGGCAAACGGGGTTCAGCATGCCGACCACGTCGCGCGCCTCGAAGCGCATGGCCGCGCCTTCCTGCGCCTGCATGGCGGTATAGCCCGCGCCATCGGAGGAATTGCACGCTGCCAGGGCCGCGCACAGGCCTGCCATTACAATCACGCACTTCATGCATTCAGCCTTTCGTTCACGACCTTGCCGCCCTGTGTCAGGCGCACGGCATCGCCGATCTCCTCGTCGAGGATGGGCTTGCCCTGCTCCTTGTCCCAGAAGGCGGAGAGGAAGTTGTAGAGATTGCGCGAATAGAGCGCGCTGGCATCGGGAGCGAGTTCGCCCGCCGTGTTGGAGTATCCCATGATCGTGACGCCGTGCTTCACGACCGGCGTATCGGCCTGGGCGCCCTCCACATTGCCGCCCTGCACCACGGCAAGGTCATAGATGACGCTGCCGGTCTTCATACTGGCAATCTGCGCGTCGGAAATCAGGCGCGGTGCGGGCCGCCCCGGGATCAGCGCCGTGGTGATCACAATGTCCTGCTTGGCGATGTGCTCGCTCACCAGTTCGGCCTGCGCCTTCTGGTATTCTTCCGACATTTCGGTAGCATAGCCGCCGCTGCCCTCACCCTCGATCCCCGCGACATTCTCAACGAAGATCGGTTTTGCGCCCAGCGACTTTATCTGTTCCTTGGTGGCGGAGCGTACGTCCGTCGCACTAACCTGCGCGCCCAGCCGCTTCGCCGTGGCGATAGCCTGCAGGCCCGCCACGCCCACGCCCATCACGAAGACCTTTGCCGGGCTGATCGTGCCCGCCGCCGTCATCATCATCGGAAAAGCGCGGCCGTAGGTGTTCGCCGCAGCCAGCACCGCCTTGTAACCCGACAGGTTGGACTGGCTGGAAAGGACGTCCATGCTCTGCGCGCGGGTGATGCGCGGCATGAATTCCATGGAAAGCGCTTCCAGCCCGGCCTTGGCATAACCATCCACCAGATCGCGCTGGCCGAAGGGATCGAACATGGCCGCGACCATCGCGCCCTTGCTCGCGCCGGAAAGGCTGGCCGGATCGGGCGCACGCACGCCCATCACGATATCGGCGTCCTTCACCACGGCAGGGGCGCTGGCGACCGAAGCGCCAGCCGCCTCGTAATCCGCATCGGAGATGGAGGCGCCTTCGCCGGCGCCGCTTTCCACGGCGACATCCGCGCCCAGCGCGATGAATTTCTTTGCTGTTTCGGGGGTCAGGGCCACGCGGCGTTCGCCCGCAGCCGTTTCCTTCAGTACCGCGATGCGCATCCCTTGCCCCCCTTTGCTGCGATCAGGCGATCAGGATAACGACGAAGGCCGTAATCACGGCAAGCAGCGGCACAATCCATTTCAGCGAGGCAATGAAGCTGCCGTAAGTCTTGGAGGCGGCTTTCATATCGTTCGTTGACATCGGTTTCCCCGTATCCGGTAGTTGTAATCGGTAATTTTGCTGGTCCGGACCCTATCGCTCCGCGCGGCGCGGCTCAAGGCCCGTTTAATCGGACCTTTACGACTTATCCCTAACACCGGCGTTCAAGATTGCCGACAGGTGGGGACCCAATGGCCGACACGGAACAGCGTACTCTGATGCTGATCGACGATGAACCGGCGCAGAGCCGGCTCATCAGTGCGCTTGCGGGCCGCGAGGGCTGGCGCACGCATGTCGTCAGCGATTCCGAAACCGCCATCGCCACGCTTGGTACGCGGCAGGGCATGCAATTGTCCGCCATCATCCTGGACCAGTGGGTTCCGGGCGACCAAGCCTGCGAACTGATTGCGGAGCTGAAAAGCCGCCGCCCCGGCCTGCCCATCCTGATGCTAACGCAAAGTGCCAGCCCGCTGCTGGCGGTGGAAGCGATGCGCGCGGGCGCGACCGATTACCTCGTCAAGCCCGTCGCCCCGGACCGGCTGATGCAGGCGCTGCGCAATGCGACCGAGCGCGAAGCCCCGCAGGACGAGCTGACCCCGCTGACCGAGAAGATGCCGGCGGATCTCGATTTCGATTCTATGATCGGCACCGCCCCGCCTTTCCGCGATGCACTGGCCAAGGCGGCCAAGGCGGCGCGCGGGCACGGGCCGGTCCTGATCGAAGGCGAAAGCGGCACGGGCAAGGAAATGCTGGTGCGCGCCATGCACGGCGCCTCGCCCCGCTCCAAGACGGCTTTCCGCATCATCAACGTCGGCGGCGTGCCGGCCAATTCCATCGAGAGCGTGCTGTTCGGCCACGAGAAAGGCGCCTTCCCCGGCGCATTCGACCGGCAGGTGGGCGCGATCCAGAACTGCGATGGCGGCACGCTGGTGCTGGACGAGGTGGACCACCTGCCCGCAGACCTGCAGGAACGGCTCGCCACGGCAATCACCAGCAAGCTCGTCCGCCCGGTTGGCGCGAAGCATGGCTTCAAGGTCGATGTACGCTTCATCGCCGCCAGCAACCTCCCGCTGGACGATCTGGTGGCGACCGGCAATTTCCGCGAGGACCTGGCCGCAGCGCTCTCCGCCACCAAGGTGGAGCTGCCTCCGCTGCGCGCCCGCACCAGCGACATATCCTCCCTCACGCGCTTCTTCCTGGGCCAGATCGGTGAGCAGCCGGGCCTGCGCGAGCTGGGCATCACCGATGCCGCGCTGAAGCTGCTGGCCGCCTTCGACTGGCCCGGCAATGTCCGCCAGCTGCAAGCCGTGCTCTTCCGCGCCGCCGTGTTCTGCGATGGCGATGCCCTGACCACCGAGGACTTCCCGCAGCTGACCGAGATCGTCGGCGAGATGGAGGAGGTCGCGCATACCGGCGGTCATGCCGGTGTCGGGGTGGAGCTCTACACCGACGACGGCAATCTCCGCCCGCTGGAGGAGATCGAGGCCGATGTCATCCGCCTCGCCATCGGGCATTACCGTGGCCGCATGACGGAAGTCGCGCGCCGCCTCGGCATCGGGCGTTCGACCCTTTACCGCAAGCTTGGCGACCTGGGCATCGACAACGCCGCCTGAGCGCATTAGCGCGGCCTGCATGGCTAACGACTTCAAAGACACCAATTGCATCATCACCGGCGCCGCATCGGGCATCGGCCGCGCCTGCGCGGTCACGCTGGCGGAGCGGGGCGCGGCGCGCCTCATCCTGGTCGACCGGGACAAGGACGCGCTGGATGCGCTGGACCTGACCTGCGAGACCGTGCGCCACGCAGCCGATGTCTCGGACCCGGACTTCTGGGCGTCGCTCGATACCGGACCGCTGCATCACGCCGTGCTCAATGCCGGGATCGCGCATGGCCGCCCGATAGAGAAGCTGGACTTTGCCGATTGGCGCCGCGTCATGGCGGTCAACCTCGATGGCATGTTCCTCTCGCTCAAGACCGCGCTTGCTGCGATGGACCGTGGCGGCAGCGCCGTGCTGACGGCCAGCGCCACGGGTGTGAAGGCCGAGCCCGGCATCGCCGCCTATGCCGCCAGCAAGGCCGCGACGATCCAGCTGGCCCGCGTCGCCGCCAAGGAGGTCGCCCCGCGCGGCATCCGGGTGAATGCGATTGCGCCGGGCGGCGTGGACACCGCAATCTGGGACACGGCCCCCTTCTTCAAGCAGCTGGTGGAGGACCATGGCGGCGACCGCCAGGCCGCGCTGGATGCCATGGCGAGCGCCGGAACACCTTTGGGCCAGTTCGCCACGCCCGAGCTGATTGCCGCCCAGATCGCCTTCCTGCTGTCCGCAGACGCGGCCTCCATCACCGGCACTGCGCTGGTGACGGACGGCGGCTACACGCTCTAGGCCGCCGGCTCTAACTCAGTCCGGCAGGCCGCCGAAGTCGGTCAGCGCCGCATCGCGCAGGCCGCGCCACACGTTGCGCGCCTGCACCGTGGCCGCCACGTCATGCACGCGCAGCAGGTGATAGCCCGCGTCCGTGCCCTTCATGGCCAGCGCGATGGAGCCGCCGAGCCGCTCATGCGCCGGCTCCTCCCGCCCCAGCGCGCCGATCATCCGCTTGCGGCTGGCCCCCAGCAGCAGCGGGTGGCCGAGCGCGTGGAACAGCGGCAGCGCGTTGATGAGCGCAAGGTTGTCGGCCAGCGACTTGCCGAAGCCCACGCCGGGATCGAGCACGATCCGCTCCGCCGCGATGCCGGCTTCCACCGCCGCATCGCGCCGCTCCCGCAGCCAGTCGAACACGTCGAAGGCGACATTGGCGTAGTCCGCACCGTCATGCAGCTCGGCTGCGTTCTCCGTGCTGGGACCGGGTGCGTGCATCAGGATAACGGGCGCATCCACGCTGGCCGCGTAGTCAAGGCTGCGCGGGTCGTGGCGCAGGGCGGACACGTCGTTCAGCACATGCGCGCCGGCTTCCAGCGCAGCCTCCATCACGCCGGGGCGGCGCGTGTCCACGCTGATCGCCGCGCCCATGGCGCTGCACCGCTCCACCATCGGGACGACGCGCTTGATCTCGTCGCCTTCCCACACGGCAGCCGCACCCGGGCGGGTACTCTCCCCGCCGATGTCGATGATAGCCGCGCCCGCTTCCAGCATGGCACTGGCGTGCTCGGCTGCGACGTCGGGCTTGTCCATGAACTCCCCGCCGTCGCTGAAGCTGTCGGGCGTGACGTTGAGGATGCCCATGACCTGCGGCTGGTCCAGCCGGATCGTGCGCTCCCCCAGCTGCATCGGCGCGTGGACACGGCTGAGGTTGGACCATTGCAGCTCGGCTTCCGCCTGCACCGCATCGGGCAGGCGGCGAAACGCGTCTTCGATCTCCGCAGGCGTGATGACGTCGCGCTGGACGATAACGTCCTCGCGCACCAGCGTAACCGCGAACTCGCGCGCATAGGCCATGGAGCCGCCCAGCCGCAGCGCATCCCCCTCCACACCCTGCGGCGCGGAAACCAACGTGAGCGGTTGGATGTAGATACGGTCGGCACTCATCGTTCAGCCTTCCGGGTCTGAAGCTGAAAGGTGTTACAGGTGTTACACAGTCCAGGGGAAGGAAACTTCGGGTGGGTCGCGGACTTGGTCATGCAGTCTGGGTAGCGCGGGTTTCGGCAGTAGGAAACCTTGCCGGGGCGCCCTCCCAGCGGACGCCGGGATGACGCACCATTCCTCAATCCTCGATACCCAGCAGGTAAGCCTGCCGCACCGCGTCGATGGGCTTCACATCCAATCCCTTTGGACCATCCACCTCGTAATGCCAGAAGGTCCAGCCATTGCAGCTGGGCGCGTCCTGCAGGGTCTTGCCGACGTGATGGATGGAGCCGGTGAGTTTCTCGTGCTCCAGCGATCCGTCCGCGCGCACCTCGGCGAACCAGCGGCGCTTCTTGTCGAAGAGCTGGGTGCCGGGCTTCAGCAGGCCAGCTTCCACCAGCGCGCCGAAGGCGACGCGCGGGGCGGCGCGTTTGTTCTGCATCGTCTTGAGCGCGCTTTCGTCCAGCGGCAGCTCCTTGGAAATGCGCTTCAGCGCCACCTTGCGATAGCCGTCCTCGCGCTCGCAGCCGATCCATTCGCGGCCCAGCCGCTTGGCAACGGCGCCTGTCGTGCCCGTCCCGAAGAACGGGTCCAGCACCACGTCGCCCGCCTCGGTGGTGGCCAGCAGCACGCGGTACAGAAGCGCCTCGGGCTTTTGCGTCGGATGCGCCTTGTGGCCGGCATCGTCCTTCAGCCGCTCCGCCCCGCCGCAGATCGGGAAGGTCCAGTCGGAGCGCATCTGCAGCTCGTCATTCAGCGTCTTCATCGCGGTGTAATTGAAGTGGTACTTCGCCTTCTCGCCCTGCGAACACCACAGAAGCGTCTCATGCGCATTGGTGAAGCGGGTGCCGCGGAAATTGGGCATGGGGTTGGCCTTGCGCCACACGATGTCGTTCAGCACCCAGAAGCCCAGGTCCTGCAGGATCGCGCCCACGCGGTAGATATTGTGATAACTGCCGATCACCCACAGCGCGCCGTCCGGCTTCAGGACGCGCTTGCACTCCGCCAGCCACGCCTTTGTAAAGTCGTCGTAAGTCTTGAAGCTTTCGAAGCGGTCCCAGTCATCGGTCACGGCGTCGACATGGCTGCCGTCCGGCCGGTTGAGGTCGCCGCCAAGCTGGAGGTTATAGGGCGGATCGGCGAAGACCAGGTCCACGCTGGCATCGGGCAGGCTGCGCATCGCGGCCACGCAATCGCCGGGCAGGATGCGGCCCAGCGGCAGGTCCGCCTTGGCGACGCCCTGCACCTTTGCGCGGCGCGTCTTGACCTCGGCCGCGCGAATTTTCGTAACCTGTCCCACTCGATCCCTTCCCTGACTTATCCACAGGGTGGCCGCGCTGGCCTTAAGCCGTCAAGCGGCAATTCGGCCACGCGGATGCTCTAGCAGGATATGGTTAACGCGGAACGAAAGGAGTCTGCCACATCATGTTGAGTCCACGCGCCTTTCCGGGACTCGATATGTAGTGGTGTGGCCTGAAGGACTCGCTGGCGAGTGCGAAACGCGAAAGTTTCGCTCAGACCACCTGCCAGGCGATGTTGGCCAGGAACACGGCCAGGAAAATGCCGCCCAGCACGCGCCCGATCGCCTTCATCCGCCACAGGACCAGCAGCAGCACGGCCGCGCTGGCGATCAGCAGGTTGATCTGCGATCCGGCAAGGTCGGCGGGCAGCGCCTGCGGGGCAATTGTCATCGTCGCCCCGCCGATCAGGAACAGGTTGAAGATGTTGGATCCCACGACATTGCCGATGGCTAGCCCTGCCTCTCCGCGCCGCGCGGCGGCAAGCGATGCGGCGAGTTCCGGCAGCGAGGTTCCCACGGCAACCACCGTCAGGCCGATGACGGTTTCGCTGAGGCCTGCGAACTTCGCCAGCACGATAGCATTTTCGACTAGGAAATGACCGCTCGCCAGCAGAGCCGCCAGACCGCCGGCGAATAGCAGGACGGCGAGGCCGATGCGGGGGACCTTCATGTCCTCCTGCACGTCGCTGCGCGGGTGGGTGGCGCGCCAGATTATGTAAGTCACCAGCGCCACCAGCAGCAGCACGCCGACCATGCGCCCGGCAATCCCGGTCCATGCCAATACCGCCAGCATCAGCGTGGCAATCAATGCCACCACCGCATCGCGGCGGCCCAGTCCCGTCAGCGCGATGGGTGTCACCAGCGCAACCGTGCCCAGGATCAGCAGCGTGTTGGCCAGATTCGATCCGACGATATTGCCCCATGCGATGCCGGGCGAGCCGATCAGCGCAGCGTCAACGCTGGCGACCATTTCCGGCATGGATGTGGCCGCGCCCACCAGCACCAGGCCGGTGATCAGCGGGGATATGCGCAGGCGATGCGCGATGCCCACCGTGCCGCGAACCAGCAGTTCACCGCCCAGCGCCAGCCCGGCAAGGGCGGCCAGGATAATCAGGATGGTGGTGGTCATTCGCTATAAGTCTGCTTGCCGCTGCGCAGGATCAGCACGCCCGCCAGTGCGGCGATCAGCGATCCGGCCAGCACGCCCACCTTCACGGCCGCGATCTGGGCCGCATCGGCAAAGGCAAGGTTGCCGATGAACAGGCTCATGGTGAAGCCGATACCGGCGATCAGTGACAGGCCCCACACCTGCTTCCAGCCGACATGCTTGGGCAGGGTCGCAATGCCGGTCTTCACGGCGATGAAGGCAAAGCCCACGATGCCCAGCTGCTTGCCGATGATCAGGCCCAGCGCAATGCCCAGCGGCAGCGGGGCGAGCAGGCTTTCCGGACGGATATCGAACAGCGAAACACCCGCATTGGCCAGCGCAAAGATGGGCACGACCATGAAGGCGACCCACGGGTGCAGCGCATGCTCCATGCGTTCCAGCACGCTGTTACCGCGCCGGTCATACAGCGGGACGGTCATGGCCAGCGCAACGCCGGCCAGCGTGGCGTGCACGCCCGATTTCAGCACGAAATACCAGAGCACGACGCCCAGCACGATATAGGGGATGGAACGGCCGACCTTCAGCCGCCCGACCACGAACAGCGCGCCCAGCATGATGCCCGCCATCAGCAGGGCGCCGACATCGACGGACGGGGTATAGAACAGCGCGATCACGGCGATGGCGCCGATATCGTCGATCACGGCCACGGCCAGCAGCAGCGCCTTCAGCGCCACGGGCACGCGGTTGCCCAGCAGGGCCAGCACGCCCAGCGCAAAGGCGATGTCCGTTGCCGCCGGGATGGCCCAGCCATTGAGGTTTTCCGGAGTGCCGATGTTGATGGCGATGAACACGGCGGCTGGCAGCGCCATACCGCCGATGGCGGCAAACAGCGGGAGGCTCGCCTGCTTCCAGCTCGACAGCTGGCCGGTCAGCACTTCGCGCTTCACCTCCAGCCCCACCAGGAAGAAGAAGATCGCCATCAGGCCATCGTTGATCCACAGCAATGCGGGCTTGTCGATCCCGGCGCCGTTGACCGTGAGCGCGACCTGAGAGGCCAATGCTCCGAAATACTCGTCGGACAGAGGGGAATTGGCCAGGATCAGCGCCAGCACGGCAGCGATCATCAGCACGATGCCGCCCGCGCTTTCTTCCTTCAGGAAGTCCCTGAGGGACCGTGCTGCCGTGCGTACTACCATTACCCTGTTTCCCGTCTTTCCGTCGTGGGCACGCTGCCGCGCCCGGTCATATCAACATCGCCTGCGCGACCGGTGCGAAGCTGCGCCGGTGCAGCGGCGTTGGCCCCAGCGTGCGCAGCGCCTCGCGGTGGTCCGGTGTGGGGTAACCCTTGTTCCGGTCCCAGCCATAGCCGGGATAGTCCCGCGCAGCCGCCAGCATGGCCCGATCGCGCCATTCCTTGGCCAAGATACTGGCAGCCCCTATCGACGGTTCCCGCCCATCGCCGCCAACAATCGCGCGGCCCTGCCAGCGCCAGCCCTCGCAGCGCCCGGCGGGGGTCTTGTTGCCGTCCACAAGCACCTCGTGCGGATCGCGGCCCAGCGCCTCGGCCAGCCGCGCCGTGGCCAGAGTCATCGCCAGCATGGTCGCGCCAAAAATGTTGAGCCGGTCGATCTCTTCCGGCTCCACGATGCCGATGCCGAAGGCGCATGTTTCGCGGATCGCATTCTCCAGCCTCGCACGCTTCGTGGCGGAGAGCTTTTTGGAATCTCCCAGCCCCGCAGGCGGCGGGTCGCACAGCAGCACGGCGGCGGCGACCACCGGGCCAGCCAGCGGCCCGCGCCCGGCCTCGTCCACGCCCACCACCAGCGGCAAATCGGCAAGGCTGGCACAAAAGTGCGGGTCCGGCGTTCCGGACAGCATGGATAGCAAAGCACTCACAGCCACCTTTTCCCCCCTCGCCCTGATGCTGGCAAGCTGCGGAGGTGCCTCCTCCGGGGATACCGCGCCCAGTTCCACACCCGCACCGATGGGCGATGCAGGGTCGCAAATGGCGGCTGGCGAGCCGGTCAGCCTCGAGAAGGAAAGCCCCTTCTTCGTCAGCGCGCACGGCACGTACGAGGAGCCATGGTCCCTCGCCTTCGTCCCGGGCACCCCGGTGGTGGCGATGACGATGCAGCGCGGCAGCATGGCGGCCTATGACACGCGCACGGGCCGCACGATCACCATCTCCGGCGCGCCAAAGGTCGATTACGGCGGACAGGGCGGGCTTGGCGACATCGCTTTCCTGCCGTCCGAGGCATCGGACACGATCTCCAGCCGCACGATTTACCTCAGCTGGGCGGAGGCCGGTGACGGCGACACGCGCGGGGCCGTTGTGGGCCGCGGGCAGCTGGTGTGCCAGGAAGCCGATGCCTGCGCCATCCAGGGCCTGCAGGTCATCTGGCGGCAGGCCCCGAAGGTAACCGGCCGCGGCCATTATTCGCACAAGATCGCCTTCAGCCCGGACGAGCAATACATGTATGTCGCCAGCGGCGACCGGCAGAAGAAGGAGCCTGCGCAGGACCTGTCGAACACGCTGGGCACCGTCGTGCGCCTGAACCTGGACGGCACGCCCGCCGCCGCAAATCCCTTCGCCGACCGCGGCAGCCCGACGGACCAGATCTGGTCCTACGGCCATCGCAATATCCTGGGGCTCGCCTTCGATCCGCAGGGCAATCTGTGGGACCTCGAACACGGCCCCGCTGGCGGTGACGAGCTGAACCTTGTCACCCGCGCCGCGAATTACGGCTGGCCCGTCCGATCCAACGGCGACAATTACAACGGGACGAAAATCCCCAACCACACGCCGGACGATGGCTTCACCAAGCCTGTTGCCTTCTGGACCCCGGTCATCGCGCCGGGCGACATGATCTTCTACACCGGCAGCATGTTCGCCGATTGGCAGGGCGATGCGCTGATTGCCAACCTCAAGGAAAAGAACATCGTCCGGGTCGAATTGGACGGCACGAGTGCCAAGGAGACGGCGCGTTACGCCTTCCCCAATCGCCTGCGCGACATCGCCCAGGGCCCCGACGGGGCGATCTGGGTGATCGAGGATGGTGACAGGGCCCGCCTCCTGCGCGTCGAGCCGCGGAGATAACCGGTAAGGCGATAGCTGCACTGCCGCCCGGACAAGTGCAATTCGCATTGCCGCACGGGGCGCTGCCGCCTAAGCGCCGCGCCGCATGGAAGACGCTGCCACATTGATCCCGCTCGACGCGGTGGACCCCGCGCTGGTCGAGGAACTGCTCGACCAGGCCTTCGGGGCTGACCGCAAGGCACGCACGGCCTACAAAATCCGCGATGGGCTGGAGCCGCTGCCCGCGCTCAGCTTCGCCCTGCTGGATGAAGGCGAGCACCTGGCCGGCACGATCCAGGCTTGGCCGGTCGCCCTGACCGACCCTCATGCTCGCCCATTCCCGCTGGTCATGGTCGGCCCTGTCGCCGTGCTGCCGCAGCAGCAGGACAAGGGCTTCGGCCATGCGCTGATGGCGGCTCTGTTCGGCGCGCTGGACGATGCCGCCCCGCTGCCGCAGGTCCTGATCGGCGACCCGGAATATTACACGCGCTTCGGCTTTTCCGCCCAGCATACCGGCGGCTGGCGCTGCCCCGGCCCGTGGGACACGGAGCGGCTGATGGTGCGTTGCGCCAATCCGGAAGTGCTCCCGCGCGAGGGCATGCTCGGCCCGTGGGGCCGCTGAGGCGAATACACGCGCCTTCGCAACCTTCCCCGGCCCCGCCCGTTATGGCATCGGAGACACCATGCCATACGAACCCCCCGCCGACCTTGCCGGAATGTCCCTGATCGAGATCGCGCAGGCCGTGGAGTCTCGCAAGCTGCCGCCCGTCGACCAGTGGGACCCGCCCGAAACCATCGACAGCCACATGCGCATCGCAGCCGATGGCACGTGGTTCCATGATGGCAGCCCCATCCGCCGCCCAGCCATGGTGCGAGCCTTCTCGACATTGCTGGTGCGCGGCGAAGGCGGCGAACATTTCCTTATCACCCCGCAATGCCGCCAGACGATCGAGGTGGAAGATGCCGCCTTCATCGCGGTCGATGTGAAGCTGGACGATGGCGCGCTCGCCTTTCGCCTGAACACCGATGACCTTGTGGTGGCCGGGCCGGACAATCCGCTGCGCGCCGAAGGCAGCCGCGAACTGCCTGCGATCTATCTTGCCGTGCGCCACGGCTGCGAAGCGCGGCTGGACCGGTCGACATGGCTGGCACTCGCGAGCCACGCGCTGGAGACCGGCGGCGAGGCGCTGAATGTCACCAGCAACGGCGCGACCTTCTCCCTCCTGCCGCAATGAGCGCATTCTTCGAACGTGCCTCGCGCCTGTTTGCGCAGAATGCCGATGTGGGCTTCGTGGGCCTGCGCGATGACAGCGCCTTTGCCGAACAGCAGCGCCCCGCCGCCGTGCTGGTGGCGCTGACGGACCGCCCGGCTGCCGATGGCGGCCCCGGCGTCCTGCTGACACAGCGGCCCGAGACCATGGCCGCCCACCCCGGCCAGATCGCCTTTCCCGGCGGCAAGGTGGAGCCCGGCGAGGATGCCGTGGGCGCCGCCCTGCGCGAGGCGGAGGAGGAGCTTGCCATCCCCCGGCCCTCGGTCCGGCTTGTCGGCACGGCGCAAAACTTCATCACCGGATCGGGCTTCGACCTGACGCCTGTGATCGGTGTCGTCCCGGCCAATCTCGACCTGCGGCCCGAGCCCGGCGAAGTCGAAGGCTGGTTCGAGGCCCCGCTGCGCCACGTGCTGGACCCCGCCAACCAGACCGCCAAGACCGGCCTGTTCCGCGGCCATGAGCGCGAATATCTGGAGATCATGTGGGAAGGCCACCGCATCTGGGGCATCACCGCTGGTATCCTCGGCCACCTCACGCACCGGCTAGCATGGCGCGAACTCGTCGGCTAACGACCCGAGCATGCAGGACCTGGCAAAAGCAGAGTGGACGAAGCGGGATGATCTCCCGGCGCTTGTCGCTGCGCTGGGCGCGGACAACATGCGCTGGGTCGGCGGCGCAGTGCGTGACGGGCTGCTGGGCGTGCCGGTGGCCGATGTCGACGCTGCCACGAAGCTACACCCGCAAGAGGTGGTCGCGCAGCTGGATGCGGCGGGCATCAAGTCCATTCCCACCGGGATCGAGCACGGAACGGTCACCGCCATCATGCCACTCGGCCCGGTCGAGGTGACGACCCTGCGGCGCGATGTCGCGACGGATGGCCGCCGCGCCACCATCGCCTTTGCGACCGAATGGCGCGAGGATGCCGCGCGCCGCGATTTCACGATCAATGCCCTGTTCGCCCATCCCGAGACGCTGGAGATCGCGGACTATTTCGGTGGCCGAGACGACCTGTCGGCGGGCCGCGTGCGCTTCATCGGCGATGCCCGCCAGCGCATCGCGGAGGATCACCTGCGCATCCTGCGATATTACCGCTTCCAGGCCCGCTTCGGCAGCGCATTGGATGAAGAGGCGGAGGAGGCTTGCGCGGACCTCGCCGCGACAATGAAGGGGCTGAGCCGTGAGCGCGTGGCGAGCGAGCTGATGGCCCTGCTGCGCCTGCCCGATCCCGCCGAAACAACGGCGCGTATGCGGGAACGCGGCGTGCTACGGGTCATCCTGCCGGAGGCTGGCGCAGACGAACTAGCCCGGCTGCGCACCACCATCGCGGCGGAACAGCAATTCACCATCGCGCCCGATCCGGTGCGGCGACTTTCCGCCCTGCTGCCGCAGGACGCGGGGGTAGCGAAGCAGGTCGCGGCCAAGCTGCGCCTATCCAATGCGGTGAAGAAGCGGCTGGCGCTGTCCGCAAAGCCCTATGGCGGGGAAAAGCCGCGCGCGCTTGCCCATGCCGTAGGAATCGAGCCGGCGACGGACGTACTCCTGAAGGCTGGCGAAAGCCCGGCAAGCCTGCAGGGCTGGGAAAAGCCTCGCCTGCCCATCGGCGGCGGGGAAATCGTGGCCCGCGGCATTGCGGCGGGGCCAGACGTATCGCGCATATTGCAGGCGGTGGAGCGGCGCTGGGTGGCTGAGGGCTTCCCGGACCGGGCGCGCGTCATCGCCCTGCTGGACGAACAGCTTGCGGCAGAGCCGGGCCAGCCCGGCAGCTGATCAGGCGGCGGCGCTTTCGCGTTCCAGCCAGCGGGCAATTTCGCGGTTGAAGCTTTCCAGCGTCATGGGCTTGGCAAGGTGGCCCTGCATGCCTGCGGCCAGGCATTTCTCGATATCTTCGGGGAAGGCGTTAGCGGTCAGCGCCACAATCGGCAGCCGGTCCGGGCCGATGCCGCCTGTGCGCAGCGCCTCCGCCGCTTCTATCCCGTCCATCTGGGGCATCTGCAAATCCATCAGCAGCAGCGCATAGGGCGTGCCGGCGGCCTCTGCCGCCTGCGCCATGTCCACCGCCTCGCGCCCGTTCTCGGCCATGTCGAGTTCCAGCCCGATTTCCTCCGCCATTGCAGCGACCAGCATCTGGTTGATGTCGTAATCCTCTGCCAGCAGCACGCGGCCCTGCCAGTTGCCGGTGCTGGCGGATTTGGGGCCGGTGCGCTGGCTTTCCGGCTCCACCTTCGCCTTCACCAGTGGGAAGCGCAGGCTGAAGCGGCTGCCCATGCCCGGCTGGCTGGCCAGCGTGAGCGAACCCTTCATCAGGCCCGCAAGCTGGTGGCAGATGGCAAGGCCCAGGCCAGTCCCGCCGCGCTCGCTCGCAACCGGGCCATCCGCCTGCCCGAATGCGTCGAAGACCAGCTTCTGCTCCTCCTCGGCAATGCCGATGCCTGTGTCCTTTACGGCGATTTCCAGCAGGTCGCCGTCGCAATCCAGGCTTAGCGCAACAAAGCCGCTGTCGGTGAACTTAACCGCATTGTTCAGCAAGTTGTTGACCACCTGGCGCAGGCGCAACGCATCGGCGCGGATGTAGCGCGGCACGCTGTCCGCCACGGTCAGGTCCAGGTGCAGGCCTTTCTCCCGCGCAGCCGGTTCCACCAGCCGGATGGCGGAGCGCGCGAGGTGCGGCAGGTCCACATTGTCGACATGCAGCGACATCTCGCCCGCCTCGATCTTCGACAGGTCGAGGATATCGTTCAGCAGCATCATCAGCGACTTGCCGCTTTCCGCAATCAGTTCGGCATGGTGGCGCTGCTGTTCGGGCAATTCTCCGCGCAGCAGCAAGTCCGCAAAGCCCACGACGCCGTTCATGGGCGTGCGGATTTCGTGGCTCATCCGGGCAAGGAATTCGCTCTTGGCGCTGGCGGCGCGGCGGGCCTCGTCACGCGCATCGACCAGCTCGTTGCGCAGCTCCACCTCGTCGGTGCGGTCGGCAAAGATGCCGAACATGGCCGCGGGAGAGCCATCCTCGCCCATCTCAACCATCGCTATCGCCTCGGTGTGGCGCATCGCGCCATCGGCCCGGATCAGGCGCGCGCGGAAGCGATAAGATTCGCCGGTAATGCGTGACTCGTCCACCGCGCTCGTCACGATGGCGCGGTCGTCGGGGTGATAGAAATCGATCGCATCGGCCAGCGAGGGGATCTGCCCGATGGGCAGGCCATGGATGCGGTAAGTCTCGTCCGACCAGAACATGCTGTCGTCCGTCAGGTCCAGCCGCCAGTGGCCCATATGCATGGCTGCTTCCGCCAACTGCAGCAGGCGCACCTTTTCCTCCAGGTCATGCAGCGTTTCGGTGAGCCGGCCATTACGGACAGCCAGTTCCGCCACCATGCCCCGGCCATGACGGGCAAGGCGCACGTCGCGCGCGAAGAAATGGATGACGGCCATCGCCACGGCCCCCAGCGCAGCGAGGCCGAAGCCGGCAAAGCCTGCCACCAGAACCGCCAGGGCAAAGGTGACAGACACCCGCACTCGGCCGGCAAGCCGGTGCGTCTGGGCGGAAAGCGGGATGGGTTTGGGGCCGGTCATGGCCACGGCTTAGGCCCGCAAGGTCAAGGCCTTGGCACCGTGCGCCTAAGCAGAGTTCCCTAGCGGAAGGTGTTGTCCTTCGGGAAACCCTGCGGCGGCAGGCGCCCCGCGGCGCCGCGCGCGACCTTCCACTGCCAGATGTCGGTTTCCGTGCGCGTCCGGTCGCCCTTGCCGCCCATCTGCCAGCTGAGGCCATCCTCCAGCCGGAACGTCTTTGCATCGGACAGGCCGCCATCGCGGTAGCGTTGCAGCTGCACGCCCTGCCCGCGGCCCATGACGGGAAGTTCTTCGAGGTTGAAAACCACCAGCTTGCGGTTTTCGCCCACCACGGCGACATGGTCGTCCGCCTCGTCGATCGGCTGCACCACGGCAAGGCGCGCGCCGTTCTTCAGGTTCACCACCTGGCGGCCCTTACGGGTTTCGGCCAGCAGCTCGTCCGTCACGGCGGCAAAACCCTTGCCCAGCGAATTGGCGAGCAGCACCTGCCGCCCGGGTGCGTGCAGGATCATCGCCGCGATCTGCGCCTCGGCGGGAATATCCAGCGTGTTGCGCACCGGCTCGCCGAAGCCGCGCGCGCCGGGCAGTTTGTCCGCGCCCAGCGTGTAGAAACGCCCGTCATCGGCGGCGAGCAGGATCTTGTCGGTCGTCTGCGCATGCAGCGCGAAGGCCGGCCCGTCGCCGTCCTTGTACTTGAAGTCGCCGCAGCCATCCTCGCCCAGCTCCACGTGGCCCTTCGCCGCGCGGACCCAGCCCTTCTGGCTCATGATGACGGTGACCGGTTCCTTCTCGATCATCGCGTCCATGCTGAATTCCACCGTGGGGGCAGCTTCGGCAATGGTCGTGCGGCGGCGGCCCAGCGGCGTATCCGCGCCGTAATCCTTGTGCAGCGCCTTCAGGTCCTTCTTCAGGCGCGTGCGCTGGCGGGCCGGGCTGGCGAGCAGCTTTTCAAGGTCGTCCTGCTCCTTCAGCAGGTCGTCCTTCTCGCCGCGCAGCTGCATTTCCTCCAGCTTGCGCAAACTGCGCAGCCGCATGTTGAGGATCGCTTCGGCCTGCCGGTCGGTCAGGCTGAATTCGGCCATCATCACCGGCTTGGGTTCGTCCTCGGTCCGGATGATCTCGATCACGCGGTCCAGGTTGAGGAAGGCGATGATGTAGCCTTCGACCAGCTCCAGCCGCTGCGCGATCTTGTCCAGCCGGTGCTGGGTGCGCCGCTGCAGGATCTCGATCTGCGCGGTGATCCAGTTCTGCAGGACTTCCTTCAGCCCCATGACCATCGGCGTGCGGGTGGCATCCAGCACGTTGAGGTTGAGGGAGAAGCGCGTCTCCAGGTCGGTCAGCTTGTAGAGCGATTCCTTCAGCAGCTCCGGATCGACATTGCGGCTCTTGGGGATCAGGACGAGGCGGATGTCCTCGTCACTCTCGTCGCGCACGTCCTCCAGGATCGGCAGCTTCTTGTCGTTGATGGCCGCCGCGATCTGCTCGATCAGCTTGCCCTTGGGCACCTGGTAAGGGATTTCGGACACCACCAGCTGGTATCCGCCGCCCTTGATCCGTTCGATCCCGGCCTCGCGGTCCGCCGCATCCGCCGCGTCGGCTGCATAGAAGCGCCCACGCACGCGGAAGCTGCCCCGGCCCGTCTCATAAGCCTGCGAGATTGCCGCTGCGCTGTCCACGATCCGGCCGCCGGTGGCAAAGTCCGGCCCCTGGAACAGCTCCATCAGGCGGGCATGTTCGGCATGCGGATTGTCGATTAGTTCCAACGCCGCATCCACCACTTCGGCCACGTTGTGACTGGGGATGCTGGTGGCCATGCCCACCGCGATGCCGCTGGCACCATTGGCCAGCAGGTTGGGGAAGATGCCGGGGAAGATCTCCGGCTCATGCTCCTCGCCATTGTAAGTCGGGATGAAGTCGACCGTGCCTTCGTCCAGCCCTTCCATCAGAGCCATGGCGGTCTTCGTCAGGCGGCATTCGGTGTAGCGGTAGGCGGCCGCATTATCGCCGTCGATATTGCCGAAATTGCCCTGCCCTTCCACCAGCGGGTACCGCAGCGTGAACGGCTGGGCGAGGCGCACCATGGCGTCATAGACCGCCACATCGCCATGCGGGTGGTACTTGCCGATCACGTCCCCCACCACGCGGGCCGATTTCTTGAAGGCGCTGTCCGGCGAAAGCTTCATGCTCCGCATCGCCCACAGCAGGCGGCGGTGCACGGGCTTCAGCCCGTCACGCAGGTCCGGCAGGCTGCGCGCGGTGATCGTGGAGAGCGCGTAGACAAGATACCGTTCCGACAGGGCGCTGTCGAAAGGCGCGTCCACGATAGCGTCGAAGGGGTCTTTTTCGTTGTCGATCAAATCGGCCATGCGGCTCGCCCTACACCGCGCACGCCCCGTGGAACAGCGGGGAACGCACCGCTTTCAACAGCCGTTGATGCAGCAAGAACCAACAGGAGATACCCCGTGCCAAAACGCATCATGATCCTCGCCACCGACGGCTTCGAACAGTCCGAACTGGAAAAGCCCAAGGCCAACCTCGAAAGCGCCGGTTTCGAAACCGTCGTCGTCAGCATGGAAGATGGCAGCATCACCGGCTGGGATGAGAATGACTGGGGCAGCGACGTAAACGTCGACCTGACGCTGGACGAAGCCGAGGCGCAGGAATTCGACGCGCTGCTGCTGCCCGGCGGCCAGATCAACCCGGACATCCTGCGCATGCAGGACAAGGCCGTGCAGCTGGTCCGCGACTTCAACGACCAGGGCAAGCCGATCGCGGCCATCTGTCACGCGCCGTGGATGCTGGTGGAAGCCGACATCGTGAAGGGCCGGACCGTCACCAGCTGGCCCAGCCTGCGCAAGGACCTCGCCAATGCCGGCGGCAATGTCGTGGACCAGGAAGTGGCCCAGGATGGCAATCTGATCACCAGCCGCAACCCCGATGACATTCCCGCATTCAGTGAAGCGCTGATCGAAGCGGTGGAGAAGGTGGAGATTCCCGAACTCGCCTAATCGGCCCGAATCCGAATACAGAAAAGGCCCGCAATCGCGAGATTGCGGGCCTCTTCCTTGTCTTTGCAGCAAGCTGCGAAGCGCGAAGGCTTAGAACTTCACGACCGCGGCGATCACGCCCTGATGGCGCGAAAAGTCGATCGTGGCCGTCGAATTCGGCAGGGTCACGGCCTTGTAATCCGTGTAACGATATTCGGCGCGAACGGCGAACATGTCACCAACCGGATATTCCACGCCGGCGCCCAGACGGACGCCGTCGAGCGTGTCGTTGTCGGTCTCGTTCACCGTGCCGAGCTGGAAGTTGGTGCGCAGGCCTGCGTTGGAATAGCCAGCCTTGGCATAGATCAGGGCTGGGCCCGTGCGGTAGCCGACGCGCGCGCCGACATAGAGGTCGCGGGTGGCTTCGGTGGTGACGGTGTCGCCCGCGAAGAACACATCGCGCTCGACTTCCTTCACTTCGGAATCCGAAGCTTCGACCTGCAGGCCGACAACGAGGCCGCCTTCGAGGTTGAAGTCGTAACCGGCAGTGACGCCGTACATCACGTCCGTCTCGGAGCCGCCGTCCTTGACCTTGACGTTATCCGCGCCGGCCAGGACGCCGATGGAGAATTCACCGTCCTGCGCCATGGCAGGGGTGGACAGCAGGCCGCAAAGCGCGGCCAGCGCGAAAGAAACATTGGTTTTCATTGAGATTTCCCTTGATTGGAGGCGGCCCCTGTCGCGGTGCAACAGCGCCTTGCCAACCCTTTGAAAGAATAATTGTTTTTTGGCACCACTCGTGTGATAAATATGGCACTCGGCGTAGATGACGAAAGTCCCATGGCACGAGGGAAAGCGCCTGTTCCCGGCCGCCCACCGGCAACGGGATCATCGACCAAAAGCGTTCAAACGCGACAATTCCGCTTGTGGGCGGTGCGCGGGAAATGCCATTATTTCCGGCAGATCGCCCGGCCAAAAGCGCGCAGAATCGCTGCCGGGACGATCCTAGGGTCGATTGGGAGAGAAATTTTGAAGAGTAAGATTTTGCAAGCCGTCCTGTCTGCCGGGACGGCGCTGGCCGCCTTTGCTGCCGTACCCGCAGCCGCGCAGACTTCGCTGGAGCCGGTTGCCGAACGCATCATCGTATTTGGCGACAGCCTTTCCGATGGCGGGTATTTCCAGCAGTTCCTCCCCCTGCCGCCCGGTGAAGGCAGCTTCACCACCAACCCCGATCCGGTCGCGCCGGAAGTGTTTGCAGCCCTGCTGGGATACGACCTGAAGACGGCTTACCTCGGCGGCGGTACGAATTACGCCGTCGGCGGCGCGCGCATCGTGCAGCCGAACCCGCTGTCCACGCTGGCGATCCCGGTCGCCTCGCAGATCGATAATTTCGTGGCATCAGGCGGCACGTTCCGGCCGGGCGACATCGTCTATATCCAGGGCGGCGGGAACGATTACTTCAACTTCCTGGCCGGCGGCGGCATCGATCCGACACTGCTGACCGGCTCCGCCACCGCGCTTGCCGGGCAGGTGCAGCGCCTCGAAGGGCTCGGCGCGCCGCTAATCGTCACCATGTCCATCCAGTCGAACAGCCCGGGCCTGGACCTGTTCAACACGACATACAAGGCTGCGCTGGCGGCCAACGGGTCCAACGTCCTGTTCTTCGACACCGCGATGCTGTTCGACGAGATTGTGGCCGACCCCGGCGTTTTCGGGATCGTGAACACCACGGGGACGGCCTGCATCGGCTCTTCCCTGACCTGCGGCCCAGAGGACTACGTCACGCCGGACGCCAACCGCACTTACCTGCAGGCAGATGACGTGCACCCCGCTGGCATCACGCAGCAGATCCAGGGGCAGGCCATTGCCAGCCTGTTCACCGGCTTCACCCTGCCCGGCACCATCGCGATGGACGGGCAGCGCGCCATCCGCGTGCAGCGCACCCAGATCGAAGGCGCACAGCGCAACGGCGCGGCATCCTCCAGCGGCCTCTCGCTGTTCGGCAATGCGGCCTATGACCGGACGAGCGACAGCTTCCCCTCCAACTTCGAGCAGGACGCCGTCAGCGGCACGCTGGGCGTGAATTACGCCATGTCCGACACCGTCGGCTTCGGCCTCGCGGCGGGCTATCGCAGCGGCGAGGGCACGCTGACCGGGCGCGGCGATATCGGGCAGATGGACAGCGACACATGGACCATCAGCGGCTTCGCCCGCGCGGGCTTCGGGCCAGTGCGCGTGATGGCCGACGTGACTTACGGCCAGGGCGATACGCATCTGAAGCGCGACATCGCACTTGGCCCGGCCGTGCGCCGCCAGGTGTCCGACGTGGATAGCGACCTGTTCGGTGCGCAGGCATCGGTCGGCTTCGACCTGTTGTCCTCGCCCGTGCGGCTGGGCCCGGAAGTCAGCCTTTCCTACGAGCGCGTCCAGGTGGACGGCTTCACCGAAGGCGGCGATTTCTCGACCTCGCTTACGCTTGGCGAGCTGGAATACGAAAGCGTGACCGGCCGCGCCGGCTTTGTCGCATCCGCACCGCTGGATAGCGGGACCGGCTTCTTCATGCGCATGAGCTACGTCCGCGAATTCGAAGACGATCCGCTGAAGTTCACGGTTACGCCGCGCGGTGCGCCGGTGTCCTTCACCTCCAGCTATGCCAATGGCGACACGGATTATGCAGAAGTGGCCATCGGCTTGTCTGGCAGCCTCGGCGGCGTGGACCTGCGCGGCGGTGCATCGGCAGAAATGGGCCGCAAATCGCGCAGCTCGCTGAGCGCTTATCTGGGGGCGAGCGTCCCCTTCTGACCCTGGAGAATCCCCGTCAGAACAGCCGCGCGTCGTGGCTTTCGGCGGGGATTTCCACCTCCAGCCCGTCCAACTCCGGCGTCAGGTCGACCTGGCAGGACAGGCGGCTGGTGCGCCGGACATTGGCGGCCAGGTCCAGCATGTCCTCCTCCTCCTCGCTCGGCTCCGCCAGTCTGTCGAACCATTCGGCGGCGACGACCACATGGCAGGTGGAGCATGCCATCTGCCCCTCGCACGTGCCCTCCAGCGGCATGCCGGCAGCCTGTGCCACGCGCAGCAGATTGTCGCCGGGCTCCGCTATGGCGGTGTGACGGTCGCCATCGCGGCTGGTGAAATGCACGGTGATGCTCATTGCGAGTTTGCCGCCTTCAGGATTGCGCCGATGCCCTGTTCCACATCCTCGCGCGAAGTGTAGCGCCCCCAGCCCACGCGGATGGAGCTTTTCGCCGCCTTGTCGGAAAGACCGATGGCTTTGAGCACATGGCTGGTCTTGCCCGATCCGCTGGCGCAGGCGCTGCCAGCGGAGAACATTACATTGCGGCACTCGCTCATCAGCCGGGCCACATCCAGCCCCTTGCGCCGGACATTGAGGTTGCCGTGCCAGCGCGTGTCCTCATCGCCATTGAGCGCCCAATTGTCCGCGAACATGTCGCGCGCCAGCGTCCACAGCTCCTCGGCATGCTCATGGTCCTGTTCCATCCGGTCCTTCGCGACCACCGCGGCCGCGCCAAATGCAGCGCACAGCGCCGGGCTGAGCGTGCCGGAGCGCAGGCCAAGTTCCTGCAGGCCGCCGGTGATCTGCGGATCGAGCTCGATCCCGTCGCGCACCCACAGCGCGCCGATGCCCTTGGGGCCGTGGATCTTGTGCGCGGAGATGGCGATCATGTCCGCCCCCGTCACCTCCATCTTGCCGTAGCTTTGCACCGCATCGCACAGGAACAGCGCGTTGTTCTCCTTCGCCTTGCGATGCCATTCGACCGTGGGCTGGATCGTGCCGATCTCGTTATTCACCTGCATCACGCAGACGAGCCGCGTGTCCTGCGGCAAATCCTGGTTGGTGTTGCACTGCCCATTGGTGGCGACGTTCAGGACGTGACGCTTTCCAATGGCCTCCGCCGTGTCCCACACCGCCGCATGCTCGATGGCGGAGACGCTCACCGCACCGCCTTGTGCGCCCCGATGCTGCGCCGTGCCGCGCATGGCCAGGTTGATCGCCTCGCACGCATTGCCGGTGAAGATCACCCGCCCGCCCGCCGGCAGCAGCGCGCCGACCTGCTCGCGAGCAAGGTCGATCGCCGCGCCCGCCTGACGGCCCATGCGGTGCGGCGAATGCGGATTGCCGAATCCGCTGCCCTCGCTGGTGTCGAGCCATTGCAGCATGGCATCGCGCGCTTCGGGTGCGAGCGGGGTGGTGGACTGGTAATCGAGGTAGATCATGTGTTCATCTCAAGCCATGCAGCGCGGAACCGTTCCACATCCGCGGGCGTCGTGGTCCAGCCGAAGCTGGCGCGGATGGTGTTCGCCGCCACGTCCGGCTCAACACCGATGGCGTCCAGCACGTGGCTGGTCTTCATCGTCCCGCTGGAGCACGCGCTGCCCTGCGAAACCGCGAAACCCGCCATGTCGAAGCGCATGACCTGTGCCTGCGCGCTCATGCCGGGCATGGCGATGGATTGTATGTAGCCGCAGCTGTTAGCCAGCCGGTCGGAGAGCCAAGTGCCGCCCGCTTCCCGGACGCTGACAGCCAGCGACGCAATCGCCGCTTCCACACCTTCGCCCAGCCAGGGCCGTGACGCGCCAGCCTCAAGCGCGGCAACCATGCCTAATACGCCCGGCAGGTTTTCCGTCCCGCGGCGGTAACCACGCTCGTGCCCGCCGCTTGCTTCAAGCATGGCGTAATCCTTCACCAGCAATGCGCCGATGCCGATCGGGCCGCCAAACTTGTGGGCGGAGACCATGGCCATGTCACAAGGCGGCGTGGCCAGCTTGCCCGCAGCTTGCGCGCAATCGGCCAGCAGAAGGCCGCCAGCCTCGCCGACCACGGCCGCAACGCTGGCAAGATCCTGCACCGCCCCGGTTTCCGAATTGACCTGCTGCACGGCCACCAGCGGGCGCTCCCGCTGCACCGCCTCGCGCAGGTTTTCAATATCGAGCGTGCCGTCCGCGCCCACGCGCAGCCGCTCCGCATCGGGCGCCGCCTGCAGGATGCAGTCGTGCTCTACCGCGCTGACCAGCCGCGCACCGGCCTTGGCCTGCCCCAAAGCCAGCGCCGCCGCCTCACTCGCCCCGCTGGTGAATATCACCTCCCCGTCCCAGCCTAGCACCGCTTTCACCCGCTCGCGGGCATCCTCCAGCGCGCGCCTCGCCGCGCGGCCTTCGGCGTGGGGGCTGCTGGGGTTGGCCCAGATCCGAAACCCCTCCTCCATCGCGGCGCGCGCTTCGGGGCGCAGCGGGCTGGTGGCGGCGTGATCGAGGTAGATGCGGCTGGCAGGCTCTTGCGGCATGAGCCGTGCCTGCGCGGGAGAATTGCGAAATGCAAGTTTCGCACTATATAGCGCCCACCTCCCGCGTGCATTCCGACATGCGCCGCGGCCCCGGCACCACATCTAGTACAGAGCACAGCGCCCATGCCCTCCGTCATCTTTCCCGGCCCCGAAGGCCGCCTCGAAGGTCGTTTCGCCCCCGCAAAGCGCCCCCGCGCGCCCGTCGCCATGATCCTGCACCCGCACAGCCAGGGCGGCGGCACGATGAACGACCGGATCGTGCAGCGGCTGTACAAGACCTTCGTCGATCGCGGTTTCGCAACGCTGCGCTTCAACTTTCGCGGCGTGGGCCGCAGCCAGGGCAGCTTCGACAATGGCATTGGCGAGCTGTCCGATGCCGCCGCCGCGCTGGACTGGGTGCAGAGCATCCATGAAGAAGCGCAAACGACATGGGTCGCAGGCGTAAGCTTCGGCGCGCTGATTGGCATGCAGCTGCTGATGCGCCGCCCGGAAATCCGGGGCTTCATCTCCATTGCGCCGCCCGCCAACATGTATGATTTCAGCTTCCTGGCACCCTGCCCGGCCAGCGGCATCTTCATCCAGGGCCTGGCCGACACGGTCGTGCAGCCCTCCGCCACGCAGAAGCTGGTCGACAAGCTGCGCACGCAGAAGCACATCACGATCCACCATGACGAAATCCCGCGTGCCAACCACTTCTTCGAAAACGAGCAGGAAGAGCTGATGGGATCGGTTGACAAATATCTCGACTTCCGGCTCGATCCGGCCTGCGAAATCCGCTGATTTAGCCAGCAATTGCAGCGCATTGGGGCGCGTCTTGCGGCAGGCAGGGCGCGCCCTCCTTGCATCTGTCGCTGCTATATGTAATGTTACACTGTATCACAGCTCGCGCTGAAGCGGGTGTGCGAGGCGCAGACCGGGAGAGATACAGATGGCTTATATCGACCAGCAACAGGACAATTCGCGGCGGACCACGGCGGCGGTGGCGGTAATCGCCATTCATGCAGCGCTTGGTTACGCAGTGGTGAGCGGCCTCGCGATGGAGGTTATCGAACAGGTGATCGACGAAAACCCGGACGGGGTTTTGGTCCTGCCACCTCCCCCGCCCCCGCCGCCGAAAGACGAGCTCGTCGAGCCGAAGCCCGACACGCCGACCTCGCCCGAAGTGGTGGTGCCCGTCCCGCCCATTCCACTGCCCAATCCCAATCCGATGGACAGCGACATCTTCGACCCGGCGGATGTGACACCGCGCGATGTGACGCCGATCCCCCTGCCCGATCCGGGGCCGCCGATCCCGCCCGCACGGCCGGAGCCAAAGCCGCAGCCCAGCTTCGCGCCGGTGGCGGCCAAACCCCTGAATGACCAGGCCGGCTGGGTGACGACCAACGACTACCCCTCACGCGACCTGCGCGAAGGGAATGAGGGGACGGCGCGCTATTCGCTGTCCGTGACGCGCGATGGGCGCGTAGGCAATTGCAGCATCACCCGTTCCAGCGGCCATCCGGGGCTTGACCGCGCGACGTGCAAGGCCATCGAAAGGCGCGCCCGTTTCAACGCGGCGATCGACAATACCGGCGCGAAGGTGAGCGGCAATTTCACCGGCACCGTCACCTGGCGTATTCCGAAATAGGGGTGCAGGATTACTCGGACAATTCGGCGGCGCGGTCCTGCAGGTCCGCGCCGTTTTTGTCGGGGATCAGCCAGACGGCAAGGTTCGCAGCCATCACGCCCGCCAGCACCAGCATCAGCAGCGCCTGCTTGCGCGCGCGGCCATCGGCGGGATCGCGCCGCCACAGCCACACGGCCCCGACTACCAGGACGATTGCGGCCAGCATGACGAGCGAGAGGATAAGGTCCATGCTTGCGGCCCTAGCTTAAATTTCCTCTATACGAAACGATGCGCAGCGCAGTGCGTTGGTCACATGAAACAAGGAGGAACACATGGGAATTTTCAGTTCGATCAAGGATGCGATCTTCGGCAAGGAAGCCAAGGCACAGGACACAGCGCCCAACCCGTCGCCCACGCCCAGCGTGGACCCGCGTACAGGCCGCGCCATCAACCAGGATGGCAGCGTTCGCGCCGTGCAGAATGTCGACGTCGAAACCAAGCTGAGCGGCATGGACGGCGCAGACAAGCTGAACTGGCGCACCAGCATCGTCGACCTGATGAAGCTGGTCGGAATCGATTCCAGCTATGAGAACCGCAAGGAACTGGCGCAGGAACTGGGCCGCACGGATTATTCCGGCAGCGCGGAAGACAACATCTGGCTGCACAAGGCCACGATGCAGGAAATCGCCAAGAATGGCGGCCGTGTCCCGGCATCCATGACCGACTGATAACGCGCAGCTTTCGCGTGAATTGACAGGCCATGCGGCGGGGTCCAGACCCTGCCGCATGGCTTTTTCATATCCGCTTTCCGCACCGCAAATCTCCCGCCGCCAGGCCCTTGGCGGCCTTGCCGCGACCACGGCCCTGACGGCTGCCGGGCCGGCTCTGGCCTCGCCGCCACTTGCCGCCTCGGCCCCGCCCGCATTGCCGCCCGCCAGCGCAGCGCAGATCGATCCGCAGGGCGTGCTGGATGTGATCGCCCACCGCCTGTTGGCGCATGAGCCGGAACGGGCGACCGGCCTTGGCGTGGATACCGGGCGCTATGCCTGGATGCGTGGGCGGCTGGAGGACCAGTCGCAGGAAGGGCAGGACGCCTTCGCCGCCACCATGCGCGAAGACCTGACCTATATCCGCGCCATCGACACCAGCGGTTTCGATGCGGACACGCGCACCAGCTATGAAGTGGTGGAAAGCGCTTACGACACCGCGCTGGCGGGCATGGCCCTGCCCTATGGCGATATACCGGTCGGCAGCTGGCGCACCGCGCCCTATGTCGTGATCCAGAATGTCGGGACCTATCTCGACATGCCGCGCTTCCTCTCCTCCACGCATCCGCTGAAAGACGAGCGCGATGCCGCCTATTACCTCGACCGCTTGCAGCAATTGCCCTCCGTCCTAGATGGCGAACTGGGCCGCATGCGCGCCGCGCGCGGCATGGGCGTAACGCCGCCGGACTTCCTGCTGAAGAAGGCCATCGGGCAGATGGAAGCGACCATTGCGGACGCGCGCGACAAATCGGGTTCGCTGGTCAGCCCCTTGCGCGAGGTCAACATTCCCGGATCCCGCCAATGGCCAACCAATGCCTATCGCATCGTGCAGGCGGGCGTGGTGCCGGCGCTGCAGCGGCAGCTGGCGGAACTGCGCGAGCAGGCCCGCGTGGCCGGCTCCGCCCCCGGCATGTCCGCCCGGCCGAAGGGCGATGAATGGTATGCCTGGGCACTTCGCAGCAGCACCACCACCAGCCTTTCCGCCGACGACGTCCACCGGCAGGGGCTGGAGGAACTGGAAGAGCTGCACGGCCGCATGGACCCGATCCTGCGCCGCATCGGCTATACCAGCGGCACGGTGGGCGAACGGATGCAGGCCCTGTCCGCCGATCCGCGCTACAAATTTGCCGAGGGCGATCCCGGCCGCGCGGAGATCATGACCTTCATCAAAGACCGCATCGGCTGGATCAAGGCGCAGATGCCGCGCGCCTTCAACACGCTGGTGGACCCGAACCTGGAAGTTCGCCGCCTGCCGCTGGCCGAAGAACCCGGCGCGCCGGGCGCCTATGGCGGCGCGGGCAGCAAGGACGGCACCATACCCGGCCGCATGTGGATCAATCTGCGCACCACGGATCTGCACCGCAAATACGACCTGGCGGACCTGACCTATCACGAGACAATCCCCGGCCATGTGTGGGAAGGCGAATATTCCAACCGCCTGCCGCTGATCCGCTCCATCCTCGCCTTCAACGCCTTTTCCGAAGGCTGGGCGCTGTACGCCGAACAGCTGGCGGACGAGCTGGGCGCTTATGACGATTTCGAGGTTGGCCGGCTGGGCTACCTCCAGTCCCTTGCCTTCCGCGCCTGCCGCATGGTCGTAGACACTGGCCTGCACTCCAAACAGTGGAGCCGCGACAAGGCGGTCGACTTCTTCGTCACCCGCAATGGCTCCAAACGGCAGGAGGTCGAGAGCGAGGTGGATCGTTATTGCAGCTGGCCCGGCCAGGCGACCGGGTACAAGCTGGGCCACAGCGAAATCGTGCGGCAGCGCGCCCGCGCAGAGACGGAGATGGGCGAGGCCTACGACTTCAAGGCCTTCAACGACGCGGTCGTGCTGGGCGGCAATGCCCCGCTGGACGTGATGGCCAACAACGTCAGCCGCTACATCGCCACTGCGCGCGGATAGGGCCGCGCCTTACTTGCGCTGGTACACCCGCACCCAGTCCACTTCCATGAACAGCTCGCCCGCCTTCACGCGCTCGACCGTCTCGGCCGGGATGCCGTAATACGGCTTCTCGATGAAGTTGACCTTGGCCGGGTAGATCCCGCCCATGGCGAAGTTCAGGATGATGTTCTGCGGCCGGTCAAAGCGCCACTCACCATAGCGTTCGATATCGGCCTTGCTGACGCGGTAATATTCGATGTCGTCAACGGCAAAAATCAGCCCGTCCGGGGTGCGCTCCACCGAATAGGTGTGCCAGCCGGTCACATCCTGCCCTTCAGGGAAATAGTACCGCTTGATGATCGGCGTTTCGCCGGAATAGCCGGGGCCATGCATGGCGGCATTGGTCCAGCTGGGATCGCCGACATATTCCATGATGTCGGTCTCGCCGCTGTCGGGCCACTGGCCGTAACCGAGCATCCAGAAGGCGGGCCAGACGCCCACCGCATCGGGCATGCGCAGGCGGGCGGAGACCTTGCCGTAAGTCACGTCATACTTGTTCGCCGTGTCGATGCGGCCGGACACGAAATCGACCTTGCGGCCCGTCGGCGTGGTATAGCCCGGCTCCCACACCGGCTTCAGCACCAGCGCGCCGCCTTCCGCGCCATCGGGATTGGCGAAGGAGATCACGTCTGCGCGGTCGATATAAGCCTGCTGTTCGTTGTTCACGAAGAAGCGCGGCCCTTCCACATTCCAGATGCTGCGATCGAGCGTGCCTGCATCAAACTCGTCCGACCACACCAGCTCCAGCGTGCCTGCGGGGTCGGCGAAGGGGATCGGGTCATATTGCGGCATGCCCGCAGCCGGTCCGGGCCCGGGGCCACCAGAACCGGCGGATTTCGGCGGGGATGTATCGCCGCCGCAGGCGGCAAGCAGAGCGGTGGCCGCAAGCAGGCTGGAAATGCGCATCATGTCGAAACTCCCCGGGTGACGAAATTGTGAACGTTCACAATCGCGCTGGTAACTCCCAGAGTCAATCCGCGCCGCCATGCATTCGGATGCGTTGGTGACGGCGCGCGGTGGATCGCCTAGACTGGGCGCCCCTACCAGCCCCGGAGACTGACGAGACATGGAATCCCTCGCCGAAGACCTGCGCACGATGCAGCGCGTGCCGCTGGACGACGAGCATGTGGCACTGCTGCGCGACCTGGGCGAAGAGCGCGAATATGCCGCGGGCGAGACGGTGGCTGAAGTGGGCGAGCCGATGGACCGCTTCGTCTATGTGCTGGACGGCGAGATCGAGGTGGTGGATCCCTATTCGGGGGAGCGGCTGCTGGACGCATCGCTCGGCCCCACGCAGTTCATGGGCGAGATCGCCTTCCTCAATGCCGGATCGTGGTTCCTGCCGATGCGCGCGGCCCGGCCCACCCGCACGCTGGAAGTCGCCCGCCAGCCGATGCTGGACCTGATGTCGCGCGTGCCGGAGCTGTCCGACCATGTGATTAACGTGTTTGCCGCCCGGCGGCGGCGGCAGTTCGAGGCGAACAACAGCGCAGTGAAGGTGATCGGCGCGGACCGCGACCCCAAGGTCCAGGCATGCGCCAGCTTCCTCAGCCGCAACCGCATCCCCTTCCAGGCCTTCGACATGGATGCCGGCGATGAGGAGACGCTGCAGGTCTGCGATCTGTCGGGGCACGAACCGTCGGTCATCGTGGGCCAAAACGAGGTGCTGGAACACCCCAGCCCGCGCGCGCTGGCCCGCCATCTCGGCCTCGACATGGATGTCTGCCGCGAGACGCTATATGACCTGCTGATCGTGGGCGCTGGCCCCGCGGGCGTTGCCGCATCGGTCTATGCCGGAAGCGAGGGGCTGTGCGCGCTGGCGGTGGAAGATACCGCGATCGGCGGACAGGCCGGGACCAGCAGCCGGATCGAGAATTACATGGGCTTCCCCACCGGCATTTCCGGCACGGACCTGGTCTATCGCGGACAGATCCAGGCGATGAAGTTCGGCACCCGCTTTGCCATGCCGCGCCGCGTATCGGGCCTGCGCCACCGCGACGACGGCGCCTTTTGCGCCACGCTGGACGATGGCGACGAGGTATGCGCCCGCGCCGTGCTGGTGGGCACCGGCGTACAATACCGCCGCCTACCGCTGGACGGGCTGGAGGAGATGGAAGGCAGCGGTATATTCTACGCCGCCACGGAGATGGAAGCCCGATACTGCCGGGGCACGGAAGCCGTGGTGGTCGGCGGCGGCAATTCTGCCGGGCAGGCCGCCATGCACATCAGCCGCGCGGCGAAACACGTCCATCTGGTCGTGCGCGGGGACAGCCTGGCCGCATCCATGTCCAGCTACCTCTCACGCCGGCTGGAGGCGGATGATCGCATCACCATCCATTACCAAACCACGGTCACGCAGCTGCATGGCGAAGGGCGTCTGGAGGCAGTGACGATCGAGGGGCCGGACGGTCCCAAGCGGATCGACAGCCGCGCGCTGTTCATCATGATCGGCGCTGCGCCCAACACGGGCTGGCTGTCCGGCATGGCGGAGGTGGACGAGCGCGGTTTCGTGAAGACGGGCGCCGCTGTGGGCCGCGAAACACCTTACGAGACAAGCTGCGATGGCATTTACGCGGTGGGCGACGTGCGAGCCGGATCGGTCAAGCGCGTGGCCAGCGCCGTTGGCGAAGGCTCCGTCGTGGTCAGCCGGATCTGGGAATATGTCGATGCGGCGCGCGGCCATGAGGCCGAGCCCGGCGCCGAGTGAGCGGTTTTGACAATACCGGCGCGAGGCGTAACCTGATCGCGGTTTTCAGGAGTCGCACCATGCTGAACCGCCACATCACCAGTCTTTTCACCCGCATGTTCGCTGGCCTTGCTGCCGCGCTCCTGCTGCTGGCAGGCGTGGCCGCGCCCAGCCCGGCTCTTGCCACGCAAGACGGCACGCAGTGGCACGATTGGGGCAAGGTCGACCTCAGCTTCTATTACCCCGCGCTGGAAGATCTCTCGCTGTCGGACGACGTCATGCGGCTGGAGCTGAACGAGGGTCCGCTGACGAAACTTCACGGCCGCGACAGCCTGGTGATGGGACTGGCTTCCCACCTGGCGATTACCGGCGGTTACAGCGGCTTCGCTGTGGTCGACCGCGAAAAGGTTCCGCTGACCCGGCGCGTGCGCGTCGAGGGCGAGCCGGAGCGATGCTTCACCGTGCCGGTTATCAATCCCAATCCCTGGGGCGCGGCGCTGACCCGAACCGAATGCCACCCGCCGACGCCCGATTACTACAAGAGCGAGCGGACAGGCACGAATTGGCGCTACACCGTGCGTCTGCTGGCGCTGCACGAGACCGTGCCGATGGACGAGCTTGCGGCCACGAAGCTGAAGGTTCAGGGCAAACGCTATTACGATCCCGGAAAAGTCTACAGCGCCCTCGTCCCGGCACTGGGACCGGACGCGGCGCCGCTATACCGGCTCTATTCCACGCCGCAGCTGCGCGCAGGCGAGCGGATGGCAAAGGTTCAGGAAAAGCACTGGCCCGCGATCAACCTGTTCCGGCAGGAGTTCTACACCAATTACCTGTGGCAATTGAAAGACCTGCGCGAGCGCGGGCTGATGGACGGGCCGGTGGGCGAGCAATTCATCAGCAACACGGGCTTCGTGATGCTGCAATATTACGTGCCGATGGTGAACCGCTACCGCGCCAGCAAGGGCTGGGAGCCGCTGGGGCTGCTAGACCTGCTGGAGCGGAAGGACTGGATGGCGCAGTAGTCGCGGGCGCCAGTCCCTAGCGTTTCATCATGCCGGTCACGACCTGGCCGAGGATACCGCCAAGCGCGCCGCCCAGGGCTCCGCCCTGCGGCGCGGCACCGCTGCCCTGCTTTTCCTTCATCATGTAACCGATCACGGCCATGGCCAGGATCGGCAGCATCTTTTTCAGGATGTCGCTGCTGATGCCGGTCGAGCCGGCAACCTCTTCCGCCACGCCGCGGCTGACATCCTTGCTGCCGAAGATCTGGCCGAGGATATCGTTGCCTGGCGAAGTGGGCGTAGGGTCTTTCTTCAGCACGGCGTCCAGCAGGATGCCGCCCAAGCCGCCGCCCAGACCGCCGCCGAGCGCACCGCCCAAACCGCCGCCGGAGGGCTGTGTACCGCCCAGAGCGCCGCCCAGGATCTCTCCAAGGCCGCCCAGTCCGCCTGCGCCGGGAGCGCTGGTGGTCTGTCGGCCCATGCCGGCCACGATTGCCGGCAGCAGTGCGCCAGCGCCCATGCGCGCGGTCTGTTCGTCGATGTTGAGTTCACGCGCCATGCTTTCGATGACGCCGGATTGCTGCAGGACCTGCGAAAGGTTCATCCTACTTCTTCCCGAACAGGCCGCTGGCGAAACCGGCGATATCGTTCAGCGGATTTCCGTCTCCATCGCGGTCCAGCATGCTGGCGAACTTCGCCAGGCTGCCTTCGCCGCCGATCTGTTCGCGGATTTTCTCAAGCGTGCCGGCATCCATTCCGGTCTTTTCCGCAGCGACGCTGATCGTGTCGCCCGGATCGGTATGCGCTTCGCCCAGTGCGGCGACGGCCTTGGCGGCCATGTCGGGATCGATGCCCAGCTTTTCCGCCATGTTCGTCACGGTCGGGTTGCCCTGGACCTGGCCCAGTATGCTGTCGAAAAGTCCCATCGTCCTGTCTCCATGTTGTGCGAGTCGCGAACCGCAGTGTGGGCCTTTGCTTGCGAAATGTTAACGGCCAATCCGGTAAAACCGTTCCGTTATGCCAATCGCAACCGCAGGAGCCGCCGCGCCGCGCGCGACGCCGATCATGGCCCGTCTATATTTCACCATCGATACGGAATACGAATCCGGCTTCACCGCGAAGCATGGCCGGGATTCACGCGCTGCGAATTTCGACCGCGCCGTGGCCTGCCGGATGAGCGATGGCGAGGCGGGCATCTTCTACCAGATGGATGTGTTCGACCGCTGCGGCATGAAGGCCGTGTTCTTTGTCGATCCCATGCCCGCCATGCTGTGGGGCACGGGGGCCATCGCCGATATCGTGGAGCCCATCGTGACGCGCGGGCACGAGGTGCAATTGCACATGCACACCGAATGGCTGGCGCTGGCGGGCGATGCGGCCATCGTGCCGGACCGCGGCCCGAACATGAAGGATTACAGCCAGGAAGAGCAGTGCGCGCTGCTGTCCTATGGCCGGGATGTGCTGGAGGCTGCGGGTGCACCGCGCCCCAAAGTATTCCGGGCGGGCAATTACGGCGCGAATGACGATACGCTGCGGGCGCTCGCCCAGCTCGGCTTCACCCATGACAGCAGCCACGCGCCTGCCATTGCGGGCGGTGCCTGCGCCATCGATCTGGGGCCGCAACATCGCAGCCCGCTGCAGCGCGAGGGCGTGGTGGAAATCCCCGTGAGTGCCATCGGCTGCGAGGAAAGCGGCCTGCGCCACGGCCAGTTCACCGCGCTGGGCATACACGAGCTGAAGGCCATGCTGGCCTACGCAGCGGCGAGCGAGCACAAGGATATCACCCTCGTCTCGCACAGTTTCGAGCTGGTCTCGCGCAGCAAGAACCGGATCAACCCCCTGCTCTGCCGCCGGTTCGAGAAATTCTGTGAAGCCGTGCGCGACAATCCGGCGGTCGAAGCCGTGACCTACGCCCAGCATGCGCCGGACGTCCCACCGGAAGGCAGCGAGACGCCTGCCTTCCCGGCGAACCGGGTGCACAAGGCCTTGCGACTGGCCGAACAGGCCGTCTCCAACGCGCTATACGGCGGCTGAGGCTGCCCTAAAAATCGCCCCGCCCCGGCCTCAGGCGCTGGTGGGCGCTGCCTGCCGGACGCCTTCGTCCACATGCGCTTCGAACTGCGCGAAATTGTCCACGAACAGCTGCACCAGCTTATGCGCGGTCGCGTCATAGGCATCCTTGTCCGCCCAGGTGCTGCGCGGGTCGAGGATGTGCTGGTCCACGCCGGCCGCTTCCAGCGCGGGTACGCGGACGGGGACTTCGAAACCGAAATTGGGGTCCTTGCGGAACTCCACATCGGCCAGATCGCCATCCAGCGCCGCATTCAGCAGCGCGCGCGTGGCCTTGATCGGCATGCGGTGCCCGTCGCCATACTTGCCGCCAGTCCAGCCGGTGTTGACCAGCCAGCACTGCACGCCGCCGTCGGCAATCCGCTTCTTCAAAAGGTTGCCGTAGACGCTCGGATGGCGCGGCATGAAGGGCGCGCCGAAGCATGTGGAGAAGGTCGCTTCCGGTTCGGTCACGCCGATTTCCGTGCCGGCGACCTTGGCGGTGTAGCCCGACAGGAAGTGATACATCGCCTGGTCCGGCGTCAGCCGCGCGATCGGGGGCAGCACGCCGAAGGCATCGGCCGTCAGCATGATGACGTTGCTGGGCGGCGGGCCCATATTGTCTTCGCTGGTGTTCGGAATGGAGCTGAGCGGATAGGCACCGCGCGTATTCTCGGCGAGCGAATTGTCGTCAAGATCGATCTCGCCATCGGCGTCCATCACCACGTTTTCCAGCACGGTGCCGTGCATCCTGGTCGTGGCGAAGATTTCCGGTTCGGCTTCCGGGTCCAGCCGGATCATCTTGGCATAGCAGCCGCCCTCGAAATTGAAGACTGCCGTGTCGGACCAGCCATGCTCGTCATCGCCGATCAGCGTGCGGCTGGCATCGGCGGACAGCGTCGTCTTGCCCGTACCGGACAGGCCGAAGAACACCGCAGTCTTGCCATCGGGGCCGATATTGGCGCTGCAATGCATCGGCATCACGCCCTTGGGCGGCAACAGGTAATTCAGGATACCGAAGACGCTCTTCTTCATCTCGCCGGCATATTTCGTGCCGCCGATCAGGATCAGCTTCTCGGCCAGGTTCACGGCCACCACGGTCTCGCTGCGGCAACCATGGCGCGCAGGGTCGGCGCGGAAGCTGGGCAGGTCGATGATGGTGTATTCCGGCGCGAAGCCTTCCAGCTCATGCGCTTCGGGGCGGCAAAGCAGCGTGCGGATGAAAAGGTTGTGCCAGGCCAGTTCGTTGATGACCCGCACATTGACGCGGTGCTCCGGCTGGCTGCCGCCGAACAGGTCCGCGACATACAGCGTGTCCTTCTGGCCCAGCGCGGCCATGAAGTCTTCCTTCAGCGCGGCGAAGTGTTCGGGCGCCATGTCCTTGTTGACCTTGCCCCACCACACGGTGTCTTCCGTCTCGCCATCGCGGACGATGAACTTGTCATTCGCGCTGCGCCCGGTGTGCGGCCCGGTTTCGACCACCAGCGGCCCGTGCTTCGCCAGCTTGCCTTCGCCATTGGCCAGCGCGTGGTCCACCAGCGCATCGGTACCCAGGTTGGCGTGGATGGTCGCGGATGTGGCAATGCCCTGGTCCGCCAGCGAGTGGTCAAGCGTCGTCGTCATGTCTTCCTCCGAGGATCGCTGCGCCTGTCACCAATGGCCGCAGCGGAACGTGCATACGAATGCACGGCTTTTCCCGCAGCCTATAGGCAGGCCATCGCGGCACGTCAATTTTGGCGCAATTGCGTTGGCGCGGCGGAGGGGATAGGTCTTGCGAATGTCGAGCGAACCCCAAGCATCCCCGGCCGAATCCCTGCGCGAACCGCAACGCGTTATCGCGCTGGTGGACGATGACCGCAACATCCTGCTGACGCTGTCCATCGCATTGCAGGAAGAAGGCTTCCTGACGCGCGTCTATTCCGATGGTGAGACTGCGCTGAAGGCGCTGCGCGAAAATCCGCCCGACATGGCCGTGTTCGATATCAAGATGCCGAAGATGGACGGGATGGAACTGCTGGCCCAGCTGCGCGAGGAATCGGACCTTCCGGTTATCTTCCTGACCAGCAAGGACGAGGAGGAGGACGAAGCCGCCGGCCTCGCCATGGGGGCAGACGATTACATCGCCAAGCCGTTCAGCCAGCGCCTGCTGATGGCCCGCATCCGCGCCATCCTGCGCCGCACCGGCTCTCCGCTAGGCACCGGCCCCTCCCCCACCGTGGCGGCGGAGAATGGCGAAGGCGGCATCATCATGCGCGGGCGGCTGGCCATGGACCCGGCGCGTCACCGCGTGACGTGGGACGGGACGCATGTGCCGCTGACCGTGACCGAATTCCTGATCCTGGAGGCGCTGGCTCAGCGACCCGGCGTCATCAAGAGCCGCAACCAGCTGATGGATGCAGCCTATCCGGACGATGTCTTCGTGGATGACCGCACGGTGGACAGCCATATCAAGCGCCTGCGCCGCAAGTTCCGCGCTGTGGACGACAGCTTCGGTGCGATCGAAACGCTGTACGGCGCCGGATACAGCTTCACCGATGGCTGAGGACCCTTCCGCCGGAACGCGCGCGGGCAGGCTGGCAAACCCCCTTGCCGGCAAGCTGGGCCATTTGCGCGGCTTTTCCATCACCAGCCGCATCCTGGCGGTGAACATCCTGCCGCTGCTGCTGCTGGGCGGCGGCGTGTTCTACCTCGATTCCTATCGCACCCAGCTGCTGAACGAGCGGTACAAGCTGGCCCGGATCGAAGCGCAGATCACGGCCGAGGCGCTGGCCGGCGCCACGCGCGAACGGCAGGAAGCGCTGATGATCCAGATCGGCAAGGAACAGCGCATGCGCCTGCGCATGTACGATGCCGAGGGCAATCTGTGGGCCGACAGTTTCGAGCTCGATACGCCCGCCTTCACCTTCGACGATCCGGAGCGCAACGACTGGGGCGAAGAAGTTGCCACCTGGCTGGACCGCGCCGTGGACTGGGTGGTGGGCGCGGACCCTATCCCCGATTACGTGGAGCCGGCGGACACTTCCGCCGACGGCTGGCCGGAATTGCGGCGCGCGCGTGAGGAAGGGCTCTCGCAGATCCAGCTGCGCGATGCGCCGGACGGAACCCCTGTCATCAACGCGGCAGCGCCCGTGGGCCTTATCGGGGCCACATTGCTGACCACGCGCAATGCGCAGGACATCACCTTCGAGGTGCGCGAGGCGCGCTCCACCCTGCTTTCTGCGGTGCTGCTGGCGCTGCTGATCTCCACCCTGCTTTCGCTGTACATGGCGCGCACGATTGCCGTGCCGCTGCGCAGCCTGGCGGGTGCAGCCATCCGGGTGCGGCAGGGTCGCGAACGCGACGTGGAAGTCCCCCGCCTGCCGGACCGGCGCGACGAGATCGGCCTGCTGGCCCGCGCCGTGTCCGACATGACAGAGACGCTGCGCCAGCGGATCGACGCGGTGGAGCATTTCGCCGCCGACGTGGCGCATGAAATCAAGAACCCGCTCGCATCGCTGCGCAGCGCGGTGGAATCGCTGCAAAAGGTGAAGGACGATGACCTTCGCGCACAGCTGACCGAAGTCGCAGCCCACGATGTGCGGCGGATTGACCGGCTGGTGAGCGAGATTTCCGAAGCCAGCCGTATCGATGCGGAAATCAGCCGTGCCACCTTCGTCAGCGTGGACATCAATGAACTGGTCGAAAACCTGATCGAGCGGCGCGAGGCACGCGGCGAGAATTCCGGACGCGCCGTCAGCCACACGCGCAGCGGCGGCTCTGCACTCGTGCTGGGCGTGCCGCTGCGGCTGGAACGCGTGCTGGAAAACCTGCTCGACAACGCCGTGTCCTTCTCTCCCGGTGGCGGCGAGATCGAGGTGCATGTCGATGCCACGGCGGAGGATGTGACGATCACCGTCTGCGACCAGGGGCCCGGAATCCCGATGGCCGCGCGAGAGAAGGTCTTCAGCCGCTTTCATTCCAGCCGCCCGCCGGACGAGGCCTTCGGATCGCACAGTGGGCTGGGCCTCGCCATTGGTCGCACGATTGCAGAGGCGCACGAAGGCTCGCTGGCAGTAGACGACCGGCCCGATGGCGAAGTGGGCGCCTGCCTGATCCTGACCCTGCCCGCCGCGTGAGCGCGCTGCTGGCAAACGTGACCTGCGTGTCCATTGAGGGGCGCGGATTGCTGATCGAAGGCGCGCCCGGCAGCGGCAAGTCCTCTCTCGCCCTCGCCTTGATAGACCGCGGCGCGGTGCTGGTCGGCGATGACGGCGTGACGGTGGACGCAGAAAACGGCGCGCTGCTCGCCAGCCCTCCGCCCAACATCGCGGGAAAGCTCGAGATCCGGAACGTCGGGATTATCGAGATGCCCGTCACCCAGGCCCCGGTCAGCCTGGTCGTCACCCTACAGGACGATGCGCCGCGCCTGCCCGATGGCGCTGGCATGCGCCGCCTGCAAGGCGTCGAGATCCCTCACATCGCCCTTTTCGCCGCAACCCCGCACCTGCCGCTGCGCGCCGAATGGGCGCTGCGCATGCACGGCCTGCCCTGACGCGTTTCGCCAAGCGGCTTTCCTTTTACCCGCCCCGCCCCCACATATCGCCGCATGGCCCCGAACGCCCACGATTCTCAAAAACGCGTCCTGCTCGTCACCGGCATGCTGGGTGCGGGCAAGACGACAGCGCTGAAAGTGCTGGAAGACCTTGGCTGGGAAACGATCGACAATTTCCCGATCCGCCTGCTGGAGCGACTGGTGGGCGATGACGGTGCGACGCCCGACGGGGAAAGCCATCCGCTGGCCATCGGCTTCGACTGCCGCACGCGCGGCTTCGTGCCGGTTGAGATCATCGAGCAGGTCAAGACGCTGAGCGAGCGCGGCGATGTGGAGCTTTCCACGCTGTTCCTCGATTGCAACGATGTGGAACTGGCCCTGCGGTTCGACGAAACGCGCCGCCGCCACCCGCTCGCGCATGACAACCCGGTGGAAAACGGCATTGCGGCAGAGCGCGAGCTGCTGTCCCCGCTGCGCCGCTGGGCAGATGTGCTGGTGGATACATCCAAGTTCACCACCAATGACCTGAAGAACCACATTCGCGGCATCCACGGCGATGACGCGCCGCAGCCGATGACCGTGACAATCACCAGCTTCGGCTTCGCGCGCGGCATGCCTGCGGCGGCGGACCTGGTGTTCGACATGCGCTTCTTGGACAATCCGCATTGGGTCGATGACCTGCGCGAGAAGACCGGGCGCGATGCGGAGGTGGGCGAGCATATCGAGCGCGATCCCGGCTTCGGGCCCAATTTCGCGCGGATGGAAGCGCTGCTGCTGGACCTGCTGCCGCGCTATGCCGCGCAGGGCAAATCCTACTGCACCATCGCCTTTGGCTGTACCGGCGGGAGACATCGCAGCGTCTACACCGCAGAGAAGGCTGCGAAGGCCTTGCGCGATGCTGGCTTTTCGCCCACGGTCCGCCACCGCAATCTGGAATCCCGCGCCGCCGGGATCGTTGAAGGATCCCCGCTCGGCGGGGAAATGGAGAGCAAGTGAGCATGCCGGACCTTCGCCCAATTCGCGCAGCGGTTTTTCCGCCCGCCCGCTAAGGCACCGGCCCATTATCCCATGATTGGCATCGTACTCGTCACCCATGGCCGCCTGGCCGAAGAATTCGTCTCCGCAATGGAGCATGTGGTCGGCACGCAGGAGCAGGTCGCAACCGTCTGCATCGCGCCTGACGACGACATGGAGGCTAAGCGCGCCCAGATCCGCAAGTCGATCGACAAGGTGGATACAGGCTCCGGAGCCGTCCTGCTGACGGACCTGTTCGGCGGCACGCCGTCCAATCTCGCGATCTCACTGCTGGAGAAGGGCCGCACGGAAGTGATCGCCGGGATCAACCTGCCCATGCTGATCCGCCTGGCGAATGCCCGCAAGGAACTGCCCCTGGCAGAGGCTGCTCATGCCAGCCGAGAAGCGGGCCGCAATTACATCACCGTCGCGTCCGAATTCCTGGGTCAGGACGCCTGATGACCGGGTGTTCGCAGCAAGTCACCATCGTCAACCAGCGCGGGCTGCATGCGCGGGCCAGTGCCAAGTTCGTAGGCGTCGCCAGCGCCATGGACGGCTGCACCGTGCGCGTGGCGAAGGACGGTAACGAGGCGCTGGGCACCTCCATCCTGGGCCTGATGATGCTGGGCGCCGCCAAGGGCGACACCATCGAGATCGGCTGCGAGGGCGAAGCGCAGGAAGCCCGCCTGGCCGAGCTGGTCACGCTGGTCGAGGATGGCTTCGGCGAAAGCTGAGGCCGCCTGCACACAAGACGGGGGCGAGGATCGCCATGCGCCGCACCATCACCGGATTTTCCAACCCCACCGTAAAGGCCATCCGCGCGCTTCGCGACAAGAAGCATCGCCGCCGCGCCGGTCAATTCCTGGCCGAAGGGCTGCGCCTGCTGACCGATGCGCGTGAGAACGGCCATTTGCCGCGCCAGCTGGTGATGGCAACTGGCCGCGATCCGCACCCGCTGCTGGACGAGCTGGAAGCGGCCGTTTCTGCCGCCGGCGGTGAGGTGATCGAGACCAGCCGCGACATCCTTTCCAAGATTACCGGCAAGGACAATCCGCAGGCGGTGGCGGGAGTCTTCGACGAATTCGATACCTCGCTGTCGTCGCTCGACCGTTCCCGCTCCGGCATCTGGCTGGTGGCGCAGGCGCTGCGCGATCCGGGCAATATCGGCACCATGCTGCGCACCGGCGATGCCGTGGGCGCAGGCGGGCTGATCCTGATCGACGATTGTGCGGACCCCTTCGGCGTTGAGACCGTGCGCGCCAGCATGGGGGCGATCTTCACGCAGCAAATGGCGCAGGCGCGCTGGGGCGATTTCCTGGTGTGGCTGCGGCGGGCAGAAGGCCAGCTCGTCGCCGCGAGCCTGCGCGACGCCGTGCCCTATCGCGGCGCACCCTATGCCGCGCCCTGCTTCGTGCTGGTCGGTAACGAGAGCCAGGGCCTGCCCGAAGAATACGAGACCGCTTGCGACCTGCGCGTGACCATGCCGATGCGCGGGCGGGCGGACAGCCTGAATGCCGCCATGGCCGCTGCCGTCCTGTCCTACGAAGTGCTCGCCGCGCTAGACGCCTGAGCCGTCAGTCGCCCGCCACGAAACTGGTAACGGACCACTTGCCGTTCCGCTGGGAAGCCACGACGCGGTAATCGAGCAGGCTGCGCAGCATGTCCGTCCGGATGAAACCCGTGGTGCCGTCCACCGCGACGACGCGCTGGTATTCGGCATCGGCATCGAAGGCCGCCAGGCTGACCACATCCCAGGAAACAAGCGCAACCGTCTCGCCGTCCGCGGCAGGCGCATTGCGCATCGGCACATTCTCGCCAGTCACAATCACGCCATTGGCCGCCTCGACCGCGTCGATCTGCTGGTCCGCGTACCAGGGGATGGTGATGCCGCCCTGCTTGTTGGCGGAACAGCCCAGTTTCAGCAGCTGGTCCAGTTCCTCCCATAGTGCCCAGTCGTCATCGGCCAGCCGGGTCTCCAGCTCGGCCGCGCCCATGCCGCCGCCGAAGTCCAGCAGGATATCGTCCGCCACCATGGCGCGCAGGGCCGCAACGTCCCGCTCAGCCACGGCTTTTTCCAGCCGGCCGCGGAATTCGCGGCTGCCTTCGACCTGGTCGCAGGTGTCGCGCGGGGCATAGGGGCCATCGGCCATGGGAGAGGCTTCGCCCTCGCCTTCGCCCAGTACGCCTTCGGCCACCTTGCCGATTTCCTCGGCCGGTGCGGTTTCGGCCCGCTCGCATCCGGCCAGCAGCATCGCTGCCGCCGCCACGCCCATCACAACACGCATCGTCATTCTGCCGCCTCTTGCTTGTCGCGATCAATAAGCAGGTTTTCGTCCGGTTCCGCAATATCCGCATCGGTATAACGCGGCGCGCCTTCCACCAGCGGCACGTCCTCGATCTCCTTGCCGATCTCCAGCCCTTTCTCTGCCATGCGGCGACCGGAGGTCAGCACATTGCGCTCGAAACTGCCGACGAACTTGTTGTAATTGGCCACCGCCGTCTCCAGCCCGCCGCCCACGCGCTTCATATGTTCGGAGGCGACACGCAGGCGGTCATAGAGCTCCGCGCCCATCCGGCCGATTTCCTGCGCTTCGGCTGCCATCCGGTCCTGCCGCCAGACCTGAGCCACGGTGCGCGCGATGGCGACGAGGTTGGTGGGCGTGGCCAGCAGCACGCCATTCTTGAAGGCGAAATCCCACAGCTCCGGATCGGCTTCCAGCGCGGCGGCGACGAAGTGCTCACCCGGCACGAACATCACCACGTAATCTGGCGCATCGTCGAACTGGCTCTGGTAACTTTTCGCGCCCAGCGTCTGGACGTGGTTCCGCATGCTCTTGGCGTGCAGTGCCATGTGCCGCGCGCGGTCATCGTCATTGTCCGCCTCGAACGCAGCCTGGTAGGCGTTGAGCGAGACCTTGGCGTCGATCACCAGCTTCTTCTGCCCCGGCACACGGACGATGGCATCGGGCCGCAGCCGCCCGCCTTCGGTGTCGACGGATTGCTCCAGGTCGAAATCCGTATGCTCGGACAGGCCGCACTGCTCCAGCACGTTCTGCAGCGCCCGTTCCCCCCAGCGCCCGCGCGCCTTGGGGGCATTGGTCAGCGAATTGCCGAGCCGCTGCGCCTCGCGCCGCACCTCTTCCTGCCCGCGCTGCATGTTCTCGATCAGGCCGGTCAACTGGCCAAAGGCATCGACGCGCTTGGCCTCCAGCTGCTCGACCTGCGCTTCGTATTTCTTCAGCCTGTCGTCGACGGGTTTCAGCAATTCGGACAGCTTGGCCGCACTCGCCTTCTCCGAATGGCCGAAGCGTTCGCTGGCGCGGGCGAGGAACGCTTCCTGCGCCTTGCCCAGCACGGCGGCGCCGGTGTTCTCGAATTCCTTCAGCAGCTTCTCGCGGCTTTCTTCCAGCAGGCGCTTCTGCTCGGCAAAGCCGGCAGCCTGCGCCTTAAGACCGGTCAGCTCCTCGCGCGCGGCGTCCAGCTTCTGCGCCAGATCGTCCGCCCGCGCGGCCCGCTCGCTCATGGTGGCAAGCTCCGGCGCCATGCGCTCCACGCGTTCTTCCGCGCTCCGCGCCTCCTCGTCCCGCCGGGCATGGCGCTCGCGCAGTTCGGCCACCGGGCGCGATCCCACGAACCAGCCCAGCGCGCCGCCGATCAGCAGCGCGGCAGCAAAGACGATGACGGTCAGCAGTGTCGTATCCATCGCCGGAACATAGCTGGAACGGCGGCGAGCGCCAAGCCCGCCTTGGAACTATCCCCCACCCGGCTCGCTGGGAGGGGAAAGGAGATTTGCAATGTCGATCAAGGAAATGATCCAGGACCATCCCGCGGTGGGCGCCGATTACAACGAGCAGCTGGGCGAGGCGATCAAGCATGCCATGTATGGCGCAGCCATCATGAACAGCTGCGCCGATGCCTGTAATGCCGAAGACGGCGACATGCGGCGCTGCATCCGCTTGTGTTCTGATGCCTCGGACGCCTGCACGGCCTTCTACCGCATTGCTAGCCGCCGGACCGACGGCAATGTCACGGTGATCAAGTCGCTGTCCGAAGCGGTCATCATCGCCTGCAAGGTCTGCGCGGAAGAATGCGCCAAGCATGAAAATCCGCATTGCAACCGCTGCGAGCGGATGTGCCGCGAAGTGGTTGAAGACATGGTCAAGGCGCACGATGCAATGATGGAAGCCGCCTGAAGCCCCCTTGCACGACCGCCAGCCGTTAGCCGGTCATTAACCATATTGCACCACAAGCGGCCCCCTGTGGTTTACAGGGGAAATGCAAGTGGACATCGCACAAGACCGTTCAATTGACGGGGCCGGCATCGCGCAGGCGAGCGCGCCGCCGGAGTCGGCACAGGAAGACAGCGGCAATGTGGCCGTGCGCCTCGTCCTGTCGGCGGCGCTGATGTTGTTCGTGGAGCTGGCGCTGATCCGCTGGCTCGGCTCCAACGTCATCCACCTGTCCTATTTTTCCAATTTCGTCCTGCTGGGAAGCTTCCTGGGCATCGGCGCCGGTTTCCTGATTGCGCGCAAGGATTGGTCCATCTGGCCCTGGTCGCTGCCGCTGCTGACCCTGCTGACAATCGCGGTGATCCGTTACCCGATGAGCATCCAGCGCGAAGGCGCGGACATCATCTATTTCACTGCGCTTGAAATGAGCGGCCCGCCGGCCTGGCTGGCGCTGCCGCTGATTTTCCTGCTGGTGGCCGTGATCCTGGCTGGACCGGCTGAACTGGTCGGGCGCTGCTTTGCAAAGCTGCCCGCCCTGCGCGCTTATCGCTGGGACCTGATCGGTTCGCTGACCGGCATCGTGGCCTTTTCCGTCCTCGCCTTCATGCACGCGCCGTCGCTGGTGTGGGGCCTGGTCGCCGCCGCCTTGTACGTTGTGCTGAGCGAGAAACGCCGCCGGCTGGTCAGCATCGCCTGGGCCATCCCGCTGCTGGTGATCCTGTTTAACGAAAGCACCGATGAAAGCATCAGCTGGACGCCGTATTACAAGATCCAGACGCTGGAGAATGAGAACAAGACCGAAGGCCTGCTGCAGATCCGCGCCAATGGCGTGCCGCACCAGGTGATGGCCCCTGCCGATCTTCGCCGCGCGCTGGATTACAAGATCTATTTCGCGCCTTACTTGCGCCGCAATCCGGGCGAACTGGGCGATGTGCTGATCATCGGTGCGGGTTCCGGCTCCGACCTTGCGATTGCGCTGCAGAACGGCGCGCGAAGCGTGGATGCAGTCGATATCGATCCGGGCATCATGCAGATCGGAATCGACGGCAATGTCGACCGGCCTTACCAGGACCCGCGCGTCACCCGTCACATCGACGATGGCCGCGCCTTCCTGGAAGGGACGGATAAGAAGTACGACTTCATCCTGTTCGCCCTGCCGGACAGCCTGACGCTGGTGAATGGCGCCTCGCAGATCCGCCTCGAAAGTTTCCTCTTCACCGAAGAGGCGCTGGTTTCCGTGCGTGACCGGCTGAAGCCGGGCGGCACCTTCTCCATGTACAATTACTACCGCGAGGACTGGCTGATCGACCGGCTGGCCAACACCGCGGCCACGGCGTTCGGCCACGCACCCTGTGTCGATACGTTCGACGGGGCGCAGGCGGTGATCACTGCTGGTTATTCCGCAGCAGACCAGAACTGCGCCGCAACGTGGGAGCCTGTCAGCGCGCCCGAGGACATGGTCCCGGCCAATGACAATGCGCCCTTCGTGTACTTCAAGGGCGACAATTTCCCGCCGATGTACATCATCACGCTTTCGCTGATCCTGGCGGCGTCCTTCATCACCGTGCGCACGCTGGGCGGCCCGATGAAGGAAATGCGCCCCTATGCGGACCTGTTCTTCATGGGCGCGGCCTTCCTGCTGCTGCAGGCCAAGAACATCGCGACCTTCGCCCTGCTGTTCGGGACGACATGGTTCGTGAATGCCCTGGTGTTCGGCGGCGTGCTGCTGTGCGTGCTGGCGGCGGTGGAAACCACGGCCCGTTTCAAGACCCCGCCGCTGAAGTTCCTGTATGTGGCGATTGCCGCATCGCTGGCGGCGGCATGGGCGATCCCGGAGGAATGGCTGCTGGCCATGCCTTACATCCCGCGCCTTGTGGCCGCGACGCTGATCGCCTTCGTGCCGATCTACATCGCCAATGTCGCCTTCTCCAAGCGCTTCCGCGAAAGCGGTGACACGCGCTCCGCCTTTGCCGTGAACCTGCTGGGCACGATCCTCGGCGGCTGCCTGGAATATGCCGCCCTGTTCACCGGCTACAACAATTTGCTGATCGTCGTCGGCGTGCTGTACCTTGCAGCCTTCATCGCCGTGCCCAAGGTGCGCGGACATGCGGTGGCCGCGCCGGCCTGACGCGCCTCTCCCGCACAGCAGAAACAGGAAGGGCCGCCCCGATGGAGCGGCCCTTTCCTTTTGCCAGATCGGCAGGTCAGGCGACCTTGCGCAGCTTCTCCAGCTTCTTCAGCACCATCTTGCGCTTCAGGCGGCTGAGGTGGTCGATGAACAGCACGCCTTCCAGGTGGTCCATCTCGTGCTGGATGCACACCGCATCCAGGCCTTCCATCACCTCTTCGTGAGTCTTCCCGTCCAGGTCCTGCCAGCGCACGCGGCAGCGCGCGGGGCGGTCCACATCGGCATAGATGTCGGGCACGGAAAGGCAGCCTTCCTGGTAATCCTTCGTCTCCTCGCTCGGGTCCAGGATTTCGGGATTGATGAAGATGCGCGGTTCTTTCTTCGTGGGCTGGTGCGTGTGGTGCGTGCCGTCATGGTCGCACGCCTCCGGCTCGGCATCCTCGTCTTCCGGCTGAAGGTCGATCACCAGCACGCGCTTGGGCACGCCAACCTGGATCGCGGCCAGGCCAATGCCATGCGCGGCATACATTGTTTCGAACATGTCATCGACCAGCGTGCGCAGTTCGTCATCGAACTCGGTCACGGGCGTGGACACGGTCTTCAGCCGGGGGTCCGGCACTTCAAGGATTTCACGGATAGCCATGCGGGGCGATTTAGGGTGTGACGGGCGAAGCTGCAAGCTTGTGCGGGCCGCGCCCACCCCGCTTTGCTAGGCAGCAAGCTGCCAAGCGCCGCTCCCCTCCCGCACGCGGGAGGGGTTAGCGAGACTTGCTGAGCCGAAGGCGAAGATAGTCGCAGCGGGGTGGGCGAAACATGGTCACCCCACCGGCCGCCGGGCGCGCAGGGCCTGCGCCAGCGTGCCTTCGTCGAGATAGTCCAGCTCCCCGCCAACGGGCAGGCCGTGGGCAAGCTGGGTGATGCGGACAGGATATTCCTCCAGCCGCTCGGCGATGTAATGGGCGGTGGTCTGCCCCTCCAGCGTGGCGTTCATGGCCAGCACCACCTCGTCCACGCCGCCCGCCTCTACGCGGCCCAGCAGGGCGTCGATGGCAAGGTCTTCCGGCCGCACGCCGTCGAGCGCGGACAGCTTGCCGCCCAGCACGTGATACTTGCCGGGGAACAGCCGCGCGCGGTCGAGCGCCCACAGGTCGGACACATCCTCCACAACGCAGAGCTGGCGCTCGTCCCGCTTGGGATCGGCGCAGATGCCGCAGGGGCTGCGCGTGTCGACATTGCCGCAGGTGGCGCATTCCACCAGCAATTCCTTCACCGCATCCAGCGTCTGCGCCAGTTCGCCCAGCGCCGTGTCGCGCCGCTTCACCAGCCACAGCACGGCGCGGCGCGCGCTGCGCGGGCCGAGGCCGGGCAGGCGCGAAAGCGCGGCGGCGAGGTTTTCGATCTCTTGCGATGCCATCGCCCCCCAGATAGGGCGCGCACGAGCTTTTAGGAAGGGCCCGGCCAATGCGCATCGTCTTCATGGGAACGCCCGATTTTGCCGTCCCGACGCTGGCCGCGCTGGACGAGGCAGGGCACGAGATCGTGGCCGTCTATACCCAGCCGCCCCGCCCGGCGGGCCGCGGCAAGAAGGAACAGAAGAGCCCGGTCCATCTGGAAGCGGAAATCCGCCAGCTGGAGGTGCGCCATCCCGAAAGCATGAAGGATATCGCCGCGCAGGCCCGCTTCATGGAATTGGAAGCGGATATGGGCGTGGTGGCCGCTTACGGGCAGATCCTGCCCAAGACGGTGCTGGATGCGCCACAGCATGGCTGCATCAACGTGCACGCCAGCATCCTGCCGCAATGGCGCGGCGCGGCCCCGATCCAGCGGGCGATCCTGGCGGGCGATCCCGTCACCGGCATATCGATCATGCGGATGGAGGAAGGGCTCGACACCGGCCCGGTCTACGCCACCGCCCGCACGCCGATCGAGGACAAGACGGCGGGCGAATTGCATGACGAACTGGCCGAGATCGGCGCGAACCTGCTGGTCGGCACGCTGATCGATTTCCCCGCCGTCCGCCCTGTCGATCAGGATGACAAGGAGGCGACGTACGCAAAGAAGATCGCCAAGTCCGAAGCGCGGCTGGACTGGACGAAACCCGCTGTCCGGTTGGAACGCGAAGTGCGCGCCTTCGCCCCCTTCCCCGGCAGCTGGTTCGAACACGATGGCCAGCGTGTGAAGGTGCTGCGCGCCCGCGTGATCGGCGTGAACGGTGCGCCTGGCACGGTACTGGATGACCAGCTGACCGTGGCCTGCGGTAATGCCGCCCTGCGCCTGTTGGACGTGCAGCCCGCCGGCAAGGGCGTGATGAGCGCCGAGGAATATCTGCGCGGCCGCAGCGTGCCCGTGGAAACGGTGCTGCGGTGAGAATCTCTCTCCCCTTCAGGGGAGAGATACGCAGCCTTGCGAGCTCGCTCGCTAGGCGAAGTTGAGCGGGGCAGGCAGGCGCCCCCCTCTCCCAACCCTCTCCCCTGAAGGGGAGAGGGCTAATATAGGAACACCATGACCCGCTACGCCCTCACACTGGAATTCGACGGTGCGACGTTCTTTGGCCTGCAGCGGCAGGACCATGGCCCGTCCGTGCAGCAGGCGGTTGAGGAAGCGGCCCACGCCATCACCGGCGAGCAGGTGACGCTGCACAGCGCCGGGCGCACCGACAGCGGCGTGCATGCGCTGGGCATGGTCAGCCATCTCGATATCGAGAAATCCTTCGAACCCTTCCGCCTGATGGAAGGGCTGAATGCCAAGCTGCGGCCCGATCCCGTGGCCGTGATTGCCTGCGAGGTGAAGCCGGACGACTGGCATGCCCGATTCTCCTGCACCGGGCGCGCGTATGAATACCGCATCTGCAATCGCCGCGCCCCGCTAACGCTGGACCGGGGCAAGGCCTGGCAGGTCTCCCGCCACTTGGACGCCGATGCCATGCACGAGGCGGCGCAGGCGCTGGTGGGGCGGCACGATTTCACCACCTTCCGCAGCGCGCATTGCCAGGCCGCCAGCCCGGACAAGACGCTGGACCGGCTGGACGTGCGGCGCGAGGGCGAGTGGGTGATCGTGGAGGCCGCCGCGCGCAGTTTCCTGCATCACCAGGTCCGATCCATGGTCGGCTGCCTTGCGCTGGTGGGCCAGGGCCAGTGGCGCGTCCAGCAGGTGGCCGAGGCGCTGGAAGCGCGCGACCGGCAGGCGCTGGGCTACAACGCCCCGCCGGACGGGCTCTATTTCATCAAGGCTAAATATCCGGACTAATTCGCCGGGGCGGGCTGCGGCTGTGGGGGTTGCTCGGGTGCAGCGGGCGGTGTGCCGCCGATCCGCACGCCGTCCCCATCAATGATGATATCCACCGGCACATCGCCGACATCGGTGCCGATCGTCACGCCGTCCTCGCCGACATCGACCTGCACCTCGTCCTCCGGCTCCGTCACGCGGATACGGCGCGGAGCCTCGGCCGGGCGCGCTGCCGATGCCCCCAGTGCCTGCGCCATGAACTGCTTCCACAGCCGGGCAGGCAGGCCGCCGCCGGACACGCCCTTCAGCGGCGAGTTGTCGTCATTCCCGATCCAGATGCCCACGACCAGCCGGTTTTCACCCTCGCCCGCATAGCCGACAAACACCGCGTCGCGGTTGTCCTGCGTGGTGCCGGTCTTGCCGTAATTGGCGATGGACAGCATCGCCGCCTGCCCCGTGCCGCGATTGACGGCGGCGCGCAGCAATTGCTCGATGGCGTTGTGCTCCCCGCCCCACAGGCTGGTCTCGCCATTCCACATGCGCGCCCACCAGCCGTCCTCCGGCTGCGAGAAGGCGTGCGGGCGCACGGGGAAGCGGTTGCCGGCAATCCCGGCATAGGCGGCGGTCAAATCCACCAGGCTCATGGTCGCCGTGCCCAGCGCCACGCTGGGGTCGCCTTCCGCGATCTCGGCTTCGATCCCCAGCTCGCGCGCGGTCTCGATCACCTTTTCGCTGCCGACCTGCTGGTACAGGCGCACGGCGGCGACATTGCTGGACTGGGCGAAGGCGTCCTCCAGCGTGATGGTGGGCGAATAGCGCCCGCGCGCGTTCTTGGGGCGGTAACTGCCGCCGGTAATCTCCGTATTATCGATCGTGTCCCCCGGCCCCCAGCCATCGCGGATCGCGGCAAGGTATACGAAGGTCTTGAAGGTCGATCCGGGCTGGCGCTGGGCCTGCGTGGCGCGGTTGAACGGGCTCTTTGAGTAATCCTTGCCGCCGATCATGGCCACGACCTCGCCATTGGGCCGCATTGCCACCAGCGCCACCTGCGCCCCGCCAAGCGGCGCGCCCGCGACCACGCGCCGGGCGATACCCTGCAGCCGCGCATCCAGCGTGGTGGTGAGTTCCTGCCGCTGGTAGCCGCCGCCCGCCAGCGCGCGCGCTTCCGGCATGGCCCAGTCCGCGAAATAGGTGCCGGTCGGCAAGTCGTTGCGCGTGCGCACATCCACGGCGGGCACGCGCATGCCATCGGCCTTTTCCTGCGTGATGTATCCGGCCGCGACCATGCTCTGCTTCACCAGCGCGTATCTCTTGGCCGCGAGGTCCGGATTGCGCGTGGGGGCGAGCCGGCTGGGCGCCTGCAGCAGGCCTGCCAGCATCGCCGCCTGTTCCGGCAGCAGCTTTTCCGGCCTGCGATAGAAATAATGCATGCTCGCCGCGCGCAGGCCGTAGGTGTTGTCCCCGAAATAGGCGTTGGACAGGTAGCGCGAGAGGATCTCGTCCTTGTCCAGCCATGCCTCCAGCCAGAAGGCGATCAGCGCCTCCTGCGCCTTTCGGGTGATGGTCTGTTCCGGGGTCAGGAAGGTGAATTTTGCCAGCTGCTGCGTGATGGTGCTGCCGCCGCCAACCCCGGTCCAGGCGGCGCGGGCAATGCCGCGGGGGTCCACGCCCCAATGGTCGTAGAAACGGCGGTCCTCGATGGCCAGGAAGGGCTGGATCACGTGGTCCGGCAGGTCTGCCACCACCACCGGCTCGTCCACCAGCGCGCCGCTGCGGGCAATGGGCGTGCCGTCGCTGGCCAGCAGCGTCACCTGCGGTGGGGCGATCGGCTCCAGCGACTTGGACAGCGGCGCGGTCACGGCCAGCCAGCCGATGCACAGGATCAGGAAGAACAGGCCCACGGCCACGCCGCGCACCACCCAGCCGCGCTTGCGCACCGGCCAGGTGAAGAACCGCCGCCACCAGCTGCGGCGCGGCGCGTCGAACGGTTCCATCGCAGGCGGGGCATAGGGATCGTGGTACTGCGGGCGCTCGTCATCCGGCAAATAAGAGAAGTCGTCCTCGCCGAGGTCCTCATCGTCCCACCCTGGCCGCTCTGCCGGGCGGTCGCGGTCCTGCCCGCTTGTGTTCTTGCTGAAAGAGAAGAGGCCCATTCCGATAGGTGTGTTAGCGTGGCAATACAGATTTGGCGAGGCAAAAAATTCCCTGCGCCAAGTCGCTGCTTAAAAGGCACAAACCCTCTTTTAACCATTCCCCGCCTATTGCCACGCTCGAAAAAAGCAGAGGGTCGCAAATGTCGGGAAGCACATCGAAAATCGGGGCATTTGCCCGCAGGGCCCTGCAACTGGACCTGATTGATCACCGGGTCGAAGAACGCGATTCAGAATGGTGGTCACGCTGCAAGCTGAACCACACTGCGGCTTTCCCTTACCTGACATACGACACGGTCCGCTCCGTCGGCGCGCTGATCCTGTGCTACAGCTTCCTGGAAACATGGCTGATCGTTTGCCTGGCCGTGGTCTGTGTGATCCTGGGCACGGCGCAATTCATGATCGACCGCGAAGTGCGGCTGGGCCGCCATTCCAGCCAGAAGATCTACCGCGCCCTGCGCGACCTCGTGGTGGTGCGCGCCTGCGTCTGGGGCGCATTGACGGCGGTGTACATCTCCGCCGCGCCGCCAGAGTTCCTGCCTGCGCTGATCCCTGCCGCCATGCTGTTCATGCTGGTCGACGGGCTGTGCATGATCGCCATCCCGCGCCGCGCCATGGTGGCCGTCAGCATCCAGTGCGCCGGCATCGTGGTACCGCTGGCAGTGACCGCAACAGGCCCGGCGCTGCTGGGTGTGGGCGTTGCCATCAGCGGCCTGGTGTTCATGCACTGGGCGGTCTTCAACCTGAATTACATGTTCGCCACGCGCCGCCTGCGCACGCGCACACTGCGCGAGGCGAACGACACCATCCAGCTGCTGCTGAACCAGTATGACGAGGATGGCAGCGACTGGCTGATCGAATGCGACGAGGACGGCGCGATCCTGCGGCCCAATGCACGCTTCTGCAAGGCGGCAAAGCGCAGCGCCGAAGAAATGGACGGCATGCGCCTGTCCCTGCTGTTCGACGACAGCCCGCAGCGCGAGGAGCTGCGCGCCATCGGCGTGCGCGAGGAGAACTTCCGCAACCTGATCCTGCCGCTGCACATCGAAGGCGAGCAGCAATGGTGGTCGATCTCCGCCCGCCCGGTCTACAAGCCCGACGGTTCGCTGGACTGCTGGCGCGGCTTCATCGCGGACGTGACCCGCACCCGCAAGGCGGAGGAGAAGGTCACATATATGGCGCATTACGATGTGCTGACGAACCTGCCCAACCGCAGCCTGTTCAACACCACGCTGAAGCGCAGCTTCGGCCGCCGCGACGATGGCGAGCTGGCCGCCGTGCTTTACGTGGACCTGGACCACTTCAAGGCCATCAACGACACTTACGGCCATGCCAAGGGCGATGTCGTGCTGGCCGAAGCGGGTCGCCGGATCGAGCAGGCGGTGGATTCGCACGCCATGGTGGCGCGTCTCGGCGGCGATGAGTTTGCCGTGCTGATGGACCGGATCAATGACCGGTCGGAAGCCATGCGCGCGGCCGAGGCCATCGTGACCGCGATGGACGAGCCGATCGACGTGGACGGACAGCTGCTGCCCATCGGCGCAAGCGTTGGCGTGGCCTTTGGCCCGGACAACGGGACCGAGGGCGACGAGGTTCTGCGCGCCGCCGACTTGGCGCTGTACGATGCCAAGTCGCGCGGCCGCCGCGGGGCCAGCGTATTCGATCCTGCGATGCAAGACGAGGTGCAGGATCGCCGTTCCATGGAATTGGACCTGCGCGCCGCGCTGACGCGGGGCGAGCTGGAACTGCATTACCAGCCGCTGCTGGACGTGGAGAGCGGCGACATCGCTGGTTACGAGGCGCTGCTGCGCTGGAACCATCCGGAGCGCGGCTCCGTCAGCCCGGCGGTCTTCATCCCCGTAGCGGAGGAAACGGGCCAGATCATCGCCATCGGCGCATGGGTCATCCGCGAGGCGCTGCGCGAATGCGCGACCTGGCCGGAACACCTGTCCGTCTCCGTCAACCTCTCGCCGGCGCAGATGCGTGACGAAGGGTTGCTGAACACCATTGTCGGGGCGCTGGCATCCAGCCGTGTGTCATCCGACAGGCTGGAGCTGGAGATTACCGAGAACCTGCTGATGCAGGATAACGAGGACAATATCAGCCTGCTGCACAAGATCCGCGGGTTGGGCGTGAAGATCGCGCTCGACGATTTCGGCACGGGCTATTCCTCGCTAAATTACCTGCGCAGCTTCCCCTTCGACAAGATCAAGATCGACCGCTGTTTCGTCAGCGACATTGCGGACCGGGATGACAGCGATGCCATCGTGGACGCAGTGGTCAGCCTGGCAGGTAAGCTGAACATGCGCACGACTGCGGAAGGCGTGGAGAATGACGAGCAGCTGGCAAAGCTGCGCCTGACCGGCTGCACGCAGGTGCAGGGCTTCCTGTTCAGCAAGGCACGCCCCGCTGCGGAGCTGGACCATGGCGATGCCCCTCGCCCGGCCGCGCACGATGGCGGCAAGGTGACGCATATCGATCCGGCACCGCGCCAGATCACGACTGCGGCAAAGGACGGGCGGAAAGCAGGCTAAGCGGCGTCAGGCCTGCCCGACGACGCTTTCGGGCAGGTCTTCGCCGAACACGCGCTGGTAGTATTCTGCCACCAGCATGCGCTCGGCCTCGTCGCACTTGTTCAGGAAGCTGAGACGGAAGGCGAAGCCGGGATTGTCGAAGATCTCGGTGTTCTGCGCCCAGGTGATGACCGTGCGCGGGCTCATCACGGTGGAGATGTCCCCGTTCATGAAGCCCTGCCGCGTCAGGTCTGCGACCCGGATCATGTCGGCCACCAGCTTCTCGTCCAGTGAGGTCTTGGCGCCCACGATCTGCCGCTCGGTTTCCTCGGGCAGGTAATTCAGGCCCATCACGATGTTCCAGCGGTCCATCTGGCCCTGGTTGATCGCCTGCGTGCCGTGATACAGCCCGCTCGTATCGCCCAGGCCCACCGTGTTCGACGTGGCGAACAGGCGGAAATGCGGGTTCGGGCGGATCACGCGGTTCTGGTCCAGCAGCGTCAGCTTGCCCTGCTGTTCCAGCACGCGCTGGATCACGAACATCACGTCTGGGCGGCCGGCATCGTACTCGTCGAACACCAGCGCCACCGGGTGCTGCAGCGCCCAGGGCAGCAGGCCTTCGCGAAATTCCGTCACCTGCAGCCCGTCGCGCAGCACGATGGCATCGCGCCCGATCAGGTCGATGCGGCTGATATGCGCGTCCAGGTTGATGCGGATGCAGGGCCAGTTGAGGCGCGCGGCAACCTGCTCGATATGCGTGGACTTGCCCGTGCCGTGATAGCCCTGGATCATCACGCGCCGGTCATGCGCAAAGCCTGCCAGGATGGCGAGCGTCGTGTCCGGATCGAACACGTAGCTTTCATCGAGGTCGGGCACGCGGTCGTCCGCCTGGCTGAAGGCGGGGACCATCATGTCGGAATCGATCCCGAACACCTCGCGCACGCTCACCTGTTTGTCAGGCGCGGCCATGGCGGTTCCGGAGTCGGCGGCGAAGCTGTTGTCGGTCATCTCGGTCATTTCGCGCGATGCCTAGACGCCGGTGCGCCGCGCCGCAACACGCGATGCATTGCCCCGCTGCAAGCAGGGCTGCACGGCGGATTTGCGAGCAGGCCGCAAAGGGCGCACATTACGGCTGCGACCACGACAGGAGGCATGCCATGTATGTGAACGGATTCATCGCCGCCGTGCCGGAAGGCAACAGGCAGGCGTATATCGAAACGGCGCGTAAGTTCTGGGACCTGCTGAAGGATTACGGCGCGCTGGGCCAGGTCGAATGCTGGGAAGCAGATGTGAAGGACGGCCACACCACCGATTTCCGCATGGCGACCAAGGCGCAGGAGGGCGAAAAGATCGTCTTCAGCTGGGTCACATGGCCGGACAAGGTCACCGCCGATGCATCGGAGGCGAAGATGATGGAAGACCCGCGGATGCAGGATTTCGGCGATATGCCGTTCGACGGCAAGCGCATGGTCTTCGGCGGTTTCGAGCCCATGCTGGACAGCAGCGGCGCGCTGGCCCCGCAATAGCGGCGCTCAGCTCAAGGCCTCCGACCGGCGCAGCAGCTGGTAGGCTTCGACCACGCGTTGCAGGCGGCTTTCATGGCTCCGGTCCCCGCCGTTGCGATCCGGGTGGTAACGGCGCACCAGTTCCGAATAGCGGCGGCGCAGCTTCTGCCGGTCGGCGCGCGGGGTCAGGTTCATAACCGTCAGGGCATCGCGCTCCATCGGGGTGAAGCGCTGGTAATCGCCCGTGCCCCCGGCAGCCCGCCGGTGGATGTCCGCAGCCCGCCCGCCAATGGCGTCTAGCGGGTCCGCAAAGTCCGCCCAGCGCGGCATGCCATCCACGGCGGCGGTGGGCCGGAAGGCGCGCGTTTCGCTTTCCCACCCGGCGACAGGCGATTGTGCGGCCAGGATCTCGTCCGCGCTCATGCCCTCGAACCAGTCGTATCCGGCGTTAAATTCACGCACGTGCTGCAGGCAGAACCAGCGCCAGTCGCCCGGCCCGTTGAAGCCCGGTGCGCGCTGCCCTGGCGCGCGAAACTCGCCCGGATCGCGGCAGGTGGGATGTTCGCACACCCGCCCTTCGCTTTCATAGCGGCCGTGGAACCTCTCGTTACGCATAAGCCTTGTGAAATAGGTACCAGATCGCGCAAGGGAACCCCATGGCAGGACCGATACAGACAGAAATGGAAGAAACACTGCGCGCCGCTTTCGCGCCCGCGCGGCTGGATGTGATCAATGACAGCGCGGCCCATCACGGCCATTCGGGCGACGATGGCAGCGGGGAATCGCACTTCACCATCCTGATCGAGAGCGCGGCCTTCGAGGGCAAGAGCCGGCTTGAGCGCCAGCGCATGGTCAACCGCGCACTGGGCGACATCCCCGGCGAGCGGGTGCACGCCCTGGCCATCCGCGCCGCCCTGCCCGGAGAGCTGGGGTGAGCTACCAGCTATGGTACTGGCCCAGCATTCCAGGCCGCGGCGAATTCGTGCGCCTGTTCATGGAAGCATCCGGCCTGGAATACCGGGACATAGCCCGCGAGCAGGATGCCGATGCGCTGGTCGAGGACATGCATGCGCGCACGGGCTTCCGGCCCTTCGCACCGCCCTACCTCGTCGACGAGGACGTGACGATCGGCCAGACGGCGCTGATCCTGCTTTACCTGTCGGACAAGGAGGGCCTCGGCAGCGGGGACCTGGCGACCGATTTGCAGCTGTTGCAGCTGCAGCTCGACATCACGGATCTGGTGAAAGAGGTGCATGATACGCACCACCCCATCGCCAGCGGGCGCTATTACGCGGACCAGATGGATGCAGCCTACGAACGGGCCGAGAATTTCCGCGAAGACCGCCTGCCCAAGTTCCTGATCCATTTCGACAATGCGCTGGCCACCAATGGCGGGCCCTTCATGCTGGGCGAGCAGTTCACACATGTCGACACCAGCCTGTTCCAGGTGATGGAGGGGCTGGATTACGCCTTCCCCAATTACATGCGCACCATGCAGGGCAGCTGGCCGAACCTGGAGGCGCTGCAGGCAAGCGTGCCCGATATCGAAGGCGTGGCCGCCTATCTCGCCAGCGAGCGGCGCATGGAATTCAACCAGGACGGCATCTTCCGCCATTACGAGGAGCTGGACGAACAATGACGGGAGCGCAGCGATGAGTAGCGGCGACGATACGGGCATCTTGAAGACGGTGACCCCCACCACGCACGACCTCGGCAATTTCAAGGTCCGCCGCGCCGTCCCCAGCGCCGCTCAGCGCATGGTCGGGCCTTTCGTGTTCGTGGACCAATTCGGCCCCGCCCAGCTGGATATCGGCGGCGGCATGGATGTGCGCCCGCACCCGCATATCAACCTTGCCACCGTGACGTGGCTGTTCGCTGGCGAACATGGCGGCGCAATCGAGCACCGCGACAGCCTGGGCACGCGCTCCACGATCCGGCCCGGCACGGTCAACCTGATGACCGCTGGGACCGGCATCGTGCATTCCGAACGCTCTCCGCAGGACGAGCGGGCGACGGGGCCGAAGCTCTTCGGCATGCAGACATGGCTGGCCCTGCCGGATGGACGCGAGGAAATCGACCCGGCCTTCGAGGCCGTCAGCGACCTGCCTGTGCTGGAGGATGACTGCGTGAAGGCCACCGTCATCATGGGCGAATTGTGGGGCAAGCGCGCGGCGACCACGACGTATGCCGAGACGATCAACGCCGAGATCCTGCTGGGCGCGGCAGGCTCCATCCCCATCGATGCCGGAGCGGATGAGCGCGCGCTGATGCTGGTGCAGGGCGAGGCCGAAGTGGATGGCCAGCAGCTGGGCCTTTACGAGCTGACCGTGCTGAAACCGGGCGCCGCGATGACGCTGCGATCCGATACCGGCGCGCGCGTGTTCCTGCTGGGCGGCGAGGCTTTTTCCACCAAGCGCCACGTCTGGTGGAATTTCGTCAGTTCCGACCGTGACCGGATCGAACAGGCCAAGGAAGACTGGCGCGAAGGCCGCTTCCCCGAGGTGCCCGGCGACACGGAAGAATTCATTCCCCTGCCGGACGGAAAGCCAAAGACGGTCAGTTATCCCTGAACCGTCATCCCAGCGAAAGCTGGGATCTCTTTCCACCGGCGCATCGATAGCAACAGATCCCAGCTTTCGCTGGGATGACGTTTGTGGCTAAGAGAGCGCCATGAAACATCTTCTCGCTACCGCCGCCGCTCTGGCGCTCGCCCTTCCCTCCGCCGCCTCTGCCGAGCAGGCCGGTCCGTCCGATTCCGAATGGCTTATGCAGCAGCAGATCGCCTTGTCCTCGCTCAATGCAAAGGACGGGTGGAGCTGGCTGCCGGGCGGCGTCATGTGGCGGCGCGTGGCGGGCGATGGCACGGGCGCGCGTCCCACCGTGGAGGACACGGTCACCGTCCATTACCGCGGCACCTTTGTGGACGGCGAGGAGTTCGACAGCTCCTACAAGCGCGGTGAGCCAGCGCAATTCCCGCTCGGCCGGCTGATAAAGGCATGGCAGCTGGCCATTCCCATGGCCGGCGTGGGCGACACGATCGAGATCGCCGTGCCCGCCTCCATGGGTTACGGCGCGGAAGGCAAGGGCCCCATCCCCGGCGCCGCGACGCTGATGTTCACCATCGAACTGATCGACATCGCCGAATAATGCCCCTGTCCGGGGACCTCCAGCGCATCGCCCTGCCCGGCGGGACGGAGCTGGAAGTGCATGTCAGCGGGCCGCAGGATGCGCCTGCCCTGCTGTTCCTGCACGGCTTCCCGGAAAATTACCGCACCTGGCGGCACCAGATCGCGCACCTGCAAGACAGGTATCGCTGCATCGCGCCCAACCAGCGCGGCTATGGCAATTCCTCGCGTCCGGTTGGCGCGGCGAATTACCGCTTGGCGGAGCTTGTTGGCGATGTATTCGCCCTGGCGCAGGCATTGGGCATCGCCGATTTCACCATCGTCGGGCACGACTGGGGCGGCGCCGTGGCATGGGCAGCATCCATGATGGGGCAGCGAAGCGGGCTGGTGACGCGCGCCGCCATCGCCAACGCGCCCCACCCTGCCGTCTTCCAGCACCTGCTTTACACAGACCCCCGCCAGCGCGCGGCCAGCCAGTATGTCACCGCCTTTCGCGACCCGGCCATAGAGGCCGCCGTTCGTAAACAGGGGCTGGCAGAGCTGCTGCTGAGCGAGGGTGTACTGGGCCGCCTGCCGCCCTTCGATCCGGCGGAGCTGGCGATCCTGCAGGACGAATGGGGCGATGAGGACCGCGTCAGGGCCATGCTCGACTGGTACCGCGCCAGCCCGCTGGAGATCCCGCCTGTGGATGCACCGATGGGGCTGCCGGAAGGCTACGCCCCCTCCCCCTTCATCGTGCCGCTGACGATCCCCACGTTGGTGATCTGGGGCCTGAAGGACGAGGCGCTGTTGCCCGCAAACCTGGACCTGATGCCCGAATGGGTGGAGGATCTGCGGATCGAGCGAGTGCCCGGCGCAGGCCATTTCTCGCCATGGGAAGCGCCCGAAGCTGTTAATGCCGCGCTGGACGCTTTTCTTTCCAAGACCGCCTAGGCTTCGGCAGGCTCCTCTAGCCATTCCACCCATTCGCCATGCGGATGCGCTTCGGCCAGCTTCACCGGCGCTCCGCCATCGGGCCAATACCGTACGGTCAGCTCGTGCCGGAATGTCTCGCGATTGGTCTCCAGCGCCAGCCATGCCAGCGGACTGTCCGCACGCGCCGCAGCGCCTGCCGCTTCCATCGCCGCGGTAATGCGGGCCTGCGCGCTATCGGGCAGGTACTGCCACATGATCGAATGGAACAGGCAGCGCGTCGTGCCTGCCTGCGCGGGGCACGCCAGCTCCTGCTCCACGAAATCGGCGGCGTCGGCCTTTTCCAGCTGCGGCGGCATGGCGGCGGCAATGGCGATGGCCGCATCCATCCGGTGCATGCGCGCCTGCGCATCGGGCCAGACATAGCTTTTCAGTTTCAGCGCCTGCGCCGGGTCGGCCAGGTCGAGCGGCGCGATGTCGCACCCCCTCACGCCGACAATCCGGGGCGCGGCGGCAGGCGGCGAAGCGCCCCGCCATTCCGGCGCGATGGCCATGCGGGAAAGCGACGGCCCCGCCTTCACGCCGCCAAGGTCATAGGCATAGCGCGCCATCATGGTGTTGATCCCGGCACTCGCGCCGATTTCGAACAGGTCGAAATTCGGGCCAAGCCTGTCCGCCAGCCACAACAGGCCGGCCATGATGCTGGCGGACCGGCCTGCCTCATTGGTCTGCGGCGGACTGTCCAGCCACGGCAGCAGCACAGTGTCAAAGTCTTGCGCCGCCTGCGCCACCAGCCGGTCCACCGTGCCCTGGTCGCTGGCCATACCCAGATAGACCGGCTCCAGTGCAGGCGCAGTGCCGGACAGGTGCAGCCAGTGCAGGCCTCCGGCCACGCGCAGCGGCAGGGCATCGCGCAGGCTCAGGCCTGCCCAGCTGTTCATGCGCCGGGAAACGGCCGTATCCAGCTCCAGCATGGCGCGCTGTGCCCGCACGATCCGCGCGGTGATGGGGGCGCCGGCTTCCTCCGCGTGATTGGCCTGCCAGTCGATCGCCTGGCCAAGGTCAACCATGTCCATCACGCCGCTGCCGGCACTCTTTCCCGCCATTGGTATTTGCCCTTTGCCCTGCTGCAACCTACATGCGCGCGCAATGCCACAAGAACTGACCTTCGCTGTGCCCAAGGGCCGTATCCTGGACGAGGCGCTGCCCGTGATGGCGCGTGCCGGCGTCGTGCCGGAGGACGGCTTCCACGACAAGGCCAACCGCTCGCTCAGCTTCGACACCACGCGCGATGACATGCGCCTGATCCGCGTGCGCGCCTTCGATGTCGCCACCTTCGTCGCCTTCGGCGCGGCGCAGGCGGGTATCGTAGGTAGCGACGTGATCGAGGAGTTTGCCTATTCGGAGCTTTACGCCCCGGTGGACCTCGACATCGGCCACTGCCACCTCGCCGTGGCAGAACCTGCCGGCGGCGCGCCTGCAACGCCCGGCAATGCCAGCCATTACCGCGTGGCGACGAAGTATCCCAACATCACCAGCCGCTGGTTCGAGCGGCAGGGCATCCAGGCCGAATGCGTGAAGCTGAACGGCGCGATGGAGCTTGCGCCCTCGCTGGGCCTTGCGGGCCGTATCGTGGACCTCGTTTCCACCGGCACCACGCTGAAGCAGAACGGACTGGTGGAAACCGGGCATATCATGGACATTTCCGCCCGGCTGATCGTCAATCGCGCTGCCCTGAAGACCGATGCCCGCGTGGCGGAGCTGGTCGATGCCTTCCGCCGTGTCGCCGACGATGCCGCCCGCGGGGAAGCCGCCTGATGCAACGCCTGAAGCACTCCGACCCCGATTTCGAGACGCGCTTCGCCCGGCTGGTCGATGGCCGCCGCGAAAGCGACGAGGATGTAAGCCGCACCGTGGCCGACATCATTGCCCGCGTGCGCGCGCATGGCGATACCGCCCTGGCCGAATACACGATCCGCTACGACAAGTTCGCCCCGGCGAGCGAGGACGACTGGCAGATTTCCGCCGCCACCTGCGAGGCTGCCTACAAGGCGCTTGACGGCGACGTGCGCGATGCGCTGCAGCTCGCGGCGGATCGCATTCGCGCCTATCACGAGGCGCAATTGCCCGCGAACCGCGATTACACGGATGATGTCGGCGTGCGGCTGGGCGCGACATGGCGCGGCGTGGACGCGGCGGGCCTGTATGTTCCGGGCGGCCGCGCGGCCTATCCCTCCAGCATGCTGATGAACGCGATCCCGGCGAAGGTGGCGGGCGTCGAGCGGCTGGTGGTGACCACGCCCACACCGAAGGGCGAAGTGAACGACCTGGTGCTGGCCGCCGCGCATATTGCCGGCGTGGACGAGATCTGGCGCGTCGGCGGGGCACAGGCCGTGGCCGCGCTGGCCTATGGCACGGAACGGATCGCGCCGGTCGACGTGGTGGTCGGCCCCGGCAATGCCTGGGTGGCCGAAGCCAAGCGCCAGCTTTACGGCGTCGTCGGCATCGACATGGTGGCAGGCCCCAGCGAAATCCTGGTCATCGCCGATGGCGAGAACGATCCGGACTGGATCGCCGCCGACCTGCTGAGCCAGGCGGAGCATGACCCCACCAGCCAGTCCATCCTCATCACCGATGATGCGAATTTCGCCGAGCAGGTGGAAGATCGCGTGGATGTGCAATGCGCCATGCTGTCCACCAATCGCACCGCGCGCGAAAGCTGGGATGCGAATGGCGCGCTGATCGTGGTCGAGGCGCTGGAAGACGCGCTGCCGCTGGCCAATCGCCTCGCTGCCGAGCATGTCGAGCTGGCCGTGGCCGATCCCGAAGCGCTGATGAAGGGCCTGCGCCATGCGGGCAGTGTCTTCCTGGGCCGTCACACGCCCGAAGCCGTGGGCGATTACGTCGCCGGGCCGAACCACGTCCTGCCCACCGGCCGCCGCGCACGCTTTGCCAGCGGGCTTTCGGTGCTGGACTTCATGAAACGCACCAGCTTCATCGCGCTGGACGAAAAATCGCTTGCCAGCATCGGCCCCGCCGCCGTCACGCTGGCGCATCTCGAAGGGCTGCCGGCCCACGCCAAATCCGTGGAGCTACGCCTGAAATGAGCAATAAACCCAACCCACGCAGCACCGCCCGCTCCGCCGCCCGCCTCGCCGCCGTGCAGGCGCTGTACCAGCGGCACATGGAAGGCACCGCCCTGCCCAAGCTGCTGGACGAGTTTCACCAGCACCGCCTCGGCCGCGAGATCGAGGATGCGCAATATGCCGATGCCGAGGTCGCCTTCTTCGACGACCTCGTGCGCGGTGTGGACGCCCGGCTGGAGGAAATCGACACGCTGGTGGGCAGCAAGCTTGCCCAGGGCTGGACCACGGCCCGGCTGGACAAAACCATGCTGCAGATCCTGCGCGCAGGCGCTTACGAACTGCTCGCCCGCGCGGATGTGCCCAAGGCCGCCGCGATCAGCGAATATGTCGATGTCGCCAAGGCCTTCTTCGACGACCGAGAGGCGAAATTCGTCAATGGCGTGCTGGACGCCGTGGCCCGCGAAGCGCGCGGCTGAACGTCAGCACTGCGGGGCAAACACCCAGTCGAGATAGGCCGCGATGCGCACGCCTGCCTGCTGCAGGCGCATCTCCATCGTTGGCGTCCAGTCGTAATTGTACTGGTATTTCAGGACCCGCGGCGCCTCGGCGGTGCCCATCCCCTCGAACTCGCCGGTCGAGGGGTAGATGCGCATGCGCAGGTCCGCGCTTTCCTGCATCCAGGTTTCGGGGCGAGCATCCCACCATGAAATGACGTTGGCAGGCGTGGTGCGCCGCGCCAGCCGGTCGGCATATTCGCTGTAGCTCAGCTGCTGGCGCACGATCATCCCCTCGTCCCACACCCAGTGAAGGTTGGTCATCTGGTCGAACCACAGCACGACAAAATCATTGCCGCCCCGGTCCGTGCCATTGCCGACATGCAGCGGCATGTGAAGGTCGCCCACCAGGTGCACAACGAAGCGCAGCGCGCGCGCCTTGTCCGCCTGGCTGGCCTCGGGATCGCGCAGCGTGGCCGCGAACATTTCCAGCGCGGTGGCGGCATCGCCTTCTGCCGGGTGTTCCAGCATGTCGATGGTGCGACCATCGGGCAGCGTCACGTAATGCCAGGGGCTGGCGGTTTCCTGCCAGAACTGCGCGGGATTGGATCGCTGCTCGTCCGGCCAGGTGCTGGCTTCTGCAAGGCTCTCGTTGCCGATGATCTGCGTGATCTGCGCGCGGGTGTGCCCGTCGATGTTGCGCTCCGCCAGCGCGCCTGTCACACGGTGGCCGATGGGGCCCCAGGCTGCGGCGGGGGCGGCGTTAATGGCCATTGCGATGGCTGCGGCGGACAGGGCAAATGCTCGAAGGGGGCGTTTCATGGGCAGCTTTCCGAATTCGTGTTTCCTGCGCACTGCCATGCGCCAGATGAGGCTGCGATGAAAGACGCGATGGAAAATCGGACGTCTGCCGAAAAGACATTCATCGCCGCCATGCGCGCGCTCGCCAGCGGGCCTGAAGCGCGCGGGCTGATGGACGATGCCGCCGTGCTGGAACTGGGCGAGGACGCGCTGGTCCTGACCCACGACATGCTGGTCGAGGGCGTCCATGTGCTGCCGGGCAGCGATATGGCAGACGTGGCATGGAAACTTGTGGCCACCAATGTTTCCGACCTCGCAGCCAAGGGCGCGGAGCCATTGGGCGCGCTGCTCGGCCACATGCTGGGCGACGGGGACGAGGATTTTGCGCGCGGACTGTCCGAGGCGCTGGAGCATTACCGCATGCCGCTGCTGGGCGGCGATACCGTGTCCGGCGGACCGCCGCGCAGCTGGGGCATGACGGCCATCGGCCGCGCGGTGTATCGGCCCGTCCCCTGCCGCTCCGGCGCGCAGGCAGGCGATGCCCTGTGGCTGACGGGCGAACTCGGCGCGGCGATGGCGGGCTTCGAAGCGCTGCGGGACGGGACCGATGCCGACAGCACGGCCTATCGCAGGCCGATGGCGCGCCTGCCCGAAGGCCTGGCGCTGGCCCCGCTCGTCACGGCGATAATGGATGTCTCAGACGGGCTGCTGCTCGATGCCTTCCGCATGGCGGAGGCGAGCGAGGTGTCGCTGGCCATCGACCGTGCCGCGCCGCCGCTGGCCGTGGCGGAGGAGCGGCGCGATGACGCCCTGCGCTGGGGCGAGGATTACGAGCTGCTATTCACAATGCCCGCAGGCGCGGCGCCGCCCGTGCCCGCAACCCGGATCGGCAGCGTGGAGCCGCAAGGCTTCGCGCCTTTATTCCTGGATGGGCAGCCGGTGGTCAACGCCGACGGCCTCGGCTGGCAGCACGAAAGCTAGAACCAGCGCCCGCGCCACACGGTCAGCAGGCCCCAGGGCGCGCCGATCAGCAAACCGAAGACGATCCGGCTAAGGCCGAAGGGTGCATCCACGTCCCAATACGCCATCGCCTGCGCGATCAGCGGCGCGATGAAGCCCACGCCGAACAGGAACGGCATCCAGTAGAACAGCCAGCGAAAGAAGGTCTGACCCTTCGTCTCCGGCGTTACGGCGGAGGCCCGTGTCGCCCCGGCGCTCACAGCTTGCTCGTATCCACGCCGCGCTGCGCCAGGATCGGCTTCAGCGCATAATACGCGGCCTTCGTGCGGTGGTTCGGGATGTTGGGATAGAGGTGGTGGATGAGGTGCGTCTGCATCCCCATGGACAGGAAATGGCCCAGCCGGCTCTTGAAGATAAACGCCTGCTGGTACCGCTCCGTATTCCCCTCGCGCGGGTGGTGCGGCGCCCAGCTGAGATAGAAACGGATATAGCTGAGGCCCACATGGCGCGGCAGCCACCAGACCAGCGCCGCCTCCAGCGCATATCCGCTCCACGCCATGCCGAACAGCACCGCCATGAAGACCAGCTGCAGCACCATGGTTTCCTTCAGCGACCGCTCCGCTTCGGGCGTGCCCATTTCGGCCAGGATGCGCTTGTAATGGTGGATGGAGCCATCGACGCCGGGCTGGCGGTTCCACCAGGTCTTGTACCAGGCCATCGGCGCATTGGGCGCCTCGTCCGTGTAATCCGGGTCCTTCTCCGGGTCGTTGCAATGATAATGATGCTCAAGGTGCATCAGCCGCGCCATGGAGAAGGGAAAGACGATGGGGATGGTGGAAACCTGCCCCACCCATTCGTTGATCCAGCGGTTCTTCGTGCCGGCCTGCGCGATGTTGGAATGCATCGCCTCGTGACTGGTCACATAGCCGCCCGTCGCCAGGAAACATGCAATGGGGAAGGCGATCCACAGCGGCACGATATCCAGCATCGTCAGCGGGAATAGCGCAACCCACAGCGCGAAGCCGCCCCATGCCGCGACCACGTAAGGCCACATGCGCCCGCCATGGTATTGCTTGGCGATGGCAATTTCCTGCTTGCGCAGGTCCTTGCGGGTATATTCGTCGAGGTCCGATGGCGCGCGCAGCGAAATGGCGGGCGCATCGCCGGAGCGCGCGCGCCGCAGCGCCTCGCTGCCCTGCATGCCTGCCAGATCTTGTGTGTCCTGTTCGCTCACCTGCGATGCGCCCCGCTTGCCGATATTTGCCGCGCCTCTACGCGGCTCATGCTTAATCTCCCATATACCATCCAATCGCGCAAGATTCCGCGCATTTTCGATATTTGCATGGCCCGAAACGGAACGGGCGCGGCGGTGCGGGGGAGAAATGGCGGAAAGGCTTGCGAAGGCGGCAAGGGAACTATAGCCATGCTGCCACACAGAGCCCCGGTTCACGGGGCCTTTGTTTTGGGAACGCAAAAACAGATTATAGAGGGGGAGTTGTCGTGGATCTTGTCATGATCGCGATTATCCTGGGGCTGCTGGCCGTCGTGTACGGTATTTTCACCAGCCGCCAGGTACTCGGAGCCGGAGCCGGCAACGAGAAGATGCAGGAAATCGCAGGTGCCATCCAGGAAGGCGCCAAGGCTTATCTCAATCGCCAGTACACCACGATCGGTATCGTGGGCGTGGTCGTGGCCGTTCTGGTCGGGGTTTTCCTCGGCTGGCTGTCGGCCATCGGCTTCGTGATCGGCGCGGTGCTGTCCGGCGTGGCAGGCTACATCGGGATGAACATCTCGGTGAAGGCCAATGTTCGCACGGCTGCCGCTGCGCAGAGCGGGCTGCAGCAGGGCCTTACGCTGGCCTTCCGCGCAGGTGCCATCACCGGCATGTTGGTTGCAGGCCTCGCCCTGCTGGCCATCGCCGTGTTCTTCTGGGTTCTGATCAACCCGCTGGCGCATGAGCCGAACAGCCGCGAAGTGATCGATGCGCTGGTGGCGCTGGCCTTCGGTGCTTCGCTCATCTCCATCTTCGCCCGTCTGGGCGGTGGTATCTTCACCAAGGCTGCCGACGTCGGCGCCGACCTGGTCGGCAAGGTCGAGGCGGGCATCCCGGAAGACGATCCCCGCAACCCGGCCGTTATCGCGGACAATGTGGGTGACAATGTGGGCGACTGCGCCGGCATGGCTGCCGACCTGTTCGAGACCTATGTCGTGACCGTTGGCGCCACCATGGTGCTGACCGCGCTGCTGCTGTCCGGCCTTGGCGAATTGCTGCTGCCGATGATGGCGCTGCCGCTGCTGATCGGCGGTGCCTGCATCGTCACCAGCATCATCGGGACCTATGCGGTGAAGCTCTCCAAGGGCAAAACCAATGTCATGGGCGCGATGTACAAGGGCTTCGGCCTCACGGCCGTGCTGTCCGTGCCGCTGATCTGGTTCGTGATGCAGCTGGCACTGGGCGACATGTCGGCCGAAATCGGCGGCTCCAACCTCGGCGCTGTCGATGCTGGCGCGCCGCTGGCGGAAGAAGGCACGTCCTCGATCGCGCCGTTCACCGGCTGGGACCTGTTCTACAGCTCCGTCATCGGCCTGGTGCTGACCGGCGTCATCATCTGGATCACCGAGTATTACACCGGCACGGGTTTCCGTCCGGTCCGCTCGATCGCCAAGGCTTCGGAAACGGGCCACGGCACCAATGTGATCCAGGGCCTGGCCATCAGCTTGGAATCCACCGCTCTGCCGACGCTGGCCATCGTGGCCGGCATCATCGGCGCGTACCAGTTCGCTGGCCTGATGGGCATCGCCTATGCAGCCACCAGCATGCTGGCACTGGCTGGCATGGTCGTTGCGCTGGACGCTTACGGTCCGGTTACCGACAATGCGGGCGGGATCGCCGAAATGGCGGGCCTAGACGACAGCGTGCGCGAGAAGACGGACATGCTGGACGCTGTGGGCAACACCACCAAGGCCGTGACCAAGGGCTATGCCATCGGTTCCGCCGGCCTTGCCGCGCTGGTGCTGTTCGCTGCCTACACGGCCGACCTTGCCGAGTTCTTCCCGGACGTCGACGTCGATTTCTCCCTGGAGAATCCGTACGTGATCGTCGGGCTGCTGCTCGGTGCGCTGCTGCCTTACCTCTTCGGGGCGATGGGCATGACGGCCGTGGGCCGCGCAGCGGGCGACGTGGTGAAGGACGTGCGTGCGCAGTTCAAGGAAAAGCCGGGCATCATGGATTACTCCGAGAAGCCCGACTACGCCCGGACTGTGGACCTGGTGACCAAGGCCGCGATCAAGGAAATGATCGTGCCGTCCTTGCTGCCGGTGCTCGCACCCATCGTCCTCTACTTCGTGATCACAGCCATCGCAGGCCAGCAGAACGGCTTTGCCGCGCTGGGCGCCCTGCTGCTGGGCGTGATCGTGGGTGGCCTGTTCGTGGCGCTTTCCATGACCGCCGGGGGCGGCGCGTGGGATAACGCCAAGAAGTACATCGAAGACGGCAATCACGGCGGTAAGGGCTCCGAAGCCCACAAGGCTGCCGTGACGGGCGATACGGTTGGCGATCCTTACAAGGATACCGCCGGTCCGGCCGTGAACCCGATGATCAAGATCACGAACATCGTGGCCCTGTTGCTGCTGGCTGCCCTGGCGGGCGGCGCAGCCTAAAGAGAACCCCTATTCGGGGATAGCGAAGCCCCGCCGGAAGCGATTCCGGCGGGGTTTTGTTTTGCCTCGTACAATCGCACACTGAAATGACACGCTGAGAAGGCGCAGATTCCTTGCCGCGCCATTAAGCATTTCGCAGCCCTCCTGCGCTAATCCCGGCATGACCGGACACACCCGGATCACGGCGCGGGGGCACGCTTGGCGAGCAGGGCATTTCAGGGCGAACGCAAAACACCGCAAGGCGGGCATGCTTCGGCAGCTCCGGAGGCGGCTGCGGATGGGGCTGCGAATGCGGCTGCGGATGGCGCATCTGGCCTGCCGCAGATGCGGCTGCGCGCCGTGTCCTGGTACGCCTTCGACAATTCCACCGATATCGCCCGCTGGGATGCGCTGGCCGACCACGCCAGCGAGCCGAACCCTTTCTTCGAAAGCTGGTACCTCCTTCCCTCGCTGCGCGGCTTCGATCCCCGCGGCAAGGCGCAGATACTGGTGTTCGAGGTGGATGGCGAGCTCGCCGGGCTGATGCCGCTGGTCAGCGCGCTCGATTATTACACCCGTCCCGTGCCGCACCTCACCGGCTGGGCCCATGCCAACATGTTCCTCGGCGCGCCGCTGGTCGCCACCGGGCTGGAGCGTGAGTTCTGGCAGCACCTGTTCGACTGGGCCGATATGCATTGCGGTTCTGCCGCTTTCCTGCACCTCGCCGGCCTGCCGCTGGACGGTGTGCTGGCGGACGCGCTGCGCACTGCGCTGGCCGTGCAGGCACGGCCAGCCTCCCTGGCCGAGGAGGAGGAGCGCGCCCTGCTGCAATCCGACCTGACGCCGGACGAATATCTCGAAAGCGCGCTGAAGAAAAAGCGTGTGAAGGAACTCAATCGCAAGATGCGCCGCCTGCAGGACCTTGGCGAGCTGGTGGTGGAAAGCCGCGACGACGCAGAGGGCGTGGATCGCTGGGCACAGCAATTCCTCTCCCTGGAAATGGCCGGCTGGAAGGGGAAGGCTGGCTCCGCCCTCGCCTGCGCGCCGGAAACGGAGAGGATGTTTTGCGCAGCGCTGGAAGGTGCAGCCCGGCTGCGCAAGCTCCAGCGGCTCAGCCTGGTGCTGGACGGCAAGCCTGTCGCCATGCTGGCCACCTTCATCACCGCGCGCGGCGCCTTCGGCTTCAAGACGGCCTTCGACGAAAGCCTCTCACGCCTGTCGCCCGGCGTGGTGCTGCAACGCGAAAACCTCTCCCTGCTGACGCGCGGCGATGTCGACTGGTGCGACAGCTGTGCCAGCGCCGATCACCCGATGATCGACCATTTCTGGCGCGAGCGGCGCCGCATCGGCCGCATCAACATCGCCATCGGCGGCGCCGTACGGCGCAGCCTGTTCCAGCTTTTCGCCCGCGTGGAAACGGGCCAGCCAGCGGATTACGGATCATGACCGAAGCCACCCATCCCGACACGCTGCACGCAAGCGCGCTGCAGGTCTTCCCGCCCGAAACGCGCGCGCGTTTCGCCGCAAGCTATCCGGAGGTGCCGCATCGGCTTGACCACGCGCTGCGGGACCACCCGCTGCTGTCGATCGAGGCGCTGGCCCAGCTGGGCGAAGCGCTGCCAGGGGCGAGCGTGGAGTATAATCGCGGCGACCTGCCCATCGGCGTTGATGGCAAGCCGATTGCCACCGGCCTTTCCATCGGCGAGACCATCCGCCGCGTGGACACCAGCAACAGCTGGGCGGTGCTCAAGAATATCGAACAGCAGCCCGCCTATGCCGCGCTGCTGGAAAGCCTGCTGGGCGAGATCGAGAGCGAGATCACCGCGAAGACCGGCGAGATGCTGAAGACGCAGGGCTTCATCTTCGTCTCCAGCCCCGACGCGGTCACGCCCTATCACTTCGATCCGGAGCACAACATCCTGCTGCAGGTGCGCGGCAGCAAGGTGATGACCGTCTTCCCCGCCGGCGATGCCACCTATGCGCCCGACGAAACGCACGAAGGCTATCACACCGGCGGCCCGCGCGAGCTCAGCTGGCGGGACGAGCTGATGGCTGGCGGCACGCCCATTGCCCTCGCGCCCGGGCAGGCGGTGTTCGTGCCGGTGATGGCGCCGCATTTCGTGAAGAATGGCCCCGCGCCGTCCATATCGCTGTCCATCACCTGGCGCAGCGAATGGAGCTATGCCGAGGCGGATGCGCGCAGCTTCAACCAGCGCCTGCGGGCCATGGGACTTTCGCCGCGCGCGCCGGGCCGCTGGCCGGCCCAGAACCGCGCAAAGGCCTATGCGACACGCCTGCTGCGACGCGCTGGCTTGACATAAGCGGCAATTGCCTTCCCTAATGGGAAGATGAGCAAGGATACCCCCACCGCCGAATCTGCCCCGACCGGAGAGCAACTGGTCGCCGACCTGCTACGCCTGCTGACGCTGGAGCGTATAGGCGAAGACAGCTTTCTCGGCCCGCAGAAGCCCGATGGCGTGGGCCGTATCTTCGGCGGCCAGGTGGTGGCGCAGGCGCTGGTCGCGGCCGAGCATACCGTGCCCGATGGCCGCGCGCCGCACAGCCTGCACGCCAGCTTCCTGCGCGGCGGGGACGAGGACCATCCGGTCGATTACCGCGTGGAACGCCTGCTGGAAGGGCGCAGCTTCAGCCATCGCCGGGTGACCGCCACGCAGCCGGGCGGCACGATCCTGACGGCCAATATCAGCTTCCAGCGGCACGAGGAGGCGCCCAGCCACCAGGCCGCGGACATGCCGGACGTGCCGCCGCCGGAAGATCTGATGGCAGAGCACGTCCTGATCGAACGGATGCGCGAACAGCTCGCAGACAAAATACCCGCCGCCTTCCTGAACCCGCGCCCGATCGAACAACGCTCCGAAAACCTGTCCGCCTTCATCAGCACGCAGGCCAGCGAGCCGAAACAGAACGTCTGGGCCCGCACCCGCGCCGCATTGCCCGACGATCCGGCCATCCACCGCGCCGTGCTGGCCTATTACACCGATTACCGCCTGATGAGCACGGGCACGATGCCGCACGATTTCTCATTCCTGCAGGGCGGGATGGTCGCCGCCAGCCTCGATCACCAGATCTGGTTCCACGACCCGGCGCCCAAGGTCGACGACTGGCTGCTTTACGCGATGACCAGCCCGATCAGCGGCAACGCCCGCTGCCTGAACCACGGCCAGCTTTTCACCCGCGAAGGCCGCCTCGTCGCCAGCACCGCCCAGGAAGGCATGTTCCGCGAACGCAAGCGCGGTTAGGCGGCGTTGCCACCGACGGCCCTACGGCTTGGAATAGTTGACTTCTGCATCGAACTTGCCGGTCGTCGGTTCGCCTTGCGCGTCCAGCGCCGGATCGAAGCGGGAGAATTTCCTGAACCCCTCGCACGCCGCCTCGTCGAGAATTTCGTGCCCGCTGCTTTGCGTAACCACGCAGTCGGACACCTTGCCACGCGCATCTATCGTCAGTTCCATCCCGACGCGGCCGAACAAGCGATGCCTTGCGGCGCGCTTGGGATATGTCGAATATACCGGCTTGAACCAGCTTTTCACATCGCGAGGCCTGGGATCTCGCGATAGGCCTTTCGGCTCCGGGCTGGGTTCTGCATTCCCAAGCGAGTAAACCAGCGTACTCGCCCACCGCCCTTCGGTGGGTTCACCCTTTTCGTCCAGTGCAGGGTAGAACATCGCATGCCGCATCACGCTGGCACAGGCGCTTTCATCAAGGATGGCATGTCCGCTGCTCTGCGTCACATCGCACCGGAAGGGGCGCCCGTCCGGGCCGATCGCGACAGCGAATTCGACGGTACCCGTCAATGAATTGCGCAGCGCATCGACCGGGTAGTTCTCGATCAGCCGCATGGTCCAGATCCGCTGGTTGCACGGCCGGGCTTCCTGCGCGGCCGCGCCCTCTTCGTTGACGCATTCGACCGGCGGGCGCTTGTCTGCCTGCAGTTCCTCATACGGGACGTAGAGCAGCTTTCGAGGATCTCGCTCATCATCCTGTGCAACTGCCTGGGGCGCGCAGATGGCTGCCAGCAGCAAAGCGATCGGCGAAAATTTCAGCAATTTCATCGACTTTCTCTCCCCATCCCCACGGCACAATCACCAAATTCCGCACGCCGTCAACTCCATGCCGATCCAAACCGGAGGGGCCAAGGCTCATCAACATGCCGGAACCGGCCAAGCACTTCCTCGGTTACTTCACCATGGCAGACCAACCCACGATCAAGATCATCAAGGACGGCCCCTATCAGGTGAAGGGCCGCGTGCCCTTCATCGAGCAGAGCATCGCCGTCAACGAAGCGGGCGAATCCATCGAATGGGCTCAGACTGGCGAGTTCGAGGCGAAAGAGACCATGCAGCTGTGCCGCTGCGGCAAGAGCGGCAGCAAACCCTTCTGCGACGGCTCCCACACCGATGGCTTCGACGGCACCGAAGTGGCGGATCGCCGCCCCTTTGCCGAGCAGGCCAAGGTGCTGGACGGCCCGCGCTTCAAGCTGATGGACCAGGAGGACCTCTGCGCCCTCGCCCGCTTCTGCGACACGCACCAAACGGTGTGGGACGAGGTCGAGAAGACAGACGATCCTGAAGTCGCCGCCATCTTCCTCGACCAGATCAGCGACTGCGTTTCCGGCCGCCTCGTCGCCATCGACACGCAGACCGGCGAACCCGTCCTGCCCCCGCGGGACATGCGCCTCAGCACCACGCAGGACCCGGCCGAAGGCGTCTCCGGACCGCTCTATGTCGAAGGCGGGATCCGCGTCGTCTCCGCCGATGGCGAGGAATACGAAAAGCGCAGCCGCATGGCCCTATGCCGCTGCGGCAAGAGCGGGAACAAGCCGTTCTGCGATGGCAGTCATGTAAAGGCCGGGTGGTCGGACAAAGCCTAGTCACCCGCCAGCGTGGTAAAAATCGTACACCGTCTGCGCAACTGCGGCGCTGACGCCGGGTGCGCGTTGCAGGTCTTCCAGGCCGGCTGCGCGGACCTTGCTGGCCGTGCCGAAGTGCAGCAGCAGGGCGCGTTTGCGGGCCGGGCCGATGCCGGGGATTTCGTCCAGCGGTGAGGCGGTGATGGCGCGGCTGCGCTTGGCGCGGTGGGCGCCGATGACGTAGCGGTGCACCTCGTCGCGCAGGCGCTGGAGGTAGAACAGCACGGGCGAGTTCGTCGGCAGCGTTTTCTCGCGCCCGTCGGGGAAGTGGAACACCTCGCGCCCCTCGCGCCCGTGATGCGGGCCCTTTGCGATGGCGATCAGCGGCACGTCCTCGATGCCCATCTCCTCCAGCGTGTCGCGCACGGAGGACATCTGCCCCTTGCCGCCGTCGATCAGGACGAGGTCCGGCCAGACGGTCTCGTGGCTGTCCTTGCGCCCCGTCTCGCCATCCGGGTTTTCCGACAAATTGCGGAAGCGGCGCTGCATCACTTCGCGCATCATGGCGAAATCGTCATTCGACTGCGCGGTCTTGATATTGAACTTGCGATACTGGTTCTTGAGGTAGCCTTCCGGCCCCGCGACCACCATTGCGCCCACGGCCTTGGCGCCCTGGATATGGCTGTTGTCGTAAATCTCGATGCGCTGGGGGATTTCCGGCAGCTCCAGGAATTCGGCCATCTCGCGCATGATCTTCGCCTGCGTGCCGCTTTCGGCCAGCCGCCGCTCCAGCGCCTCCACCGCATTGCGCTGCGCCTGCTTCATCAGGCGCCGACGGTCGCCGCGCTGGGGCACGCTGATTTCAACCTTCCGGTCCGCCAGCTCGCAGAAGGCCTGCTCCAGCAGCTCGCGATCCGGCAGGTCGCGGTCCACCAGGATGGTGCGTGGGGGCGGCACTTCCTCGTAGAACTGCGCCAGAACGCGGCTCAGCACCTCCTCCTCGCTCACGTCCTTGATGTGGCTGGGCCAGAAGGTGCGGTGGCCCCAGTTCTGCCCGCCGCGCACGAAGAAGCCCTGAATGCCCAGCTGCCCGCCTTTGGCTGCCAGGGCGAAGACATCGGCATCGCCCATGCTGCCCGCATTGATGGCCTGCGTGCCCTGGATGAAGGTGGCCGCGCGCAGCCGGTCGCGCAGGATGGCGGCGGTCTCGAAATCGAGGTCCTCCGCCGCCTTGGCCATCTGCGTTTCGATGGTCTTTTGCACCGCGCCGGACTTGCCGCCCAGGAAGTCCTTCGCCTGCTGGACCAGTTCCTCGTAACCCGCCTCGTCGATGCGGCCCACGCATGGGGCAGAGCAGCGCTTGATCTGGTAAAGCAGGCAGGGCCGGTCGCGGCGGCTGAAGAAGCTATCGGTGCAGCTGCGCAGCAGGAACAGCTTCTGAAGCGCGTTGATGGTGGTGTTCACGCTGCCCGCGCTGGCGAAGGGGCCGTAATAGTCGCCCTTCGCCTTGCGCGCCCCGCGATGCTTCTGGATGCGCGGGAAATTGTGCCCGGCGCGCAGCAGGATGAAGGGGAAGCTTTTGTCGTCGCGCAGCAGCACATTGTAGGGCGGGCGGAAGCGCTTGATCAGCTGCGCTTCCAGCAGCAGCGCCTCCGCCTCGCTGCCCGTCACCACGATTTCCATGCTGCGCGTCTGGCTGACCATGCGCTGCAGGCGATTGGTGAGATTGTTGATCTGCGTGTAATTGGCGACGCGCGCCTTCAGGCTGCGGGCCTTGCCTACATAAAGCACATCGCCCCGCGCATCGAGCATGCGATAGACGCCGGGGCGGGGCTTCAGCGTCTTCACCGTGCCACGAATGGCAGCCACGCCCGCCTCCAGGTCCGGCTGAGCGCCCTTGGGGCCGCCGCCCTTCACCGTATAGGTCGCGCGATCCTCGTTGAAGCGGTCCGAACCGGTCGGCGTCGGGGGAGAACCTGCAGGAGAACGCGACATGCCTTGCGAGATAGGATTCCGCGCCGCTTATGGCTAGGGGGCGCTGATGTCCGATTTCGATGCGATCATCCTGGGTGGCGGGGCCGCCGGCCTGATGTGCGCCGCCATTGCCGGCCAGCGCGGTCGGCGCGTGCTTCTGCTGGAAAAGGCGGAGAAGCCCGGCAAGAAGATCCTGATTTCCGGCGGCGGACGATGCAACTTCACCAATATCGGCGCGGGGCCGGAGAATTACCTCTCCGCCAATCCGCATTTCGCCAAGAGCGCGCTGGCCCGCTACACTGCACGCGATTTCCTGGACCTGGTCGAGAAGCACGGCATCGCCTGGCACGAAAAGACGCTGGGCCAGCTGTTCTGTAACGGCAGCGCGCGGCAGATCGTGGAGATGCTGCTGGCGGAATGCGATGCCGCGGTGGATTCCGGCGGAGATGTCAGCGTACGCTGCGAGCAGGAAGTGCGCGCCGTGTCGCGCGGCGAGGATGGCACTTTCACCGTAACCACGCAGGACAGCGCCTTTACCGCGCCCGCGCTGGTCATCGCCACCGGCGGCCCGAGCATTCCCAAGATGGGCGCGAGCGATTTTGCCTATCGCATCGCGCGGCAGTTCGGACTCAAGATCGTGGAGCCGCGCCCTGCGCTCGTCCCCCTGACGCTGGGCGGGGACGAAGTGCTGTTCCGCGAGCTGTCCGGCGTCGCCACCGAAACCGTCACCACGGCAGGCAAGGGCAGCTTCCGCGAGGCTAGCCTGTTCACCCATCGCGGCCTGTCCGGCCCTGCCATCCTGCAGGCCAGCAGCTACTGGCAGGCGGGCGAGCCCATCTCCGTGACGTTCCTGCCCGACCGGCCCGCAGGCTGGCTGCTGGAGGCCAAGCGCGAGACCCCCCGCGCCACGCTGCGCGGCCTGCTGCGCGAGGCCATGCCCCAGCGGCTGGCCGATGTCCTGACCGAGCAGCTGGGTGTCCATGGTGACCTGGGCAACGCACCCGACAAGGCGCTGCGCGCGGCGGAGGAGAAGCTGGCCAACTGGCGCTTCCACCCCAACGGCACCGAGGGCTATGCAAAGGCCGAGGTGACGGCAGGCGGCATTTCCACCGCCGAACTGTCCAGCCGCACAATGAAGGCCAAGCGCGTGCCGGGCCTTTATGCGATCGGCGAGGCTGTGGACGTCACCGGCTGGCTGGGCGGCTATAACTTCCAGTGGGCCTGGGCCAGCGGCGTGGCGGCGGGCGAGGCGTTGTAATCCCCGGAGCCCGCTCACCCTGAGCTGGTGTCGCTGCGCGACAGCTTCGCTTCCGAAGGGTCCAAGCGGCACGCGCTGCGCAAGCGTCCTTCGACAGGCTCAGGAAGAGCGGATGTAGGCTCAGAACAGCTTGCGGAACTCGATCCCGACATAGCGGCCCACCGGGTCCACCCGGAAAGGTTGATACGTGATCGGCACTGCGCCAGTCCCGTCCGTCACCGTCTGGCGCGCATCGAATATGTTGTCCATCCGCACGCTGACGCGCGTCTTGTCGAGGAAGGGCGCGGATTTCATCAGGCCTTCCTGCTGGCTGAGATCGACAAACAGGCGCACGTCGAAGGTGGCGTAATCGCCGAAGAACAGGTCGTTGCTGGCCGGCAGCCCCGTACCGTCGATCCGCGAAGATCCTATGTAATTGCCATCCAGCCGAATGCCGAAGCCGCGGTAGAATATACCGCCGCGCAGTTGCAGGGTGTGGCGCGGTGTGGGGCTGCCCAGCGCATCGCCGTTCAGCAGGTCCAGCTCCGGCACGCCGGGTGCAATCTCTACGGTCCGCGAAAGCTCCCACCCGTGGGAGAGATTGGCGAACCAACGGCCGCGCCCGTCTCCGCCGCCGAACATGCCGCCACCGCGACCGCCACGCCGCGCTCCGCCGCCACCACCCGGACCGCCACGACCGCCAGCCGCCGCACCCGGAGGGCCACCGGCCATGTCCATGCTGCACACGCGCTCGCGGAACTGGGTCAGCCGGTCCATGTCTATCGTGCCATCCGGCCCGCGGAAGCGGTCGAGGATCGCCGCGACCTGTTCCGGCGGCGCTTCCATGCCTTCCGGCATCTGCCCGCCTTCGGCAGCGGCGATCACCTGCTGCAAATATTCCATGCCGTCGTCCGCGCACAGTTTCTCGCGGAATTTCATGAAGTTTTCGCGCCCCTGCGGATTGGCGGTGAAGCCGCCGCCACCGCCGCGTCCGCCAGCTCCGGCAGGGCGGCCTTCGCCGCCGCCACCACTGCCGCCCGGCCTGCCGCGCCCGGCACCCGGAGGCCCGCCCGGCCTGCCGGACGCTGCGCCAGCCTCGCCTTCCGGCTGCGGGTAAGCCTTGCCGAAGGGGCCAGACAGGATCAGGTTGGACTGGATACGGCGCGTATCCTGCCTCGCAAAACTGACGGGGCGAAAGTCGACCGCTGTCAGCGCGCCGGTGCCATCGCGCGTGACCCTGCCCGGAAAAGCGGCCTCGATGTCAGGCGTCAGCAGGGGCAAATTGCCGGATGTGCCGAAGGACGTGTTGTCGACATACTCCATGCTGAGCACGGAGCGGTCGATGCTCTCTCCCAGATCCATGTCCCAGCTCAGGCCGAACTTCCAGTCGCGCTGCGTCTGCGCGGGCAGCAGCGCGTTGCCGCCGGTGGTCGCATCCACCAGCACGGTGGTGCCATTGGTGAAATCATAGACCGCGACATTCGGCGTTACGATCGTCGGCGCGCCCAGCTGCGAGAGGCCGGGCGCGGCATCGGCGCCGAAGCGCGTGGCCGTAAGCGTCAGCCGCTCGTGCGGTTTCCACACCACGCCGGCAGACCAGTCGGTCAGCGTGCCGAAGTCCGACAGCTCGTTGATCCCGGCCGAAAAACTGAGCGAGATATCGCCAAGCGCGTCCCAGTGATCTTCCCGCACGCTGGCGATCGGCACGCCGATGTTAACCCCGGCAGACAGGTCCGTCCGCTCCAGCTCGGTCAGCAGGCCCGGATTGCGCGTGTCCTCGCTCTCGATCCGCTGGAATGACAGGCCTGCATCGAAAGTGACGCTCAGCTCGCCTGCCGGCAGGTAGGCGGGCGTACCCTGCACGGTCAGCAGGCTGGTCACGGTATCAGTCGTGGACTCGGCAACGTCGAAACCTGCATCGGCAAACGCGGGAATGGGATCGGACAGGCCAAAGGTCCCCGCCTGTGCCTGCGCCTGCAGCCCGGTCGTATCGACGCGCCGCGCGATCTCACTACGAGTGTCGGTACGCTGTGCGTTAAGCGTCGCAGTCGCCTGCCAGCCGTCGATCGGGACGTTCAGTGCCGCACCGAAAGCGTAGGAATCGGCCACCGTGCGCGACGTCAGTGGATCATCCACATTGAAAGTTCGCAATGCGGTGTTGCCGCTGCCATCGGAAAGCAGGACGCTATCGAGCCCCAGCAGGCTGCGCGTGTCTGTGCGACCGAAGGTGCCATTGAGCGACAGGCTGGAGCCGCTTTCGCCAAGCTGCGTGGACCAGTTGGCGGTAAACTCGGCGGAGCGGAATTCGCCGATCAACGTGCGGAAATCGGCCTGGTCCGGATCGCTGGCGAATGCTGCGACGCTGCCCGGCGCCTGCACGATGTCCCGCTCTGCCTCCGTCAGCCGGCTGCGGAATGCGGTATCGAGGTTAAGGTTGAGCCGGTTCGTACCGTCGATCCGCAGATACGTCAGTTCCGGATCGGTACGCACGAAGCCGCCATCCCACGGCTGTTTGTAATCCATTTCGACCGCGATGCTGGAATAGCCGTCCACCAGGATGATGTTCACGACCCGCTGGTTGGGAGAGAAGCCGTAACGCTGCGCCACCTCTTCGGTCAGCACTTCGAACGTCTTGATCGCCTCGGGCGGATAGGATCGCAGCTCGCGGAAGCTGGACACGCGCACGCCATTCACCAGGAACACGGGCTGCCCGCCGCCGCCGCGCCCACGGGAACTTGTCACCTGCGGGCCCAGCACCTCCAGCAATTCGCCCAGGGAGCCGACGCCGTAAGCCGCGATATCCTCGCTATCGAGCGAGATGATCGGTTCCTCCGGCACGTCCAGGCCGCGCGCCAGGTCCGCGATCACATAGATTTCGCCGCCATAGGGGATATCGCCGTCTATTGGCCCGGAAGGCTCGGGGGCGGGGTCCTGTGCAGGGTCGGACGGGGCTTCGGGATCGGGCTGCGCATCCTGCGCATAAGCGGGAACTGGCATCGCCAATGCGATGGCGAGAAGGCTGCTGGTATCGAGACGGAACAAAAAGGACCCTTTCCGGTACAGACGCTTCCCCCGCAACGCCGCGTGTCGCGCCCCCGTTACCCTTGTGCAAGCCGCCATTCGTAACCAAATGTCGCGCAGCAATCGACGAAGCGCAGCCAGCAGCCGCCGAAGGTTGCCGCCACTTCCCTTTTCCCCGCCGCGCCGCTAAAGGCCGCGCAGCTTCAAGCAATAGAACTGGATACCCGATTACATGGCAAAAGAAGAACTCCTCGAAATGCGTGGCAAGGTGGTGGAACTGCTGCCCAACGCCATGTTCCGTGTGGAGCTCGAAAATGGTCATGTCGTGATCGGCCACACCGCAGGCAAGATGCGCAAGAACCGCATCCGTGTGCTGACGGGTGACGAGGTGCTGTGCGAGCTGACGCCGTACGACCTGACCAAGGCGCGCATCACCTATCGCTTCATGCCGGGCCGCGGTGGCCCCGGCCCGCAATCCTCCCAGCCATAAGGGCCGGGCGCTTGGGCGCTCCGTCCCCTGAACTGCTGCTGGCATCGGCCAGCCCGCGCAGGCTGGACCTGCTGGCGCGCATCGGCATCACGCCGGATCGCGTGCTGCCCGCGGACATCGACGAAACACCAGCGCCTGCAGAGCGCCCGCGCGACTATGCGCTGCGCATGGCGTGCGAGAAGGCGCGCGCGGTCCCCGCAGATGGCGCGCATGTGCTGGCTGGCGACACGGTCGTGGCCGCCGGGCGGCGTATCCTGCCCAAGGCGGAGGACGAGGCGACAGCGCGGCGATGCCTGGCGCTGCTGTCCGGCCGCCGCCACACGGTGCTTTCGGCCATCGCGCTGCTCTCGCCCGATGGCACGCTTCGCCACCGCCTCAACGAGACAGCGGTGAAGTTCAAGCGGCTCTCCGATGCGGAAATGGACGCCTACGTCGCCAGCGGCGAATGGCACGGCAAGGCGGGCGGATATGCCATCCAAGGCCGGGCCGAGGGCCTGATCAGCTGGATCCAGGGCAGCCATTCGGGCGTGGTCGGCCTGCCGCTGTACGAGACGCGCACACTGCTGAAATCGGCGGGTTTTCTCATTGGCTGAGTGGCTGGTCGAGGAAGGGATCGGCGAGCACCGCGCCGCCCTGTTCGATGGCGACGAAATCCTAGCTGCGCGCCTGCAATGGCCCGGCTCGCTTGCCGCCGGGCAGGTCGAGGACGCGCTGCTCCTGTCCCGCCAGTCCGGCTCGGCGCGCGGGACGCTGCGCTTTGCATCGGGTGAGGAGGCGCTGGTCAGCAGCCTGCCTCGTGATGCCAGCGAAGGGTCGCAGCTGCGCGCGGAAATCCTGCGCCCGGCCATGGCGGAACGCGGACGCCACAAGCTCGCCCAGGCGCGCCCGACCGACGCCCCGCCCCGCCTCGCACCCAGCCTGCTGGAAAGCCTTCTGGCAGAAGGTCAGCAGGCGCGCATCGTACAGCGCTTCCCCGGCCGTGAGTGGGAGGAATTGTGGGGCGAGGCGTGGTCCGGCGAGATCGCCTTTGCCGGCGGCTCGCTCGCATTCTTCGATACGCCTGCGATGACGCTGGTGGATGTGGACGGCGATCTGCTGCCCGCACAGCTCGCCATGGCCGCCGTCCCTCCGCTTGCCCGCGCAATCCGCCGCTTCGACCTTGGCGGCTCCATCGGCGTGGATTTTCCCACGCTGGAGCAGAAGGCGCAGCGGCGCGAGGTGGATGCGGCGCTGGGCCGGGCGCTGGAAGGCTGGCCGCATGAACGCACCGCCATGAACGGCTTCGGCTTCGTGCAGCTCGTGGCACGCAAGCAGCGCGCTGGGCTCATGGCCCGCATTGCCCATTCGCGCCCCTCTGCAGCCGCGCGGTTCCTGCTGCGGCAGGCGGAAGGGCTGCAGGGTGCGGGCGCCGTGCAGCTGTCCTGCCATCCGGCAGTGAAATCACGCCTCAAGCCGGAGTGGCTGGAGGAGCTTGCCCGACGCACGGGCCGCGAAGTGCGGATAGAGGCTGCCCCCACCCTTGCGCTGGACGCCGGACATGCCCAGCTTGTGCCGCGATGACGACCGCCAAGACCAAGCCCTGCCCGATCTGCAAGAAGCCGCGCACGGAAGAATTCGCGCCTTTCTGCTCCAGCCGCTGCCGCGATCTCGACCTCGCGAAATGGTTCGGCGATGGCTATGCCGTACCCGGCCCCGCCGCGCGTCCGGAGGACCTTGTCGCCCCCGGTGAGGACGGCGAATAGCGCCTGCCGCAACGCCGCGACGGAATCCTTCACAAATTCACCCCGAATCCACTTGCCAAGCTTCCCGCGCTTCGCCATAGGCGGCGCTCCAAACCGCTCGCCGGTCCTTTTTGGGCCGTCGCCGCAGCGATGCCTGGGTAGCTCAGTGGTAGAGCAGACGACTGAAAATCGTCGTGTCGGTGGTTCGACTCCGCCCCCGGGCACCACTGCCCCTTTCAGGGTTCAGCGGGCCGGAAATTCTCAAATCTCCGGCAAATCCGCAGCCGTCAGAATGTGACGCCCAAGCGCAGGTGCACGCCGCTGGCGCTGTAGCCTGATATGCCGATCCCATCGTGGAAGCCGGATAGGCTGGCGCGGATGCCGCCTTCGGTCAGCAGGTCGACGCCGCCTTCCAGCCGCAGCCGCAGATCGTCGCCGCCGAAAGCTGTGGGCTGGTCCCCCCAGGCGTAGATGCCGCGTGCCTCCACCCACGGGCGCGCGTCCGTGCGATCATCCACCGGCAGGCGGTACATCAGGCGCGGGGCGAAGCTCAGCTGGCCAAGATCGGACTTCAGACCCGGGATCGTGCTGCCAAGGCTGTCGGTATAGGACTTCGCATCTTCCTGCAGCCAGTGCACCGCCGCCTCCGGCCGCAGGACCAGCCCGGTCGCGAGGTCGTAATTGCCGGTCAGGGTCCCCGCCAGCAGCAGCCGGTCCGTGTCGAATGTGTCGGTATAAGTCCCGAAGGGGCTGATCGTGTTCGCCGACTGGCCCCATGCCGCCCGCGCGTCCAAGAACAGGTCGGGCGCAAGGCGGGCGGTGATGTAGGGCCCGGCCATCCAGCCCTCCCCGCCCAGCACGCCCGTGGTGACCGCCTTGTCCATGCCGATATCGTCATACTGGCCCATCACGCCGACCAGCAGGCCGGGCGAGACCGCATAGTCCACCCCGCCGTAAATCACCGTGGCATTGCCCCCGGCGCCGGAGAAATCGAAGGTCGAGGCGTAAAGTTCCCCCCAGATATCCCAGCTGCCGCTGACGCCGTCCTGCCGTGTCGCCCCCGCAGCCGTCATGCCCGCAGAGACGGCCAGCGCGCCTGCGCCGATCGTGCCCGACAGGGGCAGCTTGTCCGATCCCGGCAGCATCACCCCGCCGACTGCCAGCCCGCCGCTGCGGCTACGCCCCTCCAACCGGTCTATCCGGCGTTGCAGGTCCGGCTGGTGGCTCAGCAGCACAGTATTGCGCTGCGCCAGGAAGCCGCCGATCTGCGCAGATGCCGTGGCGATATTGTCCTGGATGCTGATGGTGACGGTATCGGCCACGGAACTCACCGTCCCGTCATTCACAACAAGCTGGAAGACGATGGGCGTGCCCCCCGCACCGCCCGGCGCGGTGAAGCTGGGCGTGGCGCTGTTCGCATTGGTCAGGGTCACCGCGGGCCCGGAGACCTGCACCCAGCTATAGGTCAGCGCATCGTTGTCGGGATCGGTGGAAGCACTGCCATCCAGCGTGACCGTCGATCCGGGGACGACATTCGCAACGTCCGCGCCCGCATCGGCTGTCGGCGCCTGGTTGGTCGGCGGCTTGCAGCTCGCCGGGATCAGGCTGTCCGGGATCAGTATCCGGATCAGTACGGCGCCGGGCTGGAACGTGCCGGGGCTGCCGCTGACGGGGACCCCTTCCCAGACGGTCAAATATTTGGGCGAGTATGTCGCGGTCCGATCGATGAAACCCACGTATCCAAGCGATTGACCCACGGAAATGCTGCGGATCTGCTGCGGATTTGGCTGGCCGATGTTGTTCAGGCCGACCGTGCCCGACGCGTCGGTCACACCCATGTAAATTACGTCGAGCGACGAAAGCAGGTCAGGGTCGGTGGCCAGGATCGCAGGGCTGGCGCTGAACACTTCGCAGACGGGCGAGAAGGAGCCCGGATCGGAGACGATCAGGGTGGGGCTCGTGTCCGTTATGACGGCCGCGCGCGCCGGGGTGCCGGGCAGCAGGCATGCCCCCACACCGATCGCCGAGGCCAGGAGGAGTGACTTTCGCATATTCGATCAATCCCTGTTCTTGCTTGGTTTTAGCGGTCGCCGCGCTGTTCGCCTTGCGGACGATCGCCGCCGCGTGGCTGCTCGCGCCGGCCTTTCTTGCCGCCGCCAAGGATGCCGCCCACCCCGATGCGGATGCGGAAGCCCGGCTTCTTCTTCTGCTCCGGCTGCTGGGGCTGGCCGGTCTGCTGGCCCAGTTCCACGCAGCTTTCAGGCAGTGTGGCCTGCGCCGGATTGGTCAGCTTTGCGCAGTTCTGGGTGTAGACGCCCGGCGTTCCGGCAAGCCCCAGTGTCACCTCGAACCAGTGCACGTCCCCGGGGTTGAGCGTGACCACCGGAATGCTGCACGCCTGCCCGGCCACAGAGCCCGTGGCCGTGCCGCAGCTCCACCCATTGCTGGCCTGCACCGCCACCGTGGTGGGGAACACCGCACCGTTCTGGGTGCTGGAATACACATCGTCCAGCGACAGCGGCCCGGTGTAAGGCGTGGTCCCGGTGTTCGTCACCGTGATGCGGAACTTGCACTGCTTTGGGCCGAGATAATTGCAGACCACCGGGTCGGAGAGGTTCTCCTTCAGGATGCTCAGCTGCATGCCCGGCGGCTGGTTGACCACCGGCTGCGAGCCGTCGGTCTGCGCGCAGGACGGCCCTGCTGCCAAGCCGGCGGGCGACGTGATGCTGGCGCAGTTTTCCATATCACCGATGGGCGGGATGCTTTCCAGCACGACATCGAAGCTGCTGGTGTTGCCATTGGCGAACACGGGCCCGGGGTGCGTGCAAGAGGTCGCGCCACTGCTGCCCGGTGTGCAGGTCCAGCCATTGCCCCCTGCGCTGATGATGAACGTCGCTTGCCCTGCAGTCAGGAATTGCGAGATATCGTCCACGGTGAGCGGGCCGTTGTAACCACCGCCGCCGGTATGCGTGACCGTGATGCGGAATCGGCAGCTCTGCATCGCTGCGCTGCAGTTCTCCGGATCGACCAGCTCCTTCGTTATCGACAGCGTCGGCGCGGGCGGAGGCGGACCGTAGGAGGTCTGCACGCAGGATGTGTTGCTCACCAGATTGGGCGTAGCCGTCACCTCCGCGCAGTTCTCGATCGCGCCGATCGCCGCATTCGACCCCAGCACCACGTCGAAGCTGCTGGTGTTGCCGCTGGTGAAGACCGGGCCGGGATGCGTACAGGTCACCTGCCCGCCACTTCCCGAGCACACCCAGCCATTCCCGCCAGCACTGATCAGGTTGGGCGGCGTGGTAGAATTCAGGAAGCGGAAATCGTCGGTGACCGTGATCGGGCCGGTGTAATTCATCATTCCGGTGCTGGTGACCAGGATGCGGAACAGGCACGGGCCGTTGATCTGGGAAAAGTCGCAACTGATGACCCGCTTGGTCACCTCTACACCCGTGCTGGGAACACAGCTGTCCGGCCCGTTGCCGTTTGCCCCCACCAGCCGCGCACAGTTCCAGCGGGCGGAGAATCCGGGACCGTAATCGAAGCGGATATCCACGATATAGGTCTGGCCCGCCGGGATATTCACCAACGGATTGGTGCAGGTGAAGGTGCCGCTTGTGGCATCGTAAGTGCAGGTCCAGCCGGTTGAGGCCTGACCGTTGACCGTGATGGCCAGGATGCCCGGCTGGACAGTGCCGCCCAGCGCAAAGAACTGGTCCTGGAAGGTCAGCGGGCCGTTATGCGCCCCGGTGCCGGTGTTGGTGATGGTGAAGCGGAAAATGCATTCGCTCACGCCGAGCTGGCATGGCGAGGGCGTAATTTTCGTCTTCACCAGCTCCAGCGCGGGCTGGTCTTGGCTGAAGAGCGGCACGCAGTCTTCCCACGCCATGGCCGCCGCATCGGCCTCGGTCCAGGCGAGGCAGTTCTCGCCCACCGGCGCTGCAAAGCCGAAATCCAAGGTCAGTTCGATGGTGATGCTCTGGTTCGCCCCGATGAAGGCGTTGGGATTGCTGCATTCGGTCACCGCGCCGCTCGCCGTGCATATCCAGTCCGCCGGGATCGCCGACGCGCTCAGGATACCGCCCGCGCCCGCTGCGCCGCCAGTGATAACGTCCTGGAAGCTGACAAGGCCGGAGACATCGGCAGAACCGGTGTTGCTGATGGTGATGATAAAGGTGCACAGGCCCGAACCCACGGCCTTGCCGGGACATGCGCCGGGCTTCAGCGCCTTTTCCATCTCCAGCGTGCTGGTGTCCGCTTGCTCGACATAGCCGCCGACCGGCACGCACGCCTCCTTCGGCGGGCTGTAGAGCGGATCGTCCAGCACCACGCAGTTCACGCCCTCTTCGAACATGTCGAGCGTGATTTCGAAATAGCTGCTGCCCCCGGACGGAGCGAGGTCAAGCTGCGGCTCCGTGCAGGTGATGGGCGTACTCATCGCGCCTTGCTGGCAGGCCCAGTCCCAGGTGAAGGGATCGACCTGTCCAAGGTCGTAAAACGCGCCGCTGCTGTTGTTGGGGTTGGTAAAGGTGTCCGTCAGCGACACCGGGCCGCTGAACCAGCCGTCGCCCGAATTGGTGACCGTGATACGGAAGGTGCACAGCCGTGTCGTGAACATGCAGTCCGCATCCGACACCAGCTCCTTCGCGATTTCGAGATCGGGCGTACCGCCCTGCTGCGGCGCGCACTGCAGCGTGTTCACCACTTCCAGGAAATGGGGCTCCACGCTGCCGTCGATCAGGATTTCGTCGCCCAGCGGGTATTGCACGCTGTCCCAGCTGCAATCGCCGAACTGGTCGGGATCGGGCAGGTTCGTCTCTTCGATCTTGCATTCGCTGCCGATGGGCAGGCGGCCGATCGCGGAGACGGAATTGGCCGGCGTCACGAGCAGGTTCATGTTCACATCGTTGAAGCCGCTGGGCACATCGCATTCGACGTCGATGACGAATTGCGTGTTGCCCGGCAGCGTGACCCATGGCGGCGTGACGAAGCTCTTGCGCACTTCCAGCGTAGAGCGGATGGGCGTGCAGGTCGTGGCTTCCCATGTCGACGGGTTCTTCGGATACCAGCGGTTCATCTGCTCGCGCCCGTCGATGAAGAAACCTGCCTCAACATGGTTGCAGAGCTGGTCCGGCGCGAAGGGGCCGCTGAGCTGGTATGTATAGCTGATGGAGCTGCCCGCAGGCAGCGTGGTCACACCGATCAGCCGTTCGCCCTGCGAGCCCAGCGTGGTGTCGCACGGCGCCTGGCCCTGCGGCAGGCAGGGATTGGATGGCGGAACACTCAAGGATCCGAGGGGCATTGCCGCGCCGGGCGGGCCGGTCACGAAATCGTCCTCCAGGATGACGCCGGTGAAATTGCCCGGCCCGCTGGAGCCGAAATTGGATGGGAACGTCCCGACCGGGAAGTTTATGTCGCCGTCCGTACCGGGGCGATTGGGGTTGATGATGTCGATCGTATAGGTAATCGGCCCGCCCGTGGGCGGCACGACCGACGGGGATGCCGTCTTGTTGATCACGATATTGATGCAGCGCGGAAGCTCCGCCCTTACCGCATCCCACGTGTTGCCCTGCGGAGACGTCGGCCAAGGGTTGTTGGCGTTGAAATACAGCGAGCCGTCCATCAGCGCGAAGTTTTCCAGCTGCGGCGTGCCGTCGCTGAAGCAATAGGGGTCCGTCGGCGCAGGCGGGTGGACGAGGACGGCGACGTCGCAGACGAGCTGGGCATTCGCATCGAATTCCACGAATCCCGGATGGTCCATGATCCGCACACCCTGGTGCGGCCCGCCGACATAGCTGGTGGTCGCGCTGCCGGTGGCAGAGGGGACGAAATTGCGCACCCGCGTCCCGCTAGGGTCCACGCAGCTCCAGCTGTAATCGACCTTCAGGCCAGCGGCGTAAGTCGGCTGGACCAGGCGCACGGCATCCACCAGCGTTCCGATCTTGTAGACGCCCGGCTGGCCGGGGCCGCCGCTGGGCGGCGTGCTGAAGGTGATGCGGTATTTCTTCCACTTGTTGAAATCGACATGCGCCGGGTCGGTCACTTCGGTGCTGGAGGAGCCGGGCAGGCTCTCCTTGCGCACCGAGACCGCGCAGGCCGGCGGCGCAGCCATTTCGACGTCGACATATGACGCGCTGACATGGTCTGTGATCAGCAGGCCGCCACTGCCGTCATCGCGCCGCGTCTTGTGTTTCACGCGCACCCAGTTGCGCACCGTCTTGGGCCCGATCGACGGCGAATAATCGCAGGTCGGGTTGTCGAGCTTCAGGTCGACCTCGAATTCGAGATGCGGATTGGTCAGATTGCCCGCGATGTAACCGGCCATGAAATGCTGGTCGTAATAGGAGGTGAAAGGGACCACCGGACCGCCGCCGAAATAGCCCGGGTGGGAGCGGGCACATGCTGCCGGATTGTTACAGGTGATGACCCGCATGGCCGTGACCTGCGCCTCGAAATTGGGCGTACCCGGTCGGTTCTGCAGCTCGTCGCGGATCTGCATGCTCTCGACATTGATGGCCGGTGCACCCGGATTGGTCAGGCGGATTTTGAATGTCGCCGTGTCGCCCCACTGGATGACAGGGTTGCTGCCCACGGGCTGGCCGTTGATCTTGGTCAGCGTCTTCTCGATCAACAGCGGCGAAGAAGGTCCGCCGCCCCCGCCACCGCCGCCGCAATCGGGGTCCACATATTCGATGCCGGTTATCAGCGGCAGGTCGGATGCACTGTTGCCGACAGTGTCGTTGTTGTCATCATTATCGTCGCGCAGGGCCTGGGTTGAGCCCGCCAGCCCAAGGAAGGCCCGGTTGCGCACGCCTTCGCTGTCCGCCTGGCGCACGCAGCTGGCGTCGACCGGCACGGAATAGGTGACCTCATATTCGATCACCAGCTTGCCGCCGGGCTCCAGCAGAACGAGCGTACCGGGAGCCAGGCCGAAAGAGGCGAAATCCTGCCATGCAGGTGAAGACACCGGCGCATTCAGGTTGCTGGCAAGCCCGCAGCCCGCGACGCCCACGATGGTGCCGCCCTGCTCCAGCTCACACTCCACGCTGGTAGGGATGAGCGCGGCGTCCACGCCCACGCCATTGGGGAACAGCGCCAGCTGGTCGAACACCTGAAGGAATTCGCCGAGATAGACCGGCTTGTCTGTCGTGATCTCGATCCGGTAACGCGCGGTCTGCGGCCCGCCCGAAATGTTCATCGGCACCAGTGTGGGCGGCGCGATGGTCTTGGTAATTTCAAGGTCCAGGTCGAGTTCGGTATCGGGCGAGATGACCGTGTTCACGCTGGGGCTGAAGGTCTGCCCGTCCAGCGTGACCGTATTCTTGGCCACACCGCCCGCCTGCGTGAAGCTGCCATCCATCACGCAGATTGCGTCGCCGTTTGCGGGCATGGCGACGCTGAACTGCAGCGGAGGTCCGCCAGCGACAACGGTTACGGTCAGCGGTGTGCCGGAAGTGTCGCGGCACGAGACCGGCGAAGTGGCATTGGCAGGCGTGAACGCGGCGGGATAATCCTCCGTCAGCAACAGCGTGTTGGCGGCGGGCCCGTTCGCAAGTTCGAAGCGATAATGCAGCACATCGCCGATTTGCGGATTGGATGCGGTGTCGCAGGATGCCTGCGATCCGCTGCCTTCGCACAGCTGCTTGTTGGCAAGCGACTGCGCCTGCGCGGTGCCGCCCGGCAGGCCTGCCGCAAACAGGACGGAAAGAGCGAGGAAAATGGCAATCCGGCGCATCGACGCCCCCAAACATGCAATCCGGATTGCCATTCCATTCCCCCCAAGTCGTCCAGACTGCGTGATGGCAGCGCACGAACGCAAGGCCCATCCCGCAAATTGGGGGGTGGACATCCCCCATACTCTGGCGTGGGATACCGCGATGCAGATGCGCGAGCAGATAGACCCGCCGGGACTGGACTGATCCGGCATGGCCTCCAGCCAGACCCTGACAGCGAGCCGCTGGGGACGGACGCTCTCGGCAATTGCGGTGGCGCTGGCCTTCCTTGGGCTGGTTTTCGCGCTGTCACCCAGCGAACAGGGGCTCGGGCTGCAACGCATCGATCCGCGCGCGGGGGAGGTGATCAGCCCCGGCTACCCATACTACCTGCCTAACCGCGCGGAGGCGGTGGATGAGAAGATCCCGCTCAGCGACTATCAGGATAGATATTTCGGCGGCAATCTGCAGCTCCACCTCGGTGCCGGCTTCGACCGTGAAGCGCTGGAGGGGATCGCCTTCGTGCTGCCCGCCGTCGATGGCGATCCAACCCTGTTCTACAACGGCACCACGCGCGGCACGGGCGCACACCACGCATTCGGCGGGGCCGGGTTTGCGCGGCAATACCTCGTCGCCTGGCAGGATCGCCGCGGCGGGCTGAACGCCAGCAACTGGGTCGATGTCATAATCGAGAAAGAGGCAACGGGACCGGTGCGCCTGTCCGGTAGGCCCGTGTTCACTGCTCCGGCACGAACAGCGCCTGCGATTGCGACGCAGCTTCCGGCATGGGGCCAGCTCCTCCGCACAATCCTGCTGGCTGCGGCGGCGACGGGCGGTTTTTCGCTGCTGATTCTCCTTCCCATGCGCCGCTATCGGATGCTTGGCGTGGGAGTGGCTACGTGCCTGCCACTCGCAATCGTCCCGCTTCTGCGCGGGGACGTGCTGGGCTGGGACGATACACCGCTGTTGCTTGCGGCGGCCGCGGCCATCGGCGGCGCCGCGCTTGCCTGGCGGCAGGCCGGGAAGCTTGGCCCATGGCTGCATGTGCTGGCCCGCGCCGCGCTTGCGCTGGCCGTCATTGGCGCCGTTGCAACGGGGCTTTTCTGCCTCGCGCCCGGAGCCATTCCCTTCGACTGGTTTCGCATGGCAACGCTGGCCAGCCTCGGCGTGGCGCCGCTGTTGCTACTGGTTGCGCCGATCCTGGCCTTTGCCGGCATGCGCCAGCTGGTCACGGAGCTGGGCCTGCTGGCCGACGAGGCAGACCGGGCCAGCGCCATCATCGCCGAACAGGACGAGAAGCTGCATGCCCAGCTGCGCGCCAATGCGGTGATGGAGGAGCGCCAGCGCTTCGTGCGCGACATGCATGACGGTGTTGGCGGGCAATTGCTGTCGCTGCTCGCACGCCTTCGCGCGCGCCGGATCGACCTGGACGAGGTGGAGAGCGAGGTGGAAAGCGGCCTCAACGACCTGCGGCTGGTGGTCGATGCGCTCGACCGGACCGGCGCCACGCTGGAAGAGGCGCTGTCCATGTTCGAGGTGCGCGCACGCCAGCAGCTGTCCGCCGCCGGCATCGCGCTGGAATGGCACGAGGCAGGCCAGCCCGATTACGAAGCCAGCGACACGCGCCGCATCTTGGGCATTTATCGCCTGATGCAGGAGGCCACAGCCAATATCATCCGCCATTCCGGCGCAGCGACGGCCACCGTGCATGTCCGCTCGTCGGCGACAAGCGATGGCGGCGCGATCACGATTGCCGACGATGGCAGGGGCTTCGATCCGCGGGCCAATGCGCGCGGTCGCGGGCTGGCGAATATGGAAGAACGCGCGCGCCGGATGGGCGGCAAACTCAGCATCGAGACACAGCCGGGTGGCGGCACGAAAGTGACATTGTTTTTCCCACCGGCAGGCGAGTGACGCGCACTACATCTCCAGCCAGCCGTTGCGCACTGCCTCGTAGACAGCTTCGTTCTTCGAATGGACGGCCATCTTGGCATAGATAGCCTTCACATGGTCGGACACGGTGTGGACCGAGATGCCCAATGTCTCCGCCGCCTCGCGGTAGGACAGGCCCCGGCTGAACATCTGCAGCACGTCCAGCTCGCGCGAGGTCAGCACATCGGCCTCGGCCTGCGGGGCGTCCGCAGCGGCTGGCCTGGAGCGCATCAGGCTCAGCAGATGGCTCGCGGCTTGCGGGCTGATGGGGTTGCCCCCCGCCAGCACAGCGCGCACGTCCCGCAGGATCTGCTGCGGCGGCGTGTCCTTCATCAGATAGCCATTTGCGCCCATCTCGAAAGCCAGCAGCACGCTCGCCCTGTCCCCAAGCACAGTCAGGATCAAGGCGTGGCCCTGGGCGCCCGCTTCGTTTGCATCCTTCAGGTCCTGCAGGAAATCCAGCCCCGAACCGTCGGGCAGGCGGATGTCCACCAGGCACAAATCCGGCCAGCCTTCGGCCACCGCAGCGCGGGCCTCGGCCAGCGTGCCGCAGGAGAAAGCGATGGCCATGCCCGCCTCATCCCCCAGCAAACCCGAGAGGTAGCCGCGCATGTCCGCATCATCTTCCAGGATACCGATGCTGACGGGATTATCGGCCAATCACGCTCTCCGGCCGGTCCCAGCAATTGCCGTAGGGCGAATCCGCCGCCTGCACGAGGCCGCGTGTGAGCGGCGCGATGTCGGAGCGGCTCAATACGCCGAAGCCTCCCGCTTCGTGGAATGACAGGACGCGCCAGCCCTGTCCGAACTCTGCCGCGCAGAAGGCATTGGCGCGGTCGATCGTCCCGAAGCTGGCCGGCACGACGGGGGCCGACACGCGCACTTCCCCGCCCACCAGGTAATCCGCGCCCCAGTTTCCGTCGCTGCGGAAACGCTCGATTGCGGCGCCTTCCACCCGGTTGCCGTCGCGATAGCAGAAGACCGGCGAAGGTATTTCGCAGAGGTGGTCCCCGCTGTCGGCATTGCATTCGGGCTGCATCATGTCGCTCGAGCAATTGAAGAAGGAATAGTCCTCCCCGTATGGTTTCAGGCGATGTTCGCGAAAGGTCGTGCCGCGCGGCTCCTCGGGTTCGAGGCACAGGACGAAAGCGAGATAATCGATCATCGTGTCGTCCTCGATCCGCACATCCACCATGTCCGGCCGGTCGATCTTGTTGAGGTATCGGAGCAGGTCGGGCGGCGCATCTTCCCCGGCACCAACCAGGAATTCCTCCAGCCGGATGATCCGCAATCCGCTGATCGGGTTCTCGCTGTCCGGATCGTCGGGATCGTGCTGGCCGGGGCCATAGTACATGATCCCCGGTCGCAGCGATTCGGGCCATTTCGCCAGGTCGAGATCGCCGATCTGGATCTGGTCGTTCCACGCCAGCTTGGACTGGTCCCGCCCTGCAAACACCACTGCGCCGGACAGGACGCCGCGCGGCAGGTCGAAGGAATCGATCAGGTGGAGGTCCGCGCCCGGCTGGTCGTAATCGCGCAGCTGCCGGGGCCTGTTCTCGAGCCCTGCGCGGCTCCGGAAAATCGGGACCCGCGCCACTTCGGGCCGCATGACGGCGCGCTCCTCGCCAGCGGGGGAGAAGTTGTCCTCCATCCCGTGCATGACCACGAGCCGGGTCTCGCCCTGACCGCAGCTGATCCGTTCCATGGCGGCGCGCCCGGGAAAGCCGTCAGTTATGTCCGCCTGCTCCTGGTCACTGTCGCCGGGAAAGCCACCGGCCTGCCCGAGCAGGAACAGGAACACCAGGGTCACAAGGACAGCCGCCACGAGGCCGCCCACCAGCCCAGCGAGCAGCTCGCGTGTCAGCAATGCGCGAAGTCCCTGCATGCGTCCCCCAGCGCATGATACTGGCGCAGGGGCGCATCCAAGTAAACTATTGTTAGCTTACGACTTGTCAGGCGGCGACGCGGTATTCTGCATCGCCGCCTTTCGGCCCGCTTTGGTCGTCTCCCAGCTCCAGCGCGTATTCCGGCGCGGGCACGCTCTCGCCCCGCCCCAGGCTGCGGAATCGGCCGATCTTCCCGGTCGGGCGGAAACCTGCCTTCACCAGCACGCGGCCCGATGCGGGATTGTCCATCGCGTGGCGTCCGTAGAGCCGCCTGTGGCCAAGCCGCTGCGCCATGCCGAGCAGCGCGCGCAGCGCCTCGGTTGCGTAGCCGCGCCCCCAGCAATCGGGCGCGATCCAGTAGCCGACTTCGGGTGCATCCGCCGGGCCGGGCTGCAGGCCTACGCCGCCCACGATACGCCCGCCCTCTTCCGGTACGGTCAGCAGGAGGCCGGGCAGCATGGGATCGCGGTCCAGCGCGATCCAGATTTCCGCATCCGCCTGGGTATAGGGCCACGGCAGGCGCGCGAGCATGCGGGCGACCGGCTCGTGCGCGATGGCACGCGTCAGCTGCGCGGCATCCTCGGGCCAGGGGGGCCTGAGGAACAATCTTTCACTACGGTGGAACATGGTACGCCTTCCCTCTGGGGGCCGCTTTCCCTGTGCCGCGCCATGGCAGCACCGGGTTACGGCTCTGTTGCAAGGGAGACAAAAAACAAGGGAGACGGGTCGGCCCCGTCTCCCTTGGTTTAGCCGGATTGTTCCTCCGGCTGGGGCCATCCCGGTGGACGGCCCGTTATCGGCACGTCCGTTATTCGGCAGCTTCCGCCATCGCGTCGACAGAGACGTATTTGCGGCCCAGCTTGCCATCGTGGAAGCGGACGCGGCCGGCTTCCAGTGCGAACAGCGTGTGGTCCTTGCCCATGCCGACATTGCTGCCCGGATAGAACTTGGTGCCGCGCTGACGCACGATGATGTTGCCTGGAATCACTTCCTGGCTGCCGAACTTCTTCACGCCAAGGCGACGGCCGGCCGAATCGCGACCGTTGCGGGACGAACCACCTGCTTTTTTATGTGCCATCTCGAATTACTCCGTGCCTGTCCGGCTTACTTCTTGTCGGTCTTCTTGGCAGCCGCCTTCTTGGCGGGAGCCTTCTTGGCGGCGGGCTTCTTGTCCGCAGCCTTGCTGGTGGCGGCAGCCTTCTTGGGTGCAGCCTTCTTTGCCTTGGGCGCAGCCTTCGTTTCCGAAGCGTCCTTCTTGGGCGCAGCCTTCTTGGCGGGTGCCTTCTTGGCAGCTTCCTTCTTCGGCGCAGCCTTGGTGTCGTCAGCCTTCTTGGATTCCGTCTTCTCGGAGGCCTTCTTCGGCGCGGCCTTCTTGCTATCGCCAACGGACAGGATGCGCAGCAGCGTCATCTGCTGGCGGTGGCCGTTCTTGCGGCGATAGTTGTGACGGCGACGCTTCTTGAAGACGATCACCTTCTCGCTCTTCGCCTGCGCGATGATTTCGGCGGAGACCTTCACCTTGCTGGCATCGGCAATCGAATCGCCTTCGCCGGCGAGCAGGATATCGCCCAGCTCAACAGTGTCACCGGCGTCGCCCGCCAGCTTCTCCACTGCGATCTTGTCTCCTTCAGCGACGCGATACTGCTTGCCGCCCGTGCGCACGATTGCGAACATGGTGTTGTCCATCCAGGTCAAAATTTAAGTCGTCCCACCTGGCGCCCCCCTTTCGGGCGATACCGGGCAAACGACAAAGAGGCGCCACGAGGGCGCCGGAAAGAGCGCTGCCGTTAGGCCAAGCCGTGCAGGCTGTCAACGCCAATACGGGCACATTTGCGCCCAATCGTGCCGCTGGAAAGCGCTGCCCCGCCAAGCTAGGAAGCATGCCATGCGATTTCCAGTCTTCCCGCGCGTGGGCGCCGCCCTCCTGCCAGCCATCCTGCTGGCCGCTTGTGCCACTACTCCGGATGGCGACTATCCCAGCCTTGCCGTGCGCGACGGGGAACGCATGACCGGCTCCATCGCCGCGCCGCCGCCCGCGCCCCTTCCTGCCGTGCCAGCCGAGACCGTGCAGGAAGCCGATTCGCTGCTGCAGCAGGCCCGCCGAGCCCATGCCGATTTCCAGGCCGTATCGCGCCGCGTCACGCCTGCGCTCCGTTCCGGTGCCGGTCCGCGGCGCGAGGTTGCCCTGGCGGAGCTGATGGCCGCGCGCAGCAGCACGATGATCCCGCTGGCCGAGCTCGACCGCCTGTATGTCGCCGCCGCGGCAGAGGGGATGGATACCAGCGCCATCCTGCAGGCGCGCGGTGAGGCCGAATCGCTCGTGGCGCAGGAGGATGCGGTGATCGAGGCTGCGCTGCGCTGATGGCGCTGGACTGCGCCCATTGCCCCGTGCGCGAGTCCGCCGCCTGCGCCGTCCTGACAGAGGAGGAGCGCGGCGCCCTTGCCCGGGCCGGTCGCCGCCAGACTTTGCAGAAGGGTGAGACGCTGTTTGCCGCCGGCGACGATGCCGCCGGCTTTGCAACGCTGACCAGCGGCGCGCTGAAAGTGACATCCTTCGACGAGGCCGGTCAGGAACGGATCCTGGCGCTGGTCCACCCGGCAGGGTTTGTCGGGGAGATGTTCGCGCCCTTCGCCCGCCACGATGTTGTCGCACTGGCGCCCAGTGAGCTGTGCATCTTTGCCGCGCGGGATATCGAGGCCGCGATCGATGCGCATCCGGCGCTGGCCAAGGCCCTGTTGCGCCGCAGCCAGGAAGACCTTCACGCCAGCCGCCACCTGCTGGCGATCAGCAATCCTGCGGCCTCCGTGAAGTCGCGCGTCGCAGCTTTCCTTTACAGCATGGCCGAAACCGCCAGCCATTCCCCTTGCCACCCGGCAACGCAGTTTGACCTGCCCCTGACGCGCGGCGAGATGGCCGGCCTTCTGGGCACGACCATCGAAAGTGTCAGCAGGTCACTGACGGCGCTGGAGCGTGACGGGCTGGTCACGCGAAATGGCGCGCGGGGCATTTCCCTCTCGGACCCCGCGCGCCTTCTGGACGCTGCCTAGGCTGGTTCAGACCAGGGCCGCGATGGTCACCGTGACAATCGCCCAGAACAGGATGAGGACGGGCAGGATCAGCATCTGGATGCCGGCCTGAGTGGCCGTGAGGCGGCCCGTCAGCGTGTTAATGCCGTGCAGGCGGAACTGGCCCATGGTCAGCGCCTTGCTGCCCGTCTGCGGCGCGATGCGCGTCCACAGGGCCGGAACGCCGAAACCGGCAAAGATGAAGATCGCGAAGATGGCCACGGGGATCGCCATTTCGGGATTGGCAAAGCCCAGCCCCAGCACCGCGATGATGGCGAGGTAGAGGCCGACGGTGGCCGCATACATTGCCCGCGGCATCTCGAAAGTGCGGTCGGTGACGTGCGGTGCGCGCTCCACTTGCGGCAGGACCTGCGGCAGCAGTTCGTGGATGCGTGCCTTTTCGGCGATTTGCGGGCGGGTGAGTTGTTCGGCCATGGATACCTCCTGTCGTGTCCCAGCCCTTTTGGGCTGGGCCGCGTCAGAAGGCTTTGACGCACGTCAAATCGCGCGAATTATTTCCAGCGGGCCAGGTCTGCGGCGTCCTGCTCGCGCGGTTCGATCCAGTGCCAGGCGCCGCTGCGGCCGGTGCCGCGCCGTTCCCGCTTCCAGAAGAAGGCGTCGGATTTCAGATGGTCCATCGTGAAATCGACCGCTGCGATGGCATCGCGGCGATGGCGCGCGGCGGCGGCGACCAGCACGATGGGCGCGCCGGGTCGCAGCATGCCGATGCGGTGGCGGACCAGCAGCCCGTCGAGCGTCCAGCGCTGGGCGGCCCGCTCGGCAAGTGCTTCCATGCCCGGCAGGGTCAGCGGCGCGTAATGCGTCAGCTCCAGCGCCTTCACGTCGCCATCGGGGCGCACCTTGCCGACGAAACTTGCGATGGCGCCCGCTTCCGGATGCGCCTTGGCGAACAGGCCCAGCGCCTTGCCGGGCGAGAAGCCCTTTTCCAGCAGCGCGACGTCGAGCGCCACGTCAGCCGCCGCTTACCGGGGGCAGCAGCGCCACCTCCGAGCCATCCTGCGCCTGCAGGTCTTCCTTCGCGGCCAGCACCTGGCCATCCAGTGCCAGCCGGATGCGTTCGCCGGAAACTTCGGCAGCGAGATCGTCCGGCAGTGCGGCCAGCAGCCCAGCCCATTCCAGCGGGGCCGGCATTTCCAGTTCGCCGGTCCCGGCCATGTCGGCCAGCCGGCCCAGCAGGACAATACGCACGGCCATGTCAGCCGCCCGTCATGGACATGTGGCGCGGCTGCGCGGGGGCGCTTCCCTCGGCAATCGCGAAATGGTGGCGTTCGGGCTTCACCTGCATCGCCGTGTCGAGGGCGCGGGAGAGCAGAGCGTCGCTGTCTTCCGACCGCAGGGCCGCGCGCAGGTCCACCTGTTCCGATCCGCCCAGGCAGGCGAACAGCTGCCCGGTGGCGGTCACGCGCACGCGGTTGCAGGTGGCGCAGAAATTGTTCGTCAGCGGCGTGATCAGGCCCAGCCGTCCGCCAGTTTCCGCAATGTCGTAATAGCGCGCCGGGCCGCCGGTGCGGTGATCGCTGGCTGCCAGGGTGAAGCGGCGCTCCAGCTGGTCCACCACGGCCGGGATCGGCAGGTAATGGTCCGTACGATCGCCATCGACCTCGCCCAGCGGCATGGTCTCTATCAGCGTGACCTCGTGCCCCTCGCCATGCGCCCAGGCGACAAGGTCCGGGATTTGCGCCTCGTTCAGCCCCTTCAGCGCGACGGTGTTGAGCTTGACCTTCAGGCCAGCCTCGCGCGCGGCGGCAATGCCGGACAGCACTTGCGGCAGGCTGTCGCGCCGCGTCAGCCGGGCAAACAGCGCCGGGTCCAGCGTGTCGAGGGAGATGTTGATCCGCCGCACGCCGGCATCGGCCAACGCCTGCGCCTTGTCCGCCAGCTGCATGCCGTTGGTGGTCAGCGTCAGCTCGTCCAGCCCGTCCCCCAGCCGCGCACCGATGGCCTTCACCAGATCCAGCATGTCGCGCCGCACCAGCGGCTCCCCGCCGGTCAGCCGGATGCGGGTGATGCCCCGGTCGATGAAGGCCAGCGCCAGCCGGTGCAGCTCCTCCAGCGAGAGCACCTCGCTGCGCGGCAGGAAGCGCATCTTTTCCGGCATGCAATAGGTGCAGCGCAAGTCGCAGCGATCGGTAACCGAAAGCCTGAGATAGGTGATGCGGCGCCCGAAGCTGTCCACCAGCCCCTTGTCCGCCATGGTCGAGCAGCCGCTCATCGTACCAGCTGCGCCGGATTGACGGGCTGCGCACCATCTACAGCGACAATCTGCCCGGTGATGCCCGGCTGGGCCAGCAGCCATCCGGCAATCTGTGCAACCGATCCATCGCCGCCTGCATCGCGGCCGATAACACCGTTCACGCGCAGGTGCGGTGCGGCTTCACGCGCCAAGCCCTGCACCAGCGCGCGGCGCCATTCGTCATGCTCGTGCCCGGCAGGCGGGAATGTCAGCACCAGGTCCTCTCCTTGCGCAAGAGCGGCGCGGGCCGCTTCCAGGTGATCCTGCAGGAATTTTCCGGCTGCGCCTAGCGGGTTTTGCGGCAGTCCCTGCACCGGGATGATCTGCCCGCCCGCCATCAGGGGCGATCCCGCGTCAGGGTAATGCCGATGCTCTCGTTCGCTTCGGACAATGCCAGCTTCACGATCTGCACGCTAACCTGCTCCAGCCGCTCGTCCTGCAGGAACAGCGTTTCGCAGACATGGTCCGCCACAGCCTCGATCAGGTTGAAATGCAGGCCCGGCGGAAAGGCTTCGGACGCTGCAAATTTCAGGTCCATGTAATTCTTGCTGGCGGCCAGCGGTGTGTCGGGCGTGTACTTGTCCAGCACCCGCAATTTTGCACGGATGGTGAAGCGCAGGGGCTGCGGCTTGCCCGTCTCTTCCGAGTAGATGCCCGTCAGGACATCGTGATCGAAGTCCGCGATTTCGAGATACAGCGAATCGGCCATGCGCGTGTCCTTACGCCGGATTGTGCCAGCGTGCGAAGATTGCCGTGGGCAGCAGGCGTCCGTCGTCCCCATCCTCACGCACCGCAAGGTCGCCGAACTCGATCCGGCCCGGCAGGTCCGCGAACAGGTCTGCCAGCATGGTCCCCAGCGCCACCGCGCTCATGCGCACGGCATAGACGGTCAGGAACAGGAAGCGGCTGTCAGCGTCCAGCAGCTGGCGGCAATCGGCCACCAGGCCGGGCAGGCTGTCTTCCAGTCGCCATGTCTCGCCCTTAGGGCCGCGCCCGAACTTGGGCGGATCGAGGATGATACCGTCATAGCGATTGCCGCGGCGCACCTCGCGCGCGGCGAACTTGGCCGCATCGTCGACCAGCCAGCGGATCGGACGATCGTCCGTGCCAGACAGCGCGGAATTCTCGCGCGCCTGGGCCACGGACTTCTTGCTGGCATCCACATGCGTGACCGGGCCGCATTCGCTCAGCGCCAGCGTGCCCACGCCGGTATAGCCGAACAGGTTCATGGTGCGCGCATCCGGCTTGCCGCCGAGAGCGCCGCGCATCCAGTCCCACACCGGCGCCATGTCGGGGAAGAAGCCGAGGTGGCGGAAGGGCGTGCACTGCGCGTTGAAGGTGACCTCGCGCCAGCTCAGCGGCCAGCCATTTTCCGGCACGCGCCCGCTATAATGCCAGCGTCCGCCGCCATCCTCGTCACTGCCGGGGATGAACTCGCCGTCCGCCTGCCAGTCTTCGCGGCGCGGCGCCCACATGGCCTGCGGTTCGGGGCGGATGAAGCGGTGCGGGCCGTAGCGTTCCAGCTTGCGTCCATGGCCGCTGTCGACCAGCCCGTAATCGGCCCAGCCCTCGCCGGTCATGATAATGGGATCCGGGGAAAGCTGCGCCATCAGGACACTGCCGTGGCCCGCTCGGCCACATAGGCCGCCACGGCATCGTAATCGCCGGGCAGCGTGTCGTAGCGTTCTTCCCGCTCGAACAGGTCGCCCACGCGCGTGGGCAGCGCAGGCCGCTGGCCGGTGGCGCGCTCCACCGCGTCGCGGAACTTGGCCGGGTGGGCGGTGGCAAGGGTGACGACGGGGATATCCGCCGCAAGGCCGGAAGCGCGCGCGGCGTGCAGGCCGATTGCCGTGTGCGGATCGATGATTTCGCCGCATGCCTCGCTCGCCCAGCGCATCGACTCATTCATGGCAGCGGCATCGGCGCGCGCGCTGGTGAACAGGGCGGCTGCGCCCTCGCGCTGCGCATTGGTGAGCTGCATCGCGCGGGCCGCATCGAAGCCCTGCATCTGCGCCGCGAGAGCCGGCCCGTCGCGCCCGCCTTCGCAGAACAGCAGCCGCTCGAAATTGGAACTGACCTGGATATCCATGCTGGGCGCGGCCGTCGGCTCCACCGTGCCGGCGGAATAGTCGCCACTGGAAATCGCGCGGTGCAGGATGTCATTCACATTTGTGGCGACGATCAGCCGCTCTATCGGCAGGCCCATCTGCGCTGCGACATAGCCGGCAAACACGTCCCCGAAATTGCCGGTCGGCACGCTGAACGCCACCTTCCGATCCGGCCCGCCAAGCTGCAGGGCGGCAGCGAAGTAATAGACCACTTGCGCCATCAGCCGCGCCCAGTTGATGGAATTGACCGCCGCGATGTGGAAGCGGCCATTCATCGCGCCGTCGGAGAACATACGCTTCACCATGGCCTGCGCGTCGTCGAAGCTGCCTTCCAGCGCGATATTGTAGACGTTGGGGGCCTTCACCGTCGTCATCTGGCGCCGCTGCACGTCGCTGATGCGGCCTGCGGGATGCAGCATGAAGATGTCCACGCCCGCGCGCCCCGCAACGGCATCGATGGCCGCGCTGCCGGTGTCGCCGCTGGTCGCGCCCACGATGGTCAGGTGATCCTCGCGCCGGGCCAGGAAAGTCTCGAACAGCCGCCCGAGCAATTGCAGGGCGACATCCTTGAAGGCCAGCGTGGGGCCATGGAACAGCTCCAGCAGATGGTGCTGCTGGTCGAACTGGGTGAGCGGCGTGACGGCGGCGTGGGCGAAGCGGCCATAGGCGCGCTGGCACAGGCCGCGCAGCTCGTCCTCGGTCAGCGAACCTTCCACGAAGGGCAGCATGACGCGCACGGCAAGCTCGGCATAGGGCAGCCCGCGCATCGCCGCGATTTCGGCTTCGCTGAAGCGGGGCCATTCCTCCGGCACATAGAGGCCGCCATCGCTGGCCAGGCCCGCCAGCGTGACCCCTTCGAAATCGAGCGCCGGTGCGCTTCCGCGGGTGGAGACGTATTTCATCGTACGGCTGCGGTTAGCGAGGGCGGGCCATGTGGGCAAGAAAGACGCGGTTTACGCGCCCCTAGCGTCCCGCCGCCGGCGCCGCACGGCCAGCACGTAGATGATGCCCGCCGTCAGCGCGAAGAAGAACCACTGCCAGGCATATGCGGTGTGATTGTTGGGCAGGTCCGCCGGGTTCGGCGCGGCTATCGGCGCGAGGCCGGCTTGCGGTGGCTGGGCGATAAGGCGCGCCTCGCCGCTGCGGCCGGGACCGATGATACCGCCAACGGTCGCCCCGCCCGCATCGCCTTCAGGCCAGTCGGCAATTTGCGGGGAGGCGGTGTAACCGAGCACGATGTCCGCCTCGCCCCCGCCCGCCAGCGCGCAGCGGGCGATCTGGGCCAGGCCCTTCACGCCCTCGGCGGACGTGCCGGCTTCCGCATTGCGCGAGACGATCCGCTCGCACGTCACGAATGCTCGGCGATAAAGCGCGTCCTCGACGGCTTCCTCGGTGGTTGGAAACTCCGTGGGCGGCAGGCCCGATGCGGCGGCGTAGCGTTCCAGCAAATCCGCCTTCCACTCCGCGCGGCCCAGCTGCCACACGCCGAGTGCCAGCATCGTCGCGATTGCGGCGATGACCAGCACGGTGGCGAAGACGGGAATACCGGTCCGGTCGGTCATTCTTTTCCGCACGATGGGCTATGCCCACCCCGCTTCGCTAGGCAGCAAGCTGCCAAGCTTCGCTTCCCCTCCCGCATGCGGGAGGGGTTCGCGAGACTTGCCGAGCCGCAGGCGAGGTTAGTCGCAGCGGGGTGGGCAAATGGCATTAATGGAATTCGGCGCCCCAGCCGCCCCAGACGTAGACGACCACGAACAGGAACAGCCACACCACGTCAACGAAGTGCCAGTACCACGCAGCCGCTTCGAAGCCGAAGTGCTGGCGCGGGGTGAAGTGGCCCTTGTAGGTGCGAGCGAGGCAGACGATCAGGAAGATCGTACCCACGATCACGTGGAAGCCGTGGAAACCGGTCGCCATGTAGAAGGCGCTGGAATAGGTGTTGCCGCCGAAATCGAACGGTGCGTGGGCATATTCGTATGCCTGCACTGCCGAGAAGACCACGCCCAGGATGATGGTGAGCCACAGGCCCTTCTTCAGGCCTTCGCGGTCGCCATTGATCAGGCTGTGGTGCGCCCAGGTGACCGTGGTGCCGGAGCACAGCAGGATCAGCGTGTTGAGCAGCGGCAGGTCGAAGGGATTCATCACCGCCTCGATCGCCTTGGGCGGCCAGATGCCGTCCACCACTTCGGTCAGCGTGCTGGGGAACAAGGCGAAGTCGAACCACGCCCAGAACCAGCCCACGAAGAACATCACTTCGGATGCGATGAACAGGATCATCGCGTAACGCAGGTGCAACTGCACCACGGGCGTGTGATCGCCCGCTTGCGCTTCTGCCACGATATTGCTGAACCAGCTGAAGAAGCTGGCGATCAGGCCGGCAATGCCGAGGCCGACTATCAAAGGCCAGAACGTATACGTCCCAGGCTGTTCCGCTGTCGCGGGCGTGCTGTTCATGTAGAACACCATGCCGGTGGTGAACGTCAGCGCCGAGAACGACATGACCAGCGGCCAGATGTCGGGCGGAAGGATGTGATAATCGTGTGTCTTGGCACCGGCCATGATGGAACTTCCTGATGCTTGCCTGGCTTTGGAATCTGCGAGCCGCTCTAGAGCGCGGCGGCGCGATGGTCCAGAGGGTTAGCCACCCTCTTCTACGTTCTTCTGCTCCAGCGACTTGTGAAAGGTGTAGCTAAGCGTGATCTGCTCCACCCCTTCCATGTTGGGATCGTCCAGCGCGGCCGGGTCGACGTAATACAGCACCGGCATGGCCACTTCCTGGCCCGGCTGCAGCGTCTGCTCGGTGAAACAGAAGCACTGGATCTTGTTGAAATACTTGCCCGCCTGCTCCGGCTCGACATTGAAGCTGGCCGTGCCGGTGACGGGCACGTCGCTGTCGTTGCGCGCGGTATAGACGGCGATGTCGCGTTCGCCGATCTGCACCCGGTCGGTCGCCTGGCGCGGCTTGAAGGTCCACGGCATGTCGCGCGCGGTGTTCGCATCGAAGCGGATGGACATGGTCTGCCCGCCCGCGCTGCGGCCCATCTGCGCGGCCAGGTCTGCCTCGGCCAGCGTGGCGCGCTGCGTCGTGCCGCCAAATCCGGTGACACGGCAGAACATGTCGTACAGCGGGACCGCGGCATAACCGAACCCCAGCATCGCGGCCGCCACACCGGCGAAGATCAGGCCTGTCTTGGTGTTCTGGTCCATCGCGTCACCCGAACTTGGCAAAGGTGATGAAATAGAACAGCAGGACAAAGCCCGCCAACACCAGCGCAAGCGCGAGGTTGCGGCCCTTGCGGGCTTCCTTCAGGCGGGTTTCTTCATCGGGCGTCATGACAAGGCTCCTTCGGCGAGGATCAGCCGGTCCGCCACCAACATGGCGAACAGGATGAAGAGGTACAAGACCGACCAGGCGAACAACCGCTTCTCTGGCTTCATCGTGTCGTTTTCCGTGCTGCGGCGGAACGCCACCGGCAGCGAAAGCGCCAGGAAGATGCCGGACAGGAGCAGCGCGGACACGCCGTAGATCGCGCCCGTGCCGCCGATGAACCACGGCGTGGCGCTGAGCGGCAGCAACAGGACCGAATAGGCCAGGATCTGACGGCGGGTGGAGGTATCGCCCTTCACCACCGGCATCATGGGGATGCCGACCTTGGCGTAATCGGTCTTCACAAACAGGGCGAGCGCCCAGAAATGCGGCGGCGTCCACATGAAGATGATGGCAAACAGCAGCACGGGCATGGCCGTGATTTCGCCCGTCACGGCCACCCAGCCGATCAGCGGGGGGAAGGCCCCCGCCCCGCCGCCGATCACGATGTTCTGCGGCGTGCGCGGCTTCAGCCAAATAGTGTAGATGACCGCGTAATAGATGATGGAGAGCAGCAGGATCACGGCGGACAGCCAATTCACCGCCAGCCCCATGACCATCACCGATGCGCCGGACAGGACGATGCCGAAGTCGCGGGCATCGGTGCGCTGCATCCGTCCGGCAGGCAGGGGCCGCGCGGCTGTGCGCTTCATCCCCGCGTCGATATCCGCTTCCCACCACTGGTTCAGCGCGGCGGCGCCGCCAGCGCCGATGGCGATGCACAGGATAGCGGTGAAGCCGATGACGGGATTGATGCTGCCAGGGGCCGCCAGCAGGCCGCAAAGGCCGGTGAAGACCACCAGGCTCATCACGCGCGGCTTCGTCAGCGCGAAGAAATCGCGCCATTCTGCCGGTAGCGGCGCTGCATTGGTTGCGGCGGGTGCGGTCTGCATCACATGTCCTGTGCGCATCTCTGCGCTGCGTTCTCCTGTCAGAAGGGGCGCAGCCGTCGCCGGCGCGCCCCTCCCCTTGTCCGTTTGCGGCGGGCGGAGCCTGCGGTCCGCCCGGCCATGCCCGTCAATGTCAGGCCGTGGCCGGCTTGCCGCTGATGTGGTCGTCAGCCGTGTGGTGTTCCTCGATCACGGGAAGCGTTTCGAACTGGTGGAACGGCGGCGGGCTGGAAAGGCTCCATTCCAGCGTCGTCGCACCTTCGCCCCAGTAATTGCCTTCCGCCTTGCGGCCGGCAAACAGGCCATAGAACACGTTCACAAAGAAGATCACCATGCTGGCACCCATGATCACATAGCCCCACGAAGCGATCTCGTTCCAATAGGCGTAAGCGGGGGTGAAGTCCGGATAACGGCGCGGCATCCCCTGCATGCCCAGGAAGTGCATCGGGAAGAAGATCACGTTCACGCCGATGAAGAACACCCAGAAGTGCAGGTGTGCCAGGAATTCGGAGTGCCAGCGGCCGAACATCTTGGGGAACCAGTAATACCAGCCCGCGAAGATGGCGGTGACGGCGCCCAGCGACAGCACGTAGTGGAAGTGAGCGACCACGTAGTAACTGTCGTGAAGGTTGTCGTCGATGCCGCCATTGGCCAGCACAACGCCCGTCACACCGCCGACGGTGAACAGGAAGATGAAGCCCAGCGCCCAGACCATGGGCGACTTGAAGCTGATGGAACCGCCCCACATGGTGGCGATCCAGCTGAAGATCTTCACGCCGGTCGGCACCGCGATGACCATGGTGGCGGCCGTGAAGTACATCTTCGTGTTCACGTCCAGGCCCACGGTATACATGTGGTGCGCCCACACGATGAAGCCGACCACGCCGATCGCGACCATGGCGTATGCCATGCCGAGATAGCCGAACACCGGCTTGCGGCTGAAGGTCGCCACGATCTGGCTGATCATGCCGAAGCCCGGCAGGATCATGATGTACACCTCAGGGTGGCCGAAGAACCAGAACAGGTGCTGGTAAAGCACCGGATCGCCGCCGCCCGACGCGTTGAAGAACGTCGTCTGGAAGTTACGATCCGTCAGCAGCATGGTGATGGCAGCGGCCAGCACCGGCAGCGCCAGCAGCAGCAGGAAGGCGGTGACCAGCACCGACCACACGAACAGCGGCATCTTGTGCAGCGTCATGCCCGGGGCACGCATGTTGAAGATGGTGGTGATGAAGTTGATCGCGCCCATGATCGACGCCGCGCCTGCAAGGTGCAGCGCGAAGATGCCGAAGTCGACCGCCGGCCCGACGGAGCCGGTGGTGGAAAGCGGGGCATAGACCGTCCAGCCCGTACCCGCGCCCATGCCCGTGCCGCCCGGCACGAAGGCGCTGAAGATCAGCGACAGGAAGCCTGCCACCGTCAGCCAGAACGAGATGTTGTTCATGCGCGGGAACGCCATGTCCGGCGCGCCGATCATCAGCGGGACAAACCAGTTGCCGAAGCCGCCGATCATGGCGGGCATGACCATGAAGAACACCATGATCAGGCCGTGCGCCGTGATCAGCACGTTCCACATGTGGCCCTGTTCGTCGAAGGTGCCTTCGCCGCCCATGAATTCCACCATTGAGCCGAGCCACTGCAGGCCCGGTTCGGCCAGTTCAAGGCGCATCAGGCCGGAAATCGCACCGCCGACGATACCCGCGATAATCGCGAAGATCAGGTACAGCGTACCGATGTCCTTGTGGTTCGTGGACATGAACCAGCGGGCGAAAAAGCCCGGCTTGTGGTCCGCATCATGATGATCGTGATGCGCCTCGCCGTGGGCCTGGAGGGTGTCTGCGGTGGTAGCCATAATTATGTCTGACCTTGCGTCTTGAGCTTAATCGTATCGTTCAGGTGGTGGGCGAAGTGTCTTCGGTGGGCGGCAGGCCCGCACCCGGAGCATCTTCCACCGCGCTTTCGGGCTGTTGCAGCCCCGGCAGTTCCGTCTCGGTGATCGGCGCTGCATCTTCGGCAGCTTCGCCAACCGTGCCACCCGGCTGGCCGCGCACCCACGCCTCGAACTGCGCGCGCGGCACGGCTTCGATGGCGATCGGCATGTAACCGTGGCGGGCACCGCACAGCTCCATGCACTGGCCGTAATAGATGCCCGGCTCCTTGATCGTCAGCGTCTTTTCGTTGAGGCGGCCGGGAACGGCATCCATCTTGAACCAGAGCGACGGGATGGCGAAGGAGTGGATCACGTCCGCGCCGGAAATCTGCAGGCGCAGCGGCTCACCCACCGGCACGACCATGCGATTGTCCACCGCCAGCTGCGGCGGCAGGTTCTTTGCCAGCGCTTCGCCTTCATCCATCATGTTGGAGATGACTTCGAAGTCGCCATTGTCGGGATAGGTATAGCCCCAGTACCACTGGTAGCCGGTGACCTTGATCGTCAGCGCGTCTTCCGGCGGGCTCTTGTACTGCTTCGCCAGCAGGCTGATCGAAGGCACGGCGATGACCACCAGGATCAGCACGGGCACGATGGTCCAGATTACCTCGATCAGCGTGTTGTGGCTGGTCTTGGAGGGGACCGGATTTGCCTTGCGGCGATATTTGACGATCACCCACAGCAGCAGGCCAAGCACGAACAGGCTGATGAAGGTGATGATCGGCATCAGGATGATATCATGCATGAACAGCGCATCATCACCGATGTCCGTGAACTGCGGCTGGAACGTCATGGAGCCCAGCAGGTCATCCTCTGCGGAGACCGGCTGGCCCTTGATCATGTCCGGGCCGAGCGGGGTGTAGCCCGATGCGGCATCGGTGGTGACGGTCTCGCCCGTCGTGCCTTCGGCCGCCTCGACAGCGGAGATCGTCGGATCGGCAGCGTTTTCCTCTGCCGTCATCTCGATCGGATTGGGCACGCCTTCAAGCGACTGCGGATTCGCCGCCATGGCGGAAACCGGCGCGGCCAGTAGGCCGAGCGCGGCCATAATGCCGAGGAAATTCAGGTGCTTGCGGGCGATTTCGCCAAGGGTCATGGATCTTACGCTTTCCGTCTAGCAAGTGCGCACACGGGTGATGCCATCCCACTCGGGAGGGCGCTTGGCTGCGGCCTATACGCGCGCTTGCCGTGTGTCTCAAGCGGTTCTAGGAGGATTTTTCCTCGCCCCGCCGCACCCTGCGCCGCGGGCACGGCAAGACAAAGGAACAGGCGTGACGGATGAAGAGGTTCTGGCGGAGTTTCGCACCGCCGGCGCATTGCTGGAAGGCCATTTCGTGCTCTCCTCCGGACTCCATTCCAGCCACTACCTGCAGTGCGCGCGCGTGCTGATGAATGCGGAACGGGCCGGCCTGCTGGCCCGGGCGCTGTGCCAGAAAATCCCGCGCGAGGTGCGCAGCCAGGTGGACGTCGTGGTCTCGCCCGCCATGGGCGGCCTTATCATCGGCCATGAAATGGGCCGCACGCTGGAAAAGGACGCCATCTTCCTGGAACGCCCCACGGGCACGTTCGAGCTGCGCCGAGGCTTCCGTCTGGAAGAAGGCGCCAAGGTGCTGATGGTGGAAGACGTGGTCACCACCGGCCTGTCCAGCCGCGAGGCGATCGAGGCCGTGGCGCGCGAAGGCGGCGAAGTGCTGGCCGAAGTCGCCCTGGTGGACCGCAGCGGCGGCGAGGCGGACCTCGGCGTGCCCTTCTACCCGCTGATCGAGCTGCACATCCCGACCTATGCCGATGACGAGGTTCCGGAAGATCTGGCCGCCATCCCTGTGACAAAGCCCGGCAGCCGGAAGTGAGAGAGGCTCGGGAGGGCACGTTGCGCCTCGGCGTGAACATCGACCACGTCGCGACCATCCGCAATGCGCGGGGCGGCGATCATCCGGATCCGGTGCGCGCGGCGCAGATCGTGGCGCGGTGCGGGGGGGACGGGATTACCGCTCACTTGCGCGAGGACCGCAGGCATATCCGCGACGATGACCTCAAGCGCATCCAGGATGCGACGGACCTGCCGCTCAACCTGGAAATGGCGGCGACGGAGGAGATGCTGGGCATCGCGCTGCGCCATGCGCCGCATGCCGCCTGCATCGTGCCGGAAAAGCGCGAGGAGCGCACGACCGAGGGCGGGCTGGACGCGGCGGGGCAGCACAATACGCTCGTCCCCATCGTGGAGCGGCTGAAGGAGGCGGGCATCCGCGTCAGCCTGTTCATCGAGGCGAGCGAGCGCCAGCTGGACGCCGCGATCCGCCTCGGCGCGCCGGTGGTGGAATTCCACACCGGCGAATATGCCCACGCGCATCTCGACGGCGATAGGACACGGATCTCGGCCGAACTGAAGCGCATCGCGGACATGTCTGCGCTTGCCACCAAGAATGGCATCGAGCCGCATGCCGGCCACGGTCTCACCTACGAGAACGTCCAGCCCATCGCCGCCATCCCGCAGCTCGCGGAGCTCAATATCGGCCATTACCTGATCGGCGAGGCGGTGTTCCATGGGTTGGAGCCGGCCGTGCTGAAGATGCGCGAACTGATGGACGAGGCGAGAGGTTGAACACGCCCACTTTCACGTCACCCCGGCCCCCGAGCCGGGGTCCCGCTTTCTCTGCGGCGGATCGATCAAAAAGCGGGACCCCGGATCAAGTCCGGGGTGACGGCCCGGAGGGGCAGCCATGATCATCGGCCTCGGCTCTGACCTGTGCAATATCGAGCGAATCCAGAATTCTCTCGACCGCTTCGGCGAGCGGTTCGAGCAGCGCGTCTTTACCGAGACCGAACGCGCCAAGGCGGCCAAGCGCCCGTTCACCAAAGCCGGGACTTACGCCAAGCGCTTCGCCGCCAAGGAGGCTTTCTCCAAGGCCGTGGGCACGGGTTTCAAGCGCGGCGTCTTCATGTCCGATATCGGCGTGGTCAACGCCCCCAGCGGCGCGCCCACCCTCGCCCTTGCCGGAGGGGCGGCAGAGCGGCTTGCGCAAATGGTGCCGGATGGGCATGAGGCGCGCATTCATCTCACCCTCACCGACGATCATCCATGGGCCCAGGCCTTCGTGATTATCGAGGCCCATCCCCTAAAGTGAATTCGCCCGCCATGGCCGACCAGAGCCAGCCAGAATCGCCGCAACCCGCACCGCCCGGATCGCTTGATGGCGCCCACGGCAATGGCACGCCTGCGCCGGAGGACGAGACGCAGCAGATCAACTGGTGGGTGGAGCTGCGCGGCCTGGCGCTGATGCTGCTCTGCGTATTGGCCTTCCACACCTTCGTGGCCAAGCCCTTCTATATCCCCAGCGCCAGCATGACGCCGACCCTGCTGGTGGGCGACCGGCTGGTGGTGAGCAAATATCCCTATGGCTGGAGCTGGGTCTCGGCCAGCTTCCACGTGCTGCCGCGCGCGGACTGGCGGCTGAGCGCGGCGACGCCCGAATATGGCGACATCGTGATCGCCGTTCCGCCGGACCGGAAGGAAGATTACATCAAGCGCGTGGTCGCCCTGCCGGGTGACCGTGTGGCGATGATCGACGGGCGGCTGATCCTGAACGGCAAGGCCGTGAAGCGCGAGCTGGAAGCACCGGCCCGCATCCCCGTGGACCACCATCTGTGCGATGGCTCTCCCTGCCTCGAGATGTTCGACGATTACCGCGTCACGCTGGAAGACGGCACCGAGGTATATGAACCGCCAACCTACCGCGAGACGCTGCCCAATGGCGCTAGCTACCGGATCATCGACCACCGCGACATTGCGCCGGACAATTTCGCGGAGCGGACCGTGCCCGAGGGCCATGTCTTCATGCTGGGCGACAACCGCGACCATTCCGCTGACAGCCGCGTGCCCGCAGGCGAGTTTTCCGGCGGCCTTGGCGGTCCGGTGGACCTGGCCGATGTGGGTGGACGCGCGGAAATCATCACCTTTTCGCTCGACGGCAGCACTGGCTGGAACCCGGCGACATGGTGGCCAAGCTTGCGCACGGGCCGCGCTTGGAGCAGCCTGCGCCCGCCGATCCTGAATCCGCAGCGGCAGGGGGAAACACCGCAATGACCGACAAGCCTGAAGCGCAGGAAAACCATGACCACGACGGCGAAGAGCCGCTGGGCGCCTCCCCCACTTACATCGAAAGCCCGAAACTGCGCTTCGAGGCGCAAAGGGCGCTGATCTGGGTGGCTGTGGTGGGGATCGCCATGCTGGCGGTATACATCTCGCAATCGCTGCTGGTGATCTTTGGTGCGCTGGTCTTCGCGGCCATGATCGATGGCGGCGCGCGGCTGCTGGAGCGCGTCCTGCCCGTGGGGCGCATGATCCGCATCATCATCGTCCTTGCGCTGACGACTGCCTTCTTCATCTGGCTCAGCCTGTTTGCAGGCTCGCAAATATCGCAGCAGGCGGCCGAATTTCCCAGTATCGTCAACAAGCAGCTGGGGGCGACCGTCGAGTGGCTGCAGGCACGCGGCTTTGCCATCAGCACCGACAATATCGAATCCATCGCCGGCCAGCTGGTCAGCGGTGTGGGCACGGTGACCAAGGCGATTGGCGGCATCTTTGGCGGGCTTGCCACGCTGTTCCTGATCATGATCATCGGCATCTACATCGCCGTGGAGCCGCGCCTGTACGAACGCGGCGTCGAATGGATGGTCCCCAAGAAGCACCGCAGCGACCTGCTGGTCACGCTGGACGAGATGGCCTTCACCATGCGCCGCCTGATGGCAGGGCGACTGGTCGGCATGCTGTTCGAGGGGATTTTCACCTGGGCCATGCTGGCCTGGTACGGCGTGCCGATGGCGGCCTTGCTGGGAATCCTGACCGGCCTGCTGGCCTTCATCCCCAATATCGGCGCGGTAATATCGGGCGTGCTGATGGTGTTGGTCGGCTTCTCCGGCGGCACGGACATGGGGCTCTACACCATCTTCGTCTATTTCCTGGTGCAGGTGTTCGACGGGTACGTCGTTATCCCGCTCATCGCCAAGAAGACGGTTGACCTCGCCCCCGCACTGGTGCTGGGCGCGCAGCTGATCTTCGGCATCCTGTTCGGCATCCTCGGCCTGTTCCTGGCCGATCCGCTGATGGCCATGCTGAAAGTTGCGCTGGAGCGCCGCAGCGAGACGGCCGAGGAAGACGCGAAAAGCAAAACAGAAGGTCAGCTAGTTGGCACGTAAGTTCCTTTATTTCGTCGCATTCTGCATCATCGCCGCGATAGCCGGCCTGTTTGCGCTGAACCTGTTCCAGGATGACCTGACGCGCATGGCCTTTGTGCCGGACGAGGAATTCGTGGAGCAGGCCGCGCTGGAGCCGAATGCTTATGAGGGCTTCGACCTGTGGTATGCTCGCCCCGGCAAGGCGGGCGACGATATCACGCGTTACCAGCCGCAATTCGAGGAGACCGGCGAGGGCGAGGGCGACCCCGCCTCATCTGCACAGGGCCGCGCTGCAATGGGCGAGGAACCTGATGCAGGCCCAGCCTCGGACGAACTGGCCGCACCGCGCTTCGCCGTGTTCTTCGTTCACCCCACCAGCTTCATCGACCGGGACAAATGGAACGCCCCGCTCGGCGACGAGGCGACGGAAAGCCGCTCGCGCCTGATCATCAAGGCCATGGCCAGCCCGTTCAACCGGGCGGCGGAAATCTGGGCCCCGAAATATCGGCAGGCCACGGCCGGCGCCTTCCTGACGGACGAGCCGGAAGCGCAGATGGCACTGGACTCCGCTTATCGCGACGTGGAGCAGGCCTTCGATATCTTCCTGGAACAAGCGGACCCTTCGCTGCCGATCGTGCTGGCAGGCCATAGCCAGGGTGGCTGGCACATCCTGCAACTGCTGCGAGAGAAAGTGGCCGGCACGCCGGTCGAGAGCCGCATTGCCATGGTCTATCCCATCGGCTGGCCGGTTTCGGTGACTTACGACTTGCCGGCCCTGCCCCTGCCCGCCTGCGACCGCCCCGACCAGCCCGCCTGCATTTTGACATGGTCCAGCTTCGCCGAACCGGCCGATGCCGGCATGATTATGAAACGCTATTCCGCGACGCCCGGCTTCACCGGCGAGCCGCGCGGGGACAGCCCGATCCTGTGCGTCAATCCGATAACCGGCATTCGCGGCAGCGCAGCCAGCGCGGAAGAGAACCTTGGCACGCTGGTCCCGAACGAGAGCCTGACCGATGGCGCCCTCGTCCGCGCAGCCGTGCCTGCCCGCTGCGATGAGGACGGCCTCCTGCTGATCGGCGATCCGCCGGACCTTGGCCCCGGCGTGCTGCCGGGCAACAATTACCACGTCTATGACATCATGCTGTTCTGGCGGAACCTGCAGGTGGATGTGGAGCGCCGCCTGCGCGCGCGTGAAGGCAGTGCGGGCACCGCGGCGGGCGCATGATTGCAGAGATCGCGCATGAGTTTTCCGGCGCGCTGCCCGATGGCGGCGTGCTGCTGGGCCTGGACCTGGGCACCAAGACCATTGGCGTGGCGCTGTGCGATGCAGGCTGGCGCTTCGCCACGGCTGACAAGACATTGGAACGCGGCAAGTTCACCCGCGACTGCGCGAAACTGCGCGACCTGTGCGCGGCGCGCAGCGTGAAGGGCATCGTGATTGGCCTGCCCCGCAACATGGATGGCAGCGAAGGCCCCCGCGCCCAGAGCGCCCGCGCCTATGCCCGCAACCTCGATGCGCTGGGCCTGCCGATCCTGCTGTGGGACGAGCGCCTCTCCACCGCCAGCGCAGAGCGCGACCTGATCGCCCAGGACTTCAGCCGCGCCAAACGCGCCGAACGCATCGACAGCCATGCCGCCGCCGTGATCCTGCAAGGCGCGATCGATGCGATGGCAGGCGGGGTGATCTAGGCGGCAGCCATGGCTCGCCGCCGCCGGGTCGCCTCAAGAGCAATCAGCCGGCTGCCGGAGCCTTCGGCCCTGCGCCACAAATCGTCGCGCGCCTCTACATCCAGCATACCCTCCTGCGCCTCGAGCGCGGTCAGGCGCATCCTGTCGGACGGATGGCCCTTCGCGAAACTCTCCGCCAGTTCCAGCGCGTCGTCCCCGCCCAGGCCCACGGCGATGCGGATGAAGGCCTCCGACGCGCTGCGGCCCAGAACATTGGCGATCCGGTCCTGCTCCACGTCGAAGGCATATTGGTCCAGCCAGCCCTGCGCGCCGCCCGAGTGCATCACGTTGATGCTGACCGAGAGGCTATCCGGCGGCAGCTGCGCGTGGACGTCGCGGTGGGCGCGGTAATGCATCAGCTTGCCGGTTTCGAGGCGGGATCGTTCCACGAAACGCAGTCCTGCCGCCTCACCTATGGCGCCCGCCACCGCGCCGTAATCGTACTCATAGTAATCGGACCAATAGCCGGGGCCGAAATAGCCCACGGTCAGGAAATCGAAATCGTGATCGTGCGGCAGGCCGTAGACGAAGCTGGAGCCGCCGCTGGCGCGGTAGCTCGCCTCGTTTTCGCTCGGCCAGATATTGGCGCGCAGGAAGAAATCCCCGCCCGGCGGTGAGAGCATGATCACTTGCGGGCTGTAATTGCCGCCCTCGTCGCCGTTCCTTTCGCCCATCAGCTCGGCCAGCATCCGCTGGGCCAGGAAGTCGCGATTGTTGCCCAGGCGCTTCAGCCAGCGCGCGGCGTGCTGCAGGCTTTCCTCTTCACGCGGGTCGAAGCCGTGTTCGGCCAGCGCCGCAATACAATCGCCGAGTTCGCAGCTGGCGGTGTCGTGATGTTCGATTACGCGGGGCATTCCTGCGCCTCCTTCGCGGCGATCAGCGGATGGCGGGCGAGCAGCGCCGTGCGCAGGCTGTCGGCATGCTTGGCTAGTGAATCGCCGGTCCGGCGTGAGAGACTAGTCAGGGCGGCAAATCCGGTACCGCTATCCAACGCCAGCAGTTCGCGCAGCGCCTGCCAGCGAAGCTCTGCCGGGCCATCCCCAAGCGCCTGCTGCGCCATGACCGGTGCGGCGTCCGCGCGCTCCATCCGGCCCAGCAGCGCCAGCATCATTTCCTTGCGCGAGACCAACTTGCTGCCCTGCGCGCGGTGGAGCACCTCGCCGCTGGCAATATCGACCAGCGTGGTCGGGCGCGGCGCCTCGGCATCGCGCTCCAGCCGCAAGCTGATCATGCGGCGCGTTACGTCCTGCAGGACCAGCGCCTGCGCGTGGCAATCCAGTGCAAGCGACGTCCCGGTACACAGAGATGCCTCCCGCGTCGCAAGCTCGGCGCCGCGCCGCGATACGAGGCGCGCCGTGGCCTCGCCAGACAGCACCAGGTCGTGCCGCTCCCGGTCTGGAAAACTTGCGTGCGCTGCGGCCTCTCCGCCAGCCTCCCGAGCGACAAGGAACAGCCGCGCACGGCCCGATGCGGCGAGCTGGATGACCGCGCTGCCTTCGCTGCAACTGTGGCGCAGCGGAACCTGTGCCAGCGGCTGGTCGCGAAGCGCGCGGACCAATTGCGTGGTGAATCCGCCTGCCAGCGCGGCGGCGTGGCCATGATCGGTCAACACCCGCGCAAGGGCAGGGCCATCCGCAAGCGGGCGGCCCTCCCCATACGCCTTCAGGTCGGCGAGGACCGGCCGCACGGCTTCGCGCATCCGCCATTCGTCCAGCGCGGCCATTATCCGTGCCTGCGCCCGATGCTGGACCTGGCGGTCACGTTTCATGGCGGCAATCTGCGGAGCGATGTGCATGGCCGGTCCTCCTTCGCCTCAGCCGCTCGGCGGCATGATTTCGAACAGGAAGGCGGCGAGCACGACGATGGTGTCGTCATGGCCCGGTGCTTCGATCATGGATCCGAACATGCCCAGCATGTCGGGCAGGTCCGGCAGGCTGGATAGATCGATCTTCGGAAGGTTCATGGCGTTTCTCCTTGGTTGCGGCGCGACCCGTTGCCACGCACGCCAAGGAGAATGCGGATCGCCCGCAAGTCATTGAAATTACAAGATTGTTAGCAAATGGAACAGCTTGAAAATCAAGCCGAACCTTTTCTCAGCACCACCACCAGCGCCGCATCGGCGGGCGGATCGGCCGGCAATTCGCGGCGCCGCGCGTCGGCCCGGGCCCGGTCCAGCACCGCTGGCGCGATGGCAGGATCGTGCAGCACCATGTCCGCACTCCCCAGCAACCTCGCCTGCCGGAAAGTCAGGTCCTCCGGATCGTCGCTGGTAATCGTGAACTCGATCACACCGGCGGAGGCGGCATCGGGCGTGCCATCCAGCCAGTCACCCACACGGTCTGGCGCTGCCGGGTCCAGTGGATCAAGCACGCCGCCCACGCCGAGTGCGCGGTCAAGCGCCTGCCGCCGCTCGCCCGTATTGGGAAACAGTGCGCGCAGCCGCGTGCGTGACGCATGCAGCGCATTCGCCAGCCGCCCCAGCCCGGAAGGCAGGAGTGCTTCAAGCCGCAGGCGCAGCTGCTTCGCCAGACCGGCCGACGCGCCCGATGTGCCGATCGCCACCAGCACGGGATCGCGGTCCAGGATGGAAGGGGTGGTGAAGTCGCACAGCTCCGGCCGATCGACGACATTCACCAGCAGTCCGGCACAGCGCAGGCGGATGGCCGCAGCCTCGCAATCGCCGGGATCCTCCAGCGCGACGAAGGCCAGCCTTGCGCCCCGGTCTATGCCGTCCTGCGCATTGGTGATGACATCGCCGCCGGCCCGCTCCACCAGGCGCCGCTTGGGCTCCGCTTCCGCCCCGTCGCCCAGCACGATGACCGGCTGCCCGGCGATCCGGTGGAACAGGGGTAGGCTGGCTATTCCAGCCATTCGGGAACGCGCTCTGCGTCGCTTATGGTTTCCGGCGCAATGCGGTCGGCCACCACGGCCCACTGGCTGCCGTCCACCATGACCTCGGCCACGAAACCGCGCGAGTTGTAACTGCTGGCCATCGTCGCCCCGTAAGCTCCCGCGGTGCGGAACACGGCCAGCTCGCCCGATTGCAGTGCGTCGCATTCGCGGTCGCGCGCGAAGGTATCGCCCGTCTCGCAGATCGGCCCGACGATATTGGCCGTCATGCGTTCGCCGGAGGGTTCGACCGCCTCGAAATCATGCCATGCGCCGTAAAGCGCCGGGCGCGCGAGGTCGTTCATGGCCGCGTCCACGATCACGAAGGGCGGGCCGTTGCCGCCACGCTTCACGCGCACGACGCGGGTCAGCAAGACGCCAGCATTGCCGGCAATGACCCGGCCTGGCTCGAAGGTCAGGTGCACGCCCCAACCCTTCGTCACGCGGGCCACCATGGCGCCGTATTCCGCCGGGCTCGGCGGGTTCTCGCCCGCCTTGTAAGGCACGCCCAGCCCGCCGCCGAGATCGACATGGGTGACGTTGTGGCCAGCCTCGCGCAGGTTCGCCACCAGCGCGCCGACCTTCTCGAAAGCCGCTTCCAGTGGGGAAAGGTCCAGCAGCTGGCTGCCGATATGCACCGCCACGCCTCGCAGGTTCAGCCCTTCCAGCCCGGCGAGCTCGGCAAAGGCCTCCCGCGCATGGACCAGCGGGATGCCGAACTTGTTCTCCGCGCGCCCGGTGGAAATTTTCTCATGCGTCCCGGCGTCCACATCGGGATTGATCCGCAGGGTCGCCTGCGCCTCCACGCCCATCTCCGCCGCCAGCTCCGCCAGCTCGCGGCCTTCCTCTCGCGACTCGATGTTGAACTGGCCGATCCGCTTTTCCAGCCCGAGCAGCAGCTCGGCGCGCGTCTTGCCCACGCCGGAGAAAACGATATCGGCAGGCGCCATGCCCGCCGCCAGCGCGCGCATCAGTTCTCCGCCGGAAACCACATCCGCCCCGTACCCCTCGCGCTGCATCACTTTCAGTACGGCCAGGTTCGGATTGCTCTTCACGGCAAAGGCCAGGTGGACATCGCCCAGCGGCGCCAGCGCATCGCGGAACACGCGCGCGTGCCGCTCCAGCGTGGCGCGCGAATAGACGTAAACGGGCGTGCCCACCTCCTGCGCGATCACCGGCAGCGGGACATCCTCGGCATGCATGACGCCGCCGCGAAGTGCGAAATGATCCATGGGTCAGCCTTCCGGCGGCAGGTCGAAGGGATCGTCCTCCCGCTCGCCGGAGCGGGCTTCCGGCTCCACGCTGCGGGCCGGGACGGCCATCTGGTCAGGCGTCAGCAGCTCGTCCGCATCAAGCGCCTCCTCGCGCCCGTACGGGACCTTGGGCGGCGGGTAATCCTCCGGCCGCTCCAGCCCCTTCTGGTTTCCGCACGCGGCCAGCGCCAGCAGCATCATCGGCAGGACAAGTGTCCGCATCAGTCCATCCCCAATTCGCGGCGAGCCTCGGCCACGCGCGCCTTCACCTGCTGCGGCGCAGTGCCGCCATAGCTTGCCCGCGCGGCGACCGAAGCCTCCACGGACAGGGCCTCGAACACGCGCTCGTCTATCCGTGCGTCGATGTCCTGCAAATCCGCAAGCGGCAGAGCATCCAGCGCGCAGCCGCGCTCCTCCGCCAGCTTCACGGCCGCGCCGGTGATGTGGTGCGCCTCGCGAAATGGCACATCGGCAGCGGTCACCAACCAGTCGGCCAGGTCGGTCGCCGTGGCATAGCCCAGCTCTGCCGCCTCACGCATGCGGTCGGTGCGGAAGGTGGCGTCCGCGACCATGCCCGTCATCGCGGCGATACACAGGTCGAGCAGGCCTGCCGCCTCGAACACGGGCGGTTTGTCGTCCTGCATGTCCTTGGAATAGGCGAGCGGCAGGCCCTTCATCGTCACCATCAGCGCGGTGGTGCAGCCGATGATGCGCCCGGCATGGCCGCGCACCAGTTCCGCCGCATCGGGGTTCTTCTTCTGCGGCATGATGGAGCTGCCGGTGCTGAGGCTGTCGGGCATGCGCACGAAGCCGAAGGGCTGGCTGGCCCAGATGATCATCTCCTCCGCCAGGCGGCTGAGGTGGATGGCGCACTGGCTGGCGGCCTGCAGGTAATCGAGCGCGAAGTCCCTGTCGCTGACGGCATCCAGGCTGTTGCGCGTCGGTTCTCGAAAGCCCAGCGCCTGCGCTGTCATCTTGCGGTCGATGGAGAAGCCCGTGCCCGCCAGGGCAGCGCTGCCAAGCGGACATTCGTCCAGCCGCTCGGCGGCGGCGCAGAACCGCGCCCGGTCGCGCCGTACCATCTCGTAATAAGCCATCAGATGGTGGCCCAGCGTCACCGGCTGCGCAGTCTGCAAATGGGTAAAGCCGGGCATGATGGCATCGGCATGCTCGCCCGCCCGCGTCACCAGCGCGCGCTGCAGGGCCTCCAGCCCGGCATCGGCGCGGGCCAGCGCCTCACGCACCCAAAGCCGGAAGTCCGTCGCCACCTGGTCATTGCGGCTGCGCGCCGTGTGCAGGCGGCCGGCCACTGGGCCGATCAGCTCGGCAAGGCGGCTTTCGGTTGTCATGTGGATGTCCTCGAGGTCCCAGTCCTCGGGCACGCCGTCCTTCTCATACTCTGCTGCGACGCGGTCCAGCCCCTCGGCGATTGCCACCGCATCCTCAGCGCTGACGATGCCGCAAGCGCCCAGCATGGCCACATGCGCCTTGGACGCGGCGATATCCTGCCGCCACAATGCCTTGTCGAACGGGATGGAGGCATTTATCTCGCGCATGATCGCGCCCGGCCCTTCGGCAAAGCGCCCGCCCCACATCTGGTTGGAGCCTTCCATGTCCCGCTTTTCCTCGCTCACAACGGCCCTGGCCCTCGCACTGTGTCTGGGGGCCTGCGATAGTGATGGCACCGATGGCGCGCAACCGCAGGAAAACTCCGCTGCGGACAAGCAGGGCGAGGATGCTGCCATGTTGAACGGCACGCTGACGCGCGATTTTGCGGGCGACCCGATCCCGGACGTGACCGTCACCGCGCCCGACGGGACCACGCTGGCCCTGCGCGAGACGGCTGGCCAGCCCGTCCTGCTGAACCTCTGGGCGACCTGGTGCGCGCCCTGCGTCCACGAAATGCCGCTGCTGGACGAACTGGCGGGCGAGCTGGACGGGCAGGTGCGCGTCCTAACCGTGAGCGAGGACATGAAAGGCGCAGAAGCGGTCGAGCCCTTCTTTGCCGAGCGAAACCTCCCCAACCTTCCCATGTGGATGGACGAGCGCAACGACCTTGCTTTCGCCTTCGGCGGCGGGGCCAGCCTGCCGCTCACCGTGCTGTATGACGCGCAAGGCCGCGAAGTCTGGCGCGTAATGGGCGGCTACGACTGGGCGAGCGAGGATGCCCGCGCTCTGGTACTTGAGGATGCGGGCGCCTGAACGGCCTTTCGGAGCGCCGCGAAATCCGGAGCCTGCAGGCCCAGCTTCCCTAGCGGCGCACCCGCAAGCCCGCCCATCAGGCGAGCCTGTATGGCAGGCCCCGGCGGCACGCGGGACAGCGGCGCGAAGAGAAAATCGCGCAGGACCGCGGGAGCGGCGCGGGCTGACTGATACAGCGGCGTGAAAAAAGCCGTGACGGCCTGGTAAAGCTTCACGTGTCGCTGGCGCAGCTGCACGAATTGGCCGAGCGCAGCGGATAGATTCGGCCCCTCGCCGATTGCCTTTGACAGCGCCCACGCGTCCAGCAGCGCCATGTTTGCCCCCTGCCCGAGCTGCGGGCTGGCCGAGTGCCAAGCATCGCCGATATGCACCAGCCGCCCGTCGACTGGACGCGGAACGCAGCGATGGGCGTAACGGGCAAAGACCATCTGTTCGGAGTCGGTAATCTGCTCGAGCAGACCCTCACACTGCGGCCACAGGGCGCGCACTTCTTCCTTCCAGCCTTCCAACCCGGCATCCCGCCATGCCGCATGCCGATCGGCCTGCAGTGACCAGAAGAAGGCGAGTTGCCGCCGATTCGTGCCGAATGTTTGCCCGGTTGGCAGGACGCCGACCATCTCGCTCGCCATGCGATAGCGCTGTTCCAGCAGCGCGGGATCAAACGGGCCGTCCTCCGGCCAGTCCAGCGTCGTCCACAGCGCGCCGAAGGGAAGCTCCTGCCCGCATTCGGGCGCGAGCGTTGACCGCGTGCCGCTGGCGTCGATAATCAGGTCGAAAGCTGCACTTTGCGTACCGTCGTCGAAGTTGAGGCGCGCGGTCTTGCCATCATGGTCCGACCCGTTAATGCAGCGGCCAACCTCAATCTCAACGCCCGTGTTCTGCGCGGCGCTCCACAAGATGCCGAACAGGCTGGCGCGGTGGATGCCGAGGCCGAAGGCATGTTCGACCGACAGGTCGGCATAGCGGGCGTCCAGCACCTTTTCGCCCTGCGCGTTGAGGCCGTAGAGGCGCGAGACCGGCGCGCCATGCGCGACAGCCTGCTCCGCGAGCCTGAGCGCGGCAAGGACCGACAGGCCGGTCGGCTGAATCATCAAGCCGGAGCCGATGGGTCGCGGCGTCTCGAAGCGCTCGAACAGAACCGTGCGATGGCCCTGGCGGGTCAGCGCCAGCGCGGCGGCGAGCCCGGCAATACCGCATCCGGCGATGGCGATGTTCAGATTTCTCATCCCGGCCATGCATAACGCGCCGGGCGTGATCGCATGAAGCGCGGCCGTGTAGCTTGTCCACGGCGATATCGCTCGGGAGTTTCGGAGCAAGACCATCCCCCGGATGATCTTGTCTGACCGAAACTGGTGGGCGGTAACGGGTTCGAACCGCTGACCCTCTCGGTGTAAACGAGATGCTCTACCAGCTGAGCTAACCGCCCCTGCAGCGCGCTATTAGATGCAGGATGGCGCACGTCAACCCACCGCGCTAAGCGGGGCGGCATGGCACAGGGCACCATCCGCATCTTGGCAACCGGCGGCACCATCGCCGGACGGGGGCAATCTGCCACCGGTCGCGCTTATCGATCCGGGCAGATCGGAATCGAACAATTGCTGGCAGAGGCGCGCGCTGCGGGCGTGACCGGGCCGATCGAGGCGCGGCAGGTCGCCAGCCTGGGGTCGCAGGACATCGGCCCACGCGAATGGGCCGCGCTGCATGCCGAATGCCTGGCGGCAATGGCCGATGCGGATGTGCGCGGTGTGGTCATCACGCATGGCACGGACACGGCGGAGGAGACCGCATTCCTGCTGGATCTCACCCTTCCGACCACGAAGCCGGTGGTGCTCGCAGGCGCGATGCGGCCCGCCGATGCGCTGGGCAGCGACGGGATGCGCAACCTCGCCAATGCCCTCGCCATCGCCTGCGACGCCAAGGCGGCCGGGCGCGGCGTGCTGCTGGCCATGGGCGACCACGTCTTCGCCGCGCGCGACGTGCGCAAGGCCCGCACGCAGGGCACGGGCGCCTTTGCCGGTTTCCCGCGCGGGCCGGTGGGCCATGCCAGCCCGTCAGGCGTCGATTGGTTTGGGCCCGCAGGACGTACGGGTGAGGATGCACGCTTCGCCTTCCCAGAAGCCATGCCGCGCGTGGACGTGATCCACGCCCATGCAGGGATGGATGCAGGCATCGTGGACGCCGTGCTGCAAGGTGGGGCGCAGGGTTTGGTGCTGGCAGGCATGGGACAGGGCAACGCCCCCGGGCCGGTGCTGCAGGCGCTGGCGGGGGCAGCGGCGCGCGGCATGCCGGTGCTGCGTGCCAGCCGGGTGGATGAAGGCCTGGTGGAGCGGAATGTGGAAGTGGATGACGATGCGCTCGGCCTCGTCGCCGCACGCGATCTCGGCCCGGCCAAGGCGCGCATACTGCTTTGCGTGCTGATAGAGTCTGGCGTGACGCAGGCGGGCGAAATCCAGTCCGTGATCGACGGGCTGAAGTAAGCGCCTGCCGCCTCAGACCATCTGCGCGGCGGCCTTGCCCAGTTCCGCGAAATAGCGTGACATCGCATCGACCGACTTCTCCGTCAGAGTGATGAAGGCGCGGCGGCGATCGGTCTCATCCTCCACCCGTTCAAGCAGTCCGGCATCGGTCATCTGGCTGATCCAGCGCAGCGCCGTGGTGGGCGGGACGCCGCTGGCGATGCACAGGCTGGTGACGGACACGCGCGTATGCTCGACGCGCGCAGCCGTCAGGTCCAGCAGCATGTCCCAAGCCGGATCGGCGAACAGGTCCCCATCGAAAAACCGTGCGCGCAATTGGCGCTGGCGGATGATGCGGCGCACCAGACGCGGATCGGGCAGCGCCGGACGGGTTGCGCGAACCAGCCGGTCCCCTTCCTGTCCCTTGCCCTCCTCTTCCGGCCCGGAGTATTTCGGGGCCGGGCTTTCGAACCGGAACGCGCCGGACTCGCCGCTGCGCGCCTCCCGATCACCCAGCTTTTCCAGCCTTTCCGCAATCTGCCCGACCTGTTCCGTCAGGCGAAGCAGCGACAGGCGATCCTCGTCCGAAAGCTCCCGCAGCCGCAAATTGGGCACGCGGGCCAGCACGCGGCCCAGCGCAATCACGCGCTCCGCCCGCGTCGGATTGACCAGGATCTGCGGGTTCGACGTGTCGCAGCAGCCGAAGACATCCTCCAGCCCGTCCACGCTGGTCGAAATCACGAGATGCGCGCCGGACCGCGCCACTCGCTCGTCTAGCCGGGACAGGGCGGCCAGCGCCGCGCCGGAGACCTGCGGGCAATCGAGCAGCACCACTTCGCCCAGCGGGCGCGGATCGCCTTCCAGCAGCCCCGCCACCCCGCCGCACTCGCGCACGGAAAGGCCGGCCGCCGTCACATCCTCGCGGATTTGGCTGCGCACAGCATCCCGGTCCGCATAAACCGAGACGGCGAGAGTCATTCCCGCGGAATCGTTCGCGGGAGCATATGCAAAGTCAGCCTGGCTCATCTGATCTCCCCTGACCCATTTTGCGAGTCGACACGCGAACAAGATGAGAACAAAAGGCGGTCAGGTCAAGAATGTTCCGTTTCGACGGGGCCTCAACGAAGAGAAAACTGTAACGGCAGTTGAACCTTTTGCCGGTCACGGGCGACTATCCACACGATGGGAAAGCCAATCCGCCATGAAGAGACACGGCAGGCGTACGACGCCCTGCTGGTAGTGCTTGCACAGTCCGGCGATGGGCGCGCGGCGGAGCGGTTGGCCATTCGCTGGCACCCCCGGCTGCTTCGCACGGCACGCCGTTTGATCGGCGCGGACCTGGCGCAGGACGTAGCGCAGGACAGCTGGGTCGCAATCATGCGTGGCCTTGGCCGGCTTCGCGACCAGGACCGCTTTGCCCCGTGGGCCTTTGGCATTCTGCAACGACGGTGTGCCGATGCCGTGCGCACGGCCGGACGTGCCCGCGCCCGCAGTGCCGAAATGCCCGAAGACGTACCTGCCGACCAGCGCGACGAGCTGCGAAAGCTGGACCTGGCACGCGCGATGGAAAGCCTGCCGCGCGAACAGGCCCTGGCCGCCCACCTGCATTACATTGAAGGCCTTACCATCAGCGAGATCGCCGCAGTTCAGGACGTCCCGCCCGGTACGGCCAAGTCCCGCCTGTTTCATGCCCGCCGCGCCCTGAAACTGGCGCTGTTGCCAACGCAAGCCGATTCAAAGGAGAAGACCAATGTCCAAGACAGATGAAAATATTGCAGCAGCACTGGATGCCGACGACCGCGCTTTCCTGCGCAGCCTCGACGATCGAAGGGGCCTGTTCAGCCAGATGGGTGATGCCATGGCCGGCCCGCTGGGCGGATGGGCCAAGTTCATGTTCGCTATCATGTTCGTGCTGGGTGCAGGCCTGATCTATTCCATCTGGCAGCTTGTCACCGTGGCGGACACGGATGCGCGGATCCTGTGGGCCGTCGCCACGCTGGGCCTGCTGACGGCGCAAGGCTTCGCAAAGGAATGGTTCTTCAATCGCATGAACCTGCTGGCCATGCTGCGCGAGATGAAGCGCCTCCAGCTTCAGGTCGCCATGCTGGCGGAGGAGCGGGCTTAATCCGCGAAGGGATCGCGCACCAGGATGGTGTCGTCACGCTCCGGCGAGGTGGAAACGCTCGCCACGGGGCAGTCGATCAGCTCCTCGATCCGGCGGATATACTTGATCGCCTGCGCGGGAAGGTCGGCCCAGCTGCGTGCGCCGGCCGTGCTGCCTTCCCAGCCGTCCATCTCCTCGTAAACCGGCTCCAGCCGCGCTTGCTCGATGGCGCTGGATGGCAGGTAATCGATGTCTTCACCGTCGAGGCGGTAGCCGGTGCAGATCTTGATCGTCTCGAACCCGTCCAGCACGTCCACCTTGGTCAGCGCAATGCCGGTGACGCCGGAAATGGCGCAGGTCTGGCGCACCAGCGCGGCATCGAACCAGCCGCAGCGGCGCTTGCGCGCGGTGACCGTGCCGAATTCGTGGCCGCGCTCACCCAGCCGCTGGCCCACCTCGTCCTCCAGCTCGGTCGGGAAGGGGCCGCTGCCCACGCGGGTGGTGTAAGCCTTCACGATGCCGAGCACGAAGCCTGCCGCATTAGGCCCCAGCCCGCTGCCGCTGGCGACCGTGCCGCTGACCGTGTTGGAGCTGGTGACGAAGGGATAGGTGCCGTGGTCCACGTCCAGCAGCACGCCCTGCGCGCCTTCGAACAGGATCTTCGCGCCGGATTTCTTCTGCTCCACCAGCCGCTTCCACACCGGCTGCGCGAAACGGTTCACGAAGGGGGCAATCTCACGCAGCTTGGCCAGCAGAGCGGCGCGGTCGACGCCTGCCTCGCCGAAACCGGCGCGCAATGCATCGTGGTGGGCGCACAGGCGGTCGAGCTGCGGCTCCAGTTCGTCAAGGTGAGCAAGGTCGCACACACGGATGGCGCGGCGGCCGACCTTGTCCTCATAAGCCGGGCCGATCCCGCGCCCCGTCGTGCCGATCTTGCCCTTGCCGGCGGCAGCTTCGCGCATCACGTCCAGCTCTGAATGGATCGGCAGGATCAGCGGGCAATTGTCCGCGATGCCGAAATTGTCCGGCGTGATGGACACGCCCTGGCCTTCCAGCCGCTCCATTTCAGACTGCAGCGCCCACGGGTCCAGCACCACGCCATTGCCGATCAGGCTGAGCGTGCCGGTGACGATACCGCTGGGCAGCAGGCTGAGCTTGTAAGTCGTGCCGTCCACAACCAGCGTGTGGCCGGCATTGTGCCCGCCCTGGAAGCGCACGACCACGTCCGCCCGCGCGGCCAGCCAGTCCACGATCTTGCCCTTGCCCTCATCGCCCCACTGGGCACCGATCACCGTGACATTGGCCATATTCGTCGATTTCCTTGCAAGGCACCGGGATAGGCGGCGCGGTGCGTGCGTTAGTGGGGGGAAGGCGCGCTTGTCCATAGCCGAAGGGCTGCAAGCGCGCGACGAAAACGACGTACAGGGAAAGACGAGATATGAGTGACCATTCGAAGGACCAGCCAACGCTTACGCTGAATGACGGGCGGTCGATGCCGCAACTGGGCTACGGAACCTTCGAAATCCCGGACGAAGACGCCCCCGGCCTGGTCGGCACGGCGCTGGGCGTGGGATACTGGCTGGTGGACACGGCTGCGCTTTACGAAAACGAGCGCGGCGTCGGGAAGGGCATCGGCGAGTGGTCGGACATCTTCCTGACCACCAAGATCTGGAATGACGACCAGGGTTTCGACGAGGCGAAGCGGGCCTTCAGCCAGAGCCTGGAGCGGCTGGACCGCGCTTATGTCGACCTGCTGCTGATCCACTGGCCCTGCCCGGACAAGGGCAAGTTCGTGGATACGTGGAAGGCGCTGATTGCCCTGCGCGAGGAAGACACGGCCAAGAGCATCGGCGTCAGCAATTTCCGCATCACCGACCTCGAGAAGCTGGAAGCCGAAACCGGCGTGCGGCCCGCAGTGAACCAGATCGAACTGCATCCCTATTTCCAGCAGGCGGAGCTGCGCGCGGTACATGACGAGATGGGCATCGCCACGCAGTGCTGGAGCCCGCTGGGACAGGGCGATGCGCTGGACGATCCCGTGATCAAGGACATCGCCTCCGCCCACGGCGTCCAGCCGGCAGCGGTCATCCTGGCGTGGCAGATCCAGCTGGGCTGCGCGACCATCCCCAAATCGAGCAGCCGCGAGCATATGGAAGGCAATTTCAAGGCGCTGGATGTGTCGTTGACCGAGGAGGACATGGCGCGCATTGCGGAGCTGGACCGCGCCGATGGCCGGATCGGGCCCGATCCGGCGGAGCTCTGCTGAGGCGATACAAAAGCGTACAAGGCGCGACTGGCGCGCAGGGCGGCCCTTTGCCATCATGCTGGCATCGAGCCGGAGGAAGCCATGTTTCGCCCCATTCTGATCGCCGTCTTCACGCTATCGCTGCTGTGTGCCCTGCTGGTCTCGCCTGCTGGCGCGCGGCCGGAAGGTGTGCGCACCATCGCCTATGGCACGCATGAATTGCAGCAATTCGACCTGCACGCGGCGGACGACGCCGAGAGCAGTGCCGCGGTCCCGGCGGTGATCTTCGTGCATGGCGGCGGGTGGCAGCGCGGTGACAAGGCTGCGGCCAGCCACAGGGCGAAAGCCGCGCATGTCACCTCGCTGGGTTACGCCTTCATTTCGGTGAATTACCGGCTGCTCCCGGAAAGCGATGCCGAGGCGCAGGCGCAGGACGTGGCTGCAGCAATTGCCTATGTCATGGAAAATGCCGCGGCACTGGGCGTGGATGCAAGCCGCATTGTGCTGTCCGGCCACAGCGCGGGCGCGCATCTGGCGGGCCTGGTCGCCACGGACGAAAGCCTGCTTGCTCAACACGGCCATTCCCCGGCGTCGCTGGCGGGCGTGATCCTGCTGGACGGCGCGGCTTACGATGTCGAAGCGCAGATCGCGCAGGCTGACGGCAGGCGGGCAGATATGTACCACGCAGCCTTCGGCACGCAGCCGGACCGCTGGAGGGAACTGTCCCCCACCGCGCATGTCGGCGGGAAGGATGCCCCGGTATTCCTGCTGCTGCATGTCGAGCGTGCCGGCGCGGCGGCCCAGGCGAAGGCGCTGGGCGCGATGCTGGCAGCTGAGGGGCGAGATGCAGAAGTGGTGGGTGTCGCCGGACGCGGCCTGCGCGGTCACCGGGACATCAGCGCGCGTCTTGGCGAGGCGGATTATCCGGCAACGCCGATCGTTACGAACTGGCTCGCGCGCATCTTCACTGTCTGAGGGCTTCCCGCATGGCTTACGCCGCCTGCGGCAGGGCGTTCTCGATGGCTTTCAGGAATGGCTCGATAGGCACAGGCTTGGCCAGGATGGCCGATGCGCCGGCGTCGCGCACCTCGCGCTCTTCCTCGCGGCCGACATAGCCGGTGACTGCCAGCACGGGCACGCGTGCAAGCGTGGGGCGCTGCTTCAGCTTGCGGATCAGGTCGATGCCGGAAATGTGCGGCATCTGGATATCCATCACCACAAGGTCCGGCCCGAACACCGCGGCGACGTCGATCGCCGTGCGTTCGTCAGCCACCTGTTCGACCACGAAGCCATGCTCTTCCAGCACGGCGCAGAAGAAGATGCGGTTATAGAGATCGTCCTCGACGACGAGGATGCGCTGGTGTTCCATCGGCTAACGGCGGCGACCCCGCCCTGCTTTGTGCGCCCATCCCCCCGGATACGCGCCCTGGCCCCCAGGTGATTTCCCCTAATACGCTACCGGCTGCCCATCGCGCAAGACATGCGTGCAGCCCAGCGCCCGGCCCTCATCGGCGGCATCCAGCGCCGCGACGGTGCGCCAGCCCTGCCCGCGCAGCTCCTGAGCGCGCGCGGCATCGTGACCGGGCGGCAGGAACAGCGCATCGCGCGCAGGCTCGTCTGCCTTCACCGCTTCCACGAAGTCTTCGGGATAAAGCGAGAAACCGGTCGCAGCCTCGTCCGTCCCGCCAATGCGGTAGGTGCCGCCGCGTCCCAACGCGCCGCGAAGCCCGTCGACATAGATCGTGAAGCCGAACCATGTCTGGTATTCGAAGCCGTGCCGTTCGGACGGGTCCAGCGTGACGCGGGCGCGGTCGCCAAGCTGCGCGGCGATCATGCGCAATCCGTCCATCCGGCTGTCCAGAACGCCGCCTGCATCGACCTCGTCCAGCCGGCGCAGTGCGTCTTCCAGCGGCCCGGCGGCGTAGAGCAACGGCAAATACGCTTCCCCGCCAGCCTTGCGCAGCCCGGCGGCATCCTTGGCATCGAGGTTGCGGCGCACTTCCTCCACCTGAGAGGGATCGAGCGGAAGTTCCGCTTTTGCCAGCGTATCGACGAGGTCCGGCAGGGTGAAGTCGACCGAGATCCCGGTTGCCCCGACCGCTTCCAGCGAGGCGATGGCCAGCTGGACAATCTCTGCTGCGGCAGCCGCAGTGTCTGTCCCGACAAGCTCCGCACCCACCTGCAGGCTCTCGCGCCGGGGATCGAGCTGGTCGCCCTTGATGCGCGCCACCTGCCCGGCATAGCACAGCCGCAGCGGGCGCGGCGCATCGGCCAGGCCGGTTGCGGCGATCCGCCCGATCTGCACTGTCATGTCCGAACGCAGGGCCAGCGTGCGCAGGCTGGCGGGATCGGTGAAGCGGAACTGGCCGCGCGTCGCCTCCCCCGCCATGCGCTGCGCCTGCCCGGCCTCGAACTCCACCAGCGGGGGGCGGACCCGGTCATAGCCGGTGCTGTCCAGCACATGCAGGATCGACGCCTCTATCCGTGCAGCAGCGCGGGCGCTTTGCGGCAGCCGGTCTTCCAGCCCTTCGGGCAGCAGGTCGTCGATATTCTGGGTCATGGCTTGCCCGTTACGGTTTCGCGCGCGTCTTGCAAAGCATTCAGAAGCTCAATGGCTTGACGACCTTGACGCCCTGGAGCGCGCAGGCCTTCTTCACCACGTCGGCCGGGATCGCCTGGTCCACGCTCAGCAGCAGCACCGCCTCGCCGCCGGACGTACGGCGGCCAAGATGGAAGGTGCCGATGTTGATGCCATTATCGCCCAGCAGGCTGCCGATCCGGCCGATGAAGCCGGGCGCGTCCTCGTTCACGATATACAGCATGTGGCCTTCTAGCTCCGCCTCGATGCGCACGCCGAAGATTTCGACCAGGCGCGGGGCCTCGGCTCCAAACAGCGTGCCCGCGACGGACCGATCGCCGTCTTCAGTGCCCACGGTCACGCGCAGCAGGGTGTTGTAAACGCCTTCCTTCTCATGCCGGATGGAGCGGATATCGAGCCCGCGCTCCTTGGCGAGGTACGGCGCGTTGACCATGTTTACCGTGTCCGAATACTGGCGCATCAGGCCCGCGAGCACTGCACCCTCGATCGGCTTGCCGGACAGGCCAGCGGCCGCGCCCTCGCGCTCGATGGAGATGCGCGTCAGATTGCCATGCGCCAGCTGGCCCACCAGGCTGCCGAGGTTCTCGGCAAGGCCCATATAGGGGCGCAGCTTGGGCGCTTCCTCGGCGGAGAGGCTGGGCATGTTTAGCGCATTGGTGACGCCGCCATTGACCAGGTAATCGGCCATCTGCTCGGCCACCTGCAGCGCAACATTGACCTGCGCTTCGGTGGTGGAGGCGCCAAGGTGCGGCGTGCAGATGAAATTGGGCAGGCCGAACAGCGGGCTTTCCTTGGCCGGTTCGGTCTGGAACACGTCCAGCGCCGCGCCCGCCACATGGCCGCTTTCCAGCTTCTCAGCTAGCGCCGCCTCGTCGATCAGGCCGCCACGCGCGCAATTGACGATGCGCACGCCTTGCTTCGTCTTGGCGAGGTTTTCCGCGGAGAGGATATTGCGCGTCTCGTCCGTCAGCGGGGTATGCAGCGTGATGAAATCTGCGCGCGCCAGCAGAGTGTCGAGGTCCACCTTCTCCACGCCGATTTCCACCGCGCGCTCTTCGGTCAGGAACGGGTCGAACGCGATGACTTTCATCTTCAGGCCCAGCGCGCGGCTGGCGACGATGCTGCCGATATTGCCCGCGCCGATCAGGCCCAGCGTCTTGCCGGTCACCTCGATGCCCATGAAGTCCTTCTTGGGCCACTCGCCCTTCTGGGTGCGGGCATCGGCCTGCGGGATCTGGCGGGCGAGCGCCATCATCATGGCAATCGCATGTTCGGCGGTGGTGATCGAATTGCCGAACGGCGTGTTCATCACCACCACGCCCTTGCCGCTGGCATAGGGGATATCGACATTGTCGACGCCGATACCGGCGCGGCCGATGACTTTCAGATTGGTGGCGGCATCGAGGATTTCCTGCGTCACCGTGGTGGAGGACCGGATGGCGAGGCCATCATATTCACCGATGCGGGCTTTCAATTCTTCCGGCGTTTCGCCGGTAATCACATCGACATCGCAGCCGCGCTCTTCGAAGATGCGGGCGGCGTTCGGGTCCATCTTGTCGGAGATGAGGACTTTAGGTTTGGTCATGGTTGTAATCCTGGTGTGAGTCCCTGCGAAGGCAGGGATCTCTTGCAATTCATGGAGCGTGAGATGGCCTGAGACCCCGGCCTGCGCCGGGGATCACATCAAGCCTTCAGCGAGTGGAAAGCCCAATCGAACCAGGGGCCAAGCGCTTCGATATCGGCCGTATCGACGGTCGCGCCGCACCAGATGCGCAGGCCCGGCGGGGCGTCGCGGTATCCGGCGATATCGTAAGCGGCATCTTGCTGCTCCAGCAGGCCGGCGAACTTCTTGATGAAGTCCGTATCCGCGCCCTCCACCGTCAGGCAGACGCTGGTGTTGGAGCGGATGGCCGGATCGGCGCACAGGTGGCCGAGCCATTCGCGGTCCTGCACCAGCCTGTCGAGCGCCGCCGCATTGGCATCGGCCCGCGCTTTCATGGCGGAAAGGCCGCCCAGAGACTTGCCCCATTCCAGCGCGAAGATCGCATCTTCGACTGCCAGCATGCTGGGTGTGTTGATCGTCTCGCCGCGGAAGATGCCTTCGATCAGCTTGCCGCCCTTAGTCAGGCGGAAGACCTTGGGCAGCGGCCATGCGGGGGTGTAGCTTTCCAGGCGTTCCACCGCGCGCGGGCCCAGGATCAGCACGCCGTGCGCACCCTCCCCGCCCAGCACTTTCTGCCAGCTGAAGGTCAGCACATCGACCTTGTCCCAGGCGATGTCCTGCGCGAACACCGCGCTGGTGGCATCGGCAATGGCCAAGCCTTCGCGGTCGGCCGCGATCCAGTCGCCATTCGGGACTTTCACGCCGGATGTCGTGCCGTTCCAGGTGAAGACGACATCGCTCGACCAGTCGACCTGGCTAAGGTCCGGCAGCTCGCCGTAAGGCGCCTCAATCACGGTGGGATCGATCTTCAGCTGCTTTACCGCGTCGGTGACCCAGCCGGAACCGAAGCTTTCCCACGCCAGCGTGGTCACCGGGCGCGCGCCCAGCATGGTCCACATGGCCATTTCCACGGCGCCGGTATCGGAGCCGGGCACGATGCCGATCAGATGCGTGTCAGGCACTTCCAGCACGTCGCGGATCAGATCGATGCAGTACGCCAGGCGCGCCTTGCCGATCTTGGACCGGTGCGAGCGGCCGAGGCATTCGGTTTGCAATTTATCAGGGGTCCAGCCCGGCGGCTTCGCGCAGGGTCCGGATGAGAAATGCGGGCGCGCAGGCTTGCTCGCCGGCAGCGCAATTTGGTCAGTCATGTATTCTCTCCTTGCAGAGAGCACGCGCGGCGTTGGGACCGCGTGGCCCATCAGCGGCACTAATGCTGCACTGCAACGAGTCAAGCGAAGAGCGGCCAGAAGTGTTCCGTTCTTGCCCGGCTATCGTCAGGAAATCGAATGCACCCGCAGGCCGATTAGGCTGGTGTTAAGCACGAAGGTGGCAGATCGGGCGGATGCCGCGCCGCGCTATCCCTTTCCCGGCCCTGCTGGCCCTGCCCTTGCTGCTGGCGGGCTGTTCGATGCTGCCGGGCGACAGGCAGGCCCCGTCCGCCGATGTCCCGCAGGCGGGCACGCTGGCTGCGCGGCAATGCCTTTCCGCACTGTCCGACACCGGCACGCGCTTCGAGGTCCTGCCGGACCGCGAATATGGCGGCGGGTGCAGCACCGTGAATTCCGTCAGCCTGGACAGGCTGCCCGGCGATTTCTCACCTATCGCGGTCAGCAGCCTTGGCCCGGTCGTGTGCGAAGAGGCGACAGCCTTTGCCAAATGGGCACGCTTCGGTGTGGACCGCGCGGCACGCCAGCACCTTGGCACGGGCGTCGCCCGGATCGAGACGATGGGAAGCTATTCCTGCCGCAATGTCGCAGGCACCGGACGCCGCAGCGCCCATGCCACCGCGCAAGCCATCGACGTGTCAGGCTTCGTGCTTGCAGATGGCAGGCGCATATCTGTCGCAGGCGATTGGGACAGCGGAACCGCAGCGGAGCGCGCATTCCTGCGCACCGTGCATCGCAGCGCCTGCAAGCGTTTCGGGACCGTACTCGGCCCGGATTACAACGCCGCGCACCGCGATCACTTCCATGTCGAGAAGATCGGCGGCGGGCGTACCTTCTGCCGCTAGGCCTGGGGGAACTGGCGGATGACGCCGTTTTCCCGCACGACAGCACGATCCGGTCGGGGATGGCTGCCGGTCACTGGCGGTGCCGCGATATAGCGTGACGGGCGTTCTGTGGGCGTGACATCGTTCGATGCCGGGAAGTTGGCCTGCAGGTAAATGCGCACCGCTTCGGCCGCATGCCCCGCGCCCAGCTTCATCATCATGTTGGCGCGGTGGATCTCCACCGTGCGCGGACTGATGCCCAGCTCGCGGGCGATGCCCTTGTTGGAATTGCCGTCTGCCAGCAGGTCCAGCACTTCGCGTTCGCGCCCGCTCAGTTTCTCGATGCGCTGGCGGGCCTCGACCTCGCTGCGACGCGCGGCGACCTGCTCTGCGGCTTCGGATTCGACCATCGCCAGCGAGGCTTTCAGGCCTTCGCGGCTAAGCGGCAGCGTCAGGTAATCGAGCGCGCCCGCCTTGACCGCCGAAACCACCCGGCCCGGCGCTGCATCGCGCGCCATTGCCACCACCGGCAGCCATGTGCCGCAGGCGGAAAGCTTGTCCATCGTGCGCGCCATCGCCCCGCCGGTGATCCGGTCCCGCACCAGGATGATGCCATCGCGCGGTGCTGCCTCCAGCAGCTCATCCATGTCCGAATAGACTTCCGCGTGATGCCCTGCGGCAAATGCGGTGCGCGAATGCTCTGCCCGCGCCCTGCTGTCACTGTCGACGATGTGTAGCCGTGTTCGCTGTTCCATGCGGCTGAGACTGGACGAACCGGGCCTTTGCACAATCCGCCTCGGCCTCGGATTTGCATCTATAAACGGCCAGTTGGTGTCTTTTTCGCAGTGTTTCGGCACAGGGAATGTCTCCAGATCGGAGGCATCACAGTCGCCGCGAAACGTAAAATGCCTAGCAAGAGGCGCGTAGGGATTGCCGTCTAGGTAGGATCACTTACCCGCGCTGTCCGGGTCGTAGTCCTGGAAGAAGCTGTAATCGGGCAGCGAATGGAAAGCAGTGCGCAGATATTCGCCCCAATTGCGCGAGATGGCATCGAAGTAAGGATCGCCATGCTCGATGCGCCGCTCGTGCGAGGGGGCAAATTCGTCGCGACCTATCACCATCAGGTCCAGCGGCAGGCCGACGGACAGATTTGCCTTCAGTGTGGAATCGAAGCTGACCATCAGCAGCTTGACCGCATCTTCGAAACTCATGTCCCGGTCATAGCCGCGAAGGATGATGGGGCGGCCGTACTTGGTCTCGCCGATCTGGAAGAAGGGCGTGTCCTGGCTGGCTTCGATGAAATTGCCTTCCGGGTAGATCATGAAAAGTCGCGGCTCCATGCCCTTGATCTGCCCTGCCAGGATGATGGAGGCGGTGAAGCGGCCCTTGCCGCGCACGCCGTTGGTTTCCTGGGTGTGGCGCACGGTTTCACGCAGCAGCTTGCCGGTTTCGATCGCGACCTGGAACATGGTCGGCAGGTCCATCAGCGAATTGGTCCGCTCGTCCGGTGCCTTGGTCCGTTCTTCAAGCTTGCTGATGACAGCCTGCGTCGTGGCAAGGTTGCCAGCGGTCATCACCGTGATGATGCGCTCACCCGGAACGGACCAGGTGAACATCTTGCGGAATACCGAAATATTGTCGACGCCCGAGTTCGTCCGGGTGTCGCTCATCAGCACCAGCCCTTTTTCGAGCGCTATGCCCACGCAATACGTCATGTCTCAGTATTCCCTCCGGGCGCCGCAGCGCCCAATTCCTATTGCTGGGTGGCGACCTGCTGTTCGACCGCGAGGTCCACTTCCAGGTCTTCTGCAACGCCGCCGAAGCTGATTCCGGTCACCGGCGCTGCATCGCGGTAATCACGGCCCGTTGCAACGCGAACATAACGCGGATCGGGGCTGATCTGGTTGGAAATGTCGAAGCCTACCCAGCCAAGCCCCTGAACATGCGCTTCCGCCCATGCGTGGGTGGCTTCCTGCTCGATCCGGTCATTCATCATCAGGTACCCGCTGACATAGCGCGCGGGGATTTCCAGTGCGCGGGCGCAGGCGATGAAGATGTGGGCGTGGTCCTGGCAGACACCCTGACCTGCCTCGATGGCCTCTTCTGCCGTGGTCGTGACCCCGGTCCGCCCGGTCTGGTAATCCACGCGCTCGCGGATCCGGGCAGACAGATTGTGCAGCGTGCTGACCATGCCGCCCTCGCTGCGCTCGACCGATGCGATCAGCGCGCGCACGCCGTCACCGGGCCGCGTCAGGTCGGTCGCGCCGAGGAAGGCCCAGAGCGGCAGGTGCCCGGCATGCTGGCCGATCACGCCGGCCTTGTCCTCCGTGTCGACCGTGCCCTCGCAGGTGACCACGACCTTCTTCGCGCCGCCATCCACGCTGACGAGCGAGACCGTGTTGTAATTCTGGTCCTCGTAGACCAGCTCCTCGCGCGCACCTTCGTATGTCATGCGCCAGTCCAGGACTTCCTGGCCCTGCGTGGCCTTGGGCGTCAGACGCAGGCGCTGCAGGCCGTGGGCCACGGGTTCGCTGAAGCGATAAGTGGTGGAATGTCTGATGGCGAGGCGCATGGGTGTCGGGCCTCCTAAGCCGCAAACCGGTAATCGACCGCAATAGCGTCCGAAATCCGGCGATTTGTGGCGAGGAAATCCAGGATGAACTGGTGCAGGCCGCGATCGAAGATCGCATCGATATCCTGCCCGAACAGCCTCATGTCGGCCTCGCGCATCAGCGCATGGGCCTCGCGCTCCTCACCGTGGAACTTGGCCAGTTCGGACATGTTCTCGCGGATCGCACCATAGCAGAAGGCCAGGCTGCGCGGGAAACGCGAATCCAGCACCAGGAAATCGGCAATGCTCTTGGCGCTCATCTGCCCGGCATTCAGCCAGCGATAGGCGCGCTCGCCCGAAAGGGACCGCAGGACGTTGTCCCACTGTCCCGTGTCCACCGCGCTGCCGATGTAGGATAGCGACGGCAGCAGGACGTAATATTTTACGTCCAGGATGCGGGCCGTGTTGTCGGCGCGCTCTATGAACGTGCCCATGCGCGCGAAGCTGTAGATCTGGTTGCGCATCATGGAGCCATGCGTGGCACCGCGTGCGATGGTGCTCTCACGCCGGATCGCGGCAAGCACGCGGCCAAGGTCACGCTCCTCAATCCGCTCGTCCAGCAGCTCGCACAAATTCATCCAGCCTTCGTTGACCGCTTCCCAAACCTCGCGCGTCAGCGACGTGCGCGAACCGCGCGCGTTGGTGCGCGCGCGTTCGAACATGGAAAGCACGCTTTCGGAATTGCTTGATGCGCGCAGCACGAAATCGCACACGTCGATATTGGTGTAATCGCCGCCCTGCGCCTCGTAGGCGGATTTCAGACCCAGCGTGGTGACGACGCTGCGCCACTCGCGGCTCGCCGCTTCGCTCTCGCGGGTCAGGGCCATGCGCAGGCCCGCTTCCAGCAGGCGCGCCGTGTTCTCGGCCCGCTCAAGGTAGCGGAACAGCCAGAATACGCCGCTTGCAGTCCGGCCTAACATGTCGCTTCCCCCGCCATCAGTCCGCCAGCACCCAGCTGTCCTTGGTGCCGCCTCCCTGGCTTGAGTTGACCACCAGCGATCCTTCTTCCAGCGCCACGCGCGTCAGGCCGCCGGGCGTGATGTCCACGCCGTTGGGGGACACGAGCACAAACGGCCGAAGGTCGACATGGCGCGGGGCCAGCCCGCTCTTGGTGTGGATCGGGCAGGTGGAAAGCGACAGCGTCGGCTGCGCGATATAATTGTCCGGGTTCGCCTTTATCTTGGCGCGGAATTCCTCGATCTTTTCCTTCGTGGAGGCCGGGCCGACGAGCATGCCGTACCCGCCGGAGCCGTGGACTTCCTTCACGACCAGGTCCGCCAGGTTTTCCAGCACATACTTGCGGCTGTCCGGATCGGCGCAGCGATAGGTTTCGACATTGGCCAGCAGCGGTTTCTCGCCGGTGTAAAACTCGACGATCTCCGGCATGAAGGAATAGATTGCCTTGTCATCCGCCACGCCCGTGCCCGGCGCGTTGGCGATGGTGATATTGCCCGCGCGATAGACATCGAAGATGCCCGGCACGCCCAGCACGCTGTCGGTGTTGAAGGTGAGCGGATCGAGGTAATCGTCGTCCACGCGGCGATAAAGCACGTCGATCGGCTCATAACCCTGCGTGGTCCGCATCTGGACCTTGCCACCGATCACGCGAAGATCGCTGCCTTCGACCAGCTCCGCGCCCATCTGGTCCGCCAGGAAGGCGTGCTCGTAATAGGCGGAGTTGTAGATGCCTGGCGTCAGCACGGCGATGCGCGGCGTGCTGCCGGCACCTTCCGGGGCGCAAGCGGCAAGGCTCTTGGCCAGGCGGCGCGGGTAATCGGCGACCGGCTGCACATTCACCCGGCTGAACAGCTCCGGGAACATGGCCATCATCGTCTCGCGGTTTTCCAGCATGTAGGAAACGCCGCTGGGTGTGCGTGCATTGTCTTCCAGCACAAGGAAATCGTCCGGGCCTGTGCGCACCAGGTCCACGCCCACGATGTGCGTATAGACGCCGCCCGGCGGGGTCATGCCCACCATCTGCGGCAGCCATGCGGCGTTCTGGCGGAACAGGCGTTCGGGCAGGCGGCCGCTGCGGATGATTTCCTGCCGGTGATACAGGTCGTGCATGAAAGCGTTTAGCGCGCGCACCCGCTGGTCGATCCCGCGGCTGAGCTTGCGCCATTCCGCGCCGCTGACAATGCGCGGGACCATGTCGAAGGGGATCAGGCGCTCCTCGGCATCGTCCTCGCCATAGACGTTGAAGGTGATGCCTGTGCGGCGGAACACGCTCTCCGCCTCGTAATGCTTCCGGTCCATCAGCCCGTCTTCCTGTTCGGAAAGCCAGCTGTGGTAATCGGCATAGGCCGGGCGCACGTTGCCATCGGCATCGCGCATTTCATCGAAAAACTGCTGTTGTTCGCCGCTCATCACGATCCCGGAGGCCGCGGGTCCTGCCCCGCCTACATTTCCCAAAGGTTCAGCTGGCGGAGAGTTCCGAAAGAACCGTGCGAATGGCCTCCTCGCCATTGGAAAAACCGATATGGGTGCAGCGAAGCGCGATGGCGCGGTCCCGCTCACCCGGCCAGCCAGCGGCACTGCGCGGAGAAATCACGCCGTCACGCGGGCTCCACAGGGCCACGGTCTCGACCGGCGGTTTCTCGGCAGAGTTCGTCTCGATGGGCGGCTCCTCCACCGAATGCCCGGCCACCATCTGGTAAAGCCGCCAGGCGTTGTTGGCATAGGGGCTGCCGGAAAAGGGCGTGCCCATGGTGATGACCTTTTGCACTGCAGCGGGATGCCGCTTGGCCACCTCGCGCGCGAAAATGCCGCCAAGGCTCCAGCCGACCAGCACCACCGGGCGGCCATAGCGCTCCGACACCTCGCACACGCGGCGGGCGACGAAATCGAAATTCTCCGCCGTGGCGCCGAAATTGAAGCCCAGCCCCCAGCGTTTGACCGTATGGCCCGCCCGCTCCAGCTGGCGCGCGAAATGGCGCATCTTCACCGGGTGAGTAAGGAAGCCCGGGATCATGATGACGACCTGCGGATCGCTTGCAGGCTCCACCGCCATCGCCGGGCGGGACAGGCGCGCCACCGAATCCGCCACGGCGCCCAGCTCCCGCCATAGCAGCGTTGCTGCAGGCCGCGCCGCATTGCCCGGGTCCCTTGCCATGGCCAGTGCAAAGCGGCGGCCAAGGTCCTTTGGAAAGGGCGACAGCTTGCCGAAATAGCCGCTGCGTTTGTCTATCTGCGGCGATTCATCCGGGGGCGCCGCCACCTGCAGTCAGCCCTGGCCGGTGGTGCATTCACCCACCCGTTCCATGGAGATGTCGATCGTCATTTGCGCCAGCCCGCCCGGTACGGCGTCCCCGCGCTGCTCGACCTCGACCACCAAATGAGCCCGGTCCTTTGCAGAGGTGCCGGACAGGCCCATTTCCGAAACGACCCCGCCCGTCCCCTTGCAGGAGAACTGGGCCGAGAGCTCGCTGTCATTGGCGACGAAGCGGCTGGCGGCGCATTCGCCGTCCTGCAGGCTTTCGATCAGCGGGTCGAAGCCGCGCTCGGCCTCCTCTGCGGTCAGGCAGATTTCGGTCGTCTCGGGCTGAGTCGTTTCCATCCGCTCGCGCGCGGCGGCGGCCTCCTGCGGGGTCGCATTGGGAATGGCATAAGCCAGCAGGGACGTGGTGGAGCGATAGAGGCCCGGCTCCTGCTTCGTCAGTTTCGCACCCTGTGCGCGGATTTCCTCCGCATCGGGGGCGTCCGGCGCACAGCCGGGCAGCAGGATTGCAGCGCCGGCAGCCGCCAGCAAATTCGTCAGACGCATTCGCCGGTCCGCTTCGATTCCGCTTGCATGGTAATGGCTACTTCCTGGCCGCCGACGTCCTGCTTGGTCGACATGCGCATGCTGGAGCCATCTGCGGCGTACGTCCCGCTCATGGTGAAGCGGCTTTCCTCGCCGCCCTCCATCACGCAGGCCATCTGCGCATCGACATTGCCACCCGACACGTCGATCGTGGTGAAGGTGCAGTCCGCTTCGGCCAGTTCCTGCAGCATCCGCTCCGGACCCTGCGCGGCCTCATCGGGTGTCAGGCAGAACGAATTGCCCTCCTCCAACGCCTGCGCCATCACATCGCGCATCTGCGCTTCCGCTTCACCATCGACGCCGGGGAAGTCGAATTCCACCAGCGAAAGGCTGGTCTGGTACTGGCCGGGCTGCAATTCGATCTGTTCGATTTGCTCGGCAACCTCAGCCTCGTCCATCGGGGCGCTTTCGCCTGCCGGATCGGAATCGCTGCCGCATGCAGCAAGCGACAAGGCCATCACGGTGGCGGCGGCTATCTGGAAATTGCGCATGGGGTTCTCCTGTCCCGGGTCCTGTGCCGCGCACGGTAACAAGCGGGCGGCGCAATGCCAACGCCGGTCAGGCCTGCATTGTCCTTCGCGCAACCCTCTCCCATATAGGCGCGATGGCAGAACTGGTTATCAGGCGCGGGCTGGAAGAGCCCGATACGACAGGCAACTTCACACCCCACAAGCCAGCGCGCCCGGAAAAGTCGCTGCCGGGCAAACGCTTCGAACTGGTGAGCGAATACCAGCCGGCCGGTGACCAGCCCACAGCCATCGCCGAACTCGTCGCCGCCGCGCGCGAGGGGGAGCAGACGCAGACCCTGCTGGGCGTGACTGGATCGGGCAAGACCTTCACCATGGCCAAGGTGATCGAGGAATTGCAGCGCCCGGCGCTGATCCTGGCGCCGAACAAGATCCTGGCCGCGCAGCTGTATGGCGAGTTCAAGAGTTTCTTCCCGAACAACGCCGTCGAGTATTTCGTCAGCTATTACGATTACTACCAGCCGGAGGCCTACGTCCCGCGCTCCGACACCTATATCGAGAAGGAATCCAGCGTAAACGAGGCCATCGACCGGATGCGCCACTCCGCCACGCGCGCCCTGCTGGAGCGGGACGATGTGCTGATCGTGGCCTCCGTTTCGTGCCTGTACGGCATCGGCTCGGTGGAAACCTATTCCGCCATGATCTTCGACATCAAGGCGGGCGACACGGTCGACCAGCGCGAGCTGATCCGCAAGCTGGTGGCGCTGCAATACAAGCGCAACGATGCCGCCTTTGCGCGCGGCAATTTCCGCGTGCGGGGCGACAATCTGGAGCTGTTCCCCAGCCATCTGGAAGACACCGCATGGCGCATCAGCTTCTTCGGGGACGATATCGAGGAGATCGCCGAATTCGATCCCCTGACCGGCAAGAAGGGACAGGTGCTGGAGAAGGTGCGCGTCTACGCCAACAGCCACTATGTCACGCCCGGGCCCACGATGAAGCAGGCCAGCCAGGCCATCAAGTTCGAGCTGGAGGAGCGGCTGAAAGAATTGCAGGCCGAGGGCCGCCTGCTGGAAGCCCAGCGGCTGGAACAGCGCACCAACTTCGACCTGGAAATGATTGCCGCCACGGGCAGCTGCAACGGGATCGAGAATTACAGCCGCTTCCTGACCGGCCGCCTGCCGGGCGAGCCGCCGCCCACGCTGTTCGAATATCTGCCCGAAAACGCGCTGCTGTTCGTGGACGAAAGCCACCAGACCGTGCCGCAGATCGGCGCGATGTCGAAGGGCGATCACCGCCGCAAGATCACGCTGGCCGAATACGGCTTCCGCCTGCCCAGCTGCATCGATAACCGCCCGCTGCGCTTCAATGAATGGGACGCAATGCGCCCGCAGACCTTCTGCGTGTCCGCCACGCCCGGCGGCTGGGAGCTGGAGCAGACCGGCGGCGTGTTCGCCGAACAGGTCATCCGCCCGACCGGCCTGATTGACCCGCCGGTGGAGGTAAAGCCGGTCGAGGACCAGGTGCAGGACTGCATCGAGGAGGCCAAGCAGGCCGCCGCGCGCGGATATCGCACGCTGGTTACCACGCTGACCAAGCGGATGGCGGAAGACCTGACCGAATTCATGCACGAACAGGGCGTGCGCGTACGCTATATGCACTCCGATGTGGAGACGCTGGAGCGTATCGAGCTGATCCGCGACCTGCGGTTGGGCGTGTACGACGTGCTGATCGGCATCAACCTGCTGCGCGAAGGCCTGGACATACCCGAATGCGGCCTCGTCGCCATCCTGGATGCGGACAAGGAAGGCTTCCTGCGCTCCGAAACCAGCCTGATCCAGACCATCGGCCGCGCCGCGCGCAATGTGGATGGCAAGGTCATCCTCTATGCGGACCGGATCACCGGCAGCATGGAACGCGCCATGGCGGAGACCGAGCGTCGCCGCGAAAAGCAGCGCGAATACAACGAGGAACACGGCATCACGCCGACCACGATCAAGCGCGCCATCGCCGATATCGTGGCCGACACCGCATCGCGCGACGGGGTGCTGATCGAAACCGGCGATGACGAGGTCAACAACCTCGTCGGGCATAATTTGCGCGCTTATATCGAGGACCTGGAAAAGCGCATGCGCAACGCCGCCGCCAATCTGGAATTCGAGGAAGCAGGCCGCCTGCGCGACGAGATCCGCCGGCTGGAGAATGACGAGCTCGGCCTGCCGGACCAGCAGAAAAAGGCCCCGATCGTGGGCCGCAGCAACGAAGGCAAGCCGGGCACGCGCAAGACCCGCTATGGCAAGACCCGCTACAAGAAGATGGGCGGCAAGCCGTGAGGGCAGGTGCGCTTTGCCTGCTGCCATTGCTCGCGGCCTGTGGGAATGGCGGCGATCCTGCTGCTGCCAGTTCCGAAGCAGCGGCGACACCCGCGCCTTACGAAACGCCTGTCATCCCCGACCATGAGGATGCAAGCTGGACCGTGTCGCCGGACGGGCAGGCCATCGTCTTCGGGCCGGATGCCGCAACGCCGCTGCTGACGCTCGATTGCCGGTTGAAGGGCGATCCGCCGCAACTGGCGATTATCCGGCACTATCCTGCCGACCCGGACGCGAAGGCGCTGTTTCCCGTCATCGGCAATGGCACAACCTCGCGCTTTATGCTCGATGCCACGCTGACCGAGGAAGGGCGCATCTGGGAAGGCACGCTGGCGGCGGACGACCCCGCGCTGGATGTCTTCACAGGTCCGCGCCCGATCGAGGCGACGCTACCGGGCGGCGGCACCCTGCGCATCGTGGGCAGCCGCGTCCCGGGCGAATTCGTTACCTGGTGCCGCGCGGGCGGCAAGGTGATGGAGGCAGAAGCGGATGAAAGCGGCGAAGCGCCCGAAACCGATCAGGAGCCGGTCGAAGACGCGTCCTGAGCCAGATCGACCAGCATGCCCTGCGTCAGCAGCTGCGGCAATTGCTCGCCCTCGCCGCCCGCCGGGTACCACATGTATAGCGGAATGCCGGCCACGCCCTGCGCCGTCAGGAAGCGCGTGATCTCCGGATCCTCGCGCGTCCAGTCGCCGCGCAGGACGATAACACCGGCATCCTCGAAGGCGTCGCGCACGCCCTCGCGCTCCAGCGCAGCAGCCTCATTCACCTTGCAGGTCACGCACCAGTCGGCGGTGAAATAGACGAAGACGGGCTGCCCTGATGCGCGCGCCTCCGCCAGCGCCCGGGCACTGAAAGGCTCGCTGTCGAGAATGGAATCGAGCGCCCCGGTCTGATGTGTCCGCGATGCCTGCACAGCCATGACAGACGCGCCGGCCATGATCGCAATCGCAACCAGAGCCAGCAGCGCCTTCCGCATGCGCCACGCGACCAGCGCGGCCACCACCGCAGCGGCAAGGACGAGCCCGAGCCCGGCGAAGACCGGGCCGCCAATGCGCCAGCTGAGCCACAGCAGCGCCAGCGCCGTCAGCCCCATCGGGATGGCGAGCACGCGGCGGAACGTCTCCATCCACGCACCGGGCCTGGGCAACATGCGCCGCAGCGCAGGCACGAAGCCCAGCAGCAGGAAAGGCAGCGCAAGGCCGAGCCCCAGCGCGCCGAAAAGGGCCAGCGCCTGCCACCAGGGCAGGACCAGCGCAGCGCCCAGCGCAGCCGCCATGAAGGGCCCGGTGCAAGGCGTCGCCACGAACGCCGCGAGCAGGCCGGTCGCAAAAGCGCCCTGCCCGCCTCCCGGCCGCGTCAGGGAAAGCGCAGGCAGTTCATATATTCCTGCCAGGTTGGCCGTTATGGCGACGGCGAGCGCCAGCAAGGCCAGCACGATGCCGGGGGATTGCAACTGGAAGGCCCAGCCGATCTCGCTGCCGCCCGCGCGCAGGGCCAGCAGCAGCGTGCCGAGGCCGAGGCAGGCCAGCACGACGCCCGCGGTGTAAGCCAGCCCCTCGCGCTGCGCCTCAGCCTCGCTACCGCCCGCCTTGGCAAGCGACAGCGCCTTCAGGCTGAGGATCGGGAAAACGCACGGCATGACGTTTAGCAGCAACCCGCCCAGCAGCGCCCCGCCGATCAGCAGCCACAGGGGCGCGGTGAGGTCGCCGCCCGGACCAGCGATCGGAGTGCCGCCGGTGGGGACATCTCCCGGCACAGCGGTGAAGCGGAAGCCGAAATCGCCGAAGGAGAATATGCCGGTGACCTGGCCGATGTCCTGCGGCGCGCCCTTGCGCGGGATTTCGGCCACGATCGTATCGCCAACCCGGCTGAAGCGCTGCGGCGCGGCATAGTCCACAAGCTCCCCTTCCTGCACGAAGACATGCGGGGCGGCCGGGTCCATGGCTGCGGGCAGCGGGATGGCGAGCCGCAGGGCAGTCGGCGTCCAGGCAAAGCGCGCCTCGCTCGCCAGCATGGGCGGGATGGCGGCGCGCCAGCGTTCGAATTGCGCATCGGGCGTACCGGATGGGCCCACCACGGCAATCGCCCGCAGAGTGGCGCGCTGCGGCACGCACAGGCTGGCGCTGCAGGTCAGCCAGCGGCCGAAGACCTCCACCGGATAACTGCCCGGAGGCGTCCCCGGAGGAACCGAAAGCGGCACGATCAGCGCGTGCTCGCCTTCGAAGACGTGGTTCATCAGGCCGCCGGTTACGTATGTCTGCGGCACGGGGAAGGCAGGCTCGCCCGCGCTCCACCCGGCGGGCAGCGTCCAGACCAGCTCTATACCCTGCCCGGCATCGCCCGGATTGCTCCAATAGCCGTGCCAGCCTTCGTCCGGCACGAAGACGAGCGCGGCGTCCAGCGTGCCGCCGGCAGGCTGCGGATTGTCCAGCACCAGCCGGGCCGTGCCGCGGTCCACCATGTCCGCCGGGCGCCCTTCCGCTGCATCCTGCGCCATGCCGGGCGTCCACACCAGCAGCAGCATCGCGGCGGCCAGCAGGGCCAGCAGGCCCCGCGCACAAAGCGCCTGCCAAGTTGCGAACGTCCTTGCCTGCATGGTGTGCATCGCCCTAAAGCTGGCGGCCATGGCGGACAAGCGCGATCTCCTCATCATCGGCGGCGGACTGGTCGGGATGACCCTGGCCCTGACGGCCGCGAAAAAGGGTTTCTCCAGCCACGTGGTGGACCGGGCCGATCCCGCTTCGCAAATGGCCGACGGCTTCGATGGCCGCGCCAGCGCCATCTCCACGGCCAGCTGGCGCCTGTTCCGCAACATCGGCCTGGACGAAACGCTGGAGCCGAAGGGTTGCGAGATCCGCAGCATCGCGGTGACGGACGGCATGAAGCCGGGCCGCATCGACTTCACGCCCGAAGCGCATGAAGGCACGCTGGGGCGCATGTTCGCCAACCGTGTGCTGCGCCAGGCCCTGTTCGAGGCAGCCGAGGCCGAGGACGCCATCGCATGGCATCCGCGCGCCGAAGTCACCGCGCGTGACCGCAGCCCGCACGGCGTATCTGCCACGCTGGCCGACGGCACGAAGCTGGAAGCCGCGCTGATGATCGCAGCCGAGGGGCGCGGCAGCCCCACGCGCGACAATGCCGGCATCACCATCGCCAAGTGGGATTACAGCCACCGCGCCATCATCGCGGGCCTCTCGCACGAGCGTCCGCATGACGGGACGGCGTGGGAAATCTTCTATTCCGACGGCCCCTTCGCCCTGCTGCCCCTGCTGGACGACGAAGACGGCACGCATCGCAGCGCGCTGGTCTGGACTGTATCCGAAAGCGATGCGGCAGGCGTGCTGAAGCTGGGCGAGCGCGCCTTTGCGGCCGAAGTGGCCAAGCGCATGCATGGCGTGTTTGGCGCGGTCGAGGTCACCTCGGCGCGCAGCTCCTATCCGCTCGGCTTCCACCATACGGCCAAGATTACGGGCGACCGGCTGGCGCTGGTGGGCGACGCGGCGCACGGCATCCACCCGATTGCAGGGCAAGGCCTGAACCTTGGCCTGCGCGATGTGGGTGCATTGGTCGAAGTGCTGTCCGACGGCCGCCGCATCGGGCTGGAGCCGGGCGATGCGCAATTGCTGGACCGTTACGAGAAATGGCGCGGGCTGGATGCATTCAGCGTGGCACTGGCAACCGACGGGCTGACCCGCATCTTCGGTATTCCCGGGCGCGTGCCATCGGCCATCCGGCGGCTGGGCATGGGCGCGATCCAGCGCACGCCGCGCCTGAAAAGCTGGTTCATGGATGAAGCGCGCGGCGTGACCGGCGATGTGCCAGAGCTGCTGAAAGCTTGAACTGAGTCGGCCTCAGCTGCGCGGCAGGGTCTGCGCGGCGCCCGGCGTTTCCACCTCTTCGCCGCTGCCATCCTTCAGCCCGCGCGTTTCCAGCACGGCTGCCGTTTCGATCACGTCCAGCGCCTGCTGCACACGCCCATAGCGCCCGGCATCGGAAATCCAGTCTGCCGCCGCCACGGCATTGGGCAGGGCCTTCACCTCAGCCACCGCCTTATCAACATCGCCCACTTCCAGATACATGCGCGCCCGCTCCAGCCGGCGCTGCGGCAGCGGTGAGGGCGTATCCTCGCTGCGGATCCTGAAGAGCGAGCCCATCTCGCGCGAAAGCCAGGGGAACACGCCCTCATCGCCCGGCGATTCCTGCAGGGCGGCGGAAAGGCTGTCCAGACGGGTCAGAAGGTCGGTCTTGGTGACCGGGTCCTGCTCGAAATCCAGGATGGCCTGCACGGCATTGGGCTTGCTCTCACCAAAGCGCAGGCGAAGCTGGTCGGCGAGGTAGCCGAGCGGTGCGCCGCGATCGAGCGCGCGGCGGGTGGCAAAGGCGATCAGCAGCCCCTCCGCGCGCGCGGCATTGCCGGCGGCAGCTTCTGCCCGAAGGTCCAGGCTGGACAGGCGCTGCTCCAGCGCGGCGAGCCGCTGGTCCAGTCCGCCCTGCTGGGTGATGACGTTCTCGACCAGCGCATCGTCCGTGGCGCCGGTCCGGGCAGGCAGCGTCGCAGCCGCAGCGGGCGACATGCCATCGCTGCGCACGCGGAAGATCGTGCCATCGCCGAAATGATCGGAATCCCATGTCATCACGCCGATGGCGACAGCGCCGAGCAAGAAGCTGCCCAGCGCGACCAGCGTCATCAGGCGCGCGGTCCCGGCTGGGCCACGTTCACGGGCGGCACTCGGCCGCGCACTGCTGGCGGAATACATGTCCATACTTCTCTCGCGACCCCTGGCTGCCGTTATGACAGCGGCGCGTTTAGGCCCGATGAATGGCACATTTGCGCCACCAGCGCCAACAAAGCCTGATCCGAAGGTGTGGATGCGATCGCGACTTCGGCCCAGCCCGGTCCAGCCGCCTGCGCAATCCGCTGGCCCAGCGCGGCGATGCGCACATCCCCGCGCCGGCCGCCGATCCGCTCGAGCTGATCGGCGAAATGGCTGGCAGCGCGAGCCGAATGCAGCATCACCACCGGATTCTCACCCATCCTGCCTGCGGCGTCATCCGGCAAGGACAGCGCGCGGCTGCGATAGACGACCGCCTCCTTCATGCTGACGCCGTCCGGCAGGTCCAGCGGGACGCGGTCCTCGCCGGCCAGCCGCAACAGTCGCCGCGCTTCTGCGGCTTGGCTGTCCAGCACGCCCTGCAATCCGCCCTGCCCGGTCGCCTCCACCGCGAAGCCCGCGTCTTCGGCTGCCTGCGCCGTTGCCTTACCCACGGCGAGGACCGGAAGGCCCGTCAGCACGCCAAGTCCCTCGCCGCCATGGCGAAAGGCATTCGCGCTGCCTGCGAGCACGGCATCGAAGGCCGCCGGCTCCGGGACATCCCAGGCGACGGGCTCCACAGCGAACAACGGCAGCGCGGTAATCTCCAGTCTCAGCTCCCGGCCCGCCGCCACGCTGGCCGCGCATCCCGGCTCCGGACGAATGCAGAGGATGCTGCCGGTCACGGTTCGCCCCCGAACAGGGCGCGGATTGCAGGCGTGGCGCGTGCGAGCAGGTCGCGGCCCAGCGCACGCGGCGCGTCTAGGTCGCCAGCTGCAAAGCGTGCCTCGCCCTCTGTCCGGTCCGCACCATCCGCGCTGTAAATCGCGGCCCGCATGGCCAGCGCGTCACCATCCTGCTCGCACAGCACGGCGATGGGGCTGTGGCAGGTGCCGCCAAGCGCCTCCAGCAGGGCGCGTTCCGCCAGCACTTCGGCCCGCGTGGCAGCGTGATCGATTGCCGACAGGAGGGCGCGCACCTCCTGGTCATCGCTGCGGCATTCCACGGCAATCGCACCTTGCGATGGCGCGGGCAGCCAGTCCTGCGCATCAAGGGGCGTGCCGACACCGCTCTCGCCCAGCCGCTCCAGCCCGGCGGCGGCGAGGAAGGTTGCATCAGCCTCTCCCGAAGCCAGCTTGGCCATGCGGGTCGCCACATTGCCGCGAAAGGTCACGACCTTGCAGTCCGGCCTTGCATGCAGCAGCTGCGCGGCGCGGCGCGGTGCGCTCGTCCCGACCACTGCGCCCTGCGGGATGGCCCGGATGGAGGCTGCGCCCAGCAGCCGGTCGCGCCGGTCGGCCCGCTCCAGTATCGCTCCGAGCGTGAACTGCTCGGGCCGCAAGGTCTCGACATCCTTCAGCGAATGCACGCTGGCGTCGATCTCGCCGGCTGCCAGCCAGGCATCCAGCTCTTTCGTCCACAGCGCCTTGCCGCCGATTTCGGCCAGCGGACGGTCCTGGATCTTGTCGCCGCTGGCCACCACGGGGACCAGCTCCACGGCCCCTTCCGCCCAGCCATGCGCGGCGCACAGGCGGTTGGCGGTCTCGCGCGCCTGCGCCATCGCCAGCGGGCTCTGCCGGGTCCCAAGGCGCAGGACGGGGTGGTTGCGGGGTATATCGGCCATGTTCGCGGCTTGCCCTAACGGCGCTTTTTGTCCAGTGGAACCCTCATGCCAATAGTGCTCGGGATCGAGAGTTCATGCGATGAAACCGCCGCCGCCCTCGTGGACGGCGATCGGCGTGTGCTGGCCCAGCGTATTGCCAGCCAGGACGATCACCATGCGCCCTATGGCGGCGTGGTGCCCGAAATCGCCGCCCGCGCCCATGCGGAGCGGCTCGCGCCGCTGGTGCAGGCCGTGCTGGACGATGCGGGCAAGGAACTGGCCGATTGCGACGCGATTGCCGCGACGGCAGGCCCCGGCCTGATCGGCGGCGTGATGGTGGGGCTGGTGACGGCCAAGGCGCTGGCCATGGCGAGCGACGTGCCGCTGCTGGCCATCAACCATCTGGAAGGCCACGCGCTCAGCCCGCGCCTGGCGGACGCGAAGCTCGACTTTCCATACGCCCTGCTGCTGGTGAGCGGCGGACATTGCCAGATCCTGCGCGTCGGCGGGGTCGGCCAGTACACCCGTCTTGCTACCACGATCGACGATGCGCTGGGCGAGGCTTACGACAAGACCGCCAAGATCCTGGGCCTCGGCTTCCCGGGCGGCCCGGCGGTGGAGAAGCTGGCGCGCGAGGGCGATCCGCACGCCGTTCCCCTCCCCCGACCGTTGAAGGGCAGCGCGGAGCCGCATTTCAGCTTTGCTGGCCTGAAGAGCGCCGTAATGCGCGCGCACCAGTCCGGCGAGCACGCGGCGGCGGACATTGCCGCCAGTTTCCAGCAGGCCGCAGTCGACTGCCTGATAGACCGGATGACGCGGGCGCTGGACACGATGGAGCCTGTCACCGCGCTGGTGGTGGCCGGCGGCGTGGCGGCAAACGCCACGGTTCGCGGGGCGCTGGAAGGGCTGGCCGAGAAAAACGGCCTCGATTTTGTCGCCCCGCCCTTGGCGCTGTGCACGGACAATGCGGCGATGATCGCATGGGCCGGGATCGAGCGCCTGCCGCTGGGCGAATTCGCGCCGCTGGACGTATCCGCACGCCCGCGTTGGCCACTGGACCCGGATGCGGAAGCGGTGCGCGGAGCAGGGGTAAAGGCATGACCGACGAACGGCGCAACCGGGACCGCGAAGGCCGCACCGTCGGCGTGATCGGCGCAGGCGCGTGGGGCACGGCGCTGGCGCAGATGCTGGCGAGCGACGGCCGCGATGTGCTGCTGTGGGCGTTCGAGCCCGAAGTGGTCGAGCAGGTCAATTCGGCGCATCGCAACGCGACATTCCTGCCCTCGGCCGAACTTTCGCCATCGATCAAGGCCACCGGCAACCTAGAAGACCTCGCCGCGCTGGACATCGCCCTGGTGGTAACGCCCGCACAGCTGATCCGCCGCGTCCTGGGATCGATGGAGGGCACGCCGCGCGACCTCGTAATCTGTTCCAAGGGCATAGAGGCCGGGACGCTGCTGCCTGCCAATGACGTGGTCAGCGAGGTCAAGCCGGACGCCGAAGTGGCCGTCCTGTCCGGCCCCACATTCGCGCATGAGGTTGCCGCAGGACTGCCCACCGCCGTCACGCTGGCCTGCGGCGGCGCAGAGGAGCAGTGGCAGCGCCTCGCCCCCGCGATCGCCCGCCCGGCCTTCCGCCCCTATTACAGCGACGATGTTGCCGGTGCGGAAATCGGCGGCGCGGTGAAAAACGTGCTCGCCATCGCCTGCGGCGTGGTGGACGGTCTGGGTCTTGGCCAGAACGCCCGCGCCGCCCTAATCGCGCGCGGCTATGCGGAAATGACGCGCTTCGGCCTGGCGCTGGGCGCGCGCTCCGAAACGCTGGCCGGCCTGTGCGGCATGGGCGACCTCGTCCTCACCTGCTCCAGCACGGCCAGCCGCAATTTCTCGCTCGGCAAGGCGCTGGGCGAAGGGCAATCGCCTGCCGACCTGCTGAGCAACCGCGTGACCGTGGCCGAGGGCGCGCACACCTGCCCTGTGCTAAATGAACTGGCGGCCAGGCACGGCGTGGAAATGCCCATCGCCGCTGCCGTGGCGCAGCTGCTGGACGGCGCCCCTGCGCGCGATGTCGTCTCCGACTTGCTGGCCCGCCCGCTCAAGCCAGAAGGGGCGCAGAGGTGAGCACGCAGCCCCCGGCCCAGCCGCCCGGTGCGCCCGCAGCGCCCGGAAATGGCACTGACAATGGCGAGGATATCGCCACGCTGGCCAAGGGTGGCCGCACGAATTTCTTCGGCTTCCTGCTGCGGCTGGCTGCGCGCCTGCCCTTCCTGTTCATCGCGGGCCGGCTTTACGGGCCAGAGAACCTTGGCCGCTTCGCCAGCGCGCTGGTGGTGGTCGAACTCATCGCGCTCGTCTGCGCGCTCGGCGAAAAGCGCGGCCTTGCCCAGCGGCTGAGCGAGGCGGAGGATGTGCGCCCGGCAAATACCGTGTTCGACGGCATCCTGCTGACCACGGTCCTCTCCGTCCTCGCAGCATTGTTCTTCTGGGCCGTGCCTGCACCCATGTTCCCCAACGGCATGAACGGCCCGCTGGATATCTGGCTTGTCACGGGCATTCCGGCGTTTGCGCTGACGGAGATCCTGCTGGCCGCGCAGGCCTGCCGCCACGATATCGGCACCACCGTGCGCAGCCGCGCCATCGTGGAGCCGTGGACCATCTCCATCATGGCAGGCGTACTGTATTACATCGTGCCCGATAGCGGGCTAGCGCTGGCTTACATCGCCTCGGTCTATGCCGGGCTGATCGTGGCCGTGATCCCCTTCCTGCGCGATTATGGCTTGCCCCGGGGTTGGCGGCCGCATCCTGTCGCGCTGTGGAAGCAGGCGAGCCGCGCCTTCCCGCTGGCCACTGCCGACGCGGTGGAATGGGGCACAAGGCGCGTCGACATCTTCATATTGGGCCTGTTCGCATCGCCCGTCGCGGTGGGCATCTATTATGTCGCCCAGCAGGTCGCCAGCCTGCCGCAGAAGCTGAAGACGAGCTTCGAGCCGATCCTCGGCCCGGTCATCACCAAGAACCTGAAGACGAAGAATTACCAGGCCATCGCCAAGCAGGTCAGCCAGGTGGGCTTCTGGATCATCGCCGCGCAGGCCGGCATCGGGCTGGCGCTGCTGCTGCCGGGCGAGGCGGTGATGCGTCTGGTGGGTCCGGACTTCGTAGGCGGCACGGGCGCGCTGACATTCCTGCTGACGGCGGAAGTCGTGGCGGCCACCGCCGTCGTGTCCGAAGCCGTGCTGGTTTACATCGCCCGCAAACGGAATCTGGCCCTTTCGCTTGGGACAATCGCCTTTCAGGTGGTCCTGACGATCGGGCTGATCAAACTGGTCGAACACCTCGGGTATGACGAGGGATACAAGGCGGCCGCTGCGGCCATCGCCCTGATGGTGGCGCTGGGCACGGCATCCTTCGTGAAGGCGCGCCTGCTGGCTCGCCTGCTGGAAGCGCCAATCAACAACTTCCGCTGGGCGCTGGTCTGGGCAGCGGCTCCCGCTGGCCTGGTGGGCTGGATCGTCACCCAGTTCCCGGACTGGTTCGAGCTGACCATCGGCATCCCGGCCATCCTGGTAGCTTACGGCATCGTCATCTGGAAACGCGGCTTCGGGCCGGAAGACCGCGTGCTGTTTCGCAAGGGGAACACGCCGGACAAGGACCTGCCCGAAGACCCGGTTGCCAGCACACCTTCGGAGGTGCGGTAGATGCGCGCGATAACCCATTTCCTGCAGCGCCCGACGCTGGCGCTAGCCCTGGGCGTGTTCGCCGTTTTCATGCTCGCCATTCTCGGCGGGAGGCTGACCGGCGCGCCCATTGCGGCAGCGCTTGAGGAGGAGGCCGCACGCGCCATCGCGGCAGTGGACGGCACGCCCGTGAAGGCCGAGTTTGCCTCCCCCAATGGCCTGCCCTCGCGCCACCCGCGTCTGACGGGCGGCGAAGACCTGGCCGAGAGCAAGCGCGCGGAGATTGCCCGCGCCGTGGCGGCCGTGCATGGCGTCGGCGGCCCGGTATGGGCGGACGGGACGATGCAGGCCGAAAGCAGCGTGCCGCAAGTCGATCCGCTGCATTGCCAGGACGATGTGCAGGCACTGCTGCGCGCACGCTCCCTGCGGTTCGAGGAAGGCAGCGCCCGTATCGACGAAGGCAGTAGCGCGCTGGTGGCCGAAGTCGCCGATGCGCTGCGGCCCTGCCTAGGCGCGATCATCGCCATCACCGGGCATACGGACAGCTCCGGGCCTGAGCCGGGCAACCTTGCCCTGTCGCGCGAACGGGCCGACGCCGTGCGGCAGGCGCTGATCGCGCGCGGCATCCCGGCCGACGGCTTGCGCGCCCGCGGTGTCGGCTCGCGCGAGCCCGTGCCGGACCTGCCGCCGCAGGACCCGGCCAACCGCCGCATAGAATTTCGCGTTGTGGCGACCAATCCCATCGTGCCCACACCCGTAGATACGCCCGGCCCGCGCTGAGCGCATAACGGGGCTTGGCGCGGCGGCACGCTTTACCTAGGAACATTGCGCAATGCCCATCTGGCTCGAACTGTTCGTGATACTCCTGCTCGCCTTCGTGGCGGGCCTCGCGATCGGCTGGGCCATCTGGGGCCGGGGTAGCCTGTAGGGGAACGAGGCAATGGAACAGATCCTGATGGAAAACTGGTGGCTGGTGGTCATCGCACTGGTCATCGGCCTGCTGGTCGCTTGGTGGATTTTCGCCGCGACGCGCAAGACGACTGTCGAGAGGCAGGACGAAGACGGGGGCAAGGACGGCGGCGAAGCAGCACCTGCCAAGCGCAACCAGGCGCTGATCGATGCGCCATCGGCCATGTCGGTCCAGCCCACCGTTCCGCCCGCCACCCCCGCCGGCCTTGCCGGGGCGGGAACAGCCGTGGCCGCAGCGGCGGACGAGGCCGCGCGCGAGGCCCAAATGGCAGAGGCCGAGGCAGAACCTGCGCCCGCTGCAACACCCGAACCCACACCTGCGCCAGCGCCCGCGCCAACCGCGGCAGCGTCGGACGATCTCAAGCGCATCAAGGGCGTAGGCCCGAAACTGGAAACCATGCTCAAGGACATGGGCGTCACCAGCTACGCGCAGATTGCCGCCTGGGACGATGCGGAGATCGACCGGATCGACAGCCAGCTCGGCCGCTTCGAGGGGCGCATCCGCCGCGACAATTGGACGGAGCAGGCACGCTTCCTGGCCGCCGGTGACGAGGCAGGCTTTTCCGGCAAGTTCGGCAACGGCTGAGCCAGCTTGATATTAGTTGGGAACGCTCCCGCGCGATGCCCGTTGACTCCCCTGCCCACGCGACCGGGCGAGACAGACGGGGACCTGACATGGCAAGCCAAGCGGCAACCGGCGAACAGCCGAACGTTCTTATCGTGGAGGACGAGTTCATCGTCGCCCTCGACTTGTCCGAAACCGTTCGCGACCTCGGCTACAAGGTCGAAGGGCCCTTCGCCAACAAGGACCACGCCTTCATCGCCATCGACCAGCGCATGCCGGACATTGCGATCCTGGACGTGCAGACTGCCGATGGCGAGGTGTATCCGCTGGCCGATGCGCTCAGTGAGGCAGGTGTCCCGCTGGTATTCCACAGCGGCCATGCCACGCCCGAGGAACTGCGCGAACGCTATCCCGATGCCATCGCCTGCAGCAAGCCATGCCCGCCCGACCAGCTGATCGGCATGCTGGCCCGCGCCAAGGAAGGCGCGCACTGAGCAAGCAGCCCGCTCTGGGCTTTTCCGTCGACACATTGCTGCCCTTCGCCCGTGAGGGCGGACGGCTGAAGATGGGCCTGAAGGCCCTCACCGAGCACGACTGGCTACAAGGCGAACCCGATCTCGCCGCACGGCGAGCCGCTTTCGCCGCCCATCCCGGCAGCGCGGCGCTGCTACCGCAGGCAGAACCGGCAGGCGCGGAACTGGCAGCCATGCTGGGCGTGGACGGCAGCCTGGCCGATGCCGCACTCACCACCTGGGAGGACATGTGCCTGCTGCTGCGCTCCGATGGCGAGGACATGTACCGCCTGTCAGGCGCGGCCGTCGCCTTCCCGACCGACTGGCATCCGGCGGAGAAGCTGGGCCTGCCGCTGATTGCGCTGCACGCGCCGATCCATGGCTATGAACAGCAGCTGGCCACCGGGGTCGACCGGTTCATGGAGACGCTGAAGCCGGGGAAGATCTATGGCCGCGCGAACTGGTTCGTCGCGCCAACAGGTGCCCCGCGCTGGATGGCGGACGAGCTGCCTGCCGATCCCTTCGCCGGTGTAACCGCCGAAAATGCGGGCGCGCGCCTGTTCGTGCGCTGCGAGCGGCAGACCCTGCGAAAGCTGCCGGAAAGCGGCGCGATCCTTTTCACGATCGGCATATATACGAGTGCGCTCGGTGACCTCACGCTTGCCAATATCACGCGCATGTCCCGCGCCATTGCGACCATACCCCGCGAGGAAGCCGAGCGGCGCGGGTCCGGCGATTACGCCCTTGCCTTGGCGACCTATGCTGCGTCACGATGCGGACCGGACTACGACTTGCCGGAGGGGACCACCACGCCATGACCACGCTTGCAACGCTCACGCTTCTCATCGCCGCCGCGCCTGCGCCTGCTCAGGAATGGAATTGCGAAAACCCGCTCACCCAGTCGGAAATGAATTACTGCGCGCATCAGGATTACAAGAAATCCGATGCGCGGCTGAACGAGGTCTGGTCCAGGGCCGCTGCCGACGCGAAGGCGCGCGATGCTGACAATACCGACATGGACGATGGCCGCCCCGGCTATTTCGAGACCCTGCTGGAAGGGCAGCGCAGCTGGCTGGCTTACCGTGACGCGCACTGCCGCATGGAAGGGTATGAGGCGCGCGGCGGATCGCTGGAGCCGCTGCTGGTGGCAACCTGCAAGGATCACCTGACCCAGCTGCGCAGCGCAGAGCTGGAAGCCCTGCTGGAAACCTATTAGGCGACAGCCTCTTCGGCCGGCACGTAATCGTAGCCGAGGTCGCGCGCGACGGCTTCGTAAGTGACTTTCCCGTTCCACACATTCAGGCCCGCCAGCAGGTGCGGATCGTCGGCCAGTGCCTGCTTCCAGCCCTTGTTGGCGATGCGCATGGCGTGCGGCAGCGTCACATTGTTGAGCGCATAGGTGCTGGTGCGGCAGACCGCGCCAGGCATATTTGCGACGCAGTAATGCACGATGCCATCCACGGTGTACGTCGGGTCCGCATGCGTGGTGGCCTTGCTAGTTTCGAAACAGCCGCCCTGGTCGATGGCAACGTCCACCAGCACTGCGCCCGGCAGCATCGTGCCCAGCATTTCGCGCGTCACCAGCTTGGGTGCGGCCGCGCCGGGGATGAGGACCGCGCCGATCACCAGGTCCGCATCGGCCACGCTGTCTGCAAGGTTGGCGACGCTGGAGAAGCGCGTCTTGGCGCGGCTTTCGAAATGGATCGCCAGCTTTTCAAGCACGGCGGGATTGCGATCGAGGATGGTGACGTCCGCACCCAGCCCGGCCGCCATCTGCGCCGCGTTGAAGCCGACCACGCCGCCGCCGATCACGGCAACCTTGGCCGGCAGCACGCCGGGCACGCCGCCCAGCAGCACGCCGCGGCCGCCCTGCGCCTTCTCCAGCGCGGTGGCACCCGCCTGGATGGACATGCGCCCGGCCACCTGGCTCATCGGCTTCAGAAGCGGCAGGCCGCCATCGTCATCGGTAACCGTCTCATACGCAATGCAGATCGCGCCGGACTTCACCAAATCCTTCGTCTGCTCCGGATCGGGGGCGAGGTGGAGGTACGTGTAGAGGATCTGGCCTTCGCGCAGCATGGCGCGTTCCACCGCCTGCGGCTCCTTGACCTTCACGATCATTTCCGCACGCTCGAAAACCTCGGCAGCCGCCGGGACCAATTCCGCGCCGGCATTCTCGTATTCCGCGTCCAACGCGCCGATGCCATGGCCCGCGCCCTGCTCCACGAGCACCTGGTGGCCATGCGAGGTCAGTTCCCGCGCGCTCTCCGGCGTAAGGCCCACGCGATATTCGTGGTTCTTGATTTCGCGTACGGTGCCGACGATCATTTTGCGCTACTCGTTTCGATTGATACCGGTCACGGCCATAAAGCTGGCTTTGCGGCTTGTCCCGCGATTTTGGCCGGACGAAACGATAGGTGCGCGCAGACGTTGAGCGCGCAAGGAAAGGAAAGCCCATGACCCTGATAATTCGCGGATATTGGCGCAGCGGAACCTCCCACCGCACGCGAATCGCGCTGGAGCTGAAGGGGCTGGAATACAGGCAGGAGCCGGTCGACCTGCGCGCCGGGGCGCATAAGGACGAAGGCTTTACCGCGCAAAATCCGCAAGGGCTGGTCCCCGTGCTGGAGACGCCGGACGGCGCGCAGCTGAGCCAGTCCATGGCCATTATCGAATGGCTGGAGGAGACGTATCCAGAACCCGCGCTGCTACCCGCAGGCACCACGGAACGAGCGATTGCCCGCGGCATGGCGGACCTGATCGCTTGCGACGTCCACCCGCTGAACAATCTACGCGTGCTGAAGCAGCTCGTCGGCCCGCTGGGTGCGAGTGAGGAGCAGAAGCTGGAATGGATCGCGCGCTGGATCCAGGATGGGTTTGCCGCGCTGGAGGTGCTGGTGGAGCGCCACGGCGGCGCGTTCTGCTATGGCGATACGCCGGGCATCGCCGATTGCTGCTTGATCCCGCAGATCTACTCCGCGCGCCGTTTCGGCGTGGACCTCGGCGCATTCCCGCGCCTGCTGGCAATCGACGCGCGCGCGGCCGAGCACGAGGCCTTCATCCGCGCCGCGCCGGAAAACCAGCCCGACGCGGATTGAGGCAAAAGGTCAGGCTTCGACGACTGTCTGGTCGATCTCGCCGAAGATGGAATTGCCATCGGCATCGTCCATCCAGATCTTCACCGTGTCGCCGGGCCGCATGAAGCGGGTCTTGGCCTCGCCGTCATAGATCGTCTCGATCATGCGGATTTCGGCGATGCAGCTGTAACCACGGCCGCCTTCGGCCACCGGCTTGCCCGGGCCGCCATCCTCGCCCTTGTTGGAAATCGTGCCGCTGCCGATGATGCAGCCTGCACCCAGGTTCCGCGTCTTGGCCGCGTGGGCGACAAGGTCGGCGAGGTTGAAGGTCGCATCGTCTTCCACCTGTGCGCGGCCGAAGGGCTCGCCATTGTAATCGACCTTCAGCGGCAGGTGGATCAGGCTGTCGTTCCAGGCATCGCCCAGCTCGTCCGGCGTGATGGCGACAGGGCTGAATGCCGTGGCAGGCTTCGACTGGAAGAAGCCGAAGCCCTTGGCCAGCTCGCCCGGGATCAGGCCGCGTAGCGAAACGTCGTTCAGGACGACCAGCAGCTTGATGTGCTTCGCCGCTTCTTCGCTCGATACGCCCATGGGCACATCGTCGGTGATGCAGGCGACTTCGCCTTCCATGTCGCAGCCCCATTTCACATCGCCCAGGGGGATGTCGGCACGCGGGGGCAGGAAATCGTCAGAACCACCTTGGTACATCAGGGGATCATGATAGAAGCTTTCCGGTACAACGGCATCACGCGCCTTACGCACCAGCTCCACGTGGTTGATATAGGCGGAACCGTCCGCCCACTGGTAAGCGCGCGGGAGCGGGGAATGGGCCTGCGCCTGGTCGAATGGCTGGCTCTTCACCTCGCCATCGTTCAGCATTTCATACAGGGCCTTCAGCTTGGGCTCTGCTTCTGCCCAATTATCCAGCGCCGCCTGCATGGTGGGGGCGATATCGCCGGCATCGGCGTAGCTGGACAGGTCCTTGCTGACCACGACGAGCTTGCCGTCGCGGCCATGTTTCAGGGATGCGAGTTTCAAAGGTTATGCTCCTTGCGGGCAATTTCGTGCAGCCAATCCGCATGGCGCGGGGCTTTCTTGGTTTCAGACCATTCGTCCAGCATCGGCATGGCAACACGTTTCAGCTCGGCATATTGCTCGTCCGTGCCGATATCGGCGGCGAGCTCCACGCGGTGGCCGTTGGGATCGAAGAAATAGATCGACTTGAAGATGCCGTGATGCGTCGGGCCGAGCACATCGATACCGAGGCCTTCCACATGCTCCTTCGCGGCCAGCAGCTCCTCTTCGGAGGCAACGCGGAAGGCCAGGTGCTGCACCCATTTCGGCGTGTTCTCGTCCCGGCCCATGTCCTTCTGGTTGGGCAGTTCGAAGAAGGCCAGGATGTTGCCGTTCCCGGCATCCAGGAAGACATGCATGTACGGATCGTACTCGCCCGTGGAAGGAACGTGGTCTTCGGAGAATGCGCTGGTGTAATCCATGCCCAGCACGCGCTGGTACCACTCCACCGTCTCCTTGGCGTCGCGGCAGCGATAGGCGGCGTGATGGACGCCGCCCAGCTTGACGGGATGGTTTGCCAGGTCGTTCATTCGGCAGGCTCCTCGATGGGCTGCGGCTTCACGCCATCGCCCAGCACGCCGCGCTTCACCTGGTCACGCTCGATGCTTTCGAACAGCGCCTTGAAGTTGCCTTCGCCGAAGCCATCGTCACCCTTACGCTGGATGAATTCGAAGAAGACCGGGCCGACCTGAGCTTCTGCGAAGATCTGCAGCAGCAGGCGCGGCTGGCCGCCTTCCGTGGTGCCGTCCAGCAGGATGCCGCGCATCTTCAGTTGGTCCGCCGGCTCGCCATGGCCTGGCAGGCGTTCGTCCAGCATTTCGTAATAGGTTTCCGGCGGCGCGGTCATGAAGGGCACGCCGAGGTCCTTCAAACGGTCCCACGCGCCAAGCAGGTCGTCGGTGATCAGGGCGATGTGCTGGATACCCTCGCCGTTGAATTCGCGCAGGAATTCCTCGATCTGGCCCTTGCCGCCCTCGCCTTCCTCGTTCAGCGGGATCTTGATCTTGCCGTCCGGCGCGGTCAGCGCCTTGGACGTCAGGCCGGTATATTCGCCCTTGATGTCGAAGAAGCGGATTTCGCGGAAGTTGAACAACGTCTCGTAGTAATCGGCCCAATAGGCCATGCGGCCCGTGTAGACGTTGTGCGTCAGGTGGTCGATCAGCTGGAAGCCCGCGCCTTCCGGGTTCTTGTCCACGCCGGGCAGATATTCGAAATCGATGTCATAGATCGACAGGCCCTCGCCATTCTCGTCCGGATAGCGGTCAATCAGGTAAAGGATAGCACCGCCGATGCCGCGGATGGCGGGAATGGCCAGCTCCATCGGGCCGGTTTCGACCTGCACCGGCTCTGCGCCCGCATCCATCAGGTGCTCCCAGGCGGAGGCGGCATTCTTCACGCGGAAGGCCATGCCGCAGGCGCTGGGGCCATGCTCACGCGCGAAATACCATGCGGCGCTGCGCGGTTCGTAATTGGCGATCAGATTGATTGCGCCCTGCCGCCACAGGTGCACATCCTTGCTGCGATGCGTGGCGACGTGGGTGAAGCCCATCGCTTCGAAGACCGGTTCCAGCATGCCCTTCTCGGGCGCGCAGAATTCGACGAATTCGAAGCCATCGAGGCCGGCGGGATTTTCAAACAGATCGGACATGGAAACTCCTGAGACGATTTAGTTACACTTGTAACCAATATCGCCCGCAAATTCAAGCGTGCCCTTTCTGAATGACCGGGCGCTTAGCGAAGTTCCGTCTTGGCAGGTTTAGTCCGTCAGATGCGGCGCCAGTCCGGCAAGGTCGTACCCGGCAGCCGCAGCGCGTTCCAGCCGCTCATCGACCGTCAGGCCCTGCGGATTGGCCAGCGTTTCCATGGTGATGCAGCGCGTGCCTGACCGGCAATAGGCCAGCATCGGGCCACCTGCTTCGCGCCGGACACTGGCAAATTGTTCAAGCGCGTCGGGCGGGAAAGCGCCGCCGCTGACCGGCACATGGTGAAACGCAAGGCCCGCCTCCTGCGCCGCTGCGCGCATGGTGGCAGCGTCAGGCTGGCCCGGCTCCTCCCCATCGGGGCGATTGCACATCACCGCGACGAAGCCTGCATCGGCCAGCGCCTGCATGTCCTGCGGCTGGACCTGCGGGGCCACAGCGAAATTCTCGTCAACCCGGCGCAGATCCATCGTCATTCCCTTCACGCAGTGCCACGCCGCGATGCGCGGCGGCCATGGGGCAACCATGGCGTGCGCCGCATCGGGCGACAAGCCGCAAAAGGGTCAGCGCGAAACCGGCGGCCGCGTCAGAAGGAGCACTCGGTCCCTTCGCCCAGCTCCACCCGTTCGATGGTGGCGAAGCGAATAGTGACCGGCCCAGCAGACTTCATTTCCAGCATGTTGCCAAGGTCCGCCAGGCACTGCTTCGTCAGCACCATCTCGCGGTAGCCCTTGCCTTCCGCGATGCTGAGGCCCTGCGCGATATTCAGCGTGCTGCTGCCGCTGGTGACGGTGAAGGCTGCGGAAGGCCGCTGGTCGATCGCGTAAGTGATGCGATAGGCATTACCCTCGCCCTCACCCTCGATCCGCAGCATGGACCCGGCGGAGAAGGTCACTTCGCGCGCATCTTCCTGCGCATTCCGGTCCACGCCGCGCGCGCGGATGCCGCCCGTGTTGCCCGTGAAGTTGATCAGGCCCTGTTCGCCTGCGCTCACGGTCACGCCATCGGCAAGGCGGCCCTGCCCGAACCATTCGGAGGATGGCCCCATCATCAGCGCCGAGCATTCCTCGCTCAGCTGCGGGGTTGCGGAGGTATCGGTCAGCGCGCGGCCATAGCCGAAGTTGAACAGCGCGCCTTCAGGCCCGTTCACCGGCGTGCCGCCGCAATCGGCGGGCCAGGAGAAGGACAGCCGGCCGGTCGCCGGGCGCCTGCCCGTCAGCACATCGGCCACGCCCGCACCTTCGCTGCCCGGCAACCAGGATGCGACGAAGGCGCTCGATGCATTCATCTCGCGGTTCATCCACAGCGGGCGTCCCGAAAGGAATACGGCGACCGTGGGAATGCCCTGCGCCTGGAACTGGCGCAACAGTGTGAGCCCTTCCTCGTCCCGGAAGACGAGATCGGGCTTGTCGCCGGCAAATTCCGCGTAAGGCTTCTCGCCGAACACCACCACGGCGACATCGGGCCGCGTGGTGAAGCTGCCATCGGCAGACAGAACGGCCTTGCCGCCATCGGCGGTCACTGCATCGCGCAGCCCGTCCCAAATGCTGGTGGTGCCGGGGAACAGCGCATCGTCGGCCTCTGCCATGCCCTGCCATTCCAGCGTCCAGCCGCCGGACGAAATGCCGACATTGTCCGCCGCGCTGCCCGCCACCAGCACGTTCGCGCCCTTGGCCAGCGGCAGCACGCCGTTGTTCTTCAGGATGACCTGCGACTTCGCCACAGCCTCGCGCGCAATGGCACGGTGCTCCGGGGAGCCCAGCATCTCGAATCGGCCGCCATATCCGCGCTCGGATGGGCGCTTCACATCCGGGCCAAGCAGGCCGGCTCGGTATTTCACGCGCAGCACGCTGGTCACTGCCTCGTCCAGCCGGGCCATGGGGATGGTGCCGTTCTCGACCTGAATCACCAACGTCTGCATCAGGCCGCGCCAGTCGTCGGGCACCATGTAGATGTCCAGACCCGCCAGCAGCGATTGCGGGCAATCGGTAACAGTGCAGCCCTGCACCTGCCCGTGGCCATTCCAGTCACCCACGACCAGCCCGTCAAAGCCCATTTCACCGCGCAGCACGCCGGTGAGAAGCTCCTCATTACCGTGCATCTTGCGCCCGTTGATCGAGTTGAAGCTGGCCATGATGCTTTCCACGCCCGCATCGATGGCGGCGGGATAAGGCACGGCATGGATCGACTTCAGCGCGCCGATATCGCCCGTAACCTCGCCCTGGTCGACACCGTTATCGGTCCCGCCATCGCCGAAGAAGTGCTTGGCCGTCGCGATAACGCGTCCGGTGCCGAGGAAATCTTCGCTGCCTTTCTTGCCCTGCAGGCCCTCCACCAGCGCCGCACCCATGGTGGCGACCAGCTGCGGATCCTCGGAATAGCTTTCGTAAGTCCGGCCCCAGCGATCGTCCTGCGCCACCGCAACCGTGGGCGAGAAGTTCCAGTCGATGCCGGTAACCTCGATCTCGATCGCGGTGGCATGGCCGATCCGGCGGACAAGTTCGGCATCGCGCGTCGCGCCAAGGCCGATGTTGTGCGGGAAGATGGTGGCGCCGACCACATTGGTGTGCCCGTGCACCGCGTCCGTGCCCCACATGGTGGGGATCACCGGCTGGCCATCGGGCAGCGGCTGGACAGACGCGGCATACATCTCGTCCGCATAGCGCAGCCATTCCGGGCCGGGTGCGAACTCGTCACCATAGGGGCCGCCATTGCCGCCGTTGAGGTAACTGCCGAAGCGATAGCGCGCCATGTCTTCTGGCGTGAAGGAATTGATCTGCGGCTGGATCAGCTGCGCGACCTTCTGTTCGGTCGTCATGCGCGAGACGATGTCTGCGATATACGCATCCTCGTCCATCACCGCGCTGGTCGTGCCTGGCGCGGCGTCCATCTGCACGCAGGCAGCCGTCGTCATGGTGGCGATCCCGCATGCGGTGGCCAGCAGCAGTTTTTTCATCGTATCCCTCGTCCCTTGCGCCAGTTCGGCGACGCATACCTATTCTTGCCGGATCAACGCGCGCAAACCCTAAAAGGGGGCCGGCGCGGTCCCGTGCACGGCGATGCTATGCGTCATTGTGAGCGTTCACAAGTCCAAAGTGAGCGTTCACTTGATGCAGTCGCTATGCTAGTTGGGCGCAGGGATTGGAGAGACGGGCAGGATGGCCAGCAAATCGCGGGTGACGATCGAGGATGTGGCCGAAGTCGCGCGCGTTTCGCGCCAGACGGTCAGCCGCGTCATCAATCGTGGCCCCAACGTAAAACCGGAAGTGAAGGAGCGGGTCGAGCAGGCAATCGCCGAGCTTGGTTATGTCCCCAACCTTTCGGCGCGCCGGATGGGCGGCGGCAAGTCCTTCCTGATCATGGCCATCAATGATCGCCAGCGCACGCTGGAAAACTGGGAAGCGGGCAGCGGCAACGATTGGGTCGACCAGATGCTGTATGGCGGCATGACCGAATGCGAAAAGCATGGCTATGCGCTGGTCTTCCGCCTGATCGATGCAGAACGGGACAAGGCGCGCAAGCAATTGTCCGACGTCCTGTCCTCCATCATGCCGGACGGGGTGATCCTGACGCCGCCGCACAGCGCGAATGACGACCTGGTGGAGCTGCTGAAGGAACGCGGCATTGCCTGCGCGCGCGTGGGCAAGCGCGATGGCGGGCATTGCGTGGACGTCGCCATGCACGAGGAAGCCGCCTCTGCCGAGGCAACGCGCCTGTTGCTGGAAACCGGCCATCGCCGCCTTGCGTATCTTGCTGGTGCAGATGGCTACGGGCCCAGCCGCCGCCGCGTCGAAGCGTTTCGCGAGACAGTCTCGGCCGAATGCGCCGATTGCGAGATGACGGTGCTGGACGGGCAGTTCAGTTTCGAGATCGCAGTCGACCTGCTGAACGACGTCCTCGCTCGCGAAGACCGCCCGACGGGGATCATCGCGGATAACGACCAGATGGCATTTGCCGCCATGCACGTGGCAGACCGGCTGGGCATCCAGGTGCCCGAAGCACTCTCGGTCATCACCTTCGAGGATACGCCGGGCGTGCGCTTCAGCGTGCCGCCGCTGACCGCGATCCGCCAGCCCACGGCGGCCATGATTGCCAAGGCCTGCGAGAAACTGATCGAGATCAGGCGCGATGGCGGGACGGGCGATGCCTTCATCCTGCCGCACCGCCTGGTGGAGCGCGACAGCACCATGCGCCGCCCCGGCGGCTGAAGACCGCGCCCTTGCCCGCACCAGCAACAGATACAGGTACCGACACAGCTTCAGGGGCAATGTCCGGCCCCGCGGGCGGCTGGGGGGAGGCGCGATACGCCCTCGCCTCGCTTGGGGCGCATCTTGGCTTCATGCCGCTGCTGGTCCTGCTGCTGCCGCGGCGGGTGGAGGCGCTGTCCGCCCAGCCGGAAATCGACCTCAGCATCCTGCTCGTCATCGGCGGGTTGACGGCGAGCGGGGCGCATATTGCGGCAGGCGCGTGGAGCGACCGCTGGCTGGCGCGCAGAGGCACCCGGCGCGGACTAATCGCCATCGGCACGGCGGCACTGGCCGCGACATACCTGCTGTTCGCCGCGGCAGAGACATTGCTGCTGCTGGGCGCGGCCCTCGTCACCTTCCAGCTGGCGCTGAATGTCATGTTCGCCCCGCTGGGCGCGCTGCTGGCCGATCATGTGCCCGATACGCGCAAGGGCCGGGTGGCGGGCATGCTGAACGCCGCCCTCCCCTTCAGCTATGGCGGCGTATCCGTGCTGGGCTGGCTGTTCCCGCGCGATGCGGCGGGCGCATTCCTGCTGCTGGCGATTGCGGTCCCGCTGCTGATGCTGCCACTGCTGCTGCGCTGGCCATTCGCAGGGCTGGTCAGCCGGGCAGAGGGCGATGTGGCGATTGCGGACATCACCCGCTGGCATCGCCGCGACTTCATGCTGGCATGGTGGGCGCGGCTGTTCGTGCAGGCTGGCGCCGCGCTCGTGACCGGATACATCTTCCTGTACCTGACAGCGCTGCAAGGTCGCCTCGGCACGCCGCCGGGCGGGACGGCGACAGACTTCCTGGCCGGCATATCCTTGGCCGCCCTGTGCTGTTCCTTCGTCGCCGCAATCGGCGGGGGCTGGCTGTCGGACAGGCTGGGCAGGCGCAAGGCGCCGCTCTGCATCTTCGCCCTCGCCCTTGCCGCATGCCTGCTGGCCATGGGACAGGGCGGAGGATGGCTGGTGCTGGCCGTGGCCTATCCGCTGTTCGGCGGCTTCCTCGCCGCTTTCCTGGCGATCGACGCGGCGCTGGTGGGCCAGCTGCTGACAGGGCACCCATCGCGCGGGACGCTGCTGGGGGTCATGAACCTGACCAACACCCTGCCGGGCGTGATGATACCCGCCTTCGCCCTCGTCCTGCTGGACGGCAGCTCCATTGCTGCGGCCTTCGATACGCTGCTGCTGGGCGTGGCCATCGCCGCCGCGCTCGCGGGCATTCTGGTGCTGGCCATCCGCTCCCAGCGATAAGCGTCAATAGGTCCTGATGATGGCCGAGAAATCGAGCCCGTCATTACCCGCCCCGGCAAAATCCTCGTACAGCGCCGCAGCCCGTGCACCCAGCGGAACGGCCGCATCGGAGGTCTCGGCCGCATCCATCGCCAGCCGCAGGTCCTTCAGCATCAGCCCGGTGGCAAATCCGCCCTGGTAATCATTGTCCGACGGGGATTGCGGGCCGACGCCGGGCACGGGGCAATAGCTGGTCATGGACCAGTTCTGCCCGCTGCTGACGCTGGAAATGTCGTAGAAGGTCTGCGGGTCCAGCCCCAGCTTCTGCGCCATGGCGAAGGCTTCGCTGGTGCCGATCATGTGGATCGCCAGCAGCATATTGTTGCAGATCTTTGCCGCCTGGCCATTGCCCGCATCGCCTGCGTGGATCACCGCCTTGCCCATGGCGGACAGCACGGTCTCGGCGCGCTTGAACGCCTCCTCGCTGCCGCCGACCATGAAGGTGAGCGTGCCGCCATTGGCCGCCGCGATCCCGCCCGATACGGGCGCATCGACCATGGCATAGCCTGCCTCTTCGGCCTTGGCAGCCACCTCGCGCGCGGTGGCCACGTCGATGGTGGAGCAATCAATGAAGATCGCTCCGTCCGGCGCCGCGCCAATCACCTCGCCCGTATAGGCGGACAGCACGATCTGGCCGTTGGGCAGCATGGAGACGACGGCCTCCGCACCCTCGCACGCCTCGGGGATGCTGGCGCAGGGCGTGCAGCCATTGTCCCTCGCCTTTGCGAGCGCATCCGGGCTGAGATCGAAAGCGCGGACTTCATGCCCCGCATTCACCAGGTTCGCGGCCATCCCGCCGCCCATGTTTCCGAGCCCGATAAAGGCGATTTTCATACTGAAATCCTTAGTAACTGCGAAATGTAGCGACGGCCCCGACAACGATTGACGCGATAGCCGCTAAGGAAAATTGCACCGCCGTCAGATTTGCATTGATCCGGTTCAACCCACGAGCGATCTTCGAACCTCGGCTACCAGCAGCAATCGACCTGTCGGAAAAATAGCCTCTCTTCTCGCGTCGATCTCTTAGTTCCAATGCCGCGAGCCACGCGAGCGCCAAGCCAGCGCCGATGAGTGTCAATCCTAAAGTCACCGCCCCTTCCAGTTCGCCTCGCGCTTCTCGACGAAGGCTTTCATGCCCTCGACCTTGTCCTCGGTCGCGGTGAGGATCTGGAACAGGCGGCGTTCCAGCAGCAGGCCCTGCTCCAGCGTGGTCTCGAACGCCTTGTCGACCATTTCCTTATTCACCATGGCTGCCATGGCGGGCATGCCGGCGATGGCTTCGGCGGCTTTCATGGCCTCTTCCATCAGGCCATCCAGCGGCACGACGCGGCTGACGAGCCCGCTCCGCTCGGCTTCCTCGGCATCCATCATGCGCCCCGTCAGGCACATGTCCATGGCCTTCGCCTTACCCACCGCGCGGGTCAGGCGCTGGCTGCCGCCCATGCCGGGCGCGACGCCCAGCTTGATTTCCGGCTGGCCGAATTTCGCCGTGTCTGCCGCAATGATGAAGTCCGCCATCATGGCGAGCTCGCACCCGCCGCCCAGCGCGAACCCGTTGACCGCCGCGATCCAAGGCTTGCGCGTGCGGCTGACGAGGTCGGACTGCCAGCCGGAGAAATGATCGTCGAGGAAGAAATCGACCGATGGCTTGTCCACCATCTCCTTGATGTCGGCGCCGGCTGCAAAGGCCTTCTCACCGCTGCCGGTCAGCACTGCGCAGCGCTGGCTGTCATCGGCCTGGAAAGCGGCGAACGCGTCGATCAGCTCGCCCAGCACGGCAGAGTTCAACGCATTCAGCGCCTGCGGACGGTTCAGCGTCACAAGCGTAACCGCGCCGCGCTGTTCGACCAGGATGTTTTCGTAAGTGCTCATTGTGTCTCCGGCTCTGTTCTCGTGCGGCCCAGCACGCGCTCGTCATAGAGGCGCTGCGCGACCTTTGTATCGTTCCTGTCATACCAGCGCGGAGCGGGCATCCCGCGTTCCCAGGCCAGCAATTCCACCAGCGTTCCCTGCGCGCTAGGCACGCGCGGCACAAGGCCCGCGATGGGGTCGGCATAGGCCTCGTCGGCACTGATGATGGTCCAGCCATCGGCGCGAAGGGCATCGATCAGCGCGCCGAGGTGCATCGCGGTCAAATCCGCCTCGTGCAGCAGCATGACATGCGCGGGGGAACGGCCGAGCGTCCGGCGCGCCAGCCCGTCGTAGAAATTCGCCGCGCCGACATGGCTCTCCACGAACAGGTCGCGCAGGGCCAGCGCATCGAAGGGCTCGCCTGCCTTCATCGTGCGGGACATCTGCTGGTCCCAGAACCAGTCGCTCGCATCCACGGTGACGTAGCCATGGCTCAGCCCCCGCTCCGCCAGACCGGCGAACACGGCATCGCGGCGCGCGGTTTCGCGGCGGCCCTCGTCGAGGAAGGGATAGCGGAACCACGGGCGATAACCCGGCCGTCCCCGCAACCAGTCTTCGGCCCGGTCGATATCGGCGAGGTAATCCGGCGCTTCCATTTCGGACAGATGCGGGTGCGACCAGGTGTGGTTGGCGATGACGTGCCCTGCCGCGACATAGCGCGCGATGTGGCCCTCACCCTCCGGCATTCGTTCGAGATTGCCGGGCGTCAGGAAGAATACCGCCTGTTTCACCTTGCGATCCGCCAGGGTGGCGATGATCAGCTGGACGCGCTCCTCTCGGCTCATCAGCGCGCCCCCATGGCGCGGGATATCGTCGAAACTAAGCGCGATACGCTTGGCCCGCGCGCCCTCCTCGGCGCCGCTTGCAGCAATGGGGGCGGCCACGCTGCACGCGGCCAGCCATAGGGCTCCCAACACGGTGAGGGCGAGGGCGCGGACGCCTCGCCCGCACCCGACCCCGGCGGAGTGCAGGAAGCCCTGCCCGCTCAATCGCAACGCCTGTCGTAAACGGTCGTGCCCTGCTCCCACATATCGTAGACCAGCACGGTCCCTTCGCCCCGGATCCGCAAGGTCAGCTTGAAGGGCTCGCCCTCAAAATCGCTCGTCGTGTACGCGCCGGTCGCCTGGTAATTGTAATTGTCGATCCGCTCGAAATCGGACAGCTTGGTCACGGCTCCGTCCTGTAAGCGGACGCGGTCCTTCTCGACCACGATATCGTCAATGTCGTTCGCCGTGCAGGCGGCTTCTGACTCGACGCTCCAGCGGCCGCGATATTTGGCCGGGATGCCGCTGTCGGCCTCTGCCTGAAGCCGTTCGAGCTCGGCCTTGGATCGCGGTTTGCCGGCGCAACGTACGTAGTTCATGCCGGACATCTGCGGAAAGCTGACGGTCAGATTTTGGCCATTGGCGGAAAGGGTGAGGCCGAAACGCTGGTCCTCTCCCGGATATTCCGGGTCCGGCGCATATTCCAGCTCGACGGAATTGCCGCCGACATCCTGTGCCGTGACCACCGCCTCCGGCGCGCCGCCCTGCCTGCTGATCCAGTCCGGGCCGATCGACATGAAAGTATCCGGATTCTGGCAGGCCGTGCTCGAATTGTAATCGAACTGGCCCTGGAAGCGGCGCGGGATCAGGGGCTTTTCGGCGGGGCCAGCTGCAGGCGTCGCCGGGGGAGATGCCTCCGCGGCGCTGGCTCCTGCCGCCGGCGCGGGTTCTTCGCTCGCCGTCGCGTCGCTGTTGCCGCAAGCCGCCAGTGCCAATGCGGACACCGCAAGGACGCATTTCGAAACTTCACTCATTCTCATCCCCCAAGTCGGATTGGCGCGACCCTGGCCAAGCCTAATTGGCGATCTCGCGAAAGGCAAAGTGGCGGTTTTCTCAGCCTTGCGGGCAGCGCTTGCGGGGATAGTCGTCCGTCAGGTTTTCCTTGGTCGCATCCGTGACAAACAAGCGATCTCCGTTTTCCGACAATTGCAGGCGGGTGCTCTGGAACCACTCTTCGCCCTCACCGCTCATGGCGAGATCGACGATGGCGGCATCGCCGTCCTGGCCGGTCGACGTTACCTGCCCGTCGGACTCGTAGAAGCGGACTTCGCGGGCCGAGATGTCCATCCGCATGTCCGAGGCCGGGTCGCACGTTCCCTCGATGTAATCCCACACGCCGCGGAAACGAGCCGGGATCTCACCCTTCGCAAGGTCCGGATCGGTGATGGCATCGTCTGCCACGCCGTCGGCAGCCTGCTCCGCCAGCAATTCCGGCAGCGGGGTCGCGCCATCTCCGATGCCGCCATCGGGCTCTACCGGCATCATGGTCTCTGACGGAGTGGGCTCTGGCGAGTCGCCGGATTGGCAGGCGACAAGCGCAAGCGACGACATCGCAATCAGAAGAACCTTCATCGCATTCACCCCATCGTCGGAATCACGAAGGCATTGCTGCCATCGCCGCCGCCATCGGGCCAGCGCTGCGTCACCTTCTTGGTCTTGGTCCAGAAGCGCAGGCCTTCCTGGCCGTACTGGTCGATGTCGCCGAAGCCGCTGCGCTTCCAGCCGCCGAAGCTGTGATAGCTGACAGGCACGGGGATCGGCACGTTGATGCCAACCATGCCCACATTCACCCGGTGCGCGAATTCACGCGCGGCGTGACCGTTGCGGGTGAAGATGGCGACGCCGTTGCCATACTGGTGCTCGCTGGGCAAGCGCACGGCCTCCTCGAAATCCTTCGCGCGCACGATCTGCAGCACGGGCCCGAAGATTTCTTCCTTGTAGCTTTCCATGTCGGTAGTGACTCGGTCCAGCAGCGTCGGGCCGACGAAGAAGCCGTCCTCATGCCCCTGCAGGGTGAAGCCGCGCCCGTCGATCACGACTTCGGCGCCCTCCTTTTCGGCCGTGTCGATCCAGCCCTCCACGCGCGCCTTGTGCTCGGGCGTCACGACCGGGCCGTAATGCGCCTCGGGATCGTTCGACACGCCAACGCGCAGGGCATTGATCGCGGGGATCAGCTTCTCGCGCAGCTTGTCGGCGGTATCCTCGCCCACCGGGACGACCACGGGCAGCGCCATGCAGCGTTCCCCGGCAGAGCCGAAAGCTGCCCCGGCAAGGTCGTTCACAACCTGGTCCAGATCGGCATCCGGCATGACGATGCCGTGGTTCTTGGCCCCGCCGAAGGCCTGCACGCGCTTGCCGTTATCGACCCCGCGCGAATAGATGTACTGCGCGATATCGCTGCTGCCGACGAAGCTGATCGCGGCGATGTCGCGGTGGTCCAGGATGGCATCGACCATCTCCTTGTCGCCGTGGACAACCTGTAGCAGCCCCTCCGGCGCGCCAGCTTCCAGGAACAGCTCTGCCAGGCGCACCGGCACGCTGGGATCGCGCTCCGAAGGCTTCAGGATGAAGGCGTTGCCCGCCGCAATCGCCATGCCGAACATCCACATCGGGATCATGGCCGGGAAGTTGAACGGCGTGATGCCAGCGCCGATGCCCAGCGGCTGGCGCATGGAATAGACATCGATGCCCGGGCCTGCGCCGTTCGTATACTCACCCTTCAGCGCCTGCGGGATGCCGCAGGCATATTCGATGACTTCCAGCCCGCGCTGCACATCGCCATGCGCATCGTCCACCACCTTGCCGTGTTCGGAGCTGAGCAGCTCTGCCAGCTCCTGCTTGTGCGCTTCCACCAGCCGCTTGAATTCGAACATCACGCGGGCGCGGCGCTGCGGGTTGGTGGCGGCCCATTCCGGCTGCACTTCCTTGGCCTTGGCAATTGCGCGGTCCAGCAGGGCGGCATCGCCCAGCGGCACTTCCGCCTGCACTTCGCCGGTCGAGGGGTTCCAGATCTTGTGCGTGCGGCCGCTGCCGGCACCGCCCGCCCCGCCCGAAATGAAATGGTCGACCTGCCGCATGCGAAATCCTTTCGACTGAAACTATCTTGGCAAATCACCTGCCCACCTGCGCTGCCGATTGCAAGCGCACCCGGTCAATGCACCGCGCGCACGCGAAGTTTCGCATTTCCCGCCAACGCGGCATTGGCCTTGGCCGCGCGGCACGCTAGGGGCGGTTTCAAAGGAGACTATATCGATGGCAGGCATGGTGCCTTTCGACTGGGCCGATCCACTGAACCTGGAAGACCAGCTGGGCGAAGAAGAGCGGATGATCCGCGATTCCGCACACGCGTTCGCGCAGGACACGCTGCAATCGCGCGTGATCGAGGACTTCGCGAACGAGGTCGATGCGCGCGAATTGTTCCCCGCGATGGGAGAGGCCGGCATGCTGGGCGTCACCATCCCCGAGGAATTCGGCGGATCGGGCGCAAGCTATGTCGCCTATGGCCTCGTCGCGCGCGAGATCGAGCGGGTGGACAGCGGATACCGCTCCATGGCCAGCGTCCAGTCCAGCCTCGTGATGTATCCCATCCACGCCTATGGTTCGGACGAACAGCACCGCAAATACCTGCCCGGCCTCGCCTCGGGTGAGCTGATCGGCTGCTTCGGCCTGACCGAACCGGACGCGGGCAGCGATCCCGCCGGCATGCGCACCGTCGCGAAGAAGGATGGCGATGGCTATTCCATCAGCGGCGCGAAGACCTGGATCTCCAACTCCCCCTTCGCGGACGTCTTCGTGGTCTGGGCCAAGTCCGAAGCGCATGGCGGCAAGGTCCGCGGCTTCGTGCTGGAAAAGGGCATGAAGGGGCTGGAAGCGCCCAAGATCGAAGGCAAGCTGTCGCTGCGCGCCAGCACCACCGGCATGATCCAAATGGACGAGGTCAAGGTGGGCGCGGATGCGCTGCTGCCCAATGTCGAGGGCATGAAGGGCCCGTTCGGCTGCCTCAACCGTGCCCGTTACGGCATCAGCTGGGGCAGCATGGGCGCGGCCGAATTCTGCTACCACGCGGCGCGGCAATACGGGCTCGACCGGCACCAGTTCGAAGTGCCGCTGGCCTCCAAGCAGCTGTACCAGTTGAAGCTGGCCGACATGGCAACCGAGATCTCGCTCGGCCTGCAGGCATCCTTGCGCGTCGGGCGGCTGATGGATGCCGGCAATTTCGCGCCGGAGATGATCTCCATCGTGAAGCGCAACAATGTCGGCAAGGCGCTGAACATCGCCCGCGCGGCGCGCGACATGCATGGCGGCAACGGCATTTCGGGCGAATACCAGGTGATGCGCCACATGCTGAACCTGGAAACGGTCAACACCTATGAAGGCACGCACGATGTGCACGCCCTGATCCTGGGCCGCGCCATCACGGGGATCGCCGCCTTCTGATGCCGACGGACGCGCCGCCCCTTGCCGGCCTGAAGGTCGTGGAGCTGGCGCGTATCCTGGCAGGGCCATGGGCCGGACAGGTGTTGGCGGACCTTGGGGCAGAGGTCATCAAGGTCGAAAGCCCGGACGGTGACGACACCCGCCGCTGGGGCCCGCCCTTCATCACCAATCCCGATGGGTCCGAGGACGCGGCCTATTTCCACGCGGCCAATCGCGGGAAGACCAGCGAAGTGGTCGATTTTGGCACGCCGGAAGGCCAGGCCCGCGTGCGCGAGCTGATCGCGGATGCGGACGTGGTGATCGAGAACTTCAAGGTCGGCGGCCTCGCCAAATATGGCCTCGATTACGCCAGCCTGGCCCAGCTCAACCCGCGCCTCGTCTATTGCTCCATTACCGGCTTCGGACAGGACGGGCCGTATGCGGGCCGCGCGGGATATGATTTCATCATCCAGGGCATGTCCGGCATCATGGATTTGACGGGCGATCCGGCGGGCGCGCCGCAGAAGATCGGCGTTGCCTATGCCGACATACTGACCGGCCTTTACGCCGTGATCGGCATCCAGGCCGCTTTGGCAGAGCGGGAGGTCAGCGGGCGCGGGCAGCAGGTCGACATGGCGCTGCTGGACGTGATGGTCGGCACGCTGGCCAACCAGGCGATGAATTACCTCGCCAGCGGCAAGGCACCCACGCGGCTGGGCAATGCGCACCCCAATATCGCGCCTTACGAGGCCTTTGCCTGCGATGATGGCTGGCTGATCCTCGCCGTAGGGAATGACCGGCAATTCCAGCGCTTCTGCGAAGTGGCAGACATTACGCCGCGCGCCGAATGGGCGAGCAATGCGAGCCGCGTGGAGCACCGCGCAGCGCTGAGCCAGACCATCGCCGATGCGCTTGCAAGCTGGAAGCGCGCCGACCTGCTCACCGCTCTGGAATCTGCAAATGTCCCGGCGGGGCCGATCAACAATGTGGCAGAGGCGCTGGCCGATCCGCAGGTCCGCCACCGGGCGATGCAGCTGGAGATGGAGCGCGGCGACGGAGCCGGCGTTCCCGGCATCGGCCTGCCAATCCGCTTCTCGCGCTCCGGCTTGGCCGCCCCGAAGCCTTCGCCGCCCAAGGGCGGCTAAGCCGGCTTAGGGGAGCTCGTCCGGAACATCCGCAACCGCCCCGCGACCGAACAGCAGGGCGACTTCCGCCCTCGCGCTGTTGATCCGGTCGAAGCGGCCCCGCGCAAGGTCTGTATCCTGGAACGGCCAGCCGGTGGCATTGGCGTCGTAGCGCTGGAGGAAGGCCCAGGCATCGTCCAGCCCGCGCCCGTCCTCGGTCGTGGCCGACCATAAATCCAGCCCCACGCATTCGCCGATAGTGGCCAGCTTCGCTGCGCCTTCGACCACGAAGTGCGAATAATGCCAGCTGCGCGTGCGCTTCAGCTCGCTGATGAAGCGACCCTGCTTGTCCATCTGCTGGCCGATCCGGTATTCCGGGAAGGCCGTCACGATATTGGTGGCGACCCCCGGATCGCCCGCGAACAGGCCGAAATGCGACAACAGGAAATCGTAGAACACGCCGTGATTGTTTGTGGCGCGCATTTCCTGCTCGCCATTCTCGCTGGTCGCCATCCAGATCGCCAGATCCCTGAACCAGCCACGGAGCCCGGCGCGCAGGTTCTTGTCGAAAGCTGCGGAGGGCGCGAGGACGCCGAACGATTCCACCATGGTGGAGAAATCCATCGCCTCGATAATGCCGTATCCGCGCCCATCGACCTTGCCAGGCACACCCTGCGCGAAATTCAGGTTCGGGTTCATCCGCGTGGCCGGATCAATGAAGAACGTGCGCGCCAGCATCGCGCCATGCTCGGCAAACCGCTCGTCGCCCGTGATGTAGAAAGCGAGCGCCAGGTCTTCCATTGCGTTTGCGAGGTTGCGGATGCGGCTGCGGTCGAATTCCGGGCCGTCGCGTTCCGGGTTCACCTCCCCATCGCGGCGCACGTAGGGCAGCCCGTCCTTCTTCTTGGGATCCGGCCACCAATAGGGGCCGATGCTGGCATAATCATTGGCCGAGGCGCCGGGCGGCAACTTTGGCTTGTCCGTTACGCTGATGGGCCCGACCTCCAGCGCCTTCTCACCATCGCGCACGATCTTGCCGCGTACCTTTTCATCGGCCTGCGCGCGGGCCGCCATGCCTTCCAGCCAGACCGGCCGCCACAGGAAGGTGCGACGCCCGTCGAAATCCTGCGCATAGCCTTGCACGCCTCGGCATTGCGCCACGCCTTCCGCAGGCTCGAAAGCCGGGACCGTTTGCGCGCTCGCTGCAACAGGCTGTGCCGCCATCGCGGCGGCAGAGAACGTCAGCAAACTTTTAGCGACGGACATCCCGCGCTCCTTCCATAGCAAGATCGAGTTCGGTGCGGCTGACAGTGGTGATGTCGCCGGGCCGGTAATGCTTGATGGCGGCAAGCGCGCTGCCGCTGCGCACGGCGAGGTCCAGGTCCGCGCTGTCCGTCAGCCAGCCGTGCAGCACGCCTGCGGCAAAGGCATCGCCCGTGCCGATCCGGTCGAGGATGCCCGTCAGCCTGCGTTCCGGCGCTTCGGCACTGCTCTCTGCCGTATCGATCCGGGCGGTGATGGAATGCGTGCTAGAATCGTGGACGTGCCGCGCGGTGGAGGCGATGGCCTTGAGGTTCGGGAAGGCTTCCAGCGCGGCCAAGGCCGCCTCGCGCCGGCGTTCCGGCCCGTCGCCGGAGAATTCGGCTTCCAGCAGCAGCGCGATGTCCTTGTGATTGCCAAAGAACAGGTCGGCCATGGACACCAGCCGTCCGATCAGCGGGCGCGGGCGGCGGCTGGTCCGGGCCCACAAGGCGGGGCGGAAATTGCCGTCAAAACTTATCGCGATGCCCTTGCGGCCCGCCAGTTCGGCAAGCGCGATGGCGGCCTCTGCGCTTTCCTCGCTCACCGCCAGGTTGATGCCGGACAGGTGCAGGTGGCCCGCCCCATCCAGCGTTGCTTCCATGTCGTAGGCGCGGCGGCCGGCCATGGCGAAGGCGCTGCCCTCACGGTCATAGGTCACGCCAGCAGCGACAGGCCCGGCGGGCGGATCGTAGAAATAGGCGCCCATGCGCCCGCCATTGCGAACGATGGATGCGCAGTCGACCCCGTGGGCGCGCAGTTCGCGCAGGGCCCGGTCGCCGACGGGATTGTCCGGCACGGTGGAGACCATGCGGGCGGGATGGCCCAGGCTGGCCAGCGCCGCGGCGACATTCGCCTCCGCCCCGCCGACATGCACTTCCATCGCATCGCTGCTTGCCAGGGAGCGGCCACCCATGGGCGAGTAGCGCAGCAGGATTTCCCCAAAACAGGCGACCGAGGGACCGCTCACCGCGCCAGCCATCCGCCGTCGACGGCAAGAATGTGCCCCTGCACGTAATCGGCCGCACTGCTGGACAGGAACACTGCCGCCCCGCCGATATCCGCCGGATCGCCCCAGCGCCCTTCGGGAATGCGCTCCATGATCTGGCGGTTGCGGGTTTCATCCGCCTGCAAGGCGGCAGTATTGTTGGTGGCGATATAGCCTGGCGCAATGGCGTTCACGTTCACGCCCTTGGCCGCCCATTCATTGGCCATCAGCTTGGTCAGCCCGCCCACACCGCTCTTGCTGGCGGTATAGCTGGGTACGCGGATGCCGCCCTGGAAAGTCAGCATGCTGGCGATGTTCACGATCTTGCCCCGCGCGCCATCCTGGCTGGACCAGCCGGTCATGTGGCGTGCCACGGCCTGGCTCAGGAAGAACAGGACCTTCAGGTTGACGTCCATCACCGCATCCCAATCCTCTTCCGAGAAATCGAGTGCGTCCTCGCGCCGGATGATGCCCGCATTGTTGACCAGGATATCCACCTTGCCGAACGCGGCCACGGTCTCCTCGACGATGCGCTGGCACGGTTCGATGCTGGAGAGGTCCGCCATCACGATATGCGCGCGTACGCCCTCGGCTTCCACCAGCTGGCGCGTTTCGGAGGGATCGCGCCGGGCGACCAACGCCACGTCCGCGCCCGCTTTCGCCAGCGCAACCGCGATGCCCTGCCCGATGCCGGTATTCGCGCCGGTGACCAGCGCGGCCTTGCCCGTCAGATCGAATGCATGCGCGGCCATTCTCACAGGCTCCGCAGGTAGTCGTTGATCGCCTCGTCCTGGGAATTGGCGTAGAACAGCTCGCCGAACTTCTCGCCCGCGATCGCGCTCTTCAGCAGGTCCTGGTCCACATTCTTCAGCACCGTCAGCATGTCGTGACAGGTCTTGGATTTCAGGTCTGCCAGCACGCCGCGGTTCTTGGCCATGATGGCGGCGCGTTCCTTGGGATAGCCCACCCCGCTCTCGCCTTCGAACAGCTTGCGATAGCAATCCTGCAGGTTCAGTTCCGCCGCCCAGCCGAAGCCCTTGGCATAGGGCATGGCAATGGCATTGCCGTCATTGATCTGGGCAAACAGGAAGGCGTCTGTCGGGTCGATGATCAGGCCGCAGAACACGCCCGGCATGGCGTTTGCCGCCAGCATGGAGCCGGTGCCGGTGCCGCAGCCCGTCACGACGAAGTCCGCTGCGCCTGAATTGAGCAGGATGCCAGTCAGCAGGCCCACCATGGGGTACGTCAGCTGCGCATCGTCCTCTGCCGCATACATGCCGTAATTGTGGACTTCATGGCCCAGCTCGCCCGCCACGGAAGTCAGCGCGTCATGGATGATGCCGTTCTTGGCGGCCTGGCTGTTCTCATTGATCAGGGCAATTTTCATGGATGTCTCGCTTGCTGGACTTGTTTGGTCGACAACCGGCGGGTCTGGCAGCTGGTTGCAATGGCTTGGCTATCAGGTAACCGGTGTCATATCCTGATGCAAGGGCGTTTCAGATGGCTGTTCCAGGCGCGCTGTATGCGGCGGCGCGCTCAGGACTTCGGGGCGACCACCGATGCGCGTTCAATCAGTTCGGACGGCAGCAACCAGCGTGGGTCGGGCTCCTCCCCTGCCGGGGCAACCAGCTTGCTGGCAGCCAGGTGCGCCATGTCCACGATCGGCCAGTGCACGGTGGTCAGCGCCGGCCAGACATGGCTGGAAAGCGGCGTATCGTCGAAGCCGATGATGGACAGGTCTTCCGGGATCAGCAGGCCGTGGCGGCGGGCCGCGATCATGGCGCCGATGGCCATTTCATCATTGCTGGCGAAAATGGCGGTCGGCGGGTTTGGCAGGTCGATCAATTGCTGGCCGGCGGAGACCCCGGACTCGAACGTGTATGTCCCGGAACTTACAAGCTCCTCGTCCACGCTCAGCCCGGCGGCGGCCATCGCTTCCTCGAAGCCGGCACGCCGTTCCCGCGGGCTGGTGAAGCCCTGCGGTCCTTCGATCAGGCCGATGCGTGTATGGCCCCGGTCGATCAGGTAAGTGACCGCCTTGCGCACGGCCTCCCGGTCGTTGGAGGCGACTGCCCGGTCATCGCTGTCCAGCTTCACCGATCCCATGCGCACGAAGCGGCAGCCATGCTCCTCGCACAGGCGCGCAATGTCATCGTTCTCGGAAATCGGCGGCAACAGCACCACCCCGTAAGGCCGCTGCCGTTCCAGGAAGGCGCGGATATCGTCCACGATGGTGGGGGAGTGGCGATCCACCGGCTGCACCATCAGCCCGAACTCGCTATCCTTGATTGCGCTCAGGATCCCCTGCTGCACCTTTACCAGGAACTGCGCATTGGGATTGTCATGGATTGCCGCGACGATGAAATTGCGGCGCAGCGCCAGCGCGCGCGCCTGCAGGTTCGGGACATATCCGATTTCGCGGATCACGCCTTCGACATGCTTGCGCGTCTTCTCGCTCAGCAAGGGCGATTTGTTGATGACCCGGCTGACGGTCTTTTTCGACACCTCGGCAATGCGCGCGACGTCGTTAATGGTGGGGCTACCCCTGCCGTTCGTACCGTTCGGGCCGTTCATTCCTGTCCTATCGGCGCAAAACGCACCGCTGTGCAAGTCTCGGCTCGTCGCGGCGCCTTTTGACAGAAGATCAGGCGGGGAAAGCGCGCGGCAAGGCCAGCGAAAGGTCCGGCCAGAATGTCACCAGCACCAGCGCCGCGATCAGCGTCAGGTAGAACGGCCAGATCGTGCGCACCAGCTCCGGTATCGCGATATTGCCAACAGCGGACCCGACAAACAGGACGGAGCCGACCGGGGGCGTCACCAGACCGATGCCCAGGTTCAGCATCAGGATGATCCCGAAATGCACCGGGTCCACGCCGGTCGCCATGGCCACTGGCAGGAAGATCGGCGTGCAGATCACGATCAGCGGGGCCATGTCCATGAAAGTGCCCAGCACCAGCAGCATGACGTTGATGATTAGCAGCGTCAGGATGGGATTGTCCGTCATCAGCCCGATCAGTGCTGCCAGCTCCGCCGGCACCTCCAGCAGCGCAAGCGCGAAGCCGAAGGCCGTGGCGGCAGCGATGATGAACAGCACCATGCTGGCCGTCCGGACGGATTTCTGCGCCGCTTCGAAAAAGCCCTTCAGGCCCAGCGAACGATAGACCAGCGCGCCCACCAGCACCGTGTAGATCACCGCGATGGCGGAGCTTTCGGTGGCGGTGAAGATGCCGGACAGGATGCCGCCCATGATGATGACGCCGGTCATCACGCCGGGAATCGCATAGACCAGCGCGCGGAAGAACGCCCGCCAGCCGGGGAATGTGCCGGTGGGCAGGTTGCGTTTGCGGGCCACCAGCCATGCGGTCACCATCAACATAAAGCCGGTCAGAAGGCCGGGCACGATCCCCGCCAGGAACAGGTCACCGATGGATACGCCGATGCCCGAAGCGGCGGCGTAGATGATCATGTTGTGCGAGGGCGGGATCAGCAGGCCGACCACCGCCGCAGTGACGGTGACATTGACGGAGTAATCGCGGTCGTAGCCCTTCTCGTCCATCAGCGGGACCATGGTGGAGCCGATGGCGGAGGCGCTGGCGATGGCGGAACCCGATACGGCACCAAACATCATGCTCGCGCCGACATCGACGAGGCCGAGCCCGCCGCGCACGCGCCCGAAGGCAGCATCGGCCACGCGGACCAGCCGGTCCGCAATCCCTGCGCGGTACATCAGGTCGCCCGCAAAGATGAAGAACGGTATTGCCATCAGCGTGAAGATACTGATGCCCGCCGCCATGCGCTGCACCGCCACGATCAGCGGGATGTCGATGACCGCGAAAACCGCCAGTGCCGCGCCGAACAGGGCAAAGGCCACCGGCACGCCCAGCGCGAGGAGCAGGAAGAGGACTGCGAAGAGGACCAGGATCTCCATCAGGTCTTCTCCGTCCAGCGCTTGTGTATCCGCCCCAGCGAGAACAGCACCATCAGCGCGCCCGCCAGCATCAGCGGGACATACGCCCAGCTACGGCTGAGCCCGAGCGAAGGGATGACATTGTCGTGCACCAGCCAGGCCAGCATTCCGCCATAGACCGCGATGGCGAGGCTCAGCAGCGCAATCAGGGCATGGATGGCAATCCGCAGCTTGCGCACATTGGCGGCCTGCATGCGGTGTTCGAGGATTTCGATGCGGATATGGAACCGCTCCCACACGCCGGCCGCAGCGGCAAAGAACACATACCATACCATCAGCAGCAGCGCGGTCTGTTCGGACCATGACGGGCTGGAATCGAGCACGAAGCGCCCGAACACCTGCCATCCGATCACGGCCGTCATGGCAATCAGGCCAAGGGCGGCCAGATTGATCAGCATCGTTGAGATACGCTGCATCTCAGCCCCCCTGCCTGTTTGCCAGGATGGCATCGACCAGGCGGCGCTGGTCCGGCGTGGTGATGAACTCGGCCCACATGCCCTTCATCCGGTCGGTGAATGCTGCCGGGTCCACCTCGTTCACTTCCACGCCCGATGCCATGATGACCTCCTGGCTGCGGGCGACCTGCGCATCCCACAGCTGGCGCATGATCGGCACGCTGTCCTTGGCGGACTGGCGCACGATGGCCTGCTCCTCAGGCGACAGCTTGTCCCAGCTCTGCTTGCTCATCACGAAGACTTCGGGCGCCAGCAGGTGGCGGGTCAGGCTGTAGAAGCGCGCCACTTCGAAATGGCGGCCCTGCTCGAAACTGGGCCAGTTGTTTTCCGCCCCGTCGATCACGCCTTGCGCCAGCGACTGGTAAACTTCGTCCAGCGGCATGGGCACGGCATCCGCGCCCAGCGACTTCACCATGGCCACGAACAGGTCCGACCCGGGGACGCGGAGCTTCAGCCCCTTCATGTCCTCCGGAGTGCGGATGGGCCCGCGCGTGTTGTAGAAGCTGCGCGCACCGGAATCGTAAAAGCACAGGCCGATCAAATTGTGCTGCTCCAGGCTAGCGAGGATCTCCTCGCCAATCGGCCCGTCCAGCGTGCTGCGCATGTGCTGCGTGCTCTCGAAGATGAAGGGCAGCGCGGCCACCGTGGTCAGCGGCTCGATGGAATTGAGCGGCGCTAGGTTGACGCGGTTGAAGTCGATCCCGCCAAAGCTCGTGATCTCCAGCGTGTCGCGCTCATTGCCCAGCTGCCCGCCGGCATACATGCTGAGGCCGAACTTGCCGCCGGACCGCTCCGTCAGCATCTCGCCGAAGCGCACGACGGCCTGCACCGTGGGGTAATCCAGCGGGTGGGTGTCGCAGGCGGTGAAATTGTCGCCGAGCCGCATCGAGCATGCCCCGGCCAGCGCGGCGCTGCCGGCAATCGCCATGCGGCGGGTAACATGTGGGCCGTTTGTCATATGCTTGGCGCTCAGTCCGCGCCAGCTGCGTCGACGAGCTCTATCTTCAGGCTTCCCAGCCCCATGAACTCGATCTCGCCGACGGCACCCACAGGGCATTCATGCACGCCCGTCAGCGCTCCGCATGACACCAGCGTGCCGGGCACGAGGGGGATGCGGCGCGATGCCAGGTTCTCGCGCAGGAAATTTGCCGATCGTTCCACGCCTTCGCGCACGCTGGCGACAGTCGTGCGGCCGATTTCCTGCCCGTCGATCACCGTCACCACTTCGATATCCGTCAAGCCGCGCCAGTCTTGCACCTCTGCCCCCACCAGCAGGCCGTTGTTGTTGCCGAAATCGCTGATGATTGCACCTGGCCCGTAATCGTTGAGGTCGGGAACGGGGCTGCTGGCGATTTCCGCGCCGATATACAGCCGGTCATCCTCGCCATCGTCGCCGATGCGCAGGACAAACTCCGCCTCGATGGCGGCGAAGCCCCCGGCATAGACCGGCATTTTTGAAACAGCGCCGTCCTGCGTGAAGCGACGCGCGCTTTCAAAGATCGGGCCGACCAGCCAGTCCGCCGGATAGGCCTCTCGCCGCGCGGGCGGAATACCGCCGACCTTCCAGCCGACGACATTGCCCGCCCAGGCGGCCAGTGACTGCGATTGCAGGGCATAGGCCTCCGCAAGCGTGGCCGGCACGGAGCCGGGAAACCCGGGCAAGGCGCGGGCATTGCGCCTCGCCCGGATCAACTTGGCCGACACCTCGCGGTGTTCGGCCGGGAGAATTCCATCGCTTGCTATATCGGCCACTCCCACGATCAGAACCGGGCTCGCAGCCCGACGAAATACCGCGTGCCCGAATAGCTTGCCTCGGCGAGGCTGTCGCGCGTCGGGCGGTACAGCAATGCGGGTTCGTCGGTCAGGTTAAGCGCCTGGAAGCGCAGCTGCACGCCATCCAGCAGGTTCAGGCTGGCGGAGAAGTCCAGGAAGCCTTCCGGCCCGCCATAGCGGTTCGCGGCACTGCGGAACGGCTTGTAGTATTGCGAACGCCACTTGTAAGCGAGGCGCGCCGTGAACGGGCCATTTTCATAGAACAGCTGCCCGTTGAAGGAATGGCGCGAATAGCCCGGGATGTTCGCCGGACGGGTGAAGTCGGCCAGCGGCTGGCCGTTCTGCACGGTCGGGTCCGGGAATTCGAAGTCGGAGTCCGCGAAGTTGTACGCCACCTGGAAGCCCAGCCCGTCGAGCCCGGCGGGCAGGTAATCCATGGTGTGGTTGAAGGCGACTTCGAAGCCGAAGAGGCTGCTTTCCCGATCGGAATTCACCGTCCGGCCGATCGTCACCGGGGTCGCGGTGCCGTTCACATCCAGCGAGATGGTGCTGATATCGGTGTCGAAGCCGGTCTGCAGGCGCTTGTAGTAAATCGCCACCGCCACGGAATCGGTCGGCGATGCATACCATTCGTAGGAGAAGTCCACGTTCCAGCTGTCGAGCGGCTCCAGGAAGGGGTTGCCGCTGGCGCTGACTGCATCGCCCACATTCACTACCTCGTCGTCGCTGAAAGTCAGCGCCGCGCTCATCGCCTCCGGATCGGGGCGGGCGATGGCCTTGTATGCGGCAAAGCGCATCAGCATGTCGTCCCGGATTTCCAGCGTCAGGTTTGCACTCGGCAGGTAATTCCAGAAGGAATTGCGCTCGATATTCTCCGTGGTCGGGCCAGTCGGGACCAGCTCCACCGTTCCGGCTGTCGCACCCGGAATGGTCACGATGGCAGAGCTGATACCGAGCGATTCGATCTCCGTTCGGATCACGCGGACACCAATATTGCCGTATGCCGGTATGTCCCCGATCGAAGTCGAGAAGTTCGCCTGCACGTAACCGGCATAAGTCGTCTCGGTCACATCGGCATCGTCGGGCGAAAGCGTGGAGCCCATCGGCAGGCCGGCATCGTCACTGCCGGTCAGCGCGCGGAACAGGGCATTGGGCTCCCAATATGCGAATGTCAGGCCGCACATCTGGCTGTCGGACCCGCAATACAGGTCTTCCACGATGAACTCGCTCTCGCGCGCGGCGATTGCCTCTGCGCTGTCATAGCCATTTACCAGCGCGACCGTCGCGTCGATGCCGTCATCGCGAACACGGCGACGCTCGCCGAAGCGGAAGCCCGCCTGCATGGAGGTGAAGAAGCCGTCCATCTCGTACTGGCCATCCAGCCGTACCGCGAAGATATCGTCGTCGATATTCTCGAGGCGGCGACGGGCACGCGCGCCATTGTCGTACAGATCATGGTTGTCGAGATCGAACAGCAGGCCGGTATCGCTTTCGACGCGCGCCACATTGTCGAAGGTCAGGTTCGGGATGGTCGTACCGCGCGTATCGACCGTGAAGAACACGCGCTGGTTCGTGCGAATGCGCATGTCCTTTTCGTCCTGCCGGCGCTCGGTCTGCGAATAGGAGACATCGGCGGCGATAGTCAGGCGGTCACCGCTCCATGCGATATTGCCGCCCAGGCCCAGGTAGGTTTCTTCGCGCTGGCGCCACACGCTCTGGTTTTCCAGCCGCGTCTCGCCGCGCCATGCCAGCAACGCGCCGGTCGGGGATATCTCGATGGGCTCGATATCGCGGCGACCATCGGCGATCACAAGATTGCCGCGCTCCTCGACATCGTTGCGATAGGAATATTGCGCATCCAGATTGATATCGAGGCTGGAAGTCGGCTTCCACTGCAGCGTGCCGATCACCGCATCGCGGTCCGCCTGGGTGGCCATCGCGCGGTAGATATACTGGTTCGACACGAAATAGGTGTTCGCAGCGCCAGTCGGGTTGCCCGCCGCATCGGTGCGGAAGTTGCAATTGTTGGAATTGTCCACGCCTTCGATCGTGTTGCACGGCCGGTACGTGGAGCTGGAGGTGTAGAAATCTTCCGGCGCCGTGTCGCGGCGGATCTGGCCGCCGATGGCGATGCCAAGCTCTCCGTCACCAAGCTGGAACTGATCGACATAGCTTCCGGTGATCCGGTAATTGAAAGGCTCGCCGTCGCGCACCTTGTCCTCGTAAGGCGAATAGCCGCCGAGGAACTGCAGCTGCAGGCGGCGCTTACCGTAATCCAGCGGGCGCAGGGTCTGCAATTCGATGATGCCGGACACGCCGCCTTCGATGAAACTGGCCTGCTGCGTCTTGTAGATGACGGCGCCATTGATCAGCTCGCTGGGGAACTGGCCATAATTGACGTCGCGCCCGTCACTGCCGGACGAAATCTCGCGCCCGTTGAGATAGCTTGCGCCAAGGAACGCGCCGAGGCCGCGCACGGACAGTTCGGAGGAGCCGCCCTTGAAGCGGTCGGATGTGACGCCCACGACCCGCTCCAGCGTCTCCGCCACGGAAAGGTCGGGAAGGTCGCCGATCTCATCGCCCACGATGGCATCGCCGATCACGGGAAGGGCGCGCTTCGCATCCAGGGAATTCTCGATTGTCCGGCTGATTTCACCGGTCACGACGATTTCATCGCCTTCCGATACAGGCGGCAAGTCGACCGCATCGGGCTCACCGACGTCCTGCGCCAGCGCAGCGCCGTGCGGGGCAATGGCGATGGCAGAGGCCAGCAGCGCGGCCTTCATGAATGCGTGGGTGCTGCGCGCGGGGCGCATCTCATCTGTAGATTGCTGAAGCATGTTTCCTCCCAAAAGGTGTCTGTCGGCGGATCTGACGCCCGCTCTTACGATGCCATCGGTAAGTAATGACACCGGTTGACCGATTTGTTGACACCGGTGACAATCGAGGTCAAGACCAATCGGGAAATTTCTTGGGAGTGGGACGCAATGGCCACATTCGGCATGGGCAAGGTGATGAAATTCGGCGTGCTTGGCGGTGCGGTGTCCGCAGCGGCGCTGGGCATGGCGGCGGCAGCAGGCGCGGCGGCAGGCCCGGGCATCCCCAAGTTGCTGACCGACCCGAAGACCATCGCGGACAATTACCTGCCGGACTTCTCCTATGCCGGTTACGGCTATGGCGTGAAGCCCATTCCGCGCGTGGACGCGATGATCGACGTGGCGGATTACGGGGCGATACCCGATGACGGATTGGATGACAGCGTAGCCCTGAAGGCCGCCCTTGCCGCCGCGCACGAGGCCGAGGGCCCGGTTCGGGTGCAGATGCATTCCGGCCGTTACCAGCTGACCGAGATCCTCTGGATCGAGAAGAGCGGCATCGTGCTTGCCGGCATGGGCAGCGGCGCTGGCGGCACGCAATTGTACATGCCCCGCCCGCTGAACCAGATCGACGGGGGCGGCGCCTTCGACGAAATCAAGGAATACCTCGTCCGCTATGACAAGCGGGAGCGGCAGAAAGGCCAGAATCTGGATGTGCTGTTCTCGCCCTATAGCTGGACGGGCGGCTTCATCTGGACCCGCTTCCCCGGCGGTCGCCATGCGACATATCTGGAAGAGCTCGATCGCCCGATCGAGAATCTCGGCAATATCGCACGCGGGAAGCGCGGGACCATGGAACTGACGCTGGGCGGCACTGGCAATGTCTCAGTGGGCGACGTGGTGCAGATCAACTGGCACAACCGGGCGGGCGAGAACGGCCCGCTGATCCAGGCCATCTATGGCGATTTCGACGGGACTATCGGCTCGCGCCACTGGGAATTTCCGGAGCGCCCGCTCGTGCGGCAGGCCACGAAGATCACCGCCGTGAAGGGCAACCGCATCACCATCGCGGACCCGCTGCTGCACGACATTTCCTCCGCCGTGCCGGCCAATTTCGCGCGCTGGGACCACATCAGCGAAGTCGGCCTGCAGGACTTCAGCCTGATCTTCCCGGATAACCCCTATTTCGGGCACCATAACGAAGCCGGCTATAACGGCGTCTATTTCACCGGCGTCTACAATGGCTGGATCAGCAATGTGCATATCAAGGATGCCGACAGCGCCGTCCTGACGGACGACCTGGCCAACGTCACCATCCGCAACATCCTGACTTATGGCGACCACAAGGCGCATTACGCGGTGCATGTCGGTAATGTGCACAATGTGCTGGTGGACAACATGACCGTGCGCAATCCCACGCAGCACACCTTCAGCTTCAATACCCAGTCCACCAAGTCGGTCTACAAGGATTCCGAAGGCTGGCACGAACCGACGCTGGACCAGCATGCCGGCGCCAACCACCAGAACCTGTATGACAATATCACCGTTCATGTTCGGCCGGACGGCACGGCGGAAGACGGCAGCCCGCAGGTCTACCTGTTCCGGGCCGGGGGCGCGGGATATTGGAAGCCGGGCCATGGCGGCTTTAACACCATCTGGAACCTGAAGGTGCTGGCCGAAGGCGACGTTGCTCCGGGGCAGGAGCTGGTGGTGCTGGAGGATTCCGGCGGCCCGATGGCCCGTGTGGTCGGCCTGCATGGCAACCGCCCGCTGCGCCTGGATTACCGCCCGGACCCCTATACCGAGATGCTGGGCATGAAGGTGACGAGCGTGCCCTCGCTCTACGAATGGCAACGCGCGCGCCGCTGACCCGGCGCGGCGGGGTCAGCCTTCCATGTCCTCCAGCTCGCGGCCGCGGGTTTCCTTCACCATCATCCACACGAAGACGACAGAGATCGCCGCGCTGATGGCATAGAAGCCGTAGGCCCCCGTCAGGCCGATCGTCGCCAGCATGATGGGGAAGGTCATGGTAATGCCGAAATTGGCGATCCACTGGGCAAAGCCGCTCACCGCCAGGCCGGATCCGCGGATCTGGTTGGGGAACATCTCGCCCAGCATCACCCACATCACCGGGCCCCAGCTGAAGTTGAAGAAGGCAACATAGACATTGGCAGCAACAAGCGCGGCAACACCCGCATTGTCCGACAGCTCAAGCGTGCCGTCCACCAGCGAGCCGCTCATGAAGGCTAGCGCCATGATGGTGAGCGTGATGGCCATGCCGACCGAGCCGATCAGCAGCAGCGGCTTGCGCCCGATCCGGTCGATCAATGCGATGGCGGCGAGGCATGCCGCGATGGAGATGGAGCCGGACAGGATGTTGATCTTCAGCGCATCGCTCTCGCTGAAGCCTACCGCCTGCCAAAGCACGGCGCCGTAGTAGAAGACGACATTGATGCCGACGAGCTGCTGGAACACGGCCAGCCCGATGCCGACCCACACGATGGTGCGGATCTTGCCGCTGCCACGATCCAGCAGGTCGGACAGGCGCGGCTTGTGGTCGCTGGCGAGGGATTGCTCGATCTCGCCCAACTTACGCCGCGCGAAGTCACCTCCGAACAGGCGGCTGAGCACGCCTTCGGCCTTCGCCTTTTCCTCGCGCGAGACGAGGTAGCGCGGGCTTTCGGGGATGAAGAGCAGCGCGACCAGGAAGATCGTGGCGGGCAGCAGTTCGATCCAGAACATCCAGCGCCAGGCTTCGTAACCCATCCAGAACTGGGCGGTCGAGGCACCGGCAAATTCTGCCAGCAGGTAATTGGACAGGAAGGCGACAGTCAGGCCGATGATGATCATGATCTGCTGCACGCTGGAGAGCCGCCCGCGCAAGTGCGCGGGCGTCACTTCGGAGATATAGGCCGGGGCCAGCACGCTCGCCGCGCCCACCGCGAAACCGCCGATGATCCGGTAAATTACGAATTCGGTAGAGGAGCCGGCAATGCCCGAACCCCACGCGCTGACGATGAAGCAGGCCGCCGCGATCAGCAGCGTCTTCTTGCGCCCGATCACATCGGCCAGCCGGCCGGCCACGAAAGCACCGACTGCGCAGCCCAGCAGCATGGATGCGACGTTGAAACCCGTTCCGACATCGTCGGAATCGAACGCAAGGCGCAGGCCATCCACGGTCCCGTTGATCACGCCGCTGTCGAAACCGAACAGGAAGCCACCGATCGTCGCGACCGATACGATCGCGATCACCAGCGGCATGTTCGTCGTCTTGCCGGATTCCATATTGTCCCTCTCCCGGTGCGCCGTTTGCGGGCTACACCATTTTTATCCCGGCAACGATATTCGCGGGAATTGCCGTGGCGGCAAGCAGGGATTTGCCGTGCAGACCTATTCAGGCAGCAGCATTTTCCCGTTCCGCCGGTGCGGCAGGCGCGCCAGAGCCGCATCCTGCAAGTCAGCCGGAAGCAGTGACTGGGGCACGCCCTGATAGCAGATGGGGCGCAGGAAGCGCGCGATGGCAAGGCTCCCGACGGAGGTCGTTCGGCCGTCACTGGTGGCAGGGAACGGACCGCCGTGGATGATGGCATCCGCCACTTCCACCCCCGTGCCGAAGCCGTTGAAGATTACGCGGCCCGTCGTCTCCTCCAGGATCCGCGCCACAGCGCGCGCCGCGTCCAGGTCGCTATCCGCCACGTGCACGGCCCCGGTCAGCTGCCCTTCGAGCGAGTGCAGCACGCGGTGGAGCTCCGCCTCGTTACGACACATGACCAGCAGCGATGCCGCACCGAACAGCTCATGCGAAAGCGCATCGTCGCCCAAGAAGGTCTCGGCATTGGTCTGCAGCAGCGTGGGACGGCTCGTGAATTGCGCACCTTCGGGTGCCTGCGCGGCAATGCGGACGCCGGCATGATCCGCCATGCGCGATAGGCCCTCGCAATAGGCCGCATGGATGCCGCGTGTCAGCATCGGGGCCGGCTCCATCGCGGCATAGGCCTGCGCGACCCCTTCGATAAAGCGTGTCACACCCTCGCCTTCCAGCGCCACCACGAGGCCAGGGTTGGTGCAGAACTGGCCAGCCCCATTCGTCTGCGCGGCCGCAAAGGCCTGTCCGATGTCCGCGCCGCGCTCTGCCAGCGCGCCGGGCATCAGGACCACCGGATTGATCGCACTCATCTCGGCATAGACGGGGATCGGTTCCGTCCGCGACTGCGCAATCTGCATGAGTGCCAGCCCGCCCTTGCGCGACCCGGTGAAGCCCACGGCCCTGATCCTTTCGTCGGCAACCAGCGCCTGGCCGATCTCGATACCGGCTTCGAAAAGCAGGGAGAACACCCCGCCCGGAAGCCCGCATTCGGCCACGGCCTGCTGGATCGCGCGCCCGGCCAGCTCGGACGTGGCAGGGTGCGCCGGATGCGCCTTCACCACCACCGGGCAGCCAGCCGCCAGCGCCGATGCAGTGTCGCCGCCCGCCACGCTGAAGGCGAGCGGGAAGTTGCTTGCGCCGAACACGGCCACTGGCCCCAGCGGACGATTGATAACGCGCAGATCGGGCCTGGGGGGCGCACGATCGGGCAAGGCATCATCCACGCGAATGTCGAGGTAAGCGCCGTCCGTCAGAACGCCGGAAAACAGCCGCAGCTGCGAAATGGTCCGCGCCAGTTCGCCGCGGATGCGCGCTTCCGGAAGGCCGGTCTCGCTGGTGGCATGGACGACGATGGCATCTTCCATATTGCCCAGATTGGCGGCGATCGTCTCGAGCAAGCGCGCGCGCAGGGCCCGGTCGCTGTCGGCAAACACGCGCGCCGCTTGATGCGCCCCGGCGCAGGCCTGCTCCAGGAGCTCGCTGGTGGCGGAGCGGTACTGCGGCGTTCTCTCCTCGCCGCGCCCGGTGTCGAAAGCTGTGAACGCTTCGCCCTCCCCCTGCACACTGGCGGCGCCAATCAGGTTCCTGGCCTGCAATTCCATCAAAAGCTCCGGGTCATATTGCGTTGCGTGGGGCGCCTATACCACGCCCGCCGGATATGGGCAGGCGGGCCTTGACACCATCCCCGGGGCGGTCACCCCATGCGGCGAAACCGATGCCCCACATCGCCCGCCTCGTTCAGCGGTATGCCGTCATGCTCCACCCAGGCATGGGCCGCGAATGGTTCACCTTCCGGCGCCGCCCCGATGACCAGTTCGTGCGGGATGCCAGCCCGCACCAGCGTCCGCGACAGGGCAAGCGAGCGCGAGAGGCAGTTCCCCGCAAGCAAGCGCGGCATGCGGCGCTCTATGGCATGGACATGGCTGGCAATGCGGCGGGACTCGCGCAGCGCATCATTCCCGCCGGTCCCTTCCGGGGCGCCGATCCAGCCCTGCACCCGCGCCAGCCCGACCAGGCGAACCGCGCCATGCATGGCCAGCACGCGCGCCCACATCCGCAGGACCGCGAGCTTTCGCCGGATATCTGGAGTGGTCAAATCAACTTCTCCCAATCGGGTTGGGAAATGGCGGAGCGGGTGGGATTCGAACCCACGATACGGGGTTACCGTATACACACTTTCCAGGCGTGCGCCTTCGACCACTCGGCCACCGCTCCGCATGCCTGACTTGGCAGAGGCGTGCCCCTAGCCGCCCTTTGCGCCCTTCGCAAGAGACCGCGGCGCTGCTATTTCGCCCGGCATGAGACAGCCGTTCGGAACCGCGCCCTCGCTGGCGCAGATGCAGGCCATGGCAGACGCCGCGCTGGCCGCCCTGCCTCCGCAATTTGCCGCGCATCTGGGCGACATCGTCACGCAGGTGCAGGACTTCGCGGAAGAGGATGTGCTGGCCGAGCTGGAGCTGGAAAGCGCCTATGAGCTTTCGGGCCTCTATTCCGGCATTGCCATGACCGAAAAGAGCGTCGAGCATTCCGGCGCCATGCCGGACCGTGTCTTCCTCTACCGCATCCCCATCCTGCTGGAATGGGCCGAGCGCGGCGACGTGACGCTGGAGCATCTGGTTCACCATGTGCTGGTGCACGAGATCGGCCATCACTTCGGCCTGTCGGACGAGGACATGCACGCGCTGGAGGATATGGCTGGTTAGGGGCGGATAAGGGCGGAATGCCCTTGCAACGCCGCGCCTGCCTGTCAGGATGCGTGGCCATGACGAAACGCCTGCTCGCCGCCGCTGCGGCCTCCGCCCTGTCCCTTGCCATCTGCGCCCCGATTGCCGCGCAGGACGCGCCGGAACCGCCCACGCCAAACAGCGTGATCGCCGAGGCGACGGCAGAGGAATGGCGCGCCATCGACCCGGCGGACCTGCTGGTCATGCGGCTGTCCGATGCGCCCGACGGATCGCGGCGCGAAGTGGTGATCCAGCTGCTGCCCGAACCCTTCAGCGCGGGCTGGACGCAGAACATCCGCAGCCTTGCCGCCGCCCGCTTCTGGGACGGGACGAGCGTGTACCGCGTGGTCGATAACTGGGTGGCGCAATGGGGCGACGGCGAGGATGACAAGGCGCTGGCCAAGCCCCTGCCCGATACGCTCACCGTGGTGCCGGAAAGCGATTACGTGACCGCCACGATCCGCGATCCCGAAGGCGTGCGCGACTATGTGATGGTGCCTTCCGATAACGGCCCGCGCCGCGCGGAGATCGTCATCAATCCGTATATCGACAGCTACAGCATCACCGGCTTCGTCGATGGCTGGCCGGTGGGCCTGGATGACGAAGGCGGGCGCACCGCCTGGCCCGTCCACTGCTATGCCAGCGTGGGCGTGGCGCGCGACCTGACGCCCAATACCGGGACAGGCGCCGAGCTCTACGCCGTCATCGGCCACGGCCCGCGCCAGCTCGACCGCAACATCGCGGTGGTTGGCCGGGTGATCGAGGGGGTGGAACATCTCGCCATGCTGCCACGCGGCAGCGGCGGAGCCGGCGTCTATGCCGAGGGCGAGCCGCACACTCCCATCGAATGGGTCCGCATGGGCGACGAGCTTGAAGCCGGCCTCTACGATTTCGAATATCTCGACACCGCCAGCGAAACCTTCGGCAAATATGTGAGCGTGCGCGCCAACCGCACGGACAGTTTCTACATCCAGCCCGCAGGCGGCGTGGACCTGTGCAACATCCAAGTCCCCATCCGCCGCACCGCTGGATGAGCGAGACGCTGACGCAGACAGGGCCGCTCTGGCGCTGGCAGGCGGAAGCTGGCGGGAGCTGGCATTTCCTCACCGTGGACGGCGACGGGGCGCATCAGGTCGCGGCGCATGAAGCGCAACGGCGGCTGGAACTGGGCAGGGCCCGCGGCTCCGGATCGGTGAAAGTGCGTGCGCGGTGCGGGGCCAGCGAGTGGCAGACCTCGCTATTCCCCAGCAAGGAGCACGCGGGCTATTTGCTGCCGGTAAAGAAGTCGGTGCGCACGGCCGAAGGCGTGGCCGCCGGCGATGAGATGACGGTCCACCTCACGCTCGTATAGGCGGGCTCGCGCTGCCCGGTAGCCTCAGGCCCGGTCCGCCTGCGACACCGCGTCGCTGGCGCGCAGGGCGGAGAGGATGCGGGTGAGGTGCGCGAGGTCCTGCACTTCCAGGTCCAGCTCGTACGTGTGGAACGGGTCGTCGCGCTGGGTCAGCTCCAGATGCGTGACATTGGCGTGGCTGCTGGCGAAGATACCGGCCATTTCCGCCAGCGTGCCCGGGCGGTTATGCAGCACCACGCGCAGGCGGCTGGTCGCGCCCTGGCTGCGTTCGCCCCATGACAGGTCCACCCAGTCCGCATCGATGCCGCTCGCCAGTTCGAAGCAGTCGATGGCGTGCACCTGCACCCCCTCGCCCGGCTTGCGGACGCCCACGATCCGGTCGCCCGGCAGCGGGTGGCAGCATTCCGCCAGGCTGAAGCCCATGCCCGGCGTCAGCCCGCGGATCGAAATCGCCTGTTCCTGCTTGGGAAGCTCCGGCATGTCGGCGGTGGAGCCGGGGACCAGCGCCTCCATCACTTCGCGGTCGGAAACCTTGGCCGCGCCGATGGCGAACATCAGCTCTTCCTCGTCCTCCATTTCCAGCCGTTTCACCGCATCGCGCAGCGCCTTCTTGCCGATCTTCGCGGGCAGGCGAGCGGAGATATCGTCGAATAGCATGCGGCCGATCTCGGCCACCTCGTCGCGTTCCTTCAGGCGCACGGCGCGGCGAATGCTGGCGCGCGCCTTGCCGGTGGCGACGAAGCCCAGCCAGCTCAGCTGCGGCGCGGCGTCCGGCCCCTTGATGATCTCCACCACATCGCCATTGTCAAGCACGGTGCGCAGCGGCACGTGGCGGCCGTTGATCTTCGCGCCCACGGTCTGCGCGCCAAGGTCCGTATGCACGGCAAAGGCGAAGTCCACCGGCGTCGCACCCTTGGGCAGCTGGAACAGCGCACCCTTAGGCGTGAAGGCGAATATGCGGTCCTGGTAGACCGCCATTCGGGTATGCTCCAGCAGCTCTTCCGCATCGTGGCTGGCATCGACGATCTCGATCAGGTCGCGCAGCCAGCCGACCTGGCCATCGGGCCGGTCCACCTGCTTGTACGCCCAATGCGCGGCCAGCCCGAATTCGTTCAGCCGGTGCATGTCGCGCGTGCGGATCTGCACCTCCACGCGCATGGAGTTTTCGTAGATCAGGCTGGTGTGGATGGAGCGATAGCCATTGTTCTTGGGCGTGGAGATGTAATCCTTGAAGCGCCCGGGAATGAACTGCCACACCGTATGCAGCACGCCCAGCGCAGCGTAGCAGTCGGCCTCGCTCTCGCAGATGACGCGGAAGGCGAAGATGTCCGTGATCTGCTCGAAGGAGACGTGCCGCTCGGCCATCTTGCGCCAGATGGAGAAAGGCTGCTTCTCGCGCCCCGAAACCTCCACCTGCAGGCCCGTATCGGCCAGCGCGTGCTTGATGGTCAGCGCGATGGCATCAACCTGCCCGCCGTCCTGCTCGCGGATCTGCTCCAGCCGCTTGGTCAGCGTGGCATAGCCTTCCGGCTCCAGCTGCTCGAAGGCAAGCGACTGCATTTCGCGCATATATTCATACATGCCCACCCGCTCCGCCAGCGGGGCGTAGATATCCATCGTCTCGCGCGCGATGCGGCGGCGTTTTTCCGGGTTCTTGATGAAATGCAGCGTGCGCATGTTGTGCAGCCGGTCCGCCAGCTTCACCAGCAGCACGCGCAGGTCTTCGGACATGGCGAGCAGGAACTTGCGCAGGTTTTCCGCCGCGCGCTCGTTCTCCGGCATCTGCTCGATCTTGCTGAGCTTGGTGACGCCGTCCACCAGCCGCGCGACGTCCGGCCCGAAATTGTCCTCGATATCCTGGATGGTGGCGAGCGTATCTTCCACCGTATCGTGCAGCAGCGCGGTGGCGATGGTTTCCTGGTCCAGCTTCAGATCCGTCATCAGGCCCGCGACCTCGATCGGATGGCTGAAATACGGATCGCCGCTGGCGCGCTTCTGGCTGCCATGCTTCTGCACCGTGAACACATAGGCGCGGTTCAGCATCGCCTCGTCGGCGTCCGGGTCATAGGCCTTGACCCGTTCGATAAGTTCATACTGGCGCAGCATCGCGGCGCACTATCTGTGCAAACGGTGGTGCAATGCAACGCGAAAAGCGTGGGCGCAGTGATCGCGTCAGGCGATTGTCACGCCGCTTGCGCTCAATCCATCGCGGCGAAGGCCTCGATCTGTTCGATGTGGCCGGAGATGACCAGCACGTCGCCGGGCAGGATCAGCGTGTCGGGCACGGCGTGGATGAAATCTTCGCCTTCCCGCTTCACGCCCACCACGGTCACGTCGAATCTCTTGCGGCAATCGCTGGTCATCAGCGGCAGGCCCACCACGGGGGCTGGCGCGGCAAGCTTGGCGATGCCGTAATTGTCGCCGAAGTCGATGAAGTCCATCAGCCGCTCATTCAGCAGCCGCGCGACGCGCTCGCCCATGCGGCTTTCGGGATAGACCACGTGATGCGCGCCGGTCCGCTCCAGTATGCGGCCGTGCTTCTCGTTCGTCGCCTTGGCCCAGATGTTGGGCACGCCAAGGTCGGTGAGCGCCAGCACGGTCAGCACGCTCGCTTCGATATCGCTGCCGATGCCCACCACGGCGCTCTCGAACTCCGCCGCGCCCAGGCGCTGCAGGCAGGTGAAGTCGGTGCAATCCGCCTCCACCACCTGCGTCAGCCCTTCGGCATGTCCCTGCACGAGCTCCGCGCTCACATCGGCGCCCAGCACTTCGTGGCCCATCCGCTCCAGCGTGGTGGCAACGGCGCTGCCGAAGCGGCCGAGGCCGATGACCAGGACGGGCTTTCGTTTGTCAGCCGACAATGGGATTCTCCTCTGGATAGCGCCACGGACGGCGCTGTGCGCCAAGGGCAAGCGCCGTGGCGACGGTGATGGTTCCCACCCGCCCCACGAACATCAGCATGATGATGGCGATCTGGCCGGCAGGCGGCAGGTCTGCCGTGATGCCGGTGGACAGGCCCACGGTGGAAAAGGCGCTGATGACCTCGAACAGCACATCCTCCATGGGCAGGCGCGTAATGGCCAACAGGTACATGGTCGTGCCGATGATCAGCGTGGATGCCGCCACCGCCACGGTCAGCGCCTGCCGTTCGATCCCGTGGCCGAAGCGCCGGCCGAACAGCGCGGCATCCTTCTGCCGGCGGATTTCGGAATAGACGATGGCCAGCAGCACCACGAAGGTGGTCACCTTGATGCCGCCTGCCGTGCCCGCGCTGCCGCCGCCGATGAACATCAGCGCGTAATTGGTCATCAGCGTTTCGTCATAGAAGCTGCCGACATCCAGGCTGTTGAAGCCGGCCGTACGCGGCATGACCGAATGGAACATGGCGTTCAGCGCCTTTGCGCCCACGCCCATCGGGCCGAGTGTGTCGGGATTGTGCCATTCCTGCGCCAGGATCAGCAGGAAGCCCGCAGCCAGCAATACCAGCGTGGCCGACACGGTGATCTTGCTGTGCAACGTCCAGCGGCGCCAGCGCAGGCGGTTGTGCCGCAAATCCTGCATGACCGGGAAGCCGAGCGCGGTCAGGATCACCGCCAGCATCACCGGGCCGAGCACGACCGGATCGTTCTGGAAGCCCATCAGGCTGTCCGAATTGACGGAGAAGCCGGCATTGTTGAACGCGCTGACCGAATGGAACAGGCCCTGCCATGCGGCCGTGCCCCATTCCATGCCGTGCTGGGTTGCGAAGCGGACCGTCAGGATGGCGGCCACGATCGCTTCCACCACCACAGTGATCAGCAGGATCATTTTCAGTACCGATCCGGCATCGCCCAGTGCCAGCCGGTCCCGCTCCACCTGCGTCGCCATCTTCTCGCGCAGGCTGAAACCGCGTCCGGCCATCAGGCCGAACAGCGTCGCCGCCGTCATGATGCCGAAGCCGCCGATCTGGAACAGGATCATGATCGTGACCTGGCCGAACATGGACCAGTAAGTAGGCGTGTCCACGGTGATGAGGCCCGTGACCGCCACCGCGCTGGTGCTGGTGAACAGGGCGGTGATGAAGGGCGCCTGCGTCCCGTCCGCCGTCGCGATGGGCAGCCACAGCAGCAGCGTACCTGCGGCAATGAAGCCGAGGAACAGCAGCGGGATCAGCCGCACGGGATCGCGAAGGGCTGTCATCGCGGCGGGTTTACTATCGCAAATCGCAGCGCGCTATGGGATTTGCCACGCCATGCGCAATTGTCAGGTCTCGGGGCAGTCGCCCTCCCCCATTGCCCAGGATATGCCGCCCTCGATATGCTGGCGCATGGCAGGCTCTGCGTAGCTTTCTTCGGTGTGACCAAGCGCGCTGTAGAAGGACCGGCCCTGCGCCAGACATCGCGCCCATGCGATGGGATGATCCTCACCCATTACCAGCGACACGCCATCTTTCCATGTGCCCGGAACATACGTTGTCTCGTCCAGAGTGGCGAGGACGTGGAACTTGCCGCGCACGCTGCGGTCGAAGGAATACCATTCGTCTACGCGGTGCCAGCGGGCGGGTAGGTGAGCGGTGGCCGGGTGCGCCCGATCTTCCACGGCGATCGTGCCGGACCGTACGCCGGGATTAAGCGGATGCCCGATAAAGCGCGCCCCGACCAGCTCCTGCGCATACCACGGCCAGACATGCGTCGCGTCGCCAGCGGAATGCAGGCCCACATAGCCGCCACCATTTTCGACAAAAGCGCGAAACGCTGCCTTTTGAGAAGGCGACAGCGTGTCGCCATTCGCCTGAGCCCAGATCACCGCGTCGAATTGCACCAGCCCGTCCGCCTCGAACCAGGCCGGGTCCTCCGTAAATGTGACAGACCACCCGCGTGCATGAGCGATGGTGGCGATGGCAGCCCATGCCTCGTCGATGGAATCGTGCCGCCACCCGCCGGTGCGGCTGTAGACAAGCAGTGTCGCGGCGGGCGCGGCGACTTGCACGTCATCCGCCGCATCCTGCGCGCTGGCCAGCGGCGCTGCGAGTGCGGCCAGCAGGCTCAGCGCGAGAAGGCGCAAGCGGCGCACGCCCTGCCCCTCAGCTTTCCGCTGCTTCCGCCTCGCCTTCATACCCCAGCATCGCGTCCACATTGCTGCGGGTATAGGCGTGATAGCCACCGCGCGTATCGGCATAGATGCGCTGGGCAATCGGCTTGCCCCAGTCCGTGCCGTTCAGCGCGGCGAACAGCGGCGCGACGAACTTGTTGCGGCCAACGCGGCCCAGGAAGGCTTCAGCCTGCGGCACGGCGGGCTGGTATTCGTTGCGCAGCGCAGCCTCCAGCCACAGGAACAGCACTTCGTTATTGCCGGTCTTGGACAGGCCCAGCGTGCTGTCGAGCGCGGCAAGCTGTTCTGCCGTCAGCTCTTCGGGCAGCTCTTCCAGGAAGCGGCGCTGTTCGGCGGCGGTCCACTTGCTCCACGCATCGGCGCCCGGCAGCGTGCCGTCGGCGGCATAGGCCGCGGCTGCGCTGTCCACGGCGGCAAAGGCCTCCGCGCTCGGCTTCCAGGCGTTTTCCGGCAGGCCGGTGCCATAGACCCATTCGTCCAGCATCAGGCGCTCTTCCAGCTCCTCGTCGCCCTGCACCAGGTTCTCGCGCATGTCGGCCAGCATCATTTCGGAGGTGACGGGCTGGAAGGCGTGACGGTCGAACCAGCTGGTCAGCCAGGCATCGAACTTCTCGCGCCCGACGATGTTCTCTACCGTCTTCAGGAACACCGTGCCCTTGTCGTAAATCGCCACGCCCTGCGTATCGAAGGGGCTGATTTCATCGGGCGTGCGCATGGCGGTGTTGGGATTGTCTGCCCCAGCCTGCTCGATCCCTTCGGCCAGGCTGGCATAGCTCAGCGCATATTCCTGCTCTGCCCGCGCCTTGCCATAGACCTCTTCCGTGATGCGGCTCTCGATGTAGCTGGTGACGCCTTCGTTCAGCCAGCCATCGCGCCAGCTGGAATAGGTGGTGAGGTTGCCCGACCAGCTATGCGCCAGCTCATGCGCGATCAGGCCGTTGTTCGAACGATCGCCGGCGATGAAGGTGGGGGTGAGGAAGGTCATCACCGGGTTTTCCATGCCGCCGTAAGGGAAGGCGGGCGGCAGCACGATCATGTCGTAGCGGCCCCAGCGATATTCGCCGAACAGCTTCTCGCCCGCGTCGATCATTTCCTCGGTGTCGCCAACCTCCTCGGCGGCAGCTTCGAGAACCTCCGGCTCCGCCCAGACGCCGGAGCGCGGGCCGAGCTCGGCGAATTCGATGTTACCTGCGGCGATTGCGATCAGGTACGGCGGGACAGGCTTGTCCATCACGAAGGTGAAGGCGCGGCGGCCCTCGCCGGCGGCTTCCGGATCGCCTTCGACCACGCCGCTCATCACTATGTTGAGCGGTTCGGGCGCGGTGACGGTGGCTTCCCAGGTCTGGCGGATGCCGGGGCTGTCCTGCGTGGGGATCCATGTGCGGTTGTTGATCGCCTGGCCCTGGCTGAAGACGAAGGGATGCTCGCCGCCAGCGGTCTGCTCGGGGCTCAGCCATTGCAGCGCCTCGGCATCGGGCGCGCTGGTGTAAGTGACCACGATGCGATGCGTATTGGCCAGCTCGCCTTCCGGCAGGTCGGCCGGGCGTTCCAGCTTCGTGGCGGGCAGCTGCACCGTCAGCGGCGCGCCCTTGCCTTCCTCCATCTCGCCCATCTCGTATTCCAGCGCATTGCCTGCTTCATCCGCGATGGAGGCGATCTGCAATCCGTTGGAGTCGAGCACGATTTCGGTCGCATCGTCCGCCGCCAGCACGTCCAGCGTGGCCGTGCCGCCGATGGTCTTGGCATCGAAGTCCATCGCCAGGTCCAGGTCCACATGCGTCACACGCGCCACCTGCGGCTGGGCAAAGGTCTGGTCGTCAAAGGCCTGCTCGCTGGTCAGCAGCGGCGCGATGCCCATCCGCTCGCTCTCCTGCCCCGGGATCTGGGCGTTGCAGGCAGAAAGCACCAGCACGAGGGCGGCTGCGAATACGGGGGCGAGAAAACGCATGGAAAGCTCCGGATGGTCGGGAGGTCAGATTTCAGGCGAAACTACATGGATTGGCCGGACTTGCCAGCCCCTGAATGTATCAGTCCAATCGCTGGCGAGCGGTAGGCTCGCGGAGAAAATACCACGAAGCAAGGCCGGCAGCGCCTCCGAAAGTCGCTCCAGTCAAAGCAATCTGCTGATAGAGGCGGTCGTATCCAATGCTTGCTTGGAAAAAAGGTGGGCCGCCGCCCATAAGAAATGAAATCGAGACGGCGCCGACTGCCGCGCCGAGGATTAGCCCCAGCAAGGCAAGCCATCTGGATTGCGCCCACTTTCTAAAGAGCAAAGCACTAGGTACCCCGAGCGCGCATACCCCGATCGCCACAAAAGGCAGTCCGATGAGGGCCCAATACAGCCCGCCGAAAAGAAGAAGGCCATAGTCCCGCGAATCCGCAAGTGCGTCAGTGTCGGCCATGACGACGTGCCAAGTTATAAGTCCACCTATCAGGCTGCCCCAGAAAATCGCGTAGCCGGCAGGCGCGAGCCATCGTCGAAACTTTAGGCGATGATCGTCACTCACGACCAAGTCGCCTCGGGCGGAAGGCTCATCAGGATCGCGTCGATATTTCCGCCGGTCTTCAGGCCGAACAGCGTGCCGCGGTCGTATACCAGGTTGAATTCGGCATAGCGCCCGCGCCATTCGAGCTGCGTGGCCTTGTCCGCTTCGGTCCAGCCCGCCTCCATGCGGCGGCGCACGATCTTGGGGAAGGCGCTGAGGAAGGCCTCGCCCACATCGCGGGTGAAGGCGAAGTGGCGCTCGAAATCCGTCTCGTTTTCGCATTCCAGGTGGTCGTAGAATATCCCGCCCACGCCCCGGTGCACGCCGCGATGGGGGATGTAGAAATACTCTTCCGCCCATTTGCTGAAGCGGTCGTAATAGGTCGGGTTATGGGCCGCGCAGGCACCGCGCAGCTCGGCGTGGAAATCTGCCGTGTCATCCTCGTAGGGGATCGGCGGGTTCAGATCAGCCCCACCGCCGAACCACGCGGCCTGTGTTGTCAGGAAGCGGCAGTTCATGTGCACGGCAGGCACATGCGGATTGGCCATGTGGGCGACCAGGCTGATGCCGGTGGCGGTGAATTCGGGAAGCTCCTCGCTCGCGCCATTGACCTGCGCGGCGAATTGCGGGCTGAACTTGCCCTCCACGGTGGAGACGTTGACGCCGACCTTCTCGAAAACCTTGCCCTTCATCACCCCGCGAACGCCGCCGCCGCCATGGCTGCCCGCCTCGGCCTGATCGACGTCCGTGTCGCGGTCCCACGCGATGTAGTCGAAGGCCGCGTCCGATCCTGCCTCGCGCTCGATCGCCTCGAACTCCGCACAGATGCGGTCGCGCAGGCTCTCGAACCAGGTGCGGGCTTGCTGTGTCTGCTGGGTCCAGTCGGTCATGGGACACCCCTTGCCAAGGGCAGCGGACTGGGGCAAGTGGCGCGCATGGTTCCCGTTTCGTTCACACTGCCCTTCTGCGGGGAGGAATTCGTCCTCACGCGCTCGAATGCGGTCTACTGGCCGCGCGAACGGGCATTGCTGGTGGCGGACCTTCACCTTGAAAAGGCGAGCTTCTTTGCGCGCCACGGGCAATTCGTGCCGCCCTACGACAGCCGCGAAACGCTGGAGCGGGTGGCAAATGCCATTCGCGAGACGGGCGCGCGGCGGGTCTATACGCTGGGCGACAATTTCCACGATTCCAGCGGCAGCACCCGGCTGGAACCGCACGCCGCGGGCATGCTGGCGGCGCTGACCCGCGCGGTGGACTGGGTGTGGATCACCGGCAACCACGATCCGCACATGGAAGCGGCCAATGGCGGCGAACTGGCGGAAGAGGTCGAGGTGAACGGCATGATCCTGCGGCACCGCGCGCAGAAGGGCGAAACGCGCCCCGAACTCTCCGGCCATTACCACCCGCGCGTCCAGCTGACGATCCACCGCCGCCACATCCGCCGCCCCTGCGCGGTGGTGAGCCACGGCGAGAACCAGACCTGCGGCCGCATGATTCTGCCCGCCTTCGGAGCATTGACTGGCGGAATGAACGCAGGCGACCCCGCGATCCTGAAAGCGCTGCAACCGGCGGACGAGATCGACGCGGTGGTGCCGACGAAGGAGCGGCTCGCGCGGTTTCCCTTGTGGCGGAGAGCTGCGTAATTTGTTTGCGCCCTCAAGCGCCGGGCGCAGGCCGTCCGGCCCGCTTGGCTACGGCCTAACCGGCCGGCGCGCGGTCGCGCTTGCGGTTCGTCCGTCGGCGAACCGGACTAGAGCTTGGAAATTAGCTTAGTCCTGACTCCGGATGAGATAACTTGCAAAGCTCCAGCCCGGTCCGCGACCAGCGGTCCGCAAGGGCGACCGCCCGCCCGCAGGTGCCCCGCAGCAAAGCGGAGGGAACAGCACCGAGGACGCGCCCACGGAGGTGGGCGCATGAGACAAACAATCATCCGAGCCACCACACATCCGAGCGACCGACAGGTCGCGCATGGACAACCACCGTCCCACACCGCAGGAAACTAGCTAGCAATTCCCCCTGTGCCGCCCTATATCGCACCCCGCACTTTTGGCAGAATCAAGGAGAATACCCCATAGCCCGTCCACCCCGGCGCAGCATGCAAATGCCCGTGAAAAGCGGCCCGCGCTACGATCAGATGATCCAATCGAACAAAGTCCGCGTAATCGACGACCAGGGTGAGAACCTTGGCGTCATGTACACGAAGGAAGCGACCGAGCAGGCCAACGAGCTGGGCCTCAACCTGGTCGAGGTGTCCCCCAATGCGGACCCGCCCGTGTGCAAGTTCCTCGATGTCGGCAAGTACCGCTACGAAGCGCAGAAGAAGGCCAACGCTGCCCGCAAGACGCAGAAGACCCAGGACATCAAAGAGGTCAAGATGCGCCCGAACATCGACACGCACGATTACGACGTGAAGATGCGCAACGTGAACAAGTTCATCGAAAACGGCGACAAGGTGAAGGTCACCCTGCGGTTCCGCGGGCGCGAAATGGCGCACCAGAACCTGGGTATGGACCTGCTGCGCCGCGTGCAGGACGACACAGAGGAAATCGCGAAGGTGGAAGCCTTCCCGCGCCTCGAAGGCCGCCAGATGCTGATGGTGCTGGCACCCAAATGAGCGGGCCGCGGCACTTCCGCAGGCCTCTATTCAACCTAGGCAGGAAACGCGAGACGGCGGAGTGGCTGACGCGCTTCGCCGGCTTTGCTTCACGCATCGGGGGGAAGCGACAGCGCCCATCGAAGCGCGGCGACGGTAAGGACACACCGCCGCCCGGCAGCGGCATGCCAGCCGATCCGCCAAAACCGCCCGCACCGCACCTGTCCGGCGGCGCCGCCGCGCCGCTCGATTTTCGGGACTGACCGTGCGCGAACAGCAGGGCGCTACAACAGGCCCGGCCATCCCTTCGCGGATCGGCCGGGCTTTTCGTATGCGCCACCTGTCCCCCGGCGGGATGGTCCGCGCAGCGCCCTTGCCTGCAGATACGCGGCAAAGCAGACCCGCCTTATGGCACAGCCGGATAACACCATTCCCGATCACGGCGCCTTGGTGGGCTGGGAAGCGCGTCCACTGGGCGAGACGCTGATGCTGACGCTGCAAACCCGCAGCAGCGGCTCCGATGACAGCGAGGCGGCGCATAGCCAGGCGCTGCTCCTGACGCAGCAACAGGCCGTGCAGCTGGCGCACAACCTGTTCCGCGCGACCGGCGAGACGCCGCCGCAAAAGCCATCGCCCCTACGCCGCCTGTTCGGCGGTTGAGAGGTCAGGAAAAGACCTCGGCGATCCGTTCGCTTCCCTGCTCCACCTTGTCACGGCGCGCTGAACTCCACCACGTCTGCGCAATAACGACCCCGGCGACCATGGCGAAGAAGCCGACGACGAGCGCTCCCCCGCCCGTGCTGGATGCAAGGCCTAGTAGCACCGTGTAGATCAGCGCGCCGATGAAGATCGTGATCATGAGCGGCAGCGCCGCCCCGGCCAGCGCACCGTAAAGCACCGCCTTTGCCGCCGCCTTCGCGCTTGCCTTCCAGTCCATGCGCCCGCCATATGGCGCGCGGGGAACGGCGGCAAGCGCCGCTTGCGAGGGGGCACGATGACGGCAAAGCGGATCGGTTTCTGGGCAGGCGTGCTGGCGCTGGCTGTCACGGCGATCCTGCCTGCGCCCGCGGGCATGCCCGATGCGGCGTGGCTGGTGGCGGGGCTGGTCCTCCTTATGGCGGCGTGGTGGATGACCGAGGCAATACCGCTGACGGCCACCGCGCTGATGCCCTTCCTGGTCCTGCCGCTGGCGGGCGTGATGGACGCCAAGGCCACGGCGAGCGCTTACTACTCGCCCATCCTGTTCCTGATCCTTGGCGGCGCATTCCTGGCGCTGGCCATCGAGCGGACAGGCCTGCACCGCCGCCTGTCGCTCGCCATCCTGAAGACCATCGGCAGCAGCGGCGGACAGGCGCGGCTGTTGCTGGCCTTCATGGTGAGCGCAGCGCTGCTCTCGATGATCATTTCCAACACCTCGACCAGCCTGATCATGATGCCCATGGCGCTGGCGGTTTTGGCGGGCGGCGAGACCTCCTCCCCGTCATTGCGAGGAGCCGCAGGCGCCGCGGCAATCCATCAACCGGCATCTCAAGCCGGAACCGCCGGAGATGGATCGCCGCGCGGCGATGCCGATCGCGATGACCGAGAAGGAAGCAGGGACGGTTTATCAGGCGCCCTCCCCATGGGCATCGCCTTTGCCGCCAGCATCGGCGGGCTCGGCACGCTGGTGGGCAGCCCGACCAACGCCATCGCCGTGGGCCTGATCGACGAGATCACCGGCACGCGCATCAGCTTCACCGAGTGGATGGCTTACGGCCTGCCAGTCGTGATTGTGGGCATCCCCCTCGCCGCCTTCATCATCGCCAAGGTGCAGCGCGTGGCGGCGCATCCGTTCGATGTGGCGGCAGCCCGCGCGGCGATCGACGATCACCGGCCATGGTCCAGTGCGGAGCGGCGTCTGCTACCCGTCATCGCGATCACCTTTGCGCTCTGGACCTTCCGCCCGCTGCTGCTGCCCTTCGTGCCCGAAGGCTCGCTGACGGACGGGACCATTGCGGTCGCGGCGGGCCTCGCGCTGTTCCTGCTGCCGGACGGGACGGGCCGCAAGCTGCTCACCTGGCCGGAGGCGGACCGTGCGCCATGGGGCGTCATCATGATGTTCGGCGGCGGGCTGGCGCTGGCCGCAGGCATGGGCGCGAGCGGCCTTGCCGACTGGCTGGGCCAGGCCCTCCTCCCGCTGGCGAGCGCACCGCTATGGCTGGTGGCGCTGGCACTGGTGGCGCTGGTGATCCTCGTCACCGAATTCGCCAGCAATGTTGCGACTGCGACGGGCATCATCCCCGTGGTCGGCGCGCTGGTGGTGGCGCTGGGCGCGGACCCGATCCTGCTCGCCATGCCCGCCGCGCTGGCCGCAAGCTGGGGCTTCATGCTCCCCGCCGGCACCGGCCCTAACGCCATCGCCTGGGCCACGGGACGCATCGCAATTGGCCGCATGGTCGGCGCAGGGTTCCTGCTGGACCTGGCGGGGGTGGGACTGATTGTGGGGGCAGTGTGGGGTGTGGCGGCGGTGATATAAGTCCACCAAGACGGTGGCTCCCAAGGCTGCACCCAATGTCAAACCACGGTCATCGCGCCGATTTCGCCATTGGACAGATGCCAGACGATGTCCTGAGGGACGGGAAGCGAGAGCGTCTCCACCTGCGTCAGTCCTAGATAGGCTCCCCGAATGAGTCGACCGACCAGGCCATGGGACACTGCGAGGACAGTACCCGACTGTTTATCAAGCCATTTCGAAGCACGTGCATATGCTGCTTCGTAGCTCTCGCCGTCGGGAGACCGAAAATACCAATCGAACGCCGACGTTCCTTCAAGCAGATCGGGTGACTGGTTAACGATATCGAAATTGGTCAGTCCGTCCCACGACCCAAGCGAAACTTCGGCCAAGCATTCATCCGGCTCCGGTTCCGGAAAAACTCCGCATTTCCGGATTTCGGAAACAGTCTGCTGGCAACGACCCAGCGGACTCACCAATACCCTGTCGAACTCGACATCGAGCCGAGATAAGTGGTAGCCAATCATTCTTGCCTGCAGGATCCCGAGTTCTGTCAACGATGAGTCGAGTTGACCCTGGAACCGACCAGAAGCATTCCACTCGGTCTGTCCATGACGAACAAGATAGATGTCAGTCATCGAACACCCGCACGCCTTTCGCAGGATTTTGCCGGTGATGCTGGAGCCTCGACGCCAGGGAGCCGACATGGATTTCAAGTTTGTGACCGTCGGGATCGAGAAAGTAGTGCGATGCACCTTCGCTGGAATTGTCTTGCCAGGCATTCGTACACGCTGCGAGCGTTTCGCTCATCGCAGCGAAATAGTCTTCCGGCACATCGAACGCGACGTGGCTGTAAGTCGCATCGCGGGTATCAGTCATTTTTTCGTCGAGCGACAGGCAAAGCCAGAGGCTACCCGCTTCAAAATAAGCGCTCTCATCCGAAACGGCTCTTTGGTGAAAGCCGAGAATGTCACGATAGAATGAAATGGACCGGTCCGAGTCAGACACGGCCAAAGTGAGATGATTCAATCCAGCAATTGCCATCGTCATATCAAGTGTTTCCTACTCGAATAGACCTAGCGCAAGCCACTGCACATGACCAACCCGCTCCCTCCTCACTTCCTGCACATACACCCCGATTCCGCCGCCACTTTTCTCCCCCTGAACACTGTAACACCTGTAACACCTTTCAGCTTCGCGCCCCGGAAGCTGAACGGCGCGCCCTCGCCCGCAGCCGCCGCTTGCCTTCGCCCCGTCCCCCAAGTACTTGCGCGTGAAACCAGTTTCGGCATCGGGAGATGCGCCCCTGAGGAGGTTAGGGGCGGGCCGCCCGCAGGCCGTCAGACCAGCTCCCGCCTTCCTGGGGGCGCCAAGTTCAGGAAGGACGCCCGATGACCGACGCACCTCACACTCCCGACAATGCCCAGGGCAAGCCCACCCCGCGCCGCAAGCCCAAGCCGGAGGCGACCACGATCGGCGGCCGCCAGCTGAAGCCTGCCACGCTGATGATGGGTCACGGCTATGATCCCGCCCTGTCCGAAGGCAGCCTGAAGGCACCCATCTTCCTCACCTCCACCTTCGCATTCGAGAATGCGGCGGCGGGCAAACGGCACTTCGAAGGCCTGACCGGCATCCGCGAAGGCGGGGCCGAGGGCCTCGTGTACTCGCGCTTCAACGGCCCGAACCAGGAGATCCTGGAAGACCGGCTCGCCATCTGGGACGGGGCGGAGGACGCGCTGTGCTTCTCCAGCGGCATGACCGCCATCTGCGTGCTGATGCTGGCCATGTGCAGCCAGGGCGACGTGATCGTCCATTCCGGCCCGCTCTACGCCGCCTCCGAAGGCTTCGTCGCCAAGGTGCTGAGCAAGTTCGGTGTGAACTACATCGCCTTCCCCGCAGGCGCGGACCGCGAGACCTTCGACGGCGTGCTGGAACAGGCCAAGGCCAAGGCGAGCGAGAACGGCGGCAAGGTCGCCATGATCTACCTCGAAAGCCCGGGCAACCCGACCAATGCGCTGGTCGATATCGAAATGGTAAAGGAAGCCCGCGACGCGGCACTCGACTGGTCCTGCCCCATCGCCATCGACAACACGTTCCTGGGGCCCCTGTGGCAGCGCCCGCTGGACCACGGCGCGGACATCGTCGTCTACTCGCTGACCAAGTATGTCGGCGGCCATTCGGACCTCGTCGCCGGCTCCATCGCGGGCGCCAAGAAGTGGATGGACCCGGTCCGTGCGCTGCGCAACACGATGGGCGGCATCGCGGACCCGAACACGGCGTGGATGCTGATGCGGTCGCTGGAAACCGTGGAACTGCGCATGCAGCGCGCGGGCGAGAACGCGGCGAAGGTCTGCGACTTCCTGAAGGACCACCCCAAGGTCAATGGCCTGGGCTATCTGGGCCACATCAAGGACGCGCGCCAGCAGGACATCTACGACCGGCACTGCCTGGGTGCAGGCAGCACCTTCTCCGTCTTCATCAAGGGCGGTGAGGAGGCCTGCTTCCGCTTCCTTGACGCGCTGAAGGTGGCGAAGCTGGCGGTGAGCCTGGGCGGCACCGAGACGCTCGCCAGTCACCCGGCCAGCATGACGCACCTCTCCGTGCCCGAAGGCCGCCGGACGGAACTGGGCATCTCGGACGAGCTGGTGCGCATCAGCATCGGCATCGAGGATGCCGACGACCTGATCGCCGACTTCGAGCAGGCGCTGAAAGCGGTCTAGACGCAGGCCGCGCGGCGCGGATGGTGAGCGAGGGCTGCGCGCCCTCGCTACATCTGCTCGTTACCGGGCAAGTCGGACGTCCAGGTCACCCGCGTGGTCCAGTACCACGGCACGGGATTGCCCTGGCTGTCGAGCGCCGGGCTGAACCGGCCGCGCCGCATGATGCCTTCACAGGTCGCGCGGTCGAAGGGTTCGGAACCGGTGCTGATCTGGACGAGGCAATCGGTCGCTGCGCCGGTCTCGTCCACCAGCACCCTGACGCGCACGATCGCCCCGCTCCGCCGGCTTGCCGCCATGACCGGGAAGTCGGCGCGGAACAGCATCTCGTTCCCGTCGCGCAGGGCCTTGGGATAGCGGGTGAGCTTCCCGATCAGCTCCGCATCGAGGCCCCAATACGCAACGAGGTTGGCCGTGCACTGCTGCAGCGCCTTCATCGCAGGCGCCAGGCTGCCGGTCTGCAGCGCCACCGGTTCACGCAGCAGGCCGCCGAGCGCGATGGACTCGGCCTTGCGCGCGGCCTCCATCGGCGCCGAACCGGGGCGCAGGATAGTCTCGCCCACCGGCGCAGCGGCGGCAAAACTGTACTCGTCCTTGAAGATCAGGATCGTCTCGCGGCCCGACCTCGCGAAGTAGAACTCGCTCTCCGGCACCTCCAGCGCGCCCATCGTCACATCGGCTTCGCCATGCTTGAAACGCAGCCCGGGTGCCTCCACGAACAGCACCATCGCGAAGCTGCCGCCCGGTTCATAGGAGCTGAGGCTGAGCGTGACGGTGTTCTCGCCATCCGAGAATTGCCGCGTCAGGTCGCAGTGGCTTTCCGCGTAATCCATCTTCCACTTGGTGGTGGAAGGCAGGGCGATAGCCTCCTGCGCCAGCGCCTGCGATGCCCCGAAACCGAACGCCGCCAGCGCGCACGCCGCCGCTGTGAATATCCTGCCAATCATGTCTGCGAACCCCAAGCCGTCTATCCCTTCCGCCAAGGTAATCCGAGAGCGGAGCGGCTTGCAAGTGGCTGGCTTGTCAGCCTTTCCACTCGCGCCGTTCTTCGGCGGCTTTCAGCACTTCGTAGGACACCTGCAGCTTCTGGAACTCGGCGGCAGCTTCCGCATCGCCTGGCTTCACGTCCGGGTGCACCAGCTTCGCGCGCTGGCGATAGGCTTTCTTGATGGCGTCGAAATCCGCGTCCGCTTCCAGCTCTAGGACATCCAGCGCGCGCATCTCGTCGGCGCTGCGGCTGCCATCGCCGCTGCCTGCCCAGCCGTAATGCGCGCTTTCGGCATAGCTGGCGTTCTCGGCCTTCTCTGCCTTGGCGCGCTTCTCGGCCTCTTCCTTGTCCAGGCCTTCGAAGTAGTCCCAGCCCTTGTTGTATTCCGCCGCGTGCTTCTGGCAGAAATACCACCGGTCAGGGTTGTTCGGGCTCTTGGGAGCAGGGCAGTCGCCGCGCTCTTCGCAGCCGTGGCGATCGCACAGGCGCACGGTCGCAGCCTCGCGTCCGGCCTCATAGCCGCGCCAGCGGGGAAAACCCCAATCGACCGAGCGCCCCGAACGCGCCATCAGGAACAGGAAACCTTAACCACCGCCTGCCTATAGCGAGGCACGGGCGTCATCGTAACCCCGTCAATCCCGCGAACATCCATCGCATTGCAATTGGTCGGAACCGGAAGTCGTTTCGGCCATTGTGCATTGCAAGGTAGCAAATCAGGACCGACATAGTCCCCATGAGCAAGCAACTCGCCATTTCTGCCGCATTCTCCGTGTTTGCCACGGCGGCGTTTGCGCTCGCCTATGGTCCTTCGCACCTTGGCGGCAGCGAAAAGGGCGCAGCGAATGGCCTCGCCGCGCCCCTTTACGAAGTGAACGCGCCGGACATGCCGGACGCGCCCTTCACCTTCGACTGATCAGTTGATCACCACCGATACGGCGCGGCGATTGCGCGCCCAGGCCTGCGCATCGGAGCCGGTCGCCACAGGGCGTTCCTTGCCATAGCTGATGGTGGTGATGCGGCCTGCATCGACGCCGAGCCCGACCAGGAAGTTCTTCGTAGCATTTGCGCGCCGTTCGCCCAACGCGAGGTTGTAATCGCGCGTGCCGCGCTCATCCGCATGGCCTTCCACCGTGACGCGCGACTGCGGATAGGCGAGGAAATACTGCGCCTGGCTGCGCAGCGCCGCCTGGTCCTGGCTGTCGATATTGTAGCGATCGGTGTCGAAATAGATCGTGTCCTGCCCCTGCATGGCGCGCTGGAAATGGCCCTGCGTGCCCGGTGCCGGGCCCGTGACCGTCGGCGTCGCGGTGGCAACAGCGGTGGGCGTGGGCGTGGGCTGCGGGGGAAGCTGCTCCGGCGCCTTCTTCGAACAGGCGGCCAGGGCGAGCGCGCCAGCGGCGCTGAGCATCAAAGCGTTACGGGTCATGTCGATGGTCACTCCTGAATTAAGCCCCCAAAACGGGCGGGGTCCCCATGCTACCAATGCATTTACGGCAGAACCGGTCCCCAACTAGGATCCGATGCGCCCACAGGGGTCTGCAGGCGGCGTTCGTTGCGGCCGGTGAGGTCCACCTGCCAGATGGATGTCGCACCGGAACCGCGCTCCGTGCGGAAGAACTGGACGATGCGGCCATTGGGGCTCCAGGTTGGTGCCTCGTCCTGCCAGCCATCGGTCAGGTGCTTCAGGCCGCGGCCATTGGGGCTCATCACCCCGACGCGGAAATTGCCGACGATATGCGTGAAGGCGATCTGGTCGCCGCGCGGGCTCCATTCCGGCGTGGCGCAGCGCCCGCCGAAGAAGGTGATCCGGCGCTGGTTGGAGCCATTCGCATCCATCACATAGCATTGCTGCTCGCCCGACCGGTCGCTCTCGAACACGATCTTGCTGCCATCGGGGGAATAAGAACCGCCCACATCGATGCCGGGCGCATCGGTCAGCCGCTCGCTCTGCCCGCCGGTGGCGCGCACGCGGTACACGTCCGTATTGCCTGCCACGGCCATGGAATAGAGGATCCAGCGGCCATCCGGGCTCCAGCGCGGGGCGAAGGTGGGATTGCTGCTCTGGGTCACCAGCGTCTGCTGCCCGCTGCCGACATCGTAGATGTAGATGCGCGGATTGCCGTTCAAATAGCTGAGATAGACGATCTTGGAATAGTCGGGCGAATACCGCGGCGTGAGCGCGGTGGACTGGCCATTGGTGATGAAGCGGTGGTTCGCCCCGTCACTGTCCATGATGGCCAGCCGCTTCACGCGGGCGTCCTTGGGACCGGTCTCGGCGATATAGGCGATCTTGGAATCGAAGAATGGATCTTCGCCCGACAGGCGCGAATAGACCATGTCGGCACATTTGTGCGCCGCGCGGCGCCACTGGGCCGGCTCCACGATCCAGCCGTCGCGCGCCAGCTCTTCGGAAAGCGCCACATCGTAAAGATAGCACCCGACCAGCAGCGTGCCGTCCGGATTTGCGCGAACATAGCCCTGCACCAGCATCTCGGCCGAGCGTCCGCGCCACGTCGCATAGGCCGGTGCGGTGATCTGCGGGAAGGACGGGCGCGGCAGGCTGTCAGGGCCCACCGGGCGGAACAGGCCGTTGCTGCGCAGATCGTTGAAGACGACGCGGCCCAGCTCCATGCCCAGCGCCGAAGTGCCGGAGGCGTTTGCGGGCGTCGGCTGGTCGCGGTCCGTGGCGAAGCCGGGGATGGCGATGCCAAGGTCCTGCCAGGCGTTCTCGTCGGTGACGGTGACGTTCAGGCCGCCTTCGTCATCCTCCTGCGCAAGCGCCGGGAGCGGCGCAAAGGCAAGGGCGAAGATAGCGAGTAAGCGGGCAATCATGGGTCAGAGCCTTCTGTCGAAACGGGAATTGATCAGCTTCCACTGGTCGTAAAATTCTTCGGGCAAGTCGAACGGGGCGGCGAGCCGGACTGCGCGGATGGCGCGCTCGCAATGCAGATCGGACTGGGCCGAATTGGACGGGGTCACGCCGCTTTGGTCGACGCAGCTGGGGTTGCCGGACAAGCGTCCGTTCTTGTCCAGCCGGAAGCGGACGATGGTGACCAGCTTCTCAGCATCCGGCCCCTGCGGCGCGGACCAGTGCGGCTTGATCTGGCGACCGATGGCCGCGTTCAGCGATGCGGCCTCTCGCGGACCGAAAGTGGCGGCCGGTGTGCCGCGCGAGGTGCTGCGATCCCCGTCGCTCTCGCCGGGAAGGAAGTCAGCGCCCAGCCGCGATCCGCCGCCAGTGCGGGCCGATGGGGTCGGGCGCGGCGCAGGAGTGGGCGCCGAACGAGCCGGCGTACTCCGCGGCTTCGGTGTGCTGCGGGTGTTGGGCCGTGTGGCGGTACGGGGAGGCTGCGGCTGCGGCCGCGGCACGGGCTCTGTCACCGGCTGCACCGCAGGTTCCGTCACGGGGGCCGAAACGGGCGCTAATACCGGCGCAATGGCTGCGGCGGGCGCTGCGGAAGGGTCCGGCGCGGTGCTTTCCAGCGCGACATCCTCTGCCAGGCTCACCACCATGCGATCGGGCACGGAGATGGCCGCGGGCTCTGTCTGCGCGGCGATATAGAGCGCGATACCGAGCGCCACATGCGCGCCGATGGCGACCGTCAGGCCGGCCCATTCGCTTGGTTGGAAGGTCGCGGTTTGCGCCATTTCTACCGGGCTATGGCTCGACCGATGAACCGCTGGTGACCAGCGATATGGAGTTGAACCCGGCGCGGTTAAGCTCGCCCATCACCGCCATCACGCGGCCATAGTCGAGCGCCTGGTCGGCGCGCAGCGTCACCACCGGCGGTTCGCCCGCCGCGCGGGACAAGCCCTCCAGCGCCTCGGGGAAGCCGCCCACTTCCACCACTTCGCTGTCGATATAAATGAAGCCTTCGCGGTCGATGCTGATCGTCACCTGTTCCGGCTCCGCATCCAGCGGGTTGGCGCGGCTTTCGGGCAGTTCCACCGGCACGCCGGCGGTCAGCAGCGGGGCGGTGACCATGAAGATGATCAGCAGCACCAGCATCACGTCCACGAATGGCGTGACGTTGATTTCGGCCATGGGCGCGCGGCGGCTGGCACGGCCGCGCCCGCGCCGGGCGGAGGAGGCAAGGCCCATTGCCACCGCTCAGCCCCCTTCCAGCTCGCGCCCGATCTGGCCGGACACGCGGTCCGCAAAGCGGTGCAGGCGCGCCTCAAACGCATTCACGCGGGCGCTGAAGCGGTTGTAGGCGATGACCGCCGGGATGGCTGCGAACAGGCCGATGGCGGTGGCGAACAGCGCCTCCGAAATACCGGGCGCGACGACGGCGAGCGAGGAGTTCTCTTGCGCGCCGATCTGGAAGAAGCTGTTCATGATGCCCCACACCGTGCCGAACAGGCCCACGAAGGGCGCGACGGAGCCGGTGGTGGCAAGGAAGTTGAGCCGCGCGGAAAGATTGTCCGCTTCTTCCGCGACCTGCCCCTCCATGGCCATGGACACGCGCTGTGCGGCCCCGGCCTTGTCCCTGACGCGCCCCTTGTCGCTGCTGGCGCGCAGTTCGGCGATGCCGGCGGCGGCCACACGGGCGGAGGCATTGGTGCGACGGTTCTTCTCGCCCAGCAGGCTGTGCGGGTCCTCCGCCTCCATGAAGTCCGCTTCGAAACTGTTGGCGCGGCGCTTCACCCCGGCCATCCGCAGCCAGAAGGATACGATGATCGCCCAGCTCCAGATGCTGGCGATCACCAGGCCCACGATCACCGCCTGCACCACGATATCGGCATCGAGGAACAGCTGCAGCGGATCGAGCCGCGTCGGAGCTGCGGCGAGGAAGGATTGGAATGTCATGCGGGGTCTTTCGCAGGAAGGAGCTTGCTGAATGCTGCACGCCATTCGTCCGGCTGGCGGATCGGGCGGCCTTCGGGGCTGATGAAACCGACGCGCAACGCGCCTTCCACCAGCAGTTCGTCTCCGCGCCAGGCCTGCTGGCGAACCAGCACGCTTGCCGCGCGTATTTCGTCGGCGGTGGAGCGGATGATGATGCTGTCATCCAGCCGCGCGGAACCGCGGTATTTGAGGTTTGCCTCGGTCACCGCATAGGCGCCGTCGCCACGCTCCTGGCTGCCGAGCAGGTCCACGCCCAGTGCGCGCAGCATTTCCCAGCGCGCACGCTCGAACCATTTGAGATAATTGGCGTAATAGACGATGCCCATCACGTCCGTATCCTCGAAATAGACACGCATCGGGAAGAGGAAAGCGGCGCCGTCGAAACGGCCTGTCGCAGGGGCGGGTTGGTCCATTGCCGCCGCAATAGCGGGTGCGCGACTCGCCGCGCAAGGGACATCGACCAAGCGAAGGCAGGAAGCGATGAAGTGCGCGAACGGCCTCCACTTCCGCGCCGATGCAGGACCTAACGCGCGATCATCGGCCCCAGCGGCTCGCCGCCGAACAGGTGGACATGCAAATGCGGCACTTCCTGCCCGCCGTGCTGGCCGATATTGGCGAGGAGGCGATAGCCCGGCTCCACAAGCCCCAGCTGGCGCGCGACATTGCCCACCGCGCGCACGAATGCCGCGATTTCCGCATCCTCCGCATTGAGGCTGAAATCGTCCCAGCTGACATAGCGGCCTTTCGGGATCACCAGCACATGCGTGTCCGCCTGCGGGGCGATGTCACGGAAGGCCAGGGCGTGCTCGTCTTCATACACCTTGTCGCAGTGTATCTCCCCGCGCAAGATCTTCGCGAAGATGTTCTCATCATCGTAAGGTGCGGTTGCGTCTATCGGCATCGTCATTCCCCGCCTTCCGGGCCCCAGAAAACGACCCAAGTGTCAAAATCGTCGCTGAAGTCCACGAAACGATGGTCCATGCCCGCGGGCACGAACAGGCTATCGCCTTCGCCGACCGATACGCGCTCGCCGCCGCGCAGGAATTCGCTGCGACCGCGCCGTATGATGTAGAGCTCATCCTGCGCATGTGGTTGCTGGGTGTCCTCGCCTTCGGGGCGGAACAGTTCGACCGTCATTGTGCCATGGGCTAGTCCGGCAAAGAACGGCTCCGGCGTAGCGGCGAGGCCGCCCTCGAAATCCGCGAGCGTCGCCAGCCAGTCGCTCACCGGGACCTCGCCGCCTTCTCGTCGAGGCCGGAGGTGCCTTCCCGCCGATCCAGCTCGGCCAGGACATCGGCCAGCGCAATGTCCTTTGCGCCGAGCAGCACCAGCAAGTGGAAGAGCAGGTCCGCCGCCTCGCCGACCAACTCCTGACGATCGCCCGCCAGCGCGGCGGTCACCGTCTCCACGGCTTCCTCACCCAGCTTGCGCGCCATCACGGGCAGGCCGCGCGCGTTCAGCTGCGCGACGTAGCTTTCGTCCGGTGCGGCCTTGCGGCGCTGATTTATGGTGTCTTCGAGGCGGTGCAGCGTGTCCATGCGCAGCGGCATGGAAGCGGCGGGGCGGCGCGTCAATCCTCGGGATCGTTCTCGCTGTCGTCCCGGCGCTTCATGGCGAGCCGGCGGCCAAGGATCACCCCGGCCAGACCCAGCGCCATCAGCGTCAGGTTCGAACCTTCGGGAATTTGCGTCGCTTCCGTCCCCGTGGAAGCGGCCGCGATGATCGAGATCAGGGTCGCATACATGCGCTTGTCTGGAGGCCCCGCGGCCCCATTTCGCAAGTGCGAAGAGATTAACGTCCCGCTGCGGGACCGTCAGGCGCGCGCGGGCAAACCGGCGGCGCGCAGGGCGGCATGCGCCTCGCCCACCGTATGCTGCCCGAAGTGGAAGATGCTCGCGGCCAGGACGGCGCTGGCATGCCCCTTGGTGACGCCTTCCACGAGGTGGTCGAGCGTGCCGACGCCCCCGCTGGCAATCACCGGAATGCCGACAGCATCGGCAATCGTCCGCGTCAGCTCCAGGTCGTAGCCGTTCTTCGTCCCGTCCCCGTCCATGCTGGTGACGAGCAGCTCGCCTGCGCCAAGCTCTGCCAGCCGCACGCCATGTTCCAGCGCATCGATCCCGGTTGCGCGGCGACCGCCATGGGTGAAGATTTCCCAGCGGCCCTCGTCCACGCGCTTGGCATCCACGCTGCCCACAACGCACTGGCTGCCCATCGTCTTGGCGATGTCGGCAACCACTTCGGGCCGCTTCACCGCCGCGGAGTTGACCGCCACCTTGTCCGCCCCTGCCAGCAGCAGGCGGCGCGCGTCCTCCACGCTCGCGACACCGCCGCCCACGGTCAGCGGCATGAAGCACACTTCTGCCGTGCGGCGAACCATGTCCACCAGCGTGCGGCGCCCTTCGTGGCTGGCGGAGATGTCGAGGAAGCACAGCTCGTCCGCCCCCGCCGCGTCATAGGCCTGGGCCTGCTCCACCGGATCGCCGGCGTCCTTCAGGTCAACGAAATTGACGCCCTTCACTACGCGCCCGTCGGCAACGTCGAGGCAGGGAATGACGCGGATGCGGACGGTCATAGAGCAAGAACCCGAGAAATGCAGATTGCAATCACGGCGAGCCAGAAAGCGATGGTCCCCCAAAAGAGGACGGGATTGCCTTCCCGCGTGCGGCGCGCTGAGCCGAAGAGGTAGCCGACTTTACCAGTTTTAACAGCAGCCCGAATCTGCAGAATAGAAAGCACGGTAATTGCACCAGCGACAAAGGCGCCCGGATTATTCACCGGTTCGCCATCGCAATCGCGGTCGCGAGGTCCAGTCGACCCTCGTACAGCGCGCGGCCTGTGATCACGCCCTCGATCCCCTGGTCCGCCTGCACGGCGAGCATGTGGATGTCATCGAGCCCCTTCACGCCGCCGCTGGCGATCACGGGGATGTCCACGCTGCGCGCCAGTTCCACAGTCGCCTGCACGTTGCAGCCCTTCAGCAGGCCGTCGCGGCCGATATCGGTGAACAGCAGGCTGGCCACGCCCGCATCCTCGAAGCGGCGGGCCATGTCCTCGACCGGCACGTCCGACACCTCGGCCCAGCCTTCGGTTGCCACCATCCCGCCCTTCGCATCCACGGCGACGACGATGCCGCCTTCCCATTCGCGGGCCATGTCCTTCACGAAATTGGGGTTCTTCAGCGCGGCGGAGCCCATCACGATGCGCGCCACGCCAAGGTTGAACCAGCCTTCCACCGCCGCCGCATCGCGGATGCCGCCGCCCAGCTGCACATATCCGGGAAACGCTTCCACAATGGCTTCGACAGCCTCGCGGTTCTCGGTCCGCCCGGCGAAGCTGCCATCGAGGTCGACGACGTGCAGGTGCTCCGCCCCCGCCTCGGCAAACAGCAGCGCCTGCGCGGCCGGATTGTCGCCATAAACGGTGGCGCGGTCCATATCGCCCTCGGCCAGGCGGACGACTTCGCCGCCCTTGAGGTCGATGGCCGGAAATACGATCATGGGTTTATCCTCTGTGGCCTGGCCGCCCGCGCCCTCCACCCTTCCACCCGGATGGTATCCCGGTAGGCTCCGGGTGGAAGGGTGGAGGGCGCGGGCGGCTTGGCTAGCACACGGTTCAAGGCATCCACTCCAGGAAGCGTTCAAGCAGGGCGATACCATATCGCTGGCTTTTTTCGGGATGGAATTGCACGCCCAGCATGTTGTCTCGCGCCACTGCCGCGACGAGGCCGCCGCCATGGTCCGTCATCGCGGCGATATCGCGGCCATTTTCGGCGGCGAAGTGATAGGAGTGGAGGAAATAGGCCTCCCCTTCCTCGATCAGCTCGCTGCCATCGCCGTGATGCGCATGGACCACATCGTTCCAGCCCATGTGCGGCACCTTGATAGCAGGATCGGTCCGCTCGATCGGCTTCACCTCGCCGGGAATCCAGCCAAGCCCCATGGTCTCGCCATGCTCCAGCCCGCGCGTGGCGAGCAATTGCATGCCCACGCAGATGCCAAGGAACGGCACGCCATCGTCGATCACGCGCTCTTCCAGTGCCTCCACGAGGTCAGGGATCGCATCGAGACCTTTCATGCAGGCCTTGAAGCTGCCGACACCGGGCAGCACGATGCGCTTCGCGCCGCGCACGATGTGCGGGTCGGAGGTAACGGCAACGTGGCCTGCCCCGGCTGCGTTCAGCGCGTTGTAGACAGAATGAAGGTTGCCCGCGCCGTAATCGATGAGAGCGATCGCCTCCGCCATGGCCCTAGCCGACGGATGCGCAGCGACCGCAAGGGCGCCAAAGAGTTCGGGCGCCCGCCCGCAGCGGGGCCGCAGCGAAGCGGAGGCCGTCTAGCGAGGACGCGCGCCCGGATGGGCGTGCGAAAAACAAACGATCAGCCACCAAGCTGCCCCTTCGTGCTGGGTACGGCGCCGCCCTTGCGCGGGTCCACTTCCACCGCAGCGCGCATGGCGCGGGCGAAGCCCTTGTAGAGCGCTTCGCAGATGTGGTGGTTGTTGGTGCCGTACAGCACCTCGCAATGCAGCGTGATGCCCGCGGTCTGGCTGATGGACTGGAACCAGTGCTCGATCAGCTCCGTGTCCCACTCGCCCAGCTTTTCCTGCGTGAACTTCGCGCGCCATTCGAAATGCGGGCGGCCGGAGATGTCCAGCGCCACGCGGGCCAGCGTCTCGTCCATCGGGCTGTAGGCGTGGCCGTACCGCTGGATGCCGCCCTTGTCGCCAAGCGCCTGCGTGATCGCCTGGCCCAGCGCCAGCGCGCTGTCCTCTGTCGTGTGGTGCTGGTCCACATGCAGGTCGCCATCGACCTTCATGGTCACATCGATCAGCGAATGCTTGGAGAATTGCTCCACCATGTGGTCGAGGAAGCCGATGCCCGTTTCGACATCGTATTGCCCCGTCCCGTCGAGGTTCACCTCTACCAAGATCTTGGTTTCGGTGGTGTCGCGGCTGATCCGTCCGGTACGCATGGGCGCCGCTATACGCCTGCGCGCGCGCATGGCAATGCCCCGATTTCAGATGTAAAGGCTTGACCGGTGCCGCAACCGACGCCACCAATCGCGCCATGAGCGACGATGCGCCTGACAGCCTGATCCCCTATGACGAAATCGTGCAAGAGGCACTCCGCGCCGTAGTGGGCCGCGTGCTCGGCCAGATTGAGCAGGGCGGCGGCGAATTGCCGGGCGGCCACCATTTCTACATCACCTTCAAGACGCACGCGAATGGCGTGGAAATCCCGCAGCACCTGCGCGAGCGTTTCCCCGACGAGATGACGATCGTGCTGCAGAACAAGTTCTGGGACCTGAACGTAGACGATGACGGCTTCACGGTCGGCCTCAGCTTCAACAACAGCCCGGCCAAGCTCGACATTCCCTTCGCGGCCATCACCGCCTTCGTAGATCCAGCAGTGGATTTCGGCCTGCAATTCCAGGCGGCCGGCGCGGACGACCAGCCCGAGCCGCATGAAGAAGCGGAGAACGACGGATCGGCCGATGCTGCCGCTGCGGAACTGGCACGCGAGGCATCCGTTGCCACTACCGAAGACGGATCGAATGTCGTCACGGTCGACTTCGGCCGCAAGAAATAGCGCAGGCGGCTCTGCCCCGCCGCAGGGGAAATCGAATGGCCAAACACATCACGGATCGCGCAGCACGCGGACTACGCCGAGTGGCTGACAAGGCCAGCGACAGCGGGCCGCAAGTCGCAGGCCCCAGCCCCAATCCCGCGACCAACGCCATCATCCATGACGTCATCCTGCGCAGCGCCGGCCGCCTGACCCGCATGACGGTGGAGAAAACGCTGCTGCGCGGCCGCTATGGCTCCAGCGCGGCGAAGCAGATGGTGGAGAACCGCTCCACCCTGCATGCGCTGGCCGCATACGGGGTCACGAAGCTCGCGACCCGCTCCGTTCCTGGTGCCCTGCTGGTGGGCGGGGGATTGCTGGCGAAGACGATTTTCGACCGCTCCATCCAGCGCCGCTCCGCGAAACGCCGGGGTGACGCGATGCTCGAAATGCAGGCGGACGAAGACGCGCCGATCTGACGCGCCCTTGATTTGGGCCCCTGACCTGCGGCAAGGGCGTGCATGGCCATTAGCGATCAACCCATCCAGACCAACGCGCTGAAGCGGCGCGGCCTCATGTTCGTGCTCTCCTCCCCATCGGGTGCAGGCAAGACGACGATTGCCCGCAAGCTGCTGGCGGAAGACGGCGAGATCGCCATGTCCGTATCGGTCACCACCCGCCCCATGCGGCCGGGCGAGGTCGACGGGCGCGATTACCATTTCGCCGACCGCGCCGACTTCGAGCGCAAGGTCGAGGATGGCGAGTTCCTGGAATGGGCCGAGGTCTTCGGACATCTTTATGGAACGCCCAAGGCCGCCATCAAGGCAGGGCTGAAAGACGGGCAGGACTTTCTGTTCGACATCGACTGGCAAGGCACGCAGCAGCTCTACCAGCGCATGGAGACGGACGTGGTTCGCGTCTTCCTGCTGCCGCCAAGCATCGCTGAACTGGAAGGCCGGCTGCGCAGCCGCAATACCGATAGCGAGGACGTGATCCTTGGCCGCATGGCCCGCGCCCGTGCCGAGATCAGCCACTGGGACGGCTATGACTACGTCGTGGTCAATGACGATATCGACGAATGCTTTGCCAAGGTCCGCATGGTCCTGGAGGCAGAACGCATGCGCCGCGCCCGCCAGACCGGCCTGGTCGACTTCACCCGCGAACTGATGCGCTGACCGAAAGGAAACGGCGGCAGGTTTCCCCGCCGCCGTCTCTTTTGTTTCTACTGGCCCTTCAGGTCAGAACTGGCGCGACCAGCGGAATGCGACGCCCTGGTCGGACGGCAGGCTCTGATAATGGCCCGGCTCGTTCCGGTAGAACATGCTGGCCGACCCGTAGCCGCCCAGCAGCGGACCACGCCATGCGATCTCGCCCATGATCTCGCGGCCCTGCGGCGTAAGCGTCAGGCGCTGGATGCCGTAAGTCGGCGTGAGCGTGGCGTAATCGTAGGACACCGGCAGGTTCAGCGACAGATTGCCGCTTTCCACCCGCAGCGGCTGCGACACGCGGAAAGCAAGGCTGTCACGCGAGCCGAACACGCCCGTGCGCTGGAGGTCGAAGGACCAGGCCTGGCTCAGCACATGCGAACCCTGCGATACGGCACCGACGCGCTGCGGCTTGGTATAGCCACCGCGCGCGGCGAGACCCATGTTCCAGCCGTCGGCGAACTTCCAGTTGGCTTCCGTGTTGACGAACAGCGTCTGTGCGCCGCCCGTGCCGAAGGCTTCATGGAAACGCGCACCGAGGATGGTCGCATCTTCGTTCATCACCGTCACGCCCAAGGCCGTACCCAGATTGCCGAAGCGGCGATCGAAGGCGAGGCCAAAGGTGCTGACATCGCCGGCTAGGCGCTGGCCGCGCTGCTGCGAGGCACGGCGGAAGGCCGAAGCGGTCATCACTTCGCCCGTTTCCGCGCTGGCGGTGATACCCCAGCCGCCGAGCTGCTGGCGCAGCGCGAGGGCGGTGTCGGCGCGGAAATACATGCCGGAATCGGCTGCCGCATTGTCAGCCACCATGAAGGCAGGCCGATCCGTGCCCTGCATCAGGGCGACAAGGCCGCTGGCGCTTTCACGGAAGGTGAAGCCAGCCTTCAGGTCGGGGTTCAGCTTGAACAGGGCGCGCGAGGCAAGCACGCGGGCCTGCTGTGCGTCTTCCCGGCTCAGGCGAAGCTGCTGGATGCGGGGAAGTTCGCCCGACTGGCCACGACTGTCGATGGTGAAACCGATCGAGAAGCTGTCATTGCCGGCAGCGCGATGGACGCTCTGCGTAGCGACCGCCCCGTGCAGCGGGTAATCGACCTGCGCGCCCGTTGCAGTGCCGGACAGATCGACTTGGAAAGCGCGGCCCCACTTGTCGAGGATCACCGTGTCGATGGTCGAACGCGCGGTTGCATCGCCCATGGCGGGCGAACCGATGGCCGACGTATCGGAAAGCGCGATCCGGTCACCGCCAGCGATGCTGGTCGTGCCCTGCGGGGCGAAAGCCTTCGCAATGTCGAGGATCCCGCGGCCATAGACCGCATCGGTCCCGGCTTCACCGGCATCGAAGGCGGAGGAAAGGAGGATCTCGATGATCTGGACGCCGGTCAGGTTCGGGAATGCCTGGGCCAGCAGGGCAGCCGCACCGGCCACCTGCGGCGCAGCGAAGCTGGTGCCGGAGAAGACATAGGCGAAGCCCTGCGCGTCGACGAAGATCTGGCCGTCTTCGTAAGTACAGCAGATCCGGCCACCACGGGCCGCGATGTAATTCGCGGGGAAGGTACCGGCGCGGTTGCTGAAGCTGGACATGGTGCCATCCGCATCGACCGAACCGACGACGATCACGCCGTCGCGCCCAAATGCATCGAGGCTGCCGGCAAAGGCATCCGGTTCCGCTTCGCCATCATTGCCGGAGGCAACGACCACGACCACGCCCGCAGCAACGGCGCGCTGCACCGCTTCACGCAGGATGGAGTCGGCACGCCCGCCGCCAAGCGACAGGTTGATGACCTTTGCGCCATTGGCCACGGCATGATCCACCGCTTCGGCGATCGATGAGTTGAAGAAGCTGCATTGCGTCGAAGGATCGGCCGGATTGTCGGCGCCGCAGCTTCCCGGGAAGTCCGCACGAAGCGCCATGATGGTGGCTTCGTAGGCAATCCCGACCACGCCGGAACCGGTCCGACCACCTGCCGCAACCAGTGAAACATTGGTGCCGTGATCGTCTGCGGCATTGAAACCGCGCGTGTCGCGGTCGTCAAAGACATCGCGCGAGGCGGGATGGATTCGACCGGCAAATTCCGGGCTGTCGATGTCGATGCCCGTATCCACGACGGCGATCGTTACGCCAGCGCCGGTCCAGCCCAGGTTCCAAGCGGTTGCTGCATTATGCTGCAACGGGCCATCGGAACGGCGGAATTCGGCCGTATTGAACGCAGACGGCACCGGCGACGGGCTCGGGCTCGCACCCGGAGCGGGTGTCGGCGTCGGCGTCGGCGTAGGCGTTGGCGTTGGCGTTGGCGTTGGCGTTGGCGTTGGCGTTGGCGTTGGCGTTGGCGTTGGCGTGGGCGTCGGCGTGGGCGTAGGCGTAGGCGTAGGCGTAGGCGTAGGCGTAGGCGTAGGCGTAGGCGTCGGCGTCGGCGTTGGTGTCGGCGTTGGTGTCGGCGTCGGAGTTGGCGTCGGCGTCGGCGTCGGCGTCGGCGTCGGAGTTGGCGTCGGTGTCGGAGTTGGCGTCGGCGTTGGAGAAGGGGCCGGCGTCGGCGACGGCGTCGGCTGCGGGCTCGGCGTGCTGATGGTGCCACCACCGCCGCCGCCGCTGCCACCGCCACATGCGGTCAGGGTAGCCAGTGCAACCACTGCCACACCGGTATTGAGACTACGAATAAAGCGACCGCGAACCATTATATTTTCCCCGAATCTGGTTGATCTGCAGAAATCCCGCCCCGCTATGAAAGCAGGAAGGCAATTTTGCAAATGTGACAGGTCTGTGTCTTCGCGCCCCGGTTTGCGACCCGTGTGCGCTTGCCCAAGCATGACCCCGTGGCTACCGAGTGCGCAAGCGAAATTGAACACAATATGAACCTGCCGGAGACTCGCCTCATGTCCGATACCCAAGACCTCGCCGCCGCCATCGACCAGGCGTGGGAAGACCGCGCGGAGATAACGCCCGGCAACCAGGACGTGCGCTCGCATGTAGACCGGGCGCTCACGATGCTGGACACGGGCGAGGCACGCGTGGCCGAGCCCGATGCGGCAGGCGGCTGGACGGTCAACCAGTGGCTGAAGAAGGCCGTGCTGCTGTCCTTCCGCCTGTATGACAACCGCGTGCAGGCGCACGGATCTGCCGGCACGCCGGCCTATGACAAGGTGAGCAGCAAGTTCGCCGGCTGGGGCGAGGAGCGATTCCGCGAGGCCGGCTTTCGCGTCGTGCCGGGCGCCATCGTACGGCGCGGCAGCCATATCGGGCGGAACACCGTGCTGATGCCCAGCTTCGTGAATATCGGCGCGTTCGTGGACGAGGGAACGATGGTCGACACCTGGGCGACCGTGGGCAGCTGCGCCCAGATCGGCAAGAACGTACACCTCTCGGGCGGCGCAGGCATCGGCGGCGTGCTGGAGCCCCTGCAGGCAGATCCGGTCATCATCGGTGACGGCGCCTTCATCGGTGCGCGCGCGGAAGTGGCAGAAGGCGTGCGCGTGGGCGAAGGCGCGGTGCTGTCCATGGGCGTATACCTTGGCGCATCAACCAAGATCGTCGACCGCGCTACCGGCGAAGTCCACATGGGCAATGTGCCGCCTTACTCCGTGGTCGTGCCGGGCACGATGCCTGGCAAGCCGCTTCCCGATGGCTCGCCCGGCCCCAACCTTTATTGCGCGGTGATCGTGAAGACGGTCGACGCCAAGACGCGGTCCAAGACCGGCATCAACGAATTGCTGCGCGACTGAGCGCGGCGCGCTGGAACCGGCGCGTCACTGCGCCGTTCCACCAGCAAGACCAAATACTCAGACGGGGAAAGAATATGCACCGCGAAGGCGACGAAGTTCATGTTGACGAGGCCGAGGCAAGCGGCGGTTCCAAGGAAGGCGTCGTACGCTGGATCCTTGGCGTAGGCTTGGTACTGGCCATCGGGTTACTGAGCGCGATCTGGATCTTCGGTGCCTTCACGCAGGGCGACGTGGAGGAAGAGGCCACGGCAACGGGCATCGCGGAAAGCCAGGACAGTTCCGGCACGGACGGCGTCCTGCTTGATGGCTCCGAAGCCACGGACGAAATCGGATCGGAAACGCAAGTAGAGGACGGGCTCGAAGTTATTGAAAACTAAGGACCCAATATGAGCAATTCGAACAGCTACCAGACCGACCAGTATGTGAAGTGGAACTGGGGCAATGGTGAAGGCCACGGCCAGGTCAAGGAACGCTTCGAGCGCGAAGTGACCCGTACCCTGCAGGGAACCGAAGTGACCAAGGATGGTGATGAGGACAACCCGGCTTACCTGATCAAGCAGGACGATGGCGACGAAGTGCTCAAGCGCGGCAGCGAATTGTCCGACTGGGACAAGGACTGAGGGCGCGCCTGATGCCTGACGCCAAGTCCAAGAAGCAGCAGCAGGCGGCCGGCGCTGCCCTTTCCGCCAAGCGCGGCGAGCAGGACAAGTCCGACCTGCAGGGCGCATCGAAACAGATGTACGAGAGCATGTCGGAAAGCGAGCTGGAGGACATGGCCTCTACCGATCGCAGCGATCTCCCGGAAACGGCCTCGGGCGACTGACTGCCCGTATCCCTACCAAAAAGCCCCGTCGGAACCTTCCGGCGGGGTTTTTCTTTGTCCTGTCAAGGAGATGACGATGGACAATAGCGAGAAGGACGAGACTTACGACGAGTTCTACGACTGCGTGAACATGCAGCCAAAGGAGCTGGAGGATTGGCTCGAGACCGAAGAGTCAAAATCCGTCGGGGACAGCGACGATGGCGAAAGCACCGGCCACAAGTCTGGCCGACGCATCGTGGAGATCAAGCGCACGAACAAGGATGAGCTGACCGATGATCAGTACGATCACATGAACAAGGTCGTCGGTTACATCCATCGCCACCTGTCGCAGCGTCCCGATGGTGACATCGAGGACAGCAACTGGCGCTATTCACTCAAGAACTGGGGTCACGACCCCTGCAAGGATTGAGCAGAACTCAGCGCGGCTCGCCGGCCCTGTATTCATACGGTGGGACATCCCCCTGGCTCGCCGCAAAGGCCTCTGCCTCGCGCATGACGCGCAGCATGTTGCCGCTGGCGATCTTCTCCAGGTCTTCCTGCGAGTAACCGCGCCGCGCCAGCTCCACGAACAGCGCGGGATAGCCCGACACGTCCTCCATCCCGACCGGGCCGGTCTGCATGCCGTCATAGTCTCCGCCCAGGCCAATGTGGTCGATCCCGGCGACATCGCGGATGTGATCGATATGGTCAGCCATGTCGCCGATGGTCGCCTTGGGTTCCGGGTTCGCCGCATCCCATGCCGCCAGCCCCGCCTCCACGGCGGCGGGCTGGCCCTGCCAGGCAGCCTGCAGGCGCGCTTCCTCTCCCTTGCGGGCGATGTACCATTGGCGCGCTGCCTCACTCAGATAGCCGGGCAGGCCCACGACCATCACGATACCGCCGTTTTCGGGCAGGCGCCGCAGCACGCTGTCGGGCACGTTGCGTGAATGGCCGTTGATAGCCCGCGCACCGGAGTGGCTGAAGATCACGGGCGCGCCCGTCACGTCGAGTGCATCGTGCATCACTTCCTCGCTGACATGGCTGAGGTCCACCAGCATGCCCATGCGCGCCATTTCGCGCACCAGGTCCTTGCCAAAATCCGTCAGCCCGCCATGAACCGGCGTGTCTGTGGCGCTATCGGCCCAGGGCGTGTTCTTCGAATGCGTCAGCGTCATGTACCGCACGCCCAGCTCATACATCTGGCGCAGCACGGCGAGGCTGGAGCCGACGGAATGGCCGCCCTCCATGCCCATCAGGCTGGCGATCTTCCCGTCGCGCCACGCCTGCTCGACATCGTCCGCCGTCAGGGCCAGAACCAGCCGGTCCGGATAGCGCGCGATCAGGCGCTTGGTCACATCCACCTGCTCCAGTGTGGCCTGCACGGCCTCGGCCTCGGGCAGGCTGGCGCTGACATAGACGGACCAGAACTGCGCGCCCACTTCGCCCTGGGCCAGCCGGACAAGATCCGTGTGCATCACGCGGCCGCTGGGATGGTCCGGGCCGGTGTCCAGCGTATCCTCGAAATCGAATTCGTTGATGACATTGCCATAACGCCCGCGCAGCTGGATCGGCACATCGTTGTGGCCATCGAAGACCGGCGCGTTCTCAAGGGCGGCCGCAGCCACTTCCTCCGGCGATTGCGCGGCGGCAGGCATGGCCAGCAAGACAAGGCTGACAGTGCTGGCGAAGAGTGCTGTGCGGATCATGGAATGGCCCCTTTCCCGTGTAGCCTGCGACTAATCCTGTTCCGCCCCGACTTTGCAAGCCGCAAGTCTGGAACCGGGCGACTGCACGGCCTGTTGCCCTTGCTGAACCCAGACAGGAAAGCAGGCCCCGAAATGGCAGTAGAAGCGATTTTGAATGACGTGGTCATAGCGCACAGCACCAGCACCAAGGTGGTGGAAGGCAATCACTATTTCCCCCGCGAGGATGTCGACATGTCGATGCTGGAGAAGAGTGACACGCGCACCTTTTGCAGCTGGAAGGGCGAGGCGCGTTATTATTCCCTCGATTGCGATGGCACGCTGGCCAAGGACGCGGCCTGGACCTATCCCGATCCAAAGCCCGATGCGGCGCATGTAAAGGATCACATCGCATTCTGGGGCGACGTCGAGATATCGGAGGACTGATCCGCGCCGCGCTGCGGGTGCTGCTGGCGGTGTTCTATGCGATTGCCGGTTACCTGCATATCGCCGCGCCGGAAAACTTCCTGCGCATCACGCCCGAATGGGTGCCTTACGCGCCGCTGGTGGTCACGCTGACAGGCTGGGCGGAGATTGCCGGCGCAATTGCCCTGCTGCAGCCTTTCAGCCTGCGGCTGCGGCAAGCCGGCGGGATCGGCCTGGCGGTCTATGCGCTGTGCGTGTGGCCCGCCAACATCAATCACATGCTTATGGACATGGCCGCCATGGCAGCGGGCGAGGCGCCCAGCGTTGCGGCAGGCATGGCCTATCACGTGCCGCGCATGTTCGCGCAGCCGATGGTCATCTGGCTGGCCTTGTGGAGCGCAAATGCCGTGGACTGGCCGTTCCGCCGCCGCGCAAGCGGCCAGGACTGAAACCTCAAAAGGAAGCGGGCGGAAAGCCGAAGCCCTCCGCCCGCCAATCCGCCTTGCGGCGGCATTTCAGCCGATCAGCTGAGGTGCTTGGAAACCGCAGCCGTCATCTTGAACATGGAGATCTGCGAATTGCCGATCACCGCGCCCAGCTTGGCATCGGGATTGATCATCCGCTTGTCCTTGGAATCCTGCAGATTGTTGGCCTTGATGTGATCCCACACCTTCTTGGTAACCTGTGCGCGCGTCATCGGGCCCTTGCCCACGACGTTCTCCAGTTCCGGCGAAACGGTAACCGGTTTTTGCAGCGCGTTGTTCTTCGCAGCCATAGTACTTTCCTTCCCTTGTTACGGAACGGGCCGGCGGCAGGTCAGTCTGCCGTCTCTTCCTCGTCCCAATCCTCAAAATCATCCTCGTCGCCTTCCGTGCGGGCATAAGTGCCCGTGAGCACGGCGACGGCCATTACGTGGCCCTCCATCGCTGCCACGATCTCCTCCCGACTCGCCCCCGGCATCTGCACCAGCGGCAGGTCGAGCGCGAAGAGCTGGAACACGTAATCATGCGCCTCATGCCCTGTCGGCGGATCGGGCAGCTGCCATTCGCTGTTCTTGTAGGAATTCTTGCCCACGCGCGGCGGTGTCTCGCCTTCCAGCAGCTGACCCTTCTGCGGCGCAAGGCCCCAGACCAGCCAGTGGCAGAAGGGTTCGGGGGCTGGCGCATCGGGATCTTCAACCACCAGCACCAGTTCCTGCGTGCCAGGAGGCGGCGCAGTCCACTCCAGCGGAGGGGCGACCGCGTCTTCCTCGTCAACGGTGAAGCAGGGGTCCAGCTCTTCGCCATTGGCGAAGGCAGCCGAGGACAGCGTGAAGCCATTCTTGCCGATCAGCCCATCCGCGCCCAGCTTTGCGACGACCAGCTTGCCATGCCCTGCACGGACACTCTTCAGGGCCGATCCCAACCAGGCAGGCACATGTTCAAGCATTATGGTCCAGCAATCCTTCGTTTTCGCGGGGCGCCAACAAACGGGGCATCACGCGATTTACGGATAGGAGCGTAGGCAGACCCGGGGCATGCCACAAGGCGGCAAAAGGGCATTTCGACCCAAAAACAGCCGAATTCGCGTCGTAACGGTGGATATTTACCGTTTGCGGAGCGCCGAACGGTCCTGTCAGCCGCGATCTAGAGGCTTTCTGATCCGGTTTTCGGATTGCTGTCGCTGGTTGCGCAGCCTTCCAGCAGGCGCTCGCCGATCTGCAGCGTGGCCGTGAACGGATAGTCGTAATCGCTCATATTGTCGCTGCACATGCCCTCAGTGACGGTCAGCACAACCTCTTCACCATCCATCGCACCGGTAAAGGCAAGGCCGCTGTTTCCCGCAAACCGGCTGACGGCAAATGCCGTGCCATCGATGTTCTCCGGGGTGGAGAACACCGCTTCGCTGCCTTCGATCTGCACGCTCCAGAACGGCTCTGTCCCTCCCGCAGACACGCTCTCGCCTTCGGCAATCCTGTCGAAGGTCTCCGCCGAACGCGTATCGTCCTCCGCACCGGATGTGCAGGCTGGCAGGTATGCGATGGCGAGCAGACAGGCGGCGGCTTTCAGGGTGATGTGCATGGCTTCCTCAATTGCGGGTCCGGTGCGGAACGCTTGCCGGTCGGTACCGTTGAATGGCCGTGAATACAAAGCGATCCTGGACATGAAGACGCGTTTCATTCTGGCGGCAGCAATCCCGCTGGGCCTAGTGGCGGGCGTGGCGGGCGGGAGGCTGGCGGACCCGGCCATGCAGGATCGCTCGGTCAATCCTTACAGCCAGACGCAGGCAGCCTCCATGCGCTTGCAGGAACGGCCGCGCCAGGCGCGCTTCGCCGTCCAGCCGCAGGACCTGGATCCGCGCGGCGGTTATCGGCCGGACCTGGATTACGACAGCGAGGTCTGGGACAGCGATGTCGCGCGCATGGAAGCGGAGCGCCGCGGCTTCCATATCGACGATTATTACGCATCCACCGCACCTCTTCCTGCTCGAGAACAAGTGGAAGTGGAGGACACGTCGACGCTGGCAGAGCCTGCGGCGAACACGCCAGCGCCGGCGAAGGAGCAGCCGCAGGTGACTGTCACCAGCGGCAACGATCCGTCACGCGGCGAGCCGGTGACGACCGATGGGATCCGGGCGATCTACTGACCGGGCTTTCGCTCAGATCAATCCGATGATCAGACTTGCGCCGCCCAGGCCCAGCGAAAGCGGGATCCGCAGCGCCATCCACCAATCCGGTGCAGAAGGCGCGATGCGGCGATCCACCCACAGGCTGGCAATGATGGCCAGGCCGAGAATGACGAGCTGAGGCTGGGGCCAGCTCCAGCCCAGCACCCAAGGCACATATGTCGCCAGCGCAACCAGGCTGGGCGCGACGCTGGCCACCCACAGCCATGCGGGCACGCGCTCGCCCTCGCGGATACGGCTGGCCGCGATCCCCCACCACATGCCGCCGAGGAAACTAAAGATCAGCGCGGCGTAGCCCCAGGCAATCGCCAGCGCCGTCCAGCGCCATTCCGCAGGACCGAACAAGATAGCCGCGAGGCAGGCGAGTTGCGGCAGCAGGCCGGACAGGCCGAGCCAGCGTGGCCAGGGCGGGATGGATCGCATTGCCGTCTCCGTAGCTGCAAAAGCGAAGGGCGCCCCGTTTCCGGGACGCCCTGCGTTTGGTCAATGGTGCGCGCGATTACTCGGGCATCAGCACGGCGTCGATCGCGTGGATCGTACCGTTGGACGCTGCGACATCGGTCTGCACGACGGTGGCGGTGTTGCCAGCAGCGTCGGTCAAGATGACGTTGCCATCGACGACCGTTGCGGTCAGCGTGCCGCCGTTGACGGTGTTGACCGTGTAGCCACCTTCGCCGGCATCGGTGATGGCCTGCGTCAGCGTGGCTGCATCGACGTTACCTTCCACGACGTGGTAGGTGAGGATGGTGCCGAGCTTTTCGGTGTTGTTCGTGGTCAGGTCCTCGACCGTGCCATCGGGCAGCGCATCGAAGGCTGCATTGGTCGGCGCGAACACGGTGAACGGGCCTTCACCCGACAGCGTTTCGCCGAGGTTCGCAGCAGTCACGGCTGCGACCAGCGTCGAGAAATCGGCATTACCCTGAGCGACTTCCACGATCGTGCCACCGGCCATCTCGTCATTGCTCATTTCGTCGGCGGCCATCGTCTCGTCGGTGGTCGTGGTTTCTTCTGCGGTCTCACCGCATGCTGCGAGGGTAAGACTTGCAGCGGAGGCGAGGGCGATTGTCAGCTTTTTCATGCGTCGTATTCCTTTCGGGGAGATCGTGATCGGGCGCGCGGCTCCTGGCCATGCGACCTTCAGCGACCCAACGGGCCGCGAATGCAATCGTTCCGGAAAGGGTGTGGACGGCACGCGCCCATCAAGGATCAGGCGGGCGAAGCCTGCGATGCCTGTGCATCGTCGATTTCGCGCAAGGCAGCCTTGTCGCGCGCGATCTTCTCGCGCTGTTCGGCCACAGCGCGGGCCTGGTCGGCAAGGCCGCGCCATGTCGCCTCGGAACGCAGCGCGCGTTCGCGCACATTGTCCAGCTTGGCTGCGGCGGCCTCGGTCGCGCATTCCTTGGCGCGGGCAGTGTAGAATTCGTAAGTCTGGCTCATCGTGTTTGCGTTCCCTTCGAACTCCCGGATAGGATGGCGCGCCGAGGCCGCAAGGCCCCGGCGCGCCCGTGTCCATTTATCAGTCAGCAGCCGACAGGTTGACGGCGCTTTCCTTGCCATTGCGGCCCTGCTCTACGTCGTAGTTCAGGCGCTGGTCCTTATCGAGCGACTGCATGCCAGCGGCCTGCACGGCCGTGATGTGCACGAAGCTGTCAGCGGAGCCATCGTCGGGCTGGATGAAACCATAGCCCTTGTCGGTGTTGAAGAATTTTACGGTGCCAGTCTTGGCCATGATGAGTTCCTTTCGGGAACGCGAGTTGCCGACGCGCGACATGCGCGGCGGTGATGCGTCAAATCGTGTGATGAAAGGAAGTCGTCGTCTGGTTTACGCCGCTGCCCTGGAGGCGTGCGGCGGTCGGCAAATCTCGAAGTCCGTCGCAAATCTCGACGTCAGCGCAGGCCGCTTAGCACGGGCCGGGCGATTCACCTAATCTTGCCTTGCCGTCCCGCATGGCGCAGCATGGCTGGTATGAGCCGGCAATACACCACATTCGCGCAGTTCTGGCCGCATTACCTGCGGGAACACTCGCTACCGCGCACCCGCGCGCTGCATTATTTCGGCACCACGCTGGTGGTGGCCATCGCAATCTTCGCCGTCCTGACGGGGCGCTGGTGGTGGCTGCTCGCCATGCCGCTGGCGGGCTATTTCTTCGCCTGGCTCGCCCACTTCACGGTCGAGCGCAACCGCCCGGCCACGTTCACCTATCCCCTGTGGAGCCTGGGCGCGGACTTCCGCATGTGGTGGCTGTGGCTGACGCGTCGGCTCGCCCCGGAGCTCGAACGGGCAGGCGTTTCAAATGCGGGCGGCGGCCCCGGCGCTGGCTGAGGCCGCCAACCGATTACATCACCTTGTCGATGCGCGGTTCGTGGCGGTTCTTGTCGCCCTTGCCGAAGTGGCGCTCAAGCCGCTGGGCCAGCGTGCTCGCCGCCTTGCGCGCGGCATCGTCCACCTGGGCTGCATGCGACGTGACGCCGATGGGCTTGCCGCCCTTGGGCCGCGCCTCGATGGTGCAGGACTTGTCGTCCGCGCCGTGCTTCGGTCCATTCTCATCGCGGACGTGCACTTCCAGCCGTGTCAGCCGGTCTTCGAAACGCGCAACCTTGTCGCGCACAGTCGCCTCGATACGCTCGGCGACGTTCTCGGTCCCCATGACGGAGCTGTCGGTGTTGAACTGGAACTGCATGTCTGATCTCTCTCAATTATAGGCTTCGCCGGCCCTCTTCCGGCCAGTAAATGAATTGCGGCGGCGCAGGACATTCCGGCCCCGCGCCGCCGCATGTGTTCAGGGAACCAATACGCCGTCGATTATGTGAACGACGCCGTTGGAGGCATCCACGTTCTTCTCGATGACGCGTGCCGAATTGCCGTTGGCGTCGGTCAGCACGAATTCACCGTCCACGACCGTTGCCGTCAGCGTGCCGCCATTGACCGTCTCGAAGGAATACCCCTCTTCGCCAGCTGCGCCCACGGCCGTGCCGAGATCAGGCGTGCGGACTTCGCCCGCCACGGTGTGATAGGTCAGGATCCGGGCCAGGTCATCCAGATCGTCCGTCGCCAGCTTCTTCATCTTGCCCTGCGGCAGGTCCTCGAAGGCGGCATTGGTCGGGGCAAAAACCGTGAAGGGCCCCTCGCCGGACAGCGTCTCTTCAAGCCCGGTCACCCGCACTGAGGTGGCGAGGTTGGACAGGTTCTCGTTGGCGCCGACAAGCTCGACGATCGAGCTGGTTGCCTCCGCTCCGTCAGCCATTGCGACGGTGTCGGAATCGGTGTCGGTGGCAGGCTCGCCGCAGGCTGCAAGCATGAGCGCAAGGGCACCGAGCGAAGAAAAAGCTACAGTCTTCATCGTTCTGATCCTTTAGAAATCGCGGGGCCGGTGCGCCGTGTGTCGGCATCCTTTCGCCCTCGATAATTCAACGCCCGGACGCCCGCCGCGTTCCGCAAAATCGGCGCGCAACGGCGGGTTTCAGCCGCTCCGCGAAAGGCGCCGCCGGTTGGCCCTCACCGGCTTGGCATAATGCGCCAGAGCCTGCGTGCCGAAGGCTGCCGGACTGAAGGGCGCGGCCATCATCATGGCGGGCCAGAAGGTCGCGGCGGCGGCCAGCTTCTCGTCCACCATGCGCTGCCCTTCCCGCTCTGCCAGAGCGCCGCCTGCCATCATGCGCCAGCTGCGCAGCCAGATGACCGAGGAAGCCTCCATCGCGAGCGACATGCTGTCGAACCAGAGGCGGGTGGCGGCTTCGGGGGAGGTCATGAACATTTTCCTGGCTTGTGCGGTGCAGCAACGGGTGGGAAGACCGAAAGGGTCCGGCCCTCGTCCTGAATTTCGCGGAGCCCTCACCGCCTGCCCCCACCCGGCCGCTGCGAATTGATGCAAGCAATCGGGCAATGGGGCGTAGGGTCTGCGGCGGGGCATGCCGCCCCGATTGGAAAAGACCATGGCCAAAGGCCAGCAGAAGAAGAGCCGCGAGAACCGCAAGCCCAAGAAGGAAAAGGTCAAGACCAACGCCTCCAACCCCAGCCTGAAGCCCGGCGCCATCAAGGGGCTGGAGAACATGAAGAACAGCTGAGCCCTGCGAATAACAGGCCCGCAATCGTAGGCGCGGCGCGGCGGGCACGCTACGGCATCAGCCATGGATAGCGCCCGCCCGCCCCAACCCGTCACCATCCTTGTTGATGCCGATGCCTGCCCGGTGAAGGACGAAATCTACCGCGTGGCGCAGCGCCATGGCGCGCATGTCCGCGTGGTCAGCAACAGTCCCTTCCGCGTGCCGGTGAGCGAGCGGGTGAAGCGCGTGGTGGTGTCGGACAGCTTCGACGCGGCGGATGACTGGATCGCCGACAATGCCGGGCCGCACACCGTGGTCATCACCGCGGACATCCTGCTGGCGGAACGCTGCCTGAAGGCCGGCGCGGCGGTGCTGGCGCATAATGGCAAGCCGTTCGACACCGCAGGCATCGGCGCGGCCATCGCGACGCGGGCCATCATGGCGGACCTGCGCAGCGGGATGGACGGAATCGGCGGCGGCCCGCCCGCCTTTTCCAAGGCCGACCGTTCGCGCTTCCTGCAGGCGCTGGACCGCGAGCTGGTGCGCCTGTCGCGAACCGCCCGCTAGCCGCCCGCTAACAGCCACGCCTCACTCCGCAGCCTTGGCCTTCGCCTTGTGCGCCGCGATCGCCGCGTCGATGGCCACGATGCGCTGCCGCTCCGGCGTGTCCTTGGGCAGGCCCTTCAGGCGGCACGTGGCCCACAGCTGGCGGCGTTCGGATTCGAGGTTCTTGAGATAGAGGTCGGCCATGCGTCCCCTATGGCCGCCTTCGGGGAACCTGGCCAGCGGCGATGGGGTTGGGACAACATGAAAGCCCTGCGCACCCTGCTCCTCGCCCCCGCCCTCCTCCTGACCGCCGCCGCCTGCGTCGGCACGCCCGGCCCGGTCGGCAATGCCAGCGTGCCCATGCCGGCCAAGCCCGTGGCGCTGCAATCCTACCTTGGCACGTGGTACGAATATGCGCGGTACGAGGCGCCCTTCCAGGAAGGCTGCGAAGGCGTGACGGCCGAGTACACCCTGCGCGATGACGGCAAGATCCGCGTGGTCAACTCCTGCTACGAAGGCGCGCTGGACGGCGAGTTCCGCCAGTCCACCGGCCGCGCCAAAGTGGTGGAGGGCAGCCAGGGCGCTCAGCTGAAGGTCAGCTTCTTCGGCCCCTTTTACGGCGATTACTGGGTGCTGGACCGCGGCGAGCCGGATGCGGACGGCCTCTACCCCTGGTCCATCGTAGGCGAGCCGAGCGGCCGCTACCTCTGGTTGCTGACCCGCGAAGCCCAGCCCGATGCGGCGACCCGCACCCTGCTGGAGCGGCGGGTGAAGGAGCTGGGATATGACTGGTCGCTGGTGCGGATGACGCAGCAGCCGGAGGGCTGAGCATCACCACCCGCGCCATCATGGAAGACCTGCGCGCCGTGATGGACGGAGTGGGCGGAGGCCCTCCGCCGTTCAGTAAGGCGGACCGGTCGAACTTCCTGCAGGCGCTGGACCGAGTGCTGGTGGGGATGGGGCGCGATCGTTAGTAGTGCTCGTCAAAGTCGACATCACGCACTGTGAACATGAAGCGCCTCACTTCGCTTCGCATACGCCTTTGCATGGCTTTTCGCAGTCTGAGCATTTCTCGGCGTTTTCGGACGTTGCGTCTCTCGTCGTAAAAAATCACGCCGCGACTGTGCATAGCTTCAAAAAAAGGCTGGGCCATCAAGCCATTCGGATCAGGCAACCAACCCCGCCTCATACCTTCATAGGCAAGTAGCCATGACCAATCCACTTTCACAGCGTCGTTACTTATTTGCGACTCCCAATAGCTGGTCGAGATCGGGCACCTTACAAGTCCGCGATCATTCATATCCAAGAGCATAAGGGCGAGCACGCTCGAGTTTGAACTTGAAATCAAATTAACCAATTGCTTATCGGCAATCACACACTTTAGACCGCGCAGAGTGTAAACTAGCCAAATAGCTTCATATGTGTTGCCATTCTCAAGAGCTCTGGATGATAGCTCGGTAAATCGGCCAGATATTCTTTGTTTGGAGACGGCCTTTGTGTCGTAGTCGAGATTCAAAATCATTTCAGCTATGCGCGACATGGATCCCGGTGAACTCACGGAGGCTTTCAAGAGAAACGATTCCAAAGCTTCAACGTCGGACTTTACGAAGGACTGATGCTCTAACACTGACAACGCATAATTGGTGACGGCTTGGTTCTCGTATTCGAGCTGAAGGCGGAGGGTGAGATTCAGAAACTCACGCAGTCGTGCCCCTCTGAGGTCGCCTGTTTTGTGCGAAAGGAACCCAGCTAGTTCAGTTTTCCAACCTTCTTCAACATGCTGTACAATCCGCGTGACCGAAGTCTTTCTGCCGTTGATGTCGAGACTATAGTCGCGGTAGGCAGCGCCAATCTGCGATAGAACCTTCTCCGACCGTTCGAGCGTCTTTACGCCCACAAACCAATCATCTTGCAGACGGTCCACAGAATCGACTTCGATATCTTCGAAGCCAGCCCTTAGGTCGTCATCAATGCGTGATGAAATTATTTCGGCCAATATTCTAGAGGTTTCTGGTCCAACTGGGATTCCAATTGTCTGATTGCGATTACAAGCTCTCACTAGAATATCTAGTCGATCCGCGAGACTACCCTCGAATGTCTTGAGCCGCGCCTTCACCTTTTCTTTGCCGTAGGCTGCCCACGTCAAAGAATGTGTGTAAATAGATGGATAGAAGCGCGTGATGTCCGTTTTGACAAGCCAATCTGACGTGGCCTCGATGTAGGACTTTTTCGCGCGATGGAGGGAGAAATTTATCCCCTTAATAGCTCGTACGTACTTCCGCGAAACGCGAATCTCATCAAGGGAATACGTTTGCCGAGTAAGCCACTTTTGAATAGTCGGATAATTTTTCGCAATTTCCTCACAAAGAAGAGCTTGTGGGATCGGATGAGTGATCCCCACTGTCCGGCGTTCAAATCCAATTTTCGGAATGGAGATGCTTTCCATTTCGGCCTTCGGGACTTCGTATCCATAGGCGTTGGATTTGTATTTTCTGCGGTTTCGTTTTTTTGGCTGCTTTTTGTAGAGTTCCGCCACTCCCCAATCAGACAAGATGGCCTCAATCTCCTGAGAGAAAGTCGCCGTTGTGAAAGTTGGCGGCAGTTCCTTGGGAAAGTATCCCTTCCCTAGCAAGGCCTGCAGAATATCTTTCGAAAGCAAAACCATCCCCCAAACCGCAATGGGGGGGGTGATGGCAACAGCTCACGAATTATACAACCGCAATTAGCTGCCGAATTACTCCTCCGGCAAATACAACTTCTCGCCCCTCTCCCGGTACACCTCGCTCATCTCCTCCATGCCCTTCTCCGCTTCTTCGGCCTCTTCGGCTGAGGTCTCGGCACGCAAGTTCTCGCTCGCGAGGTAGCTGTCCGAGTTCTGCTTCACCGTCCGGTCAGGCAGGTGCGTGCCCATAGTGAGCAAACACCTCCAACATTCGCTCGGCGGTGATGCCTTCGGATTGCGCGATGGCGAGGGGATGCCCTTCGTCCTGCACCCAGAGAAGAAGGCGCTGGCGTCCGGGTTGCGGCTGGACGATCACTCCTAGCGGCTCCGGTCCCGGCACGAAGTCGGCGATGCGGTTCATCAGCCAACCCGTCCAGTGTGGCGCATCCGCATATTCGCCCGCATCGAAGCCCTCGATATATTTGTCAAAATTCGTCTCGCTCAATGTGCTCCAGCACCCGAATGCGAAATCGCCGGAGACGCCTATCACTGGCACGGGCAAGATTGCGCGCACCATGAAGTGCTTGCCGCTAAGCACGCAGAAGTCTTCGGAAAGGAAATCGCCTTCGAGACGCAAGTCGCTGTTCTGCTCATAGGCTTTCTCATGCGGCCACGGATCGGGCGCGTATGCGGCGAGGTCGAAGGGCCAGCCATGCCACTCGTCACAGCTGGCGCACTTCCACTTTCCCGATGCCAGTTGATCGGCGGCGCTTGGGCCGCGCTTCTTACCGAACCCGAAGACCATCAGTCGTCGGAGGGCAAATACAACTTCTCCCCCTTCTCCCGGTACACCTCGCTCATGTCCTCCATGCCCTTCTCCGCTTCCTCGGCCTCTTGCGGAGAGGTCTCGCGCTTTATGTTCTCGCTCGCCAGATAGCTGTCCGAGTTCTGCTTCGCCGCGAAGTCGCGCACTTCCTGCGTGATCTTCATCGAGCAGAATTTCGGCCCGCACATGCTGCAGAAGTGGGCGGTCTTGGCGCCCTCCGCAGGCAACGTCTGGTCGTGGTATTGCTCGGCCGTATCGGGGTCGAGCGACAGGTTGAACTGGTCGCGCCAGCGGAATTCGAAGCGGGCCTTGCTCAGCGCGTCGTCGCGTACCTGGGCGGCGGGGTGGCCCTTGGCGAGGTCGGCGGCGTGGGCGGCGAGCTTGTAAGTCACGACGCCCACCTTCACATCGTCGCGGTCGGGCAGGCCGAGGTGTTCTTTCGGCGTGACGTAACAGAGCATCGCGGTGCCGTACCAGCCGATCTGTGCCGCGCCGATGCCGCTGGTGATGTGGTCGTAACCCGGCGCGATATCGGTGACGAGCGGTCCCAATGTGTAGAAGGGCGCTTCGCCGCACGCCTCCAGCTGCTTGTCCATGTTCTCCTTGATCTTGTGCATCGGCACGTGGCCGGGGCCTTCGATCATCACCTGCACGTCCTGTTCCCAGGCGCGCTTGGTCAGCTCGCCCAGCGTGTAGAGCTCGGCGAACTGGGCTTCGTCATTGGCGTCGGCGATAGAGCCAGGGCGCAGGCCGTCACCCAGCGAATAGGCGATGTCATAGGCCTTCATGATCTCGGTGATCTCGTCAAAGCGCTCGTAGAGGAAGCTCTCCTTGTGATGCGCGAGGCACCATTTCGCCATGATCGATCCGCCGCGGCTGACGATGCCGGTCACGCGCTTGGCGGTCATCGGCACGTAAGGCAGGCGCACGCCGGCGTGGATGGTGAAATAGTCGACGCCCTGTTCGGCCTGCTCGATCAGCGTGTCGCGGAACACTTCCCAGGTGAGGTCCTCGGCAATGCCGCCGACCTTCTCCAGCGCCTGGTAGATCGGCACGGTGCCCACCGGCACGGCGGAGTTGCGGATGATCCATTCGCGTGTGTCGTGGATGTTGCGGCCCGTGGAGAGGTCCATGATCGTGTCCGCGCCCCAGCGGGTGGCCCAGACCATCTTGTCGACCTCTGCCGCCACGTCCGATGCGACGGCGCTATTGCCGATATTGGCGTTGATCTTGACCAGGAAGTTGCGCCCGATGGCCATCGGTTCGCTTTCCGGGTGGTTGATGTTGTTGGGGATGATGGCGCGGCCGCGGGCGACCTCGTCGCGCACGAATTCCGGCGTGATTTCCTGCGGGATGGCGGCGCCCCAGCTGTTGCCGTCGGGCGCGGTTTCCAGCGCGGCGCGGCCGATATTCTCGCGCTCCGCCACATATTCCATTTCCGGCGTGATGATGCCCTGGCGAGCATAGTGCATCTGGCTGACATTCGCGCCGGGCTTGGCGCGCAGCACCTGCTTGTGGACATTGGGATAGGCGGGGACGCCGCCCGAACGGTCCGGGCCGAGCTGGCCGTTGTCTTCCGGCTTCACTTCGCGGGCGGTGTAGGATTCCACATCGCCGCGCGCCTCGATCCATTCGCGGCGCAGCTGCGGCAGGCCGGCATTGATGTCGATGACGGCATCGGGGTCGGTATAGGGGCCGGAGGTGTCGTAGACGCGCACCGGCTCCTCGCCCCCCTCAAGGTCGATCTCGCGCATGGCGACACGGATGCCGCTGCCGGTACGGGCGGGGACATGGACCTTGCGGCTGCCGCGAATGGGGCCGGTCGTCACGCCGATTTCGAACTGGGAATTGATGTCGGCCATGCGTTTCTCTCCGTCTGGCGGATGGAAAGCGGGCCCGTGGCATCAGCGACCGCCCACTCCCTCCGCCGATGCTAATCGGTTCAGGTTCGACGGGTCGTGGGGCGCTACGCCCACCTCTCAGCGCAAGCGCGCTCCCCGGGGATGGCAGGGGTGTAGGCGGGTTTGCGCGGCGGGTCCAGCCGGTCGCGCGGCGATGGCGGGTGAGAGAGGGGAGCGCGCGCCGGTGCGGGGTGAGCTTCCCCATGCGACCGGAGAGACGGATCAGCCGGGGATCTGGTCCCATTCGGGCAGCTTCTTCTTGCGCACGGTCGCCTGCAAATTGCCGGGCAGGATCAGGAAGAAGACCGCGAAGAAAACGAGGTAAAGACCAAGGCCGGTCCAGAAGGATATGCCGCCGCCGGTCATGATCGAGAAGACCATATAGGCGATAGTCCCGGCAAACAGCGCCATGCCTGCGCAAAGCAAGGCATACGGCCCCTTCTCCCGGGCAACATAGGGCCCCGGCGGAAGCGCAAAGCCGCGCTGCCAGAGCCAGCGGTGCCCCTTGGTGGCGATTTCGCGCTCCTCCAGACCGGTCGCGCGCAGCATGGCGACGGCATTTGCGATCTTCTGCGTGGGGTAGCCATCCATGTCGGCCTTGCCGCTGACCACCTTGTCCTTCGCCATCAGACGCGATTTCTGCTCCGCGAATTCCTCTTCGCTCAGGACGCCGCTCACGCGCAGCTCGTTCAACTTGCGAAGTTCTTCTGCCAAATTCGTCATGTAAACCTACCGTCCAGGCGATCAGCTGCGGGCGAGCAGTTCGGCCTTCTTGGCGCGGAATTCGTCCTCGTCGATCGCGCCATCGTCCAGCAGGCGCTTCCACTGGGCAAGCTCGTCTGCCGTGCTGGCTGCAGGCGGCGCACTGGCCATGGCGGCGGGGGTAGAAGAGCCGGGCGAAGCCTGCCCACCGGCTGCGCCCTGATACGTCATCGCGCCTTCCACCGGCCGCTTTTCCAGCACCGCCAGGATGATCACGGCGAATATGCCGAAGAAAAATCCGAGAACGCCCCACAATCCCGTTTCACGGTTCTTCGACCGCGCCATCGACACGCAGACGAAAGCGCAGATCACGCCCATGAGAATATAGAAAACCATAATGAAAATGCCCCCCGTGAAATATGAACGCTCTTCCGGACCACTGCCTGGTACGCCGGGGTCAATCTTGCGGGAAATTGCGAAATGTCAAGTTGACGGCGTGCTGTCGTTTGCCCTTCGCATAAGTACGGTCTCGGGCTACTCGCCTGGGCCATACATCGAGCTGAGGACTGCGAATGAGCGAATTTCCCACCACGACCGCGCAGCATGCGCGGGCCAAGCGCAATGCCTTCACCCGCTTCCTGGACGGGGTCGAATGGCTCGGTAATCTGCTGCCGCATCCGGTCACGCTGTTCGCGCTGCTGGCCATCGGCATCGTGCTGCTGTCCGGCGTGCTGGGTTATTTCGGCATCGCGGTGGAGGACCCGCGGCCCGCAGGCGCGAAGGGCGTGGCGGAGGACGGGATGATCCGCGCGGTCAGCCTGATGGACGGCGACGGGCTGCGCCGCATCTTCACCGGCCTGGTCGACAATTTCACCGGCTTTGCGCCGCTGGGCGTGGTGCTGGTGGCGATGCTGGGCGTGGGCGTGGCGGAGAAATCCGGCCTGCTCTCCGCGGCCGTGCGCAGCATGGTGATGGGCGCCCCGCCCAAGCTGGTGACGGTGGCCATCGTGTTCGCCGGAATCATCTCCAACACCGCCAGCGAGGTGGGCTATGTCGTGCTGATCCCGCTGGGCGGCGCAATCTACTACGCGCTGGGCCGCCACCCGCTGGCGGGCATGGCAGCCGCCTTTGCCGGGGTGTCCGGCGGATACAGCGCGAACCTGCTGATCGGCACGATCGACCCGCTGCTGGCGGGTATCACGCAGGAGGCCGCCCAGCTGATCGATCCCGATTACACCGTACTGGCCACGGCGAACTGGTATTTCATGTTCGCTTCCACCTTCCTGATCGCGGCCATCGGTTCTGCCGTCAGCATCTATATTGTGGAGCCCAAATTGGGCGAATACGATGCCTCCAAGGCAGACCCGACCATCCTTGACGAAGGGATGATGCAGCAGCTGACCGACAAGGAGCGCAAGGGCCTGCGCTGGGCGGGCCTGGCGCTGCTGGGCGTGCTCGCCCTGATGGCACTGACGCTGTGGCCGGAATGGGGCGTGCTGCGCAATGCAGAGTCGGGCGACCGGATGGACAGCCCCTTCTTCGATGGCTTCGTGGTGTGGATACTGATCTTCTTTGTTTCCATCGGTTACGCCTATGGCCGCGCGACCGGCACGATGAAGACGGACCGCGACGTGATCGACGCCATGGCCGCCGCGCTCAGCTCGCTGGGCCTGTACATCGTGCTGGTGTTCTTTGCCGCGCAGTTCGTGGCCTTCTTCGGTTGGACGAATCTGGGCGCGATCACCGCCGTATCGGGCGCCAATTTCTTGGTCAGCACCGGGCTGACCGGGCCGATGGTGTTCTTCCTTTTCATCCTGCTGTGCGCGCTGATCAACCTGTCGCTGGGCAGCGCATCGGCGCAATGGGCGGTGACCGCGCCCATCTTCGTGCCCATGCTGATGCTGATCGGCTACGCGCCGGAAGCCATCCAGGCGGCTTACCGGATCGGCGATAGCACAACCAATATCATCACCCCGATGATGAGCTATTTCGGGCTGATCCTGGCATGGGCGACGCGGTATCAGAAGGATCTGGGCGTGGGCACGCTGATAGCGATGATGCTGCCTTACACCATCTTCTTCATCACAGCGTGGAGCCTGTTCTTCTACCTATGGACCTTCATCATCGGCCTGCCGGTGGGTCCGGGCTCGCCGACTTACTACACGCCCTGAGCGGAACCGCGCCCTATTGCATGCGCAGCGTCATCGCCTCCGCGCGGGAGCGTACGCCCAGCTTGCGATAGATGCGCTTGATATGGGTGGAGGCGGTGTGCGGCGATATGCCCGCCCGGTCCGCCATGTCCGCGCGCGGCAGGCCGATGGCGAGCAGGTCGAAGATCTCGCGCTCCCGCGGGGTGAGCGAGCCCATGGCCAGCGCGTGCTGTTGGTCCGGCGCCTCTGCCACCACGCCCAGCTCTTCGATCCGCTGCTGGGCGGCGAGGCATAGGGTACGCAGCGTCTCCAGCTGTTTCAGCGGCCCGGCCTCGAATTCGGCGCGCGGCAGGTGCGTGCCGAAATTGAAGCCGCCATATTCCGGGTTGCTGCGCGTGCGCACGGGTATGCCGATGCCGCTGCGCATCCCGCTGCCGCGCGCCTGCTGGATGAAGGCCTGCTCCCCTTCCGAAAGGTATCGGTAATCGGGCAGGAACTCCGCCCCGGTCAGCGTGTGGCCAAGGTTGTTGCAGCAATAGACCAGGAAGGGATCATGCTCCGGCCCGGCATAATAGCGCGCGGGGATGTTCGTGTGGTGGAAGCGGGTGCCGTCGCGCCGCACGAAGACATAGATATACAGCGGGAAGCCAAGGTCCGCCGCCGCCTGTTCGATCCTGCGCCACAGCGTCGCCGCCGTGGGAGAGGACACGACCCAGTCCAGGTCCGAACGGCTACGCGCCTTGCGTATTGATGTCATCTGTTGCGGCCCCAACCCCTTGAAACCTGAAAGATACCCATAATCGGGTATTGGGCAAGACCGCGTATCGGCAGAGGATCGCGCGTGGCGTACGCAGGCGCACGGTCCCCATGGAAAGCGGACGCTCCCCTGCACCGCGCATCATAGCAATCCAGGGGAAGACCATGAGCAGCTTGAACCGAATCCTCCTTTCCACCGCCGCGGGCTGCGTGGCGCTGGGTTTCCACCAGCCGGCCGCCGCAGAAGACTGCCTGCTGGACCGGGACAATGACGGTGTGGTCGATGCCGGCACGGACAACGACGGGGGGGCTGATTCGAGTGGGGTGGACGATCGCTTGGCCTGCGGGAGTAACGCCACCGCCAGTGGCATGCAGGCCGTGGCCATCGGGCCGCAATCGAAGGCCACCGGGACATCGAGCGTCGCATTAGGCTTTCTTGCTCGGGCGCTGTCAGACGGAGCCACTGCCGTGGGGTCATATACCTTTACGGCTGGATACAGTGCCACCGCCGTAGGCTTGTCCGCAGCTGCAGGTGGCGAGGGAGCGACGGCAGTCGGCGGCACCGTCGTTTTGGCTGATGGCACTGCGACAAATGCACATGCGAACGGCGACGGCGCATCGGTATTTGGCTCAGGTACGGCAGCCACTGGAACGGAGTCTACCGCGATCGGGCACCTCGCAATTGCTGGCATCAGCTCTGGCACCGGGAATAATTTCGCCACCGCGGTAGGTGCGCGCTCTCAGGCTATTGCGGAAAGCGCCAGTGCCTTTGGGTTCGGCGCGTCTGCCGAACGGGCGCGTTCTACGGCGCTGGGGGGCGCTGCTAGGGCGGACGGCGCCGAAGCGATCGCGGTGGGCTGGGCAGCTTTTGCCGATAACATTAACGCCGTTGCCTTGGGAAGTTCCAGCTTTGCAGATGGCCTGAATGCCGTTGCCTTGGGAAGCTCCAGCGAAGCTGGCGGAATTGGATCAACGGCGCTCGGGGCTTTGTCCAATGCTGCGGGCAGATACTCGGTTGCTCTTGGCGGCGGCGATGCATTCGCCAATGGCGCCTCGGCTTCCGGCGAACGTGCCATCGCAATTGGTGTCGCGTCGATCTCGTCCAATAGTTCGACAATCGCCATTGGCGATGGTGCCTCCGCAACAAGCCTTGGCGCGACTGCGCTTGGGGAAGATGCCACCGCAAGCGGCGCGGTTTCGATAGCAATTGGTCAGCGCGCGAGCGCCGCCTTTTCCCGTTCGATCGCCGTGGGACAGGATGCCACCGTCGTCGCAGATTTCGGAGTGGCCATTGGCAACTCGAGCCGGGCCGGCTCCCAGGCTTCCGCTTATGGATCCAACGCTTTCGCTACCGGCGTCGGCAGCGTCGCAGTTGGCACTATCGCGCGTGCGATACAAAGTGGCAGCGTTGCAGTCGGAAGAGCCAGTGACGCGACTGGGCGAAGCTCGATCGCCATCGGCGACGATGCAAACGCAACCAGAGAGAATTCTATCGCCATAGGCCGCGGTGCTTCGACGAATAGCGGAGCTGATGGCGGAATCGCTCTTGGCAGTAATGCCAATGTGTTCGCAGGTGACGGCGTAGCCATTGGCTCGTCTGCATCCGCCGGCTTCCGGGCTACAGCGCTAGGGGCCGGTGCGTCGGCAACGGGAAGCAGTTCGGTTGCAGTGGGAAGCAACTCCGTCGCAGACCAGGAAAACACCGTCTCCTTCGGCCGCGCCTTCAGCGACAATGGCACGCCGGGCGATCCAAGTGACGACGTTACGGCGATCACGCGCCGCCTCACAAATATCAGCGACGGGATCGACGATACCGATGCCGTTACCGTGGGCCAGCTGAACGCGGCACTCGCCAGCGCCGGCAACCCCTTCCTGGATACGGTAATGGGTTTCGATCCCAGCCCCGCCAGCGCGACCGGCGTGGGCGCGGTTGCGCTTGGCTCTGGCAGCGAGGCGACGGCCTTCAATTCCGTTGCACTGGGTACCGGCTCCGTTGCCGATGCGGACGATACGGTGTCGGTCGGCAGCGCATCGCTGCGCCGCCGCATCACCAATCTCGATGCCGGGATCGATGCCAATGACGCAGTAACCGTGGCGCAGCTCAATGCTGCCATTGCGGGTGTTTCGGGTGGTGGCGGCACGGCATCGCCTTACCTCGCCGCCAATTCCACCGGCACGGCGGCCAGCGCTACGGGGGACGATGCCATCGCATTGGGCGAAGCGGCCAAGGCCGACACCGCAGGCTCCGTCGCCATCGGTGCGCGGGCATGGGTCCGGGCGGACGAAGGCACAGCCATCGGCACGGACAGCTACGTCACGGGCGCGGGCGGCACGGCCATCGGTTTCGGCGCGCAGGCGCTGGGGATCGGTGCGGTCGCCATCGGGCGGAATGTCGCGGCAACCAACGGTTCGACCGTGGTGATCGGAGACGGCGCGAGCGCAGGCGGCTTTGCCTCCACGGCGCTGGGCGCGGGCAGCAATGCCTCCGGCTTCAAGGCGGTCGCCATCGGCAATGGCGCGCAGGCCACGCAGGGCGGCAATGCCGCCATCGGCGAGGATGCCTCGGCCACCGGCACCTTTGCCACGGCCATGGGCCAGGGCTCCACCGCCAGCGGCAACAGCTCCATCGCATTTGGCGCGCAGTCGACCGCATCGGGGCAAAACTCGGTCTCCATCGGTGTCGGCAGTTCCTCCATCGGCGCCAACGCCACGGCGATTGGCCAGTCCGCTGCGGCCAGCGCGCCGGGTGCCACCGCCATCGGCCAGGATGCGACTGCCAACTTCTCCAACTCCACCGCCGTCGGCTCCGGCGCTGCCACAACGGCGGCCAACCAGGTAATGCTGGGCAGCGACGGGACCAGCGTGGTCGTCGCCGATATCGACTCCAGCACCGCCGCGCAGGTGGGGCCGGTGGACGTTGTGACGGTGGACGCGAATGGCACGCTGGGCCGCCAGAGCGTGGCTACCACCTCCTCCGTGCGCCAGATCGCCATGGGCATGCTGCACATCCAGGCGGTGACGGACCAGCAGTTCCTGGCGCTGGGCAACCGCGTCACGGCTGTCGAGGACCGGGTGAATGTGCTCGATGCCAAGGTCGCCGGGATCGAGTTCCGGCTGGACAGCATGGAGAAACGCAACAACGCCGGTATCGCCGCCTCCATGGCGTTCGGCGGGACGATGATCGTGCCGGACAGCACCGTGTCCTTCAACCTCAACGCCGCCACCTATCGCGGGGAGCAGGGCTATTCCGCCAGCGTCGTTGTGCGGGTGACACCGCGCCTCTACGTCAGCGGCGGCTATGCCGGCTCCACCGCCAAGGACAGCGATGGCGGGCGCGTGGGGGTTGCCTTCGGTTTCTGAGTGGCTTGGGGGGCCCAAATCCCGGGGCGGGCGTAGACTTGCGCCCGTCCCGGCGATAGCGTGCGGGGCATGGGCTCCCTCCTCCGTCCGCTTTGCCTGATACTGGCCGTATTCGTGTCCGCCTGCGGCCTGCCGCGGCATGTGGAATATGCCAAGCCCGCCTTCCTGGAAGGCTATGCCAACACCACCCGCCTGTTCGTCGACGCGCGCGGCGACCTGTATCCCGCCAGCGGCATACCGAAGGGCGGCTTCAAGCTGGGCGATTATGATGGCAGCCTGCAGGCCGCTTTCGCCGATACCGCCAAGGGTCCATGCCCGTCCGAACCGGACGCTTCACTCGCCGGCCGCCTTTGCCGCGCCGCGCCCGACGATGCGCTCTGGCGCGAAGAGCAGGCCGCGCAGTGGCAGGCGGCCGCAAAGGGCATCGCCGCGCAATATGCCGCGCAGGGGCGCAAGATGCCCTCCACCATCTTCGTCATCGTGCACGGCTTCAACAATGTGGAGCCGGAGATTTCGCCCAGCTACGACCGGGTGAAGCTGGCCGTGATGGACCGGATGGCCGACCCGCGCGACGTGCATTTCGTGGAGGTGTACTGGGACGGCTGCGCCAGCAATGCGGTGGGCCTTGGTTGCTGGGGCCGCGCGCAGGCGACCGGCCCGCTAGTGGGCTTTGCCATGCGCCCCTTTTTCAACGCCCTGCCCCTGGCGGACAAGACGAAGGTCCGCATCCTGGCGCACAGTTCCGGCGCCTTCGTGCTGGGCGCGACCTTCGGGGATCCTGTGGCGGTGCTGGACCTTCTCCAGAACCCGGAAAAGAACGCCGATTACGCCCGCTTCGAACAGCAGCGGCAGGCGACCACGGGCGATTACCGCATCCCGCAGCTCAAGGACCTTCGCGTCGGCATCATGGCTGCCGCCACGGCCCCTGCAACCTTCACCGGCATCATCGACCGGGGCAAGGGTGAGATCGTGTTCCCCGGCGCCGGCTGGCTGGAGAAAGGATCGCAGATCTTGCTGTCCATTCAGCCCGACGATGCCGCGCTGAACAAGGGTTTCGTCGGCTGCCAGCGCACCGGCTATTCCTGTCTCGGCGCCAGGTGGACAGATGCCTGCCGCGTGGCTTCCGACAAGGGCCTGAAGGACCGCGAGGTCGAGGTCCGCACCTATGATTTCACGCGCGGGCAATATCCCTGGAGCGAGGACAAGCGCTCGCACAATTTCGGCATCTACGTGCTGCAGGCAGCGCGCGGATCGACCTTCCTGCAGGATCTCCTGGCAGACAAGCTTCCCGCTCCCGGCGAGCTGGTCAAAGACCCCTGCAAGATGGCCGCGTGACCCTCCCCGAACCCGACGTCACCGTCCACCAGTGGGGCCATGACCGGGAGCCGGTGGTGGTGATCGATAATTTCTCCGGAATGGCGGACACGTTGCTGGAGCGTGCACGCAGCGCGCAATACCGCGATCCCGGCGCCAGCTATCCCGGCATCCGCGCCTGGGCGGAGCCGGATTACCTCGACCGGCGGCGCGACCTGATGTTCCAGCTGCTGGGCCAGGTCTTCGGCTTCCGGCAGCGCGTGGCGATGGAGGTCTCGACCTTCTCGCTCGTCACCATGGACCCCGCCAGCCTCGCCCCGCGCCAGCGCCTGCCGCATTACGACAGCAGCGATCCCGAGGTCATCGGCGTGATGCATTACCTGCTGGGGCCGGAAACCGGCGGCACGGCCTTCTACCGCCACAAGCGCACGGGTTTCGAGGCCATCACCCCTCCCCGCGAAGCTGCGTACAATGCGGCGCTGGAAGAGGACGCGCGCGACTATGGAGAGCCGCCCGCTGCCTATTACCACGGCGACAGCGACCGCTATGAACTGATCGGCGAGGTCGAGGCACGGCCCGACCGGATGGCGATCTACCGCGGGCGACTGCTGCATTCCGGTGTCATCCCGGATCCCGCAGCGCTCTCCAGCGATCCCGCGAAGGGCCGGCTGACGGTTAACATGTTCCTGCGCGGCGCCTGAGCAGCGCGGCGCTTATCGACCAGCGACGTCCATGGCCCGACGACCGGCTGCCAACCGGCCATTAGCGGACTTGAAGCACGTGTATTATCCGGGCAAGACAGTGGCATGACCCTGACCTGCGAAAACCTCGGTAAATCCTTCGGGCGCAAGAAAGTGCTCGATGGCCTCGATGCGACCTTTGGCCCCGGCCTCAATCTGCTGACGGGCCCCAGCGGCGCGGGAAAGTCCACGCTGCTGCGCATCCTGGCCACGGCAGACAAGCCAAGCCGGGGCACGGTCATGTGGAAGGGCGAAAAACTGCCGGGCGCGAAACGCAAGCTGCGCCGTGTGCTGGGCTACAGCCCACAGGCTATCGACTGGCCGGAAGAGCTCACCGCGCGCGAATTCGGCCTGCACATGGCCGCGCTGAAAGGGTTGGAGCTGAAGGCGGCAGATGCCCAGCTTGCCGGCATCCTTGAGCGGCTGGGCCTACTGCCCGATATCGACAACCCCATCGCGACCTTCTCCGGCGGGATGCGCCGCCGCCTCGTGGTTGCGCAATCGCTGCTGGGGCAGCCGGAGATGATCGCGCTGGACGAACCCACGGCGGAACTGGACGCCGAAAGCATCGCGCGCGTGCACGACCTGCTGTTCGAGCGGGCAGGCGACACCGTGATCGTGATGACCACCCACCTGGCAATGGAACTGGAGCCGCGCGCGGCGCAGAACCTGCGCATCGACGGCGCGGCCACCCCGGCATGAGCTATGCCGTCGCCCGGTCGGCCTTTGGCGCAGACATGTCGCGCTACGCCCGCAGCAAGTCCCTGTGGCTGATGTTGCTGGCAGCGCCGGTGGCGGCGCGCTTCATGATCTCGCCCGAGGAAGGCGAGGGTTTCGCGATTGCCATCGACAACCAGCTGCCGGTGCTCAATTCCGGCGTGATGGGCATCTGGCTGGGCATTGTCGTGTCGGTCATCGTGATGCCGATCGCCTATATCTACCTGCGCGCCAGCCCCACGCGGCGCAGGCCCTGGCAGGTGGTGGAAACCTCGCCCGCCAGCATGGTCTCCGTTTCGCTCGGCCGGTTCGCGGCGGACAGTGCCGTCCTGCTGGCAATGCTGGCGGCGCTGTCACTCGCCGGGATCTACCTTGGCTGGATGATGGTGAGCGGCGCGTTCGAGCCTTTGCGCATCTTTGCGCTGACATGGCTGGTGGCGGGCCCGACTTTCCTGGCGGTGGCGGCTATCCGCACGCTGTTCGATGCGCGGCCCTGGCTGCGCGGCGCGGCGGGCGATGTCGCCTTCTTCTTCATATGGATGGCGTCGCTGGTCTACGGGTCGGTCAACGCTCAGCTCGATTCCGGCTTCCTGAACAATCTGGGCGACATCGGCGGCGCGGTGCGTCCATTGGTCGAGGGCGGCCCTCCCGGCGCGCAAGGCTTTGCCATCGGCACCACGCAGGTCGATCCAGGCCGGGTGGAGCTGGACGTGGCGCGCGGTATCGGGGCGGAAGGCTATCTGGCTTCTCGCGCCGCATGGGTCGGCCTTGCCGTACTTATCGCGGGCTTTGCCGGCCTGGTTTACCGCCCGCATACGGACAAGCCGCGCAAGCAGCGCTTCGCTTTCCTCGCCAAACTCTCTCCCGGCAACCTGCAGCCGGGCGCGAAGCCTTCGGCCACGCCCGCACCCCATGCCGCGGCGCCGTGGATCGGCCTGCTGCTGGCGGAGATGCGTCTGATCGCCTCGGGTCCGCTCTTCCCGATCCTGGCCGTCGCCGCCGCCCTTTCCGGCCTCGCGCCGGACTTCCGCCACGTCGGCAGCGCGGCCATCCTGCTCCTGCTCGCTTTCGGGCTATCCTCCCACGCCGGGCGGGCGGAGGCGAAAGGCCTGCTGGCCCTGACCGCCACGGCGGCTGTGCAGCCCATGGCGCGGCGCATTGCATTCGTCATCGCGGGCACGGGCATTGCGGCGATCCTGGCCATACCTGCCGTGATTGCGAGCGCCTCGGCAGCGCCCATGCTGCTGATCCTTGCGACAGGCGCCAGCGCATCGCTGATAGCAGCCGCGCTATCGGCGCTGACCGGATCGGCCTTCGTCGCCCGGCTTGTGCTCCTGATCGTGTGGTACGGTTACTTCGCCAGCTAGGACGCCGCCACGCCGATCCGCGAAAGCGCGGCAAACAGCAGTCCTGCGCCCACCAGCGCTGCAGCGCCGGCCCAGACACCGCCGGCCTTGCTCATCAGGGCCTTCGCAAAACTGACGAACCTGTCGCCTGCGGCCAGGATCAGCATGCCTTCCAGCGCGCAGATGCCGCCGATGACGGATACGGCAATCGCCAGCAAGTCATCCGGCCGCCACGGCGTGACGAGGTAAATCGCCGCGCCCAGCGCAATGCAGAAAACGCCGGTCAGATATCTCAGCCCGGCACTCTTCGCAAAATCCTCCACCATCGCGGCCCAGCCGCCCGGCTTGCGCAGCTCTCCAACGCTCGCCGAAAGCATGTACAGCGCGAGGAACAGGGCGATCCATGCGGGTATGTCTTGTGATTGTGCCATCGTCTTTCTCCTGACCAGGCGCGGCCCGGCCGGCGGCAGGATGCGCCCGCTGCCAGCCTTGCGCAAGGCCGCACCAGCTTGCGCGGGCACGATGGGCCGCTATGAACGTATCCATGGCAGGCAGGAGCGGCGATCAACGCAGCCCGGCCATGCGATCACTTTGCTAGAAAACCGCTAGAACACTGGGGGATACCTGACACCATGAAGCCTTTCTTTGCACTCCTTGCTGCCAGCGCGCTTGTTGCGCCCGGGGCGGCGCTTGCCCGTGATATGACGCCGGAGGACGTCGCCAAGCTGGAAACCGTGGGCGCGGTTGCCGTCTCTCCCGACGGCACGAGCGTGGCCTACACCGTGGGCGGACGCCCGGATGTTTCCGCCGGCGAGAAGGACGGCGGCTATCGCAGCACGCTGTATGTCACGAACGGCCCCAATGGCGGCCGTGCTTACCTGCCCGAAGGCGCCACGCCGGGTTCCGTCACCTTCAGCCCGGACGGGTCCATGGTCACATATGCCTGGTCCGCCGAGGACGATGACCGCTCCGTCTGGGGTATCCCCGTGGACGGCGGCGCGCCGCGCAAGCTGGCAGGCGTCGAGGACACGGCCGTGCGCACCTATGCATGGGCGCCGGATGGCCAGCGCGTCTACATGCTGGTGGGCGGCCAAAAGGACGAGCAGCGCGCCAAGGAGCGCAAGGCCGGCTTCAACGCCATCGTTTACGAGGAAGAAAACACCTTCAACCGCGTGTTCGTGGCCAATGTCGGCGCTGACATGGATGCGGAGCCGACCGAGATCGGCGTCCCGGGTTACGTGACGGCCATGGAAGTGAGCCCGGATGGCCGCTTCGCCACCATCGCCAGTGCCCCCACCCCGCAGATCGATGACGATTACACGTCCAAGCGCATCAGCGTGCTGGACCTTTCCACGGGCGCAGTCGTGCGCACGATCGAGACACCGGGCAAGCTGGGCGACAACGAAATCTCGCCCGATGGCACGACCATGTCGCTGATTGCCGCCGTGGATGAGAACGATCCGGCAGCGACCGTGTTGCACATGGTCGATATCGGCACGGGCAACATCACGGCGGTGAACGCCGATGCCGCCGAAGCCGCGACCGACACCGAATGGCTGGCCGACGGCCGCCTTGCGGTGATCGTGGATGTCGGCGCGGAAAGCGAGCTGCGCCTGTACGACAAGGGCGGCAACCTGCTGCAGACCGTGGAGCCCGGCGCGATCCAGCTCTCCAGCCTGCAGTCGGGCGGCAACCGCCTGATGGTAACGGCCGACAGCCCGATGCACCCGACCGAACTGTTCATGTGGGATGGCCAGAACGGCTTCATGCGCTGGACGGACAGCAACCCATGGCTGGCGGAGATCGACTTCGGCACACAGCGCACGATGACATACACCGCGCGTGACGGGCAGGAAGTGGAAGGCATCCTGATCGAGCCGGTCGACGGCGTCCCCGCTGGCGGCGCGCCCACGATCATGATGGTGCATGGCGGCCCCGAAGCGCATTACAAGAATGGCTGGCTGACTGCCTATTCCATGCCCGGCCAGGTCGGCGCGGGTGAAGGCTATGCCGTGTTCCACCCGAATTATCGCGGCTCCACCGGCTACGGCGTTTCCTTCGCCAAGCAGCACCAGGGCGATTACGCGGGCAAGGAATTCAACGACATCGTCGATGCCAAGCGTGCGTTGGTGGCCGAAGGGATCACCGATGGCGACCGGACCGGCATCACGGGCGGTTCCTATGGCGGCTATGCCAGCGCATGGGGCGCCACGGCGCTGAGCGAGGAATATGTCGCAGCCGTCATGTTCGTGGGCATCTCCAACCAGATCAGCAAGTTCGGCACCACGGACATCCCGAACGAGATGTTCCTGGTCCACAGCCGCAAATGGCCGTGGGAAGACTGGCAGGGCATGCTGGAAGTCAGCCCGATCTACCACGTCGACAAGGCCGAGACGCCGATCCTGATCATGCACGGTGCAGAGGATACGCGCGTCGCGCCCAGCCAGAGCTACGAGCTTTATCGGACGATCAAGGTGCGCAAGCCCGACACGCCCGTGCGGCTGGTGCTGTATCCGGGCGAAGGCCACGGCAACCAGCGGGCTGGCAGCCGGTACGATTACAACCTGCGCATGATGCGCTGGTTCGACACCTATCTGAAGACCGGCAACCGCAGCGCGCCGCTGCCCGGCCCGCGCCCCGATGTGGGCATGGGTGACAGCGAGGACTGAGCGCCGCTCAATCCTTGGAGAAAATCAGGGCGGGAAGCTTCGGTTTCCCGCCCTTTTTCATGCGTCTTTCCCAGTTACTTTCCAGGTCGGAAAGTTTTCACTTGCCAAATCGGAAAGTGACACCTACCCATTTTCCAGATTGGAAAGTGAAGGAATTCAGGATGGACCGGGATGAAGCAAGAAGCGCGCTTGATGTGGCGCGGGACACGGACAGGAAGATGGCGCAGCGCCTGACCTGGCCCCTGTGGCGGCACGCGCTTGCCGGCGGCCTGCAGGCTCTGTTCGTGATTACCTTTGCCACGCCCATGCCATTTGCCGCCCTGCTGATGGCGGTCGCCCTGCTGGGAATTTTCTGGATCGGCGCAAATGACCGCAAGAGGTTCGGCATGTTCGTCAGCGGCTGGGCGTCTGAGGCGGCGCGGCCATCCATTTTAGCGGCCATTGCCATTACTCTGGCAGGCTTTGGCGCGATCATGGCGGTGGGCGAAGGGATCAACCGGTGGACGCCCTGGGCAATCCCCATCGCCCTTGCAGTGTTCGTGGGCGTGACGCTGGCCAGCCTGTGGTGGCAGAAGCTTTACACACAAGAACTGACCGAAGGCCCCGCACGGTGAGCGCGCCTGCCATCGACCCCGTGCTGCATCCGCCCGCACGGCTGCAAATTGCCGCCGCCCTGTCGCGCGTCGACGACATCGAATTCGCCACCCTGCGGGATATCCTCGATGTCAGCGACAGCGTGCTCTCGAAGCACCTCTCCGCCATGTCGGATGCCGGATACGTGAGGACCACCAAGGCCAAGATGGACGGGCGGCAGCGCACATGGGCCGCCTTTACGACTTCCGGTAAGAAGGCCTTTGCCGCCCACATGGCGGCGCTGCGCGAGCTCGCGAACGCGGCGGAACAGGCGGCCGCGGCGGAGTAGACCCTCCCTTGCACCCTGCCGGACTGCCGGTTAGCCTGCCTGCCGGGTCGCGCCACTGATATACGGAGCCATTCCGCCATGCGCCTGCGCCCGACGATGCTTAAGTCCGCTCTCCTCGCCCCTGTCCTTCTTGCGCTTTCGGCTTGTGGCTCCGACGCAGAAACGGCGGATGGCGATACTGCGGCTGCGGACGCATCGGCCGTCGATGCCGAGGGCGCCGTAGCTGCCGAGGCACCCGAAACGGAAACGGCCGCCGCGCCTGATACGCCTGCGCAATCCGACATGATCAGCTTCGACACGGCGCGCGATCTGACCGTAACCGAGTTCGCGGAAGAGGCGGCCAAGCGGCTGAAAGACCAGGAGAGCTGGCAACCGGGTGCGCCGGTGACGATCACAGGCCCGGTCGCAGGAATCATCCTGGATGAGCCGCCCGAAACCTACCTCACCTTCGGGCCCGACCAGGCGCGCCCGATCATGTTTGCCATCATGCGCCAGCCTTTTGCCGCAGAGATGCAATACCAGAAGGAGGGCTTTTATTCCTCCGACCGGCGGGCTGCCATTACCTGCCGCGGTCCGGTAACGCGCGTGCAAGGGGACGGACCGCTCGTCATCGACGCCTGCGACCCGCTTTACCGCTTCTGAGCGGTCAGAAAGTGTAGGCGAGGCCGACCGCGCCCAGCCACTGGTCCGCGCTGCCGCGCACGGATGTAAAGGGCGTGTCCTTCGCATCGCCCAGCATACGCGAATATCCGACGATGAAGACCAGCGCGAGCCCGCCATTGGTTACATCGCCGTCCAGGTCCACGCCCACCAGCAGGTTCACGCCTGCCTTGTGCAGGCCGCCATCGGCGTCGAACACCGGCAGGCCGCTGGTGATCGCATCGGCCGGCGTCACGTCGTAATAATAGCTGGCGTAATCGTCATCCACGAAGCTGGCTGACAGCGACAGCGACGCGGCGATCCCGCGGCTGAGCGGTGTGAAATAGCTGATCGAGGGGTCGATCACGCGGCCCTTGTGCGCGCCCGCCACGTCCCAGCGCACGTCCACGGAGGCGGACAGGCTGTCGAACGGATTGAGCAGGGCTGGGAAGCTCACACCCACGGTGGGGCCAACTTCGATAGCCGTATCAAGCTCGCCCAGGCTGGCGACGACCGGGTCGTCGAGATCACCGGTCCGATTGCCGCGCACGCGAGCCGTGACGCCGGCATCGAAGCTGGTCTGGCCGCGCGTGTCCTGAACGAAGTCCACCGCAAGCCCACCGGGCCGCGGATTGATGTCGATCCCGCCGATGGAACCCTGGATCACCGGCAGCGGGAAGATCACATATTCGTCTGCCCCGTCGTAATCGGGGACATAGCCCACACCCACGCCCACGGTCAGGTAATCGCCGTTGAAGACGCTTTCGGCCATGGGATCGTTCGGCTCCAGCCGCGTCGTCTCTTCCTGCGCCATGGCGGGAGAGGCCGCCGCGAGGATGGAACTGGCGGCCAGCGCCGCGAGGTATTTTGGAAATTTCATGGTCTGCGGCCCCCTGGGATGGCGTCCTGTATCGCGTCGCACGGGTAACGGTTCACCGCATGGGCGGTTCCATTTGGCTTGCAGTGTCCGCCTGCTGCGATATTCGCAGGGGGTATGACAAAGACATCCATCACCCGCTGTGCCCTTCGCCTCGTTGCTACCCCGGCCCTCGCCCTTGCCCTCGGCATGCCCGCCACTGCCGCTGCGCAGGAATCTGCCGCCGCGATGGTCAACCAGGACGAGGCCTATGCCGAGCTGGTGGACGTTTTCCAGCAGCCGGAGCTCGCCGATGCGATCTTCGAAGGCTCCATCAAGGACCTGCGCAAGGTGTGGAAGGCCGACCCCTTCATGGCGGAAATGGAAGCGGAATGCCCCGGCATCCTCGACGCCATGATCGAGGGCTCGACCCCGCTCATGCGCAAAATAGACCAGCGCGCGAACCGCGAATACCGCAACGCCCTGCTCGGCATATTGAAGGCCAACCTAACGCCGGAAGAGGCCATGGCCGCGACCGTATGGTTCCGCAGCGAGGACGGCCAAGCCATGCTGGCCAGCGCCGCCCGCAATGTCACGACCGAGGCGTCGCTGGGCGAAATCGTCGCCACCGAAGAAGGCTCGGCCAGCCGCGAGGCCTTCGCCCGCGACAAGGAAGCCAGCGTCCAACGCGTGATGGGCGAGATGGATGCCCCCATGCAGCGCCGCGTCGCAATGGCCTTCATGGACAGCAGCTGGGGACCCAAGCTTGTCGCCCTGCGGCCGCAAATGGACGAGGCGCGTTACACCATCTTCAACGCCCCGCTCTCCGCCGAGGAGGAGGCCGAGATGGAGGCCGTGATGACCCAGACCATCGACGATCACTACGCCACCTGCAGCTGAGCCTGCGCGGTGACATTACCGGCGCCTGCTTGCACCCGTCCGCGCGTGCGCTAAGGCTGCGGGCATGGGGCGCGACTTCGATATTGCAATCGTCGGCGGCGGGCTGGCCGGTGGGCTGATAGCCCTCGCCCTGCGCCGCCATGCGCCGGACGTGTCCGTGGGCCTGTTCGAAGCGGGCGAAGTGCTGGGCGGCAATCACCGCTGGAGCTGGTTCGACGCGGACCTGGACGAGGACGGCCGCGCCCTGCTCGCCCCGTTCCGCAAGACCGTATGGGACGGCGGATACGACGTGCGCTTCCCCGGTTACGAGCGGCATTTGCCTTCCGCCTACAATTCGCTCGCCAGCACGGAATTCGACGCGGCACTGCTGCGGGAGCTTGGCCAGCAGACGGTGCATTGCAGCCGCCGGGTCGAGGCGCTCTCCGCCACCGGCATTCGCCTTGCCAATGGAGGGGACGTCACCGCGCGCACGGTCATCGACTGCCGCGACGGGGCGGACTGGAGCGCGCTGAACGGCGGCTGGCAGGTCTTCATGGGCCGCCATGTCCGCACGCCCGGGCCGCATGGCATCCCCCACCCCATCGTGATGGACGCGGCCGTCCCGCAGCTTGCGCCATGCGCAAACGGGCCGGACAATCCGGGCGCTTACCGCTTCGTCTACGTCCTGCCGCTGGGCGTGGACGAGGTGTTCGTGGAGGACACCTATTACGCCGACGATCCCGTGCTGGACCGCAGCGCGCTGTCCGGCCGGATCGACGAATATTGCAACGCCCATGGCCTGCAGGGGGAGATACTGGGCCACGAGACGGGCGTGCTGCCGGTAATCACGGGCGGGGATTTCGTCGCCTTCCGCGCGGCCAATGCCGTGCCCGGCGTAGTGATGGCCGGCGCACGGGGAGGCTTTGTCCACCCCCTCACCAGCTACACCCTGCCCTTCGCGGCGCAGACCGCGCTGGCCATCGCGCGCGAGGCGGAATTGCCGGGCGAGCAGTTGGCCGCATTGGTGGAGGCGCAGGCGCGGCGGCACTGGTCCGCAACCGGCTTTTACCGGATGCTGGGCCAGATGTTGTTCGGCGCGGCCGATCCGGCGGAACGATATCGCATCTTCGCGCGCTTCTATCGGCTGAAGCCCGGCCTAGTCGAACGGTTCTATGCCGGACAGTCCAGCGCAGGTGAAAAACTACGCATCCTTTCGGGCAAGCCGCCCGTATCTGTAAGCAGCGCCGTCCGCGCGCTGATGACCCAAAGACCGCCCCTGAAAGGCCCCTCATGAGCTCTGCCCCGATTGCACAGAACGCCGCCGCCGATACGGCCAACACCCGCACAGCCTGCGTGGTGGGCAGCGGCTTTGGCGGCATGGCGCTGGCCATGCGCCTGCAAAGCGCCGGCATCGCCACCACCGTGGTGGAAGCCCGCGACAAGCCCGGCGGCCGCGCCTATCACTGGCAGAAGGACGGCTTCACCTTCGATGCCGGCCCCACCGTCATCACCGATCCCGACTGCCTGCGCGAATTGTGGTCCATCTCCGGCCACGAGATGGAAGAGGACGTGGAGCTGATGAAGGTCATGCCCTTCTACCGGCTCAACTGGCCCGACGGCACGAATTTCGATTACTCGAATGACGAGGAGAACCTGTTCAAGGAAATCGCCAAGCTCGATCCCGCCGATGTGGCCGGGTACGAGGCGTTCCTGGAATACAGCGCCAAGGTGTACGAGGAAGGCTACGTCAAGCTTGGCAGCGTACCGTTCCTCGATTTCAAGAGCATGGTGAAGGCGGCCCCTGCCCTTGCCAAGCACGGTGCATGGCGCAGCGTCTATTCCGTTGTCAGCAAGTATGTCCGCAACGAGAAGCTGCGCGAGGCGCTGAGCTTCCACACGCTGCTGGTGGGCGGCAACCCGATGAAGACCAGCAGCATCTACGCCCTGATCCACAAGCTGGAGAAGGACGGCGGCGTCTGGTGGGCACGCGGTGGCACGAACCGCCTGATCGCCGGCATGGTGCGGCAATTCGAGCGGCTGGGCGGCACGATGCGCGTGGGCGATCCGGTGGTGCAGGTCCACTGCACGGGCGACCGCGCAACCAGCGTGGAAACGAGGAGCGGCTGGCATGAAAACTTCGACGCCGTGGCCAGCAATGCGGACATCATGCATTCCTACAAGGACCTGCTGTCCGGCACGCAGCGCGGCAAGAAGAACGCAAAGTCGCTCAGCCGGAAGACTTACAGCCCCAGCCTGTTCGTGGTGCATTTCGGGATCGAGGGGAACTGGCCCGGCATCCCGCACCACATGATCCTGTTCGGCCCGCGCTACAAAGGCCTGCTGGACGATATCTATGACAAGGGCGTGCTGCCGGAAGATTTCAGCATTTACCTGCATCACCCCACCGTGACCGATCCCGGCATGGCGCCGGAGGGCAAGAGCACCTTCTACGCCCTCGTCCCCGTGGCACACATGGGCAAGCTGGCGGTGGACTGGGACCAGGTCGGCCCGATGCTGGAGAAGCGGATCCTGGACGAGATCGGCCGCCGCCTGATCCCCGACATCCACGACCGGATCGTGACCAAGTTCAGCTACTCCCCGGCAGATTTCTCGCAAGATCTGAATGCCCACCTCGGCAGCGCCTTCAGCCTCGAACCGGTCCTGACCCAGAGCGCCTTCTTCCGCGGCCACAACCGCGACGACAAGATCGGCAATTTCTACCTCGTGGGCGCAGGCACGCACCCCGGGGCCGGCATCCCCGGTGTCGTCGGCAGCGCCAAGGCAACTGCGGGGCTGATGCTGGAAGACATGCTCTGATGAAGCGGCTGGCGGTTTACTGCGGCTCCGCCTCGCCGGAGGATGGGCGCTATGTGGAGCTGGCGCGCGATGTCGGCGCGGCGCTGGCCGAGCGCGGCATCGGGGTCGTTTATGGCGGCGGGAGGCTGGGCATGATGGGTGCGCTTGCGTCCGGTGCGCTGGAGGCGGGCGGCGAGGTGATCGGCGTGATCCCTGAAGCGCTGACCGGCGGCGCGGCTGGCGATGCAAAGGGCGGCGAAGTTGCCAATCATGACTGCACCGAGCTGCACGTGGTCGCCAACATGCATGCTCGCAAGCAGGCCTTCACCGACCTTAGCGACGGTTTCATCACACTGCCCGGCGGCGTTGGGACAATGGACGAGCTGTGGGAAGCGGTCAGCTGGGCGCAGCTCGGCTACCATTCCAAGCCCGTAGGCCTTCTCAATGCCTTCGGCTTCTACGACGGCCTGCTGGCATTTCGCGACCAGATGGCGGGCGTCGGCTTCGTGCGGCCGATGCATGCCGGGATAATTATCGACGCGGCAAACCTCGACAGCCTGCTCGAAAAGATGGAAAGCTATGTTCCGCATCGCACCATCTTCGAGATGAAGGCCGAGGATCTTTGAAGCCCATCGTTCCCAAGAAACGTCCGCTGGTATCCAGCGCCATCATGCGCAGCACGCAGAGCCGTGCCGGCGGTGGGCGCGGGCGTGCGGCGCTGGTGCGCCGGGCGCGCGAGAGCATCGAGAAGGGGTCCTACAGCTTTTCCGCCGCCAGCCGCCTGTTCGACAAGGACACGCGGGAGCGCAGCTGGCTCCTCTACGCCTGGTGCCGCCGATGTGACGATATCGCGGACGGGCAGGATCACGGGGGCGACCTTAACCTCGCCAAGTCCGGCGCGGTGGACCGGGTGGAGGCGCTGCGCGTGCTGACCGGCCGGGCGCTTGAAGGCCAGCCCACCGCCGACATCGCCTTCGATGCGCTGGGCCAGGTGGCCGCCGAATGCGGCATCCGAGAGGAGCTGACGGACGACGTAATCGACGGCTTCGCGCTGGACGCGAACGGCTGGATCCCGCGCACCGAGGAAGACCTGATGCGCTATTGCTACCATGTCGCGGGGGCAGTGGGCGTGATGATGGCGCGCGTGATGGGCGTCCCGGCGGACGACACCGACACGCTGGACCGCGCCTGCGACCTCGGCTTTGCCTTCCAGCTCGCCAATATCGCGCGCGACATCAGCGAGGATGACGCCGTGGGCCGCTGCTACGTCCCGCAGCAATGGCTCGCACGCGCGGATATCGAACCCGGCCAGCACATGAAGCCGCACAACCGCTTCAAGCTGTCCGCCCTGTCGGCCCGCATGATCGACATGATGGACGAATATCTCGACGCCGCGCGGCTGGGTGCGGCGCGGCTTCGTTTCCGGCAGCGCTGGGCCGTACTGTCCGCCGCGCGCATTTACGGCGCCATCGGCCACAAGGTCCGCGACCGCGGGCAGAACGCCTGGAACAGCCGCACGCGCACCAATGCGCTGGAGAAAGGCTGGCACATGCTCGCCGCGCTGGGCGAGGCCATTGTCAACCGCCCCTACCGGCCGGAAAAGATGCCCGAGTGGAGCCGTGGGCGCGTCCTCATCAAAATCCGCATGGACGGGCGCGTGGCCCCCATGCCGATGACGCCGCTGCGCGAGGACGAGGCGGAGTAAGCAAGGCGTCCGCTCATCCTGAGCCTGTCGAAGGATGCATACGCTGCGCCTGCCACCCTGGTTCGACGGGCTCACCATGAGCGGGTTTGCCTCAATCCACTCACGCTTGCCCCGCGCCCTTACCCCGCCTAATCGTTTCGCATGATACAAAGCCTGCTTATCGCCAATCGCGGCGAGATCGCCTGTCGCATTAACCGCACCGCCCGCGAGATGGGCATTCGCACCGTCGCGGTCTATTCCGATGCGGACGCGAAGGCGCTGCATGTCCGCATGGCGGACGAGGCTGTGCATATCGGCCCCTCGCCCGCCGCCGAAAGCTACCTCGTCGGGGAGAAGATCATCGCCGCGGCCAAGGATACGGGCGCAGAGGCGATCCATCCCGGCTACGGCTTCCTGTCCGAGAATGCCGGCTTCGCGCGCGCGGTGAAGGAAGCGGGGCTGGTCTGGGTCGGCCCGCCGCCCGAGGCGATCGAGGCGATGGGCCTGAAGGATTCCGCCAAGCAGCTGATGATGGATGCGGGCGTGCCCGTGACGCCGGGCTATCTGGGCGAGGACCAGTCGGTGGAGCGCCTGAAGGAAGAGGCCGACAAGATCGGCTACCCGGTCCTGATCAAGGCGGTCGCTGGCGGCGGCGGCAAGGGCATGCGCAAGGTCGAGAAGGCGGCCAACTTCGAAGCCGACCTCGAAAGCTGTCGGCGCGAGGCAAAGGCCAGCTTCTCCAATGACGAAGTTCTGCTGGAAAAATGGATCACGTCGCCCCGCCATATCGAGGTGCAGGTGTTCGGCGACAGCCACGGCAATGTCGTCCACCTGTTCGAACGCGACTGCTCGCTGCAACGCCGCCACCAGAAGGTGATCGAGGAAGCCCCTGCCCCCGGGATGGACGAGGCGACGCGCGAGGAAATCTGCGCCGCCGCCGTGCGCGCCGCCAAGGCGGTCGATTACGAGGGCGCGGGCACGATAGAATTCATCGCCGACGCCAGCGAAGGCCTGCGCGCCGACCGCATCTTCTTCATGGAAATGAACACCCGCCTGCAGGTGGAGCATCCGGTGACCGAGGAGATCACCGGCGTGGACCTGGTGGAATGGCAGCTACGCGTGGCAAGCGGGGAACCGATTCCGCTGAAGCAGGAAGAGCTGAGCATCAATGGCTGGGCTATCGAAGCGCGGCTTTATGCGGAGGATCCGGCGAAAGGGTTTTTGCCATCCCCGGGGAGGATTGATAATCTGTATCTCTACGATCGCGCCCGGATAGAGACCGGAGTGGAAGAGGGTGACTCGGTCAGCCCGTTCTACGACCCGATGATTGCCAAGATCGTCGTCCACGGCGACAACCGCGAAGGCGCGCGCCATGCCCTGCTATCCGCGCTCAACAACAGTTACGTCTCGCCATTACAGACCAACCAAGGCTTTCTGTATGAGTGCGCCGCACTCGACGAATTCGCAGGCGAAGCCCTGGACACCGGTTTGATCGAGCGGAAGGGTGAGGCACTGATGCCGACTATCCAGCCAGCTCAAGACGTTATCGATGCCGCAGTGTGGCGATACCGGATCGACATGGCCGATTGGGAAGCCTGCGAGGATTTTCCTCGCTCTATGATTAACGCGCTTTTCGGCTTCAGGTTAAACGCGGACGCTCGAAATCAAATCGTTCTTCACACACCATATGGTCCAGTCACCGGTGATGCTTCGAGGCATAAAACGGGTGTTGGCTTTCGTTGCTCCATGCCGGAAGATGGTCAAATCTTCGTCACGAAACGAGGGCAAACCTATCCGTTCTTTGTTCGCGGAAACGAGACTGCCGGAGCAGCCTCCGCCGCCGATGGCGCGATCCTCGCGCCGATGCCGGGCAAGGTCATCGCGGTCGATGTGGCCGAGGGCGACAGCGTCACCGCGGGCCAGCGGCTGATGGTGCTCGAGGCGATGAAGATGGAACACGCGCTCACCGCGCCCTTCGACGGGACCGTGACCGAGCTTTCTGCCGCGACAGGCGGGCAGGTGCAGGTCGACGCGGTGCTGGCGGTGGTGGAGCCTGCGGGCGAAGACTAAGCCCAACCCCGCTGCGCTAGGCAGCAGGCTGCCAAGCTCCACTGCCCCTCCCGCGAGCGGGAGGGGTTTGCGAGACTTGCCGAGCCTAAGGCGAGGTTAGTCGCAGCGGGGTGGGCAATCGCAACGCACGGCAGTAATCGAGGTTCATGACCACCCTCCCCGCGCCCACCCGCCGCATGCTCGGCACGACCGATATCGAGGTCAGCTCCATGGCCTGGGGCATGTGGCGCAGCGATGGCTCGGTGGCGGACCTATCGCGCCTGCTGGCGACCGCGCTCGATGCCGGTATCGACCTTATCGACACGGCGGACATCTACGGCTTCGATGGCAAATCCGGCTTCGGCGATGTCGAGAACAAGCTGGGCGAGGTGCTGCGCGAGGATGCCTCATTGCGCCAGCGCATGGTGCTGGTGACCAAGGGCGGGATCATGCCGCCCGTCCCCTATGACCAGTCGCGCGAATATATGGCCGGCGCGCTCGAGGCCTCGCTGCGGCGGCTCGGCACGAATGTGATCGACCTTTACCTGATCCATCGACCCGACATCCTGACGCACCCGCAGGAGCTGGCGCGCTTCCTCGATGATGCGGTGGCGAGCGGCAAGCTGCGCAGCATCGGGATTTCGAACTTCACACCGGCGCAGATCGAGGCGCTCGCGCATTTCCTCGATACACCGCTCGTCGCAACGCAACCGGAAATCAGTCCGTTGCGGATCGAGCCGCTCGATAATGGCGAGATGGACCAAGCCATGCGCCTCTCCCTCACCCCGATGGCGTGGAGCCCGCTGGGCGGCGGCCGCCTGATGGACCCGCAGACCGAGCGCGAGCGCGCAGTGGTGCAGGCGCTGGACGCCGTCGCCGCGGAGGCGGGCGTGGACCGCGCCGTCGCCGCCTATGGCTGGCTGATGGCGCACCCGGCGGGCATCGTGCCCATAGTCGGTTCGCAGAGGCCGGAGCGGATCGTGGAGGCTGCGCAGACCACGCAGATGCGCTGGACGCGCCAGCAATGGTATAGCGTCTTCACCGCCGCGCGCGGGGCGCCGCTGCCCTGACCTTTCGGCTCAGCCCTTCATCACATCGTGCACGGCAAGGTACCGCCGCGCCTCGCCCGGGCGGCGGAACAGCTTGCCCCGCTCGCTGAACAAAACCAGCAACAGCGCGGCCAGGCTGCACAGCAACAGGGCAAGGGCCAGCGGCATCGCGCTGCCATCGTAAAACTGGCCGATGGCAATGCCCACGCCCGCGCCCAGCGTCATGCGGATGAAGCTCTGCACGCTGCTCGCCGCGCCCGCCACATGGCCGAAGGGCTGCATGGCGATGCTTCCGAAATTGCTGCCGGTGAAGCCCAGCAGGCACAAATTCCCCGCTATCAGCGGCACGAATAGCCAGAGGTTATCCGGCGCGAAATGGGCGGCGGTTGTTTGCGCGATGGAGAAGCCCACGAACAGCACCAGCGCCGTGTGGCTCACCCGCCGTGCGCCGAAGCGTTCGACGATGCGCGAATTGGTGAAGCTGGAGAAGAACAGCGTGCTGGCCGTCAGTCCGAAGATTAGCGGGAATGCGTCGCCCGCGCCGAAATGCTCGCCGATCAGCTGCTGCGCGGAATTGATGTAGCCGAAGACCGCGCCGAAGGTCAGCCCGCCCCCGAAGACATAGCCCACGGCCACGCGCGTGCGCAGCGTCAGCGGCAGATTGTGCAGCACGGTGCGCGCGTCGATTGGCTGGCGCTCTGCCGGGTCGAGCGTTTCGGGAAGGCGGATGAAGGCCCATGCCAGCACCGCACAGGACAGCGTCGTCAGCAGGCCGAAGATCGCCTGCCAGGGCGCGAATTGCAGCACCAGCTGGCCGAGACTTGGCGCGAGGACTGGCACGATCATGAAGACCAGGAAGATCAGCGAGAGCAGCCGCGCCATCGCATCCCCTTCGAACCGGTCGCGGATGATCGCGGCGGGCAAGACCATCAGCCCGGCCGTGCAGAACCCCTGCATGAAGCGCATCACCAGCAGCACGTCATAAGACGTCGCCAGCGCGCAGGCGGCGGAGAATATCGCATACAGGGTGAGGCAGCCGAACAGCACCGGCCGTCGCCCGAAGCGATCTGCCAGCGACCCCGGGATCAGCGCGCCAACGCCGCTGGCCAACAAATATATCCCCACGATCAGCTGCCGCCGGTTGGGATCGGTCATCGCGAAGGTCTCGGCAATCTCGTCCAGCGCGGGCAGCATGGCGTCGATTGCCAGGGCATTCAGGCTCATCAACGCAGCCATCAGCACCACGAATTCGCGCATGCGGATGCTGCGCGCCGTGCCGTCCGCGGCGTGGATACGATCGTTGGAAGCGCGCTGCATGCCAGCCCCTTGCCCGCTTGGCGGGCGCGATGAAAGCCTTTCCTGCGAACGGTTGGAGCGGGGCGGATGGATCGCTAGATGGGCTGCATGGCCGACGATGTCGCAGACGATGAAATGGAAGATGGTGCCGAGGCCGCCGGCCTGCGCAAGATCATTCATGTCGACATGGACGCCTTCTTCGCCAGCGTGGAGCAGCGCGACAATCCGGAATTGCGCGGCAAGCCGGTCGCCGTCGGTGGCTCTTCGGGGCGCGGCGTGGTCGCGGCGGCGAGTTACGAGGCGCGCAAGTTCGGCGTGCGCAGCGCCATGCCCAGCGTCACTGCCAAGCGCAAATGCCCCGACCTGATCTTCGTGAAGAGCCGCTTCGACGCTTACCGCGAGGCGAGCCAGCAGATCCGCGCCATCTTCAACCACTTCACGCCGCTGGTGGAACCGCTGAGCCTGGACGAGGCCTATCTCGATGTCACCGAGGACATCCATGGCCTGGGCAGTGCCACGCTGATTGCGCAGGAAATCCGCCGCCGCATCCGCGAGGAGACGCAGCTGACGGCCAGCGCGGGGGTGAGCTACAACAAGTTCCTGGCCAAGTTGGCGAGCGACCAGAACAAGCCCGATGGCATCTGCGTGATCCGCCCCGGCCAGGGCGCGGCCTTCGTCCAGTCCTTGCCCATCCGCCGCTTCCACGGCGTGGGGCCGAAGGCGGAGGAGAAGATGAAGCGGCTGGGCATCGAGACAGGCGCGGACCTGGCGGCCAAGGACCGCGACTGGCTGCGCGCCAATTTCGGCAGCTTTTCCGATTACCTTTACCGCGCGGCCCGCGGCATCGACCTGCGGCCCGTCCGATCGAACCGCACTCGCAAGAGCGTGGGCGGGGAGCGAACCTTCCACGAGGACCAGTCCGCGCCGGAGGAACTGCATGAGACGATGGACCGCATCGTGGACATCGTGTGGGAGCGGATCGAGCGCAACAAGGCGCGCGGGCGGACCGTGACGATGAAGCTGAAATACAACGATTTCACCATCAACACCCGCGCGAAGTCGCTGGACCGGGTGGTGGCAGACAAGGCGGAGTTCGCCCGCATCGGGCATGAATTGCTGGAGGCGGAATTGCCCCTGCCGCGCCCCATCCGCCTGATGGGGCTGACGCTGGGATCGCTGGAAGGCGTGACGAAGAAGACCCGCCGCGAGCGGGAGGCGGACAAGGCTCAGCTCAACCTGCTTTAGACGCAGCCCATAATTCAAGCTGGCGACGGGTGCGCGGGGTGACCGGGTCCGGCAGGGCATCCGGCGCGAAGAAGCGCGCCTCCAGCACCTCCCGTCCGTCCGGCTGCGGCGTGGCGTCGAGCCGCGCTGCAACCAGGTGCTGCGTGTGCTTCGCTCCGTGCAGGCTGTTGCGATGCGTCACCAGCACCCGGGCATCCAGCAATTCGCAGCCCAGTTCCTCGCGCATCTCGCGGCGCGCGGTCTCCAGCGCATCCTCGCCCCGCTTCATGCCGCCGGTGGGCAGCAGAAAGTTTCCGCTGCCATAGGAATGCCGGGCAAACAGGACCGCGCCCGCATCATTCGTGGCAATCACGCACACGCCCTGGATATGTGGGCGAAATATCGCCCAATATGCCTTGCGGCCCGCATGCGCAGCGCGCAGCGCCAGCCGGTGGAGCGGCGCGGGAAGCAGGCTCAGCATGGTGTCAGGTGAAGCACGTCACCTGCTGACCCGCAGCGCCGAGCAGGCGCGCGACCGGCAGGTCATGCTCGCCGCGCGCGCCCGCATCGAAGACCTCGCGCTTGTCCTCGCCGCGGATCACGAACATCAGCCCGTCGCTGTCCAGCAGGGCGGGAATGGTCAGGGTCACACGGTCGAAGGGCGCCTCGGGAGGCAGGGGATCCGGGGTTAGGCGGATGATGCGCCGCTCCTCGTCGGCCTGCGGATCGGTGTTGGGAAAGAGGCTGGCGATATGCCCGTCCCCGCCCATGCCCAACCAGACCAGCGCGAAATGCGGGACCTGCTCCATCACCGTCAGCTTCACCACATTGGCGCCGACAGGCTCGAACAGCGCCCGGATCTTGCCCGTGTTGCTGGCGGGGTGGTCTTCCTGCACCTGCCGGTCGTCTCCCGGCCAAACGGTCACTCGGTTCCAGTCCAGCGGCATCTGCACGAGCAGCTCGAAGATCGGGAACGGGGTGGAGCCGCCCGGCACGCTGATCGCGATGGGCTGGTCGTTTGCCTTCAGGGCGCCTTCCAGCTGCGCGTGGATCCACCGGGCGATGTCGGCGTCGGATGCGCCTTCGACGATGTCTATCTCTGCCATGCCTTACTCTTAAAGCAAAACGGCCACGGCGCGAGGGGCCATGGCGGTCGTTGCATTGCTATTCGTGAGTGTCGGGTCAGGCCTTCAGTGTCTGGCGCAGGAACCAGACGCGTTCCTCCGCCATGTCGGTCCAGTCGTCCAACAGGCCGTCCGTGGCGTTGTCGCCCGCCTGCTCCGCCAGCGGTTTCATGCGCTTCAGGCGCTCGACCAGCTTCACATTGTCGTCATGCAGTTCCTTGACCATGGCGTCCGCCGTCAGCGTGACATCGTCCTGATCCTTGATCTGCGTGTGCTTGGCGATGCTGCCGGTGGAGGTGAGCGTATAGGCATCGTTCTTGCGCACGCGCTCGCCGATCACGTCGATCTGGTCGCGGATCTCGATGGCCTGCTCGTCGAACAGCAGGTGCAGGTCGCGGAAGCGCGGGCCGGCTACATGCCAGTGGAAGTTCTTGGTCTTGGTGAACAGCGCGAAATGATCGGCCAGCAGGCCGTTCAGTTCCGCCATCAGTTCACTTTTCGAATTGTCGCCGCGATCGGCCATGGTGTTCCCCTGTCGTTATGAGTTTCCCCATCAACGCGCAGGTCCATCATCGGTTTCGTTAGTATCGCAGGTGTCAGTAATCGGCTCAGCCGATTATGCCGCGCGCCGTGGCGGCGCAGGCCAGCGCGGCCAGCACCAGCAGGCCCGCTATCGCAAAGCGCAATGTGCGCAGCGGCATCTTCTGTTCCCAGTCCTCACCCGCCAGCCATGCGAGCGTGAATGCCGCGCCGCAGCCCGCCATGCCGCCCAGCGTCACATTCAGCGGGGCCGCGGTGAAGGCGGCCAGCGCGAAGACCAGGAAGCGCGACGCATCACCCACCTGCCCTGCCAAGAGCACCAGCGTGACTGCGCCCAGCGAGCGTGTCGGCTCCTTCGGTGCGCTTCGATGGCGGCGCAGCGCCAGTTCCAGCCCTGCCGCCGCCAGCGCGAAGGCCACCAGCATCAGGCGGGCATTGCCGTTCATGAACGGCGCAACCAGCCCCGCCAGCCACGCGGACAGCAGCGCCGTCAGCCCCGCCGTGATCCAGCCGATCGCCAGCACACCTCCGCTTGCCCCGGCATCCGCCAGCCGCGCATGCAGCAGTGCCTCACGCCCCGGGAGCGTCGCCAGCAGGCAGGTCAGGAAGGCGAGGAAGAAGGCGGACATGAAATGCCGATAGCGCTTGGAGCGGGTGGTGTCACAGGCCGGAGGCAAGTGACGGCCAAAGCCTGCGCGGCGGGCGGAACCAAACCTGCGAAACGAAGTGGAGCGGGTGAAGGGAATCGAGCCCTCATTCCCGGCCTCCCAAATACCGCAGAAAACCTAGGGTTTTCCGATAAGGTGAGAATCTGTGTATCCCAGTGTGTGAGAAGGTCAAGAGTTCGCCGGAGAGCCGCCGCCGCCGAACGCGTTCGACCTGTGCTACATTCCACTTTCATCCACGCCTGGTCGTTGACGCAGCAGCCTTTCGCTGATTTTTCTCCGCTCCGCTTCTTGTTCGTCACGGAGCTATCGGCCGGTGACGGTCCGCGAGGAGGACAGGACCATCGAGATGCCAGCCATACAGGCCGTGTTCCGGGCGATTGGCAAGTCGGCCATGAAGGGCAACCGGTTCGCGCAGAAGACGCTAGCCGAGCTTGTCACTTCTGTAGAGGCCGTGGACCACGAGAGCAGCGTTGCGCTGTTTGGAACGGCCGTGGAATATAAGCTCGCCTGGTCGCAGGAGATCGAACGCTGCGAGAAAGACGGTATCGAGCCGCCCCGCCCCGTCCCCCATCCCGCCAACATCATCCTCGATCCGGCGAGCGGCAAGGTGCGGTTCGAAGGACCTCAGACGAAGGAGCAGCGCGAGCAGCTGGAAGCGTGCCTCGCGCGGCGGGACGAGGCGCAGGAAGAGGTCAGCTATATTGCAGAAAAGTACCGTCCTTCGCGGAGCGAAAAGATGCGCGCTCTCTATCTCGACGGCTGGCATTGGGAGCAACGAATGTTCGACATCATCAACAATGCCGTACCCAGGCGCTACAAGGCGAACCTGGAAAATCGATCATACCGGGATGGCGCTTCAAGGTCTGGCCATGCACTGGTTGAGCTTGCGAAGGACAAGAGGATGCGCGGAGAGTATCTCGGAGAATCACACTCGGAGGAGCCGTAGGATACGCGCGCGCTTGCAGATGTCCCGACGGACTATTTACGCCCGTGTCGAACTTCCAAAAGACGGCAGGGTTTCCGTAAGCGGCCCGGTTCGGCTGGGTCAGGCCCGTTTTGGAGCAGAGCGGAGGGCCGCGGCAATTGCATCATACATCGGGCGCTTTCGAAGCTCTGCATCGAAGGGATGCGCGCGAAAAGGCAAGCCATCGGGCCTCCGCTTTCCTTCCGGATATTGCGGACGGTTAAGATAGGTGTCGCGGTCGCTGATGGACCAGAGCACGATCCGTTCGACGTTCTCGAAGCTCAGCGTGAGGTCGAGATAGCCCTTTGTGAAAGCGGCAATCTCGGCGTCGCGCTTGGCCGGATCCGTTTCCTCAAGGTATCGGTCGCCGGTATCCAATTCGGTTATGAGAACCTTTAGCCCCATGTCCTGCACGCTCTGCATGAAGTCGCGCCAGCCGCGCTCGTCGATTGGCTGGGCGAGCGTATTGATGAGGTGGCTCTGAATACCCAATGCGTCGATCGGCACCCCTCGGCTCAGCGCGCCTTCCAGCAATTTTAGCACGCCGTTGCGGTGGTTCGGACGCTTTTGCCAGCTCATGTAATCGTTGTAGACCAGCTGCGCCTCCGGGGCGACTTCGCGCATCATCGCAAAGCCTACATCCATTAACCGATCGCCCAAGATCCGCGACAGCAAGGCGTCACGGACTTCGCCCTCCCAGGGGGTGATCACTTCGTTGACCGCGTCCCAGGAGGCGACCGTGGGGAACGCGTCGGCCAACTGGCGCGCGTGTTCCCACATCTGCCGGATCAGACCTTCGCCACCGTTTTTCGCGAGTTCGTCTTCACGCTCCAGCAGCCAGCCAGGGATACGGTCGTCCTGGTTCCAGACGAAGCAATGTCCGCGCAATTCCATGTCGTGGATTGCGGCAAAGGCGGCGATGGCCTGCGCGTTCTCATCGCGGAAGACGCCTTCGCGCGGCTCCAGCTTCTTCCACTTCTGCGCATTCTCGCCAACCACCACCGAGCATTCGCGCGCGATGAGCGCGGCAAGATCGGGCTGGACCAGTTCCGACTGGTCCGTGGCTGTGCCGAAGCGCATGCCCTTTGCGCGGGCAAGGCTATCCAGCGTGACGGCATCTCCGCCCGCTGCCCGAGCAAGGCCGGATGGCAGCGACAAGGCCGCAGCGCCCAGCGAGCCGTATTTCATCACATCGCGGCGGCTGATCATCAGGCGGGTTCCTCGTCGTAGGCCAGCCGGAAGCCGACATTGCTTGTGCCCATGGTCGGGTCACGCCCCTGGCGCGAGGCCGGGCGGTAGCGCTGGCAGTAATTGGGCGCGCACAGATAGCTGCCGCCTTTGACCGTACGCGAGACTTCCAAGCCGCCCGCGTTGAGCGGATCGTATGCTTCGGAAGGGGCCGGGCCGCGCGGATTGTCGCGCTGCGCCGGATCATGACCAGGCCGGAAGTAGTCGCTGGTCACTTCCCAGACATTGCCGACCATGTCGTAAAGACCATTGGCGTTGGGAGCATAGCAGCCGACCGGCGCGATGCCCTTAAATCCGTCGGTTTCGCGGTTCTCCATCGGGAAGGCACCTTGCCAGCTATTGGCCTGCTCGGGCTGGTCCTTGCTGGGCTCCTGCCCCGCACTTGCAGCGAATTCCCATTCCGCTTCCGTCGGCATGCGTCCGCCTTTCCATTCTGCGTAAGCAACCATGTCCTCCCATGCGAGATGCACCACCGGCTCGTCAGGCGCGGCCTCCGCGCCATCGGGGCCGTAGGGTTTTTTCCAGCTGGCACCGGGCATGTATTCCCACCAGTCGGCATAATTCATGCTGGGCTGCGCGGGCGGCGTGAACACGGCCGAACCAGGCTGCAGCATGTCCGGTGGTATTTGGTCTTCCGGCACGCCGAACAGCGCAGGATCCACCGGCTTTTCGGCCAGTGTCACATAGCCAGTCTCTTCCACGAATTCGGCGAATTGGCGATTGGTTACTTCGTGCGGATCGATCCAGAAGCCGTCGACGGTCGTTTCGCGGACAGGTCCTTCCTCCGCGTAGACATCGGCCTGGCCCATCCGGAAAGTGCCGCCGCCAATCCGGACCGGCTCGTCCGACAGGGCGGCGCAATCACGAGCCGCAGCGGCGGCAATATCCTGCGTCTCGGTCTCGCCGGAGCATGCCACCAACACGGCAAGCCCGCATCCGGCGGTCAGTAGGAGCGATCTCTTCATACAGCGAACATCCTACACACCCGCCCTTGCACCAGTTTGAACGGCATTGTCGCGAACGAAAGGCTCACTTCTTTGCCTTGTCGCCATTTGGCTCGGGCAGGGCCGCCTTCCACTCTGCGTAACGCCCTGTCATGTTGCGGAACCGGTTCGCATACTGGGCGCTCACGTCCGCGCTCTCGCCCGGATCGGCCGCCAGGTCGAAGAATTGCGGCTCTCCGCCATCTTCGTACAGCAGCTTGAAGTTGCCATGCCGGACTGCGGCGGAATCGACGCATTTGCCATTCTTCCGGCAGATACGCTTCTGCCAGTAGATATCGCGCGAAGGCAATTCGTTGGCTTGTCCGGTGAGAAGGGGCAGCAGGCTGTTGCCATCGGCCAGCTCGCCATAGGGCTCTGAAAGTCCGAACATGTCTTCGAAGGTGCGGTAGAGGTCCACCGTCGTCACCGGGAATGCATTGACCTGACCCGCCGGGATGCGCGCGGGCCAGCTTGCGACGAAGGGCACACGGATGCCGCCTTCCCGCAATTCACCCTTGTGACCGCTCAGCGAGCCGGTCACGCCCAGCTGCGTTTCCGGCCAGTCTTCCGGCCAACCGCGAAAACCGTCCGTCGCCGGGCCGTTGTCGCTGATGAAAAAGACCAGCGTGTTCTCGGTCATGCCGCGCCGTTCCAGCGCCGCGCGCACCTCTCCCACGCCATCGTCCACGGCCAGCAACATGGCGGCGTAGAATTGCATCGGCTGCGTCGGCAGGTGGGACACCTGCTCGCGATACCGTGCCGACGCCTCAATCGGGCTGTGCGGTGCGTTGTACGCGAGGTACATGAAGAACGGTTTCTCGCCGCGATGGCCGTCGATATAGCTTACCGCGCCGCGCGTCAGCCAGTCGGTCAGGTACTCGCCGTCTTCATCCTCGGCGATCCAGTGCCCGGATGCGTGGCCACCCGCGCCCCAGCCGTAGCCGACGCCTTCGTAGGAGCCGTCTTCGCCGGGATGGTACACGCCGCCCCAGATCATGGGCCCGATTACGGTATCGGCAACGGAGCGCGCCTCGTTCGCAAGGTTCCACTTGCCGATCACTGCCGTGTCATAGCCATTCGCCCGCATCAGCTGCGGCATGAGCGGCTGGCTCTCGGGCATCTCCGCCTTGGTCGTATCCGGGTTCCACCACACGCCAAGCCGCGCGGGATAGACGCCGGTCAGCAAGCCGACACGGCTCGGCCCGCAAACGGCCGAGGCTGCATAACCGTCGGTGAAGCGGATGCCCGAAGCCGCGAGAGCATCGAGATGCGGCGTTTCGATCCAAGCCCCGGCGCCATTGGCCGACATGTCACCCCATGCCATGTCATCCACGAAGATGACGACGATGTTTGGCTTTTCCGCGTCCTGTGCGGCAGCGGGCTGCGCAACCGCGAAGGCAATCAGGCCCAGCAATGCCGTGCGCAGCGCTTTTCCGATAGCAATCATCAGAACCCCCAAATCATGGAAATCTTGGCACCATAGCTATCGTAGCCATCGCCGAAAGTCCCCAGGCCCGCAGCGCTGAATTCGCCACCCATGGCGGGTAAGGTCACGCCTAACTTCAGGTCGACCAAGGTGTCGCCGGGCTGCGCACCACCAATCGTGAACGGCCCGCCGCCAGTGGAGAAGCTGGCCGTGCGTACCGCGCGGGTATTGTCATCCAGCAGTTTCTGCCCGGTCAATTCGAAATCGAGATTCAGCTGGGTATCGCGGGCAAGCTGCACCAGCGGCCCGCCCACGCGGACGCCGCCGAGAAGGCTATCCGTCTGATAGCTGGCTTCGTCCACGGTCAGGCTCGCGATGCCGCCATTTTCGGCAAGCCCGTCGAGATTGGTTTCGACATGGGCATACCCGATGAAGGGCTCGATGGAGAAATTGCCGATGGAAAGAGGCAGCGCCGCTTCGGCGTAGACCTGCCAGCCATCGCCATCCTCCTGGCCCGCGAGATCGTCCGACAGGCCGGTCACGAGAAAGCGACGTTCGTAATTTGCTTCGTACCAGGTATACCCGCCCGTGGTGCGCAGCGCGACCGTGCCGACATTGGCCCCGGCATAACCGAACAGGCCATAAGTCTTCACGTTCGCCTGCGAGTCCGGTCCGAAAAATACGAAGTCGTTATTGCCGTAAAACCCGCCCACGCCAATCTTGCCGAAGTCGCCGATCCCGAATTCGAAACCGGTCGAGAAGGCAGCACGCAGGGAATCTCCGGCAGCGTAGCCATCGGTCGCGTCGACGGAGCTGTCCATGATGGAAGCATCCGCCCAGATGCCCGCACCCTCCACGATCGGGCCGGACAGGCGGTCCACGAATGGACGGCGATCCTCGTAGGCATTGGCATTCAGCAGCGCGAGCGTGCCGGCAAAGCCTTCGCCCGAGAGCAGTTCGAACGCCTGGGAAGCGGACGCCGCATCGAAATTGACCAGCGTGTCGAAGAGCGGGGTGAACGGCGCGGCATCCAGTGCGGTGGCGACTGCAACCTGGTTGGGATCGGTCGCGACCGAAGCGAAGCTGACATCGTTGCGCACGAGGCGCAGCAGCACGGCATCATCCATGTAAAACAGCGAGGAATCGAGAAAGGCCAGGTTGTCGCTGACGCCGTCGAATTCACCCGTAACGCTGTCCGCCCCGATGATCTGGTACTGCGTGGCCCGCGCGTAATCGGTGCCGTCGGCCAGCACCTGGACCTCGCCCCCATTGATGTTGACGGTGCCGCTGGCGAGCAGCAGGTCGGAATTGCCCTGCGGATCGACCTCAACCTCGAAAATGCTGCCGGAATTGAGCGTCACGTCCCCGTCTACCATCAGCGTGCCGATGGAATTGCCGGGCGCAAGCGTGCCCGAAATGTCGAGGCCTCCAGTCATGCCGGTGCCGGAAAGCAGGGCTCCGTCGGCGACGAATACCGTGGAGGCAGTCGAGCCGTCGATCCGCAACTCCCCGGCATTCACCAGCGTGTCGCCCGTGTGATCGCTCTGGCCGGTCAACGTGAAGACACCGCTGCCTTCCTTCACCAGTGCCCCATCGCCGGTAATCATGCCCCCGAAGACGAAGTCGGCGCCCGCCCCGCCGACCGACAGGTCAGACAGGAGGCTTGCAGTGCCCGTGCCTTCCAGCGTTTCGAATGTCTCGTCATCCGTAACCGTAAGCAGGGCTTGGCCGCCGAGCGTCACGGTGCCGGAATCGACAATGGCGGAGCCGCCTTGCAGGCGAAGCTCGCCATCGGCGACGTTGGTTTCGCCGGTGTAGGTGTTGTTGCCGGAAAGGATCAGCGTGCCGGTATCCTGTTTGAACAATCCGCCTTCGCCGCCGATATCGGCAGAGATTTCCGCTGTAACGTCGGGATCGACACGAATGGAGGTCGCCTCTTCGGTGATGGTCAGCGCACCGGTGCCATCGGCGATGACATAGCCATCGACCATAAATTGCATGCCGGAGAATGTGATGTCGTCATCTACGGTTACGGTACCGCCGACGGTGGTGAAGACTGCAAACCCGCTATCCCAAGAACCGTTGCGGGTGCCGGTGGCATTGGCCCATGAATTGTCGTCGTTGACCCAACTGCCGCTTCCGCCGGAGATAATTCCATCGCCCGGCGCGCCGGAGCCGTCCCAGAACTGGATGTCCGTGGCAGGCAGCGAAATGATCAGGTTGACCTGGCCATCGGCCGTGACCTGGATCGTCCCGTCCTCGACATTATATCCGTCGGGCAGCGAGATGATGTCGAGGCCGTTATCGGTAACGGCGCCGGTGAAATCGATCAGACGATAGACGCCCTCCCCGAATCCACCGATGTCGGATGCGAACAGGTCGCCGTCCAGCGTCAAATCGCCATTGACTTGGATACGGTCGCTGGCGCTGGCATCGTCGGGCGAGCCGAGGTCGAAATAGAGCTGTGAGCCGTCCTGCAAAATCAGCCCGCCGACAGTGATCGTGCCCACGGTGCCGTCCATGCCCGGATAGAGCGCGCCGCCATTTTCCACTGTCACGACGCCATCGACCGTGCCGGAGCCACCGAGGATGGCGTTTGACTGGACACTAGTATCTGCCGTCAGGGTCTGATCGACAACGAGCATGCCGCCCTCCAGCGTGGCGCCGCCGGTAAACGTGAAATCGTTCGCTACGGTCCACGTGCCGGAGCGGACCGACAGTCGCTCGAACTCGGCGATATCGGCGTAGATGTCATCGCTCCCGTCACCGAGAAGCGCGAGCGTGTCTACGGCGTCGCCATCGGCGCTGCCGAGCAGGGATCCGGTAATATTGGCATCGGTGTACAGACCCAGCGTAAAGGCATCTTTGCCATAATGCGCCACCGCCACGCCAGCGCCGCCGATCGTCGTGCTGCCGGAATGCAAGTTAACCACCTTTTCGCCGCGCGTTCCGAGGGAGATTGCCTCCCCGCTGAGCCCGGTGATGGTGCCGAAATTGTCGATCGTGGTGGGCAGGATGTTGTTACCACCGGCGCTGGTGTTGGCGTTGGTCTGGATGCCCACGCCCCCGCTTATTGCACCGCCTTCACGGTTGGTGACGATCAACTGAGTGCCATCCGCCATCGAACGCACTTCGATGGCCTGGTTGTCGCTTGAAATGGTACCGGCGTTGTCGATGGTGATGACCGAGTCCGCATCGCCACCATTCTGGAAGCGGATGGCGTCGTTATCGCCTTGGATCAGGGCACCTGCGCGATTGAAGATCGTCACGATCTGCCGCCCATTGCCGAAGCCGTTGATGGCGCGGTTGTTCGTGCTGACGATGCGCCCGGAATTGTCGATCACGACACCTTCGCCGGTCGTATCCTTCACGTTGACGGCAATATCGTCTGGCACGATGGAACCGGTCTCGGTTACGATCAGAACATCGTCATCCCCAATCGTCACGCGGCTTGTCTCCGCACCGTCGATCGTCGTCTGCGCGGCCGCTAGGCCCGGCATCATTGCGACCAGGCCGGAGCCGAGCAGGAGCGAGCAACGGAGATTACGGTTAATGGAATGGCGGCCTTTGCGACGGATGAACATCGATTTCTCCCAAGTAGTTCGGCGGCCCGCATCTCGATGCGCGAGTATCGCATGTGACAATAATGTCATTTGGTCGCACATGACTGACAACTTTGTCAACCAGACGACCCGTGCATATGAAAGCGGCGGCCCCGAAGGACCGCCGCATTGCGAACTTACTAGGAATGTTTGTTATTCTTCGCCGTCGTCCAGCACTTCGTCGGCGGTAATGAACCCGTCGCCATTCGCATCCTTCTTCTTAAAGCTGCGCTCGACGCGCTTGGGCTCGGCCATTTTGGCATCCTTGCCCTTCTCTTCGACCATCATCGTGCGATATGCGGCCCATTCTTCCATGTCGACGCGGGAATCCTCGTTGGTGTCGATTCGCTTGATCCAGCGTTCGGCCTTCTTCATCGTGTCCGGCGCGGCCTGCACTGGCGTGGCGACACCCATGGCAAGGGCGGCGGCTGTCGAGGCGGCGATTGCGAGACGAATTTTCATAGTAGCTCTCCGTGATTATTGTTCTCTATCGATGTCATAAAGAGCACCGACTTAAGCCATACTGAACCCGCGGCGCCTACCTCTTCTTTCGCCCCAAGCGCGGTTTAGTCGCATCGATGGATTTCAGCCAACCGTTCAGGCTTTGCTCCATGCGCGCGGCACGCTCGGGATTTTGCGCTGCCACGTTCCTGGTTTCACCGGGATCGGTGACGACGTTGAACAGGCCACCTTCGGCGCTCTCGTCGTAACTGATGACGAATTTCCAATCGCCATCCATGATCGCGCTGGCTGCGGTGTCACCGGTGGATTGCGGACGCGGACGCGGATCGTACCAATGCAGGGTGCGCGGCCATTCCATCGCCGGGTTGGCAAAGAGCGGGGTGATGTCTCGGCCATCGACATGAGCTTCTGGCATCAGCGGCGCACCGGCGGCGTCGAGGAACGTCGGAAACAGATCCATCACGCTCACCAGCGCGTCCGTTTTCTGGCCCGGCGCGATGCGGGCTGGCCAGCGTATCAGGAAAGGCACGCGCACGCCCCCTTCCCACAAGTGACCTTTGCCGGCGCGCAGCGGCAAATTGCTTGTCGCTAGCTCGCGACCACGACCTTCACCGCGATTACTCAGACCACCGTGATCTGAAGTGAAAACCACGATTGTGTTGTCGGCGATTCCCAGCCGGTCCAGCGTGGCGAGCACGCTGGCGACGCTTTCGTCCATGCTCTTGACCATCGCCGCATATTCATCGTTGTCCTGGTGCAGCTTGGTCTGGCCGTCGATCTGCGCGACTTCCGGCTGACGAACACCGCCATTGGCCTCGATCTTGCGGGCGTAATAAGCCGTGTCGTCCTTCTTGCCCTGGATGGGCGTGTGGACAGCATAATGTGAAAGAACCGCAAAAAACGGACGGCCGTTGCCGGTCGCTTGCTGTTCCTCGATGAACTCCACTGTCTCCTGAGTCAGGCGATCGGCGATATATTCGCCTTTGACACCGTCCTCCAGGCCGGGGCCGAGCGTCAGTTTCTTCTCCGCACCCCACGGGTAAAAGTGTGATCCCACGGCTCCGGCCGAACCGCCGCCGATATTGATATCGAACCCCTGGTCTTCGGGCATGGCGCCCTTCTTCTTGCCGAGATGCCATTTGCCGGCGAAAAAGGTGTCATATCCCGCCTGCTTCATACCTTCGGCGATCGTCACCTCTTCGGGCCGCAACTGGTCGCCGCGGCGTTCGCCCGGCATCGAAGCACGGGCAGGATTACGGCCAGTCATCAGTGCATAGCGAGACGGCACGCAGCGCGGGAACGCGACGTAACCACGATTGAACTGCAAGCCATCGGCAGCCAATCCGTCGATAGCAGGGGTCTCATAAAGCTTGCTGCCGTTATAGCCGACATCCATCCAGCCCATATCGTCAACCAGCACCACCACAATGTTGGGCATGGACGATGCGTTCGCGGCTTTTGAAGATGTGAAATCGTTCGCCGACCCGGCCGCGCATGCGGCCAGTGCGACCGTTACCGCTGCGGCGAGCGCGCTGAATTTGAAGTTTGGCAAGCGCATATATCGTTTGTCCTGTCCCACAGTGCCAGAGTCAGCACGATCTACAGCTGGTGGTCGACCCTAGGCTGAACGATGTGCCTGCCCGTTTGCACCGGAGGACGGTCTCACCGCCTGGACATCGTGCAGGGCCTGCCCCGCTTTCTCCCGAAACTGACGTTCGGGCAACCATCGTTATGTCAATGTTGTCAAATCATGTCAATATTGTCATAAGGTGATTCGAAAGCCTCTGCTTGTTCGTAGAATGCGGTAGCAGCATGGGCCTGGAAGAAGTTCCGAACGGCGATTCGGGCGAGGGAGAGGAAAATGAAGAATTCTACGGGTATCCGCCTGACCACTGCGCTTCTGCTTAGCGGAAGCATGTTTGCCATTTCTGCACCGGCTGCGGCTCAGTCGCCTGAGCAGCAAGCTGAGGACGATGCACCCGAAACCACCGGTAACACGATCATCGTCACCGGCATTCGCGCATCTATCCAGGGTGCGACAAATGCGAAGCGCAATTCCGACCAGATCAAGGACGTGATCGACGCCGAGGACATCGGCGAATTGCCCGATACCAACGTGGCAGAGGCGCTGCAGCGCGTCACCGGCGTTCAGATCAACCGCGACCAAGGCGAAGGCTCCGAAATCGCCGTGCGCGGTTTCTCGCAGAACCGCGTCGAGGTGAACGGGCAGACGCAGGTCGGCTCGACCGCGGATGGCAACGTGTCTTTCAACGCGATCCCGTCCGAGGCCTTCAAGAGCATCGAGGTGATCAAGACACCGGCTGCGGACGAGATCGAAGGCGCACTTGGTGCCATCGTCCGCTTCAACACGCGCCAGCCGCTCGACCGCAAAGGCTTCACATTTAGCGCCCGCGCCGAAGCGCAATATGCCGAACGGGCTGATGCATGGACCCCAAACTTCAACGTGCTGGTTGCCGACAATTTCGAAGTTGGCAACGGTGCTGGCGAGGCCGGTTTCCTGGTCAGCTACACCCGCAAGCATCGCAAGCTGCGGCAGGATTTCTTCCGCGTGCGCGGTTACGAGGCGCTGGACGGCCTCGGGCTTGACCTTGATGGAGACGGTGTTGCGGGCGAACTGATCGAACGCAACAGCGACGGGATCATTACGGATCTGCAAGATGGCGCCTATCTGCCGACCCAGACGCTGTTCCGTGTTACGGAGCAGGATCGCAAACTCGACAGCTGGACAGCAGCTTTTCAGTACCAGCCTGCGCCCGGGTTCGAATTGTACGTCAACGGCACATACAGCCGGAATCGCGCGGACGACCGGCAATATCAGGCGACGGCTCGCCTTAACAACGCCTACAGCCCGGATGGCATGGGCGGGTTTGCCATCAACAATCGTTTTTCCGATATTCCGGGTCTGGTGATTTCGCCGAACCAGACGATCCGCCAGGCATTCCTGGGCGGTTTCAACAATCGCGGCCGAGCGCAGGGGATCGGATTTGGCATTTCCGGTGCGTCGAACCCGCCGGAGCAGGACATCCTGACCGTGCAGGCCGGCGCGAAGTTCAAGATCGGATCGAGCCTGGACGGCCAGGTCCAGCTGTCATTCGGTAAGGGCAAGCGCTTCCAGCGTTACATTAATACGACGAGCGGCATCGGCGGGACGGACAGCCCGTTCTTCTTCATCAATTTCGATGGTGACGGCGATGTTCCGGATTACATCCCGCTGCAGTCCGAAGTCGGCGGCGTTCCGGTGACCGGGTTTTCGGAAGACGCGCGGTTCGATTTCAACGATCCTTCGATCTACACCTTCAACAACATCGCCATCAACGAAGATACTGATCGGACCCAGGAACAGGCTCTCAGGCTCGATTTCGATTACGACACCGGAAACGATACGTTTCACACAATCGAATTCGGGGCGCGTTACGCTAGGGTAACCGGCGTACGCGGTCGTTTGCGCGCACGCGATGCGCGAGGCGCGGCCGACGGCACGCTTGGCGATACGGATTATGACGACCTGCTGCAGAGCGAGCCGGGCCTGATTGTCCAGCTGCCGTTCGATGATTATCTGGACGGTGCCACGGGCGACCAGCCGGATAGCTTCCTGCTTCCTGACCCGCAGTTCCTGGTCGACAACCGTTTGCGCCTCTTGGACACATACGGCATCATCCTCCAGCCTGACGAGTCCTTCGGCTACGATGCCGAACGCAAGACCGCTGCGGCTTATGTAAAGCTCAATTTCGATTTCGACGTCGGTAGCATCCCGGTATTCGGCAATGTCGGCGTTCGTTATGTCCACACCAGCCGCAATTCTTCCGGCCCGGCACCTGATCCGAATGCCGTCCAGTTCGACGAGGATGTCCTGATCTTCCAGAGCGAGTCGTTGAAATACCATAATTGGCTGCCCAGCCTGAACCTGGTCGCCACGCCGTTCGACAATTTCTACGTCCGCTTCGGCGCGGCCAAGGCGATGGCACGGCCTGATCTGCAGGACGCCTCGCCATTGCTGATCGTATCCGACAGCTTCGACCGGGCGCGTGGCGGCAATCCCTTCCTGCTGCCCGAGGAAGTGACGCAATTCGACCTGTCGCTCGAGAAATATTACGGCGATTCCAACTTGATTGCGGTCGCGCTGTTCTACAAGCGGTACGATGAGCGCATCGAGGACGGCGTAACTAGCGTCTGTCTGCCCATTGCCGACGACCAGTCAGAATTCACGCCCGGTACGGACGGCTGCCTTGTCGGGCAGGATCTGATCCGCGCGGAAACGCCGGTGAACGTCGGTGGCGCCGAAGTGAAGGGCGTCGAAGTATCCTGGCAGCAGAGCCTGGACTTCCTGCCCTCCCCGCTCGACGGCTTCGGCTTCATCGCCAACTACACTTATGTCGATGCCGGTTTCGGTTCGCTGAGCGCGACCGGCCTGCAGCTCCCGGTGCAGGATCTTTCCGAGCATAGCTATAACCTGATCGGCTATTACGAGAAGGGTCCGATCTCCGCCCGTGTCGCGTACAACTGGCGCAGCGAGTTTTACGACGAGCGGACCGACACGAACCAGGCGAGCTTCGCCAGGCCCTACGGCCAGCTCGATGCGTCCATCGGTTTCGATGTGACGAACAAGATCAAGCTGTCCTTCGAAGCGGTGAACATCCTGAACGAGCCGGAAGAGCGTTATCAGGAACTGCTGGAACGGCCGCTGGAATACACCGTGAACGATCGCCGGTTCGTGATCGGCGTGACATTCAGGAACTGACGAGTCCTTCGTCGCATCGGCGGGGTCAGACCGGATAACCGGCGGCCCCGCCATCACATTGAATTGGAAGTCTGGAGAACACCCATGCCCATCGTCCGGATCGTGACAGCCATTGCGCTGCTCTGGACGGCGATCGCGCCGCAACTGGCCCTCGCCGCACCCCACAAGGCCAAGCGCCCGAACATCATCTTCATCCTGAATGATGACCAGCGATACGATGCAATGGGTTTCCTGGATCCGGCGCTGGAAACGCCCAACATGGACCGCATGGCACGCGAAGGGGTCTACTTCCCCAATGCCTTCGTCACGACCGCGCTGTGCAGCCCAAGCCGCGCTTCGATCCTTACGGGTCAGTACATGCACAATCACGGCGTGGCGGACAACAACATCAAGTTCCGCCCGGGCACATTCTTCTTCCCGCAGGCGCTGCAGGAAGCAGGCTATTCCACCGCCTTCATCGGCAAATGGCACATGGGCGGGCATGGAGACGACCCGCAGCCCGGCTTCGATCACTGGATCAGCTTCAAAGGCCAGGGCAATTACCTGCCGGTCAATGACCAAGGCGTGCGGCACAAGCTCAACATCAATGGCGAGCATGTGGAACAGCCCGGCTACATCACCGACAATCTCAACAGCTATGCGATGGACTGGCTGAAGGGCCGCAAGGCGGACGAACCGTTCTTCCTCTATCTCAGCCACAAGGCCGTGCATGCGGATTTCATCCCGGCCGAGCGACACAAGGACCTGTACAGCCGCGAAAGCATCAAATTGCCCGGAAGCATGGCCGATACGCCCGAGAATTACGAGGGCAAGCCCATGTGGGTGAAGAACCAGCGCAATAGCTGGCACGGGGTGGATTTCCCCTATCACTCCACGCTGGACGTGGTCGATTACAAGCTGCGCTACAACCAGACGTTGGCTGCAGTGGACGAAGGGATTGGGGACATCCTCGATTACCTCGATGCGACCGGCCAGATGGACAACACCATCGTCGTCATGATGGGCGACAACGGCTTCATGTTCGGCGAACACGGCCTGATCGACAAGCGCAATGCCTACGAGGAATCGATGAAGGTGCCCTTCATTGCAATGGGCGGCGGAATGGCCAAGGGCCGGGTCAATACGGACCTGATCGCCAATATCGATATCGCCCCGACTTTCCTGGAGCTTGCCGGCGCATCGCAGGGCGAAGCAAAGTTCGACGGGATCAGCTTCATGGCCCAGTTGATGGGCATGGAGCGGCAGGGTCCCTGGCGCGAAGGCCTGAATTACGAGTATTTCTGGGAGTATAATTACCCCCACACCCCGACGACGCTGGCCCTGCGCGGAGACCGCTACAAGTACATCCAGTATCACGGCGTGTGGGACACGGAGGAATTATACGATCTCCAAAACGACCCCTTCGAAATGAACAACCTTATCGCTTCGCCCGACCACCAGGATGTGGTCTCGCGCATGCGGGAAGGCCTGTTCGCCAACTTCGGATCGGAAGATGGCCGCGCCTACGTAACCTTCACCGAACGCAACGGACAAGGTGCCGTGCTGCGCAACAGCAACGGATCCGAGGCTGCGGACTTCCCCGACCGCTGGATGCGCGATGGGACGGAGGACGATTTGCGCGACAATCTGAAGACCGAAGGCGGCAAGAAGGCAAACGACCAGAGCGACCATTGATGCTTCGTCTCCCTGCCCTTTTGCTGACGTTGTGCGCGATTCTGACCCTCCCGGCGTGCGGCATGACAGAAGGGCGCGCTTCGGCCGGTCCGGGAGAGCAGTTCCCGGACCGGCCGAACATCATCCTGATAACGGCCGAAGACCTGAGCCCGCGCATGGGCTTCATGGGGGACGAGGTGGCGGTGACGCCGAACCTCGATGCGCTGGCGGCCGAGAGCGTTGTCTTCACCAAGACCTTCACGACCGCAGGGGTCTGCGCACCCGCCCGCTCCGCACTCATTACCGGCGTCCACCAGACGACGCTGGGCACCATGCACATGCGAACATCCAGCTACGGCATGAATATGCCTGAAGGCGAACCGTACGAAGCTGTCCCGCCTGCCAGCATAAAAGCGTTTCCCGAATTGCTGCGGTCAGCGGGATATCACACCGTCAACCGTCAGAAGACCGATTACCAGTTCGGCGAGCCCTTCACGATCTGGGACGATAACGATCACTCGCAGCAATGGCCGCACGGCCTGGACGCCGAGCAGCCCTTCTTCGCGATGATCAATTTCCCGACCACGCATGAAGGCCGCACCTGGCCGCCGGATCTCAACACGTCCGAGCGTCCCAACGTGAAAAACGCGCTCGAACGCAACGCCACGATGGATGCGCGCAAGAACTTTCCGCCGACCGTTCCCGATGCGGTTCGTGTGCCGGCCTATTACCCCGACACCCCGGTCGTGCGGCAGAATCTCGCGCGCCATTACGACAATATCCGCCTGATGGACCAGGAAGTCGGCGCGCTGCTGCGCAAACTGGAGGCGGAGGGACGGTTCGACGATTCCATCATCATCTTCACCACCGACCACGGTGACGGCCTGCCGCGCGCGAAGCGCACGATCTTCGACAGCGGGACGCATGTGCCCCTCATCGTGCGCTTTCCGAATGGCTATGGCGCGGGCGAGCGGCGCAGCGAACTCGTCAGCTTCGTGGACCTCGCGCCCACTATCCTTGCTTTCGCAGGGGTGGGATTGCCTGACTGGATACAGGGCCGCGACATCTTCCGCGCCGCGCCGCCCCAATACATATACATGGCGGGCGACCGGTTCGACGAAGTCCCCCAGCGCTTTCGCGGCATTCGCAGCGACGGTTACCTGTATATCCGCTATTTCTCCGACAAGCCGGTGATCCCCTCGCTCGGATACCAGAACACGAACCCGATCATGCACGAATGGCGCAGGCTTCACGCGGAAGGTGCGCTGACGCCGTTGCAGGCAATGTATCTGGAAGCACCGGCACCGCGCCGGATGCTATTCGATGTGTCGGCGGACCCGGATAATGTTCGCAATTTGGCGGACGATCCGGCCTATGCCGTTATCGCCACGCGAATGGATAGCGATTTGATGGACTGGATTGCGAGAAGTGGCGATCTGGGCCGCGTGCCCGAAGCGCAGATGCGCGCGCGTATGTGGCCCGGCGGCACGCAACCGCGCACCGCCGCCCCGCAAGGCTGCCGCGCCTCCGATGGCGCGGTCGTTCTCACCTCGGCCACAGTAGGTGCCTCAGTCGACTATGGTGGTGAGCAGGGAGAGGCGGAACTCTACGCCCGTCCCATCAGTGCGACGCAGCCTTTCGCGGCGCGCGCGATCCGTTACGGCTACGCACCGAGCGCTCCAAGCCCGATCGATCCGGCTAGCCTGCAGCCCTGCGGCTAAGGCCTTCGCGCCCGTAGGAAAACGCGAACCAGGCGATCGCAAGAAAGCAGGCCGCCGGCACCAGCAAGGCGGTACCCAGCCCTGCCGCATCCGCTACGCTACCGTAGAGTAGCGGGACAAGGCCGCCCCCCACGATGCCGGTGCACAGCCATCCAGCAGCCCGGCTCTGCTGTTCAACCGGCAGGTCCGCGCTCGCAATCGCGAAAATGGTGGGGAATTGCAGTCCGGCGAACAGGCCGGAAACCAGGATGGCCAACGCGGCGAGATAACCGCCTGCAAAGCCCGCGACGATGCAGAGGCATCCCGAGGCGATGGCTGCCGAGCCCAGGACGATATGCCGTCCGACATTGGCGAGCAAGGGCAAGGCACCGAAGCGGCCGACCAGCATGCCCATCCAGAAGATCGACACCAGCACGGCACCGAACGTGCGGCTTGCATCGATCACACCTTCATCTTCCAGCAGGTTCAGCATGGTCGTGGAGATCGCTACTTCCGCACCGACATAAAGGAACAGCGCGCCCACGCCTGCCGCCAGGCGGCGGCGTTCGAACGCGCTCCAGGGGGCGCGGACCGACGCGGCGACCGGCGCCGTCACGCTTTCGACCCGCAGGTAGCGCCAAGCCAACATCGCCAGCAGGCCGAGGGCGATCGCAATCCCGGCAAACAGCGTGCGCACGGGCATCAGCGGATTGGTCACGGTGTCGAGGAAGGCCGCCGCCGCCAGCAAGGGGGCGATGACCGTGCCCAGCGAATTGAAGGCTTGCGCGAATGTGAGATTGGTCGATGGGTTGGCGAACCCGCCTTGCGAAGCGGCCAGCGGATTGGCGGCGACCTGCAGGAAGGTAATTCCGCTGGCGATAACGAAGATGGACGGCAACAGGGCGTAGAAATTCCCGCCGAGCGTGGTGGCGGCAAGCCCGATACTCCCCACCGCCATCAGGCCGATGCCGAGCGCCACCCCGGCCCGCAGGCCGATCCGCGCGGTGATCCCGCCGCTGGCACGGGCAAACAGCAGATAGGTCAGGAAGAATGCCGATTGCACCAGCAAGGCATCGCGATAGCCGAGATCGAAGGCTTCCTTGAAGTGCGGCACGACCATGCGGACGGTCACGGCCACCAGTCCCCAGCTGAAGAACAGGACGACGAGCGTGATGCGTCCGGCCGGTGTCAGCCGCGCGCCCATCAGACCTCCGGCACGGGCCCCGTCGATTCCCTCACGATGAGCTCGTAATCGAGCTGCACGTTATCGAGACCGTTCTCGCGGTTGCCGCGCTGGTGATCGATAATGCCTTCGGCGGCCGCTGCAGCCATATCCGCCACGGGCTGGCGGATCGTCGTAAGCGGAGGCCACATGGCAGAGGCTGTTTCCGCATCGTCGAACCCGGCGACGGAGAGGTCGCGCGGCACTTCCAGCCCCACCCGGTGGGCCGCCATCAGAACGCCTGCGGCCATGTCGTCATTTGACGCGAAAATGGCGGTCGGTCGATCGTCTAGCGATAGCAGGTGTTCGCCGCATTCAACGCCGGAACGGATCGTGAAGGCCCCTTGGCAGGTCAGTTCCTCGTCAAACGCTATCCCGGCACCCTGCAAGCCATCCTTGTATCCGTGGAGGCGTGCTTGCGTCGTCGCGGTCCCTTCTCGCCCCATGATGAACCCGATACGGGTATGGCCATGGTCGACAAGGTGCCGCGTCATGGCTTCCGCCGCGCCGCGATCGTCCATCGACACGCAGAAGCCAAGGCTCGGCTCCCGTCCCGGTGCGATGCGGGCGAAGGGGCGATTAAGCTTGGACATCGCGGAGAGAACGTCTGGATCGTCGCACAGGGGCGGCGGCACGATCATGCCTTCCAGATTGCCCTGAACGATCAGCTGGGTCATGGACTCCGCCGGGGTGGCACGCGACCGGTCGAGCGGTTCGAAAACAAGCTGATACCCGTTCTCCTTGGCCGCACGCTGGGCACCGCGCAGCAGTTCGAAGCTGTAGCTCGGATTCGGGTTGTCGAAGACGAGGCCGAGCAGAAAGGACCGCGCGCTGGTGGTGCTGCGGGCGGAAATGGTCGGGCGGTAATTCAGCTCGTCGATGGCGGCCTGAACCGCAACCCGCGTTCTCTCACTGACATTTGGCTCGCGCCGGACTACGCGCGAGACTGTCTTAATCGACACTTCGGCGAGCTTCGCCACGTCCGTAATCGTCGACCGTCTGACCGTTCTCATGCGCAAGCCCCGCTGCGGTTGCAGTACGCTAGCCATCGTTTGGAACTCAGCACTCCACCGTGATGCCGCGCGGGGGCGCGATGGAGATCCCGGCCAGTTGCACGGCAAGTTTGCCGTTCGTAGCAATACGCAGCGGCATGTCCACCGTTGTCAGGTCACTATCGTCCGCAAAGCAGGCCAGCGGAATGCTGACTTCGGTGTATTTGCCGGGCGCCATGCGGCGCAATGCAGGTGTCAGGTCTACAGTGCCGCTCTTGCGCGTTGTGCCGAAACTGGCCGTGACATTCGCGGTCGGTCTCTCCAGCAGGGCCATAGAAACAACTACCGCCTCGCCATTTTCAGCACGTTTGCCGAAATCGACCGTGTCGTAACCCAGCACGAATACGGATCCTTCACCAGTGCCGGACCAGCGGCCGATCTTCGTATCTTCCTGCCGGTTGCGATCCGCACTGTCGAAGGACACCGCGCCGGTGGGACTGGTCACGAAGCGATCGCCTTCCGTTTTCAGGCGCGAATTCTGCGCATCGCCCAGATAGACGCGCCAAGGCGCAATGGCCCGGCCGTCGGAGAAAAACACCGAATTGCTCGCCGCCGCCAGTTTCTCCGCGCTCAGGCCTGGGTCAACCGAAAGCATACCGACATCGCGGCGAGAATTCAGGCTGAGGCCGTAACCGACCGGAAAGAGCGGATCGTAATTCGCATTGCCTTGGTTCAGAGCTGTCTGACTGGCGAGCTTGGGCCAGCTGAAAGACAGGCGACCGGTGAAATCATGGCGCGCTTTGCCCGCCCCGTCACTCACCAGGAGGTCGGCCAGACCTGCGCCGCCCTGCGTGCCGGGCAGCCATGCGGCGACGAATGCATCGGAAGCGTTGAGGTGCGGATTGACCCACAGCGGTCGCCCACTGAGGAAGACGGCGATCACGGGGATCCCATCCGCTTTGAGTCTCTCCAGCAATGCAAGGTCCGAATCACTGTCCGGCGCGGCATAGATCACGCTCTCGCGATCGCCTTGGTATTCTGCATAGGGCGTCTCGCCAAACACGACGACGGCATAGTCCGGTTTCGTTTCATATTGCCCGTCTACGCTCAATTCCGCCGTGCCGCCATGCGGAGCCATGGCCTGGCGCAGTCCGGAATAGACAGTGGTCGAACCGGGGAAATCCTTGTTTGTAAGGCCCGTACCCTGCCAGTTCATTGACCAGCCGCCGACCAGCATCGGGACGTTATCGGCGCCCTGCCCGGCTACGAGAACGCGCGAATTGGCAGGGAAAGGCAGGATCGAAGGGTCATCTTTCAGCAATACGGCGCTCTTGCGGGCAGCCTCGCGGGCCAGCGCCTTGTGCTCGTCCGTGCCGATATGCTCGGCCCCGGCGTAAGGCCGCGCCGAGGGTTTCGGCATGTCGAACAGTCCAGCCCGGAACTTAACTCGCAGGACGCGGCGCACCGCATCGTCCAGCCGGCTCATCGGGATCGTCCCGTCTTTCACCTGCACAACCAGATTGTTGTACAATTCCTTCCAGTCTGCCGGAATCATGTACATGTCGACGCCTGCCAACAGCGCTTCGGGGCAATCGCCCGCGGTGCATCCCGGGATCAGGGCGTGGCCGTTGAAGTCGCCGATCACGAAGCCGTCGAACCCTGCATGGTCCTTCATCATCGTAGTCAGCAGCGGGCCGTGGCCGTGCATGCGCACGCCGTTCCACTTGGAATAGGATGCCATGACGGTCTGCGCGCCAGCCTCCAGCGTGGGCGCGTAGGGCGCCCAGTGGATGTCGCGCAGAACATCCTCGGACACCTGCGCATCGCCCTGGTCGCGGCCGCCGGCCGTACCGCCATCGGCCACCATGTGCTTGGCGGTCGCGATGATGGAGCCTGACGGGAAGAAATCTCCGGCAGGGTCGCCCTGCAAACCCAGCGTCAGCGATGCTCCCATTCGGCCCGCAATTTCCGGCCCTTCGGAATACCCTTCATAGGTCCGGCCCCAACGATCGTCGCGCGGGATCGAAAGGGCTGGCGCGAAGGTCCAGTCCGTACCGATGGCGGCCGTTTCGATTGCCGTCACACGCCCGATGCGACGCATGAGGTCCGGGTCGTTGGCCGCGCCGAGCCCGATATTGTGCGGGAAGATGGTGCCGCCGAAATAGGAATTGTTACCGTGGACGGAATCGATGCCCCAGATGATCGGGATGCCCACACCGCCATCGCTCTTGTCCGTCGACGCGGTCCAGTAAGCGTCGGCCAGCTTCAGCCATTCGCTGGCCGGCGCGTACATATCCTTGTTCGGCCTGCCGTTCCCGCCGTTCAGGACGGAACCGATATTGTATTCACGCACCTCGTCCGGCGTGATGTTGGTAATTTCGGGTTGGAGAATCTGCCCCACCTTCTCTTCCACCGTCATCCGGGAGAGAACCGCATCGATCCGCGCTTCGGTTGCGGCATCGGCTGCGGCGGGAATGGCGCTGTCGATCACCGGCCATTTGTCCAGGTCGAGAGCGACATCCGCGGCGGGCAAGGCGTAGCTGCGCTCGGCCATCGGACCGTCCATCGCCGCATTCGTCGCGCAGGCAGCGAGCAGAGTCGCTGCAGTGGTGGAAAGGGCGAAGCGAATGGCGCGCCTGGTCATGATAATCCTCCGAATTCCCGTGCCGGAATGGATGCATGCCCACTCCTGTTGACAATGTTGTCTATTTGCCGGACAAGGCTTTCGTCAAGGGCAAAAGCTCTTTCGGAGAGGAAAACATGAAAACCGCCATACGACTCGCGATGTCCGCCAGCGCCATCGGACTGGCCGCATTCGGCATTGCTGCCTGCACGCAGGACGCCGGAAACGCCGTCGCTTCGGCCCCGCCCCCGGCAGAGGGCTCGCAGTGGCTGGTCGGCCTGCCCGATGCCGCGCCGGAGCGCCCGAATGTCCTTTTCATCCAGATCGACGATCTGCGCCCGGATCTCGGCATTTACGGCCATCCGACCGCGCAGACGCCGAACATGGACGCGCTCGGTCGGTCCGGCATGGTGTTCGACAACGGCATCGTCAGCCAGGCGGTTTGCGGCCCGTCGCGTGCTGCCCTGATGACCGGGCTGCGTCCCGACACTACCGGCATCACCGATTTGAAAACGCCCGTCGACGAGGCGGTGCCGAACGCGGTGACCATGCTCGATATGTTCAAGGGCGCGGGTTACGAGACGCTGGGCATCGGCAAGATATACCACCACGCCGACGACGATGCCGATGGCTGGACGGTGCGCGAGGAGGATTACGAACACATCCTGCGCCGGGCGGACCGCAAGGCAGGCATTCCCCGCAAGGCTTACGACCGCGCCGAGAATCGTGCAGAATTGCCGGACACGCTGAACGTGGACATGGCCCTCGATCACATGGAGCGGCTGGGCGATAGCGGCGAGCCTTTCTTCATGGCCGTGGGCATCCACCGCCCGCACTTGCCCTTCATTTCGCCCGAATCAGACTGGGCGCGCTATTCGCCCTCCACCGTCCCCGAACCGGTAAACCGCAACGGGCAAGAGGGCGCACCGCCCTGGGCGCTGGTGGCCTACGAGGTCTGGAATTATCCGGAGACCGAGGACGAGAAACCGAACATGCCGGAGCCCGTCGCCGACGAGCTGCGCTGGGGCTACCTCGCCGCCGTCAGCTTCGCCGACAGCCTCGTGGGGGACCTCCTGCGCAAGCTGGAAGCGGAGGGCCTGGCCGACAACACGATCATCGTCCTGTGGGGCGACCACGGCTGGAAGCTGGGCGACCATGCTGCCTGGGCGAAGCATTCGACGGCCGATCTCGACATTCGCGTGCCGATCATAATCAATGCGCCGGGTGTGACGCGCCAGGGCACGCGGACCAACACGGTAGTCGAGACGGTCGATATCTATCCTACGCTCGCGCAGCTTGCTGGCTTCACGCCGCCGTCGAACCTGGAAGGTGACAGCCTCGTCCCGCTACTTCTCAATCCGGATCGCAATTGGAAAGAAGCCGGTTTCAGCCAGTATGGTCGCAATGCCGGCCTTACAGAGGGCAACGGTAAGCTGATGGGCCGCACTGTCCGCACCAAGCGCTTCCGCTACACTGCTTGGGTCGACAAGAGCGGCAAGGTCGCCGCCCAGGAGCTTTACGACCTTTCTGTCGACAGCGACGAAAGCGTCAACCGCGCCGGCGATCCGAAATACGGCTCGGACATTGCCCGCCTTGAGCGCGTGCGCCTCGGCGGCTGGAAGGCGCAGCGCGCAAACCTGCGCTGATGCTATCGGCGACAATGAGGGCGCCGACGTGCGAATTAAAGATCCGTCCACCGCGCGGAAATTCGCCGTAAGCAAGGGTTCAGACGGCCAAGGCATCCGCCTTAAAGTCGTTCACGTCGTGGCTTCGCGCAGGCGAAGGCACTAAGTCATGACCCAAGTTGTTGCATTGATCTTCCGGCGGAGCTGGAGCGGGTGAAGGGAATCGAACCCTCGTCGTCAGCTTGGGAAGCTGCTGCTCTACCATTGAGCTACACCCGCGGTGCGCCGCGCCAGATGCCGTGCGGGCGGCGCGCGGTCAATGGGCTTTGCGCCCTCAGATATTCGGCACGATCAGGTTTGCCGCATATGCGAAGCCGCGCCGATGGGCGAGGCAGGATACGGCAGATGTGGTGTCATAGCGCGTGTCGACACGGCAGCTGCCCTTCACTTCCACGCGCCTGCCTGTCCTGAGCACGACCTCGTCCACCTGGAACAGTCCGTCCTCCCACACGCCGGAGAAGCGCATCTGGTTCTCGCCATTGCGGCTGAAGACCACCTTGTCCGGGCGCACCTCTGCCCTGTCGCACAGCGCAAGAAGCGCTGTCTCCCGCACGGACTCGAAGGCTTCAGGATAAAAGCAGCGGCCCTCCACGTCCTGCGGGGCAGGCGCCGTGGAGGCCGCAGCCAGCGCGAGGAGGGATGCCAACATCGCCATGGCCCTTTACTGCGCCGCTGCCGGAGCGACGGGGTTCACGGTGCCGGGGATCTCCTGGAACACCGATGCGCCCGGACCCAGCGGCAGATCCAATGCGACCCAGCCGATGGTGAGCGCGAGGCCCACCAGCATAAGGCCGATTGAATAAGGCAACATGGTCGCCGCCAGCGAGCCGAGGCCGAAATCCTTCTGCCAGCGCTGGCAGAAGATCAGGATCAGCGGGAAATACACCATCAGCGGGGTGATGATGTTGGTGGCGCTATCGCCCACGCGGTAAGCGGCCGTCGCCATTTCCGGAGAGATGCCCAGCAGCATCAGCATCGGCACCAGCACCGGGGCAAGCAGCGCCCACTTGGCGCTGGCCGAGCCCACAAACAGGTTGAGCAGGCCGGATACAAGGATGATCGCCGCAAGCAGCGCCCATGCGGGCAGTCCGCTGCTGGACAGGAAGTCCGCCCCGTTTACCGCCAGCACCAGCCCCAGGTTCGACCATGCGAACATCGCCACGAAATGCGCCGCGGCAAAGGCCAGCACGAGGTAATAGGCGAGATCTTCCATCGCGCCCGCCATCATCTTCACCAGGTCGCGGTGATCGTTGATGACGCCCGCGGCCTTGCCGTAAGCCCAGCCGGCCAGCAGGAAGAGCAGGAAGAAGCCTGCCACAAGGCTGCGGTAGAACGGCGTCAGGCGCGCTTCGGGCGTCGCCTCCTCGTCGATCAGCGGCGTGCCGGGGCCAAAGGTGAACAGCAGCCACAGGCCGATCACGAACAGGACGGCAAGGCCAGCCCAGCGCAGGCCCATGCGCTCACCATCGGTCAGCGGACGGTCGCCCTGCTCTTCGGCCATGGCATTGCCCGCAGCTTCCGCATTCCACTTGCCAAGGCGCGGTTCGATCATGCGGTCGGTCACGAACCAGATCACCGGCAGGAAGACGAAGGTCATGGCGGCGATGAAGTACCAGTTGCCCGCAATATTCGCGGTCCAGTCACCGAACACCGTCTCGACGCTCGCCTCGGTAATGCCGAACAGCAGCGCGTCCAGCTGGCCCGGCAGGAGGTTGGCGGAAAAGCCGCCGGAAACACCCGCGAAGCTCGCGGCAATACCGGCGATGGGATGACGTCCTGCTGCATGGAAGATGATGCCCGCCAGCGGGATCAGCACCACGTAAGCGGCATCGGCAGCAAGGTTGCCCAACATGCCCACCAGCACCACGATGGGGGTCAGCAGCGCCGTGGGAGCATTGCGCACACCGGCCCGCATGGCCGTGCCAAACAGCCCGGCGCGTTCAGCAACGCCCGCGCCCAGCATCACCACCAGCACATATCCCAGCGGGTGGAAGTGCGTGAAGGTGGTGGGCATGTCGACCCACAGGCGCTGGATGTTCTCCGCCGCCAGCAGGCTGGTGGCCGCGATCACCACAGGCTCGCCCGCCTCGGTCAGTTCGGTGGGGTGCTGCACGGCCCATCCGGCCAAGCTTGCGATCACCGAGATCACGATCAGGATGCCGATCAGCCAGAAGAAGAGGAACACCGGATCGGGCAGCTTGTTGCCCGAGCGTTCGATCCATCCGAGGATCCCGGTATTGGTGCTGCCTGTTGCTGCTGCTTCGCTAGCCAAGATAATTCCCCCTCAGAGTATGCGTGACGTCAGTCCAGTGCGCGTTCGCCGGCGCGGCCGACCGATTTGATGTCTTCGCCCACGCCCTTCACGGTGTTGCAGGCAGCCAGCCCGGCAACAAGGCCGAGGCTAGCGAAAATGATGGATATCTTGCGGATCATCTGGACTCGTCCCGGTTTGAAACCACGAGGTCTGGCGCAACCTGCCTGAACGGCGGATTTAGGCGTCTGCCGGCTTGCTGCGCTGCAAACCGCTGCGCTTGCATTCGCCAACCAGCGTCCCGTCCTGGTTATAGGCGCGGTGGGCATATGTCACGATGCCCTGCCCGGGGCGCGACTTGCTCTCGCGCAGGGCCACCACCTCGGTCTCGATCCGCAGCGTATCGCCAATGAAGACGGGAGCGGGAAAGCGCACCTCGTCCCACCCGAGATTGGCCACCGCCGTGCCTAGCGTGGTGTCGCCAACGGACACGCCCACCATCAGCGACAGGGTGAAGCAGGAATTGACCAGGATGCGGCCATATTCGCTGTCCTTCATTGCCTCTGCATCAAGGTGCAGTGCTGCGGGATTGTGCGTGAGGGTGGAGAACAGAAGGTTGTCCGTCTCCGTCACCGTGCGCCGGATGGCGTGGTCGAACACCTGCCCCACTTCCAGCTCGTCGAACCACAGGCCTGCCATTTCACCGAATCTCCCTTTGCGGCCCGCTTAGCATCTGCCTAGGATGGCGGGAAAGTTTCTATGGGAGTACGATTGATGCGCATGATCCTTGGCCTTGCAGCGGCAACCACACTGGCCGCCTGCGCCACAATGGACGGAGATGGCGACATGAAGATCAAGGAACCGCAGGGCGAATGCGATGCCAGCGGCGTGCAGGACCATGTCGGCCACAAGGCCAGCGCCGAAAGCGGCACGATGCTGCTGAAGATGACCGGCGCGAAGACGCTGCGCTGGGTCCCGCCGCGGACCGCCGTGACGATGGATTACCGGCCCGACCGGCTGACCGTCTCCTACGATGACGATTATACGATCACGAAGATCAGCTGCGGCTGAGGCGTTCGTCCACCAGTGCCATGAGCGGGTCCAGCCCCGTGCAGGCATCCAGCTCGTCCGCGCCGACCAGCACCGAAGGCTGCGAGCCTTCCTGCGTCACGAAGATTGCCGGCAGGGGCGCGTCCACCGCAGGGTAATCGCGCGCCCAGTCATCCTTGTGATGGAAGCTGACCGTCTCGCCGCGGCCCTTCAGGAATCTGCGCCAGCGCCCATGCATGGAAACAGGGCCATAGGTTATGGCGCATAGCGAGCACGGATAGGTCTGCGGCGAGACCACCTTGTGGACCGCATCGGACAGCATGGAGAACAGTCCGCCATTGGCGTTGTAGACCAGCATGATGCGGCGATCGTCTGTCATGCTGGCAAGCCTTTCACATCCGCGCCGCCAAGGCTAGAGACTGCGACATGACAGGACAATTTTCCCTCACAGACGACCAGCTGGCCATCCAGGAGATGGCGCAGCGTTTCACCGCCGACAACATCACGCCGCATGCCGGCGAATGGGACGAGGCGCACCATTTCCCGAAAGACGTGATCAAGCAGACCGGCGAGCTGGGCTTCGGCGCGATCTATGTCTCGGAGGAGATGGGCGGCATCAATCTGGGCCGACTGGAAGCGGCACTAATCATGGAGGCGATGGCTTATGGCTGCCCCACCACCAGCGCCTTTATCTCCATCCACAACATGGCCGCATGGATGATCGACCGTTTCGGCGGGCAGGAACTGAAAGACCGCTTCCTGCCGGACCTCGTCACCATGGAAAAGCTCGCCAGCTATGCCCTGACCGAACCGGGCAGCGGCTCCGACGCGGCAGGGCTGAAGACCAGCGCGGTGCGTGACGGCGATCATTACGTGATCAACGGCACGAAGCAGTTCATCTCCGGCAGCGGCGTGAACGACCTTTACGTGGTCATGGTCCGCACGGACGATCACAAGACGCGCGGCATTTCCTGCATCGTGGTGGAAGCGGGGACCGAAGGCCTGAGCCACGGCGCGCCGGAGAAGAAGCTGGGCTGGAATGCCAGCCCCACCGCGCAGCTGATCTTCGAGGATTGCCGCGTGCCGCTCGAAAACCTCGTCGGGCAGGAAGGCGAAGGCTTCCGCTTCGCCATGGCGGGCCTCGATGGCGGACGCCTGAACATCGGTGCCTGTTCGCTGGGCGGCGCACAGCGCTGCCTGGACGAGGCGGTGAATTACACCAAGGAACGCCAGCAGTTCGGCCAGCCCATTGCGGATTTCCAGAACACGCAGTTCATGCTGGCCGACATGGCGACCGAGCTGGAGGCGGCGCGCGCGCTCCTTTACCTCGCAGCCGCCAAGGTCACCGAAAATGCGCCCGACAAGACGCGCTTTTCAGCCATGGCCAAGCGGCTGGCGACCGACAGCGGCAGCAATGTCGTCAACAATGCGCTGCAGCTGTTCGGCGGATATGGATACCTCAAGGATTACCCCATCGAACGCTTCTGGCGCGACCTGCGCGTGCATTCGATCCTGGAAGGCACCAACCAGGTGATGCGCATGATCGTGGGCCGCGACATGCTGCGGCAGGGGTGAGCGCGATGACTGAACACCTGCACATCCACACTCACGGCGCCGCGGCGCATATTTCGCTCAATCGTCCCAAGGCGCTGCATGCGCTGACGCTCGACATGTGCCGGGGCATGTCGGACGCGCTGCTTGGCTGGCGCAGCGATGACGCGGTGGACGTGGTGCTGCTGGACCATGCCGAGGGCCGCGGTTTCTGTGCGGGCGGCGATGTCACGCTGCTGCGCAATTCCTCGCAGGAGGATGCAGGGCGGCGCGGGCGCGAATTTTTCCACACGGAATATCGCCTCAACCACCTGATGTTCACATACCCCAAGCCGATTATCGCCTTCATGGACGGCGTGACGATGGGCGGCGGCGTGGGCATCTCGCAGCCCTGCAAGTACCGCGTGGCGACGGAGAACACGATGTTTGCCATGCCGGAAGGCTCTATCGGCCTGTTCCCCGATGTCGGCGCGGGCTGGTACCTGCCCCGCCTGCCGGGCCGCACGGGCCAGTTCCTGGCGCTGACCGGCGCGCGGCTGGACGGGGCGGAATGCCTCTGGGCGGGCCTTGCCACGCACTACATCGAGAGCGAGAAACTGGCCCAAGTGAAGGCGCGCATCGTGGCGCAGCCGGGCGACGTGGAGGCGATCCTGCTGGAGGTTTCCAGCACGCCGCCCGAAGCACGCCTTGCCGGCAATGCCGAAACCATAGACCGGCTGTTCGCCTCGGACACGCTGGAAGAAATCATTGCCGCGCTGGAGGCCGATGCCAGCGAATGGGCGGGCAAGGAACTCAAGGCCGTGCGCGCCAAGTGCCCGGCGACTTCCAAGGTCGCGCTTCGCCAGTTTGTGCACGGCGCGGCCATGCAGGATTTCGCCGACAACATGGCGATGGAGTACCGCATCGCCAGCCGGATGATCATGCGGCCCGACTTTACCGAAGGCGTGCGCGCCGTGCTGGTGGACAAGGACCATGATCCCAAATGGCAGCCCGCCACGCCCGAAGGCGTGACCGATGCCATGCTAAATGCGATCTTCGCGCCGGGTCCCGAAGGCGGCGAGTGGACGCCGCTGCCCGAGGCTTCCTAACAGCCGAAGGCGGACAATTCGCGGTCGATGGCGGCGCGGTAGGACGTGCCGAACAGCCGCAAATGCACCAGCAGCGGCCAGAGCCGGTAGATGCGCAGCCGTTCGCGCCAGCCGGCCTCGAGCTCCAGCGCCTCGAAAAACGCGTCCGTCGGATGGTCGAATAGCGTGAGCATGGCGACGTCCACCTCGCGGTGACCGCGATAGGCTGCGGGGTCGATCAGCGCATTCAGGCGGCCCTGCCCGAACAGGACATTGCCGCCCCACAGATCGCCGTGCAGAAGGCTGGATGGCGGCGTGGCCGGCAGCAGGTCCGGCAGCTTCTCCGCCAGTTTCGCGAGCCGCCCGGTCAGGTGCTCCGAGATTTTCTCTCCGTGGCACAGCAGGCGGCGCTCCGCCCAGAATGCAGGCCAATCCTCGGCAGCTTCATTAAGGATTGCGACGGGTCCGAAGACGTAATCCGCCTGCCAGCCGAAGGGCTCGCCCGTATCGGCGTGAAGTGTACCCAGCACCTCGGCAAGGTCGCGCCATCCGGCCTCATCCGGCCGCCCGGTGCTCTCGACGAAGTCCATCACCAGCAGGTCGCCTTCGCAGAAGAGGATGTCCGGCGCGCGGCCGCAAGCCTGGCGAATGGCGCGCAGCATGTCCGCTTCGACAGAGACGAGCGGTCCCTGCTTGGCGACCGCCTTGCGGCCATCCGCCAGGTCGACCAGCATCGCCCCGCCCAGGTCCCCGCCTGCCAGCTGGCGGCCTGAGACGACCTTGCTGCCCAGCGCGGCGCCAATCCGCGCCAGGGGGCTTTCGGACGAGCTTTCGGACGTGCTTTCGGGCGCGCTCACCGGGTGAAACGAGCGACCAGCGCCTCGGCCGCCATGCGCACTTCGCGCCAGGTCTGCTGGAAACCTTCAGGGCCCCCATAGTAGGGGTCGGCGACGGCTTCGCCCTCCTGCCCCGGCACCGCGTCCATCAGCAGCGCAATCTCCGCCGTCGCATCCTTGGGAGCGCGGGCGCGGATGTCTGCCAGATTGTCCTCGTCCAGCGCAAAAATGTGCGTGAAGCGGGTGTAGTCAGCGGCGGCTAGCTGGCGCGCACGCTGGGCGGTGATGTCCACGCCATGCTCGCGCGCGGCGGCGATGCTGCGCTCGTCCGGCAGCTTGCCGACATGGTAATTCGCCGTGCCCGCGCTGTCGGCCCCTGCCTCCAGCCCCGCGTCGCTCGCGGCCTGCCGGAACGCGCCCTCCGCCAGCGGGGAGCGGCAGATATTGCCGAGGCAGACGAACAGAACGCGCGGTTTTGGCATCACACCGATGGCCATGGCCCGGAGATCGCGAGCGTCATGGCAGGTCGATAGACATTTACGAACAGTGTGCGGCCATCCGGCGAGAAGCAGGCTCCAGCCGGTTCAGTCGGCAAGCGGAGCCGCGCGAAGGCGTAAGCCTCTCCCGCCGGTGTAATTCCGCGCAGGTGATTATCCTTCGTGTCGGTGTACTTATCTTCGCAAACCACCAAGTCTCCGAAAGGTGCAATACACAGATTGTCACCGAAACTGTATTCAGACACGGCAGGGCTTTCGTAAAAGAGTTCCAGCAAATCCGGCGCGCCAGTGCGCGGCGTAAAGCGGAAAATCTGCCCTTGTTCTGCCGCGCCGCCGTTGGTCGCGGTAAAGTACATTTCTCCTTCGCCCATCCAGATACCTTCACCGCGGGCAATGATGGCGGCGCCTAGCGCTGCGCCGCGCTTTCGCAAATCGTCCTTCGGTGCTTCGACATTATCCAGCGTGACCCACGAACCGGCTACGGGCGACCCGACCGAAAGACGACCGCCGCCAGCTTCCCAGTTCCTTGTGTCCTGCATTTCGTCAAGCACCAGCGCCTGCAACGTGCCCCCAGCTGCAAGGTCGCCAGGAACATTCGGGATGAATCGGTAAAACAGCGAATCCTTCCTGTCTTCCGTCATGTAAACGATGCCGCTCGCCGGGTCGACGCAGGCTGCTTCGTGATTGAAGCGGCCCATGGCCTTCAGCGGGACTGGGTCGACCAGGCCACCGCTATCGGCAGGCACTTCGAAGACGTAGCCATGATCTTGGTTCAGGCTTCCGCCTGCCCGGTCAGTGTTTTCCTCGCAACTGAGCCAGCTATTCCAAGGCGTAACGCCCCCCGCGCAATTCCGGATCGTCCCGGCTAAACTGCGGTATTGACGTTCTACTTCCAGGGTCCCGGCATCGAGGATAATCGTCGTCGTGCCGCCGGGCAGGGCCAGCTGGCTGCGCGCCGCCGTATCGTAAGCTGGCGCCACGGCAACAGGATCGGCGCGATCGGGGCGCAGTTCATGGTTTCGAACAAGGGAAATCTTGCCATTGCCAAGGTCGAAGCAGCCCATCCCGTCAGCATTGTTCGGCACGGTTCCGCCATCGCTCATGACATCGTCAAGCCGCGAGATCACGCGATAGGCAAACCCCTGAGGCAGATCCAAAATGCCGGCGGGATCGGGCACAAGCGAGCCATATCCGTTCGTGCCCAAGCGCGGCATCGGTGTGCCGATCAGCGCCGCCCGCCCGCTCGGGCTGCAATTGCTGGCGGCGAGCCCGGCAAAGGCGATGCCGGTCGAACGAAGGAAGTGTCGGCGGTGAAACGTCATGTCATTATCCCGTCTAATATACGGTTTCAGCTTTAGCGCGTCTGTGATCGAAGGACCAAGCTACCGATGCGTCGTGGATCCGAATCATGTACTGCCCCCGGTGCGCAGCGACACCGGCACACGCAGCGCGCGGGCCCCGTCACCGCCCATGGCGCGCGCCACCAGCATCTCGCCCGCCATGCCGACATCGGTGGCAACGGTGGTCAACTGCGGCACGATCTGCTCGGCAATGCCCAGCCCGTCGAAACCCGCCACGGCCAGGTCATCCGGCACGCTGACATTCTGTGCCTGCAATTCTCCGATCGCGCCGATGGCTATGGCATCGCAGGATGCAAACACCGCGTCGCAACCGCCGCGCTCGGCCAGCAGGCTGCGGATGGCGGCGACACCCTGCGCGTGGCGATCCTGAGAGATTTCCACCGGGATAACGCGGGGCTCCAGCCCGGCGGCGCTGATGGCGGCCTCATACCCGGCCTGCCGTTCGCAGAACTGCCGGTGCCCCTCCTGCGCGCCGATAAAAGCGATCCGGCGGCGGCCGCGTGCCAACATGTGTTCGACCACCAGCCGTGCGCCTTCCGCATTGTCGGGCAGCACGTCCTCGCCCCAGAAGGCGTGCGGATCGGAAGCCGCGCCGCTTTCCTCAAGGTTTATCCAGGCCGCCTCGTTCTCGCGCGTGCCGATGGCAATCATCGCGTCGGCCTCGCCCTGGCGGACATATTGGCCGAAGAAGTGGCCGGGTTCGGACTGGAAGGAAACCAGCGTTTCCATGCCCCGCGCAGCCGCCGCCGCGCAGGTCGCGCCCAGCAGGGCATATGTCATGGGATTGGTGCTGCGAAAGCCTGCACCCTGGCGGCTGAACACGACCACGGCGATGATGCCCGTATCCCCTCGGCGCAGGCGCGACGCGCGCTTGTCGACCAGGTAACCCAGCGACCGGGCCGCCTCTTCCACCCGCGCCCGCGTGGCATCGGTGATGAGCGGAGAACCGGACAATGCGCGCGAGACAGTGGGCTGGCTGACGCCCGCCATTTCGGCCACATCGGCCGCTGTAACGCGCCGCTTGATGGTGGGCTTGTCCCCGCCTTCGGCCATCCTGTTCCTCTCCCTTGCCAGCGCGGTATCGCGGCGGGCGAAATCAGGCAAGCGCCAGCACGCCGGTGAGGATGTTACGCACCAGTTCCACCTGCCCGCGCGCGCCGGTCTTGGCGTAGATTTTCTTGGAGTAATAGCGCGCCGTCTCCAGCGTCAGGCCGTGCTCTTTGGCCGTCTCCGCAATCGACAGGCCCTGCGCCAGCGACCAGGCGATGCGCGCCTCCGCCGCTGTCAGGTCGAAGAGGTCGGCCAGCTGTTCGTGCCGGTCCGCGCTGCTGGAGCGGTCGCCCCGAATGTAAAGCGCCGCTACCGCCTTGCCCCCGCCCGCCAGCGTCTCCAGCCGGACAGGCGCTGCCAGCACATCGATCCACGGGTCATGGCTGAGGTTGATCGCGCGCGGGCGGGCGCGAGGATCGGCGGCATAGTCACGCACCAGTGCGGTCAGCTGGCGGTCCAGCGCCGGGGACCGTGGCACCAGGCGATCGTACGGTCCGCGCGCCAGCTCCCCCGACAGATCCAGCAGCCGCGCTGCCTGCGGATCGCAATCGACGATCCGCGCCTGCGCATCCAGCGTGATCCAGCCGAAATTCATGCGCGCCAGCGTGGCCGCGCTCATACCCGATCGCGCACGCTCCGCCTCCATCCCGGCAAAGGTCTTCAGCGCCACGGCCATATGCGGCTGCAGCGCCACCATAAGATTCGCGATATCGGGGCCCACAGCTGTGCTGTCCGCAATCGCGAACAGCATGCCGAAGCCGCTGTCATCGCGCAGCAGCAGGGCGCGCCACGCCGTTCCGGCCCCGCCTGCCCCGCCTGACCCGCCTGCATCGCCTTCGAAGTCGGCCTGCGAATAGGCACGCCCCGCACGCATTTTCGACAGGTCCAGCGCGCCAAGCCCGGCCAGCGCTGCATCGCCAGACACCAGCCGCACCGACTGCCCCCCGCGCGGCCCCACGATGCGGATCGCGGCGCATTCTGCCGCAGCCAGCCGCCGTATCCGCGATAGGAAGGTCTGCCACATGGGCTGTTCGAACAGGCCATCGTGCAACGGGACCAGCAGGTCCGTCTCTCCAAGATTGGGCACGCGCATGGCACTCAGTAACACCTCCCATATGGGAGGTCCAGCGGATAGTCCATCACGCTAGGCAGCGCCGCATGACCAAGCCCCTCACCCATCTCCAGCGCCTAGAGGCCGAGAGCATCCACATCATGCGCGAGGTCGTCGCAGAGGCTGACAATCCGGTGATGCTGTATTCGGTGGGGAAGGACAGTGCGGTCATGCTGCACCTGGCGAAGAAGGCGTTCCACCCCGCGCCGCCGCCCTTCCCCCTGCTGCATGTCGATACGACCTGGAAATTCCGCGCCATGTACGAGCTGCGCGAGAAAAGCGCGCGCGAGGCCGGGATGGAACTGCTGGTCCACCGCAATCCAGAAGCCGAGGAGCGCGGGATCAATCCCTTCGACCACGGCCCGCTGCACACGGATATGTGGAAGACCGAAGGCCTGAAGCAGGCACTCGACCAGCATGGCTTCGATGCGGCCTTTGGCGGCGCGCGGCGCGACGAGGAGAAAAGCCGCGCGAAGGAGCGCGTGTTCTCCTTCCGCACGGCCAGCCATGGCTGGGACCCGAAGAACCAGCGCCCCGAGCTGTGGAACCTCTACAATGCCCGCAAGCGCAAGGGCGAGAGCATCCGCGTCTTCCCTCTGTCGAACTGGACCGAGCTGGATATCTGGCAATACATCATGGACCAGCAGATCGAGATCGTGCCGCTGTATTACAGCGCCGTGCGCCCTACCTTCGAGCATGATGGCGGCCTGTTCATGGCCGACGATATCGATCGGCTGGAGCGCGTGCTGGGCCACCGCCCTGAGATCACCGAACGCACCATCCGTTTCCGCACGCTCGGCTGCTTCCCGCTGACGGGCGCGGTGGAAAGCACCGCCGCCACCTTGCCGGAAATCGTGCAGGAGATGTTGCTGACCACCACCAGCGAACGGCAGGGCCGCGTCATCGACAAGGATGCGGGCGATGCCAGCATGGAGAAGAAGAAGAAGGAGGGGTATTTCTGATGTCGTCCGGCTACAAGACAGACGCGCTTATCGCCGAGGACATCGAGGCATACCTGCAGGCGCACCAGAACAAGACCATGCTGCGCTTCATCACCTGCGGCAGCGTGGACGATGGCAAGAGCACACTGATCGGCCGGCTGCTGTTCGACAGCAAGATGATCTTCGAGGATCAGCTGGCCGCGCTGGAATCCGACAGCAAGCGCGTGGGCACGCAGGGGCAGGAGATCGACTTCGCCCTGCTGGTAGATGGCCTTGCGGCGGAGCGCGAGCAGGGCATCACCATCGATGTCGCTTACCGCTTCTTCGCGACGGAAAGCCGCAAGTTCATCGTGGCGGATTGCCCGGGGCATGAGCAGTACACGCGCAACATGGTCACCGGCGCGAGCACCGCGGATTGCGCCGTCATCCTGATCGACGCGCGCAAGGGCGTGCTCACGCAGACGCGCCGCCATTCCTTCCTGTGCCACCAGCTGGGCATCCGCCAGATCGTACTGGCGGTGAACAAGATGGACCTCGTCGAGTACGCGCAGGAGACCTTCGACGCGATCGTCTCTGACTACCGCGCTTTTGCGGGCGAGATCGGTATCGAGGACTTCACCGCAATTCCAATCAGCGGCCTGCGCGGGGACAATATAACCGCGCCGTCCGATGCGATGGACTGGTATGACGGGCCCGTGCTGATCGATCACCTGGAGACCCTGCCAGTCCCCAGCGAGACCGAAGCGGAAAAGCCGTTCCGCATGGCGGTGCAATGGGTCAACCGGCCCAACCTCGATTTTCGCGGGTTTGCGGGACAAATCGCAAGCGGACGCATCCGTCCGGGTGACGCCATCCGCGTGTTGCCCTCCGGCAAGACCAGCACCGTAAAGGCGATCAGCACCTTCGACGGCGAGCTCGACGAAGCGCAGGCCTGCCAGTCCGTAACCCTGACGCTGGAGCATGAGATCGATTGCTCGCGCGGCGACGTCATCGCCGCGGCCGATGATCCGCCGCAGGTGGCCGACCAGTTCGAAGCGACGCTGGTCTGGCTGGCGGATGACGACCTGACAGTGGGGCGCGGATATTGGCTGAAGCTGGGCACGCAGACCGTGACCGCCACCGTGCAGCAGCCGAAATACGAGGTGGACGTCAATACGATGGAGCATCTCGCCGCCAAGACATTGTCGCTGAACGAGATCGGCGTGGCGGAGGTCCATGCGGACAGACCGCTGGTGTTCGAGCCCTATGCCGACAATCGCACGCTCGGCGGCTTCATCCTGGTGGACAAGCTGACCGATCGCACGGTCGCTGCCGGCATGCTGCATTTCAGTCTCCGCCGCAGCCAGAATGTCCATTGGCAGGCAACCGACATCGGGCGCGAGCACCATGCGGGCATGAAGAACCAGACCCCGCGCGTACTTTGGTTCACCGGCCTGTCCGGCAGCGGCAAATCCACCATCGCCAACGAGGTGGAGAAGAAGCTGGCGCTGATGAACCGCCACACCTTCCTGTTGGACGGCGACAATGTGCGGCACGGCCTGAACAGGGACCTTGGCTTTACCGAGGCCGACCGGATCGAGAACATCCGCCGCATCGGCGAGGTGGCGAAGCTGATGACCGATGCCGGGCTGATCGTCCTCACCGCCTTCATCAGTCCGTTCCGCGCGGACCGGCAGCTGGTGCGCGACATGCTGGAGCCGCATGAGTTCATCGAGATCTTCGTCGATACGCCGCTCGAAGTGGCGGAAGAGCGCGACGTGAAGGGTCTTTACAAGAAGGCGCGCGCGGGCGAGCTGAAGAACTTCACCGGGATCGACAGCCCCTATGAGGCGCCGGAGGATCCGGAAATTCGCGTCAACACGGTGGAGATGACGCCCGAAGACGCCGCCGATTTCATCATCAAGCAGGTGCTGCCGCTGAAATGACCGACCCCCGCGACTTGACCGACGCGCAGCTGGCCGCGCACCTGGCTTACAGCGCCGGGCGCATCCTGCTGGAACTGCGCGCCACCGGCACGCTGGAAGGCCGCGCGCTTGGCGACGCAGGCGACCGGGCGGCCAACGAATATCTCGTCGCCGCACTGGCGGAGCTGAGGCCCGATGACGGCATCCTGTCGGAAGAGAGCAAGGACACCATCGCCCGCCTTTCCAAGGACCGCGTCTGGATCGTGGACCCGGTGGACGGCACCCGCGAATATGGCGAGGGCCGCGAAGACTGGGCCGTGCATGTGGGGCTGGCCGTGGAAGGTGCGCCTGCGATCGGCGCAGTCGCGCTGCCCGGCCGGGACATGGTGCTGCGGACTGATGAGCCTGTGAGTTTGCCCGCTGCGCCGCAGCGCCTGCGCATGGTCGTCAGCCGCTCCCGCCCGGCGGCAGAGGCGCTTGCCGTGGCAGAAGCGCTGGATGCGCAGCTGGTCCCGATGGGCAGCGCAGGCGCAAAGGCCATGGCCGTGATCCGCGGGGACGCGGACATCTACCTGCATACCGGCGGACAATATGAATGGGACAATTGCGCGCCCGCCGCCGTCGCGCTGGCCCATGGCCTGCACGCGAGCCGCGTCGATGGCAGTCCGCTTGCCTACAATCGCGAGGACACCTGGCTGCCCGACCTGCTGGTCTGCCGCCGCGAACACGCTGACCGCATCCTGTCGCTGATCGCGAACGCCTGACAGGCGCGCGCCGCCTGCGGGTTCAGCCCGCCTGGCGTCCTTCTTCCCATTCGGCACATCCCACCGCGGTGGTCGGCACGCCCTGACGCTTGCGCACAATGTCGAATGCGATGGCCTTAAGGATGGCCACGGCCATCAGCGCCACCACGAAGGAAAACGGCAAGGCGCCGATGATCATGGTGATGCGGATCGCGTCGATCCCGCCAAGGATCAGCATGCTGCCGACCACGAAAGCCAGCGCCGCGCCCCAGAACAGGATGTGGCGACTGCGCGTTCCATCGGTCTCACCCGCGCCATTGATTGTGTTCACGATCAGGATCGCGCTGTCGGCCGATGTCACAAGATACGTCATCAGCAGCACCACCACGAGGGCGGAGACCACCAGCGCCATAGCCGGGCTGAGCAGTACGGAAATAGCGGCGTAAAGCTGGTCGGAAATCCCGGTGTCCAGGATTGCTCCGCCGGCCGTGCCGTTCAGTTCTAGGTCGATCGCCGTACCGCCAATGATCGCCATCCACACAAAGCACATGAGCGAGGGGACCAGCACCACGCCGGCAATATACTCGCGCACCGTGCGGCCGCGCGAAATGCGGGCGATGAACATGCCCACGAAAGGCGCGAAGGCGATCCACCAGGCCCAGTAGAACACGCTCCAGTCCAGCTGCCACTGCACCAGCGCCGCGGCCGTCTCGCTGCCATCGCGCGCGAACAGGGTCAGCGAGGATGGCACCAGCGTGACGAGGTAATCCCACGTTCCCGCAGCGAGCAATTGCAAGCCGAACAGCCCGGACCCAAGGATCGCAAACAGCGCGAGCAGCAGGAAAGAAAGCGCCATATTGAGATTGGACAGCCATTTGATGCCCTTGCCCACACCCGACAGCGCGCTGAGCGTCGATGCGCCCACCAGCACTGCCAGGGCAGTGATGATCGCCAGCGTGGAGGACGTGCCCGCATCGTTCAGCAGCCAGTCGCCCAGGCCAAGGCGCGCGAGGCCGGCAACGAATTGCTCGACGCCCAGACCCATCGTCACCGAAACGCCCAGGATCGTGGCGACGACTGCCACCACATCGACCACATGCCCGGCAACGCCTGACATCGCCTTGCCGAACAGGGGCGTAAGGGCAGAGCGGATGGTGAGCGGCAGGGCGCGGCGATAGGCGACATAACCGATGGCCAGGCCCACCAGGGCATAGGTCCCCCAGGCTGCAAGGCCCCAGTGCAGGAAGGTATAGCGATAGGCAGGCGCAATCGCCGCTTCGCTCAGCGGCTCCACCTCGCCGCGAATGATGTCGGGATTGTTGGCGAAATGGGCCATCGGTTCCCCGATGGAATAGGTCAGCATCCCGATCCCGATGCCCGCGCCAAAGAGCATGGCGAACCAGGAGAAGCGGGAAAACTCCGCCTTTTCATCCGGCGCGCCGATCAGCAGGCGGCCAGATTGCGGAACCAGGGCAACCACCGCGCAGGTGAGCATCAGGAAGGCAACGAGATAGACATACCAGCCAGAAAATGACGCGATGATGCTGACATTGGCAGCCGACAAGGTCTCACTGGCGCTGACCGGGAAGAAGATCGCCCACATGATGATTAACGAGACGACGATCTTCGCCGGGATCGTCACTTCGCGGCTGAAGCCGTCATAGAAGCCGCGATCATGGGTTTCGATGGGAAGGTCCACCAGAGGCGGCGAAATCGTATTGTCGGTGTTGTCGGCCATCGGGCGAAGATATCTTCCGGTATGGCGGCCCGCCGCGCGGGATGCGCAAGATATCGGCCGCTGGTGAGGATTCACCGGCAGCATAAGGATTGCGACACGCGTTGCAAACCGCCATCCATTCTGCGCGATGGCAGGCAGCGGCGCCATCGGAGCGCCGCCACGTCAGGTCAGTCCGGGCGCTTGCCCGGCTTGCCCTTGGACGGCTTGCCCTTGCCCTTGAAAGGCGGCCTTCCGGCGCCCTTGCCGCCGCCATGTCGCGGGGACACGCGCGGCTTGCCCGAAGCTCCGCCATGCCCGGCCCCGCCCTTGCGATGGCGCTTTGCCGCGTCGCGGGGCGGCTCTTCGGACCGGACGATAGCAATATCGCTGCCGTCCTCGCCGCTCTGCGCGGTGCGCTCGGCAGCTTCGGCAAACTTGTCCGCAATGGCACGGGGGATCTGGAAATGGGTTTCCTGCGGTCCGATACGGATCGCTCCGACCTCGTTGCGGGTGATATGCCCGCGGCGACACAGCAGCGGCAGGATCCAGCGCGCGTCCGCATTCTGCCGGCGGCCGACATCCATGCGAAACCAGATGGTATCCTCGAAGCCGGGGCGATGCCGTTCCTTCTGTGCCGCGCGATGCGCTTCCGGCGTGTTGACCAGCAGTTCCTCGGGCGCGGGCATCGTTGCGCGGTGAGCCTTCACGAGGCGCAGCGCGATATCTTCCAGCGACAATTCGTCCATCACGCGCTTGGCCAGCGCCTTGTCCGCCTTGCCGGTCTCGATCGGCTCGAGCAGGCGCTCCAGCAGCCGGTCGTGGTCGCGTGCCAGGATGGCCTCGCGGTCGGGCGCGGAGATCCACTCGGCTTCGATCCGGGCCTTGCGCAGCATGCTTTCGACACGCTTGCGGCGCGGGAACGGCACAACGATGACGGCGGTCCCCTTGCGCCCGGCGCGGCCTGTCCGGCCAGAGCGGTGCTGCAACGTCTCGGCATCACGCGGAATTTCGACATGCACGACCAGGCTCAGGCTGGGCAGGTCGATGCCGCGCGCCGCGACGTCGGTCGCCACGCAGACGCGCGCACGCTTGTCGCGCAGCGCCTGCAGGGCCTGGTTGCGTTCCTGCTGGGAATGCTCGCCCGACAGGGCAACCACTCCGAACCCACGTTCCTGCAAGGTGGCATGGAGGTGCCGGACATTGTCGCGCGTGGCACAGAACAGAATGGCCGTTTCGGCCTCGTGGAAGCGCAGCAGGTTCACGACCGCGTTCTCGACCTCGGAAGGCGAGACGGTGACGGCCTGGTAGGCAATATCGTTATGGCCGCGCGCATCCTCGCGCGTCGCGATGCGCAAGGCATCGCGTTGGTAGCGGCGTGCCATGTTCTCGATCGGGCGCGGCATGGTCGCGGAGAACAGCAGGG